>NZ_JBITCJ010000006.1:130253-677169 GCF_044453095.1 Amycolatopsis sp. NPDC051758 | reverse complement strand
AAGCTCACCCCAGTCGAGTTTGAGACCATCTACACCACCGCAGCAGCGGCCTGAAAATAGTCAGCTCCGGTGTCAACCGAAGTCTGGGCAGACCCAAGGCCGGCTCATTCGGGGCTGGTGGCGCCAGCACCGAGTCTTCCGACGGAATCTCCGGCGGCCGGGTCGACCCAGCCGCGTTGCGGCGAAACCCGCTTCGGCGACGACGGTCGGGGGAGTCGAGGATCGGCACAGCGACGCAAGCTCACTACGACCTTGTGTACCTCCGCCAGGGCACGGTCCGTGCTGTCGGCCTGGATCTCGCTCGGCGACGCCCCGCTTGCCCGCGCTGGGCTCGCTCTATCTGGAGTGCGGCTACCACCGGTCCACCACGAAGAAGCGGCGACCCCGCTCAGCCGCCCCTTTATCGTCTACGCCTTAGCAATCGCCGAGCAGAGTTTGCGATCATCTCGGGCACAGATTTAATCAGTTGCCCCTCATCCGTCGCGAACGTCTTGGACCGCACTGCCGCTGCCATGGCCGTCCCGACAGCGAGTGAGCCGTTGTAGTTCGGGTGGATGGTGCCTTCGGTGTCACCTTGTGAGGCAAGCGACTCCTTTGCCCTTACGAAGTACCTGCGATCTGAGTCTGTGCAGTATCCTCGCCCCTCGAATTCTCTAGCGATTCCTGAAATGTAGCCCCACTCTAGGGCCTCGGCCTGTGCCTCAAGTTGCTTGTTGAGTTCCTCCGCCAAGCCCTTAAGCATCTTCGTGTCTGCGCCGGAGAGCTCGAAATTCAGTAGATCGTCGAAGAGTTCACAGCCCGCCCCGGCTTCTCCATTTGGCATGTCGAAGAGACCTGTCGGATATTCGGTCAAGTATACGTCTCGTATGTTGAGAGATGAAAGCGCCGCCTTGAGTTTGCCGAGATTGACAGGGAGAACGACTGCGATTTTCTGCATCGCGACGTCTCTTATTATATCACGATTGACTTTCCTTTGATCGGGATCTCCCGGTAGGCGAAAATCGGATGTGAGAAGATTCTTTAGCGTTCCGGTGGCGTCCAAATCATTGATTCCGATTTGGATGATCAGGGCGTCGATTCTTTTTCGTCCAAGGGACCTCTCGACTTCCTCGATCTGGCCGACGGCTCCAATCCATTGATCTTCAGTGTCTGATCTCCGTGCCAAGAGGCCGCTCTGAATCGTTGATCCGGTTCTGCCGAACGGCAGGAACGTGACCACTTCACCTGCCGGACGGTCCTCTAGTAGTCGCGCAGCAAACGCCGGCCCACTGCGGAGAGATCGGTAGGCGTTAGGTTCGAGCCATTCCGGCTTGGGGTCCATTTCCATCTTGTAGTCGAGCGCCCGCGCGACGGTCATTGACTCTCTCTGGATCCGATCCCAGGCATAGTTGAGAACCTCGCGGGTGAGCGCATAGTTAACGGCGCCCGGGACGAACGTGGAAACTAAAATGTCGAACCAGCTGACATCCGGATGATAATCGGCCGGCTTTCCTGGTACGTCGGGATTGCCCTGACCTGACGCTGCGGAGTCGCCAATCGAGACAACTGTTCGATCCTTTAGAGTGAACCGAAGGTTCTTGGTATCGGATGCTCCGGCGGGCGTCCGAATGCTGACGGATAATTCGAAGGTTCCTGGCCAGGGGACATCGACGATGTATCGCCAGGCTGCGTCAGCCTGGCTGAAAAATTCGCGTCCACCTCGAGTTGAATGGAGAATTTGTGTGCGTGTCGCAGAAAAGGTTCTCGCTGGACCTAGACTGCCGGGAAATAGACGCGGTCCCCTTCCGTTGATTGTGTATTCGAAATAAGTGCCGATCGGCACGTTGAGTCGCTGTGTTATCACCGCATGCGCGGGTGGTCCGTGGTGCTGCGTACCCGGCGGGAGCTGGTCGGCCTCTGGATCGATTATTGTCTCAATAGACCCTCCTGGGAATGCGTCGACAAATATGCGGTAGCTAGAAGGGTTTAGGTAGTTCTCGGTGTACTTATGGACGATCGGGTCGTAATCGAATCCCCTGCGCGGAAATCGTGTCCCTGCCTCGGCTCGGAATCGGTCTGCGATCTCCTGGGTGGTCACATTCGGGTGTGCCATGTCGTGATTCCATCCTGTCTGTCAGTGTCCGCATGTCATTCAAAAGGAGCGGATTCATGTTGGCTTCCGATAGAAGTGGTCAAGTTGTTGACGCTACTCAGCTGGGCGGTTCATAGCTGCCGCCGGTTGGCTGAATTCGTCGTATATGGATCATTCGGGCTGGGTTGTGCCCAATCTACTGCGGATGTCTTCAAGTGCGGCAGCGTCTGCAGACCCTGCCGTTGACCACGGGCGATGGAGCTGGGGCAGTTGGCGTGAATCGCGAAGGTGCGGGTGGTTGCAGAGGCAGTGGCGTTCACTTTGTCGAGTTCGACCGGCTCCGCTGGCATCCATTTGGGCACGGTCACGCGGGCCGTGCCCTCGATCCGAACCAGATCCCAGTACAGGTCAGCTTCATCCCAGTCGCGGCCTTCGTTTGCGCGAGGTTGTCAACGGCGGCGGTGAGCAGGTCGGAACTGGAGCGCCTGAGCTACGTCGAGCCGACCGAGGAGCGCGAACGCCACGAGCGGGAGCGCGCTGGCGGGGGAAGCCGCCGCGACCGGTGACGACGCCAGCGCCTGACCAACCCTGGCGACGATCGGCGCGGTGGCTGTCACTGAACCTGGTGCCGCCAAGAGTACGACGCTCATGTGCACCTCGCCTACCTCACCGCAGAGACCGACTGCTCGTGGGCAGCTGCTCACGCGGGAGGCAAAGGCTGCGGGCATTCACCCCCATCACTGTGTTCAGGGCCGGCGAGCCGCGCCGGAGAGCCGGGTCGAAGACCGGCGCCTCAAGGTCCCGCTCCGTTCGCCGTGCCCGTGCTCGCGGACCTGCTGACGAACCGGCAGCCGCGGGAGTTCACACCGTGGCTGACCGGGCGTTTTCGCGGGGCGGGACCAGGCACCGTCGGCCGACTCGCCCGACCACCGGCAAGTCCCCAGTGCGGAACAGAGCGATGATCGGCGAATCACCCCTCCAGATGCGTGGCGACGTCGGTGTCGAGCCAGGCGTTGACATCATCGATGGGCCGCCGCCGTAGCCCGATTCCGACTTCGATGGGAACGATCAGGGTGGCGATGGCGTCATCGCTGCGTCGATCCTCGGCCCACCGTGCTCTTTGCCGCCGAACTGGTCCGTCGCGGCTGGCCACCGGACAGTCGTCCACCCTGCGGCGGATCGGGCCGCTCTTGGAAGACCAGCCGAAAGCGAGTGCGTGGTTGGGCACCTCGATGACCGGCAGCTCGGACAGGCCGAGACGTGGCGTGCTCCAGTCGGCGGCCCGCACCGCCCAGCTAGTCGCCCAGACCAGCCCGGCTTCTCGATCGAGTAGCTCACGCGATCACACGTCATGCTCGAGGTTCATCGACACGGTCCCCACCGCCGGACGACGATCGGGACCGAGCCCGTCGAACTCATAACGTCGCTAGCCCAAATCCGCTAGCGCCTGCTCACCGCCTGCCAGCACAGGGTCGGCGGCCAGCACGCCGTCGACATCGATCGCCACCACCGCGCCGCGCATCGCCGCTCCTTCACCCTCACGCACGCCCCTCCGGCGAGGAACGCGCTCAGCTTCTATCGTGGTCCGATCGCGTCGCAGGCCGCAGCCAGCGGATCGGCTGGCTGCGGCCTGCGGATGAGTTGTGGGTGTCCTGGGGCGGCTATGGGGCGGTGCTGGTGGTCGGCGGGACGTCGGTCTTGCCCGGGTTGATGGCGAACCGCTTCGGTGCCTCGCAGGTTTTGATCGCGTACCCGTCGGCGACCAGCTTCTCCAACGCGTTGTTGACCGCGCCGCCAGAACGCCCGAGGTCGTGGCCGATCTTGGCGGGCCCGAAGCTCTCGTTCGGACGCTCGGTCAGGTACTCCTCGACCAGGGCCCGCAGCCCGCCTTTGCGCAGCCGTTCCTTGACCGCGGGGACCGTGCCCTTGCTGGACTCGTTGCCCGCAGGCGGCGTTTTCGCCGCCGGGCGACTTCCGTTGTCGGTCGGGTTCGTCACCGGTGCGACCGGAGCCGAGCCGGGCGGCGGGCTGGTGGCGTCGACGCTCGCGCCGCCTTCGTCGGATGCGGTCGAACCGGTTTCCGCGGTCTTCTCGTCGGTGGCCTGGTTGACGTCGGCGTCCGACGTGTCCTGCGGTATCACCTGTGCCGTGGCGTTCTCGACCGACGGACCGTCGCCCGGTGCCTCGGTGGCGTCTGCTTCCGCCGTCGTGACGTCGTCGAGCGTGCTGGCGTGGTCGGTGTCCGACGTCGCTGCCGTGTCCGTGGGCGTCCCGGTGGTGTCCGGTGCGGGGGCGGCGTTGTCAGGCTGCGCCAACGTCCAGGTGTCGGGAGTGCGGGGACCGTCGCCTGCTGCGCGGACCGCGGTGCCGTCGAGGTGCCAGCGCGCCAGGACCTTCGCCGCGGTCGAACGGCCGACCCCGGCCGCCATCGCCAGCGCGGCGGTGGTGGAGCCGGGAAGGCCAGCCAGTGCCAATCGCACCTTGTCTTCGGTGGTGGGTGTTGGCAACTGGGCGGCGGTCGACGGCACCGCCTGCAGGTGGCGATCGCCGTTCGTGCTGTGGGTGGCAGCGGCGCGATTCTTGCGGTTTGTACGGGACATGACGAGCTCCGTGTGTCTGCGGTGGAATGGATGGCCATGCCCCGGCCGGGGGCGCTGCCCGCCGGTGCGCATCCGGTGGTTCGGGCTACACGTATATGAACGCTTCGTCTCTGCCTCCGTGTCAAGTGATTCGCCGGAACGCATCCGTCTCGTGTGGACAATCGCCATGCATGCCATCGAGATGCTTTGGAGGTATTTCGACGATCTGCGCCATGATCGCTTGACATCGCCGCGTACACGGAGCGTCGATGGACCTGTCATGGACCCGACCGCGGTCCACTGGTCGTAAGGGATGGATCTCATGGACGAACTCACCATGTCGGCCGGCGCCATCGCGTCACTCGGCGAGGCTCCGGCTCCAGCACTGACGAAGGACGTGGATCTCGTACCCGCGCTTGGATTGACTCCGATGCGCTGCCCGGATGGATTCGTCGCGATCCTCGTGACATGCGTCGACGTCGCCAACGGACTCGACCTCGACCAGGACGGCGACGCGGAACTCCTGGCTGGACAGTGGATGGTTGCCATTCCCCAGCCGGATCGTGGCAATGACGGCGATGTCATCCTGATGCTGCACGAACCGAGCAGGCCGCCGATTGCGGGGGACACGAGCACACAGGTCGATATCGAGATGCGGTTGCTCAACGGCCGACGCTGGCAACGAGTGGGCATCTGGACCGAGCAGGACAATCGCTGGCCGCACATCGTCGCGCCGACCGTGTCAGCGATTATGGGACTGCACACCGACATTCTGGAACTCGAGGACCCGCCACACCGAGTTCGGAGCGCCTCGAGCCGGGTGCCTGCTCATCTAATGACGCCGTAGCTGTGAAGGTCTTGCTGAAGTTCGGCCGTTTTGCCGTCGACACGTGTGTCAGCGCAGTCGCGGCCCAGGGCGTCATCTCCATCCTTTCACCGTCCTGGCTGCCGCCTGACTTGCGTACGAGTGCCCTTTCGGGTCTGATCGCCGTCGTGTTCGCTCTGCTGTATGCGGCGCACAGGATCGCGGCATCGTGGCGGGCGGCGTATGAAGTGGGAGCGGATTTCAGCGTTCTGGTTGGCCTCATCAAGCAGGGCCCGCATCGGCGATCGCTGTTCGATCCGGTCGACGAGGTCGTTCTGGTGTGCCGCAACGGCGCAAAGAGGAGGCTTCTGGAGGTGATGCGCGTCAGCGGTGAGGACTACCTGGCTCTAGCAGAGGGCACAGTCCTTTCTCCTGGTCGAGACCTTCCTCCTGACCACCTGGGTGCCCAAACTGGTCTCGCGTCGGGTCGACCCATGGACGATGACGCTCGACCCGTGGGGCTTGGCCTCTCACGACTGATCCGGTGCCCGCACCTGACGACGAACCGCGTGCGAGCGGCAAGAGGATCATCGCGCGGGCGGGACTGACGCTTGCCACCCCGGAGGACGTGCGTGTCCTGGCCGACCAACTTGCCCGCGCTGTGCCGTAGGCAGTGACAACAACGATTGAACTGTGGCCGCTGGGCCCCGAGCAGTCGACACACTGCTTGAACCCGGCGGCTACGGTTGATCCGGGGCCCATGCTGACACGCTGACCCGCTGTCTGGACGCGTTGGGGCCAGCTGGCCGGCGGGGGTTGGCAAGATGGGTCGTATGAGTCAGACGCTGCGGTTGGCCGTCGCGCAGAGCACGGTGCCAGAGGATCCGTCGGATCGAGACGGTCTTCGTAAGAGTGGATCGGAGATCCGGGCTTTGATGCGGGAGGCGAGTGCCGCGGGTGCCCGGTTGGTGCAGCTCCCGGAGGGCGCGATCACCTATCCCGACAAGTATTTAGTGGCGGGGGATGGCGACGGGGGGTTGTGTGAGGCGGATTGGTCGCGCGCAGCTTGGGATGTGATTCGGGAAGAGGCGGAGGCGGTCGCTGACCTCGCCGGTGCGCTTGGGATTTGGACGGTGTTCGGTTCGATCCATCGGTTGTCCGGGGCGCACCGTCCGCACAACAGCCTGTATGTGGTCTCCGACCGCGGCGAGCTGGTAGGCCGCTATGACAAGCGGTACCTGTCGCATAGCGAGATCAGTTACCTGTACACGCCGGGAGTGGCGCCGCTGGTCTTCGAGGTTGACGGGTTCCGGCTCGGCTGTGTCCTCTGTATCGAGGTCAACTTCCCTGAGTTGTTTGCCGAGTACGAGAGTCTGGACGTTGATTGTGTGCTGGCATCGGTCATGATCGACGACCTGCCGAGGTCGGTCGTGGCACAGGCGTACGGCACTCTCTACAACTACTGGGTCGCCTACTCGGTCCCGGCCCAGTTCAGTGCGACGGCCCCAGCTGGCCTCGTCGCACCCGGTGGGCGATGGATTGCACGCGCTAACAGCGACGGGCGACCCGGTCTAGCCGTCGCCGAGCTCGATCGAGACGCGCCGGACACTGACATCGACGTGGCAGTGCAGCTCGCACGGCCGTGGCGCCGGACAGCCAGAGCAGGACTCTACGAACCCCATGTCGTGCAGGGTGATCCCCGCAGTGACACGCGCACCGCGTTCTGAACTGGTTCTTGTTCTGGGCGGCAACACTTAGGCGCGGAACATGTCAGGTTCCCTCGGAAACTACAGCGACGATCAGCGTCCTGGCCGGGTTGCGCCCACATAGTCGTCGCCTCGGTAGCGGTAGTTGCCGACTTTCACGCGCTGGCCGAAGTCTGGCGCGTTGACCATTTTGCCGTTTCCTATATAGAGCCCCACGTGCCGGATTCTTGTCGAGGTTCCGTAGTAAACAAGGTCTCCCGGTAGGAGTGACTGTCCATCGGGCACTCGTGGCCCGGCTTGATACTGGGTGTGTGCGGTGCGAGGGAGAGAGACCCCGGCTGCCTCGTAGGCGGCCTTGGTCAAGCCTGAGCAGTCGAACCCTTGATCCCCGTTCAGCGGGCCGTTTCCGCCCCATACATACGGCAGACCTCGTTGTCCGCACGCATAGTTGATCGCAATCATCGCGGCGGCGGTGGCGGCCTGGATGTTGTCGCAGTCCCCGGTCCCGGTCGCGGGTGCGGGTTCGCAGCGGACCCCGGAAACGGCGGCGACGACCGCGCGCGCGGTGTCCTCGTGTTGGGCGTAGGCGTTCGGGAATCCTGAGCCCTGGACTGCTTGCGCGGCGTCGTTGACGCTCATGTTCTGCCAGTTCGGTGTGGCCATGAGGTGATCGAAGAACTTGGACGCCGCGTAGGTCGGCGTGGTGATCTCTTCCGGGCTGCCCCAGCCCATCGAGGGCCGCTGCTGGAACAGTCCTAGTGAGTCCCGGTCGCCGTAGTGCAGGTTGTGCAGCTGGGACTCCTGCATCGCGGCGGCGATCGCGACTACCCACCCGGGTTCGGGCACGCCCTTCTGCTTGCCGACCGCAACGATGGTGGCAGCGTTGCCGATCTGCTCGGCGGACATCCCCGGCACCGTGCCGTTGGGGGCATCATCCGGTACGCACGTCAGCGACGCCGACGAGCCGCCGCTGCCGAAGAAGGCACCGGCGATCTCGGCGATGCCACCGCCGATCAGCACGGCAAGGGCGAGGATCACACTCGCTACCCCGGCGCCGACCTTGGCTCCCATACGCGGCTCGCGCTCCTTTCCTTAGGAAACCCCCACATCGGCCGGCGAGGGCCATGTCGGGACGTCGCCGGGCGGAGAATGCGACCTTTCGTCTCAGCGCACGTCACGAGCAACGCGGTTTGGTGCGGCCGGCGGCGGAACCGGGGTCGGCGGGGGCAGTCGGAAAGGCGAGGCCGCCGCAGCGTCGCTGACCTCGTTCTCACCGGCGTGGGGCAAGGTCGGGTCGGCCGGCGGAGCCAGGCCGGGCCAGGCGTCGGCGAGGTCGGCCAGGCGGTAGCGTGGGCCGGCACGACCGGCGCGCGCAGAGGTCAGCGGCAGCCAGACCGACTCCGCGGGGCTGGGATGCGAGTCGGTTGGAGCGAGCAGGTCGGCTGCGGCCGTGGCTACCGGTACCGCGTGAGGGTGGTCGAGGTCGGCGTGCACACGAGCCAACGCGGCGCGGGCTCCGGCCTCACGGCGGGTGGTGGGCAACCACACCAGGACCGGAGTGGCGATGCCGGTCGACTCGGCCAGCCGTGCGTAGCCGATGAGCTTGCGTCCGACCTTGGTCAGGGATTCGGTGCCGGTGTCGAACTCCAGGAACCACTCCAGCTCCCGCGCGGCCTTGCCATGGCCGGCGCGCCAGCGGCCGTACCCGTCGGGGATGACGAGGTCGCCGAAATGCCGGGCGCAGCGGGATTCCGACCACCACACCGCCATCGCCTCGCCGGCGGACGGTGCGTGGCGGGTGCGGGCGATCAGCGAGGTGAAGAAGTCGTTCACGCCGACGGTGTGGGCGAGGCGCTGGTTGTGGGCAATACCCATGGCGCGGTCGTGCCGATATCCGAGGTCTTTGACCTCCAGGCCGTGTTCAGCGGCGAGCACGGCAGCGCCGGCCGGGCCGAGGACGTAGTGCATCGGGGCGGATCCGAGCTGCTGGAATGGTTGGAAACGCGAGACCGCACGCCAGAGGTAGAGCTCGCGTAGCCGCTGGCGCACCGAGCGGCCGGAGGGGAACGCGGCGTCCTGGATCTGGCCGGTGGTCAGCACACGGTGCTCGTACAACAGCGCCAGCAGCCACTTGTCGCGGATGGTGAGCCGGGCGGCGAGGACGGCCTGGTGCTCGACCGAACTGGCGGCGCGCGCGGTGTGGCGGCCGGGTAGGTGGCCGCGCAGGGAATGCTGGCGAGTGGTGGTCGTGATCACGGCCGCTCCTGTCGAGGAGTTGTGAACAGGGTGTGGACAAGTCCTGTGGGCAGCTCGGACTCAAGCCCCCCCGATGGGCCGGGAGCCGGCTACGTCCGTTGTTGACGCGGCGAGCTGCGGAGTCGTGCGGGTGCTCACGGGCGGGTACGACGTGGGTCGGTCTTGGGCGGGCGGGTCGGCGCAACCCGCCGCCCGTCCGGCGCGGAGAGGGGCGCGCTGGCGGAGGGACTGACGCGAGTTGCCGTGCCGTCGTCGCTGCTGCGCGCGCGGCGCCGTGCCCGCAGCATGGCCCGGATTTCCCGTGCCCGTCCGGGGATCGGGGCGGGCAATGGGTTGGTGATCATGGTGAATGGCTCGGATTCGCCGCCGTTGGTGACCAGCCGCGCCGCGGCGTGGTAGGTGTCGAGGTGGGACAGGTCATGGGCGGACAAGCGTGGTGCGGTGTGCTGAGCGAGCTCGCGGGCGTCTTCGGGGGAAGCCGAGTAGATGACCTTCGAGCGGGCGTTGGTGGACAGCCCTTCCTTCAGCTCGCGGTGCAGTTGAGCGAGGTTCTGGTGCGCGAGGGTCCAGCCCACGTGGTAGCCGCGGGACTCCGGAAGGATGTCTTCCAGGGAGTACGGCATGTTGAGGAAGTTGTGAAACTCGTCGACGACGACGTTGGCGTCGGGCCGCAGCCGTTGCGGAGTCCGGGCTCGCGCGGTCGCTGCTTGCCAGGTGCGCGCCACGACGAGGGAACCGACCAGCCGGGTGGTTTCGTCGCCCAGGGAGCCTTTGGGAATGCGGACGAGGCAGATCCCGCCCTCGTTGAGCACCTGTGCCATGTCGACGGTGGAGCGGCCTCCGGCGATCGCCTCGTTGACGAACGGCCGCAGCAGGAACGCCCGCAGCTTGTTCATCAGCGGGGAGATGATCTGGGAGCGGGCACTGTCGGTCAGCTCGTTGTAGCCCTCCCAGAACCCGGTGAGGACTGGGTCGGACAGCCCGGTGGTGATGCGGGCCCGGAACGCATCGCTGGTGAGCAGCTTCGGGAGGTCGGCCAGCGTGGGTACGCCTTCTTGCGCGCGCAGGGTCAGGCAGGACACGCGCATCAGGTCGTCGGTGCGCGGACCCCAGAACGCGGAGTAGACGCGCCGGAACACCGACACGACGTTGTCGACCTCGCGGTCGGTGTCCTCGCCGTCGAGCGGGTTGATGATCGGCGGCCGGTGCCTCGAGTCGGCGTCGAAAAGCACCACCCGGTCCGCGGCAGACAAGGGAGTCCGGTTGAGGATGTCGGTGACGAGGTCGCCCTTGGGGTCGATCACCACGACGCCGCGGGAGTGTTCGATGTCGTCGAGGACCAGGTTCGCGAGCAGGGTCGACTTGCCCGAGCCGGTGGCGCCGATGAGGTGCAGGTGCTGGCGGGCGTCGGCCACGCGCAGCCCGACCGGGCGGGCGTGGCCGGTGTCGGCTCGCCCGAGCGGCTTGACCTCCGGCCCCGGCGCCGCGACCGACGGTGGCGGGGCGACCGCTCGCGCCCCGGCGCGCTCCACGCCGGGGATCTCGGCATCGACAGGCAGGTGCGCGAGCGCGGCCAGCTCGGGCACCGACAGCAGGTCTCCGCGCTCGAGTCGACGCTCGGCGAGAGCCTGGGAAGGCCGGCGGAGGCGAGTACGGCGGTAGTGGTTGTGCTCGGTGTAGGCGGCGAATGACGCGGCCAGCGCGTGCGCCCGGCCGCGCGCGGTGTCGCGGACCTGGCGGGCCAGGTCGTCGGCGGCGTCGGCGGGCAGGTCGGTAGCCACGGCGTAGCGCACAAGAGTTTCGTACTGGGAGCCGCGTTGCTTGCCCACGATCGCCTTGTTCTGGGCGGAGTACTCCAAGGACAGCTGCGGGTCCTGGCTGATCCGCCGCGCATCCGTGGTCCGCCCCGACCGGGTGGCCTTCGCCCCGGGGGTGACCACGTCGAGGATCCGGCCGCCGAGGTGGCTGGAGGAGGCGTGGTGAACGCGACGGGCGGCGCGGCGCGCCTGGGCGACACGGCGGCCGGTGACCGGGCGGGCGAGGATCTGCACACAGGCGCGTTCGTCGCGGCCCAGCCCTACCGGCGCGCCGAGCAGGCCACGGATCGGGTCTGCGTCGAAGCCGGTCCGGATCGGCAGGGCCTCGGATCGGGCCAGCCGCAGCCCTCCGCCGACGGTGATGCGCCGGCGCCCGGCCGGGAGGTCGGGAAACGGTGAGGTCGCAGCGGTGGTGCGGGTGTGCGAGCCGGGCCACGCGGCCTCGATGGCGCGTTCGACGAGGCTGGGCGGGATGACGCCGGGTACCCAGAACTGGACGGTGACGCCGTGCTCGCCGAAGACGTACTCCAACGCCAGGTGCGGCTGCCCGGCCCACCATCGTCGCCACGTGGGCCGCAGCAGCCCGACGAGGTTGGACCAGACCGCCGCGCCGCCGGCCGGGTCGACCGTCGGCGGGGCGAGCACGGTGATCCGGCGAGCGTCTGCCAGCAGCGCACGGTGCCGGCGGGCGAGCCACGAGCGGCGGGCGACGGCCCAGCCCAGGACCGCGAGTGTCATCGCGGAGACGGCCACCGGCCCCCAGGCCAGCGCCCATTCGCGCAGCGTGGCGAGCACGGCGGCGGTGACGTGACCGGGGTCGCGCAGGTAGTCGCTCACCCAGCCCTGAGGCAGGGGAGCGCGGATGGTGTGTGCAGGCATCACGAGCCTCCTGTCGAGCAGCAGCGCAGGGTGAGGGTCAGGCCGGGTCGAGCTCGACCTGGCCGAGGTCGTCGAAGCCGGGGCCGTCGAGGTCCGTGTCGGTTGATCCGAGGTCGACGTCGGAGTCGGTGAGGCCGCGATCGGTGTGCTGCGAGGCCTCTGCGGCGAAGCGGGCGAGTTCGGCCGGGTCGGTGGTGATCAAGAAGTTCTCGGTCGGCGAAGCGAGTGACTGGAACGCCACCCGGTGCGCGCCGGCCACCAGCAGGCCTTGGCCGCGGTCGGCCGAGAGCAGGAACTGCCGTTCCCCGGCGGAGAGGTCGAACGCCTCGGCGACTTCGTCGATGGCCTGGGGTGCTTGGCGCATCAGGATCTGGGTGGCGCTGTTGGCGACGATGGCCTTGCCGAGCTCGGTGCCGAGCACGTCGGGCGGATCCTGGCTGGCGAAAGTCAGCCCGCACCAGCGTTTACGCAACGCTTTGCCCATCCGGTACAGGTAGCGGCCGCCCTCGGGCTGCTGCATGAGCAGCCACGCCTCGTCGACGACCACCAGGCGGGGGCGCCGGTGTGCCGGGTCGGACACGCGCCGCCAGACCGCGTCCAGCACCAACAGCGTCCCGATCGCGCGCAGCTCGTCGGGCAGGTCACGCAGCGAGAACACCACCAGGTGCCCGTCCGGGGTGGTGGAGGTGGGGCCGTCGAACAGGTCGCTGAAGGCGCCGTCGACGAACGGGTGCAGCCGGGCGGACAGGTCCGCGGCGGTCGGGTCGCCGTGGTCGCCGGTGGCGGCGAGGACGTCGCGTAGGTCCCGCAGCAGGGGAGCGGGGCGGGTCCAAGTGCGCGGGTCGGCGGTGATCCCGACGCGGGCGTAGGTGGCGGTGATGGCGGTGTCGAGCACTGTCCGCTCGCCCGGGGTGATGGCGGCGCCGAACAGGACGGCGAGCACGGTGTGCAGAAACAGGCTGCGTCGACGCAGCGCGTCCTGGGATGCGGTGCGCCGCCCGGCCGGGTCGGTGTGAATGGGAAGGTCGAACGGGTTGAGTCGGACGTTGTTGGCGCCGAGGTGCAGGTAGGTGCCGCCGACCTGGGCGGCGAGGCGGGCGTACTCGTCTTCGGGGTCGATGACGAACGCCTGGACACCGGCGTACAGGCTGCGCAGGGTTTCGAGCTTGACCAGGTAGCTCTTGCCGGATCCGGAGCGGCCGAGGACGACGGAGTTGTAGTTGTCGCAGGCGAAGCGGTCCCAGTGCACCAGCCCTTGCGATCCGACGTTGTAGCCGTAGAGCACGCCCGTGGGCACTGCGGTGGTGGGATCGGCGGCGGGCAGGTCGGGTGAGGTGAACGGGTAGGACGCGGCAACGGCGGGCGTGTCGAACGTTCTGGTCAGGCCGAGAGAGTCCAGGCCGAGCGGCAGCGTGGAGACCCAGCCTTGCAGGGCCCGGTAGGTGGCGGGCTTGGCGTCCAGCAGCAGCGACGCGCACAGCGACCGCAGCGCCGAGACCTCGTCCGCCAAGGACTCTTCGTCGGGGGCGTGCACGGTGAGGTACAGCCCGAAGCGGAACAGGCGGCCGTCGCCACGAGCGATGCGCCGGGACAGGTCGGCGGCGTCGTCGGCGGCGGCGTCGAGGTCGGGGTCGTCGAGCCGGTCGTGGCGGGTGTTGTGCCGACGGGACGACTCGAGCTTCGCGCGCTGGCGGCGCAGGCCGGTGGCGGCGGTGGCCGGGTCGATTGGCTGGATGTGCACGGAGACGTCGAGGCGGGCCGGATAGGTCAGCAGCGGCGCGAGCCACCCGGGATACACCTCCTGCGGATAACCGGTGATCCCGAAGGAGGCGACGAACTCGTTGCCGACCTCCAGATGCCGGGCGCCCACCGACAGCGAGTCCGGGGTGAACGCGCTCGCCGACCCGCTACGGGCCTGGCGGCGTGTGGTGCGGGCCATGGGATTACCTGC
The DNA here is from genome assembly GCF_044453095.1 of Amycolatopsis sp. NPDC051758. Classification (NCBI taxonomy): domain Bacteria; kingdom Bacillati; phylum Actinomycetota; class Actinomycetes; order Pseudonocardiales; family Pseudonocardiaceae; genus Amycolatopsis; species Amycolatopsis sp. NPDC051758. The sequence continues at coordinate 663,105 of NZ_JBITCJ010000006.1, read as the reverse complement.
TCTCGATCTCGTCGTCGTCGTCGTAGTCGAAGTCGTCTTCGTCCGACAGCCACGGACCCGGCCGCGCGGAGGAGGTCGCGGGTGTCGCCGGCCGGGCGCGCGGGGACGGAGCCTCGGTGGCCGGCGAGGTGGGGGCCGCGTGCGGCTGGGGTGTCCTGCGACGCGGGGCCTCGGCGGCCGGGTCAGGTCCGTAAAGGTCGGTGAAGGTGGCCGTGCTGGTGACGACGTCGTCGGCGGCGGCGAGCTGCGCCGAGGGCGGCAGGAAGGTGTCGGGGTTGCAGGCCGCGGCCAGCACTCCGGTGGCGGACGCCGCGTCGAGCGGGGTCACCGCGATCCCGGCCGCGGCCAACAGTTCGGTCGCTTCGTCGAGGCGGCGCACCAGCCGGGCCTCGGCCGCGTGCCGCACCCGCTCATCCACTGGTGCCGCGTCGCGGCGGTGTCGCTGCAGCATGCCGGAGGCGGATACGGGCGTGGTGCGCAGCGGCTCGCGCAGCACGAGCAGGACCTGGCGGCGCAGCAGATCGGCGTGAGCGGACAGGTCGGCGAGGTAGTCGGCGTGATCGCACGCGGCGGCCTCGAGCGCGGGGTGCGGCAGACCGCCGGCGCGGTCGCGCAGCTGCGCGATCTGGGGGGCGAGGTCGAGCCGATCGGCCCGTATGAGGATCTGCACCGGCGCGGTCAGGCTGTGCAGGTAGCGGGCGAAGGAGGCGACCAGCGCCTCCTGCTCACCGGGTGTCTGAAGGGAGAAGTTCACGGTGCTGCACGCGGCGATGACCGCGAGCCCGTCGGCGCCGAGATCGATGACTCCGGCCCTCGTTCCAGTGTCGGCCACGCCGCTGGCCGGCAATTCCAGCGGCGCCGGGGACACCCGCTCCGCGCCCTGCGAGCCCGGAGCGCGGCGGCCGCAGCGTCGGGTTCTCCGCGCCGGATCCTGGTCGGTCAGCCATGCCGGGGCGGCGCGCACTCCATCCGGGGCGGCAACGCGGTGGCGCGGCGCTAGGCGCTGGCGGAGTGCAGCGAGGAAGAGCTGGTCCAACGGAAGACCGTCCCGCTGGCCGAGAGCCAGCACGGTGACCACGATCGCGACCGGCACCGCGACGATCAGAAACAGCGGCAGCGGCACGATCGCGCGGGTGAGGGAGTAGAGCCCGGCCAGCAGCAATCCGGCCACGCCGAGGATCGCCAGCTGCCGCGCGGTCAGCGGCCCGAGCACGCGGTCGGGCCGGTCGACGTCGGCGGGAACACGGATGGGACTCGTCATGAGCGTGGGCCTCATTTCTTCTTCGGGGATGGCCTGCGGCGCGGCCGCTTCGGCAGATCGAGTGGCAGCGGCAGCTGCACCCCAGGACGCGGGGGCGGCGTCGCCTTCGGTGTCGGCGTGGCCGTCGGCGGTGCAGTGGTGTCGGCCGGTGGTGTCGGCCGGGGCTGGCGGCGCACGCCCAGCGGCAGCGGGTACTGCCCGGACACGAGGGGCCGGTTGCCGGTGTAGGCGTCGCGGGGGCGGCGGCGCGGAGCCCGGGCGGCACGGCTGATCTGTCCGGAGGGAGTGATCAGCCCGGGCCCGGACTGCCGAGCCGGCGGCACGGGTGGTGCGTCGGCGAGGGTGCGCCGGATCGGTTGCGCCTTGGCTGGCCGCAGGTATATCGGCAGCAGCCCGGTTTCCGGTGCGATCAGCGCGTTCGGCAGCTTCGCGGGCGGGCGGGCGTTGCGGTTGATCCGCCCGTCGGCGGTGAGCAGCCCGGGCTGGTGTGCTGGCGGGGCTGGCGGGCGGTCGGCGAGGTCGTCGGCCAGCGACCGGCGCCCGACATGATCGGGGTCCCGGCGGGTGGTGATCGGCAGCCCGAGCTGATCGCGGGGCAGCGCGTTCGGCAGCGGGTCCGGTGTCACGGCGCGCGGGTTCGGTGTCACCCGGCGTGCCCCGCCGGAGCCGCTGGTGGTGAACAGCGACAGCTGGCCAGGACCGGGTTGGCGATCGGTCAGCGGCGGTGTCGGTTCGAGCTCGCCCAGCCGTGGCGAGCGTGGCGCGGCCGGCCGGATCCGGTGCGCGCGCATCGGGAGCATGTACTGGCCGGTGCGTGTCGAGGGGGGATCGGCAAGCGGGTGCCCGCCGCTGCCGCGTCCGCGCGGAGCTGCCCGGCTCGCCCGCCGTCCGCCGTGCGCGGCGGCGCCGCTGAGCAGCCCCATCGTCTTGTAGGCGATGACGCCGCGCACGACCCGACCGAGCAGCGAGGGACGACCGGAGCGCAGCGGGGCGAGGAACCAGAATGGGATCTTGATCAGGATGTAGAGAAGCGCGATGCACAGCAGCACGTTCACCAGCGCCGACGGTGTCGGCCCGAGGACGGTGAACCCGCCGGGAGCGAAGAACACCCGCACCGTGACCACCAGCGTGAGCGACTGGCCGACCTGGATCACCAGGACTCCGCCGTAGCCTTTCCACCACCAGTAGGCGATGCCTTCGGTGTGCGGGAGGGCGTGCAGCATCAACGCGATCGGCGCGGCGGCGACCAGCAGGATCGTCACGATCACCCGCACGGTGAACGCGACGAGCAGCACGAGCAGCAGCGCCACCACCACCAGGCCGAGGGCGCTGAGGAACAGGCCGCCGCCGTGCAGTGACCCCTGCACCATGGTGATCAAGCTGCTCGTCACCGCGGCCGGATCGACGCCCTCGCCCAGCACCGCCGCCGACAGCGCGTTGGCGATCTGGATGCCCTTGGTCGCGAGAAACAGCGACAGCGTCCCGGCGAGAAACCCGACAACCAGCCGCGGCGCGAGTTCCTTGACGGTGTAGCGGGCCTGCAGGGTCTGGTAGCTCATGATGATCAGCCCGGCCAGCAGCACCAGCACGCCGTAGGCGGTGAGCAGGATGTGCCACGACCCGGTCCACGCCGCGCCCAAGCCCGGGATCTTGTCCGGCTCCGGCGTGGTCAGCAGGGTCTTGCCGAGCAGGTCCAGCAGCGGTTGCAGCCCGGCGGCAACGACGGCGGCGAAAATCGCGCTCGCAGCGACGACCATGCAGCCGGTGAGGTCGGTCAGCCCGCAGCTTGCGGCGTCGCCGGTTCCGTCCGGTATCGGTTGCTGAGGCGGGACACTCGGGGCGAGGGTCGACGGCTGTGGGATGCAGTCGGACCCGTCGCACGGGCCTTCGAGCGCGGGCGCGCAACCGGGCAGGATCGACCCCGGGAAGCACGAGGGGGCGGGGGTCGGCAGCGCGGTCGGCGGGGGCAGCGGCGTGGCCGGAACGCTCCGGGTCGGGCTGGCGGTGGGCAGATGGCAGGCCGGCTCCGGCGAGCCGGGTGCGCACCCGGGGTTCGAGGGCAGCGGCAGCGGCGGTTCCTGCTGCGGCGCTGTGTGAGCGGACGCGGTTGCGTGGTCGGCGCCGGGTGTCGCGCCCGCCGATGCCAGCACGCCGAGGAAAGTCGCCAGCAGCAGGCCCAGGACTACGGGAATCCGGTACCGCCGTGGCCGGGCGAAGCGGTGGGGGCCGCGAGCGGCTTCGCCGGCCGGGCTGAGCATGCGGCGCCGCGGTGAGGTGGGCATGGCTACAGCCCGCCGACGATGCTCTTGAGGATCTCGACCGCGATGGGTGCCAGCGCAGCCAGGCCGAACCCGATGCCGGCGGCTTTGAACGCGTCCTTGGCCTTGTCGACTTCGCCGGGGTTGCCGCTGGCCATCAGGTAGCGCAGGCCGCCGATGGTGAAGAACACCAGCGCGATTCCCGCGAGAATCCCCATGATCCAGTTGCGGACGTTGGTCAGAACCTGATCCACGGTCTGGGCGAGCGCAACGTAGGTCACCGTCTCCGCCTGCGCCGTCGAACCGCCCAGCAACGCCAGCGCGGCAACCGCGCACAGGACGAGCAGAACCGCCGCGCAGCCCCGCCGCCGCGGCGAGGATGGCCGGCTGCGGGTGGCGGGCGGGACGTGCGGGGCCGTCCTCGGGCGCGGGTGTCTGCAAGCCAGTGGGCGGGTCTCGCGGGTGCGACGGCGGGTGGCGCGGATGCCGGGTCGGCTGTGGATCAGTCGCATGACAGCGCCTCCCGAGCAGTGTCCGGTCGGGCCGCGGGCCGTCGTTGCTGCGGGGCAGCACGCAGGCGTGGCTCGCGATCGCCGGGGCCGGAGTTCGGGGCGTTCGCCACCACGGGGCGGCGCTGTTCCCGTGCCGACGTCGGGCCACGACCTGTGACGGTGCGTAGCCGGGAGGAGGTGGGAGGCGCCGAGGCCGGTGGCAGGTCGAGTGCGTCCGGGGCGGTCGCTGTTTTCAGGTGCGCGGCGAGGCGGGACTCGGCACGTTGGCGGGTTTTCTTGGCCGCCTCGTAGGTCTGCCCGCGCGCGTGTGCGGCCTCGGCCAGCGATAGTTCGCCGAAGCGGGTCGCGCTGATCAGCGTGGCCTCCTGCGCGGAGATCACTCCGGCATCGACAGCGGCGAAGAGAGCGAGTTCGGGATGTGCGCTCGGCTCAGGGGGCGGGCATGAGCGGAAGCCGGACACCGGCACAGCACATTCGGCCAGCAACTCCTGCATCTGTTCGTCGCTGGCGTCGCCGACCGGTGAGGCGGCGTGCAACGTCTCGCGTAGCGCGGCACAGCCAGCTCGGTAGGCGCTCCAGCGCAACCGCACCAAGATCCTCGGACGGTCCAGATCGACCGTGGTGAGCTCTTCGAGGAAGCCGGTCACGACCGCTGCCTGGATGTCGTGCGCCTCGCCCTGGGCCGACCGGGTCAGCCGTGCCGCAACCTGCACCAGCCACGGCAGTGCCAGCCCGACGCACGCGACCGTCCAGGTCCCGCCGTCGGCGCGGGATCGGGTCACGAGCGCGGCCCAGGCCGCATCCCGCAGGGACTGGGGAGCGTCCTTGTCCAACAAGAGCGACCCGAGCTCGTCCAGCGGCACGAGCCGCGTCGGCAGTCCGGGGATCGGGCGGCCGTCGAGGGCGACCGGATGCGGTCCGGTGACCAGCCATTCGAACGCCGTGTGAGCGATGTCGAAGACGCCGGGCTCGGTGATAACCGCCGGGGTGCGGCGCCGGAAGAAATCGCGGAAGGCGGGATCGTTCTCCGATTGCGGCGAAGGCATCATGGAATCTCCTCAGGCGTGAGATGCGACGCCGAAAGGAAGCCATGTAGGACGCCTCAAAACCGCCTCAAAACCGCGTCGTGAACGCCTCAAAAGCGCCTCAAAGCGCAGGAGGGTGAAAGCTCAACCCTGGCGCGAAGAGTCTGTCCGGCATGGCGGTCTCGCGTGGGGGCGACCTTCGTCGCGAGGTCTATGAGCTGCTCTGATGTGGCGGTGAGGCGAGCTCGGGGGATGGGTGGCGCCTCAAGTGCGTTCGGTGACATGCGGCTGAGGTTCGTGTGCCAAATGGCGACGTGAGAATTTGTCGAGGTTCATCGGGGCTGAGCTGCTCTGCGATGCGGGCGCGCGCGATGTATCGGCCGGTGCTCCGCGATCGCCGCGGCGGATTGTCGAATGGACACATTTGCTTTTTTTGGCGGTCTGTGTCCCCGCAGGGCCGTTTTTCCGGAACTAGTAGGTGACAGCACCACGACACCGCCGGTACGTCCCGGCGGCACCTGGCACCGGAGGCCCATTCATGACCCACCGCCCGCAATCCCCGGACGGCCGTCCCCGCCGGCGAGGGGACTCGACCCGCCCGTCGCGCAGCCGTCGCGGCGGCGACCGCGCTCCCTACCCCGGAGCCCGCAGCACCACCACGGCAGCCGCCGGCACTCGCGCGGCTGCACGACCGGAAGGCCCGTCGCTCCGCTCGCGCCGGCGCACATCCACGCGGTCGCTAGAGCCGATCCCGGCGACTGTGTGGTTGTGCGGACCTGATCCGATCGATGCGCACGAGACGTGGCCGGTGGCGATCGTGGGGCGCGTCACGACCGCGTTCACCGCGCCCGGTGCGCACGTCGTTCTCGTCGATGCCGGTGCCGCCGCGCTCACATCGGCCATCCCCGGAACCGGACGTTCCGCGGAGGCCGGTGGGCTCGTCCCGGCACCGGTACTGGAGGCGGTGCGCGCGCTCGGCCGGACCGTCAGTGTTCTCGCCTTGGACACGCGAGCCGACGCCGCCGCAGCGCCGTCTCGACCGTTCTGGGCCGACCTCGTCGGTGACTCCGCCGGGTCCGCGGCGGCCGCCGCAGACCCGGCCCCAGGTGCGCTCGGCAGCCCAGCCGTCAGTGGTTCCGGCGGCGCGGATTCGCGGCGAGAGGAACGGGCGGACCTGGTGCTCGTCGCGTTGCCGGCGCACGTTGCCGAGCGCGTGTCGCTCGACCGGCTCACGCTGCGCGCGGCGGCGGTGGTGCGTCGTGGCGGCATCGTCGCGGTGTATACGCACAGTGACGGAAACGGGGAGCGGTTGCTCGACCCGACTGGTGCGATCGTCGCCGCCGCGCAGCACGCCGATCTGCTCTATCTGCAGCACATCGTCGCGCTGCACACCCCGGTCCGGGCCGGTCGCCTGCAGGCCGGGCCGAGTGCCTTGGTGGCTGCCGAGCACGACCGCACCGCGCATGGCGCGACGGTGCGCGGGCTGCCCGTGCCGCACCTGCGTGCCCACGCAGACGTCTTGGCCTTCGCCCAGCCGGCCGACCCCGCCCCGGCACCCCCGAACAGCCTCGGCATCGCCTCGGCTCCCGCCGGCGACATCGACCGCGGAGACCTCGGATGAGCCCGGCGCCGTTCTGCCCGCCCACGGCCGCCCGACCCGCGCCGGTCGTTCCCGAAGCACTGAAAGGCACCCCGCTCATGTCGTCCTCGTACCCCGTGTACTCGGCCTCGGACATGGCCACCACCGGCTCCACGAGCAGCCTCGGCGACGAGGCCACCGTGCCGGTTCCTCGCTGGCTCATCGACACCCTGGACACCGCACCTCGGCATGGCGCGGCCGAGAGGAGGGACGCCGCGGCGCCCGTGCCGACCGGCCCCGCCGGCACCGCCGATGTCGCGCCGGCGGACGAGCCGCCGTTGTCGGTATGGGTGACCGCGCAGACCTCGCCGGCGGCGCAGCGCAGGGGCCGCTACGTTCCCGACTCCACCGCGCACCCGGCGAAGATGCTGCCCGCGGTGGCCGCGCATGCGATCCGTCACTACACCCGGCCCGGAGACCTCGTCTTCGATCCGATGGCCGGGTCGGGCACCACGTTGGTGGAGGCGCTCGATGCGGGTCGTCGCGCGATCGGGGTGGAGTACGAACCGCACTGGGTCGCCGTTGCCCGGGCGAACCTGCGGTTCGCGCGGGAACGCGGTCACGATGTGGCCGGCGAGGTCGTGCAGGGTGATGCCCGCCAGCTGCCGCAGCTGCTGTCCGAGCGGTACCGGGGGCAGGTCGCGCTGGTGGTCACCTCGCCGCCGTACGGGCCCTCGACCCACGGGCAGGTCGTCACCGCGACCACGGACTCCGACGACGGGAAGGTGCACAAGTACCACCACCGCTACGGCAACGCCCTCGACCGCGGGAACCTCGCCAACGTCGGGCACCAGCGGCTGCTGGCCGGGTTCACCCGCATCCTCACCGGCTGCGCCGCGGTGCTGCGTCCCGGCGGACATGTCGCGATCACGGTGCGGCCGTGGCGCGAGCATTCCGAGCTGATCGACCTGCCCTCGCAGATCATCGCCTGCGGCCGAGCGGCTGGCCTGATCCCGGTCGAGCGGTGCGTGGCCCTGCTGGCCCGCGTCGCCGACACCGACCTCGTCGCCCGCGGCTCGTTCTTCCAGCGCGACTTCATCCGTAAGCAGCGGGAGGCCGGACTGCCGCTGCACCTGATCGCACACGAGGACGTCGTCGTGCTCCGCAAGGAGCTCACGCCTGCCGCGAGGTCGACCGCGTTTGCGGACGGCGGCCGCGGGGAGCGGGCATGAGTGCCCGCGCCCGTTGCACCGACTGCGGGTGGACCGTCCATCTCACCAGGCCCGCCGACGCTCGCGTTGCTGCTGATCGACACCGTTGCGAGCCGCCGGAGGGGCCGTCGCAGCAGCGGCCGGACGCAAGCAGGCAGCCATGACCGCACTGTCAAACAGCAGCATGGCTCGCCGTCCGGTGTCCTACGTGGGCCGCTCGCGTCGGCGTGGCCCGGCTGCGTTGGCGGCCGGGTGGTCGTCGGCAGGCTGCTACCTCGCTGCGGTGGTGGGGGCGAACTGGGCCAGCAGCCACTACACCCTCGCGGTCGGGGCCCTAGTCATTCCGGTCGGCGCGTGCGTGGCGGGGGCAGCGTTCACCGCCCGCGACGTCGTGCACGAGGCCCTCGGCGAGCGAAGTGTGGTCACGGCGATCGCCGTGGGAACGGTGCTCACGGCGGCCGTGGCGACACCGCGGATTGCGCTGGCCAGCGCGACCGCGTTCCTGCTGTCCGAACTGGCCGACTCGTGGCTGTATCGCCGATGGCGGCCGCGTGGCCAGCTGTCGGCGATCGCGGGGTCGAATCTCGGTGGCCTGGTCATCGACAGCGTCGTGTTCGTGCCGTGCGCGTTCGGGTCGCTGGCCCTGCTGCCCGGTCAGCTCGCCGGGAAAGCGCTCGCGACGGCGGTCGCGGTCTCGGTGGCGGCCGGGATGTCGCGGCGGCGGGAGGTGCGGTCGTGAAGTTCTACCTCGGCGTCCATCAGCCGGCGTGGCTGGAACGCGACCTCGGGATCCCGCTCCTGGTCTCGCACCGGCGCCTGGCCGGGCGCCGCACGCTGCCTCGGGCCACGCACGAGTGGGCGCTGGACTCCGGCGGCTTCACCGAGCTGTCGTTGTATGGCCGGTGGCGCAGCGACGCTCACGCCTACGTCGCGGCGGTGCGCCGCTACCGCGACGAGATCGGGAATCTCGCGTGGGCGGCCCCGCAGGACTGGATGGTCGAGGCGGCGGTTCGGGCCCGCACCGGGCTGAGCGTGCGCACGCACCTGCAGCGCACGGTGGGCAACTACCTGCAGCTGCGCGACCTGGCGCCGGATCTGCCGATCATCCCCGTCGTCCAGGGCAACGAGGTCACCGACTACCACCGCTGTGCTGACTTGTACGAGCGTCACGGGGTCGACCTGGCCAACTTGCCGCTGGTCGGGGTGGGAAGTGTGTGCCGACGGTCGCACACACGCGAGGTGGAGCGCATCGCTCGGTCGCTGCACGCCCGCAACGTGACCACTCACTGTTTCGGAGTGAAGACCCTCGGGCTGGCTCACTACGGCGACGTGATCGCGTCGAGCGATTCGGCCGCCTGGAGCTTCAGCGGCCGGTACCTGCCGGGGTGCACACCGAGTCATCGCAGCGAGGCGAACTGCCTGCGCTATGCCCTGGCCTGGCGAGCACGACTGCACCAGAAGTTCCGAGTCGCGGCGCCGACTAAGCCCGGTCGGCTCGAGCGGGGAGCATCCGATGGGAACGTCGCGCGGCGGCCTTCGCGGCGGCCCGACCACGGCCGGCCTCGCTCGCCGTCGAGGCCACCGCGTCGAAAGCCAGGCGGAGGCTCAGGCGTTTCGTCACGGGCAGGGGTACGCCGATGAGCAGCCCGAGTTCTGACGAAACCCCCTCCGCAGTCGGTGTCGGCGATCTCCTGCAGTTCGTGGCGACCGAGGGCCCGGTGATCGGGTCCCTGTGCACCGGTCTGCTGGGGCTCGACCTGGGCGTCGCCGCAGTGCTCGGCGGCCGGATCGCCTGGTTCAGCGAGGTCGACCCGCACGCCGAGCGGATCCTCACCAGACGCCTGCCGGGTGTACCGAATCTGGGTGATCTGCGGGCGGTCGATTTCTCCGGTGTGGAGCGGGTGGACGTGCTCACCGCCGGATTCCCCTGTCAGGACATCTCCGCGGCCGGTCGGCGCGCGGGCATCGAGAAAGGACAGCGCAGTGGCCTGTGGTTCAGCGTGCTGGACGCCGTTCGCGTACTGCGACCCAGCCTCCTCGTCTTGGAGAACGTCGCCGCCCTCCGCTGGAGAAACGGCGGGCTCGACCGAGTTCTCGGCGGGCTGGCCGAAGCGAGGTATGACGCGGTCTGGCGTTGCGTACGAGCCAGCGACGTCGGAGCAGCGCACCGGCGGGAGCGGGTGTTCGTGTGTGCCGTACCCCAGCCGGATGATGCCGACCCCGCAGGCCCGCGACGGCGAGCCCCGCGGTCCGGTCGATCCGGCGCGGCGCCGCGCGGGCGGACACCAGGTCAACCTCAACGACGCGGTGCACGCGGTGACGAAGTTGCTGCCGACACCGCGCGCGTCGGACACCGGAACTCCGGGCCGTCGCGCCGGGCGAGGGTTCCGTCCCCCGCTGTCGCAGCAAGTTCTGCCCTTGGTGACGCCGGCGGAGGAGGACGAGGCGAGTTCGGCGGCGTCAGTTCCGCGCGGGTGCGTGGCGGCCGACGCCGCACGTCGACTGCCGACGCCGACTGCGGCGGACGCCAAGAACTGCACACGCCGCACCCACGACGGCGGGGCGTCGCATCCCGACCAGGCTCGCGCGCTCACCTCACCGGCCCCGAACGGAACATGCTGCGCCGCAACGCAAATTCCGGGGGGGGGGGGGGGGGCTTCGTAGCTGTCTTTCCCCTGGCGCGTGGGGCACTGCTGCCGACACCGACCGCGCACGACGGTTCTTCCAACGGAATCTCCGCTGTCTCACGGCAGGGAGGTCTGTCCCTGTTGGACAGTCTACGACTTCTGCCCACACCGCGGCCACCGACGGCACGAAAGGCAGCGCCAGGAAACGGGGCCCGAATGGGGACCCTGATGCTCCGTCGGGCGTCGCCGCCACCACCCAACGATCGACCGCACGCACGCGGAAGGAGGTGAGTGATCGTGGAATCCGCCCGCGCGCCGCGCGCCCGCAGCGCCGCATCCGCTGAACTCACGCCGGTGGATTGGGGCGACTACGCCGCCGCCGTGCACCGCTGGGAACTCATCACGGTACGCAGCGCGCCGTACCCGACTCAGCCCGGCCGACACGGGCGCCCGTCCTCGCGCCCGCGTTCGTTGAGTGGCTCATGGGCCTCCCGCCCGGCTGGGCCACCGCCGAGCACCTCGACCTGCCACGCACCGCCCAGCTGCGCGCCCTAGGCAACGGCGTCCTTCCTCAACAAGCCGCTCACGCCCTGCGCCTGCTACTCGAAGACCTCGCACACCTACATCACGCTCCCTTTCGCGCGTCGCCTGGCGCACCGTCACGACCGCCGGCTCGGCCGAAGCGTGCGAGCCTCAGCGCGCCGCACAGCACCACCTCCCGCACGGCCGTCGCCACACGCCCTCGTCGCACCAGGCCGGGCACCGGCCCGCGTCGCTGAGCTCGGCGCTGCGGGGCGTCGAGCCCGCCAGGCCCCTCCCGCAGCGCCGCCTTCCACCCGTAACCGATCGACCCCATAAGAGGGGCTTTGCCATGTCCAATCACAGCATCACGTGCCGGCCGGCCCAGCTGCGCCGCTGGGTGCGCACCATCCGCCATCGCCTGCCGCCGCGGTACCGGCCGCCGAACCAGACTGACACCGACCGCCCTTGCCGTCACAGCATTGTGCCGCAGCATCCGGTGGCGAGGCGGGCCGCGGAGGCACTCGCGTTGCTGGTCCGCGCCGGCTGGAACGTCCACCACCCGCCGTATGGCTACACCGCCATGGCCGTCGCACACGCAGCGCCGAGCCGATCCGGCAACCCCCGCACCCGGCTCACCCCGGACCCGCGCCTTGCGCCCGTGGTGCAGGCGATCTTCTACTGGCGGGCGGTCACCAGCCTGTCAGTCGAGCACATCACTGCCCGGCTCGACGCGGACCAGGACCGCTACCCACCGCCCGGGACTCACACGTCGTGGCCGGCGGTAGCGGTCACCGCGATCCTCACCAACATCAAGTACACCGGCCACCAGGCCACAGGCACCCGCGACGAGCACGGCGGCTTCCGCCCGGCTGAGCAGTGGGTGCTCTCCGACCAGCCCGCACATCGAGCGCTGATCACGCCCGCGCTCTTCTGGGCCGCACAGAGCCCGGAGACCAGCATCCGGCGCATCCCGCACCGCCTGCGCGCCTCGAGCGCCGATCACACCACCGGCCACGACGGGACGGAGCCGCAATGACCACCACGCCTCGCGCGCCATCCACACGACGCGCCGTCACGTCTCGCCCGAGGTGCCCGTCGCCATCGCGCCGTTCGGCTCCTGCCCAGCGGTCGCGTCGGCCCCGCCTTGAGCGCTACCCTGGGACACCCCGCGGCCGGTATCTCAGCCTCGGTGCCGGTGTGCAGAGCCTCTGCGTGTTGCTGCTGGCCTGCCGGGGGGAGATCCCACCCTTCGACGGCGCCCTGTTTGCCGATACCGGCTGGGAGCCCAAGCAGGTCTACGCCCAGCTCACCACGGCCCGCCGCCTTGGCGCCCAGGCCGGGATCCCCGTGCGGACGGTCTCCAACGGCAATATCCGCCTCGACACCCTGAACCCGGCGACCCGGTTTGTCACCATGCCGCTGTTCGTCAAGAACCCCGACGGGTCACGAGGGATGGCTCGCAGGCAATGCACCGGCGACTACAAGATCCGGCCCCTCAAGAAGGCGATCCGCGACGTCCTCGGCTACCCGCACCCGCAGCGGGTGCCGCGCGGAGTGTTCGTCGACCAGGCCATCGGCATCTCGACCGACGAGTTCCACCGCGCCAAGGACTCCGACGTGAACTACACCCGCAATGTCTTCCCGCTACTCGACCTCGGGATGTCGCGCTCGGACTGCCTGGTCTACCTGCGCGAACACGGGATGGGCGAAGTGGTGAAGAGCTCCTGCATCGGTTGCCCGTATTCGGGCAACTCACGACTGCGGCTGATCCGCGACACCGACCCGCACGCCTGGGCCGACCTGATCGAGTTCGACGAGGCCATCCGCCACGGCAGTCCCCGCGCCACAGCCGCCGGGAAACCGCTGCGCGGTCAGTTCTACCTCCACCGGTCGCTGCGTCCGCTGGCTGACGTCGACCTCGACGCCACCCGCGGCACACCCAGTGCCGAGGAAGACGACCCCGATGGCTGCTCGCCGTTCTCCTGCCGCACTGGCACCCCCGTCTCGAGCCCGAGCCCGAGCACGACATGACCAGCGATCCCGAACGACTGCATCCGGCTGAGGGGGATAGGCGCGACGAACGCGACCAGCCCGATGAGCAATTGCTGTACACACCCGCGCAGGCGGCCGAGCGCCTGTCGCTCAAGGAGTCGTGGCTGCGCCGCAAAGCCGGCCTTCGCGAGATCCCCTGCAACCGTCAGGGCAAGCACCTGCGCTTCTCCGCTGCCGACCTCCAATCGATCGTCAACAAAGGGAGCGGAGCGCCGGAGCGTCGGCAACGCGGCCGGCGCCGACGTCACTGATCCAACGCTGGGCCGGCTGAGCGACGAGAAACACGCCAAATCGGAGGTTTCTCGACAGCGGGGCTGGCTCTCTGTCCACACCAGAGCGTCAATCGATGCCGACACCCTGTGACCCCCACACCAGAGCAAAGGAGTTCGTATGCCCTGGGTTGACCCAACCGGCCAGGACACCTGGCGCGTTCGCTATCGGCGCGCCGACGGAACGATCGCATCGATCCCCGGGTTCTCTGATGAAACCACCGCGAACAACTACATCGACGACATGGAGACCGACAAGCGTCGCGGAAAGTGGATCGACCCGACGGGTGGCCGGACCACCGTAGCCGAATGGGTCGAAGACTGGATCGACTCACTCGACATCGATCAGCGTACGGAGGAAAACTACCGCAGTTTCCTCAAGGTTCACATTGTTCCCAGATGGGGTGCCACCGCACTGGCCGACGTCGCTAACTCGAAGGTTCGAAGCTGGGAGAAGAATCTGCGGCAATCTGGTCTCGCAGACAGCACCGTCGTCAGCATCATGAAGTGCTTCTCCCTGACGCTATCTGACGCCGCGGACGAGTCACTCATCGACGCCAACCCGATCCAGAACCGCCGCCGGGGTCGCCGTCGCCGAATCCAGCGCCGACCCAGGCAAGTGTGGGCAGAACCACGAGAGGTTCTCGCTCTGTCCGACCAGATCGCCCTCTGCTACGGCCCGGGTGGAGCGGTACTGGCGACCACCGCAGGTTGGACCGGGGCTCGCTGGGGCGAACTGGTCGGGCTGCAGCGGCCGAACCTGCACCTCTACGACGACAACACCGGGAAGATCGTTGTCGACCCTGACATCGGTGCACTCCACGAACCGGGCTCGGGTGGCCTGTTTCTCGGGCCGCCGAAGACCGAGGCATCTGCGCGAGACATCTCCCTACCGCCGTGCCTTGTGATGCTCCTACGGGCACACCTGGAAAGTCATGACCATCCTCACGTCTTCGTCACGCCCCAGTTCGAGCTTCACCGGCGGAGCAACTTCGGGCGCCGCGCCTTCCGGCCCGCAGCCGACGGAAACGCCCGCAAGGTCGATCCTCACGTTCGCCTGCACGCTGCAAAGCCAGGTCTGAAATTCCACGGCCTTCGGCACAGTCACAAGACCTGGATGATCGACGACGGGATCCCCGAGATCGCCCAAGCGCTCCGCCTCGGTCACGTGCTCCAGGACAAGGTGCAAGAGACCTACTCTCACGTTGCGGACTCCGTCGAGCAACGCCTGCTTGAGTCTATGCAGACGCGTTGGGAGAAGGCAGTTGCTGGTAGCTCGACGCCGTTGGAGCAATGTACGTGGCGAGCTGCGGCGGCCTAAATCACCTGCGTATCCTGGATGGAACAGTGACGGGCGGTAGCCTGTGGTAGGACATGGGCAACAACGCCACCGGGGTCATTCGGAAGGCCTATCGCCAAGACCGAAACGAGCCCACAGGCCGGGAACGCGGGTCAGTAATGGTCGTCGTGAACAACTCGAGTACCCGGATGTCGAGTATCCGGCGCGTCACGGCGGTACGCCCGGCGTCGGCGACGACGGTGCTTTGACGTCGTCGCCGACGGGACGAGTCGCGGGTGACCTCTCCCCAGCGCTCCTCCGGCATGGCGGTCACTTCCGGGTGGCAGCGACCTTCTTGCGAGGCGCGCGCTTGCGGGACGCCTTGACCGGCTCGGTGTCTTGAATCTGGGCGGCGTGGTACGCGTCGATCACCTCGGAGGACAGCCGTCCTCGCTCGGACACCTCATAGCCGTTGCTGTTGGCCCACACCCGAATCTGCTGGTTGCGCTCGCGGTCGGACGCGGTCGTGGTCGACTGGCCGGTGGCGACGCGGACCTTGCGTCCGCCAGTGCGGCGGCCGGCGCTGATGTAGCGCGCGAGCTCGTCGCGTAGAGCAGCTCCGTTGCCCTCGGAGAGGTCGATCTCGTAGCTGACGCCGTCGAGGGAAAACGGGATGGTGTGCGTAGCGGGGGTTCCGTCGATGTCGTCGAGCATCTCGACGAGGACCTTCTGGGCCATTCCTGCTCCTTGAGGCGGTACATGTCCGAAAATAAGCGACCGAATGGTGCGCTCATCTGAGGAGCATATACCCACCCGTGTCGTCAGGGAAATTTCCCTGTTGAGGCTGGGGCATGGATCAAATGATTCTCCGCTCCGTGACTGAGATGGTTCGGATCTGCGGCAGGGAAAGTCCCCATGAAGACGGAAAAGTGTCAGACGCCGACGCGAATCTGCAAGTTGCGACGGCGAAGCTAGTCCAGCGCGCGCCCGCAGCTGGAAGCGGCACCGGTCGTCGCCGTTTACCTTGCCGATGTCGATAACGTGATGGACGGGCAGCGTCGCGTCCGGACAGAGGTGATCCTGCCCCGGCTGGCCCGGCACAACCCCGAGGAGTACGACGGGTGGGCATTCCGCGACCTCACAGCCGCGCTCGCCCCGCACGGGATCGCACCCGTCAAGTCGGACGGTAACAAGTGATCCGCGCCGAAGAGGTGGCCGTAGCACTCGCCCGCCGCGACGACGACGGGGACGACGACGGCAGGGATGCGGTCAGGGACCGGCAGGGACTCAGGGACTTTTCCCTGCCGGGTCCCTGACCGAAGGTCCCTACCCTGACCAGTGCGAACACGGCTCGGGGATTCCAGGGGCCCGCCGCCGCCAAACCTTGAACAGGGCCAAAACATGGGTGATTCCGGGCCGGGCGAAGGTTCTTGCCTCCCCGCCGACCGAATGGGGGAAGGTGACCCGTGCCTTGCCCGACCGCGCCACCCCCCCCCGCACAACAGAGCACCGCGCACCGCCACCCGAGAGGCAGCGACCATGACCGCCACAACCACTACGAAGCGGAGGACGACGGCCGGACCGCCGACGCCGGAACGAACGAGCATCAGGCATCAGACCCTGGGCAGACCCGCAACCCGTTGCACCGCCTTTGGGTTTCGAGCGCGATCAGTTGGCACGCATGGCGTGCTCGGCGAACACGTGATGCGGCGCGGTATTCCTCGGCTAACGTGGGCGAAGAAGGTAGGGGTGACAGCCGAGGCGCGCGTTTGCTACACGTCGCTGGTTCTGCCAAGCGGGATGGACCTCGGCTTTGATTATGCCGACCGTGGTGACGGTGTGGATCGCCAGTTCGCGGCGCGGCGGTGTCGGCAGAGTCATGGCGCAGAGCGAGCCAGGGCTGCTTCCTTCGGCTCTGGCCACGTCGAGGGCTCCGAGCGCGATCTGGGCTATCGGGTTTCCCCGCCTCGTAGCAAGGTCCACGCAGCCAGGGAAGCCGTCATTGGGGACCTTCCCCGCTGCAATGTGGACGGCAATGCCGTGGGGAAGTCGCGCGGATGATGGCCCTCGATGCGGGCGTCGATCAGGGCGGGTGTCCAAATTCGCAGGATAGCCGTCCAGTGAGTCTGCGTAGCAGCCAGTGCAGCCACGCCTACACGCCGTCGACCCCGCCGGAACCAACGCGTGAGCGCAACCGTGGTGTCCCTGCCTGCTGGCTTGTTCTGGCGTGCGCGGAGTGTGCTAGCTGTGATGTCTCTGGAGTGGCCATACTGATCATGGCTGGCCGTGTCGCTGTCGCGGACTGCGGCCTTGACCTGGGGATTTCCGCGCCGGAAGAGCTGGGTGGAAGGAGCGACGTCGGAGATCGTAAGTGATGAGTATCACGTTGATAGTCGCCCGTGTGCTGGTCGACAGTGGTTTGCGCTGGACATGGAACTACTTCGGAACTACATTCGAACTATGAACATGACCGCACCGGAGGTCAACTTCTCCGATCTGCAGCGCGACGCCAAGGGGGTCGTGCACAAGCTCGAGCACTCCGCCTCTCGCGCTGTGCGGATCCGGCGGCGCGAGCGAGACCAGCAAGACCTGGTCCTGGTCACGGCCGACCGTGCTGCCCAGACAACCGAAGCTGCCTCTGCGACCGCTCGCATCTTTATCGAGCTGATGAAGCAGGATGCCGGCGCACGAGCCTTGCTCGAAGTCCTGCCGGCCGCGTTTCCGTGGGTTCGGTACCTGTCCACGGAGGAGGTGCAGACCTTCCTACTCGAACTCATTGACGTCGCAGAGAGATCCGAATCGCTGGGCAACCCGGCACCGCTGGCCAACCTGGTCGCGGCCTGGCGCAGCACCGCCGAGATCCATGCCGACCCTGAACTGGCGAAGATCCTCGCTCAGGACGGCGACGACTTCGGGGCCGTGCCGGAGCCTGTCGACGAGTGAGCCCGAAGAAGGACGAACGCGTCGCCCCGCCGCCCGTCGGTGACGAGTGGGACGTCCGGTTCGGCACCAAGGAAGCAGCGGCAAGCTGGGATGAGCTCGTACGCGCGGCGAAGACCAATGCTCGCCGCGCGTACGACCTCATGCGCACCGCACCTGGCCAGGACCCGGACACTCGGCACCACCGCCTCAAGGGCCCGCTCACAAGTGGTGTTCATCGTGGCAAAGAACTGCCGCAGTGGCAGATCGAGGTGACTGGCAGCGGCCGAATCTGGTACCTCCTCGACGAGGAGCACCACACCGTCTGGGTCCAGTACGCCAGCCTCAAGCACCCCAAAAAGACCGAATAGCAGACGAGCCCGCACATGTCGCTCGAACCTTGGCTGGTGGGCATCCCCGGCGCGATCCTCGCCGGCAGCGCAATCGCAGTCGCCGTCAAGCGGCGTGTAGTGCCCTGGGGCGCCCGCAAGATGCTGCTGAGGGACGCCCTGAACAAGATCGCTTGTGGGCGGCCGCTGGACTACCTCGACGACGCACTCGGCGCACCGCTGCGCACGGGCGCACTCCGCGACAGCGCGCCCGGTCGGCTGTATCGCGTGTACCGCAACGTGCACGTTCTCGTCACCGTCACCGCTGCAGGCGAGAATCGCACCATCGACGCTTTCTCCATCTCGGTGCGTGATCCGAACTTCCACTTCAAGACCGGTCGGCTCACCGCGGGGCTGCTGGACGTCGACCTGGCGCACGCCGCCTTCACATCCGTGTCCGACTCTCCGGAAGGCACGCGGCTCATCATCGGAGCGAACCGCATCGGTTACACGGAAGCCTTCTATTTCGGGAACCCCGGGTACTACCAGACTTTTCTGCTTTCCCACAACGATGTCGCCGGCGGCGACTTCCACTACGTGGAAGGACGTCACGAGTTCGCCACAGGAACGCTCACTCTCCCCGCGCTGGACGGCGAACTCTCCTACACCCCCAATGGAACCTGGTACGGCGAGTTCCGTGCCGGAACCCGCATCAACACCCTCACCGTCCTCGACCAAAGCGCTCCGCTGGACGCACTGGTGACGGGGCACTCCTGGGGTATCGACCGCGGGGAAGTCGACCACATCCCTGAGTGACGCTGCCAGCGATCTCAGCGCCTGCGGCGTCACGTTCGGAGGTTCTTCGTGCCCCTGTTCCATCCGGGATCTGACCCCCGCATCGAGCCGGCCAGGTTCGCGGCCGCCCCATGGCGGCAGCTGCGCGCACTCCGGCATGCGCCGCCGGGATGGGCCGGCCGAGGAATGCGCAAGACCGTCTTCAACGCCGCCCTCGAACAGGCAGAACAGCTGTTCGCTGCCGCGGCCGCGGTCGACTACGCAACGCGGCCGATTCTCGTCTTCTACGGACTGAGCCAAGCGGGCCGAGCCATCGCAGCCGCAGCCACCGGAGTCGACACGAACTCCTGGAAACTGAAAGGCCACGGCATCGAGGTCGCCAACCTCGACCAGGAACCGCCACTGGCCGACCTCGCCCTCCAGGACGATGGACGAAGCGGGAGCTTCACCACCATCGCGCAGCTGCTGTCCTCTGCATCACTGAAAACGCCGGCAACGCTACCGTTCCTGTGGAACTGCATTCCGGAACTGGCGGTCGCGCCGATCGGTCCGACGCAGCACGACTTTCCGGTCCTTCGGCTGTCCCTGTCAGGAGCGAGGCAAGGCACCAACCTCATTGGCTGGGTCGGCAGCCTCCCCGAACGCTTCCTCACAGCCGAGCACACCGACGTCTCACAGTTCTTGGCGAACTACCCCGGCCTGGCAGATGGTGCGGTTATCTACGACCACGCATCGGGGCCGGCCGCGGCGTACCGGCCTGCTGGCAACGGGCAGCGCATGCTGAGTGCTGTGAGGATGTGGCCAACGCCTGAGGGGGCTGACGTGCACGCACTCGTCAGCGCTCGGCTGCGGCGGTACTTGACCGATGATATCCACTGGGTCTTTCCGAAGCCTCCGGGCGCCGACAAGGACATCCATCCGTTGGTCGCGTGGTGGGCGGTGCTGTTCACCTTGTCGATGTTGGCTCGATATCATCCAGCGAACTGGATACAACACCTCGACGTTAGTCATCGGCCGACTGCCGTCGCGCTCGAGCTTGCTCTCGACGCCGCCGTGGAAGTCTGCCCGCAGTTGATCCTTGATGCCGTCCTGGAAGTGTCCAGTTAGTGGACGAGCGATGAAGATGTTTGCCGGCATCCGGGCGCGACGACTTCACAGCTCGGCAGGCCGAGTCGTGGTGCCAAAGGGCTCGAGTCTCCATGCGATCGCGATCTCGGCCATGATCGCGGGGACGGCTTCCGGCTCGAGCCGCAGCACACCAGTTACTGGGAAATGCCAGCTCGAAGTCGTCAAGACTTCCGCGACCGCGCGGAGGCCACGTGGACGAGAACTGTTCTTGGCGACTAACAACAGCGCTTCTGCTCGTCGTTGATGGTGGGTGATGGAGCGGGTGATCGTCTCGGCTCGGTCCTGGTCACCTGCATCGGCCACCGTCCTGACCAGCGACACCAACGCCCACGCCTGCTGGTCGGGTGGGGTGATGGAGCGGGTGATCGCCTCGGCGTGCTCGTAGTCGCCGGCGTTGGCCACCACGCTGGCCAGCGACGCCAGCGCCTGTGCCTGCTTGTCAGGTGGGGTGATCGAGCGAGTGATCGCCTCGGCGTGCTCATAGTCGCCAGCCCTGGCCACAGCTCTGGCTAGTGACGCGAGCGCCTGTGCCTGCTTGTCGGGTTGGGTGATGGAACGCGCGATCGCCTCGGCGTGCTCATGGTCGCCAAGCTCGGTCACTGTCGCGGCTAGGGGAACAAGCGCCGATGCCTGCCGATCAGGGTGAATTGCGAAATTGACGATCGCCTCGGCCTGACTGAGCAGACTGCGCGCGTGCTCCTGATCGCCAGCCCTGGCCACGTTCCCGGCCAGCAACGCCAGCGCCTCGACTTGCTTGTCGGGCTGAGCAATGGAGAAGGCGATCTTCTCGGCGCGCTCGTGATCGCCAGCTCCCGCCGCAATCCTGGCCAGTAACGCCAGCGCCCCAGGTTGGGGAATGGAGTAGGCGATCTTTTCGGCGCGCTTGCGATCACTGCGTCCCACTGCAGCCCAGGCTAGGAACGTCAGCGCCTGTGCCTGCTGCTCGGGTTGGACGATGGATCGGGCAACTTCCTCGGCGTGTTCGTGGTCGCCGGCAACGGTCACCGTCATCGCCAGCGATACGAGTGCCCACGCCTGCGGGCCGGATTGAGTAGTGGAGCGAGTGATCGCTTCGGCATCATGAAGGAGAGCTCGAGCGTGTTCGTGGTCGCCGGCTCTGGCGACGGCCCCGGCCAATGACACGAGTGCCCATGCCTGCTGGTCAGGTCGAGTGATGGAACGGGTGATCGCTTCGGCGAAGTGAAAGATCTTCTGGGCGTGTTCGTGGTCGCCGGCTCTGGCGACGGCCCCAGCCGCCGACACGAGTGCCGATGCCTGCTGGTCAGGTCGAGTGATGAAGCGGGTGACCTCTTCGACGAGGTGAAGAATCCTGCTGGCGCGCTCGTGATCGCCGGCCCTGGCCACCACCCCGGACAACGACACCAGAGCGGGTGCTTGACGCTTGGACCGGGCGATGATCCCCGCGATCGCCTCTGCGTGGTCGGTGTCGCCTGCCCCGGCGACCGTGGCGGCTAGCGATGCGAGTGCCGATGCTTGCTGGTCGGGTTGGGTGATGGAGCGGGCGATCGTCTCGGCGCGTGTGTGGTCGCCGGTCCGCGCCACGACTCTGGCCAGCGATGCGAGTGCCGATGCTTGCTGGTCGGGTTGGGTGATGGAACGAGTGACGGCCTCGGCGTGGTGGAGGAGATCAGGCACGCGCTCGTGGTCGCCGACGCTGCTCAGCGCCTCGACTAGCGATGCGAGCGCCGATACTTGCTGGGCGGGTTGGCTTATCGAGCGGGCGATCGCCTCGGCGCGCGCGCGGTCACCGCGCCAGGCCGCCGCTTGAGCTAGCGATACTAGCGCTGATGCCTGTTGGTCGGGTTGGGTGATGGAGCGGGCGATCGTCTCGGCGCGCTGCCTGAGGCCATCGGCGCGGCCACGGTCGCCCGCCGTGGCCGCTGCTCCGGCCAGTGATGCGAGCGCCTGGGCTTGTTTGCCGGGGTCGGTGATGGAGCGGGTGATCGCCTCGGCGTGCTCGTGATCGCCAGCTCTGGCCACTGTTCCGGCCAGTGATGCGAGCGCCTGGGCTTGTTTGCCGGGGTCGGTGATGGAGCGGGTGATCGCCTCGGCGTGCTCGTGGTCACCGGCTTCGGCCGCTGCCCAAGCTAGCGAAACCAGAGTCGATCCCTGTTTGTCGGGATGTGTGATCAAGCGGGTGATCGCCTCAGCGTGGTGACGAAGCTCGGAGGCGTGCTCGCGGCCACCGCCAACCGCTGCCACAGCCAACATGATCAGCGAACGCGCCTGTTGCTCGGGTTGGGTGATAGAGCGGGCGATCGCTTCGGCGTGCGCGTGATCACCGGCTCTGCCCACCGCCGAAGCCAGCGACATCAATGCCAGTGCTTGTTGCGCGGGTTGGGTGATGGAGTGAGCGATCGCTTCGGCGTGCGCGTGATCACCGGACTTGGCCACCACCTCAGACAGCCACAACATCGCCCACGCTTGCGGGTGGGGCTGAGTGATGGAGCGGGCGATCGCCTCAGCATGACCGAGGAATTCACGCCCTCGCTGATGGTCTCCGATCGTCGACAGTGCCTGTGCGATGAGTGTCCACGCCTTCGCGCGATATTGCAGATCAGGAATCGAGTTGGCCAGCGATTCGGCTCTGTTGAGATGGCCCAGCGTCGCCCACGCTGCAGGTAGGTCGGTGGGGATGTTGCTGTTGCGTGCGACGAGGTGGTCACGGTGGATGGCCAGGCGGACCATGGCGATCACGTCCGGCTCCTCGTGTGCAGCGATGGTGTCTTGCGTTCTTGTGATCTCGGATAAAACGGCGGCGTCGCCTCCGGAAACGTCGAGAAGGCGATCTTGACGGGCAGGATCCGTGGCGAGATCGGTCATGCGCTCCCACTCGCCGGCAGCTTGAAGCATCCGGAAGTACCCACGCAGCAGATACTCAGGAGTGTCGGCTGCCCAGCGGCCTGCCTGGTACTGCTCAGCCCAGGTGAGCAGGCGATCGCGGTAGCCGGCGACACGAGCGGGACCGAGCATCGTCAACGCCGCGACCTGCAGCTCCTCGTGCCCGAGGAGGAAGACTTCTGGTCCGTCGGGATGGAAATGACCGTCGCGGGCAGTGAAGCTCCGCCCCGTCACAGTGCGCAACCTGTCGTTAATCTCCCACTGTGACCAGCCAGTCAACTCCGCCAGATCGGACGCGGACAAACCACCGCCAGCGGTGGCTACCAAGCCCAGCAGATCTTGTTCGGCGACCGTGCCGCGCAGCAGCCTCTTCAGCTCGCGTTGCGTCTCTTCCTGGATCGCCCGTGCTTGTGCCGAGGGACTCAACGATTGGATCGTTCTTTCGGCCCTCAGCGGGTGGTGGACGGGCACATCGGACGGGATCGGTGGGTTCGGCCGGCCGGTCACAATGACCCGCATCCCCGCGGGTAGCTCGGCGGGCAGCAGCGCCGCGATGCTGTGGGAGTCCGGACCGTCGTGGACTCCGCGATCTTCGTCCAGACCGTCCACCAGCAAGACGAACTGCTCACCGCGGCGATCGCAGGCTTCGGCGGCCTCGGTGAGCAGCCCCAGTAGGTGCGCCTCCCGGTTCGACTCGGTCAACAGGGGCGGGAGCGCATCACCCAGCAGCGCCAGCAGCTGCTCCATCACGTTGTCGATGAACGCGCCGCGATCGTTCTGGGCTGCCAGCCGGGCGGTGATGAAGAACGACACCATCCGCACCCCCTCAGGGGGATGCAGCACAAACCAGGACACCAACGCCGACTTGCCTGACCACGGTCCCGCGCGCAACAACACGTAGGTACCTGCCGTCGTTGACGAGGTGCAAAACTCTGCCAGTTTGTCCAATTCGGCATGCCGGCCCAGCAGTTGGGGAGGCGCGATTCGCTGGACTTGCTGTCGGTACCGAGTCCGGACAGGAACGCCGGTCAGCAAGTTGACGTCGCCGATGTGAACACCGGCGTTCGCGTAGCCGTGGGTCGCGGTCGCAGTGCCGCTCTCGGTCACCGTGATCCGTTGCATCGACCTGTCATCCCTCACCCACTACGCCGGACGCCTACACCCATCGATGCGCGTCAGTCCAGCTGTACTCCGCTGACGGCGTTGCCGTCGCCGGAGGCCTGGGCATCGCCGGTACGTTCCACCTGCACCGACCCGGTGGTGCTATCGGCCTTGCCCGAGAAGCCGGTGACCGCTTTGCCGCCGGAGGTTGCGGTAGCCCGTCCCGTATCGGACACCGCCATCGATCGTCCGGCTTTCGGTGCGCGTATGACCGCCCACACCGCGACGCCGACCGCGGCAACGGCACCCAGGGCCGACACCGCGGTGGCGACCTTGTTGGCGTCATCCCAGCGCGCGAGCGCGAGCCACCCAGCCAACCCCGCCACCAGCACGCAGGTAACGATCAATGTGACACGTCCGGCAGTCATGCCAGTTCAATCGCCATACACCGCCGAAATGCAACAGGACAAGCGTACTTGCGCTGCCAGCCGGGGCTCCCGCAGACGTCTCGCCCTCCGGTGTGAGCGGGCGGGAAGTGTCGTCGCAGAGTGTCGACTTTCCGCCGTGAGCTTGCGCGGAACACCATCACGGCAGTGCAGACACGCACTGACGTCGGTGCCTGGCCTCGCGGTCTCTGACACGTCGGCGCTGCCACTCGGCCATGCGACGCTGCGTAGGGCATGGTTCGGCGCGGAGTCGCGTCGCGCGCCTTCGAGGCTCTAAAGCTGCTGAGCCGGGGCGAGCCACTCACTCCGCGGCTTTTATGGCGAGACATCTCCGGTGGGCGGCAGCCCAACCGCACACAGTGGAGGTGATTCTTCAGAACGGTCGACTAATGCCCACCTGTGGTTCGGAGTTCGGCCGGGACGGTGAGCTGTCCCAGCGGAGTAGCGTGTCGGTGAGGATCGGGACTACGTCGGGGGCAAGCCGGACGACGTCGGCGATCAGATTGTTCAGGTCGGCTAGGCTGAGCGCGCGTGCCATGAGCCGGCGGCCGTGGGCAGGCTCTACAAATTGGGCCAACGTCGCTAGGGCGTACGCCCTTCCGTAGGTAGTGGGGATGCGTTCTGCTATGTCTAGTGCGGTGGCGAGATACCCTGTTGAGGTAGCTGCACTGACCAGATGTCGCATCCACGTGGATCGGGCATGCGGGTCCGTTGGCGACATTTTTAGCGCTTTGTGAATCCAGGCAGTCGCCAGCCCCGGCTCGCCCGACTCCATCGCGGTCTGGATCAAAGCCGCCATCGCTGACCCGCGCCAGTACGGATGAGTGATGCTGCGGGCCAACTTCTCCGCGGTGTCAAATTGCCGGTCCCAGGCCAATGCCTCCGCGGTGTGCCGAGCTACAGCGGCTTTAGCTGTGAGGTCATCCCTTTGGGTCGTTTGGAGAAGCTCCTGCGCGGAGGTGGCAAGTTCAGCGGTGCGTTGCCGGGCGCCTCCCGTGGCCGCTGCCCTTGCGCGTGAGGCCAGCAAGAAGGCTCGACTCTGCAGGGTTGGAAACGCGTGGAGAAGTCGTCCGGCGTTGTCGAGCGCGCCGTGCTCGATTAACGAGTCTACCAGCACCCTGCCGGCCACGTCTTGTTCCTCCCTTTCGCTGATACCGTTGACGAAAGTTTCAGCTCGGTCAAACTGCCCTCGGCTGGCCAAGGCCCACACTAGCTCTCTGTTGACCGGTTGCCTATCCCATGAATTGGTGATCTTTCGCAGAATTGCCGCTGCTTGTTCGGTGTTTTGTGTGGCCGCGAGTGCAATTACTTGATTTGCCTGTATCTCAACTTTCCGGTACGGCGAGGCGGTGGCATCAGCAAGACGGGAGAGAGCATCGTGCAGGCGCGCCGCTACATCTGGGGTACCGGCAGTGGCCGTGGCCTTGGCGAGTTCAGTCAGTGCCCGCGCTTGTGCTGTTGGCGAGGCGTTGTCGCGACAGAGATCCTCAGCGGTGACGGCCAACGCCGCTGCACGCTGGTGGTCTCCGCGGCCGATCGAGGCCTTGGCCATCCAAACCAGCACGTCTGGCCGACCTTCTGGAGGAAGTCGAGCCAACAACGCATCCGAGCGTGGGTCGTCGCAGGCGTGCGCCGCTGCTGCCGCCGCGGCCGCCAGCAATTCGCCGTTCTCTCGTGCGCCACCGCCAGGGCCGACTGTGGATGTACGCGCTGCGGCCTCCAGCGTTCGGGACAGAGCCGCTGCACGATCCGGATCAGCGCACAGCGTCATCGCCTCCACCAAGGCCCGAATCAGGCCTGGAGCCGTCGCTGCGTCGTGCCAGCACGGATGGTCGGGGACAGCCGCTACCTGTTCGATCAGATCTACCAGCCGCGCTGCGCGCGGGATGTCTCGTGCGGCAATCACCGCCTCGACGAGCGAGTCGATAGAGGTCAGGATCCAGACTGGTGGTTCCGACCATTGAATCAACTGTGCGGCGGCTTCACGGAGTGGGGCGCCGTGCTTGCCAATGCGAGCGGCAGCGGCTGTCGCCAGCGTCGCCTCGATGTTTGCCCGGATTGGGGCCGAGCGAACAGTAGATGCGATGGTGCGGAGTCCTGCGAGCGAAGTGCTTACACGTTCGGGATCTTTTGATTCCGTGGCCCATTTTATATCGCTCATCAGCCAGTTTTCGCTGCCGCT
Organism: Amycolatopsis sp. NPDC051758; assembly: GCF_044453095.1. Taxonomy (NCBI): domain Bacteria; kingdom Bacillati; phylum Actinomycetota; class Actinomycetes; order Pseudonocardiales; family Pseudonocardiaceae; genus Amycolatopsis; species Amycolatopsis sp. NPDC051758. The sequence goes on along the minus strand of NZ_JBITCJ010000006.1, from coordinate 636,748 downwards.
ACGGGCAACGTCCTCGATCGCGTCGGCCAACTCGCCCGCCCGGCCGCGGTTCCCACTCGCGGCCGCCACCCTCGCTTGGGCCGCTAAGACTCCGGTCTTCTCGTAGCTTCCGGAATGCGCTTGGATGGCTTCCGCGACGCGCTCGAGTTTGGCGGCACGATCATAGTTCCCTGCGGCGCCGGCCGCCTCAGCTACAGCGGCGACCCGGCGCGCCCGCCAAACGGCGCTGTGGTAAGGGTCGCCGATACTTTCGATCACGTCCGCTAGCCGGGCGGCACGTGAACGGTCACCCGTGAGGCCGGCCACGACGGCGACCTCCGCTAGTGCGAGACCCACCTCGTCCTGGTCGTACATTCCGCTGGCCAGCGCTTCCGCGCGGTCTGGTTGGCCGACGGCGGCCCAGACAGCGGGCAACCCATATGGATAGGAGTTCCGATCCCGGAGTCGTTGCCGGTGAGCGGCTAGCAGGACCATCTTCGCCAGCTCGGGATTTTCGTCTGCCAGCACAAGGGATTCCGCATGGTCGATTTCCGTGAGGGCGGCAGCGTCCCCTCCGGTTAGGGCGCGTAGCCGGGCGTGGCGGGCGGAATCGGTGGCATAGAGGACAGAACGGGTCTGGTCGCCGGTGTCGCGCAGCAGAAGGGAGTAGCCCCGCAGGAGATACTCCGGCGTGCCCGATGGCCACTCCTGGTCGCGGTAGTTCTCGGCCCAGGCGTGCAGTCGTACACGGTAGCCGGACAGTCTGTCGCGGCCCAGCATAGTAATGGCTGCTTTCTGCAGTTCTTCGTGACCGAGGACGTAAACCTCGGTGGGATGTACCTCGGATCCGACCGCGTGCTGTTCGCGGCTTACCCGGGCGGCGAAGGTTCGTCCCGTGACTGCTCGGAGATGTTGAGCCACGTCCCAGGGCTCGCAGCTGGTGAGCTCGGCAAGGTCGAACCTGCTCAGGCCACCCCCGGCGGCGGCCACGAGTCCCAGCAGGTTCTGTTGCTCCAGTGTGCCGCGGAGAAGCCGCAATAACTCTCGTTCACAGTCGGCTTGGACCGCTGCCGCGTAGGGGGATTGTTCCAGATTCCGGACGATGTCAGGGTCGCGTAGCGGATGATGTTCTGGCACGTCGGCCGGTATCGGAGGGTGGGGTCTGCCGGCCACAATCACCCGCAGTCCAGCAGCCGGGCGGCTCGGCAGGAGCGCGGCGATGCTGTAGGCGTCCGGTCCAGTGGTTACCCCCCGGTCCTCGTCCAGACCGTCGACCAGCAGCACCAGGCGCTCACTGCGTTTCTGGCACTGGTGGGCTGCCTCGTCCAGCATGGCGAGCAGATGGCCTTCACGGGTGGCTTCGGAGAGCTGGGTAAGCGCTGGCTGCCCCAGCAATGCAGCGAGCTGCTCGCCGACAACGTCAGTGAATGCGGTTCGGTCGCTTTGCCCGGCGAAGCGCGCGGTGACGAAGAAGGACACGATCGTCACCGACGGCGGAGGGTGCAGTGCGAACCAAGACATCAGCGCGGACTTCCCGGTCCAGGCACGTGCCCGCCACCAGACATAGGTGCCTTGGCCTGACGTGGTGCAGAACTCGGCCAGTTCAGCCAGTTCCTGATGGCGACCGACCAGGTCGGGCGGTGCGATGCGCAGCACCTGCTGTCGATATCCAGTGCGGGCTGCAGGCGGAGCGTATACGGCTACGTCGCCATGGACGATGCCGCTGACTGCGACCGCGCCTGCGGCCGCCTGGGCCTCCCCGCTGTTGGTTACCTCCGCAGCCGACTGTCGCCGTTTCCCGCGTGCCTTCACCGGGCTCCATTCGTCTCACTTCGGGGGCTGTCTGCCTACGCGGACGGCGCCGATGGATCCCTGCTTTGGAGATTTCCGCCGGCAAGCGCGTCTCATCTCTTCCGTGCTCAGTCGCTGGTTGGCCGGATCAGATGCCCGCTTAAGCGAGTTAATCAGAAGCGACTGCGCTTGTGCGATCTGCTGCCCGATGCCCTCCGGCCCACAATCTGTTTGAACGACACCTCCAAGACGAAGCACATAGGTGCGCGTTGACTGGTGATCGTGTACCGGGACTGCGTCGTTGCGGTACGGACTGTCGACCACCCGGTTGGCCTAACGGTCGTTGCGACGGCCCGCTGCCTAGGCGTCGGCCGGCCAAGGATCACTACGTGGCCGTCGGTCGGTGTACGGACTACCCGCCGCGCCGAAGTCGCGCTCGGCCCCTGCGACCACTCTTTCGTGTGATTGAACCTCGCGGATTGATGTGTCGTGGCGTGATGAGAGTGATGGGCGCAGGTGCTCGCCCTGGCTGTACTGGCGATCCGCAGCCGGGTCCAGCGCTGAAGCTTCCACGTTGTTCGCTGGCGTTCCCGCCGTGGTTGCCCTTGGCAGCCCCGCGTAGCCCGTCGAGCCGGATGCCGAACGGCCCGCCGGCCCTTCGTTCAGCGCCTGGCGGGTTGTTCGCGTGGTGATCGCGGATCAGGCGTGGCTGAAGCTGCCGATCGGGAAGTTGATGAGCTCTACCCTGCGGTTCCGGCTTCGCGCTGGCGCCCAGCCCGCACTTCGTTGCCCCCGCTGACCCCGCCGTCTCGCCGGCGACGCTCTGTTCGGGGTCCCGAGCCCGGCTGTAGCCCCTGCAGCCCGGCGACGACCTGGGCCGGGCGATCCTCGAGCGAGGTCGGGCCGGCTGCGCTGGACGTCGTGGACCTAGACCGATGATACGGTCCTCGCCCGACGCCTTCGCCCGCGGCTACAGCGGCGGCGGCCCGTCGTTCACCCACACCGCGCTGCTGCGCGCGGCCCTCGGCATTCACTACAACGAGACCAGTCCCATTGCCCAGGCCGCCCTGGCGGCGGCCGCCACCGACGACGAACCCGGCAACCAGCTGTGGGAGGCAATCTGGCTCTTCACATTCGAGGGTGTAGGAAGCGCCCGGGCGACGCCTCGTGTTCGGGTGCCTGTCGAAGGCGCGAGCGTGGCCGGCCGGTGGGCTGCCATGATCGACGCCATGTCCATTACGCCGACTCCTGCCATTATCGCCCGCGACGCGTTCTATGCCCTCCGCAGCAAGCTCGGCGAGGACGCCTCGCCGGAGCAGCTGCTGCAACTCGGCATGCTGGCCGCTCAAGTCTAGATCGCCGATCGCCTCGAAGGCATCGAGAAGACGCTCGACATCGGGCTGCTGATCCGGTCCGAGTAGCCGCGCGCCGCTGCTGTGGATCTCCGACGTCGTTGCCGCTGCCGTCCACGCCCGGATCAACGGCACCCCGGACTTCTTCGAACCGCTGGTTAGCTGCGTCCATGAGGTCCAGGTCGACACCCCACCTGGCCCCGGACATGCGTAAGGCCAGGCTCCCGGTCATGCCCCAGGTCACCTGGCCTTGCGATTCGCACAACGTGCGCGACGCCGCACTCCATGCGAACAGGCTGCCAGTCATTTGTCGCATGCTCGCGCATCGTGGTGCATGCGGATGCTGCCGCGTCACCTCCGACCCCGTTGCGCTCTCATTCGCTGGGTGATCTCGGAGGAATCATGAGCGATTTCGTGGCTTCTTCCGCTTGTCGAAGTCGCTCATGAACTTCGGCGACGAAACGTGGCGCCACACCCGCGAAGCGGGCGAGGAACTCTGCCAGCTGAAGAGGGGGGCGTTGCCGGGCGAAGACGAGACCGTACAGGCAGTCGAGGGTGCGGTGCGGGTAGAGCTCAAGCTGGTCGAGCAGGAAGTCGTCGGGCGCTACTGCGGTGATGTCGTAGGGCGCCAGCGCCGCCGACGGGGAGTCCTTGAGGTTGAACGTGACGATGACGTCGGCGTTGGCCCGAACCGCCGCAGCCAGGACGTGCCGGTCCTTCTCGTCGTTGGTCATCGCGCCGATCAGCGGCTCGTAGCCGGTGACCATGGCATCCGGGAACACTACGCGCATCGTCGCCACCCGCCGCTGCGCCTGCTCCGGTGTTCTGCCGAGCTGGCTGACTAAGTTGCGTTCGATCTCGTCGAGGATCTGCTCGGACCACAGCATGCAGAACGTGTCGGCTTCGGCCAGGCGCAGCAGCAGGTCCGCGGTGTTGAGCGGAATCAGGACGTTGGCGTCGAGCAGCGCGGGGAACGGCACGACTAGCGAGTCTGGATGATCCTGTCGACGTTGTCAGCCTCGACGTCGGATTCGTCCTCTATGGCCCGCGCCGTCATCTCGTTCAGCGATGCCCGGCGCCGGTGCCGTGCCCGCTGCTGATAGTCGAGCACGTCCTCCAGACGGACCTTGCGATGCCGGCCTGGCTGCTCGAAGGGGATTTCGCCCGACTCCAGCAGCTTCACCAGCGTCGGCCGGGAGATGTTCAGCATGTCCGCGGCTTCCTGGGTGGTCAGCACGGCGTGCCGCGGCGCGATGTTGATCGCCAAGCCCTGCGACATCGCGACCACCACCTGGCGCAGCACTTCAAAGACCGCAGCCGGCAGCTCCGCGGCTCCATTCGGCCCGACGACCCGGGTATGAGCTTCTTCCGACGTCTGGTTGCCCAGCACCGACCGCAAGGCGCGAAGGGCCTCCCGAAAGCCTGCGTCCGCATCGGCCGGCGGAAGCACGGTGTGCTGCTCAAGCGCCGAAGTCATCGCGTCTCCTGGTTTCCGCTGCTCAGTCGCGTATGCGACCTCATGACAAAACAGTAATCGAAAGAAACGAAAATAGCGATGAGGTGCGACCCAGGTCACGAAGATCACGGCGGACTCCCAGGTCGGAGATGTCGTCGCTTGCGTAGGCGATAGAACTGCTGTTCGATTCGGGTGCGGCGGCAACGTAGAGACGATCTCTGTGGTGCCCGCCAGCCCGGGGACGGCTCCGCGTACTGGTGGACAATCGACTTCCTGTGCAACGGCGAGTATTGGTCAACCCAGAGCGGGTTGCTCGGCAGCCCGCCGGGCCGCGTGGACCTCGAACAGCCGCTGCGGGACTGGTTCGCCGAACACGGCGGCCCGGCGGCCACCTGGCGGCTGCAGGTCGCGCCGCGCGAGGAATTCTGAGATTGGAGCCGAGTATGTCTGACCTGGACGGCTGGGTGGAGGACTGCTTTTCCTATGGCGGGCTGCGCTCGAGGACGCCGTGATCGCGGCCGCGGCCGCGATCTGTGAGCTGACCCGGCACCTGAACGACGCCATCCGGCATCAGCGCGCCCCGGAGTGGGCGGGCGGCTACGGTCCTGCGCCCCACTAACGCGCTCGCCGGCACGACGTGGCCAGACGCTGCATTTCAGGTAAGCAGCGACGTATCGGATCGGACGGCCGCCCCGGAGGCAAATGCATACGCGCATTCATCCGTTGGGACCGCCGGCTGGAGCAGTCCCTGCCGGGTGAAGCGAAATGGGGTCACAGCCTGCTCCAGGTTTGCTCCAGCTACCTGTCGGTAGCTGAAGTTGCTCTTGACGAAACTCAAGATCCGGTGGACCGAAAAAACCGCCCTACCTGGATCTCTAGACCCAGTGGGCGGTGTCTCGTCAGGGTGGAGCTAAGGGGACTCGAACCCCTGACCCCCTCACTGCCAGTGAGGTGCGCTACCAGCTGCGCCATAGCCCCGAAGCGAAGGTGAACTCCGCATCTCGTGTGTCCATACGTTACACCCCGCTGGGACCGCCTCTGCACGGGGGTCCCAGCGGCTACGCCCAGCAACACCGAGGGCTCTGACCTGCAGCTTTATACCTTATTTTTAGTCGTGTATTGACTACGGGTGTGGCCGCCGTTACATTTTGCGCGGTTGTGACGCCGAGGTCCCCGCCCGTTACGCCGCGTCTTCACCGGGCCTGCCTCTGCCGTTTCCTGCTCGAAGAACGCCGCGTGCGCGGCAGAGGAGGTTTCGATGAAGAGTCCGGTGAGACGGCGGGTGATGACGGTGCTCTCCGCAGCGTCTGCCCTGGTCGCGGGCTTGATCACCGTCGTGGCGGCGCCGGCGGCCCAGGCCGCGATCACCCCTGACGGGTGGTACACGGTGACCGCCGCCAACAGCGGGAAGTGTGTCGACGCGCGGGCCGCGGGCACCGCGAACGGCACCGTCGTGCAGCAGTACTCCTGCAACCAGTCGGCTTCCCAGGAGTGGCAGTTCCAGTCGACCGGTGACGGCTACTTCCGGGTCAACACCCGAAACAACGCCGCCGCGGCGTGGGACGTCAGCAACGTCTCCACCGCCGATGGTGGCCTCATCCAGCTGTGGACCTACTCGAACGGCGCCAACCAGCAGTGGCAGGCCGTCGACGAAGGGAACGGGCGGTACCACTTCGTGAGCCGCAACAGCGGGAAGTGCCTCGACGTCCCGAGCGCCTCCGCCGCCGACTCCGTCCAGCTCCAGCAGTACTCGTGCAACGGCACCACGGCCCAATCGTTCACACTGAACCCCGTGGGTGGCACGACTCCTCCGACCTCCGGCCAGCCGGACCTCGGCCCGAACGTGGTGATCTTCGATCCGTCGATGTCGAGTTCCAGCATCCAGAGCCGGCTCAACAGCATCTTCAGCCAGCAGGAACGCAACCAGTTCGGCAGCCAGCGCTACGCCGTGATGTTCAAGCCGGGGACGTACTCCAACGACGTCAACGTCGGCTTCTACACGCAGGTGCTCGGCCTCGGGCTGAGCCCGGACGCCGTGACGATCAACGGCGCCGTGCACGTCGAGGCCGACTGGTTCCCGCCGCAGAACGCCACGCAGAACTTCTGGCGCGGCGCCGAGAACCTGTCCGTGAACCCGACCGGCGGCACCGACCGCTGGGCGGTCAGCCAGGCCGCGCCGTACCGCCGCATGCACGTCCGCGGCGACCTGCAGCTCGACGACGGCGGCTGGGCCAGCGGCGGCTGGATCTCCGACACGAAGGTCGACGGCCAGGTCCGCTCCGGCTCGCAGCAGCAGTGGATCTCGCGCAACTCGCAGTTCGGCAGCTGGTCCGGCTCGAACTGGAACATGGTCTTCGCGGGTGTCCAGGGCGCCCCGGCGAACACGTTCCCGGCCCCGCCGTACACCACGGTCGGCCAGACGCCGGTCGTGCGCGAGAAGCCGTTCCTCTACATCGACAACGCCGGCAACTACCAGGTGTTCGTCCCCGGCGTGAAGACCAACGCCGCGGGCACGAGCTGGGCGAACGGCACCGCGCCGGGCAGCTCGCTGCCGATCGACCAGTTCTACATCGCCAAGCCGGGCGCCACCGCCGCGGACATGAACGCGGCGCTGGCCGCGGGCAAGAACCTGCTGGTCACGCCGGGTGTCTACCACCTCAACCAGGCGCTGCACGTGACCCGGCCCAACACCGTCGTGCTCGGCCTCGGCGTCGCCACGGTCGTGCCCGACAACGGCGTCACCGCGATGAACGTCGACGACGTCGACGGCGTGAAGGTCGCCGGCCTGCTGATCGACGCCGGCACGACCAACTCGAACACGCTCATGCAGGTCGGCCAGGCCGGCTCGACCGCCGACCACGCGGCGAACCCGACGTCGCTGCACGACGTGTTCTTCCGGATCGGCGGCCCGGCCGTCGGCAAGGCGACGAACAGCCTGGTGGTGAACAGCAGCAACGTGATCGGCGACCACATGTGGATCTGGCGCGCCGACCACGCCGACAACGGCAACAACGTCGGCTGGAACACCAACACCGCCGACACCGGGCTGATCGTCAACGGGAACAACGTGACGATGTACGGCCTGTTCGTCGAGCACTACCAGAAGACGCAGGTCGTCTGGAACGGCAACGGCGGCCGGACGTACTTCTTCCAGAACGAGATGCCCTACGACGTGCCGAACCAGGCGAGCTGGATGAACGGCTCCACGAACGGCTACTCCGCCTACAAGGTGGGCCCGAACGTGACCAGCCACGAGGCGTGGGGGCTGGGCAGCTACTGCTACTTCAGCACCAACCCCTCGGTCGCCAGCGCCCACGCCTACGAGGCGCCGAACACGCCGGGCGTGAAGTTCCACGACATGGTGACCGTGTCGCTCAACTACCAGGGCACGATCACGCACGTCATCAACACCACGGGTGCCACGACCCCGACCGGCACGAAGCCGGTCAACCTGGTCAGCTACCCCTGAGCAACCGGCGTGCGCCGTGGTGGCGGCCGCGGCGCACGCCGGTCCTATGTGTCCGGCCACAGTGGACGATGTGGCCCGAACGGGTGGTGAATCGCGCCAACCAGGCTTTTTGCCGCGATACTGGGTGCCCCACACCCGAGGAGCGGCTCATGGCCTCCTTCGCAGCTTTCACCGTCGTCCAACCCCGTCAGGCCTGGCCGATCGCCGCCGTCCGCGGCGTGTTCGCCGTGCTCTTCGGGCTCTTCGCACTGATCTGGCCGGGCGCCACCGTGCTCGTCCTGGCCATCCTGTACGGCGTGTACGCGATCGTCGACGGCATCGGCGGCCTGGTGCAGGCCTTCCGCCCGGGCGACGCCGCCCACCGCGCCGCCTACGGCATCCTCGGCGCGCTCGGCATCGTCGCCGGGATCCTCGTGCTGGTCTGGCCGGGCATCACGGTGCTGCTCCTGGCCCTGCTGGTCGGCCTCTGGGCGATCGTCACGGGCGTCGCCGAGATCGCCGCGGCCATCCGGCTGCGCAAGCAGATCCAAGGTGAGGCGTTCCTCATCGCGGCGGGTGCGCTGTCGGTGATCGCGGGCGTCCTCATCGTGATCAACCCGATCGCCGGCGCGTACGGCGTCGCGCTGCTCGTCGGCATCTACGCGTTGCTCTACGGGATCATGCTGCTCGTGCTGGCCTTCCGGCTGCGGAAACTGGGGGACACCACCCCCGCCGCCTGAGTAGCGTGCGGGGGTGTCGACCCGCGAACTGGTGGTGCTGGGCACCGCGAGCCAGGTGCCCACGCGCCACCGCAACCAGAACGGCTACCTCCTGCGCTGGGACGGCGAGGGTTTCCTCTTCGACCCCGGCGAAGGCACCCAGCGCCAGATGCTGCGCGCGGGCGTCGCGGCCACCGACATCACGCGGATCTGCATCACCCACTTCCACGGCGACCACACCCTCGGCCTCCCCGGCGTCATCCAGCGGCTGTCGCTGGACGCGGTGAAGCACCCGGTCCACGCCCACTTCCCGGCCTCCGGCGCGCACTACTTCGAACGGCTGCGGCACGCGACGTCGTTCTACGAGCAGGCTGACCTGCGCGAACACCCGATCGCCGAGGACGGGTCCTTCACCATCGGGAAGCTCACCTTGGAGGCCCGGCGGCTGAGCCACCCCGTCGAGGCGTTCGGCTACCGGCTGGTCGAGCCGGACGGCCGGACCATGCTGCCCGAACGGCTGCGCGAGCACGGCATCGAAGGCCCGGACGTCGGCAGGTTGCAGCGGGAGGGCCGGCTCAGGGACACCAGCCTCGACGACGTCAGCGTGCCCCGCCGCGGCCAGCGGTTCGCGTTCGTCATGGACACCCGGCTCTGCGACGCCGTCTACGCGCTCGCCGAGGACACCGACATGCTCGTGATCGAGTCGACCTTCCTCGCCGAAGACACCCGGCTCGCCCGTGACTTCGGCCACCTGACCGCGCGGCAGGCCGCCCGCGTCGCCGCCGAGTCCGGCGTCCGGCAGCTCGTGCTGACGCACTTTTCCCAGCGCTACCCCGAGCCGGAGCGGTTCCTCGACGAAGCGAAGGCCGAGTTCGACGGCGAGATCGTCGTCGCCGAGGACCTGGAGCGGGTCCAGGTCCCGAAACGGCGGTCCTCCCCAGCCGGGCACCCAGCGCCGTAGGCTGCACTTCGTGAGCCAGCCGATCCTGATGACCGTCGACGACGATCCCGCCGTGTCCCGTTCGGTCGCCCGCGACCTGCGGCGGCGCTACGGGAAGGACTACCGCGTCATCCGCGCCGACTCCGGCCAGGACGCCCTCGAAGCGCTGCGCGAGATCAAGCTGCGCGGTGACGCCGTCGCGGCGATCCTCGCCGACTACCGGATGCCGCAGATGGACGGGATCGCCTTCCTCGAGAAGGCGATGGACCTGTTCCCGCACGCCCGCCGCGCCCTGCTGACCGCCTACGCCGACACCGACGCCGCGATCCAGGCGATCAACGTCGTCGACGTCGACCACTACCTGCTCAAGCCGTGGGACCCGCCGGAGGAGAAGCTCTACCCGGTGATCGACGCGCTGGTCGAGACCTGGAAGGCGGTCGGCGACAAGCCGGTCGAAGAGGTCAAGCTGATCGGCCACCGCTACAACTCGCCGTCGTTCCACCTGCGCGACTTCCTCGCGCGCAACGCCGTGCCGTACCGCTGGTACTCGGTCGAGGACGACGAAGGCCGCCGGATCCTGCAGGCCGCGGACGCCGTGGAGGCCGACATCCCGGTGATCGTCACCCCCGACGGCACCGCGCTCAAGCAGCCCACCGGCGGCGAGATCGCGGACGCGGTCGGCTTGTCGACCCGGCCGGCGCAGGAGTTCTACGACCTCGTCGTGATCGGCGGCGGGCCCGCGGGCCTCGGCGCCGCGGTGTACGGCGCGTCCGAGGGCCTGCGCACGGTCCTCGTCGAGAAGAAGGCCACCGGCGGCCAGGCCGGGACCAGTTCGCGCATCGAGAACTACCTCGGTTTCCCCGACGGCGTCTCGGGCGCGCAGCTGACCGACCGGGCGCGGCGCCAGGCGCAGAAGTTCGGCGCCGAGGTGCTGACCGCACGCGACGTCGTCGGCCTGGAGGCGCGCGGCTCGTCACGGGTGATCACCTTCGGCGACGGCAGCGAGATCGCCGCGCACTCGGTGATCCTGGCCAGCGGTGTCACCTACCGCGCACTGGACGCCGAGGGCATCGAAGAGCTGAGCGGCCGCGGCGTCTACTACGGCTCGGCCGCGACCGAGGCGCCCGAGTGCAAGGGTGAGCACGTCTACATCGTCGGCGGCGCGAACTCCGCCGGCCAGGCCGCGGTGTTCTTCTCCCGGCACGCCAGCGACGTCACGATCCTGGTGCGCGGCGAGTCCCTGGAAGCGTCGATGTCGCACTACCTGATCGAGCAGATCGCCGGCATCGAGAACATCCACGTCCGCACCCGGACCACGGTCAAGCAGGCCCACGGCGACGACCACCTCGAGCGGCTCACGCTGTGCGAAAACGGCGTCACCGAGACGGTCGAGAGCGGGCACCTGTTCATCTTCATCGGAGCCGCCCCGCGCACCGACTGGCTCGGCGACGACATCCACCGCGACGACCACGGCTTCGTCTGCACCGGCCCGGACCTGACGGCGAACGAGCAGCGCCCGCGGGGGTGGACGCTCGACCGTGACCCGCACTACCTCGAGTCGTCGATCCCTGGTGTGTTCGTGGCCGGTGACGTGCGGTCCCAGTCGGTCAAGCGGGTGGCGTCCGCGGTCGGCGAAGGCGCGATGGCCGTGACGCTGGTACACCGGTACCTGGAGGAACAATGAGCGCACTGCCGCGGGAAGAGCTTCGCGGCCTCTTCCTGTTCGAACACCTTTCCGAGGCCCAGCTGGACTGGATCGCCGCCAACGCCGTGCTCGAAGAGTACGAAGGCGACTCCGTCGTCATCCGCGAAGGCGACGAGGCCACCTGCTTCTACGTCCTGCTCACCGGCGCCATCCGGATGACGCGGCTGGTCAGCGGCACCGAGGTGGAGACCAACCGGTCCGATCAGCGCGGCGCCTACTTCGGCGCGACGCAGTTCTTCGTGCACCAGGACACCGACCACCGCTACGGCGCTTCGGTGCGCGCGCTGTCCGACGTCACGTTCCTGGCGCTGCCGTCGCAGGAGTTCTCCGTCGAGTTCCGCAGGTGGTTCCCGATGGCGACGCACCTGCTCGAAGGCATGTACCTCGGCTGGCGCAACAGCGACACGGTGATCGGCTCACGCCGCCGTCTCCTGGCGCTCGGCGAGCTGTCCGCCGGCCTGACGCACGAGCTGAACAACCCGGCCGCAGCCGCCGTGCGGGCGACGTCCGCGCTGCGCGAACGGGTCGCCGGGATGCGGCACAAGCTCGCCTACCTGGCGAAGAAGGACATCGACCCCGAGCTGCTCGACCAGCTCATCGACGTCCAGGAACGCCTGGTCAAGCAGGTCGTGCAGGCGGAGAAGCTGACCGCGATGCAGCAGGCCGACCGCGAGGACGAGATCGGCGACTGGTTCGACGACCACGGCATCGACGGTGGCTGGGACCTCGCCGACATCTACGTCCGGGCCGGGCTCACCACGGCCGACCTGGACAACGTCCTGGAGCAGGTCGGCGACACCTTCATGGACGGCGCTGTCCGCTGGCTCGCCTACGCGCTCGAGACCGAGATGCTGATGGGCGAGATCGAGGACTCGACCACCCGCATCTCCGCGCTGGTCGGCAAGGCCAAGCAGTACTCGCAGATGGACCGGTCGCCGCACCAGTGGGTCGACGTCCACGACGGCCTCGACTCCACGCTCGTGATGCTCGCCGGCAAGATCGGCGACGGCGTCCGCGTCGTGAAGGAGTACGACCGCGGCCTGCCGAAGATCCCGGCGTACCCGGCCGAGCTGAACCAGGTCTGGACGAACATCATCGACAACGCCCTGGGCGCGATGGGCGGCGAGGGCACACTGACGCTGCGCACCTGGGGCGAGAACGACCAGGTGCGCATCGAAATCGGCGACACCGGCCCCGGCATCCCCGACGACATCAAGCCGCGGATCTTCGAGCCGTTCTTCACCACGAAGCCGGTCGGCGAAGGCACCGGGCTGGGGCTGGACATCTCGTTCAAGATCGTCGTCGAGCGGCACCAGGGTGACCTGCGCGTCGAGTCCGAGCCCGGGAACACACGGTTCGAGGTGTGCCTCCCGACCGAAGAGCAGGCCTCCCTCTGATGGCCTCGGTCCCGACGGTCACGACCGAGCTCGGGGCACTGGTGGGGCTGGCGGGTGACGGCGTCCGGCGGTGGCGCGGGATCCCGTACGCCCGGCCGCCGGTCGGGCCGCTGCGGTGGAAGGCGCCACAGCCGCCCGACCTGCCCCGCGGGGTGCACGTGGCGACCGAGTACGGGCCGCACGCGATGCAGTCGCCGGACCCGATGAATCCCTCGGCGGTCTGTGACGAGGACTGCCTGTACCTCAACGTCTGCACCCCGGAAGGCCCGGCTCCCGAGGGCGGCTGGCCGGTGCTGTTCTGGCTGCACGGCGGCGGGTACCGCGTCGGCCACGGCGAGCAGCTCGGCGACGGCGAGGAGTTCGCCCGCGCCGGGATCGTGGTCGTCACGATCAACTACCGGCTCGGCTCACTCGGCTTCCTGCACCTCGCCGGGATCTTCGGCGAGGCCGAAGCGGACGCCGGGGTGTGCGGCCTGCTCGACCAGATCGAGGCGCTGAAGTGGGTGCGGCGCAACGTTTCCGCGTTCGGCGGTGACCCCGCGCGGATCACCGTCTACGGCGTTTCGGCCGGGGCGAAGAGCATCGGGAACCTGATGGGCAGCCCGCTGGGTGAGGGGTTGTTCGCGCAGGCGATCAGCAGCAGCGGCGGCGCGGACCACGTCGCGACGCCCGATGCCGGGACGGCGCTGGCCCGCCGGCTGCTCGACGAGGTCGGCTGCCACGAAGCCGAATCGTTGCGTGCCTTGCCGGCCAAGGAGTTCGTCGAGGCGCAGGAACGGATCCTCACCGGCTTCCAGGCGCTGTGGCTGTGGCGCCCGACGCTGCACCCCCGCGTGCTGCCCGAGGTCCCGATCGAGCCGATCCGCCGCGGCAGCGCGGCCGGGATCCCGCTCCTGGTCGGCTGCAACAGCAACGAAGGCAGCACCTACGCGCTGATGCTCGGTGACGAGATCGCGACGGCGCCCGCGAACGACGTCCTCTCCGAGATCCTCGGCGACGAAGGCGCTTCGCAGCTTCTCGAGACGTACCTCCGCCGCGTCCCGGACCTCAAGTCCGCCAAGATCGCCGCGATGGGCGACGAGCGTTACGGCATCCCGACGCAGCGGCTCGCCGACGCGCAGTCCGCGCACGCCCCCGTTTACCGCTACCGCATCGACATCGCGGCGCCCGGTGTGCCCGAACAGCTCGACGGCGGGCACGGCACCGAGACGACGATGGCGTGGAAGACCCCGCTGCCGTTGTACGCGGAGGCGACCGACGTGAACCCGGCCCGCGAGCGAGCGGCGTTGCTCATTCACCGGTGCTGGGTGCGGTTCGTGCACGACGGTGTCGCGTCCGCCGACGGCCCCGACTGGCCGCCGTACGGGCCCGAACTGCGGCCGGTGCTGGTTTTCCGGGAAGACACGGACCTGGTGCTCGACCCACGTGCTGAAGAGCGAAAAGCCTGGGGCGACACGGAATGGGCGTCCGGGACCTGGTTTCCCGTGACCTGAGACCGTTCCTTCACCTGCTGTTCACTTCGAACCGGCTGCCTCCCGCGTCAAATGGGCGAAGGCGGCTGAGGGGAGTGGCTCGTGAAACGCCGGGTGTCGATCGGACTGGCCGTGGTGCTGCTGCTCGCGGTCGTGGCGGTGATCTTCTGGGGGCGCGGCGACAACAGCGCGCAGGGCGGCGACCTGACCACGGTGCGCGGTGTGATCGGTTCGGAGAAGCAAGCGTTCTTCACCGACCAGCGGGTTGTCGACGCCTTCGCTCGCCATGGTTTGAAGGTCGAGGTCGACACCGCGGGCTCGCGGCAGATCGCGACCACCGTCGACCTCGGGAAGTACGCGTTCGCGTTCCCGTCGTCCTCACCCGCGGCGCAGAAGATCCAGCGCGACCGCAAGGTGACCACGGTGTACACGCCGTTCCAGTCGCCGATGGCGATCGCCACCTTCGAGCCGATCGTGTCGCTCTTGAAGGCGAACGGCGTGGTGCACAAGGGGGCCGGCGATTACGACGTCCTCGACGTCACGAAGTACCTCGACCTCGCGAAGGCAGGCACGCGCTGGGATCAGCTGCCCGGCAACACCGCCTACCCGGCGCGCAAGAACGTCCTGGTCACCACCACCGACCCGCGGGAGTCGAACTCCGCGGCGATGTACCTGTCGATCGTTTCCTTCGTGGCCAACGGGAACACCGTCGTCACCTCGCCGGAGCAGGAGGCGAAGGTGCTGCCGTCGGTGTCGAAGCTGTTCCTCGACCAGGGGTACACGCAGAACAGCACCGAAGGACCGTTCGAGGACTACCTGTCCGCGGGGATGGGCAAGACGCCGCTGGCCTTGATCTACGAGTCGCAGTTCGTCGACCGCGTCGTTCGCGGTGACGGGTCGATCCGGTCCGACATGCGCATGGTCTACACGGCGCCGACGGTGTACTCGAAGCACACGCTCGTCCCGCTGTCGGGGGACGGCGACAAGGTCGGCCAGCTGCTCGCGACCGACCCCGAGCTGGGGAAGCTCGCGGCGACGTTCGGGTTCCGCACCACCGACCCGAAGCTGTTCGCCGACGTCGCCGCGAAGGCCCACGCGCCGGCCGACCTCGTGGACGCCGTCGAACCGCCGTCGTTCGAAACGCTCGAGCGCCTGCTCGACGCCGTCGGCAAGCAGTACTGACATGGACGAATTCACCCTCACCCCGCCCGAGCCGGTCGCGCCGATCCCGGCCGAACGCGCGGCCGGGCTCATCACGCTCGGCGACGACACACGGTCGGAAATCACCGTTCGCGCTGGGAAGTTCACCGAGCGGCTCGAAGCGCTGGACGTCAAGTCACCGGAGTTCACCGACCTGCTGGACGAGCTGCTGGCCGTCGGCGAGGCCGACATGCGGGCCGCCGCCGGGGTCGCCGGATCGATGCTGGACCGCACGAGCCGGGCGCTCACGGCGTCACCCCAGGAACACGTGACGACCAGTCTGACCAGCCTGCGCCGCACGGTCGCCGAGCTGGACCCGGCGAAGCTCCCGCTCACCGGGCGGAAGCTGCTCGGGATGTTCCCGGTCGCCGCCGGCGCGAAGCGCGCGCTGGACCGCTACCGCGCGGCGAACGAGCCCGTCAACGCGCTGGTCGTGGACCTCCGCGGCCGGCAAGACGTCCTGCGCCGCGACAACGCCGCGATCAAGGGTGAGCGCGAGCGGCTGTGGAAGGTGATGGGGAAGCTCGCCGAGGCGGCCGCCTTCGCCGAGGCCGTCGACGGCGCGGTCGAGACGCAGGCCGGCGTCTTCGACTTCACGGATCCCGCGCGCGCCAACGCGTTGCGCGGAGACGTGCTGTACCCGATCCGGCAACGGCACCAGGACCTGCTGACCCAGCTCGCGGTCAGCGCGCAGGGTTACCTCGCGCTGGACCTGGTGCGCAAGAACAACGACGAACTGATCCGCGGGGTCGAGCGGGCGGTGTCGACGACCGTGTCCGCGCTGCGCGTCGCGTTGCTGGTCAGTGGCGCCCTGGCGAGCCAGCGCGACGTCCTGGACGAGGTGGCCGCGCTGCAGGCGACCACCGACGGGCTGATCCGCGCCAACACCGAACTGCTGGACCTGCAGTCCGCGGAGATCCGCAAGGCGAGCAGCGACTCGGCGGTCGCGACCGAGACGATCCGCGCGTCGTTCGACCGGATCTACGCCTCGATCGACGCGATCGACGGCTTCCGCGCCGACGCCGTCCGCACCATGGCGACCACGGTCGAGTCCCTGTCCGGCGAGATCCGCCGCGCCGAGGACCACCTGCGGCGTTCGCACGAGGGGGAAGTATGAAGAAGCTCTTTTTGGTGGCCTTGAGCGCGGTGTTGCTGGCGGGCTGTTCCGACTCCTCGCCTTCGGCGCCGCTGGGGGATCCCGAGCCGGGCACGCTCAGGATCCTCGCGGGCAGCGAGCTGGCCGATATGCAGCCGGTGCTCGACGAGGCCGAGAAGGCCACCGGTGTCAAGGTCAAGTTCACCTTCACCGGCACCCTCGAAGGCGCGGAGTCGCTGGCCAACGGCAGTGTCGACGGCAAGTACGACGCTGTCTGGTTCTCTTCGAACCGTTACCCGGCGGGCATTCCGGAAGCGGCGAAGCGGCTCGGGAATCAGGTCAAGATCATGAGTTCGCCGGTGGTGCTGGGGCTGTCGGCGTCGTCGGCGCAACGGCTCGGCTGGACCGGGAAGCCGGTCGGCTGGGGCGAGATCGCCGCGCAGGCCGGCAAGAAGGCGTTCAGCTACGGGATGACCGACCCGTCGGCGTCGAACTCGGGGTTCTCGGCGCTGGTCGGCGTGGCGTCGGCACTCGCGGGCGCCGGCAACGCGATCGACGCCCAGCAGATCACCGCGGTGACCCCGCAGCTGACGCAGTTCTTCAGCGCGCAGGCCCTTTCCGCCGGGTCGTCGGGCTGGCTGTCGGACGCTTACACACGGCGCGCGACCGGCCAGGACCCCGGGCAGAAGGTCGACGGGCTGATCAACTACGAGTCCGTGCTGCTGTCGGCGAACGCGTCCGGGAAGCTGCCGGAGCCGCTGAAGCTGATCTACCCGAGCGACGGTGTCATCACCGCGGACTACCCCTTGACGCTGCTGGCTGCCGCCGGCGACGACGCGCGTTCGGCGCACCAGCGCCTTTCGGACTACCTGCGCACCCCGGACGTCCAGAAGAAGATCATGGACACGACGCAGCGGCGCCCGGTCGTTCCCGGGGTTGCGCTGGGATCGCAGTTCGCGCAGCGCGACCTCGTCGAACTGCCGTTCCCGGCGACGCAACAGGCGGTGGACGCGCTGCTGTCCGCTTATTTCGACAAGATCCGCCGGCCGTCCCGGACCTTGTACGTGCTGGACACGTCCGGTTCGATGGAAGGTGACCGGATCGCCTCGCTGCGCAGTGCCTTGGCCGGGCTCACCGGTGCGGACAACTCACTGACCGGGCGGTACCGGCGGTTCCGGAGCCGGGAGGAGGTGACGATGCTGCCGTTCAGCACCAGGCCCTCGGCGGCTTCGACGTTCACCGTCCCCGAGCAGAACCCTGCGGGTGAGCTGGCGAAGATCAAGGCGTTCGCCGAAGGGCTGGACGCTCGGGGCGGAACGGCGATCTACGACAGCCTGTCCGAGGCCTACCGGGTGCTGGAACCCTTGGCGGCGCGTGATCCCGACCGGTTCACCTCGATCGTCCTGATGACCGACGGCGAGAATGCGAACGGCTCTTCGCTGGCGGACTTCCAGGCCTCCTTCGGCTCGCTGCCGCCGGCGATGAAGCAGGTGCCGGTGTTCACCGTGCTGTTCGGGGAGGGCAGCAGCGACGAGCTGACCCAGGTCGCGGCGCAGACCGGCGGGAAGGTGTTCGACGCGCGGAACGTCCAGCTGTCCGAGGTGTTCCAGGAGATCCGCGGGTACCAATGATGCTGCGTTATCTGGGCTCGACGAAGAACCTCGCCGGCTGCGTCGGCGGGCTGCTCGGTGTTGTGCTGTACCTGACCGGGGTCGTCGGCTGGTTCTGGCCCTTCGTCGTCGTGGCCCTGTACGCCGCGGGTGCGCTGCTCGCGCCGGGGGAGAAGGTCCGGCTGGTGCCGGACACTTCGGCCGAGCTGCGGTCGTCCTTGGCCGGCTTGGTGGCTTCGGTTTCCGCGCAGTCGTCGCGGATGCCTGCGTCTACTGTGGACACCGTACGGCGGATCGCCGAAGTGCTGGCGGACCTGCTTTCCCGGCCCGCGCGGCTCGCGGCCGATCCTGATCTGCACCACGCCGTGATTCGGCTGGCGGGGACGGATTTGCCGCTGTCGCTGGAAACTTACCTGAACCTTCCGTGGTGGTTCGCGGCTCGGCGGGCGGGTGCGGAGGAGGAACTGGTGGCACAGCTGGGTTTGCTGGAGGCCGAGGCGCACCGGGTGGCCGAGCGGTTCTATTCGGCCGACGTCGACCGGCAGGCCGATCACACCCGGTACTTGCGGGATCGGGACGGCTGAGTTCCGGCTCTACCCTTGTGAGTGATGACGTTCGAACGCGCGTTCGAGTAACTTCGATGGTGTCCGGCTCACCAGGGAGGGGAAGTCATGAACGCGCGCCGAGCTTCGGCAGGGTCAGGGTCATCGCGGCGGTGGTCAGCCAGCTCAACAGATCCGGCAGGGGGATGCGGGAAAGCCGTTCCGGCCATTCCTCCGCCACTGTGTGCAGTACGAGCTCGTCATGCCGTGGTTCGACCTTCGTCAGCTTTATGCCCTGCGGGAGCTCCGGCAGGGGAAGCACGATGGGCTGGAAGCGCTTCGGTGGCCGGAGCTCTTTCTGTCCGATGTGGAGAATCCGGGGCACGAGCACCACGGCGTCGTCGGCCACCTGGGCCTCGAGTGTCAGATGGCCCCAGTGCGGCCGTTTGGCCCAGTGGATCTGCAGCAGCCCGCTTTCCGCCGGGGCCGCGACGATCCCGGGGCGGACCTTCGCCACCCGTTCGCGCAGGACGTCCGCGGAGACCGCGATCAGCAGCTCCACGCGGGCGGGCTTGGCGGCCGGCGTGGGCAGCGAGCGGAGGCGGACGTCTTCGGCGAGCACGGTGACCCGGCGCAGCGGGATGCTGCCGCCGTCGGGCTCGGGCCAGTCGACGTCCTCGGCGACGATCCGGACGTCGCCGATGCGGCCGGTGGCCAGCCGGAGGCTGTCGGCCGGGTAGTCGAGTTCGGTCAGCGTGAGACCGACCTCGCGGTTGTCGACCTTCGTGGTCAGCCTGCGGCCGACGAGCTGCTCGGTGACGGTGCGCACCAAGGAAGCCGGCGTGACCGGGACGTTCGGAAGCAGTGAACGCCCGGCCGCGGCCAGCCCGGCCAGCTCAGGCCAGGGCGACCAGCCGTCGAACCACCTGCCGTCGCTCATCCGTCCAGTGTCGCTGAAGGACACCGCCGATGGCGACGGCGGGTGGTCCGCCGACCGGGTGGAACAGCGGGTCGCCGCCGGTCACCGGCCCGCGAAGCGGGCGATGATGCCGGTCACGACCAGCCAGAACACCGCGGCCAGGCCGAAGTCCAGGATCACAGCCAAGCTGGGGCTGTTCACCGGGAACAGGCCCGGCCAGAACAAGGCGAGAGGAACTGCCAGTGACTTGATGAAAGCGAAGAAGGCGTTGCCGGCGTTGGCACCGGCGAGCACCATGATCATGTAGAGGACTTCGATCCCCGCGAAGATCGCGCCGATCGCCGTGATGACGCGCACGGCCGTGTTCCGTCTGGTGGTGGTTCGCCAAGGAGACATGCACGCAAAATTCCCGGATCGGGTGACCGATCAAACGCTTCAGGGCCGAGATTGCGCCGTTCGGCCGCTACCGTTGCTCTCCGCTGGCCCCTCGGCACAGCCAGTAAGCCCGCCACAGCCCCCTGCAAACCGGCCGGATACCCGCTCAATCACGCGTAAGACCCGCCAAATCACGAATGAAGCCCGCCCAATCACGCAAGATGCCCGCCCAATCACGCGAACCGACCGTCTGGGTACGCGAGCCGACTCTCTGGGTACGCGAGCCGACCCTCTGGGTACGCGAGCCGACCGTTCGGGCACGCGAACCGGAGGCGCGGGTCACGCACCGCCGAGCAGCCGGGCAACCGCCCAGTCCTGCACCGCCAGCCCGACGGACTTGAACACCGTCCGCCCGGTCACCTCCGGCGGCGTGCGCAAGGCGTCACCCAGCTCCACGAGCGACGCACGATCGACGAGCCCGGTTTCCACCGCATGGATCACCTCGCCGGCCTCCTCGAGCACCGCCTCCACCTGATCCACCACCACGCACCCCGCGGTGGCCAGCAGCTCGGCGGGAAGCTCCCGCATGGACGGAAGGTACGACCCGATCGCGTTGACGTGAACCCGTTCCGGCAACGCATCCACAGCGAAGAGAGGAGTCTCGGATGAAGTAGCACAACAAACGATCTCCGCGTCCGACACCGCATCCGCGGCGGAAGCGGCCACGCGCACCGACATCGCCGGGAACTCCCGGCCGAGGCGGTCCGCAAACGCCGAAGCACGGGACGGGTCGCGGCCGAACACGGCCAGCCGGTCCACCGGGCGGACAGCTGCCACCGCGCGCACCTGGTCGGCGGCCTGGGCGCCGGTGCCCAGCAGGGCGAGCCGGTGGGCGTCGGGTGGGGCGAGCAGGTCCGTTGCGACGCCGGACACCGCGCCGGTGCGCAACGTCGTCGCCTCGATCGCGTCGGCGACGATCTGGCCCTCGGCCGTGTTCCACACCAGCGTGCCCAGGATCGTCGGCGTGCGGCCGGTGACCAGGCTGAGCGTCTTGACGACCGTCGTCGACGTCGGGGTGTGGCAGGCGCTCATCACCAGCGTCGTGCCGCCGCCGAAGGACAACCGTTGCGGCACCACAAAACGGCCGGCGGCGAGGTCGAGGAACGCCTCCCGCACCGCGTCGACGGCGGCGGCCATCGGGACGGCGGCCCGGACGGCTTGGGCATCGAGCATGCGTGGGTCCCTTCGGGAGCGGGAAACTGCCGCTAGCCTGACCGGATGTCCGATGGCACGCAAGATCCCGTCGAGGAGCAGCGGTTCGCCCGTGACGACTGGTACGGGGAGGAGATCACCGGGCGGCACTACGTGCGGTGCGAGTTCCTCGAGGTCGACTTCTCGGAGGCGGTCACCCGGAACTCGGTGTTCACCGACTGCGTGTTCGGCAACGTGCGCTTCAACGCGTCCCGGCATCTGGACTCGGCTTTCACCGGCTGCGCCTTCAAGCGGTGCAACTTCTTCGACGCCGAGTTCACCGGGTGCAAGCTCGTCGGCGCCACGTTCAGCGAGTGCGAGCTGCGTCCGCTTCGGGTCACTGGCGGCGACTGGTCGTTCGCCGGGCTGCCGGGCGCCGACCTGCGGTCGGTCGCCTTCCACCAGGTGCGGATGCGGGAGGCCGACCTGACCGGGGCGAACTGCGCCGACGCGGTGTTCGCCGACGTCGACCTGTCCGGCGCGATGCTGCACGCGGTCAAACTGCCGCGCGCCGATCTGCGGGGCAGTGACCTCTCGGCGCTCGATCCGGTGAACGCCGAGCTGGCCGGCGCGATCGTGTCACCCGAACAGGCTGCGGTGCTCGTCACGTCGCTCGGGCTGCGGGTCCGGGCGTAGGCTGCCGAAAAGGCCGGAGGGAGGCTGCATGGGCGTCGTGACACCGGGATTCGAGGGCCGCGCGCGCAGCGGTAACCCGCGTCTGCCACCCGGGCAGTACCTGGCCGAGGACTTCCCCGTGCTCTCCGCGGGCCCGACTCCGCGGGTGCGCACCGAGACGTGGGAGTTCACGGTCACCACCGAGACCGGCGAGAAGCACGCCTGGAGCTGGGCCGAGCTGATGGCCCTGCCCAGCGAGAAGCCCACTGTGGACATCCACTGCGTCACCCAGTGGTCCAAACTGGACACCCGGTGGCGCGGCGTCGCGGTGGACACGCTGGTCGGTGGGCTCGACACCGCGGCCGACTACGTCATGGTGCACTCCTACGGCGGCTACACGACGAACCTGCCGCTGGCCGACCTGCTCGACGGCCAGGCCTGGATCGCCTACGAGTACGGCGGCAAGCCGCTCACCCCCGAGCACGGCGGTCCGGCGCGGCTGCTCGTGCCGCACCTGTACTTCTGGAAGTCCGCGAAGTGGGTGCGCGGGCTGGAGCTGAAGACCCGGGACGAGCCGGGCTTCTGGGAGAACGTCGGCTACCACGACTACGGGGATCCATGGCGCGAACAGCGGTATCAGGGCGACTAGCCTGGCGGGTCGCCCGCCTGGCCGAGTACCGCGACGAGACGCCGACGGCCCGCACGCTCGTCTTCGACCTGCCCGGCTGGCCTGGGCACCTCGCGGGGCAGCACGTCGACGTCCGGCTCACCGCCGCCGACGGCTACCGCGCGCAGCGCAGTTATTCACTCGCCGCGCCCGCCGACGGTGATCGCATCGAGCTGACAGTGCAGCGTGTCGCCGACGGTGAGGTGTCCGAGCACCTCGCCGGGCCGTACTCGGTCGGGGACCCGGTCGAGATCCGCGGGCCGGTCGGCGGCTGGTTCGTCTGGCGGCCCGCCGATCCGGCGCCGGTGCTGCTCGTCGCCGGCGGTTCGGGCATCGTGCCGCTGATGGCGATGGTCCGCGCCCGCCGTGCGGCCGGCGTCCGCACGCCGTTCAAGCTGATCTACTCGCTGCGCACCCCGGCCGAGCTGTACTACGCCGAGGAGCTGCGGACGCCGGTGGCGGGCCTGGACGTCACGTACGTCTACACGCGCGAGCAGCCCGAAGGCCGCCCGGGCATCCCGCGGCGCATCGACGTCGCGACGCTGAACACGGCGGGCTGGCCGGCGGAGTTCGGCGCGTCGTGCTTCGTCTGCGGCCCGACGGGCTTCGTGGAGACGGTCGCGGACATCCTGGTCGCCCTCGGCCACGACCCGCACCGCATCCGCACCGAACGCTTCGGCCCCAGCCGCGACTGAACCTTGACGCCGTTCCGCCCGGACGCTTCAGTGCGGGGGTGGAGTCCTACGTCGAGCGTCCGCCGCTGCCGGAACTGGCGGCGTTGGTGCGCACCGTCTGGATCCAGCGCACCGGCGCGACCGCGTACGTGCAGCGGCACCTGCCGACGGGCGGGATCGAGATCCACTTCCCGCTCGGCGGCCGTCCGCAGCTGCTGGGTCCGCTGACCGGCCCGGTGGTCGAGGTCATCCCGGCGCACACCACCCTCGTCGGCGTGCGGTTCCACCCGGGCGCCGCCCCGCCCCTGCCGACGGTGCTCGACGACCTGGTGGACGAGCGTCCGGGCCTGGCGGAGCTGTGGGGAAGCCCGGCCGACCGCCTGGTGGAGACGATGGCACTGGCCGCTACACCCGAGCGCGCGCTCATGCTCCTGCAAACCCACCTCGTACGCGAGTTCCGCACCACGGCCGGCTTCGATCCGCTGGTGGGTGCGGCCGTACAGGCGCTGATGCCCTGGAACCCGGTCGACATCGACAGCCTGGCCGGGCACCTGGGCCTGTCCGCGAGCCAGCTGCGCCGCCGTTGCCTGCAGACGGTGGGGCTGAGCCCGAAGGTCCTGCAGCGCACGCTGCGCTTCCAGGGCTTCCTGGCCCTCGCCCAGGCGGGCGCCACCGCCTCGGGCCGGCGAGGCGCGGACGGCATGGCGGGCCTGGCGGTCGACACGGGCTACGCCGACCAGGCCCACCTGAGCCGCGAGTGCCTCCGCCTGACCGGCCTCACCCCAAGCCGGCTACTCGGCGGCACCCTCGACCGCTGCGCCTGCGGCCACGACCACTCAGCTTCCTACGGGCCTTTCCTCGCCACCCGCCGCCACCAACCCCTCCAAGCCTGACCCCACTCAGTTCCCACCCCCGCCGCCAACCCTGACCCCGCGCGGTCCCGCGACGCGAGTCGTCCACCTGAGTACGCGAGCCGACCCTCCAGGTACGCGAGCCGACCGTCTGGGTACGCGAGCCGACCGTCCAGGTACGCGAGTTGACCGTCTGGGTACGCGAGCCGACCGTCCAGGTACGCGAGTTGACCGTCTGGGTACGCGAGCCGACCGTCTGGGTACGCGAGCCGACCGTCTGGGTACGCGAGCCGACCGTCCAGGTATGCGAACCGACCTTCCAGGTACGCGAATCGACCCTTCGATCACGCGAGTCGACCGCCCGATCACGTGTGATGCCCCTTCAAACACGCGCGATGCCCGTCCAATCACGTGTGATGCCCTTCCCAACACCCGCGAAGCCCTCCCAACCGCGCGCGAAGCGGCGAAGCCGCGAAGCCGACAGCCGCTCGGGGCTGATCTGCGCGATTCGTTCAAGACCCGCCATCGGCACCGCTCCTAGGGTCGAGCCCGTGCCCGACCTGGCCGCCTTCCGCGCCTCGCTCGACGGAGACGTTTTCACCCCCGGCTCACCGGGCTACGAAGCGATCCGGCGGCCGATCAACGTCGCCTACTGGGACGTCCGCCCCCGGCTTGTCGTCCGGTGCTGCTCGGTTGACGACGTCGCTGCCACCGTCGCATACGCGCACGCCGCCGGAGATCGCGTCGCCCTACGAAGCGGTGGACACTGCTTCGCGGGCCGCTCCTCCACCGACGGGATCGTGCTCGACCTGTCCGGCCTCGACCGCATCTCCGTGGACGACCACATCGCCACGATCGGCGCCGGCGCTCGCCTGAAGCAGGTGTACGCCGCTCTGCACGCACGCGGGCGGACGCTGCCCGCCGGGTGCGGGCCTACCGTTGGCATCGCCGGGCTCACCCTGGGCGGCGGGATCGGCCTGCTCGGCCGGAAATACGGACTGACCTGCGACCGTCTCGTCGGCGCCCAGTTGGTGCTCGCCAGCGGCACCATCGTGGACTGCGACGCCGACCGTGAACCGGACCTGTTCTGGGCTCTTCGCGGGGCGGGTGGCGGGCAGTTCGGGGTCGTGACCGAGCTGCGGTTCGCCACCGTCCCAGAGCCGGTCGCCGTCCGGATCGAGGCGCACGTCGGCGAAGCCGGAGTCCAGGACCTGGTCAAGGCATGGCAAGACTGGGCGCCGGACGCCCCGGACGAGCTGACCGTGAACCTCACGATCGACACCGAGCCTCTCCGGGCCACGCTTTTCGGCGCGTCCATCCTCGACGAAGCGGCGACCCGCGAGTTGCTCAGCGAGCTCACCGAACTGCCCGTCGAAGTCCGCGCCGGGCTGCCGTACCACCAGCTGAAGCAGACTTTTGAAGGCATCGAACAGCCCGGACGCCGGATCCGGTCGGAGTTCTTCTCCCGCACGATGTCCGGCGACACCCTCGCCGCGCTCCTGGCCGAAACGACCGGCCCGCGCCAGCTCGCCTTCACCGCGATGGGCGGCGCCTACAACCGGGTCGCCGAGGACGCCACCGCCTTCGCGCACCGCAACGAGCGTTTCCTGCTCGAGCACGTCGGCGCCGCCCCGTGGGTCGAGCGGTCCTGGGCGATCGCCCACGCCGACGGGTCGGGACGCGTTTATCCCAACTTTCCCGACCTCGCGCTGGACGACGCGCCGGCGGCCTATCACGCGGGCAACCTCCGGCGGCTGGCAGAGATCAAGGCCGCCTACGACCCGCACCGGTTTTTCGACTTCCCCCAAGCCATCTGAAGGAGCACCATGAAGATCCTCGTCACCGGCGGGCTGGGCATGATCGGCGCCCACACCGCCCGCGCGCTCGCCGACCTCGGGCGGGAGGTGGTCGTCACCGGGCACCGGCGGACCGAGGTCCCCTCGTTCCTCGACGGGCGGGTCACCGTGGAAACCCTCGACGTCACCGACCGGGACGCCTTCCTCGCCCTCGGCGCCCGGCACGACATCGGCGACATCGTCCACCTCGCCGGCACCATCCCCGGCGAGGATCCGGTCGGCTTCTTCCGCACGGACACCGCAGGCCTGCTCAACGCGCTGGACGCCGCGCGCGCCTGGGGTGTTCGCCGGTTCGCCGTCGCCAGCAGTGTCGGCGTCTACATCGGACGGTCCGAGATCCCTTGGCACGAGGAGCTCGCGCTGCCCACCGCGGACCTGCCGCACCTGATCATCGCCTTCAAGAAGGCCGTCGAACCGCTGACCACGCACAGCCTCGCGGGCAGCGGCGTCCAGCCGGTCGTGCTCCGGATCGGGACGATCTGGGGACCGGTGATCGACCCGGAGTCGCCGTTCTTCCCGATTCCGCGCTACATCAGCGCCGTCCTCCGCGGTGAGGAGCCGAAGCCGCTGTACGCCGACGACGGCGGTGACTGCTGCTACGCCCCCGACGCCGGGCGTGCGATCTCGCTCCTGATGACCACGGAAACCCTGCGGCACAACACTTACAACGTCTCCAGCGGCCGCCCGTTCACCTTCCGGGAGTTCGCGGACGCCCTGCGGCTCGACGCGCTGCCCGGACGCCAGGGCGGCCCCGGTGAAGACCCTTACCTCGACATCACGCGGCTCGTCGAGGACACCGGCTTCGCGCCGGCCTTCGACGTCGCCGCGGCGGTCGCCGACTACCTCGCGTGGCGCGCCGAAAACGCCCGCTGACCTAGGGGGCGTCGGGCCGCGACAGCAGCTCTCGCAACGTCGAAAGCAGCTCCCTCCGGTCCGACGCGCCGAGCTTCCCGCGGATCCGGGCCATGTGGTGCTCCACCGTCTTGCCCGAGATGAACAGCTTGCTGCCGGCCTGCTTGTACGTCAGCCCGTCGACGACCAGCCGCGCCACTTCGAGCTCACGCTCGCTCAGCGCCGCCAGGCCGGTGCCGCCCGCCGCCGGCTCGGTGGTGCCCGGGTCGCGGCGGGCGGCCGTGCCCTGGAACTGGCGGGCCGCCTCCAGGAGCTGGACCATCGCCTTGCGGTCGGACGTGCGGATCGCCGCCTGGCCGGCCAGCCGTGACGCGTCCCAGCGCAGCCCGAGGTCGTGCAGCTCGGCCGCCGCCGCGGAGATCGTGTCCGGGTCGAACGTGCCGCCCAGCACCGCGAGCCAGCCCTGGGCGGCCGTCGCCAGCGCGCTCGGGTGGCGGCCGCAGTGGGCGTGCGTGGTCAACGTCGCCAGGTGCGCCTTCGCCGCCTCGGTGTCTTCCAGCGTGATCGCCGCGTGCAGCTCGTGCCAGACCAGTGAGACCGTCCACAGTGGAGGCTCGCCGAGGCGGGCCAGCAGGCCGTGGGCGCGTTCGAGCTGGCCGGCGAGCTTCGGGAACGTGCCGGTGCGGGCCGCCGCGATCGCCAGCTCGCCCAGCGGTAGCAGCGTGAACAGGTCGACCTGCTGCCGCATCGACGCCTGGTACGCGCGGTTCCACGACCGCTGCAGCCCGACGAGGTCGCTGGCGCGCCGCGCCAGGCCGAGCTCCAGCGTCGCGAAGAACAGCTCGTCGCGGGCTTCCAGGGTCTGCCCGGCGACGGCGTCGCGATGTTCCGCCGCTTTGGCGAGGTCCCCCGCCGTCATCGCCACCCAGCCCAGCAGGAGCTGGTGCCGCACGGCCAGCAGATCGCCGCCGGTGCGGCCGTCCAGGGCCCGGCTCAGCACGGACTCCGCCAGCGCCAGCTCCCCGGTGTGCAGGGCGGCGAGCGCGGCCAGCGCGGCGGGGCTGTCCGGCAGCAGCGTGCCGCCCAGCGCGGGTTCCAGCATCGTGGCCGCGCCGAGCAGGGTGGACAACGTCTCGGTCGCGCAGCCGGCCACCGAGTCGGTGATGCCGCGGGCCATCCGGGTCGCCGCGCCGGCGAACAGCGTCGGCGCGACGCCGGGGGAGGGGGAGTCGAGGAGCCGGCGGGCGCCGTCGAGGTCGCCGGTGCCGACCAGCGCGGTCGCGGCGAACGCGTCGGCGCCGCCGCGCCCGGCCCAGTGGTAGAGCTCCGCACTTCGAGCGAGCTCGCCGCGGTGCGCCAGCACGGTCGCGGCGATTTCCGCGCCGGCCGCGCGGGTTTCGGGGTCGTCCGCGCCGAGCATCCCGTCACCCAGCCGCAGTGCGGTGTCGAGGTCGCCGGACAACGCGGCCGCGCGCGCCCACCCCGCCGTGACGGCGGAAGAGCGGTCGCCCGCTTCGGCGGCGGCCTCGAAGAGCTGGGTCGCCAGCCGCGCGTCGACCGGCAGCGCTTCACCCGCCGCCGCGGCGAACGCGGCCGCCGCGGACGCGCCGGAGCTGCCGGTGCCGAGCAGCGACCGGGCCAGGTCGAGCACCGGGAGGCCGTTCGCCAGCTGCAGCTCGACCAGCCGCTGCACCGTGGTCAGCCGGCGGGCGGGCGGCCCGAAGTCGCGGACGGCGGCCTCGGCCAGCGGCAGCAGCGTGTCGTCCGGGGCGAGCAGGCCGGTCGCGCGGGCGCCGTCGACGATCGCGGGCAGCTCGTCGGGGCCGCGGTCCAGCAGCGCGCACAGCAGGTCGAGGTTGCGCCCGGCGCCGGCTTCGGCCGCGATCAGGTAGCGCAGCACGTCGTCGTCGAGCTCGTCGAGCTCGGGCCGGAACTCCTCCAGCCGCCCGAGGATCGCGCGCTCGGCCAGCCGCGGCACCCCGCCGCTGGCGGTGTGCAGCTCGGCCGCGGTCGCCGGGTCGGCGGGCGAACCCGTCAGCGACGACATCAGCTGCGCGACTTCCTCAACACCGAGCGGGCCGAGCTGCAGCAGCGTCCAGCCCGCCGCGACCGCGGCCGGCCGGTGCGCGACGACGATCGGGCCGTCCGCGCCGGCGAGCAGCTCCTCGAGCTGTTCGGGGCCGAGCCGGTCGGCGTCGTCGACGAGCAGGGCGTGGACGCCGGCCTCGCGGAAGCCGCGGTCGAGCGCGGCGAGCAGCACGCTCTTGCCGTACCCGCCGGGGGCGACGACGGCGAGCCGCAGCGGCGCGGCCGGGTCGGCGGCGACCTGGTCGAGCAGCTGCCGGGCCGCCGGGTGCACGGGGACGGAGCGAGCCGGGGAGACCTGCGTGAGCAGTGTGTTCAACAGTGACCTTCACCGGAGGGGGCGCCGGGGGCGGCGCAGTGACTCGGGGCGGGGGGCTGGTCGGGGCCGGCGGTGGCTTCGCGGGCGGTGACGGTGATCAGCACGGCCGAAACGGCCGCGGCGAGCACCAGGATCGCGGCGGCGAGGGGGCGCCGCCGCCGGAACAGGTTCATCGGGCCGGTGCGCTCGGGCAGTTCGAACGGCGCGATGTCGACCGGGGGCCGGGGCGGGCGCTCGCCGAGCTCACCGAGCGTGTCCACCTTGGGGAGCAAGGTGGTTTCGACGGCGGGGGGTTCCTGCGGGGCCATGCGGTGGTCCGCGCGCAGCGTCGCGACGGCGGCGGCGCCGAGTGCGGTGGTCGCCGGCGGAACCGGTCCCGCGAACACCGGGCACGGCGGGCGGGCCGGCAGCGCGTGCGGCGGGACCTCGCCGCAGAACACCACTCCGGCGAGTCCCTTGGGGGAGGTCGAGGCCGCGCCGGCGAGGGCGAACAGCGTGCTGAGCGCCGCGGCCGGGGCGACCCCTTCCGCGGTCGCGCCCGGCAGCCAGCCGCTCGCGCCGGCGGCCGTGGCCAGCGTGACGTTCACCCCGTCGGAGCTGAACTCGCACACCCCGGCGACCTGCGCGCCGGGACCGGGGACGGGCAGGTGCGCGCCGAGTGCGGCGATCGAGCCGGGGACCAGCGTGACCGCGGTGAACCCGGCCTCGGCCAGCGCCCGCCGCAGCACGTCACGGCGGTAACCGCCCCAGTCCCCGGGGTGGGTCAGCACCAGGTGGTGCGGGGGCCCGCCGAACAGGTTCGCGGCGTGCTCGGCGATGCCTTCGACGAGCACGGTGGTGAGCGTTTCGGGCGGGAACGACTCCCCTTCGACGACCATCGGCACGTCGTCGCCGATCCGCCGGTGGAAGCCGGTGAGCAGCCGCGACGGCACCTGGGCGCCCGCCTGCGCGGCGGCGTCCCCGGTGAGCAGGTACCCCTCGTCGTCCAAGAAGAGCGCGGACGCCGCGGCGGGGGACCGCTCGCCCAGCCAGAGGGGTTCGGGCTCGCCCCAGCCGGGGCCTTGACGGCGGCAGGTCGCGGCGTGGGTCCGCCCCTGTGCCACATCGATCCCGAGGACGTAGGGCAACGGCGCATCCTCCTCACCTCGCGGGGCCGATCAGGGGATCAAAATCCCCCTAGGGCTCGGGGCATCCTCACCCAAACGGGTTAGTCAAGCAAGTGGTTGGAGGGATTTAACCCAACTGTGTGCGTCTCGGATGAGCCCCTAACTCCCTAACGATGACATATCGATCCCCTATCGGCTGACTGGGTTGCAACTCGGAGTGATCCCCGATGTGCGGTGGGGGACGGTCTCCCTACCTTGATGTCGGAGCACCGGTTCTTGCAGCCGATGCCGTCCCCCGAACCACCGGACCAGGAGAAAACCCCATGGACTCCGTGCAGACGTTGCACGACTTCGCCCTGAACCTGCTCAACGACCCGACCGCCCTCGCGGCCTTCGGGACGGACCCGCAGGGCGCCCTCTCCGCCGCCGGGCTCGGCGACGTCAGCGCCGCCGACGTGCACGAGGTCATCCCGCTGGTGCTCGACTACGTGCCGGTCGACAGCCTCCCCGCCGTCGGCGGCCTCCCGGTCGTCGGCGACCTGTCCCCGGTGGGCACCGACGCCTCCGGCATCCAGGGTGCGATCGACCAGCTCACCGCCCTCACCGCGGGCCTCGGCCTGCCGGCCACCACGCTGCCGGGTGTCGGCGACCTCGGTGTCGGCGAGCTCCCCGTCGTGGGCGAGCTGCCCACCGTCCCGGGCCTCGACACGCTGCCGGGCGTGAACGACATCACCAACGCCGGCAACGTCACCGCGCTCGCGGGCAACGTGACCAGCGTGATCATCGGTGGCGACCTGGCCGGTGGCCTCGACTCCGCCGCGCTGGGCAACCTGACCGCGGCCCCGGGTTACCTGACCGACAACGAGTCCGGCGTGGTCGCCGGCGCCGTCGACCAGGCCACCCACGTCGCCGCCTTCGGCACCGCCGAGGCGCACCAGGTCCTCGCCCTCTCCAACGCCGAGGTCCACGACGTCACCGCCAACGTCGCCGGCGTCACCGACAGCCTCGGCGTCAGCGACACCGTGAGCGGCCTGACCGGCCACATCGGCGACTTCTCCGGCATCCTCCAGGGCGCCGGCGACCTCGCGTCCACGCACTCCGCGGGTGGCGAGCACCACAGCGGCGGCCACGGCCCGCTGGGCGAGGTCACCAACGTCGTGACGAACGCCACCGGCATCAACGTCGAGCACAACGTCACCGGCGCCGTCGGCGAGATCGCCAGCGGCAACGGCTCGGCCGTGCACGACGTGGTCTCCGACGTGTCGGACGTCAGCCACAACGCGCTGGGCAACCTGCACATCGGTGACATCGCGTCGAACGACATCCACCTCGGGCACTGATCCCCGAACCGGTCACCGGTGCCCGTCCCGCGGTCTGGGTGCAGCCGCGGGACGGGCACCCGGTGTGCGTACCGGGAGTGAACCGGGGACACTCGTCCCTCGTGACACCCCCGGCATGGCTCGAAGTGCTCAACGAGACCCTGGACGCGTGCCGCACGCACGGCCGCGCCGATCTCGCCGAGCGCCTGCGCAGACGCCGGGACGCCCCGGCCGGGCAGATCCGGCTCGGCGTTCTCGGCTTTCCCAAACAGGGCAAGGGCTACCTGCTCAACGCCGTGCTGAACGCGCCGGTGTGCGCGGTCGGCGACGCCGCGACCCCGGCCGTGCCCACGGAAATCGCCTACGCCGCCGAACCCGCCGCCACCCTGGTCGGCCGCTCTCGCGAACGGATCCCCGTCGCGGTCGAACAGCTCACCGGTGAGCTCGGCGCCCGCCCCGCCGGCACGCTCAGCCGCGTCGAGGTCGGGGTGCCGCGGGAGCTCCTCTCGGCCGGGCTCGTCCTGATCGACACACCGCCGGTCGGTGACCCGCGGTCACCTCGGACGGCCGCTGCGCTCGACCTGCTCGACGAAGCGGACGCGGTGATCCTCGTCTCCGACGCGACCGCGCCGCTCAGCGCCGCCGAACTCGCCCTCGCGCGGCATGTGCGTACTTGGTGCCCGCATGTCGTGTTAACGCTCACCAAGATCGACTCCTGTCCCGGCTGGCGCGCGGTTGCCGAGCGCGACCGCGCGATGCTCGCCGAGGCCGGGATCGACGCGCCTGTCCTGCCCGTTTCGGCCGTGGTGCGCCAAGCCGCCGCGAAGGCGGGAGACGCGGATCTCAACGCCCGCTCGGGTTTCCCGGAGCTGCTCACCTGGATCGCCGAGCAAGCCGCGCGGCCGCAGGAGCAGTCCCGCGCGCTGCTCGCCGCGGTGGGCGTGCGCGCCGCCGCCGCCGAACTCGTGGAGTCGTTGCGCGACCGCGTCGACGCCGCCGGGCAGGACGCCGGGCTCGGCCAGGCCGCGCTGCTGCAGCGGGCGCAACGCCGGGCCGACGACCTGCGCCGGCAGAACACCCGGTGGCAGAACCTGCTTTCCGACGAGGTCACCGACCTGTTGTCCGACGCCGAGTACGACCTGCGCGAGCGGACCCGCAAGATCGTCACCACCATCGACCAGACCTTCGACGAGGGCGACCCGGCGAAGGTGTGGGAAGACTTCTCGGCGTGGCTGGACGACTCGCTCGCCGACGCCGTCGAAACCAACTACTCGTGGCTGGCCGACCGGGCGGAGTGGATCGCGCAGGCCACCGCGGCGTGCTTCGGCGCCCAGTACGAGCACGCGCTGCCCGACCTGCGGCTCGACGGCTCGGGGGTGGAAAGCCTCGACGACGTCCGGCGGCCCAAGATCGAGAAGTTCAAGATCGGCCAGCAGGCGTTCACCGGGCTGCGCGGGTCCTACGGCGGTGTCCTGATGTTCGGCCTGGTGACGAGCCTCGCCGGGCTGCCGCTGATCAACCCGGTCTCGATCGGCGCGGGTGCGGCGTTCGCCTTCAAGACGATCAAGGACGAGGGCGGGATGCGGCTGCAGCGCCGCCAGGCCGTCGCCAAGCAGGCGGCGCAGCGGCACGTCGACGACGTCTTCATCCGGTTCAGCAAGGAATGCCGGGACTCGATCCGCGTGGTCCAGCGGCGGCTGCGCGACCACTTCACCGGACTGGCCGAAGAGCTCGCCGACGAGCTGACCCGCGAACGGGAGACGATCCTGGCCGGCACCGCCGAGCGGGAGCGGCGGACCGGGCACATCCGCCGCGAGATCGACCGGCTCGCCGGCCTGCACCAGCGCGCGGGTGAGCTCGGCACGCTCGCCGGGAGGCAGCGGCGGGAGCTTTCGGCGTGACCCAGGACGTCCGCGACCTGCTGGCCGCCGCGGCCGGGCTCTACCGGGACGATCCGCGGGTTTCGGCGGTCCTGCACGACTGCCTGGACCGGCTGGAGCAACCCCTTCGCGTCGCGTTCACCGGAGCGCCGTCCTCGGGGAAGACGACGCTGGCCGCCGCGCTGGGCGAATGGCCGACCCGCGCGCTGCGTGACCTCGTGCTGCTGGACGACCCCGGCCCGGCCGACGACGTCCCGGACGCGACGGTCCGATTGGTGCGTCACCTCGAACCGGACGAGCTCGCGGCGGCGCACGCGCCGGGCGGCTCGGCGTTCGCGCGGCAGAGCGCGGTCAACTCGGTCCTGGTGCTGGCGCGGGCCGACGAGGTCGGCGCGGGCCGCATCGACGCGTTGCTGACGGCGAAGCAGCTGGCGCGCCGCGCGTGGCGCGAAGACCCGCTGTGCACCGGGTTCCTGGGCGTGATCGCGGTTGCCGGGCAGCTGGCGTACGGCGGCCGGTCCCTGCGTGACGACGAGTTCGACCTCCTGGCGGCGTTCGCCGCGGTGCCGCGCGAAGAGCTCGAACGGCACGTGCTTTCGGTGGACTCGTTCACCGACCCGGCGTTCCCCGGCCCGATCACGGTGGAGACCCGCCGGTCGCTGGTCGTGCGGTTCGGGATGTTCGGCGTCCGCCTGGCGCTGACGCTGATCCGCACCGGCTGCGACGACCGCGTCAAGCTCTCGGCCGAGCTGGTCCGCCGCAGCGGTCTCGGCGAACTGAGGGACACCCTCGCCGGCTGTTTTGTCGCGCGGGCGGAGGCGTTGAAGGCCCGCACGGCGATCATCCGGCTGGAAGCACTGCTGGCGGCGCACCCGCGTCCGGGCGGTGACCGCCTGGTGTCCAGAGTGGAGCGGTTCGCCGCGGCCGCGCACGACTTCCGCGAGCTGCGGCTGATCGCCGACATCCGCGGCGGCCGCACGGCGTTGTCCGGCGAGCCCGCCGAGGAAGCGGTCCGGCTGCTGGGCGCCCAGGGCACGGCCCCGGCCGACCGCCTGGGCCTGGAGCCGGACGCGGACCCGGGTGACATCTACGACGCGAGCCTGGATGCGTTGCGGCGCTGGCGTCACGAGGCGGAGCGCCCGGACCGTCCGCACGCGGAGCGGACGGCGGCGCACGTGGTGGTGCGGTCCACCGAGGGGCTGCTGGCGTTGTTCGGATAGGCCGGCTCCTAAACCGGCTCGCCGTTCACGGTGACGTTCGTCAGCGTCACGTCCCGCGCGTTGCTGATCTGCGGCGCCGGTGTGTCGATGTTCGTGAACGTGCTGTCCGCCAAGCGGAACCCGGTCAGCGGGCTCTCCGCGGCGCCGCTGATCTTCAGCGCGAACGGCGAGTCGTCGAGGTGGACGTCGCTGATGTGGATGTCCCGGATCACCGGCTGCACGATCGGGCCGTGGCCCGGTCCGGTGAGGCTGTAGTTCATGTCGACGAAGATCGCGCCGCGGTCGACCGGCCCGCCGGTCAGCCGGCGCACGTGGAGGTCCGAAACGACACCGCCGCGGCGCGGGTTCGTCTTGACGTACACGCCGTAGAACGACTTGTACGACGATCCGGCGTGGATCCGGTTGTCCTGCGCGAAGACGTTGCGCACCCCGCCGGACATCTCGCTGCCGACGGTGATCGCGCCCCAGCGGCCGTAGTAGTCGTTGCCCTCGATGACGATGTCCTCGCTCGGCACGCCGACGCGGCGGCCGTCGGTGTCGCGGCCGGACTTGATCACCGTGCCGTCGTCGCCGGTGTCGAAGGAGCAGCCGTGGACGTGCACGTCCGCGCAGCTCTCCGGGTCCACACCGTCGACCATCGCGCCGCGGGAGTAGATCGTCACGTTCCGGACCGTGACGTTGCGGCACAGCACCGGGTGCACCGTCCACATCGCCGGGTCCCGCAGGGCGACGTCTTCCACGAGGACGTTGCGGCAGCGGTAGAACTGGATCATGTTCGGCTTGAGGAAGTGCTGGTCGCCGAACACCCGCTGCTGCACCGGCACACCGTCGGCCGCCTGCTGCTGCAGCAGTTCCCAGTCCGGGCCGCGCTTGCCGTCGAAGTCGAACCACGGCCCGGCCGCGGCGTTCCCGTCGATCGTGCCCGGCCCGGTGATCGCGACGTCGGTCTGGTCGATCGCGTAGATGAACGGCGAATAGTTGAGGCATTCGATGCCCTGCCAGCGGGTGAACACCACCGGCAGGTAGGACGCGGCGTCGCTGCGGAACCGGATGGTCCCCACCACGTGCAGGTCCACCCGGGACTTCAGGTGGATCTTGCCGGTGCGGAACTTCCCGGCGGGCACCAGGACACGCCCGCCGCCCGCGGCGTGGCACGCGGTGATCGCGGCCTTGAACGCGGGGGTGCAGTCGGTCGTGTTGTCCCCGACCGCGCCGTAGGAGCGGATGTCGAAGACGCGGGGCGGGAACGCCGGTGGCCTGATCCGGCCGAGGATGACCGGAACCCGCGTCCACGGGTCTTCGGCGGCGGCCGCGCTCGCCGGGCCGAACACCGCGCCGGCGGCCAGCAGCCCGCCCGCCGCGCCCGCGGCCTTCAGGAACTCACGCCGGGTGCTGTCCCTCATCCGAAGCCTCCTCGCGAACCGCGGTCATACATCATGCACAGGATGCGATATTCCGACACGGCGGTCAAAAAGTGTGCCGATGACCGGTATTGACGCCTGGCGGGCGGCGGCGCACCATAGAGCGGTCTATGGTCCAGCGCCGGCCGAAGGGAACCCCCATGCCCGAAGACCTCCGCCCCCGGGTCCGGCTGTTCGGTGACCTCCTGGCGCACTGGGCGCGCGAACGCCCGGACGAGACCGCGCTCCTCTTCGGAGATCGATCGTGGACCTGGACGGAGTTCGACGAACGGGTTCGCCGGCTCTCGGGCGCCCTCGTGGCCGCCGGTGTCGGCCAGGGTGACCGCGTCGCGTTCGTCGACAAGAACCACCCCGCCTGCCTGGAAACGACCTTCGCGGCGGCCGGGATCGGCGCCGCGAACGCCGTGGTCAACTGGCGGCTTTCCGGCGACGAACTCGCGTACGTGCTCGCGGACGCGGGGGCGAAGGTGGTCTTCGTCGGCGCCGAGCTGCGGCCCGCGCTCGACGCGGTCCGCGACCGGCTGCCCGCGCTGGAACGTGTGGTCGTCGTGGGCGGGGACGCCGACGAATACGAACCGCTCCTCGCCTCCGCCGCGCCGCACCCCGGCAGCGAACTCGACGAGGACGACGGTGTGCTGGTCATGTACACCAGCGGCACCACCGGCTTCCCTAAGGGCGCGGTGCTGACCCACCGCAGCATCCTGGCCCACGGCCTGGCCGCGGGCACCGCGTTCCCGATCGGCCGCGGCGACGTCAACCTGGTCGCGATGCCGCTGTTCCACGTCGGCGGCAGCTGTTACGCGGTTTCCGGGTTCCTCTACGGCGAACCGTCGTACCTGACACGCGAGCCGGACGCGGCGTCGCTGTTCGCCGCGCTGCAGGCCGGGATCACGCACGCCTTCCTGGTGCCCGCGGTGGTCGCCGGGATCGCGCAGGCCGGGGAGGCGGCGCTCAAGGCGTTCTCCCGGCTGAAGTACCTCTGCTACGGTGCTTCGCCGA
Organism: Amycolatopsis sp. NPDC051758; assembly: GCF_044453095.1. NCBI lineage: Bacteria > Bacillati > Actinomycetota > Actinomycetes > Pseudonocardiales > Pseudonocardiaceae > Amycolatopsis > Amycolatopsis sp. NPDC051758. The sequence goes on along the minus strand of NZ_JBITCJ010000006.1, from coordinate 599,632 downwards.
TGCCGCTGCCGTTGCTGCGCGCGGTGCTCGCCGCCTGGCCGGACGTCCGGTTCGCGCAGGTCTACGGCATGACCGAGCTGTCCGGCGCGGTCACCGCGCTGGACCCGGAGGCGCACCGGGACGACTCCCGGCCCGAGCGGCTCGCCTCGGCGGGGACCGCACTGTCCGGAGTGGACATCCGGATCGTCGACCCGGTCACGGCCGAGGACACCGAGGTCGGGGAGGTCTGGATCCGCACCGAGCAGCGGATGGCGGGCTACCTGGGCAAGCCCGAGGCGACCGCGGAGACCATCGTGGACGGCTGGGTGCGCACCGGCGACGTCGGGCGCCTCGACGACGGCGGGTTCCTGTACCTCGAGGACCGCGTCAAGGACATGATCATCACCGGCGGTGAGAACGTCTACTCGCCGGAGGTCGAGCGGGTGGTCGCGGAGTACCCCGGTGTTGCCGAAGTAGCCGTGATCGGCGTGCCGGACGACCGGTGGGGTGAGCAGGTCAAGGCTGTCGTCGCCGGCGACCAGCTCGACGTCGACAAGCTCATGGAGTTCTGTCGCGAGCACCTGGCCCACTACAAGTGCCCGCGCAGTGTCGACGTCGTGGAAGCTCTGCCGCGCAACGCGACCGGCAAGATCCTGAAGCGATCGCTGCGGGAGCCGTACTGGCGGGACCGGGACCGGAACGTCTGATGCCGGCGGCGAACCGGCAGGCCTACTTCGCCAGCGCGCTGAAGGTGCTGGCGGAGCACGGGTTCACCGAGCTGAACGTCGGCACGCTCTGCCGTGCCCTCGGTGTCACGAGCGGCTCGTTCTACCACCACTTCGGCGGCTGGCCCGGGTTCGTGGAGCAGCTCCTGGAGCACTGGGAGAACCGGCAGGTGCGGATCCTGCGCGAGCGGGACTTCGGCGCCGGTGGGCCGGCGGCGGACTTCGCCGCGCTGATGGACCTGACGCTCGGGCTGCACCACGAGGCCGAGGCGGCGATCCGGGCGTGGGCGATGAACGACGAGGGTGTGCGGGCCGCGCAGAAACGCGTCGACGAGGCCCGGCTGCGGACGGTGGGCCGGGCGGTCAAGGGCATCGTCGGCGACCGCGAACTGGCGCGGACGTTGACGTCGCTCGGGATGGCGATGCTCGTCGGGCACCAGCAGCTGGCGTCGGCGGGGGAGCACAGCGAGCTGGCGGCCCTGCTCGCGGAGTACACGCAGCTGGTGCACTCCCGCGCCGGTTAGGCGTTGCCGAGCACCCGGTTCACGGTGATCTCCAGGACCACCCGCTGGGGGTTCGGCTTGGGCTGCCGATACCGGGCGGCGTACCGGTTTTCCGCGTCCCGCACGGTCTCGGCGTCGTCGCGCAGCACCGCTCGTCCCTCCAAAGTGGACCACTTCGGGCCGTCGAGCTGGCAGACCGCGACGGGGATGCCGTCGGCGCCCGCGGCCCGGACGAGCCGGGCCTTGACCGACGAGTCGAACGTGATGACCCGGGCGAGGCCGGCGTCGAAGTCCACGGTGACGCCGACCGCGACGACGTGCGGGGTGCCGTCCGGGCGGACCGTCGTCAGCGTGGCCAGGTGGCGCTCGGTCCAGAACGCGCGGAAGTCCGCGCCGCGGTCGATCTTCATGCGGCTCACGCTAGTCCGTCCGGGTGGTCGAGGGGTGGTGAGGCCACTCACGGTGATTGTAAGGAAAGTTTCTTAACAGTCTTGACCAGGTCTTGAACCTTCTGTCACGCTCTGAACCGCCGTCGCCGCAGCCAACGATGTCTTTACGGAGGAGCGATGAAGAAGATCGTCCGGGCGGTGGTGGCCGCGGCCGCGCTGGCCGCCGGGCTGCTGAGCGTGCCCACGACCGCGTCCGCGGCCGGTACCCCGTACGTGCCGGGAACCCTGCGGCCGTCGGTCTCGCAGGCCACCCAGGACCAGGTGCTCCAGAAGTACTACGACTTCTGGAAGAAGAACTTCCTGACGACCAAGTGCGGCAGCGGCACCTACGCCGTGCTGTCCAAGGACGCCGACCACTCCTTCGTCGCCGAGGGCGAGGGGTACGGCATGACGATCTCGGCGATGATGGCCGACAAGGACCCGCAGGCCCGCGCGATCGTCGACGGGATCCTCAAGTTCGTCAAGGCGCACCCGTCGGTCAACAACAAGGACCTGCACGCGGCCGAGCAGGACGCGAACTGCAAGAGTGTCAACGGCAGCGACTCCGCCACCGACGGCGACCTCGAAATCGCGTACGGCCTGCTGATCGCGGACAAGAAGTGGGGCAGCACCGGGTCGGTCAACTACAAGGCCGAGGCCGTCCGGATCATCAACGCGATCAAGAAGAGCGAAGTCAACAACACCACGAAGTTCACCTTGCTCGGCGACTGGGGCAACGACGCGGAGTACAAGAACAGCTCACGCTCGTCGGACTGGATGCCCGGGCACCTGCGCGCGTTCGCGAAGGCGACCGGTGACAGCTTCTGGGACTCGGTGCGGACCCGCTCGGAGACGGCGGTGAGCCAGCTGCAGTCGCAGTACGCGCCGAACACCGGGCTGCTGCCGGACTTCGTGGTCAACACGAACTCGACCCCGAAGCCGGCGCCGGCGGACTTCCTCGAGGGCCCGTACGACGGCAAGTACAGCTGGAACGCCTGCCGCGACCCGTGGCGCCTCGGTGCGGACGCGATCTCGGCCTCGGGCAGTGCGGCGGCCGCGCAGGTCCGCAAGATGAACACGTGGATCAAGTCCGCCACGGGCGGCGACCCGTCGAAGATCCAGAGCGGCTATTCGCTGTCGGGCACCAAGACGGAGAGCGGCCAGCACCCGTGCTTCACCGCGCCGTTCGCGGTCGCGGCGATGACTGACTCGGGAAGCCAGGCTTGGCTGGACAAGCTGTGGACGCAGATCGCGTCGTTCTCGCCGGATGCGACGGACTACTACGGGACGGGCATCACGGTCCAGGTGGTCCTGATCCTGAGCGGCAACTACGTGGCAGCTTAGGGGAGTCGCAAGTCCGTGAGGGGCACCTTCATGGCTTTTGAAGCCATGAAGGTGCCGTCCGGGGCGCGGTCGAGCAGGATCGCCGAGACGTTCGTCGCGGGCCGGTCGAACGACAGCGCCAGGTCGGCGCGCGCCGTGCCGGACAGGCGTACGGACTGCTTCGCCGCCGAAGTCGCGTACAGCAGCCGGTTGCCGGACGACGCGAGGCCGGCCAGCTGCTCGATCGTCTTGCCGGAGTCGTCGGCGAGGGTCTCGACGGCCGCCGTGCCTGGCACCGGGTTGCGGGTGCCCCTCATGGCAGTCGGAAAATGACGCGGGAGGTGGCCGCGCAGGTCCTGACCGCAGTGCACCCGAAGCAGGTCAAGGACTTCGGCCGCCGCGTGCGGCGTTTCGACGAGGTCGCCTGGGTTGCGCAGTGCAGCGAGATCGTGGCCGCCGGCAACCTCGCGAAGTTCGCGCAGGGGCCTCAAGCTGCTGGGCTTCGCCCTGGAGGAAGCCCGCGCTCAGCTCGGTTCGCGCGGCGGCAGTCCCGCGGCGCGGTAGATCTCGTCGATCACGGTCATCGTCTCGACCGCGTCGGCCGCCGAGGTCTTCACCGGTTCGCCGTGCAGGACTGCCGCCGCGAAGGCGTCCAGCTGGTAGGCGTACGACGCGCGGCGTGGGAACTTCTCCGTGCGGCGCGCGCCGCCGATCCGGACCGAGAAGCGGTGGTACGCCTGCGGGGCCAGCGGGTTGAACACGCTGATCGACCCCTTCGAGCCGGTCACCTTCGCGCCGATCTTCAAGAAGGAAGACGACCACATCGAGCACGTCACCCGGCCCGTGTGGCCCGAGGGGAACTTCAGCTCCGCCGTCATCGCCCGGTCGACGCGGGGTGAACGCAGCTTCGCGGAGGCCGAAACCACCGTGGGGGTCTCGCCGCCGCCGAACGTGCGTGCCATGTGGACCGCGTAGCAGCCCGCGTCCATCAGTGCGCCGCCGGCGAGGTGGTAGTCGTAGCGGATGTCGGAGAACTTCGGCAGCGGGAAGCACAGCGCCGTCTCGACGCGCTCGAGCGTCCCCAGCTCGCCCGACGCCACGATCTCCTCCACCCGCAGCGCGAGCGGGTGGTAGCGGTAGTGGAACGCCTCCATCACGACGCGGTCGAATTCGGCCGCCAAGTCGGCGATCTCCCGCGCCTCCGCCGCGTTGGCCGTGAACGGCTTCTCGCACAGCACGTGCTTCCCGGCGGAAAGGGCGGCTCGTGTCCACCGGCCGTGGAGGCCGTTCGGCAGCGGGTTGTAGACGGCGTTGATGTCCGGATCCGCCAGCAGATCTTCGTAGCCGGCGTAAGCCCGCGGAATGCCGTGCTTGGACGCAAACGCTTGCGCGCGGTCGGCAGAGCGCGCGGCAACCGCCACGACTTCGACGTCGGAGCTGGCTGAAGCGGGCTTGACCAGGGCGGTGGGCGCGATGCGAGCCGCCCCCAGGATGCCGATCCGCAGGCTCATGGCGCGAAGCTAGCACCGAACTAGATTTCAACAGCCAGTTGACCTCTTCAACAACGAGTTGTACCGTTCCGGCCAGCCGAACAGTGGAGGTCCGTTATGTCCCGTTCACGTGCCGCTCAGGCGGTGTTGCTCGCGAGCCTGGCCGTGCTGGTGACGGCTTGCGGTGGCGGTCCGGACGGCGCGGGCGGGTCCTCGCAGGCCGCCGGCGCACCCGCGTCCGGCATCCCGGACACCGCGGCCATCGTCCAAGGTGTGCAGAAGGACGCCCAGCTCAACGCCGCTTTGCCGGCGAACGTCAAGCAGGCGGGCGTGCTGCACCTGGCGTCCAACCTGCAGTCCGCGCCCAACAACTTCTACGCCGCCGACGGCAAGACCCCGATCGGCTACGAGGTCGACCTCGCCAAGGCGATCGCCGCCAAGCTCGGCGTCACCGTCGCCCACCAGGACATGGCGTTCGGCTCGCTCATCACCAGCCTCCAGTCCGGCCGCATCGACCTGACGATGGCCGGCATGAACGACACCAAGGCCCGCCAGGCGCAGATCGACTTCGTCGACTACTTCACCTCGGGCATCACGATCATGATCCGCAAGGGCAACCCGGACGGCATCACCGGGCCGGACACGCTCTGCGGCAAGAACGTCGCCGTGGTGCAGGGCACCAGCCACCAGAAGTTCGCCGAAGCGCAGAGCACCAAGTGCACGCAGGCCGGCAAGCCCGCGCTCACCGTCACCGCGACCGACAGCGACAACCAGAACCAGAACCAGCTGCGCACCGGCCGCGTCGCGGCGATCCTCAACGACCTGCCCAGCGCCGTCTACATCTCGCGGACGGCGGGCGACGGCAAGTTCTTCGAGGTCGTCCCGGGTGAGCCGATCGAGGGCGGGCCGTACGGCATCGGCGTCAACAAGCAGAACAAGCCGCTGACGGAGTCCGTGCAGAAGGCGCTGCAGGCGCTCATCACCGACGGCACCTACGGCAAGATCCTGCAGGCGTGGGGTGTCGACCAGGGCGCGATCAAGGAGGCCGCGGTCAATGGCGGCTCCTGAACCGCTTCCCATCGTCCCGCTCCGCCACTGGGGCCGGTGGGTCGCCGCCGCGATCATCGTCGCGCTCCTGGTGCTGCTGGGCATCGCCCTGGGGAACGCGCAGATCGAGTGGAGCCAGGTCCCGGACTTCGTCTTCTTCAAGGTGATGGCGACGGGCCTGCTCAACACCGTCATCCTCGCCGTGCTGTCGCAGGCCGTCGCGATCGTGCTGGGCGTCGTCATCGCCCTGCTGCGGCGCAGCGCCAACCCGGTCGCCCGGTGGTTCGCCGCCGGCTACATCTGGATCTTCCGCGGCCTTCCGGTGCTGCTCCAGATCCTGCTTTGGTACAACCTGGCGCTGGTCTTCCCGGTGATCCACATCCCGTTCCTGGTCAACGCGCCGACCAACGTGCTGATCAGCGCGTTCACCGCGGCGTTCCTCGGCCTCGCGCTCAACGAGAGCGCGTACATGGCCGAGATCGTCCGGGCCGGCCTGAACAGTGTCGACAGTGGACAGACCGAAGCGGCGAAGTCGATCGGCATGACGCCGGCCGCGACGCTGCGCCGCGTCGTGCTGCCGCAGGCCATGCGCGTGATCATCCCGCCGACCGGCAACGACTTCATCAACATGCTCAAGGGCACGTCGATGGCGTCGGTGATCGGCGTGACCGAGCTGATCCACGCGGCCAACAACATCTCGTCGAACAACCTGCTGGTGATGGAGACGCTGCTGGCCGCGGCCGTCTGGTACATGGTCGTGGTGACCGTCGCCGGGGTCGGCCAGCACTACCTGGAACGCTCGTTCGGGCAGGCCGATCGCGGGCCGCTCGCCCGCGCCGGCAAGGCGTTGCGCGGTGTGCCGCTGGTGAGGAGTGCCCGTGTCTGAGCCCCTGCTGCGCGCCGTCGGCGTCCGGAAGTCCTACGGCCACACCGAAGTCCTCGGCGGCATCGACCTCGAAGTCCACAAGGGCCAGGTGGTCTGCCTGCTCGGGCCGTCCGGCGCCGGGAAGAGCACGTTCCTGCGCTGCATCAACCACCTCGAAACGATCGACGCCGGTCAGATCTGGGTCGACGGTGAGCCGATCGGCTTCCGGCAACGCGGCGGCAAACTGTACGAACTGCGCGAACGTGACGTCGCCCGCCAGCGCCGGGACATCGGCATGGTGTTCCAGCGGTTCAACCTGTTCGCGCACCGGACGGCGCTCGAGAACATCGTCGAGGGCCCGATCCGGGTGCTCGGCCTCAAACCGGACGACGCACGCAAGCAGGGCTTGGAACTGCTCGATCGTGTCGGCCTGGCCCATCGCGGTGACGCGTACCCGGCGCAGCTGTCCGGTGGGCAGCAGCAGCGGGTCGCGATCGCGCGGTCACTGGCGATGAAGCCGAAGCTGATGCTGTTCGACGAGCCGACGTCGGCGCTGGACCCGGAGCTGGTCGGGGAGGTGCTCGAAGTGATGAGTACGTTGGCGGGGGAGGGGATGACGATGGTCGTCGTGACGCACGAGATGAGCTTCGCCGCGGAGGCCGCCGACGAGGTGGTGTTCCTGGCCGACGGCGCCGTCGTCGAGACCGGGCCGCCTTCGGAGGTGCTGAGCGCGCCGAAGCACGAACGCACCCGGCAGTTCCTGGCGAGGATCCTCGCGTGACGCGGATTTCGCCCCGGTACCTGCTCCAGTTCGACGAGCCCGCCGGTTACCTCGACTTCGCCCGGTTCGGGCCGCCGTCGCACGCCGTGCTCGACACGACGGCCGCGCTGCTCGACCAGGCCACCACGGCCGGTCCGTCCACTGTGGACGAGCTGATGCGGCAGGAGATCCGGGCCAAGGCGGCCGCCGCGCGGCTGTCCGGCTCGGACACCGACCACACCGTGCTGCTGCCGAACACGAGCCTGGGGCTGTTCCAGGCCGCGTTCCACAGCGCGGGCGAGGTGCTGGTGTCGGCCGCGGAGTTCCCGGCCAACACCTACCCGTGGGCGCGTGCCGAACAAGCGGGCCGGTTGACGCTGCGGCGTCTGACCGGCGGATACGTGACGCCCGAGCGGGTCGCCGAGGTGTTGACACCCGAAATCACCACCGTGAGCGTCAGCGCGGTCGACTTCCGCACCGGCTTCCGGGCCGACCTGGCGGCGCTGCGCGACGTTGTCGGTGACCGGCTGCTGGTGGTCGACGGCATCCAGGGCTTCGGCGTGATCGAAGCGCCGTGGGAGGTCGCCGACGTCCTGGTCGTCGGCGGCCAGAAGTGGCTGCGCGCGGGCTGGGGCACCGGCTTTGCGGTGCTGTCGGACCGCGCCTTGGAGCGGATGGACCCGGTGCTGTCCGGCTGGACCGGCGCGCGCGACCCCGGCCTGTTCGACGACGAGATCCACCCGCCCGACGCCACCGCGCAGGCCTGGTCGATTTCGAACCTCAGCCCGATCACGTCCGGCGCGTTCGCCGAGGCCCTGGAGCTGGTCGAAGACGCCGGCGTCGGCGCCATCGCGGCCCGGATCGCGGAGCGGATCGTGTCCTTCGAGGAGGTGCTCGCCTCCTGCGGCGCGGAGGTCGTCTCGGCGACTGAACTGCGTGCGGGAATCCTGGCGTTCACCCTGCCCGGCCACCCCGCCGAGCAGGTCGGCGCCGCGCTGGCCAACGCCGGGATCGCGGCGACCGTCCGGCCCGAGCACGTCCGCCTTTCACCGCACGCCTCGACCCCGGCCGCCGCCGCTGACCTGCTGCGTTCGGCGTTGGAGACGTTGACGGCGCCTCGTGAACCCCTGGTCGTCCCCGCCGCGGGGGCGACGACGCACGAGGTGCTGACCGCGCTGGTGCCGGCGATCCCGGGGCTCGCGGCGATGCTCGGCCCGGGCAACGAGGTGCTGCTGCACGACCTGGCCCGGCTGCCGGACTCGATCGTCGCCATCGCCGGCGACCTGACCGGCCGCAGTGTCGGCGGGCCGATGACCGACCTGCTGCTCGGCCTGGTCCGGCGCGGCACCACCCAGGACCTGACGAACTACCGCACCCATGGCCCGGACGGCCGCGCGATCCGGTCGTCCACGTTGTTCCTGCGGGACGCCGACGGTGTCGCGGTCGGGTGCTTGTGTGTCAACAGCATCGACGCGTCAGCTTCCGCGGGCGGCAACGGGGAGCCGGAGACTTTCCCACCGGACGTCGACAGCCTGCAACGGTTCCTGGTCGACCGGGCGGTGACGAAGGCCGGGATCCCGGTGGACCTCATGAAGAAGCGGCACAAGGCCGCGGTGGTGCGGGAGCTCGACGAAGCCGGTTATTTCCTCATCAAGGACGCCGTCGACCACCTGGCCGGGCGGCTCGACGTCACCCGCTACACGATCTACAACTACCTCAACGAAGTCCGCGCCTGACGCTGCCCGTTCGGACCTTGTCCCGCGGGCCGTCCCTGGCGGACCATGTGCCGATGACCGAACCGGACACCCAGCGCGCGCTGGTGCGGCTCGAGGTGGAGGACGAAGCCGGCGACGAGGAACTCGACCGGCTCGCCCGGCGGCTACGGGCCGAACTGGGTGAGCTGGACGTCGACGTGCTCGCCGTCGCCGGCGACCTCCCAGCGGGCGCGAAGGCCGCCGACCCGGTGACGATCGGGTCGCTCGTGGTCGCGTTCAGCGCGGCCGGCGGGGTGTTCCCGGGGCTGCTCGAGACGCTGCGCGAGTGGCTCGGCCGGCAGGCGGGCAAGCACCGGATCAAGGTGACCGTCGACGGTGACACCGTCGAGCTGGAGCGGGCGACCTCGGCCGAGCGGCAGCAGCTGATCGACGCCTTCGTCCGGCGGCACGGCTGACGTGGCCGGCCGCCACGCGCTGCTGATCGCGACCGAGACGTACGCCGACCCGGCGCTGCGGCGGCTGACGGCCCCCGGCGGGGACGCGCGGGCCCTGGAAGAGGTGCTGAGCGACCCGTCGATCGCCGGTTTCGAGGTGACGACGCTGATCGACCAGCCACACCACGTGGTGGGCGAGGCGATCGGCGAGTTCTACCGCGTCCGCCGTCGTGACGAGCTCACCCTGCTGTACTTCACCGGCCACGGCGTCAAGGACGACGACGGCAGCCTGTACCTGGCGATGGCCAACACCCGCCGCGACAGCCTGATGTTCACGGCGCTGGCGGCGGAGCTGGTGGACCGCGCACTGGCCGGCTGCCCGTCGCGGCAGAAGGTGCTCGTGCTGGATTGTTGTTACAGCGGCGCGTTCCCGGCGGGCAAACTCGCGAAGGCGGCCACCGACGTGCACACGCTGGAGCGGTTCCAGGGCCGCGGCCGCGCGGTGCTGACGGCGTCGGACGCAACGCAGTATTCGTTCGAGGGTGACGCGGTCGTGGGTTCCGCGGCCCGTTCCCTGTTCACGCGGCACTTGGTGGCGGGCCTGCGCGACGGCAGCGCGGACCTCGACGGTGACGGTGACGTGACGGTCGACGAGCTGTACAGCTACGTCCACGAGCGGGTGGTGGCGGAAATGCCGCGGCAGCGGCCGAAGCACCAGTCCGATGTGGAGGGCCGGATCGTCCTGGCGCGCAATCCTCGGTGGACGTTGCCGGAGTACCTGAGGCACGGGTTGGCGAGCCCGATCGCGACCGACCGGTTGAGTGCGCTGGAGGGGTTGAAGCGGCTGAACCGGGTGGGGAACGCCGTGGTGCGGGAGCGGACGGCGGGGGAGATCCGGAAGCTGGTGGACGACGACAGCCGGATGGTGTCGGGGGCGGCGGCCGCTTGGATGACGGAGGCGGAGGGGCCGGCTGCGGCGGCGGTTCCGGAGCCGCACATACCCGAGCTGGAACCGCGGGCGGCTGCCGAGCCGGTTGTTGTGGAGTCCGAGCGGCGGGCCGCGGCTGAGCCGGTGCCGGTTGTCGCCGAGCCGGAACCGCAGGTGACTGCCGAGCCGGTGGCGGATGCGCTCGCGGCGGGGACCGTGGCACCTGCGGCAGCGATGAAGCCTGGGGCCGCGCGGCAGGAGGTGCCCGAGGCAGCTCCGCGGGAGAGACCCGGCGCGGTTTCCGCCGACGGGCATCCGGCTGTGCCGCCGCTTCGGCAGAAGCCCGCCGTGGTGCCGAGACCGGTACGGGCCACCGATCCACCGCCGGCAGACCGCCCCCGAGCGGGGTCCGCTGCCCGGCGTCCTGCCGCGCCGCCACCCCGGGTGGTGCCCGCACCGAAAGCGGCGCGGGCACCCGAGCCGCAGCCGGTCGAGGACAGTCTCGACCCGGACGCGGCTCGCCGGAGCGCCCGGTTCTACTTCGGGACCGCCGGGCTGACCCTGGTCCTGCTGATCGTGCTGATGACGGTGCACGTCGGCTGGCCGGTCCTCGTGCTGGCCGTCGTCTTCGCGACCATGCTCGGACTAGGCGTGTTCAGCCGGTTCCGTCACTCCAAATAGGACTCGACCGCGTCCGCGGCGGCCGGAACGCCGCCGTGGCCACGAACCTCCGCCTTCAACGAAGCCAGCCGCGCCGCCACCGAAGCCGACGACGTCACTTCCTCGACCGCCGACCGCAACGACGAGACCGTCACCGACGAAGCCGGCAAATGACGGCCCACCCCGAGCGCCTCCAGCTGGTCGGCGTTCCCGAACTGGTCCGCTGCCTGGGGAACGGCCACCGTCGGGACGCCGAACCACAACGACTCCGTCGCCCCGCCCATTCCCGCGTGCGTGATGAACGCCGAGGCCGCGTCGAGCACCGCCAGCTGCGGCACCGAAGCGAACACCTCCACCGAATCCGGCAGCGGGCCCAGTGAATCAGGCGACACGTGCTTCCCGATCGCCATCACGACGTGCCAGTCCGCGGCGAACGCCTCGATGCACGCCCGGTAGACGTCGAGCTGGTCGTTGTACGCCGTCCCGAACGACACCAGCAGCACCGGACGGCCCGAAGACGGCGGGGTCCACGAACGGTCGGCCAGCCGAGCGGGATCCAGGCACGGCCCGACGAACCGCACGTGCGGGCCGACCCGGTCCTCGTGGGGCTGCATCGCCCGCGGGATCAGCGACAGGATCCGCGCCGGGTGCCCCAGCCACCCCCACGCGTCCGCGTCGATCCCGTTCGCGCGCAGCCAAGCGGTGAACGTCGCGACATAGTCCACACCGGACGGTGACGCCTTGATCGGGTCCATCACCGGCGCCATGTCTTCGTCGTAACCCTCCCACGCCACCAGCGTCGGCGAGAGCTGCACGGCGGGCACGTCGTACCGCGCGCCGAGCAGGGGTGCGCCCAGCCCGCCGATGTCGTACAGCAGCAGGTCGGGCCGGTCGTGGTCGAACGCCGCCGTCAGCCGGGGGTGGATCGCGATCGCTTCGTCGAGGAAGACGCGCATCGCGTCGGCCGGGTCGTCCGGCCAGACGGCGGCCTCGCCGAGCGGGAAGATCGTCGGGTGGGCGACCACCGACGCGCCGGTCGGGGAAACGAGCCCGGCCAGCGGTTCGCCGACGACGTAGGACACCCGGTGCCCGCGGCGCACCAGCTCACTGATGACGCCCAGCGACGGGTAGACGTGGCTCGGCGCGGTGCAGCCGACCATGACGATGTGTTTGCGCAGCATGAAAGCTCCTTCAAGGGGAGAAAGAACCGACGGCGCGCAGAAGAGGGGACCAGGCCCGGTACGCGGGCGGTCCGGCGGTCACGCCGTCTCAGACGGAGCGGATCCGGATGAAGTAGATCATGACGGACACCGTACGGCGTCCCGGAACGCCCGCGCCACCCGATTTCCACCTTTCGTAGGGCATTCACGGTCACACCCCCGTTTGCCGTCCCCGCCCGGCGCGCGCGGGTCTAGGGTTCACCCGCTTCGTCGGAGCAGAAATAGGGAGAAAACAGTGAGACGTGCCCGTTTTTCCCGGGTGGCCGTCGCCGCGGTGGCCGCCGCCGCGGTGGCGTCCGCGCTCGTGGCCGCGCCGGCCGCGACCGCCGCGCCCGCAGCTGCCGCAGCCGCGAAACAGGCGACGATCGCCTGGGGGCCGTGTGCCGATCCCACGCTGGTCGCCGCCGGCGCCGAGTGCGGTTACCTGGGGGTCCCCCTCGACTACTCGAAGCCGAACGGCGAGCAGGTCCAGCTCGCGGTCAGCCGCGTCAAGCACAAGGTCGCGGACGCGCAGTACCAGGGCGTCATGCTGACCAACCCGGGCGGCCCCGGCGGCTCCGGCCTGCTGCTCGCCACTCGCGGTCCGCGGGTCCCCAACCACGCCGGGGACGCCTACGACTGGGTCGGTTTCGACCCGCGTGGGGTCGGGGCCAGCAAGCCCGCGCTGAGCTGCGACCCGAACTACATGGACTACGACCGGCCGGAGTACGCGCCGTTCACCCCGCAGCTCGAGCGGACCTGGCTCAACCGCGCCAAGGGGTACGCCGAGGCGTGCGCCAAGAACAACTCGCGCGCGCTGCTGGAGAACATGAAGACGACCGACACGGTCAAGGACATGGACTCCATCCGGAAGGCGCTCGGGCAGAAGCAGCTGAACTTCTACGGCTACTCCTACGGCACCTACCTCGGTCAGGTGTACGGCTCGCTGTTCCCGCAGAACGTCCGCCGGATGGTGCTCGACTCGACCGTCGACCCGCGGGGCGTCTGGTACGGCGACAACCTCGACCAGGACGTCGCGTTCGACAAGAACATCCTGATCTGGTTCGGCTGGCTCGCCCAGCACGACGACGTCTACCACCTCGGCAAGACGCAGTCCGCGGTGCAGCGCGTGGTCAACGAGCAGCTGCTCAAGGCATCGTTCAACCCGGCCGGCGGCGTGATCGGGCCGGACGAGATCCTCGACGTCATCCAGCAGGCGAGCTACTACCAGCTGCGGTGGACGCTGCTGGGCGACGCGCTCTCCCGGTTCGTCAACCAGGGTGACTGGCAGAACTGGAAGTCGCTGTTCGAGGCCTTCGGCGGCCGTGGTGACGACAACGGCTACGCGGTCTACCTCGCCGTCCAGTGCAGCGACGTCCAGTGGCCGCAGAGCTGGAACCAGTGGAAGCGCGACAACTGGAAGACCTTCACCAAGGCGCCGTACTTCACCTGGCAGAACGCGTGGTTCAACGCGCCGTGCCTGTACTGGCCCGCGAAGGCCGGCAAGCCCACCAAGATCGACGGCAGTGGTGTCAAGAGCGTCCTGATGATCGACGAGACGCTCGACGCGGCGACGCCGTACGAGGGCAGCCTCGAGGTCCGCAGCCGCTTCCCGGGTGCGTCGCTGATCGCGGAGCCGGGCGGCACCAGCCACGCGATCACCCCGCGCGGCAACGCGTGTGTCGACAACAAGATCGCGGACTACCTGGCGACGGGCGCGCTCCCGGCCCGCAAGCCGGGCCGCACGTCCGACGTCGAGTGCGCCCCGCTGCCGCAGCCGACACCCCCGGCGCCGGCCGCGGCCAAGGCCGACCTGGGCGCCACCCAGGGGCTGGTCGCCGGGCGGTTTACCGGCTGACCTGCAGTAACCCGGAGAGACGGGGTGTCGGGCCCAGTGCCCGGCACCCCGTTTTTCATGCTTTCCAGCACCGTGGGCTTTGAAGATGCGCGGACTTTGTGTTACAAAGTGCGTATCGACTTTGCGATGCAAAGTCCACGAACGAAGGGAGAGCGCCATGACCGGGGGACCGGCGTTCACACTCCACCGCCTGACCAAGCGGTTCGGTCAGGTCACGGCCGTCGACGGGGTGACCGTCGAGGTCACGCCCGGCGAGGTCGTCGCGCTGCTCGGGCCGAACGGTGCGGGCAAGTCGACCACCGTCGACATGCTGCTGGGCCTGACCAAGCCGGACGCGGGGGAGGTCACGGTCGCCGGGGGTACTCCGCGCGAGGCCGTCGACCAGGGCCTGCTCGGCGCGATGATGCAGAACGGCGCGCTGCTGCCGGACGCCACCGTCGGCGAGATCGTCGACCTGGTCGTCTCGACGCACGCGAAGCCGCTGCCCGCCGCCGAGGTGATCGCCCGGGCAGGCCTCGAGAAGCTCGTGAAACGCCGCTGCGGCAAGCTTTCCGGCGGTGAGCGGCAGCGGGTGCGGTTCGCCCTCGCCCTGGCCGGCGACCCGCAGCTGCTCGTCCTCGACGAGCCCACCGCCGCGATGGACGTCGAGGGCAGGCGGGCCTTCTGGACGGCGATCCGCGAGTTCGCCGCCACCGGCCGCACCGTGCTCTTCGCGACGCACTACCTCGCCGAAGCCGAGGACTACGCCGACCGCGTGGTGCTGATGCGCCACGGCGCCGTGGTCGCCGACGGCCCGGTCGCCGAGGTCCGGGCCGCGGTGTCCGGGCGGGTGCTCAAGGCCGCCGTGCCCGGCGCCGCCGAAGCCGACCTGGCGCGGCTCCCAGGCGTCACGACCGTGCAGCTGCGCGCCGGTCGCGCCGAGCTTGCCTGCGCCGACTCGGACGCCGCGATCCGTGCGTTGCTGGCGGAGTACCCGCAGGCCGCCGACATCGAAATCACCGCGCTGGGCCTCGAAGAGGCCTTCCTGGCGCTCACCGCAGACGAGACCGAAGGGGCGGCCGCGTGAACACCACCTACCTGAGCCTGGAGATCAAGCGGATCGTCCGCAGCCCGCAGTTCACGATCTTCACCATCGGCATGCCGGTGGCGATGTTCGTGCTGTTCGGCTCGATCTTCGGCAAGCTCGCCACGCCGAGCGGCATCCCGGCGGACGTCGAGACGATGATCAAGCTCGCCGCGTACGGCGCGAGCGGCGGCGCCCTGTTCACCGGCACCCGCGTCGCGCAGGAACGCACCGACGGCTGGCAGCGGCAGCTGCGGCTGACGCCGATGCGCGGCCCCGGTTACCTGGTCGTCAAGGTCATCTCGGCGATGGCGGTGGCGCTGCCGGTACTCGTGGTGGTGTTCCTCGCCGGACTGGCGATGGGCATCCACCTGAGCGCCGCGCAGTGGGGCCTGGTGCTGGTGTCGCTGTGGCTCGGCGTGCTCCCGTTCGCCGTGCTGGGCCTGGCCATCGGCCTGTTCGGCAAGGGGGACACGGTCGGCGCGGTCACCGGCGCGCTGATGATGCCGCTCGGCATGCTCGGCGGCCTGTGGATCCCGCTCTACGTCCTCCCGGAGTGGATGGCGACCCTGGCGCACTTCTTCCCGACGTACTGGCTCGGCCTGGTGGGTCTCGAACCGCTGGCGCACACCGGCGGAACGGGCCTGGCGGCGCTCGTGCTCGCGGGCTGGCTGGTCGTCCCGGCGCTGATCGTGGTGCGCCGGTTCCGGCTGGACACGGCCAGGCTGTGAATGCTTGTTAACCTCCGTGCAGTACTGAGGGGTCTGCGCGGACGAAGGGCGGGACGGGTGGACGACGAGCCGTTGTCGGCGGAGGAGTCGCTGAACCTGATCGCCCAGCAGAACCGGCGGATGCGCCGGGAACTGGGCGGGGGCCCGGCGCGCATGCTCGCGGCCTGGGCCTTCGCCTGGATCGTGGGCTGGGGCTTCACGTACTTCACGACGCAGACCGACACCGTGCCCGGCTGGGTCGGCGGGGTGGTCGTCGCGGTGCTGTTCGTGGCCGCGATGGTCTACACCGGCGTCGTCAGCGCCCGGGCCGGGCGGGGGATCCGCGGCCCGTCCAAGACGGTCGGCGCGATGTACGGCTACAGCTGGGCGCTCTCCTCGATCGGGTTGAGCGTGATCGACATCCGGATCACGCAGTTCGGCTCGCTGTCCTCCGACCAGGTGTCGCTCCTGTGGTCGGGCACCTGGCTGCTGCTGACCGGCGTGCTGTACCTGGCCGGCGGCATGCTGTGGCAGGACAAGCTGATGTACGGCCTCGGCGCGTGGATGATCGTGTCGGCCGCGCTGAGCGTGCTGGTGGGGTTCCCCGGCAACTTCCTCGTGCTCGCCGTCTGCGGTGGCGGTGGGTTCCTGCTCGGCGCGATCGTCTACTTCGTGCGTGAGAAGTCCGGCCGCCGATGACCGAACCGCTGCCGCAGCTCGACCCGGTCATCCACGCCCAGGCGCGGTTGCGGGTCACGGTCGCGCTCGCCGGGCTGCACGCCGCCGACCAGATCACCTTCCCGCGGCTGCAGCAGCTCCTGGACATGACGGCCGGCAACCTCTCGACGCACCTGCGCAAGCTCGAGGACGCCGAGTACGTCGAGATCACCAAGGCCTACGAGCACCGCACGCCGGTGACGCTCGTCCGGCTGACCGCCGCCGGGCGCGCCGCGTTCGAGAGTTACACGAAGGCGCTCCACCAGCTGCTGGACGCCACCGGCGGGGAGTGACGTGGCCCGCTGGGTGATCCACCTCGATCTGGATGCCTTCTACGCGTCGGCCGAGCAGCTCACCCGCCCGACGCTGACCGGCCGCCCGGTGCTCGTCGGCGGCGCCGGGCCCCGCGGTGTCGTGGCGGGCGCGAGTTACGAGTCCCGCGCGTTCGGCATCCACTCGGCGATGCCGATGGCGCAGGCCCGGCGGCTGCTCCCGGCCAACGGCGTGATCGTGCCGCCGCGCTTCCGCGTGTACGAGCGGCTCAGCCAGGAGGTCTTCGCCGTTGTCACCGCGGTGGCGCCGGTGCTGGAGAAGATCTCCCTCGACGAAGCCTTCGCCGAACCACCGCAGCTCGCGGGCGTGTCCCTCGAAGCGGTGACGGAGTTCTGCGCGTCGCTCCGGGAGCGGATCCGTTCGGAGACGGGCCTGGTGGCGTCGATCGGCGCGGGCAACGGCAAGCAGATCGCGAAGATCGCCTCCGACGAAGCCAAGCCGGACGGGCTGCTGGTGGTGCCGCAGGGCACCGAACGCGAGTTCCTCGCGCCGCTGCCGGTGCGCGCGCTGTGGGGGATCGGCCCGGTCGCCGAGGGCAAGCTGCGGTTCATCGGCGTCCAGACGCTCGGGCAGCTCGCGGCACTGTCCGAACAGGACGCCGTCGCCACGCTCGGCGGGGTCGTCGGGCGCGACCTGCGCAAGCTGGCCACCGGCTTCGACGACCGCCCGGTGGCCGACCGCGGCGAGACCAAGCAGGTCAGCGCCGAGACGACGTTCGACACCGACATCAAGGACCTGGCCACGCTCCGCGCCGAGGTCCGGCGGATCGCCGTCGGCGCGCACGCGCGGCTGGTCAAGGCCGAGCGCGTGGCCCGCACGGTGGTGATCAAGCTGCGGCACACCGACATGCACACGGTGACCCGCTCCGAGACGATCTCCGCCCCGACCGACGACCTGGCCGAGCTCGCGGCGACCGCCGAGCGGCTGCTGCTCGACCCGGCGGAGTTCGGCGGGATCCGGCTCGCGGGTGTCGCCTACAGCGGCCTCTCGGTGCCGCACCAGGACGCGCTGTTCACCCTCGCCGTGCCGGAGACCCCGGCGTCCACGGTGGTCTCGGCCGCCCCGGTCACGGCGCCGCCGCCGTCGACCTGGCGGCAGGGTGACGACGTGGTGCACGCGGAGCACGGCACCGGCTGGGTCCAGGGCGCCGGCCACGGCCGGGTGACGGTCCGGTTCGAGACCCGCTCGAGCGGCCCCGGCGTGGCGAAGACGTTCCTCCAGGACGACCCGGCCCTGACCCGCGGCGAGCCGGGTGACTGCCTGAAGTGAGCCCGGTGTGACATCGTGGAGCGAGGTGGTCACCGAGGGGGGTTGCATGGCGGGGGAAGCGGCTGAGCTGGTCCGGCGCGCGCGGGCGGTGCTGTTCGACTGCGACGACACCGTGCTCGCCACCGCGAAGACCCGCTGGAACATCCTCATCGCGACCGCTCGCTCGTTCCGGGTCACGCTCACCCGGGAAGCCATCGAGGCCGCGTGGGGGCTCCCGTTCGACCGGTTCGTCGCGGCGATCGTGCCGTCGGTCGACCCCGAGGCGTTCGTGGGGCGCTACCGGCTCGCGATGAGCGTGCGCCACCCGGAAGCCGCGCCGGGCGCGCCGGAGCTGCTGGGCCACCTCGCGGCCCGGTCGGTGCGGATGGAGATCGTCACCGGCGGCAGCCGCGCCCTGGTCACCCAGGACCTGGACGCGCTGGGCCTCACCGGCCACTTCGCGCGGATCTACGGGCACGAGGAAACGCCGTTCCACAAACCGGATCCGCGGGTGCTCGACGGTGTCCTCGAGAACCTGGCCCGCGGTGGTTACGCCCCGGCGGACCTGCTGTTCATCGGGGACAGCGTGCGCGACTTCCGGGTCGCCGAAGCCCGGGCCGTCCCCTTCGTCGGGGTGCTGAGCGGCACGGAGCCCGCCGCCGGCTTCACGGCGGCGGGCCTGCCGGCCGAGCGGATCGTCGGCGATCTCACCCAGCTGCTGCCGAGCTGAAGCCTCACTCCGCGGAGCAGCCCTGGAGCTTGGCCACTTCCTGGCCCGCCAGCAGGAACGCGCCGACGCCGTAGGCCGCGGTGTCCGTCACCTTCGCCGTTGCCGGGCGGTCGCCGACCGGCTGGACGTAGCCGACCTTGCCGTCTGCCTGCAGGGCCTTCGTCGACAATGCCGTCCACGCCTTGTCGACCACCGGGCGGAACCGCTTCGCGTCGAGGATGCCCGCGTTGACACCCCAGCCGATGCCGAACGTGAAGAAGGCCGTGCCGCTGGTCTCCGGGCCGCCGTGGTCGAACGGGTTCAGCAGGTCCGAATTCCAGAAGCCGTCACGGCGCTGCGTCAGCGCCAGCGTGGCCGCCATCTTCCTGTACACACGCAGGTATTCCGGGCGACGGGGGTCGTCGGTGGGCAGGACCTGCAGCACCTTCGTCAGCGCCGACAGCGCCCAGCCGTTGCCGCGGGACCAGAACACCCCCGAGCCGGTGAACCGCGTGTCGCGGTACCAGAGGCCGGTGAACTCGTTGAACAGCTTGTGCTCCGACGAGCGGAACAGCTTGTCCATGGTGTCCAAATAGGACGGATCGTGGTCGATCGCGCTCATCCGGGCGAACGACGGCATCGCCATGTTCAGCGCGTCGACGTAGTTCCAGTAGTCGCGGTGCCCGGCCTGTACCGAGGCGACCTCGTCGCGGATCCGCGTGCGGATCGAGTCCAGCGAGATCTCCGGGTGGAAGTACGTGTACAGGTCCAGGTACGCCTCGCCGGCGGCCTGGTTGTCCGGGAAGAACGGCCGCTTCGGGTCGAGCGGCAGCTGGTAACCGTTGGCCTGCGCCCACGGCAGCGTCTTGTGGTTGGACTGGCCGGTGGTCCGGACCAGCGCGAGGTTGCCGACGTGGAACGTCGCGTTCTGCCAGTCCGGCGCGTCCAGGTTCGTCCCGTTGGCCACCCAGTAGTTGCCCGCGGCCACCATCTGATCCGAAACGGCGCACTCGACAGCCGAAGCGGTAGCCGTCGGCGCCGTGAACAGCCCGCCCGCCACCACCGCGGCCGCGAGCACGCCAAAACCACGAATACCCGGGAAACGCATGGAAGCGTCCTCCTCAGCACGTCATGGCGGCGGGTGGGTCGCAGCGAGTGTTCAGGCTTCCCGCTGGACGTGTCAAGGTGCCGGTGAGCGGTACGGCGCAACGGTTTCCAGCAACCGGCGCGAAGCGGACTCGGCGCCGTCGGCGTTCTTCGCCAGCACCAGCGTGAGGACGCGGGAGTGCGCGACGAGGGTGTTGCCCTCCGGCAGTTCCATCGGCTCGCCGTGCGCGGTCAGCGCGGCCACCACGGGCACCTGCAGCTGCGCGATCAGCGCGTTCCCGGACGCGCGGATCAGCGCCGCGTGGAACCGTGAGTCGGCCTCCCGGAACGCCGCGGTGTCGGCACGTTCGACCGCGTCGGCCATCAGCTCGTAGGCCGCCGCCATCGCCGAAAGCTCGTCCGGCCGCCGGTGCCGCGCGGCCATCCGCGCCGCCTGCGGCTCGATCATCAGCCGCAGCTCCAGCAGCTCGTGCAGGTGCTTGCGGCCGTCGGGTCCGTTGACGCGCCAGGCGATGACGTCCGGGTCGATCGCGTCCCAGGCGTCGGGCGGCAGCGTCCAGGTGCCGACCCGCGGCCGGGCGGTCACCATGCCCTTGGACTCCAGCACACGCAGCGCCTCGCGGACCACGGTCCGGGACGCGGAGAACCGCCGGCCGAGCTCCTCGGGGACGAGCGGCTGCCCGTCCCCGAGGACGCCTTCCACGATGAGCCTGCCCAGTTCGTCGACGATGCGGGCGTGCAGGCCACGCCCGCCGGGATCGCTCATCGCCTTCGCCCGCGCTACTCGGGCAGGCCGACGCGGCGCTCTCCGCTGCGCAGCTGCTGCAGCACGACCGCGATCACCAGCAGCGCGCCGTGGGCGACGTTCTGCCAGAACGGGTTGATGCCCAGCCCGGACATGCCGTTGTCGAGCACGCCCAGGATGATCACCGCGAGCACGGTGGAGATGATCGAGCCACGCCCGCCCTTGAGCATCGTGCCGCCGAGCGCGGCGCCGGTGACGGCCTGCAGTTCCAGGCCTTCCGACCCGGACACCGGCTGGCCCGAGCCGGTGCGCGCGGTGATCAGGATGCCCGCGATCGCCGCGACCACGCCGACCAGCGCGTAGACGCCGATGATGTAGCGGTTGATGTTGATGCCGGCCAGCCGGGCGGCGGTGTCGTTGCCACCGATCGCGTAGACGTTGCGGCCGATGTCGGTGTACTTGAGCAGGAAGTGCAGTGCCGCCGCGACGATCAGGAACACCCACACCAGCGACGGCAGGCCGAGGATGGCGCCCTTGGCCAGGAAGATGAACAGGTCGTCACCGCCGGTGTAACCCTGCGACTTGCCGTCGGAGATCACCTGCGCGATGCCCTTGTAGGTGGCCAGCATGGCCAGCGTCGCGACCACCGGGTTGACCCGGCCGAAGATGATGATCATGCCGTTGACCAGGCCGCAGAGGATGCCGACGCCGACCGCGGCGAGGATGCCGACCTCCGCGTTGCCGCTGGAGGTGAACACCATCGCCGAGACGACCGAGGCGAGCCCGGCCATCGAGCCGACCGAGATGTCCAGCGCGCCCAGGATGATCACCAGGGTCTGCACCAGGGCCAGCAGCCCCATGATGGTGATCGCGCTGCCGATCAGCAGCAGGTTGTTGGTGCGCAGGAAGTTGTCGTTCAGGACGCTCAGCAGGACGATCAGCGCGATCAAGGTGATGATCAGGCTCGAGTTCTGCACGCCGATGCCGGTCAGCACCCGGCGGACCACGGACGGCTGCTGCGGCGCGCCGGGTTCCTGGGCGGCCTTCTCCTGGGTGGGGGTACTCATGCGCCGATCTCCTGCTGCTCTTCTACGGCTGGTTCGGTTTCGGGGATGGCGAGGGTCAGCACGGCTTCCTCGGTCGCGTCGTCGCGGCTGATCTCGCCGGCCAGGCGCCCGGCGCGCATCACGAGGATGCGGTCGGCGAGCGTCAGCACCTCGGGCAGGTCGGAGGAGATCACCAGCAGGGCGATGCCTTCCGCGGCCAGGCCGTCGACGATCCGGTAGATCTCCGCCTTCGCGCCGACGTCGACCCCGCGCGTCGGCTCGTCGAGGATCAGCAGCTTCGGCCGGCGCGCGAGCCAACGCGCGAGGACGGCCTTCTGCTGGTTGCCGCCGGACAGCTTGCGGACTTCCTGCTCCATCGACGGCGTCCGCACCCGAAGCTCGCGTACGTACTCCTCGACGAGCGCGCGTTCCTTCGCACGCTTCACGACGCGGAAGCGGCGAAGGCGGTCGAGGACCGAGATGGAGATGTTGTCGCGGACGGACCGCTGCATGAGCAACGCGTCCGTCTTGCGTTCTTCCGGCGCGAAGCCGATGCCGGCTTTGACCGCGTCACCCGGGTTGTGCGCCCGGAGGCGCTTCCCGTCGAGCTCAACGGTTCCGGACCGGATCGGCAGGTCGCCGACGATCGCGCGGGCCAGCTCGGAGCGGCCGGCGCCGACCAGCCCGGCCAGGCAGACGACCTCACCCGCGCGGACCTGCAGCGAGATGCCGGTGACGTCGTCGGTCGTGACGTCGTCCAGCTTCAGCACGACGTCACCGGTGTCCTGCGTGGTGCGGCGTTCGAGGGCCGAGAGGTCGCGGCCGATCATCATCCGGACCAGGCCGGGCTCGTCGGTCTCCGCGACCTGCTGGACACCGACGAGCTTGCCGTCGCGCAGCACCGCGACGCGGTCCGCGAGCTGGAAGATCTCCTTCATCCGGTGCGAGACGTAGACGACCGCGACCCCGCTGTCGCGCAGCCGTCCGATCAGCCGGAACAGCGCCTCGACCTCGTGCTCGGACAGCGACGACGTCGGCTCGTCGAAGGCGATCACCCGCGGCGGGGTGGCCGCGGTGAGCACACGCAGGATCTCGACGATCTGCCGCTGGGCGGCAGAAAGCGCGACGCCGAGCGTCGCGGGGTTGAGCACGCCTTCGAAGCCGTACTCGGCGAGCGCGTCCTGCGTCGCCTTCAAGAGCGTGCGGCGGTTGAAGACCCGCGCCTTGGCCGGCAGTTCGCCGACGAAGACGTTCTCCGCCACCGAAACGTGCGGGATGATCTCGGGTTCCTGGTAGATCACGCGCACCCCGGCGGCCATCGCCGCGCGCGGGGTGTCGAAGGTGACCTCGGCGCCGTCGAGCAGCAGCCGGCCGTCGTCGGGGCCCTGGTCGCCGGAGAGCACACGCAGCAGCGTCGACTTCCCGGCGCCGTTCTCGCCCATCAGCGCCAGCACCTCGCCGGAGCGGAACTCCAGGGAGACGTCGTCGAGGGCGGTGACACCGGAGAAGCGCTTGCCGATGCCCTCGACGGCGAGCGGGGGTGGAGAGGAGGACATGGTGTTCCTTCGGCGGTGTGACCCGCGGGCGGCACTTCCCGGGGAAGGCGCCGCCCGCGGGAGATCGGTCAGGTGCAGTTGACGCCGGCCTGCTTGTAGTTGTCCTTGTTGACGATCGTGGTCTTCGCGATCGTCTCCGCGGGCAGCTCCTTGCCGTTCTTCACCTTGTCCACCAGCACCTGGATCGCCGAGCGGCCGACCTCGGCGCCGGAGATGTAGAGCGCGGACTTGTTGCCGGTGTCCTTGCCGGCCGCCCAGTCCTTGCAGGTGAGGTAGGCGCCGAGCCCGACACCGATGATGTTGTTCGCCGCGACGCCCGAGTTGGCCAGCGCCGTCACGACACCGGTTTCGTTCTCGTCGTTGCAGCCCCAGACCACCCAGTGCTTGACACCCGGGTTGGAGCCGATCACCGCACCGGAGCGGTTCTGCGCGTCGACCGGCGAGTTGTCGGTGCCGACGTCGATCACCTGGACACCCGGGTCGCCGGCCTTCGCGAACGCGGCCTTGGCGGCGTTGACGCGGTCGGTGCAGACGCTGAGGTCCTGCTTGTAGGCGCTGATGATCTTGGTGTCGGCGGCGGCCCAGCCGGCGGCCTTGAACAGCTTCCCGGCCTCGCTGCCGACCGAGTCGCCCATCTGGCTGCCGTTGAAGCCGACGAACGGGGCCTTCGCGCCGGTGCCGTCCTTGATGACGTCGTCGGAGGCGATGATCGGGATGCCCGCGCTCTTGGCCTTGTCGATCACCTGCGGGCCGATGGCCTGGTCGGGGACGACGATGGCGACGCCGTTCGCGCCCTGCGCGACCGCGGCGTCCAGCTCGGTGATCGCCTTGTTGGCGTCCTGGCCGAGGTTGACGACCTTGAGCTCGACGCCGAGCTCCTTCGCCTTCTCCTGCGCGCCCTGCGCCTGCTCGACGAAGTACTGCTGGTCACCCTGTTTCTGCAGGTAGTAGAGGGTGATCTTGCCGTTGGCCGGCGCCTGCTGCGACGCGGGTGCTTCGGTCTTGCCTGAGGAGCACGCGGCCAACATGACACCAGCAATCAAACAACAACCAACAACGCTCCAGGTCCGTGACCTGTGCGGGTATGTGGACATCGAGTGCTCCCATGGGGCCGGGGACGAGTGTTGCAAGCGGGTTACCGCCGAGTGACTCGTATTACAAAACACCCGTTCGTGGAGCGTCAAGGCTGGATGGCCACGCAGTTAGCGGAGCGACACCTACTCTCCGTGATGGGCTGTCTGCTCGCGTTCGGCCATTTATCGTATTTTTTCGTCGTTGTCCTGGGCGTTGTCCGGTTTTGTCCTGTGCGAATGTTGTGATCGGTGTTGTCGACTGTGGTGCGATTCGCCGGTGACCGGGATGCCGTCTCTGCCGGGTTCGCCCGGCTGGCAGGATGACCGGACCACGCCCGGAGGGGGATCCGATGAGGAAGCACCGCGTCGCCGCGCTCGCCGGTGTCGCCGTCCTGGCGGCCGCCTGCAGCAGCCCGGCGCAGTCCGGCCCGGCGCCGACACCGTTCCCGGAGACGGCCTCGCCCTCGTCCGGGGCGGGCGCCGCGCCCGAGGGGTCGTTCAGCGTCGTCGCGACCGGCGACGTCCTGATCCACCCGGCGCTGACCGAGCAGGCCGAGGCCGACGGCGGCGGGAAGATCGACTACCGCCCGCTGCTGGCCGGGGTCAAGCCGCTGATCTCCGGCGCCGACCTCGGGATCTGCCACCTCGAGACGCCGCTGGCGCCGGAAGGCGGGCCGTACAGCGGGTACCCGTCGTTCAGTGCACCGCCGGAAATCGCCGACGCGCTCAAGGACACCGGCTACGACACCTGCTCGACGTCGTCGAACCACACCATCGACCAGGGTTCCGAAGGGGTCACGCGGACGCTGGACAAGCTCGACGACATCGGCGTCAAGCACACCGGCTCCGCGCGGTCCGCCGCGGAGGCCGGGAAACCCCTGATCCTCGACGTCCACGGGGTGAAGGTCGCGCAGATCTCGTACAGCTTCGGGTTCAACGGCATCAAGGTGCCGGCCGGGAAACCGTGGCTGGCCAACCAGATCGACGTCGACGACGTCCTCGCCGCGGCCAAGAAGGCGCGGCAGGCCGGGGCGCAGGTCGTGATCGCGAGCCTGCACTGGGGTGTGGAGTACCAGCACGACCCGACGGCCGAACAACGCAGCCAGGCCAAGAAGATCCTGGCGTCGGACGACGTCGACCTGATCGTCGGCCACCACGCCCACGTGGTCCAGCCGTTCGAGCAGATCGGCGGCAAGTGGGTGGCCTACGGGCTCGGCAACAGCATCGCCCGCCACTCCGATCCGCGCGGCGACACCGAAGAAGGCGCGGCGGCGCGTTTTCGCTTCGTCCGCGACGGCGAAGGCTGGAAGGTCGACAAGGCCGAGTACGTCCCGACCCTGATCAAGCTCGACGCCCCGATCCGCCTTCTCGACTTGTCGACAACACCGGCGTCCGCGCAGGTCACCAAGGCCCTGTCCGACACGGACAAGAACATCCTGAGCCTGGGAGCCGACAAGGCCGGCCTCACCCGCCCCGGCAAGTAAGGGAACCACGCGTGATCAGAACGGCATCACGCGTGATTGGCGGGGCATCAGCCTTGAAGCCCCACCAATCACGCGTGATGCCCCTGCAGACACGCGTGATGCCTCTCCAGTCACGCGTGATGCCCCTGATCAGTGGGTGCGGGTGGTGATCAGGCGGGCCAGGGCCGCCAGTTCGGCCGCGGGGCGGGGGACCGGGTTGACCGCCGCCAGCTCCCGAAGTCCCTTCGCCACCAAAGCCGCGGCCTGGGCCTGGCTCCACTGGCGGCCGCCTGCCTCCTCGACGAGCGAAGCCGCGCGGGACAGCTCCGCGTTGTCCAGCGGGTCCGCGCCCCCGTACAGCGAAGCCAGCTCCGCGCCTGCGGAAGTGCCGGACGACAACGCCGTCACCACCGGCAGCGACTTCTTGCGGTTCTGCAGGTCCGAGAACACCGGCTTCCCCGTCTCGGCCGGGTCACCCCAGATCCCGAGCAGGTCGTCGACGTGCTGGAACGCCAGCCCGACCGACCGGCCGAACTCGCCGAACCGCGGCACCGGACCGGCCTGGCCGCCGGACAGCGCCCCGAGCTCGCAGGCGGCGCCGATCAGGGCCGCCGTCTTGCCGCCGGCCATCCGGACGCACTCCGCGGGCGTGACGTCGTCGCGCTGCTCGAAATCCAGGTCGGCGGCCTGCCCTTCCAGGAGGTCCAGCACCCCTTGGGACAGCAGCTTCGCGCCTTCGGGTGTCAGCAGCTCGAACGCCAGGCTCAGCAGCGCATCCCCGGCGAGCACCGCCGGGCCGGTGCCGAAGACCGTCCACGCGGTCGGCCGGTGCCGCCGGGTGGTGTCGCCGTCCATGACGTCGTCGTGCAGCAGCGAAAAGTTGTGCACGAGCTCGACCGCGACGGCGGCCGGGACGGCGTCCGCGGGGTCGCCGCCCGCCGCCTCCGCGCACAGCAGCACCAGCGCCGGCCGCAGCGCCTTGCCACCGTCCGCGGACGCCGGCTCACCCTGGGCGTCCCACCAGCCGAAGTGGTACCCGGCGATCCGCCGCATCGCGTCCGGCAGCCGTTCGGCCGCGGAGCGCAGCGCCGGGTCGACGAGCCCCTTGCTCCAGGCCAGGACGTCGGCGACCGGGCGGGTCGCGGTGCGGGTGTTCATGGTCGTCATGAGCGGCCGATCTCGACGTCGGTGAGCACGCCGAGCGCGTCCGGGACCAGGACCGCGGCGGAGTGGTAGGCACTGACCAAATAGGACGTCACCGCGCGGTCGTTGATGTTCATGAAGCGGACGTTGAGGCCGGGTTGGTATTCGTCGGGCAGGTCCTTGGGGCGCAGGCCGATGACACCGGCGTCGTCTTCGCCGGTGCGCATGGCCAGGATCGACGTCGTTCCGGTGTCGGTGACGGGGATCTTGTCGCACGGCAGGATCGGCACCCCACGCCACGCGGTGACGCGCTTTCCGTCCAGGACGGTGGTGTCGGGGTAGATCCGGCGGGCGGTGCATTCCCGCCCGAACGCCGCGATCGCCCGCGGATGGGCGAGGAAGAACTTGGTTTTGCGGCGGCGGCAGAGCAGGTCGTCCATGTCGAGTGGGGTGGGTGGGCCGTTGCGGGTGGTGAGGCGTTGTTTGAGGTCGGCGTTGTGCAGGAGCCCGAAGTCGGTGTTGTTGACCAGCTCGTGTTCCTGCCGCTCCCGCAACGCTTCAACCGTCAGCCGGAGTTGCTGTTCGAGCTGGTTCATGGGCTGGTTGTAGAGATCGGTGACGCGGTTGTGGACCCGCAGCACGGTTTGGGCGACGGCGAGGTCGTACTCCCGCGGTGAAGGGTCGTAGTCGACGTAAGTACCCGACAGGATCGGCTCACCGTCATGTCCCGCGGAGAGGTCGATGCTGGCTTCGCCCTTGCCGTTGTGGGGTTTGCGTGGCCGGCTGAGGGCGTCGGCGACGTGCGCGCGCAGCGACTCCGACCGGCCGTTGAGGCGGGCGTAGGCGTCGGCGGGCAGGACCAGAGCAAGCACGCGGGTAGCGGCCTTGGCGGTGAAGTCCCAGGTGTCGTTGTTGTGGGCGAGGAGGTCGGCGCCGAAGTGGTCGCCTTCGGTGGCGGTGGAGAGCGTCGTCTCGTCGCCGTATTCGCCGCGGCCGTGGCGGGTGACTTTGCCGTGGGCGATGAGGATCAGCGTGTCGAGCGGGGTGCCGGCGGCCACGATGGTCGCACCGGGTTCGTACTCGCGTTGTTCGAACGCCTCCGCGAGGGCGCTTAGCGCGGTTTCATCGCCGAAGCCGCGCAGGAGTTCGAGTTCGGTGAGTTCGGCGGGGACGACGTGGATGCGGGCGCCGGTGTTGTAGAAGCTGACTTTACCGTCGCCGACGGTGTAGGTGAGGCGGCGGTTGACGCGGTACGACCCGGCCGGGACGTCGACCCAGGGCAGCTGGGAGAGCAGCCAGCGGGTGGTGATGCCGCGCATCTGCGGCAGCGACTTGGTCGTGGTGCTCAGCGTCCGCGCCGCTTTGACCCCCAGCGACAGCTGGGGCGACGCCGGTTCTTCGGTGACTGTCAAGGTTTCACGCGCCGATCGGGTTCAGGTGGTTCAGGGGGACGGGCGCCCGCGGGCTTCGGCACGACCCGGGCCGCGGCCGTGCCCAGTCCCGTCGGCCCGAAGACCGACGGAGGCAGGCCCGGCCCGGGCCGCGGCGGTTCCGCGTCGGGCTTGCGAGGTGGTGTCGCAGGCTCGGGCATTACCCCTCCCGGCCGATCTCGGCGCTTTCCAGCACCGCCAGCGCATCCGGCACCAGCACCGCGGCCGAGTAGTAGGCCGACACCAGGTACGAGATGATCGCCTGCTCGGACACGCCCATGAACCGCACGTTCAGCCCCGGCTGGTACTCGTCCGGCAGCCCGGTCTGGTGCAACCCGACCACCCCCTGGGCCTGCTCACCGGTGCGCATCAGCAGGATCGAGCTGGTGCGGGTCTCGGTGACGGGGATCTTGTTGCACGGCAGGATCGGCACCCCGCGCCACGCCGGAACGTGGTGCCCACCGAGGTCGACGGCGTCGGGGTAGACCCCGGCCTTGGTGCATTCCCGCCCGAACGCGGCGATCGTCTTCGGGTGGGCGAGGAAGAACCCGGGGTCCTTCCACACCAGGGCCAGGAGCTCGTCGAGGTCGTCCGGGGTCGGGGGACCGGTGCGGGTGGGGATGCGCTGGGCGAAGTCGGCGTTGTGCAGCAGGCCGAAGTCGGTGTTGTTGATCAATTCGTGTTCCTGGCGCTCCCGCAGCGCCTCGACGGTGAGCCGCAGCTGCTGCTCGATCTGGTTCATCGGCTGGTTGTAGAGATCCGCGACTCGCGAGTGGACTCGCAGCACCGTCTGGGCGACCGACAGTTCGTACTCACGCGGCGAGGCTTCGTAGTCGACGAACGTGCCCGGCAGCGTCGGCTCCCCGTCATGCCCCGACGCCAGCGAAATCTCCGCCTCGCCGTGGTCGTTGCGCGCGGAGTCGCCGCCGGCGACGAAGGCGTCGAGGTGGGCCCGGAGGGTCTCGGAGCGGGAGAGGACGTCGTCGAAGGCGTTGCGGGGCAGGGTCAGGACGGTGCAGGTGGTGACGGCTTTGGCGGTGAACTCCCAGATACCGTCGTCGCGGATGAGGGCGGTTTCGCCGAAGTAGTCCCCGTCGGCCATGGTCCCCAGGACGGTCTGGTCGCCGTAGGCGCCGACGCCGACCTTGGTGATCTTGCCGTGGGCGATGAGGAACACCTGGTCGGCCCGGCTGCCGAACTCGACCAGGGCGTCGCCGGGCTCGTACTCGTGCTGGCTGAACCGGGACGCCAGTTCGGCGAGGACCTCTTCGTCGTCGAAGCCGTGCAGCGGGGCGAGTTCACCGAGCTCGGGCGGGATGACGCGGACCTCGGAGCCGGTGGTGGTGAAGGTGACCCGGCCGTCGCCGACGGCGTAGGAGAGCCGGCGGTTGACGCGGTAGGCGCCGCCGGAGACCTCGACCCACGAGAGCAGCTTGAGCAGCCAGCGGGAGGAGATGCCCTGCATCTGCGGAACGGACTTGGTCGTTGTGGCCAGGGTGCGGGCCGCGGCCCGGCCGAGGCTCAACGGCGCCTGCTCACCCGCGTTCACGGAGTCCACCGGGTCGGTGACAGTCACAGCGAGAACCACCCAATCATTTGACGTCGGAGCGCGCCCGCCCTGTCCGGGCGCAGCGGTCATGACCTGCCATTTCCTGCTATTCGCGGGTTCGGCGAGCCGCAAAATCAACATAGCAACCGCGTCCGGCGGCACAATGACACGATCGGGTCGTCGGGATAATCACCTGATTGCCGACCGCCATTCCGGACACCGGGTGGCGGCGCGGTGGGCGAACCCGGTCACCGCCCGTCCCCATGCGTCACCCGGTCGGGAATACTCCCAGCTCGTACGGGGAATTCGTGATCGCCCTGGGCCGTGGTCCGGGCCGCCGCGCCGCCCGTGAACTGGGCCGAACCGGCGATAACCGCGGCGCGGGTGAGGCCACCCGGATGAATTGCGTTATCCCCGGTTGTCGGCCCGAAAATGGCTGACTAACTTGAGCGGGTCCCGGCGGGGGAATTCGCCGGGGCCCCACTTCCCGCGCGGCGGGTGAAAGGACGCGGATGAACATCTTCGTGGCCGGCAGTCTCTGGGTGGCCGGCGCGGCCGTCGTCGGGGGCGTGATCGCGTACCTGGTCCGCCGGTTCGGCTGGGACGAGGGCAGGCCCGACAACAACGACGCGGCGGGCCAGGTGTTCACCATCGTCGGCGGGCTGCACGCGGTGCTCGTCGCATTTGTGCTCATCTCGCTGTTCGATTCGGTCGGCACCGCGAGCCAGGACGCCCAGACCGAGGCCGACAGCCTCATCGCGGCGACCTGGGCGGCCGACGCGCTGCCGGCCGAGGTGAAGGATCGCGTCCACCAGCTCGCCGTCGCCTACGCGCAGACCGTCGAGCAGCAGGAGTGGCCGCGCCTGGCCGACGGCGGCGAGGTGCCCGCGACCGGCTGGACGCAGCTCGACCAGATGCGCCAGGCCGTCGCCGCGGCCGAGGTCGACGGCGACTGGCAGATCGACCGCAAGACCGAGGCCAGCAACCAGATCTGGTCGGTCTACCAGGCCCGTCAGCAGCGGCTGGCCAACTCCGGCGGCGGCGGGGTCGGCGCGGTCGTCTGGTTCGCGCTGATCCTCGGCAGCCTGATCACGGCGATCCTGCTGCCCAACCTGTTCGGCGGCACCCGGCTCGCCGCGCACATCATCATCGTCTCCACCCTGGCCGGCACGATCACGTTGCTGCTGTTCGCGATCTACCAGCTGCAGAACCCGTTCAGCGGGGGCGCGAAGGTGCCACCGGAGGCGTTCACCTCGGCGCTGGAAAGGCTGGCTTGACCGGCAGGCGGGCCCGCTGGGCGGCGATGCTCGGGGTGGCCGCGGCGGTTTCGGCGCTGCTGGCGGCGACGGGCTGGCTCTCGCCCGCGTCGCCGCGGTATCAGTCGAAAGAGAGCCCGGCTGCTCAGGATCCGGCCGCCTGCACGATCCTGCAGGCGGAGAACGAACGCGCCGGCGCGCCGACGACCCTGCGGCTGCTGGCGCTGCCCGGCGGGCCCACCAAACGCCTGACCCAGGCCGGGTACTGGATCAACGCGATGGGTTACTCCGCGGCGCAGGACGTCGTTTACGGCGTGGCCGACGGCACCCGCCGCGGGCGGTACGACCACGGCGCGCACGCGGTGCGGATCGACTCGGCCGGCCGGGTGACGGACCTCGGCGTGGTCGGCCGCGCGGGCTCGCCGAACCCGGCGTGGAGCCAGGTCGCCGGCGCCACGGCCGGCGCGATCGCGGGGAACCGCTGGTACGTCCGGCAGGACAGCGATCTGTACACAGTGGACATCGACCCGGCGAGTCCGGACTACGTGCGCGTGGTGCACCGGACGGCCTTGCGCCCGGTGTCACTGGCGGCCGGTGTGGACGACTTCGCCTACGACCCGGATTCCGGCTTGCTCTACGGCGTCTCGACAACTTCGCGTGGCGACGGTTCGGTGGTGACGTTGGACCCGGCGACCGGCAAGGTCACGACGGTGCCCGGCTTGAGCTTCCCCCGCGGCGGCGCGTACGACTCGGTGGTGCTCGGCCCCGACGCGATCTACGCGACGGCCAACCGGGACGGGCGCCGAAGCGTCACGTACCGGCTGCCGCGCGACGGTTCGGGTCCGGCGGTCGAGGTCGCCACCGGTCCGGCGCTGGTGAGCGGCGACGCGGCCGGGTGTTACGCCGAGGCGGCCCCGCCCCCTCCGCCTCCGTCCACTTCGACTCCCGCGCCTACGCCGTCTCCGACCCCCACGACCACACCTCCGGCTCCCACGACGACTCCGGCAACCCCGGTTCCGGAGCCACCACCGCCGTCGCAGCCACCGCCGGTGGAGCAGCCGGCGGCGGCGCCCACGCCCACCCCGACCCCGACCCCGACGATCGAGCCCAAGGCGATCGAGCCGGTGGCGCCGCCGCCACCCTCGGCCAAGAAGCCGTACGTGCGCCCGACGGAGAAACCCGAGCCCGTGGTGAACGGCACGGCGGTCCGGACGAAGGAGAAGCGCCGCTGGGGCCTGACGGCCCTGATCCTGGTCCTGGGCGGCGGCGCGGCGGTGGCCCACGTCCGGCGGCACCGTTAACGCCCGCGCCTTCTCGAAGACGGGCATTGTCCACTTCGGCCACTCAGACTCCTCCTCCGGTGCGGTCCACGCGCCGGAGGAGGAGAAACCGATGAAGCGGGTACGAATCGCCCTCGTGGCCGGGGTTCTGGCGGTGCCGCTGGCCGCCGCCGGGCCGGCCGCCGCCCATGACCACGGGTTGCGGGCGAAGGATGACCACTACCGGGTGCGGGCGGGCGCCGCCGTGCACCGGAACGTGCTCGGGAACGACCGGGGCGCCACCGCCGTGGTCCGGCACACCGCCGCCGCGCACGGGAGTGTCGACCTGGCCGCCGACGGGACGCTCCGGTACACCCCGGCGCCCGGCTTCCACGGCCGGGATTCCTTCACCTACACCGTTTCGGATGCGGTGAAGCTCTACCCGACCGACCTCGAGCCGCTCGCCACCATCGGCGGGGTCGACCTCAAGGGCGGCGCGTACGGCTCCGCGCTCACCCCGGTGCCCGGCGAGCGGGACGAGTTCTACGGCCTGACCGACCGCGGCCCGAACGTCGACGCGCCCGACGGCGGCAAGATCGAGCCGCTGCCCGCGTTCACCCCGGCGATCGGGAAGTTCCGGCTCCGCGACAGGAAAGCCGTGCTGGAGAAGAAGATCCCGCTGCGCGCGGCGGACGGCACACCGTACAACGGGCAGGTCAGCCCGCTGGCCGACACCGGCGAGAAGATCGTCGACCTCGACGGGAAGACACTGCCGCAGTCGCCGTACGGCTACGACCCCGAAGGTCTTGTCGCGCAGAAGGACGGCACCTTCTGGGTGTCCGACGAGTACGGTCCGTTCATCACGCACTTCGGCCGCGACGGCCGCGCCCTCGAGCGCCTCTCGCCGTTCGACGGCTCGCTGCCCGCCGAGCTGAAGTACCGGGTGCCCAACAAGGGCATGGAAGGCCTCGCGCTGACCCCGGACGGCCGGACGCTGGTCGGCGTCATGCAGTCCGCGCTGCAGCAGCCGGACCTGACGAAGAAGCCCGGCAACGTCACCACGCTGCGGATCGTCACCGTCGACCTGCGCACCCGCGCCACCCACGAGTACCTCTACCTGCTGGACGACCCGGACACGACGGGCACCGCGGTCAGCGAGATCACCGCGCTGTCGGCGACCCGGTTCCTGGTGGACGAGCGGGACGGCGACCTCGAGCCGGGCGCGTTCAAGAAGCTGTTCGAGATCGACCTGTCCGGCGCCACCGACGTCGGGCCGCGGGCGGCGGTGCCGGGCGCGACCTACAACGCCGTCAAGGGCGGGCTGCTCGTCGGGGGGAAGAGCATCGACGCCTACGTCGGCAAGGACACCACCGCCGACGCCACGAAGGACCTCGCCGCGGCGTGGATCAAGCCGGTGGGCAAGAAGCTCCACCTGGACCTCGGCGCGCTGGTCAGCACGCTGGACCCGAGCGGCGGCTTCTTCGGGCACGACAAGGTCGAGGGGGTCGCCACGACCGACGGCGGCCGCACCGTCGTGATCAGCAACGACAACGACTTCGGCATCAACGGCGTGACGAACGCGGCGCCGCCGTACGCGCTGCACGTCAAGACACTGCCGGACGGGCGCCAGGACGACGGTGAGTACCTCGTGGTCGACACGACCCGGCTGCCGGCGGCGTCCAGCACCGCGACGGTCACCGTCGACGTGCGGTAGCGCCTCAGTACTTGAACTGGTCGACGTTGTCGGCGGTGATGAGCAGCGGATCGCCCAGCAGGACGGTCTTCGACGTGGCGTCGTACTTCACCGCCGGCAACTCCAGGCTCACCTTGTTGACCGGGCTCAGCGGCTTGCCGTCGGCGACCTGCTTGGCCGTCCACGCGGTCAGGTAGCCCAGCGACTCGACGTTCCACAGCACCGACTGCGAGCACGAGCCGTCGAGCAGGAAGGGCTTGATCGCCTGCGGCGTGCCGACGCCGACGGTGAACACCTGGCCGATCTTCTGCTCGTCGCGCACGGCTTTCGCGACCCCGGGCGCGGACGTCGTGCACTCGCCGACCAGGCCGGTGAGGTCGGGGTGGCGGGCCATCAGCTCCTTGGCCAGGCTCGTCGCGGTGTTCTGGTCTTCCCCCGCGAACACGGTCTCGACGAGCTGCGCCTTCGGGTAGCGCTCGGCCGCGTACTCCTTCTGGACCGAGATCCAGGTGTTCAGGTTGGCCGCGGCCGGGCCGCACGAGACGATCGCGTACTTGCCGGCGCCGCCGGTCTTCGCCATCAGCGCATCGATGACCGCGGTGCCGATGCCCTGTGCGGTGGCCTGGTTGACGAACACCTCACGCTGCGTGCCCGGCGCGTCGGTGTCCGAGGTGAGCACGTGGATGCCCTTCGCCCGGGCGTCGGCGATCACCGGCGCGAGCGCGACCGGGTCGTTGGGCGCGACGACGATGACGTCGACCTTCTTCGTGATCAGGTCACGCAGGATCCGCACCTGCGCGGCCGGGTCGACCGACGTCGGGCCGGTCGTGGTCCACTCGACCCCCAGCTGCTTCGCCGCTTCCAGGCCGCCGGTGTTCATCGCCTCGAAGTACGGGATGCCCCGCACCTTCGGCACGAACGCGATCCGGGTCGGCGACGGCGCGGGCGCGCTGCCCAGCTGTTCCGAGCAGCCGCCGAGCGCGAGCGCCGCGCCCAGCAGCAGCGTCGCGACCAGCCGGGACGTCTTCGTCGGCCCTCGCATCCCCACCCATTCCTCACGACTCTCGGACGGTCTGCGCACGGTGGAGACCCACGGCGAACGTAGGGCTCCGGGTAACTGTGGTCAACGGGGTGTGCGCAAAGGGTTACGGAAGTGAGTTCATCCTGGTGGTTTCTGACGGGATATCGCCTGGTCGGCGGTGTTGACTACGCTGAGCGACAACGATTTCGCACGCTGCGTTGCCGGTTCGCGATGTGACGCGCAGAACGTGCCATTGGTACCCCTAGGGGGTATATTCGGCGTCATGAGTGAACAGCACGGGGCTTCGTGGGCGACAGCGATCCAGGCGACCTTGCACTGCCTGACCGGCTGTGCCATCGGTGAGGTGCTCGGCATGGTCCTCGGCACGGCGTTCGGCCTGCACAACGCCGCGACCGTCGTCCTGTCGATCGCGCTCGCGTTCGTCTTCGGCTACGGCCTCACCATGCGGGGTGTGCTGAAGTCGGGGCTGGGCGCGGCGGCGGCGTTCAAGGTCGCGCTGGCCGCGGACACCGTGTCGATCGCCGTCATGGAGATCGTCGACAACACCGTCGTCGTCGCCATCCCGGGCGCGATGGACGCGGGGCTGGCCAGCTTCCTGTTCTGGCTGGCGCTGGCGCTTTCGCTGGCGATCGCATTCGTCGTCACGGTGCCGGTGAACAAGTGGATGATCGGGCGCGGCCTCGGCCACGCGAAGGTGCACGCGCACCACCACTGACGCGGGGAGGTGGCGGCCTCCCCGGGCCGTCAGACGCTGGACAGGTCGACGGCGCGGTCGACCTTGCGCCGGTCGAGCACCCGCAGGATGCCCTCCAGCAGGTAGTAGTCGGCGTAGGGGAGTGAAACCTCGATGCCGTCCTCGGCCGGCCGGTTGCGGGTGCAGCGCGCGACGCTCGCCTCGGCGCGTGCCGACTTGGTCGTCAGGCACGTCTGCGACACCGCGGAAAGGATCCGGAGCGCGCTGTCCCGGTACTGCGTGTGGTGCGTGAGCTCCGCCAGGTCGAGCAGGCCGCACGCCATGATCACGCCGGCGGAGGCGTCCTTGATGTCGTTCGGGGCCTGCGGGGCCAGGTAGTCCCACACCGGCACGTGGTCGGGTGTCAGCTTCGAAAGCGCGTAGTCCGCGAGCCGCCGGGCCGTGGTCAGGAACTCCTCGTCCCCGGTGCGGCGGTGGATCGTCGTGAAGCCGTAGACGCCCCAGGCCTGCCCGCGCGACCAGCACGACGTGGGGCTGTAACCCTGCACGGTGTTCGGCCCGATCGGCGCCCCGGTGACCGGGTCGAAGTCGAACACGTGCGGCGTCGAGCCGTCCGGGCGCAGGAAGTTCTTCTGCGCCGTCTTCGCGTGCGCGATCGCGATGTCCAGGTACTGCGGGTCGCCGGTCTGCTTGCTCGCGAAGGCCAGCAGGTCCAGGTTCATCATCGTGTCCATGATGACGCGGCCCGCGTCCTTCGGATCGGTCAGCGAACCCCAGGCGCGGATGAACTTGCCGGCCGGGTTGTAGCGCTTGATCAGCGACGCCGCCGCCTGCACCGCGCCCGCCCGCCACTTGTCCTCGCCGGTGAGCCGCCAGGCGGTCACCCACGACGGGTAGAAGAGGAAGCCGAGGTCGTGCGTGCCGGTGTCGTTCTGGCGCGGCGCGAGTTTCTCCGCGGACGCCAGCGCGAGGGTCTTGAATTGTTCGTCGCCGCTGTGCAGCCAGGCCAGCCACAACTGACCGGGCCAGAATCCGCCGACCCAGTCGCCATTCTGCGAATAGGCCCATTTCTCGAACTTCGTGCCGGTCGGAAACGCGGTGACGCCGGGCGCCACCGCGCGGAGCTTGGCCACTGCGTAGTCGGCCGCTTGGCGGAGCGTCCGGGTGACCGATGCCTGGTCGGCGGCATCGAGGGTGGCCGCGGACGCGGCCGTGGAGGTGCTGGCGCTCACCGCCACCGCGGCGCCGGCCGCGGTGGTCAGCAGGGTTCTCCGGGTAACGCTCACAGGTGCCCGCCATTCCGTGTGGGGAAATGCTCCAGGTGCCGGAATTTTTACACGACGGACATGTGCTTGTACACCCGGCTGATGGTCGTTCACGGTTGTGATTGTTCAAGGATGTGAATTGTGTACCGGAGAGCGGAATACCGTCCGGCAAATGGGCGAAGGCCCGGCGCACTGCGCCGGGCCTTCGCTTTTATCGCGGGGGTGAGGGCAGTCAACCACGCGATGATCGAGGATCACTCGAACTCGTGGATCAGCAGAGCGGCGCGACGGGTTCGTCCGAGCCGGTCTGCAGGTAGGTGTCCGACACGTAGTGGCCGGGGCCGATCCGGTCCCAGATGTTGCTGGTGCCGAACTTGCCGGTGACGGTGTCGCCGAGGGTGTAGCACTCGATGTTCACCTTGGCGTAGTTCGCCGCGAGGCCCTTGATCGCGGCCGTGGTGCTCGCGCTCGCCCGGACGTTCATCGGGTCGCCCGCGGTGCTGACCACGCCGGTCGGGCCGGTGCCGGTCCACAGGTAGGTGACGTTGACGTTGCCGTTGTCCGACATGCCGAGCCCGTCCCAGAAGACGCCGTCGGCGAGGTCGATGCCGGCCGGGTTCGCCACCTTGTAGCCGAGGCCGCTCTTACCGCCGTTGTAACCGTTGTAGTAAGCGGCGTACGCCTCGGGCTGGCCCTGCGGCAGGTCCTTGAACTTGGTCCGCGTCGCCGCCGGGTTCCAGTAGTCGTCCTGCTCGTTCCACGGGCCGACGTCCCACACCGGCGCGTACTCGCACTTGCTGCCGTCGGTGCGGCAGACGCGGACGGTGTAGGTGCCGGATCCCTTGCCGGACAGGCCCTTCCCGGACGGCAGCGCGACGAAGTGGTCGCGGCTGGTGATCACGTGGCCGTTGGCGGTCGTCCCGCCGATCAGGCCTTCGCGAGTGCCGTAGACCTTGTAGGTCAGTGCGGTCGTCGCGTCGAGCGCGTTGACCTGGGGTGCGTTGTCGGCGCTGAGCGCGACGTTCTTCACCGTCGGCCGGACGCCGTCGGTGGTGCTGTGCAGGCTGATGCGCACCTGCACCGAGCCGACGGCGGACTTGAGCGTGCTGCCCGCGGGTGTCCACTCGGTCCAGTCGTTCGCGCCGGTCCGCCCGCGGACGTCGACGTCGATCGAGGTGCCCTTCGGGGTGTCGGCGCTCAGTTCCGCGCTGACGCGGTTCGCCGGCGCGCCCAGCGTGTGCTCGGCGGTGGTGAGGCTGCCTTCACTGCCGGCGAACACCCGCGCGGTTCTGTGCCACGCCGCGTCGGCCAGCGTCAGCGCCCCGCCCGCGGCGGCGACGTTGACGTCGTCGGTGTCCACAGTGGACAAATCGGCGGTCCAGCCCGCGCTGCCCGTCGTCGCGGCCTGGGCGGGAGCTCCGGCCAGCGCCGTCACCGCCCCCGCGGCCAGAACCACCGCGGTCACGCGGCCGGTCTTCCTGATCCGGATCATCCCCGGTTCTCCTTTCGCACCTGTTCACTCGAACGTGGCGAAAGACTGGCGGGGCGGCATACATGATCCGTACAAGCAGGTTGTGCGTCAGGCGGAAACGATGTGCGGGCCATCCAGCCCCGGCGGGCCCGCCGGCTCCGCGGGCCGCGACGACAGCTCCCGCCAGATCGCCAGCGCGCGCTCCGAGTAGTCCCGCGACCGCTCCGGCTGCGCCAAAGCCCGGTGCAGCTCGCCCAGCAGCTGCGACACCTCAGCCTCCGACCGCCGGTCGCCGTTGCGGCGGTGCACCGACAGGGAGTTCACCAGCAGCAGCTGCGCGTGCGCGAAGTCGCCGCTGTGCAGGCACAGCTCGCCGAGGTTCTGGTTGGCGTACCCGACGCAGTGATCGTCGCCGAGGTCGGTGAAGATCGCGATCGCGCGGTCGACGTGCTCGCGCGCGGCCGCCAGGTTTCCCTGGTGCTGGAACAGCAGGCCGAGCCGCTTGAACGCGTGCGCCTCGCGGTGGCGGTCGCCGATC
This sequence comes from Amycolatopsis sp. NPDC051758, assembly GCF_044453095.1. NCBI lineage: Bacteria > Bacillati > Actinomycetota > Actinomycetes > Pseudonocardiales > Pseudonocardiaceae > Amycolatopsis > Amycolatopsis sp. NPDC051758. The sequence continues at coordinate 560,608 of NZ_JBITCJ010000006.1, read as the reverse complement.
GACGCCGACAGCTCCAGGGCGTCGGTGAACCAGCGCTTCGCCGCCGCGTAGCAGCCTCGGGACATCCAGACCGCGCCGGCGCCGATGCGCGCCACCGCTTCGCCGTGCTGGTCGTCGGCTTCGGCGAACAGCTTCAGCGCTTCGTGGCAGTGGTCGAGCGCAAGCCCGTCCTCACCTTCGATACGCAGGATCGTCGCGAGCCCGGTCAGCGCGATGCCGACGCCTTGAGCGTCGCCGACCTGCTCGAACAGTGCCTTCGACTCCTCGAACGCCACCCGGGACTCGGCGTATTCGTCCTGGTAGAGCAGGTACTGGCCGAGGTTGCGCTGGACGATCGCCTCGCCGCGCAGCGAGCCGGTCCGGCGGGCCGCGGCGAGCGCGATCGTGTGGGTGCTGTGCCAGTCGTCCTGATGGCCGCGCAGGTCGAAGTACGGCGTCAGCGCCGAAGCCAGCTGCCAGGCCAGGTCGTCGAAGCCCTGCTCGGCGGCCAGCGAAACCGCCGCGACACTCGTGTGCCGCTCGGCCGCGAACCACGCCGCCGGGTCGTCCGGCAGCACGTCGGCGGGCACCGCGGGCCGCGGCAGCTCGTCGTCGCAATACATGCCGAAGAAGTGCAGCGGCATCCGGCGCGCAGCCTCGAGCGCGAGGGCGAGATACCCGGTGAGAACCCGCCGAAGCCCGGCACGCGTCTTCGCCGCGTCACTCTGCTCCGCCAGCTCCACCGCGTACACGCGCAGCAGGTCATGCAGCCGGTAGCGCGGCTGCCCGGCCGAGTCGGAGCCGACGAGCTCGACGAGGTGGCCGTCGACCAGCACGTCGAGCACGTCGTCGGCGTCGCGGCGGCCCAGCACGGCGGCGACCACCCAGGCCGGGAACTGGACCGGCCCGAGCAGCCCCAGCCCGCGGAACGCGGTGGCCGCCGACATCGGCAGCAGGTCGTAGGACAACGTCACGCTCGCGCGGACGGCGAGGTCGCCGACGCGCAGCTCGTCGAGCCGCCGGCGCTCGTCGCGCAGCCGGTCGGCCAGCAGCCGCAGCGTCCAGCCCGGCCGGTGGGTCAGCTTCGCGCCGGCCACCCGGATCGCCAGCGGCAGGTGCCCGCACTGGCGCAGGATCGCCGCGGCGCTCTCCGGCTCGGCGGCCACCCGCTCGGCGCCGACGATGCCTTCCAGCAGCCGTGCGCCTTCGTCTTCGGGGAGCAGGTCGACGTCGACCGCCTTCGCCCCGGCGAGCCCGGGCAGCCGGAGCCGGCTGGTCACCAGCACTGCGCATGCGCCGGCGCCGGGCAGCAGCGGCCGCACCTGGGCGGCGCTCCCGGCGTCGTCGAGCACCACGCACATCCGCCGCCCGGCCAGCCGCGAGCGCAGCAGCGCCGAGCGTTCGGCGGGCTCGCGCGGCAGGCCGGCGTCCGGGATGCCCAGCGCGTGCAGCAGTTCGGCGAGCACCCCCATCGGCGCCCGCGGTGACGACGACGTGCCGGCCAGGTCGACGTGCAGCTGGCCGTCGGGGAACTCGTCGCGGACCGCGTGCGCAACCCGGACGGCGACCGCCGACTTGCCGACGCCGGGCGCGCCCGAAAGCACGATCACAGCGGGCGCATTGCGTTCCGCGCGCTCCCGCATCAGGGAGACGACTTCGCGGATCACGGAGTCGCGGCCGGTGAAGTCCGGCAGGTCGAGCGGCAGCTGGCAGACCGGGGCGACGTCGGCGGGACGCGGCGCGAGCACGCTCTCCGGCACCAGCGTCGTGCGCAGCTCGCGCAGCCGGGCGCCGGGCTCGGCGCCGAGTTCTTCGTGCAGCACCCGCTCGGCCGACTCGTACGCCTCGACGGCGTCCGCGGTCCGGCCGGCGGCGCGCAGCGCCACGATCAGCTGCGCCCAGAGCTCTTCGCGCAGCGGGTGTTCGGTGACCAGCCCGCGCAGCTCGGCGACGGCCTCACCGCAGCGGCCGAGGTCGATCCGCGCCCGCAGGCGCTGTTCCTGCACAGACAGCCGGAGTTCGGCGAGCCGGGCGACGGTCGCGCCCCAGCTGTGGTCGTGCGGCAGCCCTTCGAGGACTTCGCCGCGCCACAGCGCGTCGGCCCGGTCGAGGAGTTTGAGAGCGCTCTCGGCGTCGCCGCGATCGAGCGCTTCCTGCGCTTCGGCGGCCGAAGCGGCGAAGGCGAGGTGGTCCAGTTCGCCGGGGGACGCGGTCAGCAGGTACCCGGAGGCCCGGCTGCTGATCCGCTCGCCGAGGGCGGGGTCGATCTCCGCGAACCTTCTTCGCAGGGAATGGACGTACGTGCGGATGTTCGCCGCGGCCGAGCGCGGCGCCGATTCCGGCCACAGCACTTCCACCAGCACGTCGGTGGACACGACGATGTTCGGCTGCAGTGCCAGCGCCGCCAGCAGCAGCCGGGGCTTCGGCCCGCCCAGCCCGACCACCTGCCCGCGGGCGGTGACCTCCAGCGGACCGAGGACGCGGATGGTAAGCGAGGTGGTCTCAACCTGCCCGATGAGTTCCCCCATGCCCGGATGTTATTTCCCACCCACCTCGGGGGATAGATCCATTCGGAGTGTCTGTACGCAGGCCCGGGCCTTTGTACGGGACGTGTACGGGCCGAAGTCACGCTCCCGCCATGAAGCGTTTGAACCTCCGGCGTAGCGCCGGGATCGGGGTCGTCCTCGCGGCGGTGGGCGCGCTCGCCGTCGGCGGTGCGCTCGAAGCGTCGGCTGCGGCGACCGGCACCGTCAAGACCGCGGGTGACCCGCTCAACGTCCGCCGGGCGCCCACCGCGGGGGCCACGGCTGTCAAGACCGTCGCGAACGGCGCGTCGGTGACCATCGACTGCCAGACCGTCGGCACGTCCGTGACCGGCACCTACGGCACGAGCACGCTGTGGGACTACGTGCCCGCGCTCGGCGGGTACATCTCGGACACCTACGTCTACACCGGCTCCGACCAGCGGATCGCGCCGGACTGCGGGGTCGGCACGGGCAGCGGGCAGTGCTCCGACGCCTGCGCGGGCGAGGCGCAGTACCGCTCGTCGGACTCGCACTTCCTGGTCTACGACACCAACGCCGACGGCTACTCGGCCGTGGCCGTCTACTGGCTCAAGGGCGGCGCCGGGCCGTTCTACGTCTGGAACTCCGGCGGTGAGGGCACGAAGGTCGACAAGGCCGTCACGGTCCCGCACGGCGGCTGGGTCTTCTACAAGGTCTGCGTCGCCAACTACACCACCGCCCAGCCGGACCTGAAGTCCTGCAGCGACGGCATCACCGACTTCGCGGCCTGACCGCGTCCCCCTCCCCTCCCCGAAAGGACTTCGACATGGGTCAGGTCAACCGGCGCAAGGTGCTCCTCGGCGGGCTCGCCGCGGTCACCGCCACCGCGGCTTCGGCGGCGCTGCCGTCGTGGGCGAACGCCCGCACCACCGTCGCGGCTCCCGCCATCCACGACCCCTTCCAGCTCGGGGTCGCCTCCGGCGATCCGCTTCCCGACAGCGTGGTGCTGTGGACGAGACTCGCGCCGGCGCCGCTCAACCCCGACGGGTACGGCGGCATGCCGGACGCGACGTACGCGGTCGACTGGGAGATCGCGAACGACTCGGCGTTCTCCTCGGTCGTGCAGAGCGGCTCCGCGAGCGCGGTCCGCGCGTCCGCGCACAGTGTCCACATCGAACCGGTGGGCCTGCAGCCCGGCCGGGAGTACTTCTACCGCTTCAAGACTTCCGGCTACATCTCCCCGGTCGGCCGGACGCGCACCGCGCCCGCCGCCGGCGCCGCCGTCAACCAGCTCAAGTACTGCTTCACCTCCTGCCAGCACTGGGAGGAGGGCTACTACCACGCGTACAAGGGTGTTGTCGCCGACAACCCGGACCTGGTGCTGTTCCTCGGCGACTACATCTACGAGAAGAAGTCGGGCCGTGCCGCGGCGGAGCGCAACCCGCGCAGCCTGGCCGTCGCCGACGACGCCAGCACGCTCGCGATCTACCGCGCGCGGCACGGCCAGCACAAGACCGACGCCGACCTGCAGGCGGCGCACCAGCTCGCGCCCTGGATGGTGGTCTTCGACGACCACGAGGTGATGAACAACTGGAACGGCACCACCTCGCCCGCGTCCGCCGCGCGCAAGGCCGCCGGGTTCCAGGCGTTCTACGAGCACATGCCGATCCGCTCGACCGCAAAGCCGAACGGCTCGTCGATCCAGCTCTACCGCCAGTTCGTCTGGGGCAACCTGGCCCGCTTCCACATGCTCGACACACGCCAGTTCCGCAACGCCCAGGTCGCCGACCCGTCGGGCTCGACCGGCCCGGCGTGCACCGACATGCGCAACACCTCGCGCAGCATCCTCGGCACCACCCAGGAAGCGTGGCTGCTCAAGCAGTTCGAGTCGCACCCGACCACGTGGGACTTCCTCGGCCAGCAGGTCTTCTTCGCCACGCGGGACGGCGACGGCAACAAGGCCACCTGCGAGAGCCCCGACTCCTGGCAGGGCTACGAGGCCTCGCGCGACCGGATCGCCAAGGGCTGGGTCGACCGGAAGGTGGCCAACCCGATCGTCCTGACCGGCGACGTCCACCGGCACTGGGCCGCCGACCTGCGGCTCGACTACTTCGACCACTCGGACCCGATCATCGGCTCGGAGCTCGTGACGACGTCGGTGACCAGCAACAGCGACACCGCGACCCCGCCCACCGCGGCCTGGCTGGCCAACAACCCGCACGTCAAGTACTGCAAGGGCGAGCGCGGCTACGTCCGCGTGACGACCACGCCGTCGCAGACGCGGGCGGACTTCATGACGACGTCCGACACCAGTGTCTACGACCCGGCGAAGGTGGTCATCAAGAACGATGTCAGCTACGTAGTGCAAGCGGGGACGCCTGGCCTGCAGAAGGTCTGACACCGGGGCGCTACGCTGAGTGACGTGACCGATGAACTGGGCCTGCGGGAGCGCAAGAAGCTCCGCACGCGGGCGGCGATCTCGACGGCGGCGATCGAGCTCTTCCTGGAGCGCGGGTTCGACGCCGTCGGTGTCGCCGAAGTGGCGAAGGCGGCCGAAGTGTCCAAGCGGACGCTCTTCGCGTACTTCCCGTCCAAGGAGGACCTGGTGCTGCACCGGTTCGCCGACCACGAGACCGACGCGGCGGACGTCGTGCGCGCCCGCCGCCCCGGTCAGGGGCCGCTGGCCGCGCTGCGGGAGGCGTTCCTGCGCGGCCTCGACGAGCGCGAACCGGTGACCGGCCTGTGTGACGAGCCGGCCGTCGTCGCGGTGTTCCGGCTGGTCACCGGGACACCGGCGCTGGTGGCGCGGCTGGCGGCGTTCACGTCGGCGGGGGAGTCGGCGCTGGCCGACGCGCTCGCCGAAGCGGATGTCCCGGCGCGGGACGCGGGGCTCGCCGCCGCGCAGATCGCCGCCGTCCGGCGGCTGCTGGCCACGGCGAACATGGACGCGGTCGCGGCCGGCGTGCCTGCGGCGCAGCGTCTCCCGGAGGCCGTCGAGGCGGCCGAACGGGCGTTCACCTTGCTCTCGTCCGGCGTGGGGTTCCCGTGACCGCGAGCCGATCATGACGGATTCATGGGCAGAGCCGTGAAACGTACACGGTTTCCTCGGGCGCCACAGGGGTAGACTGCGAAAATCTTGACGAGGACACCGGGGGGACCCGCGTCCGACTGGGGGTGACGCGGGTCCTCCCCGGCTCATCGGGAAAACGCGCGATCTTGACAGTTCGCGCGCACCGCTCGTAATCTGAGTGCTCCGCCGTCGTGCCGAATTTTCCGATTCCATGACAAGGCGGTTTCCCGTGAAAGCGAAAAGAACCGTTCTGCTGATCACCTTCGTGGTGGCGGGACTGGTGGCGACCGGCGCCGGGGTTTCCTCGGCCGCGCCGGGCGGCGTTTACGACGTGAAGGACTACGGGGCCAAGGGAAACGGTTCCACCAACGATTCCGGGGCGATCGACAAGGCGATCACGGCGGCCAGCACGGCCGGCGGTGGCACCGTCCGGTTCACTTCGGGCACCTACAAGTCGGCCAACACCGTCCACCTCAAGAGCAACGTCACGATCCAGCTCGACGCGGGCGCGACCATCGCCGGGTCGAGTGCGGACAGTTACGACAAGCCCGAGTCGAACCAGTGGGACGACTACCAGGACTACGGCCACAGCCACTTCCACAACGCGATGTTCTACGGCGACAAGCTGACGAACATCGGGTTCACCGGCGCCGGGACCATCGACGGCGGCGGGAACCTCATCACCGGCAACCCGAAGTCCGGCGAGGCCGACAAGATCCTGTCGATCACCCGTTGTGACGGGCTCACGCTGTCCGGGATCAAGCTGCGCCGCGGCGGGCACTTCGCGGCGCTGATCAACGGCTGCAAGAACGTCGTGTCGGACAAACTGACCATCGACACCGCGAGCGACCGCGACGGCTGGAACATCATCAGCACCACGAACGTCACGATCACGAATGTGACCATCGCCGCGAACGACGACGCGCTCGTGTTCAAGAGCGACTACGCGCTCGGCGCAAAACTGCCGAACGGGAACGTCACGGTGAACAATGCAAAACTGTCGGCGGTCTGCTGCAACGCGCTGATGTTCGGGTCCGAAACGTGCGGTGACTTCACCGGGTACCAGTTCTCGGACATCACCATCACCGGCGCGCACAAATCGGGCCTCGGGATCGTTTCGATGGACGGCGCGAAGATCTCCGACGTGCACTACCGCAACATCACGATGTCCGGCACGTACTCGCCGATCATGATGAAGATCGGCACCCGGAAGCGGTGCGGGAACAGCCCCGGGGTCGGCTCGATCAGCGGGATCACGTTCGACAACGTCACCGGCACGCACACCGGCAGCAGTTTCAGCCCGACGATCTGGGGCGCGGACAGCGGGCACCGGGTTTCGGACGTCACCTTCACCGGCGTCAAGCTGTCGGTGCCGGGTGGCAACGGCACGATGGGCACCGGTGTCCCGAGCAACGACGCCACGGACTACAACCCGAAGAGCATCGGCACCCGCCCGTCGTACGGCTGGTACCTGCACTACGCGGCCGGCATCCGGTTCGTGGACAGCTCGGTGGAGTTCGCCAAGGACGACGGTCGCCCGGCGAGCATCGTCAACAACAGCACGGACGTAACCTTCGACCACTTCACGGCGGAGAAGGGCGGCAAGAGCCCGTACGACCTCGGCTTCCAGTCGGTGCTGGGCTACTGCGTGCAGAACTCGGCGACGACGTCGGGCTCGGCGCTGCGGCTGAACACCTCGGGCTCCAGCTCGAACTGCTGACACGAAGGGGCCCCGGCCGGTCGGCCGGGGCCCCTTCCGCGGCGCGCCTCGTGGTCAGTGCGCGTACTGCTCGTTCATGATGAGGAACGCGCCGAGGCCGTGGAAGTCGTTGGTCTTGCGCGCGCGGGCGTAGTAGTACGACAGGTCGCCGACGTTGGTTCCTTCGCCGATGTCCGTGATGTTCGTCAGGCCGTCCGACCCGACCGACACCTTGCGCAGCACACCGGCGTACCCGCGGTCCGCCACCGCCTGGTACGACGCCGGCAGGTAACCGCGCTGGACGCCGCGGGCCATCGTGAACGTGTACATCGACGACGCCGACGTCTCCAGCCAGTTCTTCGAGTCACCGCCGCGGTCGACGACCTGGTACCAGCGGCCGGTGTTCTTGTCCTGGTAGCGCTCGTAACCCGCGGCCAGGAAACGCACGATGTCGATCAGCGCCGCGCGCCGCGGGTGGTTCGGCGGGAGCACCTCGAGGATGTCGATGGCGGCCATGCCGAACCAGCCGATCGCGCGGGCCCAGTGGTACTTCGAGTGGTGCCCGGAACCGGATGCCCACGACTCGGAGCCGTCCTCGTCGTAGGCGTGGTATAGCAGGCCCTTCGCCGGTTCGCGGAGGTGGCTGAAGTACACCACCAGGTTCTTCGCGGCCTCTTCGAAGCAGTACGCGCCGTCGTCGAACGCCGCGCCGTACAGCGCGAGGAACGGCTGGGCCATGTACACCCCGTCGCCCCACAGCTGGCCGACCTTGCCGGTGGCGTGGAACATGCCGCCGTCGGACGTGCGGGGGTAGGCCGGGAAGCGCTTGCGCAGCTGGTCGGCCGCGGTCTTGTACTTCGTGCGGCCCGTCTCGGCGTGCAGCAGCGGCAGCATCTGGCACGAGCGCATCGAGTCGAGGTTGGTGAAGCTGTTCGAGATCCCGCTGTCGGTGATGAAGCGGTCGTACCACGCGACGATGTAGTCGAGGTACTTCTGCTCGCCGGTGCGCTTGTAGAACAGGTACTGGCCGTAGAGGTACAGCCCGAGAGTGTACCCCCAGCCGCCGATCTTGGCCGGGGTGTAGCGCTTCATCGTCGAGTCGATCACGGCCCGGGACCAGTCGGCCGGCGGCGCCGCGCCGCCGATCGGGGCCGCCGCCCGCGCGACGGGACCCGCCGCGGCGAGGGCGCCGAGGGCGCCCAGGGTGCCGGCCAGGACCGCGCGCCGGGTCGGGCGCAGGGGGTGCTCGGACATTCGTCGTCCTTTCGTGCACTGGCCCCGCGACGCGGTGAAAGGGGTGGCCGGGATGCCGATCCGCCGTCCGTCGGCATCCCGACCAGCTCTGGGGGGCGCGGCGTGCTGCCCGTGTCGCCGGAGCGGTGGTCATCGAGCGAAAGCGCTCTCTGGCCTGAACATCTACTCGCCTTTCGGACGTCGAGTCAAGAGAGATCCGATCTCTTGCGTCATATATCAGATATTTAACCCGAATGGCTGCAGGTTCTCTGTACCGGTGGTCGAAACATGAGAAAAAGGTCGGACCTGAGGGTTGACCCCCGTGTGAGCGCAGGAGTACACCACCGAGTGGACCAGACCACTGGAGGTCGCTCATGTCAGCCAAGTTCCTCCGCCGGGCGGGCGCCGCCCTGGCCGCGGTGCTCGTGGTGTCCGGGCTTGTCGCCGCACCGGCGTCGGCCGATCTGCAGAAGCCTTCGCAACAGTGGCTGCGCGACAGCCAGGCGGGCTTGTTCCTGCACTGGGGCATGCGCACGTCGCCGGGCTACACCAGTTGCAGCGCCTGGGAGAAGGCGATCACCGACGGCGGGTGGAGTCCCGCCTACTGGGTCACCGAAGCCAAGAAGCTGCACGCCTCGTACCTCGTGCTCGCGTCGTTCCACAGCCGGCTCGGCTACTCGCGGGCCTGGCCGTCGAAGATCCCGGGCAGCTGTGCCACCAAGCGGGACTTCCTCGGCGAGCTGATCGCGGCGGCGAAACCCCAGGGCCTCAAGGTCATCCTCTACATGACCAACGACGCCCAGTGGCACGACGAAGGCGGCCACGAGTGGCTCGACTCGGCGGGCTACTCGAAGTACAAGGGCAAGACCGTGAACCTCGACAGCCAGGACGGCTTCGGCCAGTTCAGCTACGACAACTTCTTCGAGGTCATGAAGAACTACCCCGACCTCGGCGGGTTCTGGATCGACAACGACAACGCCTACTGGGAGTCGCACAACCTCTACGCGCAGATCTACCAGCAGCGGCCGGACTACCTGCTGAGCAACAACAACGAAGACACACCGATCATGGACACGATCAGCAACGAGCAGAAGACCGGCATGACACCGTCCTACGACTACCCGCAGGCGACCTACACGGCCATGCCACGGCTCACCGAGGCGTGCTTCAAGCTGCCCGACACCGGCTCGTGGTGGTACGGCGGATCGAACCCGCCGGTGAACAAGATGCTCAACCTCGGCCGGCTGATCACGAACTCGGGCTCGTCGATCAAGTCCCTGATGGCCGAGACGGCGATGGTGAACGGGAAGTTCCCCTCGAACCAGGAGGCGTTCAACAACTTCGCCGACACCTACCTGGGGCCGATCTGGGAGTCCCTCGGCGGCACCGAAGGCGCCGGGTACATGTACGGCGGCATGCAACCCGGCTTCTGGAACGACGGCGCGCACGGCGTCATCACGATCAAGGGTGAGACGCAGTACGTGCACGTGCTGACCAAGCCGTCGACGTCGACGCTGAAGATCCGCGACAACGGCTACCGCGTCCGCGCGGTGACGAACCTGCGCACCGGCGCGGCGATCACCTTCAGCCAGGGCGGCGGCAGCCTGACGCTGTCCGGGCTGTCCTCATGGGACACCTACGACACGGTGTTCAAGGTCGAAATCGCGGGCCGCACCGGGACCTACGACCCGAAGACCGTGACGCTCAAGGCGAGTGCGTCCGCGAGTGGCCACGGTGGACAATCCGCGAGTGACGGCGACTACCTGACCTACTTCGACAACAACAAGACCCTGCCGGTGAACCTGGACTACGAACTCGGGTCGGCGAAGAAGGTCCAGTACCTCGGCCTCAACCAGCGGGAGGATTCGGTCGGCTACGCCCGGTCGGACACCGAGCAGTCGGCGCGGATCAAGGCGTACAAGGTGTTCGTGTCCTCCGACGGCAAGAACTGGGGGAGCGCGGTGAAGTCCGGGACCCTGCCGAGCCACCGCGGCGTCCAGTTCGTCGACCTGACCGCGGTGACGTCCAGGTATTTGCGGTTGCAGGTGACGAGCACGTACGCGGCGTCGAGCGACAGCTCCCGCTACAAGCGGCTGCGGATCGACGAGACCTGGCTGGGCTCGGACTACGCGACCTCGGCGGGCTGAGCCGACAGCAGGTCGACGGTCAGGGCGGCGGTCCAGCTGAACGAGCGGGTGCCGTGGCCCTGACCGGTCAGCGGGTCGCAGTACTCGGCGAAGTCCGTGCGGGCGGCCGTCTCCACGAGGTCGGCGCCCAGGCGCTCGGCGAGGGCGTGCTCGCCGTGGTTCAGCAGCCCGCGGCGGACCAGCCAGCCGATGTTGAACCACGACGGCCCGCGCCAGTAGCGGCCCGGGTCGAAGTCGGCCGCGGTCAGGTCGTAGCTCGGGACGCCGTGCACCTGGCCGAGCCGGAAGCGCGGGCCGGTGGCCGTCGCCAGCAGGGCCGGGGCGACGGCCAGGTCCGGCAGCACCAAGGGGAGCAGGCCGGCGCAGGTGTACTCGCGGGTGCGCTCCCCGGTCCGGACGTCGCGGGCGAAGAAGCAGCCGGACGCGCTGTCCCACAACGTTTCCTGCAGCGCCTTGGTCACCCGGGCCGCCGACTCGCGGTGCCCGGCGGCGGCCGCGGGCAGGCCGAGCGCTTCGGCGATCTCGGCCAGTGCGAGCTCGGCGTCGGCCAGCAGCGCGTTGAGGCCCGGGTCTTCGACGGTGAACCCGCCGTCGACGTCGGCCCAGCGCTCGTCGAGGTACCCGCAGTCGCGGTAGGCGGACGCGAGCCGGACGTAGCGGCCGTAGTCCTCGTCGCTCGGCCGGTCGGCGGCGGCGCCGTGCTGCAGGTCGCGGCGGACGAACCCGGCCGGGTCGGCCGGCGTCACGCGCGAAAGCGGGCCGTCCCACGCCGGGCTGTTGTCCATCCCGGACTCCCACGGGTGCACGATCGACGCGAGCCCGCGCCCGCCGGCGTCGCGGTAGGTGCGCAGATAACCGTGCCAGGCCTTGAGCTTCGGGTAGAGCGTGGCGAGGAACGTCGCCGCCGCCGAACCCGCCGGGTCCGCCCGGTGCACCGCCAGCGCGGCCCGCGCGTGCACCGGCGGCTGGATCAGCCCCGACGTGCGCCGGGCCCGCCAGAAGTCCGGGCCGGGGAAGTAGGCCTCCGGCGGGGTGTCCGGGTTGAAGAGGATGTGCGGGACCCGGCCGTCGCGCCACTGCGCGGAAAACAGCGTCACCAGCTCGCGCCGGGCGCGCTCCGGCGCCAGGTGGCGCAGGCCGAACGCGATGAACGCGGAGTCCCAGCTCCACTGGTGCGGGTAGAGGCCGCGCGAAGGCACCGTGGACGCGCCGAGCCAGTTGTCCGCCAGGACCGCCGCGGCCCGCCCCCGTGTTACGTCCATGTGTCCAATCTATCTCCTACTTATGTCTTGTCAATGGACAAAAGTCGCGGCTGGGATGATGCAGGCCACACCGGAGAGGGGGTTCGGGATGACGGTGCCGACCACGGCCGGAGAGCTGTTGCAGCTGGTCAGAACCGGGCAAGCGACCACGCGCAAGGCCCTGCTCGTGCGCAGCGGCCTGTCGCGCTCGACGCTGACCGCGCGGCTCGACCAGCTCCAGGCGGCCGGTCTGCTGACCGAAGGCGGCCAGGAGGACTCGACCGGCGGCCGCCCGGCGCGGCAGCTGTGCTTCGACGACCAGCACGCCGTTGTCCTCGCCGCGAGCATCGACACGATGCACGCCGAAGCCGCGCTCACCGATCTCTCCGGACGCCGGCTCGCCCACCGGGAGGGCGCCGTGCGGGTCGCCGACGGCCCGGAGCCCGTGCTCGGCCGGATCGCGGAGTGGTTCGAGGAGCTGGTGGCCGAGGTGGACCAGCCGATCTGCGGAGTCGGCATCTCCGTCCCGGGGCCGGTCGAACCCGGCCGCGCCCGCGTCACGCAGCCGCCGATCATGCCCGGCTGGGACGGCTACCCGATCGACGCCTACCTCGGCGCGCGCTTCGGCGCCCCGGTGCTGGTCGACAACGACGCGAACCTGATGGCCCTGGGTGAGCACCGCGCCCGTTTCCCGGCCACGGCCGCGCTGGTGGTGGTCAAGGTGTCCACCGGGATCGGCGCCGGGATCGTGATCGGCGGCGAGGTGTACCGCGGGGTGGACGGCGGGGCCGGCGACATCGGCCACATCCGCCTGCCCGGCCACCCCGAGGCGCGCTGCATGTGCGGCTCGCTCGGCTGTCTCGCGGCGATCGCCAGCGGCGGCGCGCTGGCCGCGCGGCTGACGGAGCTGGGCCTGCCGACAACGTCGGGTTCGGGCGTCCGGGAGCGGATCCTGGCCGGTGAGCCCGCCGCGGTGCGGCTGGCCGAGTTCGCCGGGCGGCAGGTGGGGGAGGTGCTCGCGACGCTCGTTTGCGTGGTCAACCCCGGGGTGCTGGTGATCGCCGGCGACCTCGCCGAGCCGCACTTCGTCGCGGGGGTCCGGGAAGTGCTCTACCGGCGGGCGCTGCCGCGGGCGACCCAGAGCCTGCGGGTCGAAATCGGCGGCCGGGGCGAAGCGCTCGGCGGGGCGGTGGCGATGGTCGTCGAGTCGGTGTTCGCCCCGGCCGAGGTCGACCGCAGCCTGGCCGCACGGGCCTGACCACGGCCGAAGTGCCGTCGCCGGCGGACTGTCCGGAGTGGACGGAGCATCCGACTTTCGTAGGTGGCGGGCGCTCCGGGCGGGTGTTCCACAATACGGTCACGAATCGGACTTACCGCGCATCGAGGAGCATTCCTCGCGTTTTCCGTGCGACAAATCGGATTTCCGTACCGCGTCCGTCTTCGTGTGAATTCGCGCCCAGATAACGGTTCCGCAAGGACTTCCCCGCGGCCGGAACCCCGATCTAGTCTCGTCCGGTGTTCTAGGTCCTTTTCCTGGGGGCCGCATTCGAAGAGGGAGATTTCTGTGCGAAGAAGCTCCACCCTGCTCCTTTCGCTCGCGGTGGTGGGTGGTCTCACCGCGGCCGTGCCGGCGACGGCGTCGGCGCAGGGGCGTCAGGACATTCCGCAGTCGCACCCGTTGTGGGCGAACGCGCAGTCGAAGGTCGCCGACACGGCGCCCGCGGCGAAGCTGAGCTTCCGGGTGTACCTGAACCAGCGCGACAACGCCGGTGCCGAGGCCCTGGCGCAGGCGGTGTCCGATCCGGACAGCAAGACCTACCGCCAGTTCCTGAGCACCGACCAGGTCCGTGACCGGTTCGCCGCCAGTGATGCCACCGTCAACGCCGTGAAGTCGTGGCTGACCGGCAACGGCTTCAGCATCGGCGACGTCCCGTCGAACCGCGCCTACGTCGAAGCCACCGGCACCGCCGGCCAGACGCAGGACGCCTTCGGGGTCAAGCTAGGCAAGTACAAGGTCAAGGGCCAGACCCTCCGCGCCGCCGACAAGAACCTGTCGGTGCCCGCGAACCTGGCGAACGACGTGCTCGGTGTGGTCGGCGTGGACCAGGCGACCAACCTGTTCAAGCCGGACCACGCCACCGGTTCCGGGACGCCGTCCGACGTCGCACCCGGCCCCGGCTTCCGCAACGCGAAGCCGTGCAGCGCCTACTACGGCGAGAAGGTCGACACCACCGACCCCGCCTACAACGGCCAGCACCTGCCGTACGCCCCGTGCGGCTACACCCCGGCGCAGCTGCGGTCGGCCTACGGCGTCGACAAGGTCGGCGCGGACGGCAAGGGCACCACGATCGCCATCGTCGACGCGTTCGCCTCGCCGACCATCTACGCCGACGCGAGCACCTACGCGAAGAAGAACGACCCGCAGCACCCGCTGAAGCAGAGCCAGTTCTCGCAGCACATCTTCCCGGCGAACCCCGTTCTCGAGCCGCCGGACCAGTGTGACGCGGCGGGCTGGTACGGCGAGGAGACCCTCGACGTCGAGGCCGCCCACGGTCTCGCGCCGGGCGCGAACATCCTTTACGTCGGCGGGGAGTCCTGCGAGGACAACGCCCTCGACGTGGCGCTGAACTACGTGATCGCCGGCCACAAGGCCGACATCGTGTCGAACTCCTACGGCGACACCGGCGAGGACATCCCGGCCGACGAGGTCAAGGTCTTCAACCAGATCTCGCTGCAGGCGGTGCTCGAGGGCATCGGCGTCTACTTCTCCTCGGGTGACAACGGTGACGAGGTCGCGCGCCTCGGCACGCCGTCGCCGGACTTCTCCGCCTCGGCGCCGTGGATCACCGCGGTCGGCGGCACGTCCATCGCGATCGGCAAGGACGGCAAGCGGATCTTCGAGACCGGCTGGGAGACCAGCAAGTCCTCGCTGACCAACGGCGTCTACGGCCCCGCGGCCTACACCAGCGGTTCCGGTGGCGGCACGAGCCGGCTGTTCGCGCAGCCCTTCTACCAGAAGGGTGTCGTGCCGGACGCGCTGGCAAAGAAGAACCAGACCGGGAACAACAAGGGCCGGGTCGTCCCGGACATCTCCGCGGTCGGTGACCCGAACACCGGCTTCCTGGTCGGCCAGACGCAGACCTTCCCGGACGGCGCCTACTACGACCAGTACCGGATCGGCGGCACGAGCCTCGCGTCGCCGGTGTTCGCCGGCATCATGGCGGTGGCCGACAGCTTCGACCACTTCCACCACGGCTTCATCAACCCCGTGATCTACAAGCTGACCTCCCGCACCTCGGCGATCAGCGACGTGAAGCACGTGAACGCCGCCGTGGAGCGCGTCGACTACGCGAACTCGGTCGACGCTTCGGACGGCCTGCTCACCTCGGTGCGCACGCTCGACTACCAGGGTCTGACCATCCACACGACCCCGGGCTACGACGACGTGACGGGTCTCGGCACGCCCAACGGGCTGCTGTTCCTGCTGCTCGTCTAGCAGGTACTCCGTGAAGGGCACCCTCATGGCCATCCGGTCCATGAGGGTGCCCTTCACGGCATTCCGCTGGTCTCGGCGAGGGGAATGACCGCGCAGACCGTGGTGCCGCCGGGACCGCTGCGCACGTCGAGCTCGCCACCGAGGGCCTGGACGCGATCGCGCAGGCCCGCCAGGCCGGTGCCGCCCTCGATCTCCGCGCCGCCGACGCCCGCGTCGGTCACCGTCACCCGCAGCTCCGCCCCCTCGACCGCGATCCGGACGTCGACCGACTCCGTCTGCGCGTGCTTCAGAGCGTTCGTCAACGCCTCCGACGTCACGAAGTACGCCGTCGCCTCCACGGCGGCGTCGAGGCGGGGGACGGTGCCCACCGAAAGCGCCACCTCGATCGGGATCCGGTCGGCCAGCGACCGGACCGCCGCCGCCAGGCCCGCCTCGGTGAGGATCGCCGGGCGGATGCCGCGGGCCAGCTCGCGCAGGTCCGTGATCGCCCGCTGCAGCTCGTCGACCGTGCCGGACAGCAGCGCCCGGACCTCCGGCGGCAGCGCCTCGCCGTGCCGGCGACCCGCCATCCGCAGCAGCAGGACCACGCTGACCAGCCGTTGCTGGGCGCCGTCGTGCAGGTCGCGCTCCAGGCGGCGGCGCTCTTCGTCGCCCGCCGCGACCAGCCGGGCCCGCGACGCCCGCACCTCGGCCAGCCGCTGTTCCAGCTCCGCCGTCAGCCGCTGGTTGTCGAGCACCAGCCCGGCTGCCGCGTTGAGCGCGTCGATCGACCGGCTGTCCTTCCACACCTCGTCGTCCTGCACCAGCGCGGCCAGCCCGGTGCCGTCGCGTTCCAGCAGCAGCCGGATCATCTCGGCGTTGCCGACGCGGGCGCGCAGCACGCCGGCCAGGAACGCCAGCGGCCACAGGCAGAACAGCACCCGGTACGCCTGCAGCAGCGGCTCCGACAGCGGGTGCCCGTCACCGAGCGCCGTGCCGACTCCTGACGTGACCGCACCGAACAGGGCGATCGTGATCACCGGGGACAGCAGCCGCCGCTGCGGCAGCCGGCCGGTCAGCCACCGGTAGAGCAGCACGACGACCACCCCCGCGCTGATCGCCGTCGCGGCCAGCTCCAGGGCGCGGTCGGCGAAGGCGGCACCGCCCGAGCCGGGTGAGCTCGCCAGCAGGTCGCGGGGATCGTTGTTGAACAGCAGCCCGAGCACGCCCGAACCGAGCACCACCAGGTAGGCCGCGGCCACGAGCAGCCGCTCCCACCGCGAGCGCAGCCTGCCGTGCGGGAACGCGAGCACGAGGTGCGCGATCACCGGGCTGGACGCGGCACGCAGCGGCACGGCGATCGTGTACAGCACCGGGCTCCGCGTGAACTGCAGGTCTTCGAGGAACAGCGCGACCCCGGCGAGCGCGATGAGCACACCGATCGGGTTGGCCGGGCGCCGGACGTGCGCGACCGCGCCCGCGACCAGGAACAGGAACCCGGTCGCGGCGCTGAGCGCGGTGTCGAGCGCGGTGTGGGTGCCCTCCGCCGCCTTCATCGCCAACGCGGTGACACCGAGCGCAACACCGGCGGTCAGCAGGCCGGTCATCACGAGCGTCCGCGGATGCTGCACCACGCCACCCTCCTGGCGGACCCCGCCCCGGGCAATCCTGGCGGGCCCGCGCGGCGGTCCGGTAACGGCTAACCGTGATTCGCCCGTTCGGGCCGTCGCGTTACACCGGGCGGGCGCGCTTTAGGGTGATCGGGACGGAAGGCAGCACATGAGCGGACTGAGTGCGGAGGCCTTCGGCGGGCGGATGCCCACCGGAGCCGGCGACCTGGCGATCGAAACCCACGGCATCACCCCCGTCCCGGCGGACAACCGGTTCGGCAAGCCGTGGCGGCTGTTCAGCGTCTGGTTCGCGCCGAACCTGACCATGACGGCGGTGTTCACCGGCACCCTCGCCGCGTCACTGGGCCTCGGGTTCTGGACCGGGCTGGCCGCGATGCTCGCCGGCACCGTCCTCGGTTCGCTGCCGGTCGCGTACCTGTCCACCTGGGGACCGCGCACCGGCACCGGCCAGCTCCCGCTCGCCCGGCTGCCCTTCGGCGGCGCGGTGGTGCTCCCCGGTCTGGTGCAGTGGCTCGGCTCGATCGCCTGGGACGCGCTGGTCGGGCTGTTCGGCGGCGAAGCGCTGGCCGAGCTGACCGGGCTGCCGTTCTGGGCCGCGGTGCTGATCGTCCTCGTGCTGCAGTGCGCGCTCGGGGTGTTCGGCTACGCGCTGATCCACCGCGTGCAGGCCGTGATGAGCGTGCTGCTCGTGCTCGCTTTCGCCGCGCTCGCCGTGAAAGTCCTTTCCGGACGCCCGATCGTCACCGCCGACACCGCTTCGGGCGCCGACCTGGCGGGCGGCGTCGTGTTGTTCACGACGATCGCGTTGTCCCTGGCGATCTCCTGGGCGCCGTACGCCTCGGACTTCAGCCGCTACCTGCCCGCTTCGACGTCCTCGCGCAGTGTCTTCTGGGCGACTCTGCTCGGCCTCGTCGTTTCGTACGCGATCGGCGAAAGCCTCGGGCTCGCATTGGGGTCGTCGCTGGGCGACAAGACGTCGACCGGGGTCGCGGCGCTGCTCGGCGGCGGGTTCCTGGGCTCGATGGCGCTGGCCGTGATCGCGCTCGCGGCGGTGTCGTCGAACGCGATGAACGACTACAGCGGCTCGCTGGCCCTGCAGACCGTCGGCGTCCGGCTGCGGCGCCCGGTGTCGGCGGTGGTCGTCACGGTGCTCGCGTTCGCGCTGATCCTCTGGATGCACAGCGGCGACCTCTCGGCCAAGTTCGAGAACGTGCTGCTGTTCGTGAGTTATTGGATCCCGCCGTTCCTCGGCGTGGTCGTCCCGGACTGGCTCGCGCGGACCCGCGACGGGCGGCGTGTGGACGTCCTGACGTCGACGACTCTTCGGCCGTGGGCGGCGATCGTCGCGTTTGTCGCAGGGTTCGCCGCGGCGGTGCCGTTCATGAACACATCCCTCTACACCGGACCGGTCGCCGCGGCGCTGCACGGCGCGGATCTGGCGTACTACGTCGGCCTCGTCGTTTCGCTGGCAGCGTATTTCCTGCTGCGCGGCCGTCGTCCGGTTGACCTCCAGTAATGTAGAGGTTTGAGGATGGTGTGGTACCCCTCGAAGGAGGAACCATGCCAACCGCACTAGTCACCGGTGCATCCGCGGGCCTGGGCCGAGCCCTCGCCGCCGCCCTGGTGAGTCGCAAGTGGACAGTCGTCGGCGACGGCCGGGACGCAGCCGCGCTGAGTTCGGCGGCCCGGGAGATCGGCTTCACGGCCGTGCCCGGCGACGTCGCCGACCCGGCTCACCGCGCCGCGCTGGCCGACGCCTGTCCATCGCTGGACCTGCTCGTCAACAACGCCAGTTCCCTGGGCGTCAGCCCGCTGCCACCTTTGGCTCGCTACCCCTTGGCAGAACTGGAAGACGTCTACCGCGTGAACGTCTTTGCGCCCCTTGCTCTGGCGCAGCTGCTGCTGCCCGCTTTGACCGCATCACGCGGCACGATCGTCAACGTCAGCTCGGACGCCGCGGTCGAAGCCTACGAAGGCTGGGGCGGCTACGGTTCCGCGAAGGCCGCGCTCGACCAGCTCACCGCCGTGCTCGGCGCGGAGAACCCGGACCTGGCCGTGTACGCGGTCGACCCGGGCGACCTGCGCACGGCGATGCACCAGCGCGCCTTCCCCGGCGAGGACATCTCGGACCGGCCGCTGCCGGAGACCGCGGTTCCCGCGTTCCTGCGCCTGCTCGCCGAGCGCCCACCGAGCGGGCGTTACCGCGCCGCCGACCTCCTGGTGACGGCATGAGCATCCGGTTCGACCTGCCGGCCGAGCTGTCCGCGTCGGCCCCACCGGAGGCCCGCGGCCTGGCGCGCGACGAGGTCCGCTTGCTGGTCGCTTCACCGTCGGGCGTGCACCACACGGTGTTCACTGCGTTGTCCGAGCACCTGCTCCCCGGCGACCTGCTGGTCATCAACACATCGGGAACGCTGCCCGCGGCGGTCGACGCGGTCCGCAACGGCCGCCCGGTCGTCGTCCACTTCGCGACCGAACTCGACGACGGCGCGTGGGTCATCGAGCTGCGCGCACCCGGCGGTCCCCTGCTCGACGGCCACGCGGGGGAGCGCCTGGAGCTGCCCGGCGGCGCGTCACTGACGTTGCTGGCCCCGGCCGTCCCGGGTGCGGCGCGGCTGTGGCGGGCGGCGGTATCGGTGCCGGTGACGGGTCTCTTGGCGGCGAAGGGCCGCCCGATCCGCTACGGCTACGTCCCGCGCGCGTGGCCGCTTTCGGACTACCAGACGGTGTTCGCCCACGAGCCGGGCAGCGCGGAGATGCCGTCGGCGGCCCGCCCGTTCACTTCGTCATTGGTGACGCGCCTGGTCACGGACGGCGTGTTGTTCGCGCCGCTCCTGCTGCACACAGGGGTGTCGTCCCCGGAGGCGGCCGAGCCACCCCAAGCCGAACGCTTCCGCGTGCCTGCAACGACAGCGGCGCTGGTCTCGTGGGTCCGCGAGCGCGGCGGCCGGGTGATCGCGGTGGGCACAACGGCGGCCCGGGCCCTGGAGTCGGCGGCGTCCGAGGACGGGATCGTCCGCGCGGCCGAGGGCTGGACGAACCTGGTGCTCGGCCCATCGCGCCCGGCCCGAGTGGCGGACGGCATCGTCACCGGCTTGCACGCACCTGACGCATCCCACCTGCTGCTGCTGGAGGCGGTGGCGGGCGCGGAGGTGGTCCAGCGCGCGTACGACGCGGCGGTGGAGCGCCGCTACCTGTGGCACGAGTTCGGCGACGTGTCCCTGCTGTTGCGCCACTGACCGCCGCCTCGCCGCCTTGCCGCCGCCCCGCCGCCGACCGCCGTCACTGACCGTCACCGACCGCCATCACCGCAGGGCCCGCCCTCCCTGGGGGACCGCCCCGCTCCAGCGTATCGACGGGGTCCGACGGAAAGCCCGGAAAACCCGCAGCCCGGCCACGATGGTCCACATCACGGCCGGGCTGTGGACAACCCCGCTCAGCGGCGCGGGCTCCGGCATCTGGCGCCGCGATCGCGGCCGTCCAGGGGCTCAGCGGCGCGCAGGAGTCTGTCGCCGCGAGCGCAGCAACCCGGGACAGTCGCCGGCCGCTGGTGTTCGTACGCGCGGCCACCACCGACTACCGGACAGCATGAACGACCCGTTCATCCCATCCCACGCGGTGAAAGAGTCGTTCACAACGCGCCACCACCGAGCAACCTCAGCGACGCACCGGCTCCCGAGCCTGCCGCCGCGCCCGCACCAACCCGGCCACCGCAACCACCGCGATGCCGGCCCCCACTCCCGTCACGATCGAAGCCACCAGGCTCGCCGTCGCCGTGGCCAGGCCGAACGCGCCGGCCAGGTACACCGGGATGCTGACCGCCACCGGCAGCCAGTTCCGCAGGGCGAACGCGCGGTCCGACGCCAGCCACAGCACCAGCGCCACTGCTGCCCCGGTCACCACCGGGATCGCCCAGACGACCAGGCTCGTCACCGCGTCCATGCCGAGCGACCGCAGCCACTCGAACGACGCCTGGCCCAGCCCGATGAACAGCACGACCAGCGCCACGCGGACGCCGGTGGCCCCCTGGCCTCCTCGGTGTGCGGTGCTCGTCATGACATCCCTCCCGATTCCGTGGTCACCCATACCACGTTCGGGTGATGCGAGCGGTTGCCCGGATCGGCGGATTTCCTGACAGAACGTCCAGGAACGTCCAGATACCGGGAACATCGGACGGGCTCTCGCGCCGGGGCGGTTCAGCCCGCATGCTCGTCCGGCACCACCACCCGAGAGCAGGTTGCCTTAGGGGCAGTGGCCACCGATGTCAAGGAATCTCACCATAATTCCCGGGATGCGGATGGCTATGCGCCCCAGTGGGTGACCGTGCGAACCTCGCCCCGACACCGATCCCCGAAAGGCGACGCTGACGTGCGCACCCACCACAGAACCCGCTTCCTGGCCTCGGCGCTGGCCGCCCTGACCGTCGTGGGCGTGCTCGCGGGCTGCTCCCGCGCCGCGGAGACCGCCGCGCCCGCCGCGAACGCCGGCGCCGCGTCCGAGGTCCGCCTCGGGTACTTCCCGAACGTCACGCACGCCCCGGCGCTGATCGGCGTCAAGAAGGACTTCTTCAAGCAGGAGCTCGGCTCGACCAAGCTCACCACCCAGACGTTCAACGCGGGCCCGGAAGAGGTCAACGCGCTGCTGGGCAACTCCCTCGACATCGCCTTCATCGGCTCCGGGCCGGCGATCAACGCCTTCACCAAGTCCAAGGGTGCCATCCAGCTGATCTCCGGCGCCGTCTCGGGCGGCGCGCAGCTGGTCGTCAAGCCGGACATCACCAGCGTCGACCAGCTCAAGGGCAAGAACATCGCCACCCCGCAGCTGGCCAACACCCAGGACGTCGCGCTCAAGAAGTTCCTCGCCGGCAAGAACCTGACCGGCCAGGTCAAGATCACCAACCTGGACAACTCCAAGACGCTCGACGCCTTCAAGAAGGGCGAGGTCGACGGCGGCTGGCTGCCCGAGCCGTGGTCGTCGCGGCTGGTCCTCGACGCCGGCGCGAAGGTGCTCCTCGACGAGAAGGACCTGTGGCCGGGCGGCCGCTTCCCGACCACCGTGGTCATCGTGCGCAGCGAGTTCCTGCAGCAGCACCCGGACACCGTCCGCGCCGTCCTGAAGGGCCAGCTGGCCGCGATCGACTGGGCGAAGGCCAACCCGGCCGAGGCGAAGACCGTCGTCAACGGCGCGTTGAAGGAACTGGCCGGCAGCAGCCTCAGCGCGGCGGTCCTGGACCGCGCGTTCTCCGGCATCGAGCTGACCACCGACCCGATCCCCGCCGAGTTCCCGCAGCTCGCGCAGGACTCGGTGACCGCGGGCGTGGTGAAGTCCGCCGTCGCGCTCAAGGGTTTCGCCGACTTCGGGCCGCTCAACGACGTGCTCAAGGAGAAGAACCAGCCCGCCGTGAACGCGCCCGAACTGGCCAAGTAAGCACTCCGGAGAGGCACGCCATGACCACCACCCTCCCGACCGGCAGGACCAGTCCCACCGGCACGGCCGCGGTGCGCCTCGACGGCGTGCGCAAGACCTTCGGCCCGACCGGCCGCGCGGTGGTCGCACTCGACGGCGTCGACCTCACGGTGGCGCCCGGCGAGTTCGTCTGCCTGCTCGGCGCGTCCGGCTGCGGCAAGACCACACTGCTCAACCTGGTCGCCGGCCTGGACGCGCCGTCGGCGGGGAAGATCACGCTCAACACATCGCGGCCCGCGGTGATGTTCCAGGAGGCCGCGCTGATGCCGTGGCTGACCGCCGCGCGCAACGTCGAGCTGCCGCTGCGGCTGGCCGGGTTCGGCCGGGGCGAGCGCCGGGAAAAGGCCGCCGAGCTGCTGGAACTGGTCCGGCTGACCGGCGCGGGGGAGAAGCGCCCGCACGAGCTGTCCGGCGGGATGCGCCAGCGGGTCGCGCTGGCCCGCGCGCTGGCCGCGACCCTGCGTGTCGGCGGTGACCCGGAGCAGTCGCTGCTGCTGATGGACGAGCCGTTCGCCGCGCTCGACGCCATCACCCGCGATGTCCTGCAGGGTGAGCTGCTGCGCGTCTACCGCAGCACCGGCACGTCCGTGCTGTTCGTGACCCACGACGTGCGCGAGGCGGTCCGGCTCGGGCAGCGGGTGGTGCTGCTGTCGTCGCGGCCCGGACGGGTCGTCCGCGAGTGGACGGACGTGCCGCTGGCCGACGCCGAGGAGCTGACCGAGGAAATCACCGGGCACCTGCGTGAGGTGATCAGCACCCATGCCGCAGCTTGACCGGTCCGCCGAAGCCGATCTGGACGCGGTCGGCGCCGGACTGGATTCGCTCGACGCCCCGGTGGGGGAGCGTCGCCCGAGCTTCTGGAAGCGCTTCGCCTGGGGGTTCCTGCCGCCGTTGGGCGCGCTCGTCCTGCTGCTCGTCGTCTGGCAGGTCCTGTGGGCCGCGGCGTTCTGGCCCGAGACGCAGCTGCCCGCGCCGCTCGCGGTGTGGGACGAGTTCTGGAGCCGGGTCGTCACCGGCGAGGTCTTCGAGTTCGTCTGGACGTCGGTGCACCGCGCCGCGCTCGGGTTTGTCGCCGGGGTGCTCATCGGCACGCCGCTGGGCCTGCTCGTGGCGAAGGTCCGTGTGGTGCGGGCGGCGATCGGGCCGCTGCTGACCGGGCTGCAGAGCCTGCCGTCGGTGGCGTGGGTGCCGGCCGCGATCCTGTGGTTCGGGATCAACGACGGCGCGATCTACTTCGTCGTGCTGCTCGGCTCGGTGCCGTCGATCGCGAACGGCCTGGTGTCCGGCATCGACCAGATCCCGCCGATCCTGCCGCGCGTCGGCCAGGTGATGGGCGCGAACCGGCTCTCCTCGGCCCGGCACATCCTGCTGCCCGCGGCGCTGCCGGGCTTCCTCGCCGGCCTCAAGCAGGGGTGGGCGTTCTCGTGGCGCTCGCTGATGGCGGCCGAGCTGATCGCGCTGTCGCCGCAGCTGGGTGTCGGGCTCGGCGCGTACCTGAACCAGGGGTCGTCGCTCAACAGCATCGAGACGGTGATCGCGGCGATCTTCCTGATCCTGCTGGTCGGCGTGGGGATCGAGCTGCTGGTGTTCCGCCCGCTGGAGCGCGCGGTGCTGCGGGCCCGCGGCCTGACCTCGTCCCTCTAGCCTCGACGGTGACGTCCCCCACGGAACTGTCCCGGGCCGGCGTTCGTTGACGTAACCTACGGGACCGTAACTTACGGTTGCGTAGGTCTCGCCATCGATTCCCCCGGAAGGACGGGCGCATGACCGTTTCCGAGAGCACCGCACTCATGTACGAGCTCGAGGGGACGGTCGAGGAAAACCTCAACCGCCACCTCACGGCCGCCCAGGAGTGGATGCCCCACGAGTACGTACCGTGGAGTGAAGGCCGGAACTTCGCCGATCTGGGCGGTGAGGCGTGGAACCCGGAGCAGTCCCGGGTGACGCCGATCGCCCGGACCGCGCTCGAGGTCAACCTGCTGACCGAGGACAACCTGCCGAGCTACCACCGGGAGATCGAGCGCGCCTTCGGCCGCGACGGCGCCTGGGGCACCTGGGTGCACCGCTGGACGGCGGAGGAGGGCCGGCACGGCATCGCCATCCGCGACTACCTGCTCGTGACGCGGGCGGTCGACCCGGTCGAGCTCGAGCGGATGCGCATGGAGACCATGCAGGCCGGCTACGAGACCGGGGACAAGCCGCTGCTGCGGGTCTGCGCCTACGTCTCGTTCCAGGAGCTCGCAACGCGGCTTTCGCACCGCAACACCGGCCGGTACACGCAGGACCCGCTGGCGGAGAAGCTGCTCGCCCGGGTGTCCACCGACGAGAACCTGCACATGGTGTTCTACCGCAACCTGGTGAAGGCGGCCCTGGAGATCTCGCCCGACGCGATGATGCGGGCGATCACCGACGAGGTCCTCGACTTCGCGATGCCGGGCGCGGTCATCCCCAGCTTCGCCCGCAAGGCGGCGCTGATCGCCAAGGCGGGCATCTACGACCTGCGCATCCACCACGACGACGTCGTGATGCCGCTGCTGCGGTACTGGAAGGTCTTCGACCGGCACGGCTTCGGCGAGGTCGGCGAGACGGCGCGCGAGGAGCTCGCGGCGTTCATGAAGACGCTGGACACGCAGGCTGCGCGCTTCGAGGAGCGCCGCGACGCAATGGCTGCCCGGGCGGCGGCTCGAGGTCTGCCCGCAGTGTGATGACGGCGAAGGCCGCTTCGGAGTTCTCCGAGGCGGTCTTCGGTGCATTCGGGTGGCTTGGCCTCGCGGGTTGCTCGAAGGAACGCCGCGGCGAGAGCCCGGACGGCGTTGCCGCGGCTCTGCGGGAACTCGCATCGGGAGTCCGCCGGCGCCGATGAGCAGGCACGGCGCGAGCCCGGATGGCGGCGGAACTCGGCCGGGAGCCCGCGGGTGCCGGTGAGCAGGTATGGCGCGAGCCCGGATGGCGGCGGAACTCGCCGGGAGCCCGCGGGGGTGCCGATGAGCCGGCCGCGCACCAGCGCGAACCGCGGCCACTCCGCCCCCTCCAGCAACGGCGAAGGCCGCCTCGGAGTCCGAGGCGGCCTTCGCCGTATCCGTGTCCAGTGCCGGTCAGCGACCGCCGCGCCGGCCACCCGCGCGGGTGCCCGACGAGAACGCCGCCGCGCCGCCGCTGCGCCGGGGCGCCGCCGTCGTCGAGGCCGAGCCGCCGCGACGCCCGCCGCCGCCACCGGCGATGTTCGCTCCCTGGCGACGCTGGCCGCCGTCCGACTGCCGAGCCGCCGAACCGGAGCCCTGGCCGCCGGCCGACCGCTGCGAAGTACGTCCCGGCTGGCCGTCGCGGCTCGCCTGGGTGTTGGCGCGGGCGCGCTGGCCGCCGCGGTTCTCCTTCGGCGCGCCACCACGACGTCCACGCCCGCTACCCGGCGCCGCACCCGAGGCGGTCACCTTCTTCGGGCGGTTGTCCACCACCGGGCGCTTCGGGGACGCCGTGAACGAACGCTCACCGGGGGCCAGCTCCGCCAGCAGCGGGTGACCCGGGCCGAGCTGGGTCGTGGTCGGCTTGATGCCGGCCTTGCGGGTGAGGTCGCGGACGTCGCGGACCTGCGCGTCGGTCATCAGCGTCACCACCGTGCCGGACGCGCCGGCGCGCGCCGTGCGGCCCGAGCGGTGCAGGTACGCCTTGTGCTCGACCGGCGGGTCGGCGTGGATGACCAGGCGGACGTCGTCGACGTGGATGCCGCGGGCCGCGATGTCGGTCGCGACCAGGGTCTTCGCCGCGCCCGAGGAGAACGCCTCGAGGTTGCGGGTGCGCGCGTTCTGGCCGAGGTTGCCGTGCAGCTCGACGGCCGGGACGCCGGACGCCACCAGCTTGCGCGTCAGCGCCTTCGCGCGGCTCTTCGTCCGGGTGAACACCAGCGTGCGGCCCGGCGCCGCGGTGAGGTCGACCAGCACCGGCAGCCGGTGGGTCTCCTCGAGGTGCAGCACGTGGTGCTCCATCGTCGACACCGGCGACTGCGCCGAGTCGACGCTGTGCGTGACCGGGTCGCTCATGAAGCGCTTGACCAGCACGTCGACGCCGTTGTCCAGGGTCGCGGAGAACAGCATCCGCTGGCCGCGCGACGGCGTCGCGTCCATGATCCGCCGCACCTCGGGCAGGAAGCCCAGGTCGGCCATGTGGTCGGCCTCGTCGAGGACGGTGATCTCGATGGTGTCGAGCTTCACGTGCCCGGAGCGCATGTGGTCGGCGAGCCGGCCGGGGCAGGCGACGACGATGTCGACGCCGTCACGCAGCTTGGTGATCTGCGGGTTGGCCGAAACGCCGCCGAAGATGGTGGTCGTGCGCAGGCCCAGCGGCTTGGCCAGCGGCACGATCGCCGCTTCGATCTGCGTCGCGAGCTCACGGGTCGGCGCCAGGATCAGCGCACGGGGACGGCCGGGCTTGCGCCGCGTCGGGCCCGCCGAGAGGCGCGCCAGCAGGGGCAGCACGAAGCCGTAGGTCTTGCCGGAGCCGGTCCGGCCGCGGCCGAGCACGTCACGCCCGGCGAGGGTGTGCGGCAGGGTCGCCGCCTGGATGGGGAAGGGCTCGGTGACGCCCTGGGCGGCTAGCGCGGTCACCAGGGTCGTGGGCAGGCCGAGTTCAGCAAAAGTCGTCATAAGTGCATGCGGGCGCAGCTGCGCCCTGGTCTCCGTTACCTGAGAAGGGTTGTCCTGCCCGGCGCAGACCGGTCAACGGCCGCGGCGCGTGGTAGTCGACAACAGCAGCGGGCCGAGGCAGAACTGAGCGGCCCGCAAGATCAGTATAGCTGGCCGGGGTGACGTACCCCCAGTGAGATTGCTTGCACTCGGATCGCCTTGCTAAGTTACCGGTCGGTAATCAAGGAGGAGTCCCATGCTGCTGAACCCGCACGAGTACGACCCGAGCCACTTCGACGCGGAGACGCGCCGGCTGCTCCGGGCCACCATCGACTGGTTCGAGCAGCGCGGCAAGGCGAAACTGACCGAGGACTACCACGCCCGCACCTTCTACGCGGACTTCCTCGAGTTCGCCGGCAAGGAAGGCCTGTTCTCGACCTTCCTGACGCCGGCCGCGAACGCCGACGGCCACCCGGACAAGCGCTGGGACACCGCCCGCGTCGCCGCCCTGTCGGAAATCCTCGGGTTCTACGGGCTGAACTACTGGTACCCGTGGCAGGTCACGATCCTCGGCCTCGGCCCGGTGTGGCAGAGCGGCAACGACGTCGCCCGCAAGCGTGCGGCGGACGCGCTGGACGCGGGTGGCGTCGGCGCCTTCGGACTGTCCGAAAAGGACCACGGTGCCGACATCTACTCCTCGGACCTGGTGCTCACCAAGGACGGCGACGGTTACCGCGCCACCGGCTCGAAGTACTACATCGGCAACGGCAACTGCGCCCGCACGGTCTCGGTCTTCGGCCGCATCGACGGTGTTGAAGGTCCGGACCAGTACGTCTTCTTCTACGCCGACTCCGAGCACCCGAACTACCACGTGGTGAAGAACGTCGTACCGTCGCAGATGTACGTCGCCGAGTTCCGGCTCGAGGACTACCCGGTGCACGCCGACGACATCCTGCACGTCGGCGCCGAAGCCTTCAGCGCCGCGCTGAACACGGTCAACATCGGCAAGTTCAACCTCTGCTTCGGCGGCATCGGCATGGCGACGCACTCGCTGTACGAGGCCATCACGCACGCGCACAACCGCGTCCTCTACGGCAAGCCCGTCACGAACTTCCCGCACGTGCGCCGCGAGTTCGTCGAGGCCTACGCGCGGCTGACCGCGATGAAGCTGTTCTCCGACCGCGCCGTCGACTACTTCCGCAGCGCCAACGCCGAAGACCGCCGCTACCTGCTCTTCAACCCGATCACCAAGATGAAGGTGACCACCGAGGCGCAGAAGGTGATCGGCCTGGTCGCCGACGTCGTGGCGGCCAAGGGCTTCGAGGCCGACACCTACCTCGCGATGTCGAAGAACGACATCGACGGCCTGCCCAAGCTCGAAGGCACGGTGGCGGTGAACCTCGCGCTGATCGCGAAGTTCATGCCCGCCTACCTCTTCGCGCTGCAGGAGTACGCGCCGGTCGGCACCCGCACCGACGCCGCGGACGACGAGTTCCTCTTCCGCCAGGGCCCGGCGCGCGGCCTGTCGAAGGTCCGGTTCCACGACTGGAAGACCGCCTACGCCGAAGCCGCGCACATCCCGAACGTCGCGCTGTTCACCGAGCAGGCCGGCGCGCTGGTCAAGCTGCTCACCGAGGCGGCGCCGGACGAGGCGCAGCAGGCCGACCTCGACTTCGGGCTCGCGCTGACCGAGCTGTTCACCCTCGTCGTGTACGGCCAGCTGATCCTGGAGCAGGCCCGGATCACCGGGGTGGACGCCGAGGTCGTCGACCAGATCTTCGCGGTGCTGGTCCAGGACTTCAGCGCCGCCGCGGTCGACCTCAACGGCAAGGCGAGCTCGACCGGGGCCCAGCAGGCGATCGCGCTGGCCGCGCTGCGCAAGCCGGTGGTGGACGCCGAGCGCTTCGAGAACGTCTGGGCGCGGGTGCGCGACCTCTCGGGGGCCTACGCTATGCAGCCATGATGGCCAGGGAGTACCGGCTCGGCGTGACGCGGAAAGCCGCGAACGTGGTCGTGAAGGCGTTGCTGGAGCGCGGGATCCCGATCGTGGGGAGCACCGGGTGGCTGCTGACCACCCGGGGCCGCAAGAGCGGGGCGGACCGGACGACGCCGGTCAACGTCCTCGAGGTCGGCGGCGTGCGCTGGCTCGTGTCGCCGTACGGGCAGGTCGGCTGGGTGCACAACCTGCGCGCCGACCCGACCGCCCGGCTGTGGCGCGGCCGCACGCGCGAGACGTGGGAGGTCGAGGCGGCCGACGCCGCCACGGCCGGACCGGTGCTGCGCGCGTACGTCCGCAAGATCCCCGTGACGGCGCCGTTCTTCGACGCGAAGCTGAGCGACCCGCCGGAAGCCTTCGCCGCGGAAGCCGATCGACACCCGGTCTTCCGGTTGGCAAGATCACGAGCGTGAACCGAGAGCGGGCGGCGGAGCTGATCTGGGACGCGTGGCAGACCGGCAAGCGCCTGGACGGCCTGCCGCCGGAAAGCCGCCCCCGCGACACCGCCGAGGGCATGGCCGCGCAGGCGTCGCTCGCCGAGCTGGCCGGGCCGGTGTCCGGCTGGAAGATCGCCGCGACCACCGTGTACGCCCGGCAGTACCTGGACGTCCCGGGTCCGCTGCCGGGCGTGGTGTTCGAACGCTTCCACCACGTCGAAGGTGCGGTCGTGCCCGCCGACACCATGACCATGGGGGTCGCCGAGCCCGAGTTCGCCTTCCGGCTGAAGGCCGATCCCGGCCCGTCGCCGTCGCTGACCGCGGTGCTCGACGCCGTCGACACGATGTTCCTCGCGATCGAGCTGCCGGACAGCCGCTACACCGACCACCAGCACGCGGGCGGCCCGCAGCTGCTGGCCGACGTCGCGTGCGCGGGCCGGTTCGTCGAAGGCCGCGCGGTGCCGGGCTGGCGCGACCTCGACCTGCCGCGCCGCACGGTGGTCCTGCACGCCGACGGCGAGGAGTTCTCGCGCGGCGCCGGCAGCCTGGTCCTCGGCGACCCGCGGCTGGCGCTGCACTGGCTGGCGATGGAGCTCGCCCGCCACGGCCGCCGCCTCCGCCCGGGCGACATCGTGACGACGGGAACGGCGACCGCACCGTGCCCGATCCGCGCCGGCGGGCACGTGGTGGCGGACTTCGGTGAGCTGGGCAGCGTGGAAGTGCGGTTCGCCGGATGACGCTCCGGGCCGGGTTCGTGGTGCTCGCCGTGGTCGTCCTGGCCCTCGACGCGGGGTTCTGGTGGTTCTCGCGCGGCCAGCACCGGCCGTCGGCGCGGATCGGCTTCCTGGTCGCCTTCGTGGTGGTGCTGGCGCTGCTCGCGGCGGCCGCGGGGGTGGTGCGCTGGGAGGTCGCGGTGCCGCTGGGGACGGCGTCGACGTCGGGTCTGCTGGTCGTGGGCGCGGCGGCGATCTTCGGTGTCGGCCTCGGTTTTGTGCTGACTGCCGTCGTGGAGGCGGCGCTGGTCCGCCGGCTTGTCCGCGAGTCCTCCCGAGCCGGTTGGCGCGAGGGCACGGGGCTGGTCGGCTCGGCGGCCGCCGTGGTCCCGGTGGTGTTGTTCGTGACCGGGCTCTTCGCGCTCCGCTGAGCCGTTTTTGTCGGTGCCCCCTGCCACGATGTCCCCGTGACGTCTTGGAGAGATCGACTCAGCGCCCTGGCCCGCGAGTGGCTGCCCGCCGAGCCGGCCGCCGCGTGGGCCGGGCTGTTCCGGCCGGGGATCCGGCTGGTTTCCGCCGAAGCGGGGCCGCGGGTGGGCCGGATCGGCGGGGCGCCGATGATGCCCGCGGAGCTGGCGTGGCCCGAGTGGCCCGGGTGCGGCCCGCTCGACTTCCTGGCCTCGGTGGACTGCGCCGCGCTGCCCCGGGAGTTCCTGAGCATCCCGTTGCCGGAAGCGGGCACGCTGCTGTTCTTCTACTTCGACGGCGACCGCCGTGTCTCCGACGACATCCCGGCGCTCGGCGACATCGAGGCCAGCCGGGTGGTTCTTGTGCCCGCGGGAGTGCCGGTCGTCGAGCGGGCGGCGCCTGACGGCGTGGTGCCTTATCCGGCGCGGGACCTGTTCGGCGACGTGGTGGCCACGGCCCCGCAGAGCGGCCACATCCTGCTCGACCAGACCGAGACCGCGAGCGGGGAGTCCCTCGCCGAGGCGGTCGAGACGGTATCGCTCCCCGGGGACTACGTAGACACCGAAGTGTTCGGTCAACTGGTCTGGCAGGCGCACGAGAAAGGCCCGTGCCACCAGGTCGGCGGGTTCGCCGACCCGGTCCAGGACGCGGTGGAGAACGAGATCGCCGCGGCGGTGCTCGGGGACTACCGAGACCCCCGGCTGGCCGAGGAGGCGGCCCGCTGGGTACTGCTCGCCCAGATCGACAGCGACGACGAAGCCGACATGATGTGGGGCGACGCCGGAATGCTCTACTGGCTCATCCGGGCCGACGACCTCGAGGCGGGCCGCTTCGACCGGGCGAGGTGCACGCTGCAGTGCGGGTGAGGCCTGAGCTGCGGGCCGCCTCGTCCCTGCCGGAGTGGATGGGCAGGTCACCCGGGGCGTCGCCGGGCAGGGTGACCCGGCCGGGGAGCCGGGAGCCCGGAAGCCGGTGCGTTCTGCTTCGGCGCACCCGCGAAACGCGGTGAAGGCCACCTCGAGGACTTGAAGTTCCTCGAGGTGGCCCAAGCCGCACTTTCGCTAGGAAAGTGAGCCGGAGGGCGCCCCTCCACAACACTTTCATAGCGAAAGTGCGGTATACGGAGAGTTACGCCAGTCGGGTGGGGTGGCCTTCAGCGGAGCTTTGGCCTACTTGCCGAACCCGGCCCGCCGAAGCGCGTCCGCCATCGAACCGCTGCCGCCGGAGCCGGAGTTGCCACCCCGGCCGCCGCCACCGCTGCTCCCGCCGCGCTGACCGCCACCAGAGCCGCCGGAACCGCCGCGGCGCTGGCCACCGCCGCCACCGCCCTGCTGACCCCGGTCACGACCGCCGCCACCGCCGCCTCCGCCGCGGTTGCCGGCCGGGGCGCCGGGCTCGTCGTCGAGGCGCAGCGTCAGCGAGATCCGCTTCCGCGGCACGTCGACATCGAGCACCTTCACCTTCACGATGTCCCCGGGCTTCACGACCTCACGCGGGTCCTTCACGAAGTTCTTCGACAGCGCCGAAACGTGCGCCAAGCCGTCCTGGTGCACACCCACGTCGATGAACGCGCCGAACGCCGCCACGTTCGTGACCACACCCTCCAAGCGCATCCCCGGCTTGAGGTCGCCGATCTTGTCGACACCCTCGGCAAAGGTCGCCGTCTTGAACGCGGGGCGCGGGTCGCGGCCCGGCTTGTCCAGCTCCGCCAGGATGTCCGTCACGGTCGGGAGACCGAACGTCTCGTCCACGAACTCGGCAGGACGAAGGGACGACAGCGTCCGCGTGTTGCCGATCAGCGACCGCAGGTCCGTGCCGGTCGTCGACAGGATGCGCCGGACCACCGGGTACGCCTCCGGGTGCACCGACGACGAGTCGAGCGGGTCGTCGCCGTCCGGGATGCGGAGGAAGCCCGCGCACTGCTCGAACGCCTTGGGGCCGAGGCGCGCGACCTCCTTCAACGCCGTCCGCGAACGGAACGGGCCGTTCGTGTCGCGGTGCGAAACGATGTTCTCCGCCAGCCCCGTCGTGATGCCCGAGACGCGGGTCAGCAGCGGCGCGGACGCCGTGTTGACGTCGACGCCGACCGCGTTCACGCAGTCCTCGACCACCGCGTCGAGCGAGCGGGACAGCGAGACCTCGGACAGGTCGTGCTGGTACTGGCCGACGCCGATCGACTTCGGGTCGATCTTCACCAGCTCCGCCAGCGGGTCCTGCAGGCGCCGGGCGATCGAGACCGCGCCGCGCAGCGAGACGTCCATGTTCGGCAGTTCCGCCGAGGCGAACGCCGACGCCGAGTACACCGACGCGCCCGCCTCGGACACGATCGCCTTCGTCAGCTTCAGTTCCGGGTGCTTCTTGATGAGCTCCTGGGTGAGCTTGTCCGTCTCGCGGGACGCCGTGCCATTGCCGATCGAGACCAGATCCACCTTGTGCCGCGCGCATAGCGCGGCCAGCTCGGCGATCGACTGGTCCCACTTGTTGGCCGGCTGGTGCGGGTAGATGACGTGGGTGTCGACGACCTTGCCGGTCGCGTCCACGACGGCCACCTTGACGCCGGTGCGGAAGCCCGGGTCGAGGCCCATCGTGGCGCGGGTGCCGGCCGGCGCGGCGAGCAGCAGGTCGCGCAGGTTGGACGCGAACACGCGGACGGCGTCGTCCTCGGCCGCCTGGCGCAGCCGCATCCGCAGGTCGATGCCCAGGTGCAGGAGGATCTTGGTGCGCCACGCCCAGCGCACGGTGTCGCCGAGCCACTTGTCACCCGGGCGGCCCTGCTGCGTGATGCCGAACTTCGCGGCGATGCGCGTCTCGTAGTCGGTCGGCCCGACCTGCGGCTCGTCGGTGGGCTCGGCCGGCGACATGGTGAGGTCGAGGACCTCCTCCTTCTCGCCGCGCAGCATCGCGAGGATGCGGTGCGAGGGGAGCTTGGTGTACGGCTCGGAGAAGTCGAAGTAGTCGGAGAACTTCGCGCCTTCCTCCTCCTTGCCGGCGCGGACCTTGGCGACCAGGTGCCCCTGGCCCCACATCTTCTCGCGCAGGTCGCCGATGAGGTCGGCGTCCTCGGCGAAGCGCTCGACGAGGATCGCGCGGGCACCGTCGAGGGCGGCCTGCGCGTCCGTGACGCCCTTGTCGGCGTCGACGAACACCGCCGCCGCGGCCTGCGGATCCGTGGTCGGGTCGTTGAGCAGGCCGTCGGCCAGCGGTTCGAGGCCCGCTTCGCGCGCGATCATGGCCTTCGTGCGGCGCTTCGGCTTGAACGGCAGGTAGATGTCCTCGAGCCGCGACTTCGTGTCCGCGGCGAGGATCGAGGCCTCGAGGGCTTCGTCCAGCTTGCCCTGGCTGCGGATGGATTCGAGCACGGCGAGCCGGCGCTCGTCGAGTTCCCGCAGGTAGCGCAGCCGCTCTTCGAGCGTGCGCAGCTGCGCGTCGTCGAGCATGCCGGTGACTTCCTTGCGGTACCGCGCGATGAAGGGCACGGTCGAGCCGCCGTCGAGCAGGTCGACGGCGGCCTTGACCTGTCCTTCGCGCACGCCCAGTTCTTCGGCGATCTTCTGCTCGACCGACACGCTCACTGCTACACGCTCCTGCTTCGCCCTCAGGTGGATCCGATCCTCACATTCTGCCGTTCCGACCACCCCGACTTTCGGATGGGGCTCCTTGACAACGAGATTGGTCTAGTCCATTTTGTGGTGACCTGCCTCACCACCTGTGGAGGTCGTCCCGTGGTCCCCAAGGCTCGTCTAGCCCTTCTGTCCTTACTTTCCGTGGTCGCGCTGAGTCTCGGCGTGACATTCGTGCTCGCCGGCAGCGCTTCGGCGGCCAACATCCTCGCCAACCCCGGCTTCGAGTCCGGGACGTCGGGCTGGACCTGCACCGCCGTCCCGACCGCGGTGAGCACCCCCGTCCACAGCGGCAGCCGCGCCCTGAGCGCAACGCCGACGTCGTCGGACAACGCGCAGTGCTCGCAGACGCTCGCCGTCTCGCCGAACACCGCCTACAAGCTCTCCGCCTGGGTCCAGGGCAGCTACGTCTACCTGGGCGTTTCCGGCTCCGCGACCACCAGCACGTGGACGCCGGGCACCAGCGGCTACTCGCAGCTCTCGCTGAACTTCACCACCGGCTCGAGCACGTCGCTGACGGTGTACCTGCACGGCTGGTACGGCCAGCCGACGTACTTCGCCGACGACGTCAGCCTCGACGGCCCGGGCACCCCGCCGACGACGACGCCCACCACGCCGACCACGCCGACCACCCCGACAACGCCGCCGACCACGACCACCCCGCCGACGACGACCACCCCGCCGCCGACCCAGGGTGACCTGCCGAAGCACGTCCTCACCGGCTACTGGCAGAACTTCTACAACGGCGCCAAGGCGCTGAAGCTCGCGGACGTCCCGACGAAGTACAACATCATCGCGGTGTCCTTTGCGGACGCCACCGGCACGCCGGGCGCGGTGAGCTTCACCCTCGACTCCGGCCTGTCGTCGCAGCTCGGCGGCTACACCGACGCGCAGTTCAAGGCCGACGTCAAGACGGTCCAGGCGCGCGGCCAGAAGGTGATCATCTCCGTCGGCGGCCAGAACGGCACGATCAGCGTCGGCGACTCGAACTCGGCGACCAACTTCGCGAACAGCATCAAGTCGCTGATCTCGAACTACGGCTTCGACGGCGTCGACATCGACCTGGAGAACGGCGTCAACGCCACCTACATGGGCCAGGCCCTGCGCAGCATCTACAACGGCGGCGGCAAGGTCATCACGATGGCGCCGCAGACCATCGACATGCAGTCCACGCAGGGTGGTTACTTCCAGCTCGCGCTGAACATCAAGGACATCCTGACGATCGTCAACATGCAGTACTACAACTCGGGCACCATGCTCGGCTGCAACGGCAGCGTCTACGCGCAGGGCACGGTCGACTTCCTGACCGCGCTGGCCTGCATCCAGCTGCAGGGCGGGCTGCGGGCCGACCAGGTCGGGCTCGGGCTGCCGGCGTCGTCGCAGGCGGCCGGTGGTGGTTACCAGGCCCCGGCGAACACCGTGTCGGCGCTGAACTGCCTGGCCAAGGGCACGTCGTGCGGCTCGTTCAAGCCGTCGGCGACCTACCCGTCGATCCGCGGTGCGATGACCTGGTCGATCAACTGGGACGCGACCGCCGGTTACGCGTTCTCGAACACGGTCTCGGCCGGGCTCGCGGGCCTGCCGTAACCCGTGCTCGTCATGAAGGGGCCCTTCCGGACCAGGTCCGGAAGGGCCCCTTCATGACACCCCCAGCCGGCGCGACAGACCCCCCGGCTGCGCGCCCGCGCCACCTACACTGCAGGACGAGGCGTGCACGATTGTTGCGGAAATGTGGAATCCGCAGGTCAAGGCCGGTTTCGGGAGGGGGTGCGCGGTGGTCCGGTTCGGGGTGCTCGGCACGCTCGAAGCCGAATCCGGCGGCGCCGTCCTCGACGTCGGCCCGGCCCGCCAGCGGTACGTGCTGGCCGCCCTGCTCGCGGACCCGAACCGGCCGGTGCCGCCGGAACAGCTGGTCACCCGTGTCTGGGGCGCGCACCCGCCGCACCGCGCGGCGGCAACCCTGCGGAGCTACGTCTCACGGCTGCGCGCCGCCGGGTGCGTGATCGAGCGCACCTCGCACGGTTACGTGCTGCGTGTCGAGCCCGCGTCGCTCGACCTGCACCGCTTCCGGGAGCTGGTGGCGCGGGCGCGGCTCGCCGACGACGGCACCGCGGCCGAGCTGTTCGACGAGGCGCTGGCGCTGTGGCGTGGTGAGCCGTTCGCCGGGCTCGACTCGCCGTGGCTGACCGGCGTCCGCGAAGGGCTGGAGGCCGAGCGGCACGCGGCGCGGCTGGACCGCCACGACGTCTCGCTGCGGCTCGGGCGGCACGCGGAGCTGCTCGCGACGCTGCCGCAGCTGGCCGCGGCGCACCCGTTCGACGAGCGGCTCGCGGCCCAGCTGGTCCTCGCCTACTACCGCAGCGGGCGCCAGGCGGACGCGCTCGCGCACTTCGACGGCGTCCGCCGCCGGCTGGCCGAGTACCTGGGCGCCGATCCGGGACCCGGGCTGCGGGAGCTGCACCGGCGGATCCTGGTGGGCGACCCGGAGCTGGAGCTGGAACTCGAGCCGGAGCCGGGGGAGCCGCGGACCGGGTCGCTGGTCGAGCTGGCCGCGATCCGCGCCGTCGCGACCCTGCTGATCGTGGCGCGCGAAGGCGACTTCGAGGCCGCGGCGTGGCGGGTCCGCAGCACGGCCGACGTGCTGGAGAAGGAGATCGGCGAGCTGGAGGCCGAGATCGGCGGCACGCTGGTGGTGTCCGGCGAGGGCGGCGTCCGGCTGACGGAGCTGGGGGAGCGGCTGCGCACCGGCGCCCGGGCGGGCGTGGCGGAGCTGGCGGCAATCTTCACCGAGACCCGCACGTCCGGGCGCCGGATCAGCGGCCGGCTGCGGGTGGGTTACGTGGCGAGCCTCGGCGGCGGCCTGGTGAACCGGCTGACGGCCGAGTTCGAGCGCCGGCACCCGGCGTGCCGGGTGAACCTGACCCCGATCCGCATCGGCGCCCGCTGGAACGAGCACGACCTGCTCGAGGAAGGCGACCTCGACCTGGTGCTGCACTGGGCCCCGGGCGGCGACACGCGGTCGTTCGACCTGCCGAACCTGCGCACCGGCCCGCCGCTGCTGTCCCTGCCCCGGGGCCTCCTGATGCGCGAGGACCACCCGCTGGCGTCGCGCGCTTCGGTGAGCCTGGAGGACATCGCGGACTACCGCCTGCTGGACCCGAGCAAGTCCTTGAACCCGGTGGCCCGCGACCAGTGGGCCCCGCCGGTGACACCGTCCGGCCGCCCGATCCCCCGCACCGACGACGACGTCCCCCAGCTGATCGGCCGCACCCGCATCGGCCCCGAGGACATGCTTTCCCTGGTGGCGCGCGGGATCGGCCTGCACATCTCGGTGGTCTCGCTGCTGGAGCGCTACCCGTTCCCGGGCCTGAAGGTGGTCCCGGTGACCGACATCCCGCCGATGCTGGCGGTCCCGGTGTGGCGTGCGACGGAAGAGAACGAAGCGATCCGCGCGTACGTCTCGGTGATCACCGAACTCGTGGCCACCGAAAACGTCGGTACCCCCGGATAAACTGGCGACATCGGGGGAGCCGCACGTCCCCGAGCTCGCTCAGCGAGGCACCACCGGCAGCCGCAGCGCGCCCGGCGCGTCCGAGGGCACCGCCGGTTTGAGCGGCTCCACCGGCGCCACCCGCTGATACGAAGCGCCCAGCGCCGGCCGCGGATCCGCCTCGCCGTGGTTCGGCCAGAACGCCATCGCCCGCTCGGCCTGCGCCGTGATCGTCAGGGACGGGTTCACGCCCAGGTTCGCCGAGATCGCCGAGCCGTCGACGACGTGCAGGCCCGGGTAGCCGTACAACCGCTGGTACGGGTCGACCACACCGGTCGACGGGGAGTCGCCGATCGCGCAGCCGCCGATGAAATGCCCGGTGATCGGGATGTTCGCCAGGTCGGTCCACGCGCCCTGCGGCAGGCCGCCGATCTTCTCCGCGACCCGCCGTGTCACCTCGTGCCCCGCCGGAATCCACTCGGGACTCGGCGTTCCCGAACCCTGCTTCGTCGTCATACGACGGCCGAAGAGCCCGCGCTTGGTGTACGTCGTCACAGAGTTGTCGAGCGTCTGCATCACCAGCAACCCGATCATCCGCTCCGACCAGCGCCGCGGGTTGTGCAGCTTGACGACGTTCCGGCGCTGCCGCCAGAGCTCCTTCATCCCCAGGACCCATCGCCGCTTGCCGGGCGAAGCGTCCACCAGCACCGTGGTCATCAGGCCCATGAAGTTGCTGCCGCGCCCGTACCGCACCGGTTCCACGTGCGTCACGGCGTCCGGGTGGATCGACGACGTGATCGCGACGCCGCGCGTGTAGTCCGTGTCGTCACGCAGGGACCGCGCCGCCAGCACGGCCTCGGAGTTCGTCCGCGCCAGTAGCCCGAGCCGTGGTGACAGGTCCGGCAGCGTGCCGGTGTCGCGAAGCTGGTGCAGCAGGCGCTGGGTGCCCAGCGACGCCGCGGCGAACACCACCTGCGCCGCGGTGAACGTCCGGCGGCCCTTGCGGACCCAGCGCCCGGTGCGTTCGGTGTCGACGGCGTACCCGCCCTCGACCGGCCGGACGGAGACCGCGGTGGTCAGGGGGTGCACCGAAGCACCGGCCTGTTCGGCCAGGTACAGGTAGTTCTTCACGGTGGTGTTCTTCGCCCCGACCCGGCAGCCCGTCATGCATTCGCCGCACAGCGTGCACTTCTGCCGCACCGGCCCGGCGCCGCCGAAGAACGGGTCCACCCCGGACTGTCCGAAGTAGACGCCGACCGGCGTGCGGCGGTAGGTGTGCCCGATGCC
Source organism: Amycolatopsis sp. NPDC051758 (assembly GCF_044453095.1). Classification (NCBI taxonomy): domain Bacteria; kingdom Bacillati; phylum Actinomycetota; class Actinomycetes; order Pseudonocardiales; family Pseudonocardiaceae; genus Amycolatopsis; species Amycolatopsis sp. NPDC051758. Next base: position 521,533 of record NZ_JBITCJ010000006.1, on the reverse strand, counting down.
CAGGTCGTCGGCGACGTCCTTGAGCACGCGGTCCGCGGCCGTCGTCGCCGGGTTCTCGACCACGCCGAGCATCCGCTTCGCCTGGTCGTAGTACGGCGCCAGCTCGTCCTTCCAGTCCGTGATGTGCGCCCACTGCGGGTCGGCGTAGAACTTGTCCGGCGGCTCGTACAGCGTGTTCGCGTACACCAGCGAACCGCCGCCGACGCCGGAGCCGCTCATCACGAAGGTGTTCTTCAGCAGCGTCAGCCGCTGGATGCCGAAGCACCCGAGTTTCGGCGCCCACAGGTACTTCCGCAGCCGCCACGACGTCTTCGCGAACTCGTCGTCGGCGAACCGGCGGCCGGTCTCCAGCACGCCGACGCGGTAGCCCTTCTCGGTCAGCCGCAGCGCCGTGACACTGCCGCCGAAGCCCGAACCGATCACCAGGACGTCGTAGTCCATCACGCCACCACCCGGTAGTCCGCGGGGTCGAGCCGCCGGGTGCGCCGGTCGTACTCGGTGACCAGGCCCGGCCAGTTGGTCGTCACCCGGCCGTCGGCCTGGCGGTACCAGCTGGTGCAGGCGCTCCACACGCTGCGGCCCAGCCGCTGCTGCACCTCGCCGTCGTAACGCTCTTCGACCTCCGGCTTGACGTCCACATAGGACACGCCGGGTCGCGCGAGCTGTTCCACCGCTTGGCGGATGTACCGCGCCTGGCGCTCGATCATGTAGATGATCGACCCGGCGCCGAGGTTCGTGTTGGGCCCGTAGACGCAGAACATGTTCGGGAAGCCGGGCACGGCCATGCCCAGGTACGCCCGCGCCCCGCCGCACCAGGCGTCCTGCAGCGACCGGCCGCCGAGGCCGAGCACCTTCAGCGGGCCGAGGAAGTCCGTCGCGGCGAACCCGGTGCCGTACACGAGGACGTCCGCTTCGATCTCGGTGCCGTCTTCGACCCGGACGCCCTTTTCGGTGATCTCGCCGATCCGCCGCGTCTCGACGTCGACGTCCGGCTGCGCCAGCGCGGGCAGGTAGTCGTTGGTGAAGAGGATCCGCTTGCAGCCCAGGGGACACGCCGGCTTGAGCTTCGCGCGCAGCTCGGGGTCCTTGATGTGCCGGCGGCGCAGCTGCGCGGTCCGCAGCTCGAACATCTTCGCCAGCAGGGGGTGCTTCGTCATGGCGTACGTCGCGTACTCGGCGAGCAGGAAGATCCGCAGCCGGCCGAGCAGCTGTGTCGGCGGCAGGTGCTCGAACAGCCAGTGCTGCCAGCGGCGATAGGTGGGGTCGGACTTCGCCATGACGTACGGCGGCGTGCGCTGGAAGACCGTGACGTGCCGGGCGTGTTTCCGCAGCTCGGGCACGAACTGCACGGCGCTGGCCCCGGTCCCGACCACGGCGACCCGCTTCCCGGCCAGGTCGACGTCGTGGTCCCAGCGCGCCGAGTGAAAGGCGTCCCCGGCGAAGCTCTCGCGGCCCGGGATGTCGGGCAGCACCGGCCGCGACAGCTGTCCGACAGCGGGCACAAAAACGTTCGCCTCGTAGGTCTCGCCGGGTTTCGTCTCGACGCGCCAGACGCCGCGCGCCTCGTCGAAGGCCGCCTCGGTGACCTCGGTCCGGTACCGGATGTGCGGCTCGAGCCCGTACTTGGTGATGACACCCCGCAGGTAGGCCAGGATGTCCGGCTGGTGCGAGAACCGCTTCGGCCACCGCGGGTTCGGCTCGAAGGAGAACGAATACAGCGGCGACGGGATGTCACACGCGGCGCCGGGGTAGGTGTTGTCCCGCCAGACACCCCCGGGCTCGGCCGCGCTCTCCAGCAGCGTGAAGTCAGTGAACCCGGCCCGCCGCAGCTCGATCGCCGTCCCGATGCCGCCGAACCCGGTGCCCACGATCAGCACCGACGGCCCCTTCGCCGAACCAGTCATGCGGAAAAAGCTACGCACCCGAAGCCTGTGACAACAGGACACGACCGGTCACTCGATCGAGAATTCCGGCCACGCCCGTCCGGGGGCGCTAGGCGACCGGCAGCACTCTGACCTCCCGGCTCTCCGCCGCCGGCTCGGCCCAGCTCATCAGCCGCCCCGCCGCGCTCTCCAGCGCCGCCAGATCCCGCTTGGCCAGCTTCTCGAACGGCGACAGCTCGACGACCGCTGCCTTGCGAGAAGTCTTGATCTCCCAAAACCCCCGCACGAACCCGCCGACCAGCAGCGTCCCCTTGACCAGGCCGTTCTGGGTGATCACGCGCTTGCGGTTGTCGTCCGAAATGACCCGCGTCCGGTCCGCGTACGAAAGGATCGTCTGGTCGAACGGCCCCAGCAGCCGAGGCGGCGCCGGGACGTCCTCGGACGGCACGGTCAGCGAGGGCAGGTCCAGCAGCTCGCGGCCGTCCGGGTCGCGGTAGCGGCGCAGGTCCATCTCCGCCGCCACCTCGCCCAGCCGGGTGATGCCGGCCCACGCCTGGACGTCCGCCACCGACGCCGGGCCGAACGCGCGCAGGTACCGCGTGATGAGCGAAGCCGGCGACGGTGGCGACAGCGGTTCACCCACCCACTCGTCCAGACACGCGTACATCGTCTGGCCGGCCTTGCCCCAGATCGCCCGCGGTGGTGTCTGCACCAGCGGCAACCGGCCCCGGGCGAGGTGCGTCAGGGACGCCGGGGCGACGTCCGGCCACTGCTGCGCCAGTGACGCGCCCAGCGCCGTGCTCGACAGCGGCGACGCGGCGAGCAGCTCCCGCGCCGCCGAGGCGACGGCGGAGTGGTCCAGCCCGGCCAGCTCACGGGCGTGCTGGGTGTTCGTCTTCAGGTCGCGGTCGTAGAGCACCTGCACCACCGGCCGCCACGCCAGGGCGTCCGCCGCCGTCACCAGGTGGACCGTGCCGCGCATCAGCGCGATCCGGACCACCCGGCGGTCTTCCAGGAGCGACGCCAGCTCCGCCGGCCGGAACCCGTGCAGCCGCGGCCACAGCGCGTAATACGGCGGGAACGGCGCCTGCGCCTGGAGCCCGGCCAGGTGCTCGACGGCGTCGTAGGCGGACATCTTCGCGGGGCGCAGCAGCAGCTGGCGCTCCAGCGTCGCCCGGTTCAAGGCCCGTCGGCTCAAGGTCTCCACGCCGTCACCTTAACGATCACCCAGGACGGTTCCGGTCCTCGATTCGACGCCCGGCGGGCCGTCATCCATACTTCCGGCCATGGCCGAGCTCGCCGCGCCCGCCGTCGGGGACTGGGACTTCCCGCGCGGCACCGCGAGCATCGAACTGATGACGCGGTTCGCCGCCGAGCGCGGCCTGGCCGCCGGGAAGCTGCTCGCCGCGACGACGCTCTCACCGGAGCTGCTCGCCGACCCGGCGGTGCAGGTCGACGCGCGCCAGGAGCTGGCCGTCGTCCGGGCACTGGCCGAACTGGACGGTTCGGACGCGACGGCCCTCGAACTCGGGCGCCGCTACCGCGTCACCACCTTCGGCATCTTCGGCTTCGCGTGCATCAGCAGCCCGACCCTGCGCGACGCGATGTTGTTCGCCCTGCGCTACTTCGACCTGAGCTTCGCCTTCTGCATCCCGCACGTCGAACTCGGGCACGGGCGCCTGACGCTGGAGCTCGACGACAGCCGCGTCCCCGCCGACGTCGCCCGGTTCCTCGTGCTGCGCGACCTGGCCGCGATCTTCACGGTGATGCGCGACCTGCTGCCGGAGATCGCGCCGGACGAGCTGAGCTTCCGGCACGAGTCGTCCACAGTGGACCCTTACGTGACGACGTTCGGGCTGCGGCCCCGGTTCGGCGCCGACGCCTGCCGCGCGACGCTCGACCCGGCGCTGCTGACCCGGCCGCTGCCGCAGGCCAACGAGCAGACCGTCGCCCTCTGCGCGGCGCAGTGCGAGACGCTCGTCGCGCGCAAACGGCAGCGCTCCGGCATCTCCCAGCAGGTCCGGGAACGCCTGGTGCGCCTCGGCGGGGTCGACGCCGGCATGGACGAGATCGCCCAGCAGCTGACGCTCAGCACCCGCACGCTGCGGCGCAGGCTGACCGAAGCCGGCACCAGCTACCGCGCGCTGGTCGACGAGGTCCGCCAGACGCTGGCCGAGGAGCTGCTCGACACCGGGGTGCTGTCGGTCGAGGACGTCGCGTACCGGCTCGGGTACGCCGAGGCGTCCAGCTTCATCTACGCGTTCAAGCGCTGGACCGGGATGACACCGGCGGCGTTCGCCCGCCGGTTCCGGGCCGCTCGGCAAGCACCGCCGGGTAGGTGACCTTCAGCAGGTTGAGGATCGAATCGGTGAGAAAGGTGCGCAGCGCCGTCCGGTCCAGCGTGCCGCGGATCAGCCATTCGCGCGACGCCGCCCGCAGCATCCCGCCGAACGACCGGATCATCGCGCGCAGCTCTTCGCGGCCCTCGGTCACGCCGGTCATCAACGCGGCTTCGAGAACGCGGTCGGCGGCGATCTCGTCGGCCTCCAGCATGATCCGCTCGATCTCGGGGTCGCGGCCCGCCGATTCCGGCCCGATCACGGTCAGCCACGCGTCGCGGTTGCGGTCCACCACCTCGATCCACCGCTCGACACCGATCGCGAGCCGCTGCTCCATCGTGGTGTCCGGCAGGGCTTCGGTGACCGGCGCGGGCACGATCATCAGCTGCCGCACCACTTCCAGGTACAGCTCACGCTTCCCGCCGAAGTAGTGGTTGATCAGCGGGCGCGCGACTCCGGCCGCCTCGGCGATGTCCGAAGTGGACACCGACGCGTAACTGCCGGCGCCGAACAGGTGCCGCGCGGCGGCGAGGATCTCCGCACGCCGTTCGGCGGGTTCGAGCCGGCGGCGCCGGGGCCGGGTCCCACTGGTCATGCGCCCAGCCTCGCCGGGGATCGGCACGCTGTCAACAAGTAGTTGACTTGCCGTCAAGAGACTGAGTCCGGTGGTGGGCAACCGAAGTTTCGCGCCGGGTCCCGTCGTTACGCAACCGGAACAACCCGCCGGTAACTTCCCGGTGTCCGGATGCGACGAGACGGCAGGGGGCCCGCGACCGGGGGTAGGAGCAGATGAACGAAGAAGGCGCGCCGATCCGGCCGGCCGGGCGCTGGGTGAGCGTCCGCCTGCAGCATCGCCACGTCAGCTTCGACGAGGGTTTCGAGGCCGACGAGCCGCTGCCCGACGGCGACTGCGCGGACAAGGATTCCCTGTCCTACTCCGGCATCGTGATCACCAGTTACCACGAGCGGGAGAAGGTTTCCGAGCGCTGGATCCCCTTGGGTGTCGACCCGTCGGAAGCGGACGACGAGCAACTGATCGGACAGTTGCGCGAAGCCCTTCTTTGGCAAGCGGGGCGGCCGCCCCAGGCCGCGGGGGACTAACCGGCAGGGCAACGGAAACGTGCCGCTCACGAATCCGTGCGCAGGCCCTCGAACGCCACTTTGCAGACCGCGTCCGCCACTTCGGCCGCCGACGAGCCCCGTCGCGGTTTGTACCACTCGATCAGCGAGTTGACCATGCCGAAGATGAGCCGCGCCGTCACCGCCGGGTCGACGTCCGGGCGGATGTCTCCCTCGGCTTCGGCCTGTTTCACCAGGTCCGTCACCAGCAGGTCGAACTCGCGCCGGCGAGCCAGCGCCGCCCGCTCCACCTTCGTGTTGCCGCGCACGCGCAGCAGCAGCGTGACGAACGGCAGCCGGTCGGCCAGCACCAGCACACTGCCGCGCACCAGGTGCTCCAGCCGGTCGATCGCGCGCCCGTCGAGCTCGGTCGTCTCCGCGGCGACGGCGAACAGCCCGTCCAGCGCCCGGTCCACCGACAGCCGCAGCAGCTCCTCCTTGCTGGGCACGTGGTGGTAGATCGCCGACTTCGTGATGCCGAGCTTGCGGGAGAGGTCCTCCATGCTCGTGCCGTCGTACCCGCGCTCGTTGAACAGCTTCACCGCCACCTGCAGCAGTGACTCGAGGTCGTATCCGGGACGTCCGCGCCGGGGCGCCGTCACGGCTTCTCCCGCTGGTCCACGATGCGCCGCATCTTGCCCATGGACCGCTCCAGGGTGTCCGGGTCGACGACGTCCACCGACACCGTCACACCGACGCCGTCCTTCACACCCGCGATCAGCGAGGCAGCGGCCTGCTCGCGCGAAGACGCCGAAGCGTCGTGGCGCGCCTCGACCAGCACGGTCAGGTGGTCGAGCCGGCCGCGGGTGGACCGGACGAGCTGGAAGTGCGGGCTCAGCCCGGCCGTGCGCAGCACGATCTCCTCGATCTGCGTCGGGAAGACGTTGACCCCGCGCAGGATGATCAGGTCGTCGGTGCGGCCGGTGACCTTGGCCATCCGCCGGAACGCCGGCCGCGCGGTCCCCGGCGACAGCGCCGTCAGGTCGCGGGTTCGGTAGCGAATGATCGGCAACGCTTCCTTGGTCAGCGACGTGAACACCAGCTCACCGGTCTCACCGCCGTCCAGGACGTGCTCGTCGAAGGGGTCGATCACCTCGGGGTAGAAGTGGTCCTCCCAGATGTGCAGGCCGTCCTTCGTCTCGACGCACTCCTGCGCGACACCCGGGCCCATCACCTCGGACAGCCCGTAGATGTCGACGGCGTCGATCGCGAACCGCTCCTCGATCTCGGTGCGCATCTGCTCGGTCCACGGCTCGGCGCCGAAGATGCCGACCTTCAGCGAGCTCGCCCGGGGGTCGACACCCTGGCGCTCGAACTCGTCGAGCAGCGTCAGCATGTACGACGGCGTGACCATGATGACCTCGGGCCGGAAGTCGGTGATCAGCTGCACCTGCCGCGCGGTCATCCCGCCGGACGCCGGGATCACGGTGCAGCCCAGCTTCTCCGCGCCGTAGTGCGCGCCGAGGCCGCCGGTGAAGAGGCCGTAGCCGTACGCGACGTGCACCTTGTGCCCCGGCCGGCCGCCCGCGGCGTGGATCGAGCGGGCCATCACCGTGGCCCAGGTGTCGATGTCCCGCTCGGTGTAGCCGACCACGGTGGCCTTGCCGGTGGTGCCGCTGGAGGCGTGGATGCGGCGCACCTGGTCCTGCGGCACGGCGAACATCCCGAACGGGTAGTTCTCGCGCAGGTCCTGCTTCGTGGTGAACGGGAACTTCGCCAGGTCGGCGAGCTCCTTGCAGTCGTCCGGATGCACGCCGGCCTCGTCGAACTTCTTCCGGTACGCCGGGACGTTCGTGTAGGCGTGCCGGAGTGTCCACTGCAGGCGTTCCAGCTGCAGGGCGGCCAGCTCCCCGGCGCCGATGTTCGCCTCGATCATGCATCGTCTCGTTTCGCGGAGAGGACGCGGCTGCGGCCGCGGAATTCGGCGACGACCTCGGGCCCGCCGGGGGTCTCCCGGTGCACGGTGACGTCGTAGATGCCGTTGCGGCCGTAGCGGGTGCGCTCGGCGGCCGTGGCGACGAGGTGGTCGCCGAGCCGGCCGGCCGCGACGAAGGAGATCTCGGCGCCGGCAGCGACCGTCACCGGGCCGTGGGTGTTGCAGGCGCAGGCGAACGCCGTGTCGGCGAGCAGGAAGACGTAGCCGCCGTGCGCGATGTCGTGGCCGTTGACCATCTCGCGCGTGATCGTCATGGTCGCGACGGCGCGGCCCTCGCCCGCTTCGACCAGCTCGATGCCCAGCGCGCGCGAAGCTTCGTCGGCGGCGAACATGGTGTGCGCGGCGTTGGTCATTCGTCCTCCGTGCCTGACCTACCGAATGGACGGTCACCTGGCGGTGCCGCTCAGTAAAGGCAGTGGCCCGGCCGGTGTCAAGCGCCGCCCCTTCCGATCCCGGGCCGCGGCGGTTACCATGCAAATAACTGAACGTCCGGTAGGTAATTCGGTGGAGGTCGGGACCTGATGGCAGTGTTGCGCAGCTACGTCTCCGGGGAGTGGCACACGGCGGCGGGTGACGGCGTCCCCCTGCACGACGCCACCACGGGCGAGGAGGTCGCCCGGATCTCCTCCGACGGCGTCGACTTCGCCGGCGCGCTGGCGTACGGCCGCCGGGTCGGCGGCCCGGCGCTGCGCGAGCTGACGTTCCACCAGCGTGCGGCCCTGCTGAAGGCGCTGGCCTCGCACCTGCGTGAGCACCGCGAGGAGCTGTACGCACTCTCCGCCCGCACCGGCGCGACGCTGGGTGACTCGAAGTTCGACATCGACGGCGGCATCGGCGTGCTGTTCAGTTACGCCTCCAAGGGCAAGCGCGAGCTGCCGAACGACACCGTTTACGTCGAGGGCAACGTCGAGCCGCTGTCGCGCGGGGGCACGTTCGTCGCCCAGCACATCGCGACCCCGCTGCGGGGTGTCGCGGTCCAGATCAACGCGTTCAACTTCCCAGTGTGGGGCCCGCTCGAGAAGTTCGCTCCCGCGTTCCTCGCCGGCGTCCCCAGCCTGGTCAAGCCCGCGAGCCAGACGGCCTACCTGACCGCCCGCCTGGTCGAGCTGATCATCGAGTCCGGGATCCTGCCCGAGGGTTCGCTGCAGTTCGTCGCCGGCAGTGTCGGCGACCTGCTCGACCACGTGACCGCGCAGGACCTGGTGTCGTTCACCGGCTCGGCGTCCACCGCGCAGAAGCTGCGTGCGCACCCGGCGATCGTGCGGAACTCGGTGCGGTTCAACGCCGAGGCCGACTCGCTGAACTGCTCGATCCTCGGCCCGGACGCGGTCCGGGGCACGACCGAGTTCGACCTGTTCGTCAAGCAGCTGACCTCGGAGATGACGGTCAAGGCGGGCCAGAAGTGCACGGCCATCCGCCGCGCGTTCGTCCCGGCTTCGCTTCTGGACGCCGTCGCCGAGGCGGCGTCGGCGCGGCTGGCGAAGGTGACCGTCGGCAACCCCACCGCCGAGGGTGTCCGGATGGGTGCGCTGGCCAGCCTGGAGCAGCGTGAAGAGGTCCGGCGCTCGCTGAAGGCGCTGCTGGACGCCGGGAGCGTCGTGTTCGGCGACCCGGAGAAGGTCGAGGTGCTCGACGGGGACGCCGAGCGCGGCGCGTTCATCTCCCCGGTGCTGCTGAAGGCCGACCCGGAGCGGTCCGAGCCGCACGAGGTCGAGGCGTTCGGCCCGGTCTCGACGCTCATGCCCTACACGTCCACCGAGCAGGTCGTCGACTTCGCGGCTCGCGGTGGCGGCAGCCTGGCCGGCTCGATCGTCAGCGCCGACAAGGAGTTCGTCCGCGAGGTTGTCCTCGGCGCGGCGGCGTACCACGGCCGGCTGCTGGTCCTGGACGCCGACGACGCCAAGGAGTCGACCGGCCACGGCTCGCCGATGCCGCAGCTGGTCCACGGCGGCCCGGGTCGTGCCGGCGGCGGCGAGGAGATGGGTGGTGTCCGCGGCGTGCTGCACCACATGCAGCGCACCGCGGTCCAGGGCTCGCCGGCGGTGCTCTCCGCCGTCACCGGCCGCTGGGTCACCGGCGCCCCGCGCACCGAGGGTGACGTCCATCCGTTCCGGAAGTCCCTGGCCGAGCTGAAGATCGGCGACTCGGTTGTCGCCGGGCCGCGCACGGTCAGCCAGGAGGACGTCGACCACTTCGCCGAGTTCACCGGCGACACGTTCTACGCGCACACCGATCCGGAGGCGGCGGCCGCGAACCCGCTGTTCGGCGGGATCGTCGCGCACGGCTACCTCGTGGTCTCGTTCGCGGCGGGCCTGTTCGTCTCGCCCGAGCCCGGCCCGGTGCTGGCCAACTACGGCCTCGAGAACCTGCGGTTCCTGACGCCGGTCAAGGTCGGCGACTCGCTGACCGTGACGCTCACCGCCAAGCAGATCACCCCGCGGATCGACCAGGAGTACGGCGAGGTCCGCTGGGACGCCGACGTCACCAACGCCGACGGTGAGTCCGTCGCCAAGTACGACGTCCTGACGCTCGTGTCGAAGGAGCAGCCGTGACCGCCACCGTCTCGCTCGAGGAGCACTTCGAGCACACCATCCAGCGCGACCAGCGGATCGAGCCGCGCGACTGGGTGCCCGAGGGGTACCGCAAGACGATGATCCGGCAGATCGCGCAGCACGCGCACTCGGAGATCATCGGCATGCAGCCCGAAGGCAACTGGATCACGCGCGCGCCGTCGTTGCGCCGCAAGGCGATCCTGCTGGCCAAGGTCCAGGACGAAGCCGGCCACGGCCTCTACCTGTACTCGGCCGCGGCGACGCTGGGCGCGGACCGCGCCGATCTGACCGACAAGCTGATCACCGGCCGGCAGAAGTATTCGTCGATCTTCAACTACCCGACGCTGACCTTCGCCGACGTCGGCGTGATCGGCTGGCTGGTCGACGGCGCCGCGATCTGCAACCAGGTGCCGCTGTGCCGGTCGTCGTACGGGCCGTACGCGCGGGCGATGATCCGCATCTGCAAGGAGGAGTCCTTCCACCAGCGGCAGGGCTTCGAGCTGCTGATGACGATGATGAAGGGCACCGAGCAGCAGCGGGAGATGGTCCAGGAGGCGGTGAACCGCTGGTGGTGGCCGTCGCTGATGATGTTCGGCCCGCCGGACGCCGACTCGCCGAACACCGCGCAGTCGATGGCGTGGAAGGTCAAGCGCCACACGAACGACGAGCTGCGGCAGCGCTTCGTCGACATGTCGGTGCCGCAGGCCGCCGCGCTCGGCGTCACGTTCCCGGACCCCGACCTGAAGTGGAACGCCGAGCGGGAGCACTACGACTTCGGCGCGGTGGACTGGGACGAGTTCAAGAACGTGTTGAAGGGCAACGGCCCGTGCAACGCGTCGCGGATCGCGCACCGCCGCCGTGCGCACGACGACGGTGCCTGGGTCCGCGAAGCCGCCGTGGCGCACGCGGCGAAGAAGGAGGGTTCGGCGTGAAGCACGATTGGCCGCTGTACGAGGTGTTCGTCCGCGGCAAGCGCGGGCTGAACCACGTGCACGTCGGTTCGCTGCACGCGGCCGACGACGAGATGGCGCTGCACCACGCGCGTGACCTCTACACCCGCCGCAACGAAGGCGTGTCCATCTGGGTCGTGCGGGCTTCGGACATCACCGCGTCGTCGCCGGACGAGAAGGACCCGTTCTTCGCGCCGAGCGGAGACAAGGTCTACCGGCACCCGACGTTCTACGACATCCCCGAGGAGGTGCCGCACATATGAGTTTCGACAACGTCTACGAGTCGCTGACCGAGGAGAACGACGCCCGCTGGGCGTTCGGCACCGGCTTCGAGGACCCGCTGTCCGGAGTGGACACGTCGGTGCCGTCCGGAGTGGACGGCACGCAGCTCGCGGCGTACTGCCTGATGCTGGGTGACGACGCGCTGATCTTCTCCCACCGGCTGCAGGAGTGGTGCACGAACGCGCCCGAGCTGGAGGACGAGGTCGCCATCGCGAACATCGGCCTCGACCTGCTCGGCCAGGCCCGGCTGCTGCTGGCTCGCGCCGGCAAGGCCGACGGCACCGGGCGTTCGGAGGACTCGTTCGCTTTCGACCGCGTCGACAACGAGTTCCGCAACGTCCGGCTCGCGGAGCTGGGCAGCGGGCACTTCGGGCACCTGATCGCGCGGCTGTTCGTGTTCTCGACCTGGCGCCTGGCGCTGCTGCAGCGGCTGGTGTCGTCGGTGGATCCGGTGCTTGCGGCCATCGCGGACAAGGGCGTCAAGGAAGTCGCCTACCACCGCGACTACGCGGCGCAATGGCTGGTCCGGCTCGGCGACGGCACGCCGCTGTCGCACGAGCGGATGCAGGAAGGCCTCGACGCGGTCTGGCCGTACGTCGGCGAGCTGTTCCGGACGCACCCGCTCGAGCTGGTGGACGCGGCTTCGCTGCGGCCCGAGTTCGACGCGGTGCTGGACCAGGCCCTCACCGCGGCGACCCTGACCCGTCCTTCGGCCGGGGAGCTGGCGGGGGTGTCCGGCCGGACCGGCCGCGACGGCGTCCACACCGAGCAGATGGGGTTCCTGGTGGCGGAGCTGCAGAGTGTCGCCCGGGCCATGCCGGACGCGAAGTGGTGACCGCCGCCGCCGTGGCCGCGACGGTCACCGACCCGGAGCTGCCGATGCTGACGCTGGCGGACCTCGGCGTGCTGCGCTCGGTGTCCGAAGAGGACGGTCGCGTGGTCGTCGCGATCACCCCGACCTACACCGGCTGCCCGGCGATGGACACCATGCGCGACGACCTCGAGCACGCGCTGGTCACCGCGGGTTATGCCGACGTCGAGATCCGGACGCAGCTTTCGCCGTCGTGGTCGTCGGACTGGATTTCGGCTTCCGGGCGGCAGAAGCTGGCCGAGGCCGGCATCGCGCCCCCGGGTGCGGCGCCCCGGCGGGCCGGGCCGATCCCGCTGACGCTGACGGCGCCGGTGTCGGCCGTGCGCTGCCCGCTGTGCGGGTCCACGGACACCGAAGAGCAGTCCCGGTTCGGCGCGACGGCGTGCAAGGCGCTGCGGCGCTGCCGGTCGTGCCAGGAACCGTTCGAGCACGTCAAGGAGATCTAAGGTGACGAGCACGATTTCCCGGCGGTTCCACCCGCTGACCGTCGCCGGCATCGAGCGGCTGTGCGACGACGCCGTCGCCGTGACGTTCGACGTCCCGGAGGAGCTGGCAGCGGACTTCGCCTTCAAACCGGGGCAGTCGCTGACTTTGCGCCGTGAGGTGGACGGGCGGGACGAGCGCCGGTCGTACTCGATCTGCGCCGCGGCCGGGACCGCGCCCCGGGTAGGCGTGCGGCTGGTGCCGGGCGGGCTGTTCTCGTCGTGGCTGCTCAACGACGTCCGCGCCGGAGACACCATCGAAGTCGCGCCGCCGACGGGGTCGTTCACCCCGGACCTGTCCGCGGGCGGCCACCACGTGCTGATCGCGGCGGGCTCGGGCATCACGCCGGTGCTGTCGATCGTGTCGTCGCTGCTGGCCACCCCGGACGCGACGGTGACGGTGCTGTACGGCAACCGCCGCACGGACACGGTGATGTTCGCCGACGAGCTGGCGGACCTGAAGGACCGCGCGCCGTCGCGGCTCGAGCTGATCCACGTCCTGTCCCGCGAGCCGCGCGAGGCGGAGCTGTTCACCGGCCGCCTGGACGTGCCCAAGCTGCGGCAGCTGTTCGGCACCCTGGTGCCGGTGTCCACTGTGGACCACTGGTGGCTGTGCGGCCCGTTCGAGATGGTGACCGGCGCGCAGGAGCTGCTGGGATCCCTGGACGTCCCGCGCTCCCGCATCCACCAGGAGCTGTTCTACGTCGACACCCCGCCGGAGCCGGTCACCCACGACGACCCGGCGGTGGCGGGGGAGTCGTCCGAGGTGAAGGTGGTCCTGGACGGCCGGTCCAGCACGATGAGCCTGCCGCGGTCGTCGTCGGTGCTGGACGGCGCGCAGCGGTTCCGCCCGGACCTGCCGTTCGCCTGCAAGGGCGGGGTCTGCGGCACCTGCCGGGCGCGCGTCACGGACGGCAAGGTGGACCTGCGCCGCAACTTCGCCCTGGAGCAGGCCGAAGTGGACGCGGGTTTTGTGCTGACGTGCCAGTCCTACCCGGTCTCGGAGACGATCACGGTCGACTTCGACGCCTGAGTCCTGACAGCAGAACGCCCGTGACACGTGGTGTCACGGGCGTTCTGCTTCCGGATCAGTTGTGCTCGACGGGCAGCTCGGCGTCGGCGTCCGGAGCCGGAGCCGGCTCCTCGGACCCGATCGGCTTGACGTGGCGCACCGTCGCGAAGACGACACCGGACAGCAGGACCAGCACGATCGCGGCGCCGATGGCGACCGCGGTGAGGGCGTCGCCGAACGTCCCCTGCGCCGTCTTCAGCAACTGCTCCCCGAGCGCACCCGGCAGCTTGCCGGCGGCGGCCACCGCGCCGGGCAGGTCTTCCTTGGCCACGGTCGCCGCGTCGCCGGGAACGCCGGCCGGCACGGTCACCCACGCCGTGTACAGGATCGTGGCGATGCTGCCGAGCGAGGCGATGCCCAGCGCGTTGCCGAGCTCACCGGCGGTCGTCGAGATCGAGCCCGCCGAACCCTGGCGCTCCGGCGGCGCCGCCGCCATGGTCAGCTGGTTGCAGAGCGCCGGGACCGCGCCGACCCCGAAGTAGACGACGCAGATGCCGAAGACCAGCAGGAACAGCCCGCCGGTGGAGGGCGCCAGCCCGATGAGCAGCATGCCCACGGCGCTGATCACCAAACCGGCGGTGAGCACCACGCTGGGACGCACCTTGGAGGCCAGCGGCATCGACAGCTGCACCCCGACGATCGCCAGGATCGACGGCAGGATCAGCCACAACGCGGCCTCGAGCGGGCTGAGACCCAGCACGAGCTGGAAGAACTGGGCGGTCAGCAGGCCGGTGCCCGCCATCACGATGCCCGTCACCAGGAACAGCGTCAGCGCCCCACCCACCTGCGGGATCTTGAACAGCGCGATGTCGAGCAACGGGTCGGGCAGCCGGCGCTGCCGCCGCACGAACAGCACCCCGAGCACCACGCCGATCACGGTGACCACGGCCGGCACCGGGTCCCACCCGTTGCGGGCGAGCTCCTTCAGCCCGTAGATGATCGCGAGGATCGAGACCAGGGAGAGCGCGACGCTGACGAGGTCGAGGTTGGACGCGTTTTCGTCACGCGACTCCGGCAGCAGCGCCTTGCCCGTGAAGACCAGGATCGCCATGAGCGGCACGGAGATGAGGAACACCGAGCCCCACCAGAACGAGTTCAGCAGCAGGCCGCCGACCGACGGGCCGAGGGCCATGCCGCCGGCCCCGGCGGTCGTCCAGATCGCCAGCGCCTTGGCCATCTGCTTGGGGTCCGGGAACAGGGTGGAGATCAGGGCGAGGATGCAGGGCATGAACGTGGCGCCCGCGATCCCGAGGCCGGCCCGCGCGGCGATCAGCATCGCCGGGCTGGTGGCGAACGCCGCCACGAGCGAGAGCAGGCCGAACGCGGACGCGCCGATCAGCAGCAGCTTGCGCCGGCCGATCCGGTCGCCGAGCCGGCCCATCGTGACCAGGGAGCCGGCGATCAGGAAGCTGTAGATGTCCACCATCCACAGGCTCTGCAACGCGCTGGCGCCGAGGTCGACGGTGATGTGCGGCATCGCCAGGAACATCACCGTCAGATCCAGGAACACCAGCATCGTCGGCAGGCTCAGCACCGCGAGGGCGATCCACTGGCGCGCCCCCGCCCGCCCTGGGGCGGGGGCCCGGCTGCCTGTGAGCTCCGTCGTCATGATCTCCATCTCCATCCAACTGATAACGCGGTTTAGCGGCGCGGGTGTTCGCGGACGAGCCCTTCGGGAACGGGCACGAACCGGGCCGGGCTGGACGAGGAGAACAGGTGGGCCGAAACCGGCCGGATCACGAATGCGACACGCATGTCGAACTCCTCAGGCGATTCTCGGTCAGGCTCACGCCAGTCGTTCCCGAAGGTGCTCATCTCTGCGCTTCCGGACATTCCAAGGGCCGACGGTACCGAGCCGCGGACCCCGGCCGGAAGTGCAAAACCCACGTCTTCGGGCATGACTAATACCGGCCGGAACACGATTTGCCGCGGGCCCCTGGTCAAGCCGTGGTGGGTCTGCCCCCGGTTTCGGCGAATTCCCGGACGGAGGCGGCGATGTAGTCGATCATCTCCTCCGTCAGCCCCGGGTACACCCCGACCCAGAACGACCGTTCGGTGATCACGTCGCTGTTGGTCAGCTCCCCGACCACGCGGTAGTTCACCCCCTGGTAGGCGGGGTGGCGGGTGAGGTTGCCGGCGAACAGGTGCCGGGTGCCGATCTTCCGCTCCTCCAGGAACCGGATCAGCTCGCGCCGGGAGAACGGCGCATCTTCGGTCAGCGTCAGCACAAAACCGAACCACGACGGGGTGCTGCCGGGGGTCGCTTCCGGCAGCAGCAGATACGGGGTGCCCTCCAGGCCGGCGCGAAGGCGAGCCCAGTTCGCGCGCCGGGCGGCGGTGAACCAGTCCAGCTTTTCCAGCTGCGTCAATCCGAGCGCGGCCTGGATATCGGTCGACTTGAGGTTGAATCCCACGTGGGAATAGACGTACTTGTGGTCGTACCCGGCCGGGAGCCGGCCTTTCTGCTGGTCGAACCGCTTGCAGCAGGTGTTGCTCGCCCCGGGCGCGCACCAGCAGTCGCGGCCCCAGTCCCGCAACGATTCCACGATCTTCGCCAGCAGCACCCGCGAGGTCAGCACGCACCCGCCCTCGCCCATGGTGATGTGGTGGGCCGGGTAGAAGCTGGTGGTGGCGACGTCGCCGAAGGTGCCGGTCAGCCGGTCGCCGTAGAGCGACCCGACGGCGTCACAGTTGTCCTCCAGGAAGAACAGCTTGTGCTCGGCGGCCAGCTCCGCCATTTCCTTGACGGCGAAGGGATTGCCGAGTGTGTGTGCCAAGGCGATCGCGCGCGTCTTCGGGCCGATCGCGGCGGCGACCCGCTCGACGGAGGTGTTGTAGGTGCCCAGGTCGACGTCGACGAAGACGGGGACCATGCCGTTCTGCACGATCGGGTTCACCGTGGTCGGGAAGCCCGCGGCGACGGTGACGACCTCGTCCCCCGGGCGCAGCCGGCGCTTGCCCAGCAGCGGCGAGGTCAGCGCGGTCATGCCCAGCAGGTTCGCCGAGGAGCCGGAGTTGGTCAGCAACGCCTTGCGCGTCCCGATCCGGCGGGCGAACTTCGCCTCGAACTCGAACGCCGAGACCCCGTGCGCGATCCGCAGGTCGAGGGCCGCCTCGACCAGCGCCGTCCGGTCCGCCGCGTCCAGCACGGCGCCGGCGGGCCAGATCTCGGTGTGGCCGGGAACGAACGGCTGCGCCCTGCTCACATCCGTGTGGTACTTCGCCACGTCGTCGAGCAGCTTGTCCTTGCGGTCGCTCATTTATGTCCTCCCGCTACAAACGCGACATGCATGGATCGGAATCCCTCGGCCTAGGAGTGGCGAAAAGGAAAGAACACGGTGGCACTGCCTTGACGACGCTCGATGCAGCACACCTCCGGGCGGGAGCGGTTCTGGGCAGGGTGTTCGCCCTGCCACGGTGTCGTGCCGGCCACCCGCGAGTCGTCTTCCCGGTTGCGGCCACCCCGCCCGCATCTTTTCTGTTGCGGGATAACCGGTCCTCATCACGCTGCGGCGCGCAGTGCCCACGCCGCCGGGCGTTCGCTCCACGCGTCACCCTCCAGCCGCGGCGGGGGCGGGGAATCCACCCGGATGTCGCACCACGTCCCGTCGAAGGGGAACTGCCCCGCGGCGGCGAGGCGGCGCACGCGCCACCCCTCTGCGAGCACGGTGCGGCCGAACTCGGCCGACCAGTAGCCCGGCTGGCCGGTCGCCCAGCGGAACTCGTCCTCGTCCTTCCACGCCGTCGTCCGGTCGGGCGCGACGAGCAGGTCGAGGCTGTGGTCGATCGTGTCGAAGCCGACGGTCGTCCCGTCTTCCCAGAACGTCGGCGGCTGCTCGAGGTTGACGTACCAGCCGTCGAACCGGCCGCGGTCGAAGAACCACCACACCGAGTGCGACCGGCCCGGCCGCACCAGCATCAGGACGTCACGTTCGCGCCACGAGCTCACCGCGAGCCGCCCGGCCCCGACGACCTCGATCGGCTCTTCGCGCATGGCCGTGCCGTCGGCGTGGTAGCGGGTCGCGAAGCCCGCGCCGACCGGGACCCAGAGGAGGAGCCCTTCCGCCGATCGCTGCACCACTCTCGTGGCCTGGGCCATGTTGAGGTGGGGCCCGCGGAAATAACGCCGGACGACAACCGAGCCCGCAGTCAGCCGGTGCGGGTTGCTCATGAGCATCTCTCCCGAGGTCGTGCGGTTTGCCCGTCACGGGCAGGGACCACTCCACAACGGTCGCGTGAAGAGCTCCCGGGAGGCGTCTCGTTTCGTGCGCTCGGTCCTCAAAGGATGCGACGGCGACGGCGGCGCGGCCGGGCCGTGACCGCGTCTTCGCCCGTGTCGTCCTCGGGAGCCACGGATTCGGTGAGGCCCAGCATTTCGGCCGCCAGGTGCTGCGACGAGGCGAAGGCGCCGGTCGGCACGTCGCGAGCGCGCCGCAGCGCCGCCGGGCGGAGGCGGTTGTAACCGCGAACCGTGACCGGCCGGCGGACGCGCAGCTCGTACGCCTTCTCGTCCGCCAGCTCCGCGGCCAGTTCTCGGTCGACCAGGATGGTGCCCGGGCGCGCCACCGACGTCAGGCGGGCGGCCAGGTTGACGACCGAGCCGTAGACGTCGCCGAAGCGGTTGAGGACGCGGCCCGAGGCCATGCCGGCGCGGACCGAGGGCAGGGTTTCGTCCGCCGACGTGCGCTCGGTCAGGGCCAGGGCGATCTCCGCCGCGTCGGTCGCGGAGTCGGCGACGAACAGGACTTCGTCGCCGATCATCTTCACCACCCGGCCGTGGTGCTCGGCGATCGTCTCCGTCGCGAGCAGCTCGAACGCGTCGAGCACCCGGCTCAGCTCGTCCTCGTCGATCTGGCGGGTCAGGCGGGTGTAGCCGACCATGTCGACGAAGCCGACGATCTCGGTGCGCGTCTCGAGGTTCTCGTCCGGCGCGGCGAACGCCCGGCCGGCGTACGCGGCCAGGTGCCGCCGCCAGACGAAGTTCTGCACCCGCTCGAGCTCCGGCAGCAGCCGGTCGACCAGCCGGGCCACCTGGCGCTCGCTGCGGCCCAGCTCGGGCTGCGCCTTGATCAGCTCCCACAGCATGTCGACCTGCCACTCGGCCAGCCGCGACAGGTGCTGGCCGAGCGCGCGGGTCACCGACACCTCGATGCTCGGGTCGATCAGCCCCGACTGCACCAGCTGGTCCGCGGTCCGCATCGCCTCGACGTCGGCGTCGGTGAAGACCACCTCGTCGTCGCGGACCGTCGCGAACCCCAGGGCACGCCAGAGCCGGCGCGACCGCTCTTCGGGCACGCCGGCTCGTTCGGCCACTTCGAGCCGGGTGTACTTCCGCCGGCCGCCGAGCAGGATCCGCTCGAGCCGCTGCTGAAGTTCGTCGCTCGAATCGGTCACGGCTCAGGTCGTGTGGACGATCAGCACGTCCACGCCGGACTTGCGCGCCACCTCCGACGGCACCGAGCCCAGGATCCGGCCCGCGATCGTGTTCAGGCCGCGGTTGCCGACGACCAGCAGGTCGGCCTCGCGCTCGTGCACCACCTTGCGCAGCGAGTCGACCGGGTCGCCCTTCACCGCGACCGTGTCGATCTTCTCCGCGCCCGCACGCACCGCCCGGTCACGCGCCGACTGCAGCGTGTCCTCGGCCGGCGCCGAGCCGACGACCTGGTAGGCCTCGTCGCCCAGGACGTCCTGGGCCTTGTCGACGTCGGACTTGCTGGCCGGGTAGAACGCGCACGTGATGACGAGCGTCGCCCCCGCGTCGCCGGCCACCGCCGCCGCGCGGTCCACCGCCGCGAACGAGGACTCCGAGCCGTCCGTGCCCACCACCACGGTCCGATATGCCGCACCCATGCGCAAAACCTCCAGGTGATCCCGCGTGAGCAGGGACGATAGCCGGTCGGTACCGACCACACAGGCTCGTCCGCGCTCGTGTCGGGTGGAAGGTTACTCGCCAGTCGCTTTCTGCGCTCCGCTCGGCCGCGGACTGGGCTTCGGAGCCGGCTTGGGGGCCTGTTTGACGGCCGGCTTGGCGGTCGGCTTGTGGCCCGGCTGCGGCTTCGGCACGTCGGACGCCTTGATCCGGATCGTCTCCTCGACGTCGCCGACCGGCGTCGTCTTCCCAGTGTCGGCGGCCGGCTTCTCGGCCTTGAGGTCCTCGGCCTTCAGATCGGTCGTGACGTCCGCGGGCACCTTGACGTCGTCGCCGAGCACGGTGTGCGCTTCGGCCAGCACCGCCCGCGCCGCGCGCACCTGCTCGGCCAGCCCGCCGCGCACCTTGCGCAGGCTGTCGACCCGCTCGTTCGCCTGGGTGATCCGCCGGTTCGACTCCTCGGTCGCCGTCGTCACGCGGCGGCGCGCCTCGTCGGCGGCCTCCGCGAGCCGGGCGTTCGCCTCGTTGATCGAGTCCTGACGGCGCTTGTTCGCGTCCGCGACCGACTCCCGCTGCCGGCGGTCGATCTCGGCCTTGGTGGTCTTCTCCTCTTCGAGGATCTTCGCGCGGATGTCGGCGGCGTCCTGGGTCGCCTCCTGGACGCGGCGCGCGGCCTCGGCCTTGCTCGCGGCCTCCTGCTCGGCCAGCACCCGCATCGCCTCGGTGCGGCGCGAGGCCATCGCGATTTCGAAGTCCTCTTCGACCTTCGTCCGGCGGTCCGACGACTCGGTGTCGAGCCGCTTGCGCTCGGCCTCGGCCTTGTCGGTGATCTCCTTGGCCTGCGCGCGGGCGTCCTCGAGCACCTTGCGGTGCTCCGCCTCCATCTCCTTGCGGCGCAGGTCGAGCTCGGTGAGCAGCTGCTCGTAGCGGGCGCGCATGGCGCTCGCGTCCGTCTCGGCCTTGGCCCGGATGTGCCCGGCCTCGGCTTCCGCACGGGCGCGCGTGTCCGCGGATTCGTCCTGCGCGAGGCGCAGCATCCGCTGCAGCCGCTCGGACAGGCCTTCGACGCTGGTGGGCGGCTGGGCCAGCCGGTCGACCTGCCCGCGCAGGTCCGCGATCTCCCCGCGCGCGATCTCCAGCTGCCGGGCCAGGTCACCGGCCTGCGCGATGGCGGCGTCCCGATCCGCGGTGAGCATCTTCAGATCGGCGTCCAGCCGTTCGAGGTGCTCGTCGACCTGCGCTCGGCTGTATCCCCGCTTCGCCACGTCGAAGCCGGCTCCCAGCGGCACAAGCTCCCGTTCATCGCCAAGGCTCATGCGCCTACCGTAGTCGCAGCCGGGTCACGGAAGGGTGAGCACCCGGGCCCTGCGCCGAACGTGCCGTGTGATGCGGCGACTGGATCTTGCCGGATCGGGCCGGACCCCGGTGCTTCCCGACACCCGGATCCGGCCTCGTCGTCACGGCTCAGGCGCGGCTCAGGCGCGGCTCAGGCGCCGCGGAAGGCGTTGATCCCCTCGATGTGCTTCGCGCGCTTCTCCTCGTCGCGGACGCCGAGACCCTCTTCGGGGGCGAGCGCGAGCACGCCGACCTTGCCCTGGTGGGCGTTGCGGTGCACGTCGAGGGCGGCCTGCCCGGTCTCTTCGAGCGAGTACGTCTTCGACAGCGTCGGGTGGATCAGCCCCTTCGAGATGAGCCGGTTCGCTTCCCAGGACTCGCGGTAGTTCGCGAAGTGGGAGCCGATGATCCGCTTCAGGTTCATCCACAGGTAGCGGTTGTCGTACTGGTGCATGTAGCCCGAGGTGGACGCGCAGGTGACGATCGTGCCGCCCTTGCGCGCGGCGTAGACGGACGCGCCGAACGTCTCCCGGCCCGGGTGCTCGAACACGATGTCCGGGTCGTCGCCGCCGGTCAGCTCACGGATCTTCGCGCCGAAGCGCTGCCACTCCTTCGGGTCCTGCTCGGTGTCGCTCTTCCAGAACTTGTAGGCCTCGGCACTGCGGTCGATGATCAGCTCGGCGCCGAGCTTCCGGCAGATCGCCGCCTTCTCCGGGCTCGACACGACGCACACCGGGATCGCGCCGCCGTTCAGCGCGTACTGCGTCGCGTAGGAGCCGAGGCCGCCCGAGGCGCCCCAGATCAGCACGACGTCACCCTGCTTCATGTCCGCGCCGTTGCGCGAGACCAGCTGCCGGTAGGCGGTGGAGTTGACCAGCCCGGGGGAGGCGGCCTCCTCCCAGGTCAGGTGGTCCGGCTTCGGCATCAGCTGGTTGGCCTTGACCAGCGCGATCTCGGCGAGGCCGCCGAAGTTCGTCTCGAAGCCCCAGATCCGCTGCTCGGTGTCGAGCATCGTGTCGTTGTGCCCGTCGGGGCTCTCCAGTTCGACGTTCAGGCAGTGCGCGACCACCTCGTCGCCGGGCTTCCAGTTGTGCACGCCGACGCCGGTGCGCAGCACCACGCCGGACAGGTCCGAGCCCACGACGTGGTAGGGCAGGTCGTGCCGCTTGGCCAGCGGCGAGAGCTTCCCGTACTTCTTGAGGAACTTGAACGTCGGGATCGGCTCGAAGATCGACGTCCACACGGTGTTGTAGTTGATCGCGCTCGCCATCACCGCGACCAGCGCCTCACCCGGCCCCAGCTCCGGGACGGGCACGTCGTCCACGTGCAGCGACTTGCGCGGGTCCTTGTCCCGGCTGTCGAGGCCCTCGAACATGTCGACCTCGTCCGCCCGCACGGTCACCCCGCGGTAGCTCTCGGGCACGGGCAACGAGCCGACCGAGGCGGACTCGCCGTTCAGGATGGCCTGCTGGATCTCGCGGAGCTGCGTCATTGATTCCTCCGGGGTCAACGGCGTTGGCGGCAGAAATTACTCGCCGGTAACTCGCGGGCACAACTGTACGAGACGAGCAGCACGATTACACCTCGAACTGTGACGCATCAATCTTGACCGGCTGGCCAGTCAAGCGGATCATCGGTGCTGGGAACACCCACCCGACCAGCAGTTTCACCGACGGAGGTGAGCACGAATGAGTGAAGTCTCTACACGCGCCTGGACCCGGCCCCACGACTGGGCCGAGGTCGTCATCGGCGTGGTCGCCGCTCTTTCACCCCTTTGGCTGAGCACGGACTCGACCGCGATGTGGACGATGGTCGTCCTGGGCGCCTTGATCGCACTCGACGGCCTGGTTTCGCTGGCGATGCCGGGCATGGTCTACGGCGAAGGCATCCAGATCGCGCTCGGCGTGCTGTTCTTCATCGCGCCGTGGGTGATGGGGTACACCGAGTTCAACGGCGCGTCCTGGACGTCCTGGATCGCCGGGGTGCTGACGGTCATCGCCGGCGCGGCGGCGATGCCGGTCGCGACGGCCGCGCACCGCACCGCAGGCCAGCACTGACGGTTCGACCGACCCTGGAGGCACCGGAATGACCGAGGATTCGGCGAAGGAGCGCATTCTCTGCGCCGCCGAGGCGCTCTTCGCCGAGTCCGGCTTCGACGCCACCCCGACCTCCCGCGTCGCGGAGCGGGCCGGGGTGCCGAAGGGGCTGGTGCACTACTACTTCCGGCACAAGTCGGACCTGCTCACCGCGCTCGTCGAGCGGCTGCCCGACGAGCGCATCGAGCCGGCCGTGGTCGTCGTCCCCGGCGACCTCGCCGGCAGCCTCCGGCGGCTGGTCCGCGAGCTCGACCACCGCTTCAGCCGGTCACTCGGCCTCTCGCACCTGCTGTGGCGCGAGGCCGACACCCACCACGCCGTCCGCGACGCCCTCCACGAGCGCTTCCAGGTGCTCGTCCGCCAGGTCCGCGCGGTGATCGTCGCGGCCACCGGCGGCGGCCTCCCGACCGCCGACGTCGAGCGCGCGTCCGGCCTGCTGGCCCGAGCGGTCAGCCACCGCCACGCGACGGCCCGCCATTCGGACGACGACCTCCCCGCCGAGTTCGACGGCGAACTGACCTTCATCGCCGACGCCCTCGCCTCGAAAGTGGCCCCCGCTTAACCCGCGATCGCGTAGGGGTTGCGCCCGGCCGTGACTGGGGTTGCCCGGGGTTGTCCGCCGAGCCGCCGTTTCCGGAACCGGGGTTGCCCGGGGTCCGTTGTTGTCACGGACGTGCGGGTCCGTCGCGCCGGAGTCGTCAGGTCAGTGCGCGCTGCCGCCCTTCGCCGGCTCCACCAGTTCCACCAGCACGCCGCCGGCGTCCTTCGGGTGGACGAAGTTCACCCGGCTGTCGGACGTGCCCCGCTTCGCCTCCTCGTACAGCATCCGCAGGCCCTGCTCCCGCAGCGCCGCCGCCGCGGCGTCCACATCGGACACCCGGTACGCCAGCTGCTGCAGCCCAGGCCCGCTCTTGGCCAGGAACTTGCCGATCGCCGAGTCGTCGCGAAGCGGCGCCAGCAGCTGGATCTGCGTCTCCGTGCCCGCCGTGCCGGGCGCGCGCAGCATCGCCTCCCGCACTCCCTGCTCCTCGTTCACCTCCTCGTGCGCCACTTCCAGGCCGAAGTGCGCGCGGTGGAACTCGATGGCCGCGTCCAGGTCCGGAACCGCGATGCCGACGTGGTCGATGGCCGTCACGAACGGCCGCAGGGCGTCATTCATGGAGGCAGGATAGGGGCCCGCGCCATGGCGTCGAGCCGGAATCGTGGCGTGCCACGGCTCACACTGGCTCCATCAAGAAGGCCACCTCCCGGGTATGGTCGAAAAAACTGCCCATGCGCCGATGCTTGGAGGACGCCGTGTCCGGTTCCGTGATCCTGGGTGCCGCCCGTACACCGATCGGGCGCCTGCTGGGGTCCCTCAAGGACTTCACGGGGGCACAGCTCGGCGGGGTCGCGATCAAGGCGGCCCTCGAACGCGCCGGGGTCTCCCCGGACGCGGTGCAGTACACGATCATGGGCCAGGTGCTCACCGCCGGCGCCGGCCAGATCCCGGCCCGCCAGGCCGCGGTCGCCGCGGGCATCCCGATGAGCGTGCCCGCGCTGACGATCAACAAGGTCTGCCTCTCCGGCCTCGACGCCATCGCGCTCGCCGACCAGCTGATCCGGGCGGGCGAGTTCGACATCGTGGTCGCCGGCGGCCAGGAGTCGATGACCCAGGCGCCGCACCTGCTGCCGAAGTCCCGCTCCGGCTTCAAGTACGGCGACACCACCCTCGTCGACCACATGGCCTACGACGGTCTCTTCTGCGCCTTCGACCAGGTCGCCATGGGCGCCTCGACGGAGAAGTACAACTCCCGCTACGGCGTCACCCGCGAGCAGCAGGACGCGTTCTCCGCCCGCTCGCACCAGCGTGCCGCCGAGGCGATCAAGAACGGCTACTTCGCCGACGAGATCGCGCCGGTCTCCATCCCGCAGCGCAAGGGCGAGCCGGTGGTCTTCGACACCGACGAGGGTGTCCGCGCCGACACCACTGCCGAAGGCCTCGCCAGGCTGCGCCCCGCCTTCGCCTCCGACGGCACCATCACCGCGGGCTCGGCCTCCCAGATCTCCGACGGCGCCGCCGCGGTCGTCGTCGCCAGCAAGGCCAAGGCCGAGGAGCTGGGCCTCACCGCGATCGCCGAGATCGGCGCGCACGGGGTGGTCGCCGGGCCGGACGCGAGCCTGCACGAGCAGCCGTCGAACGCCATCCTCGCCGCGCTGGCGAAGGCGAACCTCACCGCCGACGCGCTCGACCTCGTCGAGATCAACGAGGCCTTCGCCGCGGTCGGGCTCGTCTCGACCGAGAAGCTCGGCCTCGACCCGGAGAAGGTCAACGCCAACGGCGGCGCCATCGCCCTCGGCCACCCGATCGGCGCGTCCGGCGCGCGGCTGGCCGTGCACCTGATCCACGAACTGCGCCGCCGCGGTGGCGGCCTCGGCGCGGCCGCGCTGTGCGGTGGCGGCGGCCAGGGTGACGCCCTGCTGCTGCGGGTGCCGTCCGCGTAAGTGACCGCACCACTCGACCTCGACGACCTGGTCGGCCGCGCGCGGGACGGGCAGCCGCGTGCCGTCGCGCGGCTGCTGTCGCTCGTCGAGGACGCCCACCCGCGCGTCGCGGAGATCGCGCGGGCGCTGACGCCGCACACCGGGCGGGCCCGGGTCGTCGGGCTCACCGGGCCACCCGGCGTCGGCAAGTCGACTTCGACGTCGGCGCTGCTCACCGCGTTGCGCGCCGAAGGCAAGCGGGTCGGGGTCCTGGCGATCGACCCGTCTTCGCCGTTTTCCGGCGGGGCGCTGCTCGGTGACCGGATCCGGATGACCGAGCACGCCACCGACCCCGGCGTGTTCATCCGCTCGATGGCCACGCGCGGCCACCTCGGCGGGCTCTCGTGGGCGACCCCGCAGGCGGTGCGCGTGCTCGACGCCGCCGGCTTCGACGTGGTCCTGATCGAGACCGTCGGCGTCGGTCAGTCCGAAGTGGACGTCGTGAAGCTGGCCGACACCACGGTGGTGCTGCTCGCGCCGGGCATGGGCGACGGGATCCAGGCCGCGAAGGCGGGTGTGCTGGAGATCGCCGACATCTTCGTCGTCAACAAAGCCGACCGGGACGGCGCCGACGCGACGGTGCACGACCTCAAGCAGATGATTTCGCTGGCCCGCCGGGAGATCCGCGGGCCGAGCTGGCGGCAGCCGATCGTCCGGACCGTCGCGGCGAAGGGCGAGGGTGTTGACGAGGTGGTCAGCGCGCTGGCCTCGCACCACGACTGGCTGGTCGCGCACGACGAGCTGGCCCGGCGCCGGGCGGCCCGGGCCCGTGACGAGGTCGAGGCCATCGCCGTGCGGCGGTTGCGCGCCGAGCTGGCAGACCTGCGCGGCGGGGGACGGCTGGCCGAGGTGGCCGAGCGGGTGGTGGCGCGGGAGATCGACCCGTTCGCCGCCGCCGACGCGCTGATCGCGGACCTGCGGCGCTAGCGCGTTCCGGATCGCCTTGGTGATCCGCCCGAGCAAGAACCGTGCCGCCGCAACGGGTCTTCGCTTCATGACTGCTCCCTTCGTCGTGCGGGGTTTGCCGCTTGATCGACATCGTGCTCGGGAGGTCCGACAGTTTTCGGGTGCTGCCCGGCCGCGGGGGCCGGGGTTCACCCGACCGTGTGACATGGGCGACTTTCGCCGGTTCTGGCTGTCGGTGGCGGGCCCTAGACTGCGGGGCGCTCCGGAACCGGGCGATCACTGGGAGGGCGTGCAGGATGAAGAAGACACTCGTCACGGCGCTGGCGGCAGGCGCGTTGTTCGTGGCCGGCAACGGCGTCGCCACCGCGGCCGACGCGCCGCCACCGAAGACGACGCACGGGCCCTGCCAGTACACCGAGACCCCGGACGAACCGCCCGCGCGCCCGGTGCCGCTGCCGCCCGACCCGCGTCACACGCCGAGCCACGGCAAGGTCGGCGTCGAGATCCCGACCAGCCAGGGCGCGCTGCCGCTGCGGCTCGACCGCGCGAAGGCGCCGTGCACGGTCCAGAGCTTCCTGCACCTGGCGCGGCACCGGTTCTACGACCACACGGTGTGCCACCGGCTGACGTCGTACCCCACGCTGAAGGTGCTGCAGTGCGGCGACCCGAGCGCGACCGGCGAGGGCGGGCCGGGTTACAAGTACAAGGACGAGCTGCCGGTGGACCTTCCGCCGTCCCCGACCGACCCGACCGGCGCGCGCAAGGTGTACGCGCGCGGGTTGCTGGCGATGGCGAACGCGGGCCCGGACACGAACGGTTCCCAGTTCTTCGTCGTGTACGGCGATTCCGCGCTGCGCCCGAACTACACGGTGTTCGGCACGGTAGGGCCGGAAGGGTTGAAGACGTTGGACAAGGTCGCGGCCGGCGGGATCCAGCCGACGGCGGAGGACCCGGCACCGGTCGACGGGACACCGGTGCTGCGGACGGAGCTCCTGCGCGTCCGGCCGGACTGCTGGTTCTGACGTACTCGGCGGTAACGTCGCCTTCGGAATCCCGCCTTCGAGCGGGTTTCGGAGGCGACGTGGCCCTCTGCGGGCAAATGTCGGCTGCGTGACCTGCTTTCAGGAGCCGGCCGAGAACGGTTCACAGTTCACGTCTGGCCGATTTTTGTCACTCCTATTGCCATTTTCCGAAGGTAGCATCGTCTATATAGCGCGCGAATCCCCATTTTCATCGAATTCGGAGACGGCGCTCGTCCGGGCACTTGCCCTGAGCGGGAGTGTTACCGCGGGAATCGGATGGGGGTATGCCGGTGGACGGGTTCGATTTGCTGGCGGAGGCTATCCGGGCCGTTCCGGTCCCGGGAGCGCCGCCCAGACTGTCCTTGGACGGCGCTGCGGTCGGCCTGTCGTTCCTGGACACCGCACTGCGGCTCAACCACGTCCGGCGGCTGACCGAACGGATCTCCCTGGTGGAGCACCGGGTTGCTTTACGCACCACCGAGGTCGACATCAGACTGGGGATGCTCGACGAAGGTCAGGTCAGAGCGTCCGACCTGTTCCGCGGAATCTCCGGACACGCCCTGTTGGAGGGCAGGCGGAGCGATAGCCTCGTCCGCCGGGAGCGGCCGTACGAACTGTGGGTCCCGATGGCTACCATCGCCCGCACGGCGGCGCCCGTCGACGTGCGGGACGCATCGGGCAGGAAGCTTCCCCGGCTGACGCAGTACGAGACGTCGTGGCTGCTGGCCTCGGGGCTCTACCGACTGCTTCGGGGAATCCTCACCGGGCTGCCGGAAGCCCAGCGGGACACGCCGTTGGGAAGCCTGTTGTACCAGGATCACGAGCCGCGCTGGCTGATCCAGGCGGCACTGCTCGCGCTGCTCACGGACCGAAGCGGCCGTCTTCAGCCCACGACGCGGGGTACGACGCAAGGCATGGTGGCGGGCCAAGGTCAAGAGAGCCGGGAAACGATCCTCCGCCTGCTCGGTGAGACCTACCGCGAACAGCTGTCCGACTACTTCGAACTCCTGCACGTCGCTGTGAACAACTACCTGCTGGTCGTGGCGCTCGATCGGGGAGCCGACGAGCATCTGCTCACCTACGACTCCCCGCTGAACGCGCGGAAGCCGAGACAGTGGTCGTGGCTGGCCGGTCTGCGAACCAGCAGCCGTGGCTACCTGGTCCGCTACGAAGGAACGATCCCCGCCGGGCTGCGCTCTTACCACCTTGTGGTCGAGACCGAGCCCGGCGTCGACATCGAACACATGTACCTTTCCACCGATGCGGACGAGGCCCTGGCCGGCGAACTGACGCGGGACATGGAAGTGCTGAGCGACCGGCTCCGGGAGCGAAGCGGCAAGCCGACTGCGGATCCCAGTGGGCGGATCATGGAGTTGCAGACGCAGGTGACCTTGCGCCGGCTGGCCGATCTCCTGCGACGGCGCCGTTGGGACGCCGGGTACGCGGGGTTCGACCTCAACGACGATCGACTGCCGGGCACCGTCGACCTGAGCTGGGCCGCTGTATCCGGCGAAGCGACTCCGGTCGAAGGTGCCGCGCACGACGACGACTCCCTGGTTCGGCACCGCTTGGTCAGCCCGACGACGTTGATACAGGCCTCTGGTGAGCTGAAAGCCTTGCAACTGGGACGCGATCTCGCGACCGACGTTCCGGTGAGCAACCAGGGCAGCGTCTATTGGCGTCGGCGGGTCTCGCGGTCCGCGGGAGGAGCTCAGACGACCAGCGCGGGCATCTCGCTCCGGGACTCGACTCCCTCGAGTCCCGCGACCGTCTTCTGGTACGCCCTGTGTGTCGCGGCGATCTCGTACGCCACGGCCGCATTCGCGGTCGGCGACTGGTGGCCCTACTGGGGATCCGGCGGGGCGAGGTTGGAGACCATCACCAACCCCGGCGCGCTCATCGCGGTCCTGCTCCTCGTGCCAGGCTTCCTGTACACCCGGCTGCCCTTGCCGGACCGGCACTCGATTGCCGGCCAGCTACGGGCGCTTCCCAGGCTCGCCGCCCACCTGTGCATCGGTTGCATGGCTATCCTGTGCGCCGCGATCGCGGCGAACCTCGATCCCGGGCTGGTACTCGTCGCGTTCTTCCTTGCGACGGTGCTGCCTGCGCTGGCGAGCGTCGTCCTTCTGGCGCCGCTCGTCGCGGCGTGGAACTACCGGAAGAACCAGGCGACCATGCCGGAAAAGCTCCATCTCATCGGCGCACCGCACTGGGTCGACGGCAGAGCTGACTCTGCCGGCAACGTACGCGAACCGGACGTCGTTTTCCCATCGTCCGGATCCCTGTCATGACCGAACCCAGCGCAGGTGAAGAGGACCGTTCGGTGAAGGCTCTGGCGGCCCTGGCTCGTGCGGGCTATTGGTCTCTGTGCCAACCGTTGACCGAAGTCGAGTTTGAAGTCCACCACATCGTCGACCGTCCCGGTTATCTCTTCAGTCTGGTGGCGGGCGACCGCGGAGCAGGCAAGAAGGGCAAGAAGTCCCGGTTCTTCCTCGAAACCCTTTCGTCGAGTGCCAACGGGGTCGGGCTCGTCATCGGCACGCGAACGGACGGTCCACCGGCCCGGTTGCGGATCAGGGAGCGCGGAAGCAGCTCGGAACCACGGCTCTACTTCAAGAAAGAGGAAGACCACTACCTTTTCCGGGGAACCGCTCGTCCCAATCTCACTTTCTTGGCCGAGTCCGATCGAAAGTTCGAAGGAATCATCGCCATTGCCGATCGGACGAACCCCGCGAAGCTGAGCCACGGCCTTCAGGTCAAGGAGCTGATCGCCGCGATCAGTCAGCTGGCGGCGGACGTCGTCGAGGCGCCGCTCCTGTCGATCCAGTGTCCGGTCCAGTTGCCGCTCGAGGCTGCCGGGGAACCCGAGAACTACCGTGTTCCCCGTTCGTCGTCCCTCGCGGTCCGGTTCTCGATCGCGCTGAGCCGGCCGAACGCCCAGACGAACATCACACTGGCCGAGCGGGTCGTCCGATATTGCGACGAGCGAGGGTTTCGCCTGTGGCTGGCTGACACCCGACCCGGCTTCCGCACGGGGAACTGGTTCGTCGTGCGTGACCATCCACCGCGGAACGGGCGTAGATCCCGGCATGGCCGGGTGCGGCGCGAGGGCCGTATCGCCACCATCTTGCCCGTGACGTTCGTCGGGCCGGCGAGGGTCGGGTCGACCAGCGCCATCGTCTCGATGCTGGAAGAGTTCCGGGACGTAGGGATTGTCAGCGCATCGGTCACGCTGCTCGACGACCTCGCGTTCATCCACCTGCAGCTCGGCCTCGTGCCGGAGCTCAAGCGCAGTCAGCTTCCCTTGCAGTTCAGTCGCGGCGAAGATCCGCGCTCAGCCATCACCGCCGCACTTCGTGGTCTCGCCGAAGGGCCCCACGCCGTCGTTCGCGAAGACCGTCTCCGCGAACGTGCCGGTGACTACCAGACCCTGGTCGGGCCGCCGCTGGCCGTGGGCCGGCCGACTCAGCAGCGACGACTGGCGATCTGGATCTCCTGGCAGATGGAGCGGACCGACAGCGGCATCGCGACCGCTGTCCGGACCCTGCGTGCAGCTTTCGAACGGATGGGCTTTCGAGACGGGGAGCACGGCCTGCCGAACTTGGAGTACCTGATCTGCCGTGATCTCGGGAACTCGATTCTGCGGGGGAAGGGAAAGTTTTCGCTCCCGGTCAGTGTGGTCTCGGAGATCTTCGAGGGCAGGTCGCTCGAGTCGGAGCCCTCAAGGCTGTGCGTAGGACTCGAGGACGCGTGGAAGGCCGAGCTGGACGACGACCGCAAAGCCACGAACATCCACGAAGTCACCGTGGTGTGGAGGGAGTACTGGCTTGGACACTGGTCCTCGACGACGGCGTAAACGGGGTGGGTCAGGCGGTGATTTCCCAGAGGGCTTCGACGAGGGTTTGGGTTGCGCCGGCGAAGGCGTGCTTCGGGGCTGCCGCGTAACCCACGATCAGGCCGCCGGGGCGGTTTGAGTCCATCCAGTACCCGTTCAGGCCTTCGATGCCGATCGCGCGGCGGCGGCAGGCCGCGAGGGCCGTCGCCTCGGAGGGGCCGTCCGGTGGGAGCATCAGCAGCAGGTGCAGCCCGGCCGCGATGCCCTGGGGGCGGACCGTGTCCGGCAGGGCCGCCAGGAGGCGGGTGCGGCGGGTGCGGTACTCGGCTCGGCTGCGGCGGATGTGCTGGTCGTACGCACCCGAGTCGATCAGCTCGGCCAGGGCCAGCTGGCTCAGCACCGCCGGGCGGGAACCGCTGTCGGCCATCGCCGCGCGGACCGGCTCCACCAGTGACCTCGGCAGCACCAGCCACGCCAGCCGCAGCGCCGGGGCCAGCGTCTTGCTCGCCGTTCCCGCGTAGATCACCCGTTCCGGCGCCAGCGCCTGCAGCGCCCCGACCTGCTGGTGGTCGAAGCGGAACTCGCCGTCGTAGTCGTCCTCCAACACGAACGCGCCCGAATCACCGGCCCAGCGGGCCAGCGCCGCCCGGCGCGGCGGGGCCAGCGTGACGCCGGTGGGGTACTGGTGCGCCGCCGTGACGACCACCGCCGGACTGTCCAAAGCGGACACGTTGATGCCCTGATCGTCGACGTCCACACCGGCGACCCGCGGGCCCTGGGCCGCCGCGATCGACCGGTAGAACCGCAGCGAAGGGTTTTCGAACGCCATTTCGCCGACGCCCAACCCGAAAAGCGCCCGCGACAACACGGCGACGGCGTGGGAAAACCCTTGGCACACCACGATCCGCGCCGGGTCGGCGACCACCCCGCGGGCGCGGGCGAGGTAACTGGCGAGGCTGTCACGCAGCTCCGGCGCGCCCAGCTCCGACTCGTAACCGAACGCCGCCGCCGGCGTCCGCAGCAGCGCGCGCCGCGTCGCGGTGATCCACGCCTGGCGGGGGAACGCCGTCAGGTCCGGGCGGCCCGGCCGCAGGTCCCAGCGCGGCGCCGGCTCGCGGGGCGCCGGCCGCGGCGCGGACTGGGGAAGCGAACCCGCGGTCGCCACCCGCGTCGGCGCGCCTTGGGCGGTGCGCAGGTAGCCCTCGGCGGCGAGGTCGGCGTACACCCGGGTGACCGTCCCCCGCGCGACGCCCAGGTCGTGGGCCAGCGAACGGGTCGACGGCACTGCCGCGCCCGGCTGCCACCGGCCGTCCCGGATGGCCGTGCGGATCGCGTCCGCGAGGCCGCCGCGGCCGGTTGCCGGGTCCCAGCCGAGGTGGACGTCCAGGCCCGGACTGGACCACGAATCCGTCATGTCACTGGACCATACCCGTGGACCAGTTCGGGCTAGCGTGGACGGCATGACGAAGCGAATCGGACTCGGGGGCGCCCCCGAGCTCTACCAGGCGATGGCCAACCTGCAGGCCGAGGTGAACAAGGCCGGCGCCAACGCCGGGCTCGACCCGAAACTCCTCGAACTGGTGAAGACCCGCGCGTCGCAGATCAACGGCTGCGCGTACTGCCTCGACATGCACTCCCGCGACGCCCTCGAGCTGGGTGAGTCGCCGCGGCGGCTGTTCGTGCTCGACGGCTGGCGCGAGACGGACCTGTTCACCGAGCAGGAGCAGGCCGCCCTCGCCCTCACCGAAGCGATGACGAAGCTGGCCGCGACGCAGACCGTGCCCGACGACGTCTACGAAGAGGCGGCGCGGGTGTTCACCGAGGAGCAGTACCGCGCGGTCGCGTGGGAGGTCATCGCGATCAACAGCTGGAACCGGATGACCATCACCAGCCACACGCCGCTGCCGAAGCGGGACGCTTGAGCGCCGCCGCGCTCAAGGCGCTGCACGTTCCGGGCAAGCCGCTGGTGCTGCCGAACGCGTGGGACGCCGACACCGCGAAGCTCGTCGAGGCCGCCGGGTTCCCGGTCGTGGCGACCAGCTCGGTCGCCGTGGCCGCCGCGCTCGGGTTCGCCGACGGTGAGCAGGCGCCCGCCGACGAGATGTTCGCCGCCGCCGCGCGCATCGCCAAGGCGGTGGGCATCCCGGTGACCGTCGACGCCGAGTCGGGTTACGGCCTGTCCGGCGCCGAGCTGGCGGGCCGGCTGCTCGACGCCGGCGCGGTCGGCTGCAACTTCGAGGACACCGACCACACCACCGGCGCCGTGCGGCCGGTCGCCGAGCAGGCGGAACGGATCGCCGCCCTGCGCGAAGCGGCGGGGGACGGCTTGGTGATCAACGCCCGCGTCGACTCCTTCCGCGGCGTCGACGCCAAGGACGCGTTGGCCGATGGCATCGCCCGGGCGAAGGCCTACCTCGACGCGGGCGCCGACTGCGTCTACCCGATCCACCTGGGCG
Source organism: Amycolatopsis sp. NPDC051758 (assembly GCF_044453095.1). Taxonomy (NCBI): domain Bacteria; kingdom Bacillati; phylum Actinomycetota; class Actinomycetes; order Pseudonocardiales; family Pseudonocardiaceae; genus Amycolatopsis; species Amycolatopsis sp. NPDC051758. The sequence continues at coordinate 488,005 of NZ_JBITCJ010000006.1, read as the reverse complement.
CGCCGGACCTGATCGCGGAGTTCGTGCGGGAGGTCGGCGGCGCCGTCAACTCGGCCGCGTGGCCGGGTGGCCCGGGCCTCGCCGGGCTCGCCGGGCTGGGTGTCGCCCGGATCTCGCTGGGTGGCGGGCTGTGGCAGTACGCCCGGAAGCAGCTCGGGGCGACGCTCGCCGGAGTCGCCGAAGGCAAGCTGCCGTACTGACCGGGGAATGGCCGAAGGCCGCCGCGAGGGGATCGGGAACACCCTCGCGACGGCCTTCGGTGTCGGTGCCGCTAGTGCGCGACAGCCTTCTCGGCGCCCGCACCGGTCAGGGAGCGGACCTCCATCTCGGCGTACTTCTTCTCGTTGTGCTCCTTCGACAGGACCGTGCCCAGCCAGCCCAGGATGAACGCGGCCGGGATCGAGACGATGCCGGGGTTGCTCAGCGGGAACCAGGCGAAGTCCGCGCTCTTGAACATCGACGTGGGCTTGCCGGACACCGCCGGCGAGAACACGATCAGCACGACGGTGATGGCCAGGCCGCCGTAGATCGACCACAGCGCGCCCTGGGTGTTGAACCGCTTCCAGAACAGCGAGTAGAGGATCGTCGGCAGGTTCGCCGACGCGGCGACCGCGAAGGCCAGCGCCACGAGGAACGCGACGTTCTGCCCGTTGGCCAGGATGCCGCCGCCGATCGCGAGGGCGCCGATCACCACCGCGGTGAGCCGGGCGACCTTGACCTCGGAATCCGGTGACGTCTTGCCGCGCTTGACGACGTTGGCGTAGACGTCGTGGGCGAACGACGCGGACGCCGTGATCGTCAGGCCCGCCACCACCGCGAGGATCGTGGCGAACGCGACCGCGGAGATCAGGCCCAGCAGCACCGGCCCGCCCAGTTCGAGCGCGAGCAGCGGCGCCGCGGAGTTCACCCCGCCCGGCGCCTTCTTGATCACGTCCGGGCCGACCAGCGCACCGGCGCCGTAACCCAGCACCAGCGTGAACAGGTAGAACACGCCGATCAGCACGATCGCCCAGACCACCGAGCGGCGCGCGTCGCGGGCCGTCGGCACGGTGTAGAAGCGCATCAGGACGTGCGGCAGGCCGGCGGTGCCCAGCACCAGGGCGATGCCGAGGGACAGGAAGTCCAGTTTGGACGTTCCGGTGGCGCCGTACTGCTTGCCCGGCCCGAGGAGCGTCTCGCCGGCCTTGCCCGCCTTGTCGACGGCGGCCTGCAGCAGGCTGGAGAAGTTGAAGCCGTACTTGCCGAGCACCCACAGCGTCATCGCGAGCGCGCCGACGATCAGCAGCGCGGCCTTGATGATCTGCACCCAGGTGGTGCCCTTCATGCCGCCGATGAGGACGTAGGCGATCATGATCACGCCGACGACGGCGATGACCAGGGCCTGCGCACCGGAACCTTCGACGCCGAGCAGCAGTGCCACCAGGCCACCCGCGCCGGCCATCTGCGCCAGGAGGTAGAAGAACGAGACGGCCAGCGTCGACGTCGCGGCCGCGGCCCGCACCGGGCGCTGCTTCATGCGGAACGCGAGCACGTCGCCCATGGTGAACTTGCCGGTGTTGCGCAGCAGTTCCGCGACCAGCAGGAGCGCGACGAGCCACGCGACCAGGAAGCCGATCGAGTAGAGGAAGCCGTCGTAACCGTTGATGGCGATCGCGCCCGCGATGCCGAGGAACGACGCCGCCGACAGGTAGTCACCCGAGATCGCGACGCCGTTCTGCGGGCCGGTGAACGCGCGGCCGGCGGCGTAGTAGTCCGACGCCGTCTTCGTGTTGCGGCTGGCGCGGAAGACGATGATCAGCGTGATGATCACGAAGAGGGCGAAGATGCCGATGTTGAGGAGCGGGTTGCTGCCCTCCACGCTCGCGGCGAGCGCACTCATGCTTGCTCCTTCTCGATGTCTTCACGGATCTTCTCGGCCACCGGGTCGAGCTTGCGGTTCGCGTAGCGGACGTAGAGCCCGGTGATGACGAACGTCGAGACGAACTGCAGCAGGCCGAAGATCAGGCCGACGTTGATGTTGCCGAACACCTTGGTGCTCATGAAGCCGTGCGCGTAGTCCGCGAGGAGCACGTACAGCAGGTACCAGAGGAGGAAGACCGCCGTCATCGGGAAGACGAACCGGCGCAGACGGCTGCGCAGCTCGCGGAACTCGGTGCTTTCGTGCGCCCGTTCCCAGATGGTCTCTGACGTGTCCGGGGGCCCGCCGCCGGTGTCCGTCGTACTCATCGCTGCTCCCTGCGACGTTGCGGAAAGTGACGTGCGACACCGTAGGGACGTGTGAGTCCCGCGTGAAGATTCAGCGGCTCAACAGCCGGGCCAGACGACGAACGGTTGACGAACGGTCACGCGGTCCGGTCGAACGGGGTTCGTCCAGGTGGAGGCGCAGCATGGCCGCCGTCGACCAGCTCGGGGGCCGGCCCCGTAGCGAGACCAGCGCCATTACGCCGAATGCGAGCGGCACCGACCAGGGTGCCGGTTGCTGCACCAAGATCGCCACCCAGCCGCGCAGCGGCGGCCCGGCGAGGGCGAACAGGATCGAGCCGGACGACGCGACGAGCCCGGTCAGCACCCCGGCGATCCCACCGGCCGCGGTCAGCCTCGGCCACCAGATGCCGAGCACGAGCAGCGGGCAGAACGTCGACGCGGCCACGGTGAAGCCCCACGTGACCAGCACCCCGGCGTCGAGCTCGGCCGAGCGCAGCGCCAGCAGCACCATCACCCCGGCGACGCCGAACACCGCGATCCGCAGCCGCCGCAGCCCGCCGGGGACGAGGTCGTGCGCGATCGCGCCGGACATCACCAGCAGCAGGCCGAGCGACGTCGCCAGGAACGCGGCGAACGCGCCCGCGGTCAGCAACGCCGTGAACAGGCCGCCCGCCCAGCCACTGTCCACTTGGTACGGCAGCGCGACGACGACGGTGTCGGTCGCGCCGGAGAGGTACAGTCCGGGCACGAGCACCCGGCCGAGCACGCCGTAAACCCCGGGGAAGAGGTAGAAGATTCCGAGCAGTGCCACCGTGATCGCGGCGGTGCGGCGTGCGGCGCGGCCGTCCGGGCTGGTGTGGAAGCGCATGAGCACGTGGGGCAGGCCCATGGTGCCCAGCATCGTCGCGATCAGCACGGCCCAGGTGCCGAGCAGCGGGTAACCCTGGTCGCCGAGGTCGAGCAGCGGCCGCTGCCAGTCGTGCCCGCCGAGGGGTGCGCCGCCGCGGACCGCGGGGACCGCCGTGCCCTCGCCGAACACGACCTGGTCCTGGCTGTGCGCGGTGAATTCGCCCGGGGCCAGGGTTTCCGGCACGCCGTTGCGGCGGACGGCGGTCGGCTCGCGGATCTCCATGGTGACGTCGACCTCGAACTTCACCGGCGTCTCGCGGGCGAAGTGGGTGAACTCGACGGGGTTCACGGCGTCGGCCCGGTTGACCGCGCCGGCCTGCAGCACGAGCCAGATGGCCGGGATCAGGAACAGCAGCAGCTTCAACACGAACTGGAACGCCTGCACGTACGTCGCCGCACGCATCCCGCCCAGCGCCAGCGTGATGCTGACCGCGGCACCGGCCAGCACAACACCGACCCAGTACGGGGTGCCGCCCACGGCGGTGAGCACCAGCCCGGCGGTGCGGAACTGCGGGACGACGTAGATGGTGCCGATCACCAGCACGACAACGGCGGCGAGGCGGCGTAACGCGGGGGAGTTGAGCCGGGCTTCGGCGAAGTCCGGGACGGTCAGCGCGCCGGACCGCCGCATCGGCGCCGCGACCAGCACGAGCATCGCGATGTACCCGGCGGTGAAGCCGACCGGGTACCAGAGCGCCCCGATGCCGTCCTTGACGACCAGCCCGGCGACGCCCAGGAACGACGCCGCGCTGAGGTACTCACCGGAGACCGCCGCCGAGTTGACCAACGGAGAGATCCGGCGGGACGCCACCAGGAAGTCCGACGTCGTGCGCATCGCGGCGACCCCGCGGATGCCGATCAGGAGCGTCACGAGCACAACCGGCGCGACGGCGAGCGCGACCCCCACTAGCGCGCCCTGCCGCTCTCATGCGCCCCAACGCCACATTGGGGCGTTCGGGGCCGGGCGGTCACTGGTCGTCCTCGAGGCGCTCGGCGCGGCGCAGCTGCCAGCGGGCCAGCAGGGCCATCGCCGGGTACGGCAGCACCGCGATCATCAGCCAGGACAGCGGAATCCCCAGCAGCCGCACGGTGTCCAGGCCGGGGAACACCGCGAACAGCCCGGGCAGCCCGAGCAGCAGCGCGAACATCAGCACCAGCGCGGGCACGCCGCGACGGCGTTGCGCGCGGTACAGCTCGGTCGCGCGCTGGGTGTCCCCCGCGGGCAGCCGCACCACCCGCCAGCGTCCGCGGGACCGCCGTCGCGCGTGGGCGAGCCGGGTCTGCGGACTGGTGACGGCCACCCGCCGGACCTTGCTCATCGCGGGCCCGGGCCGAGCTGGCCGCGCTGGGCGGCTTCCAGCAACCGGTCACGCAGGTCGCGGGCGTGCCGGCGGCTGACCGGGACGTCGCCGGCTTCGGTGTGCGCGAGCAGGCCGCCCGCGGAGTCGCTGCGCAGCTCCAGCACCGCGCCGACGGCGAGCAGGAACCCGCGGTGCACCCGGCTGAACCCGGTGCCCTCCCAGTACTCCTCGAGCCGCGAGATCGGCATCCGGACCAGGTGCACCCCACCTCGCGTGTGCAGCCGGACGTAGTCGCCGTGTGCCTCCACGAACAACACGTCGTCGCGGCGGACGTAACGGGTGCGCCCGCCGGACTCGACCGGGAGCGCCGCCATCGCGTCCGGGGTCGTGCGCGACGACGGCGTCGCGTTGCGTGTCACCTTGGCCAAGGCCGCGGACAGCCGTTCGGCGCGGACCGGTTTGAGCAGGTAGTCGACGGCGCCGATGCCGTACGCCGTCACCGCGTGCCCGTCGTGCGCCGTGACGAACACGATCACCGGCGGCTCGCTCAGCTTTGCCAGCAGCCCAGCCAGTTCGAGGCCGTCGAGGCCCGGCATCGAGATGTCGAGGAACACCGCGTCGAACCTGTCGGCCTGAAGCAGCCTCAACGCCTTCAGCGCGTCACTCGCGCCGACGACTTCGCCGACTTCGGGCGCTTCGCGGAGCATGCGGCAGAGCTCGTCGAGCGCGGGCGCCAGGTCGTCGACGGCGAGCACCCGGAGCCCGATCACGGCATCACCCCCGGCTGGAACCGCGGCACCCGCACGATCACCCGGGTGCCCGCGCCGACCTCGGTTTCCACGGTCAGGCCGTACCAGGCGCCGTAGACGTCCCGCAGCCGTCTGTCCACATTGGCCAATCCAAGGCCGGCCGGGTCGTCGTCGCCGGTCCGCCCGGCGAGGATGTCCGCCGCGCGCTTCGGGTCCATGCCGACCCCGTCGTCCTCGACGAAGATCACGCAGTCGTTCCCTTCCGCTTGGCCGTGCACCTGGACGAAGCCGGTGCCCGAGCGCGGCTCGATCCCGTGCCGGATCGCGTTCTCCACCAACGGCTCCAGCACCAGGTACGGCACGGCGACGGCGAGGATCTCCGGCGCGACCCGCACCTGGACGCGCAGCCGTTCGCCGAGCACCGCCCGCTGCAGCGCGAGGTACGTCTCGATCGCGCGGAACTCCTCGGCGACGACGGTGTACTCGCCGTGGCGGGCCAGGCTGTAGCGGGTGTAGTCGGCGAAGTCGAGCATGAGGTCGCGGGCACGGTCGGGGTCCGAGCGCACCAGCGACGCGATGACGGTGAGGGCGTTGTAGACGAAGTGCGGCGACATCTCCGCCCGCAGTGCGCGCAGTTCGGCCTGCGCGGCCTGCTCCGCCGACGCCTCGAGCCGGCCGCGCTCCAGTGCCTGCACAACCAGGTCGGCGGCCTGGCCGGCCACCGAGTCGCGGACGTCGCCGACCACCAGGATCGCCCCGGCCAGTTCGTCGTGGACGTGCAGCGGCAGCACGAGGACGTCCTGCGCGGAGCCGGGTTCCTCACTGTGCAGCACGCCGTCGAGCACCGACGCGACGATCGCGTCCGGCCCCGGGCGCCCCGACCACAGCAGCGAGCCGGACAGGTCGGTGAGGCCGAGCCCGGGGAAGCCGAACAGGCGGCGCAGGCGGTGCGCGGCGCGGCGGGCCCGCGTGCCGGAGAGCCCGTCGCGCAGGTCGTCGGTGATCCGGCGGGCGGCGGCGAGCACCGGCAGCGGGTCGGCGCGGGACGCCGGGCGCAGGTGCACGGTCATCGGGGCCTCCCCTCGGCAGCGGTGTCCAGGGGAACAGATCCTACGGCTACGCGGGGTCGTCCCGGTCGGCCAGCACCTGGGCGTGGCGGCGGAAGCGGCGCCAGGTGCGGTAGTCGTCGATCGCCGTGACCGGGCCCTGTTCCGGGACCAGCAGGCTCGCGTCGGCCGGGTACGGCCGGTCCGGTAGCGAGATCCAGCCGGTCGTGCGGGTCTCCTTGACCGCCACCGGCACCGGGCGGAACGTCCTCGGGTCCAGGCCTTCGCTGTGCCGGACGACCTCGTCGAAGAACCAGGCCGACGTGATCAGCGCCAGCACGCCGCGTGAGGACTTGAGCGCGTCCTTCAGCGGCGCGGCGTCCAGGAGCCGGAAGGTCTGGTTGATCGCCGGCGCGGTGACGCCGTGCTCGTCGTAGGCGACCTCGCCCGCGTGCAGCGCCATCCGGAGCCGGATCCGCGCCCCGGGGTGGTGGGTCAGGTTGTGCCGGTGCAGCGCCACGGCGAGCGCGTTGGGCAAGAACTCGACGAAGGGCCCCTTGGGGATCTCCGCCGGGGCCAGGACGAAGACGCCGTCCCCGCAGTCCTCGCGCCGGCAGTGCCGCCACGGGACGCCGGCGTCTTCGAAGGCCCGGAGCAGCGCGCGGTACAGCCCTTCGCGCAACGCCAGCCGGTGTGGTGTGGTCCTGCGATGGTCGCCGTAGCCCTCGACGTCCACGGCGAAGATCGTCCGGTGTTCGGCCGGCCGCTCGTAGTTCATCGCACCCCTCTCTGCGATCATGCATGTGCCGATGCATGTGCAGATCAGTGTGGCCGGGTGAACCCGTCCGGGGGAACGGGTCATGCGGTGAACGGTTCGCCGACGACGGTGACCGGCAGTGAGCGATCACCGGGGGCGAAATCCCTGGTCAGAGTGGGTGAGTCGCTTTCACAGGTGTCACAGGTAGTTGACGGACAGCTGAGAACGGCGGGGCCGTGCCGGGTCGCGGCACGGCCCCGCCGCCGGTCGGGGAGCGGGTCAGCAGCTCTGCTTGTAGAAGTACTGCGCGTTGGCGTCCATATCGGCCTTGGTGATCGAGTGCAGCTGCGCGGTGAGGTTCCGCGTGGTCGGCTTGCCCTCGATGGCCGCCACCGCCTGCTGGACGCCCTGGGTGCCGATCGAGGCTGGGTCCTGGGCGATCAGCGCCTGGTACTGGCCGCTCTTGAGGCCTTCGACCTCGGACGGGCTGGCGTCGAAGCCGATCAGGTTCACCGCGCCGACCTTGCCCGCGTTGCGCAGGCCGGTCGCCGCGCCCTCGCCGGTGTTGAGGTTGGTCGCGAAGATGCCGATGAGGTCCGGCGTCGACGACAGGGCCGCCGTCACCTTGGACGCCGCCTGGTCGGGCTCGTTCTGGGTGAACTGGACGCCGACCGACTTCAGGTTCGGGGTGTTCTTCAGCTCGTCCTCGAAGCCCTTCACCCGCGCGGCCGTCGTGGACGTGCCGGCGATCGTGTCGAGCACCAGCACCGAGCCGCTCTTGCCGTTCGTCAGCTTGGCCATCGTCTGGGCCGCGAGCTTGCCGCCCTCGGCGTTGTCCGAGGAGACGGACGCCGCGGCGACGCTGGTGTCCTTCAACGACGTGTCGACCTCGACGATCTTCGCGCCGCGGGCCTTGACCTGCTGGATCGGCGCGAGCATCGCCGTGTCGTCGGTCGGGGCGATGAGCAGCGCCGCCGGCGGGTTGGAGCCGAGGGCGTTGACGAGCTGGGTCTGCATCGCCGCGTCGAACTTCTGCGGCGCCTGCGTGGTCAGCTCGTAACCGAGCTTCTTCGCCTCGGCCTGCGCGCCGCACTGCAGCGAGATGTAGAACGGCTCGGCCTGCACGCCGGGGATCAGCGCCAGCTTCTTGCTGCCGGTCGGCTGGGCGGAGTCGCCGGACCCGCTCTGCCCGACCGTGCCGGACCCGCACGCGGTGAGCAGCGCGGCGGCCGAGGCCAGCGCGCCGACGGCCACGAAAGTCTTGGTGAGCTTCATAAGCACCTCTTTGTACTCGGGAATCAGCGGGAGTTGCGACGACGGCGGCGCCGCTGGTCGAACCAGACCGCCGCGATCAGCACCGCGCCGACGGCGATCATCTGCCAGAAGTCCTGGACGTGGGTGATGTTGAAGCCCTTCTTCAGCACCGCCGGGATGAACACGCCGATCACCGTGCCCAGCACCGAGCCGACCCCGCCGAAGAGGCTCGTCCCGCCCATCACGACCGCGGCGATGGCGTTGAGGTTGTCGGTGGTGTGCGCCGATATCGTGGTGGACGCGTAGTACGCCAGCGAAAGGAACCCGGCGATCCCGGCCAGGAACCCCGTCAGCGTGTACACCTTCAGCAGGTGCGCGGTGACGCCGATGCCCGCGCGCCGCGCGCCCTCGGCGTTGGAGCCGACCGCGAAGGTGTACCGGCCGAACTTCGTGGTGTGGAGCAGCCACGCGCCGATCAGGGTGATCACCACGGCGACGATGACCAGGTTGGGCACCACGCCGAAGGAGGTGCCGTAGCCGAGGGTCTGGTTGAGCACGACCGGCACGCTGCGCACGTCCGACCCGTTGTTGAGCAGGTAGGCCGCGCCGAGCGCCGCACCCATCGTGCCGAGCGTGACGATCAGCGGCGGGATCCCCGCCACCGCGATGAGGAAGCCGTTGATCAGGCCCCACACCGTCCCGGCGATGACCGCCGCGACCAGCCCGACCGTGATGACGCCCCAGCCGGCGTTCGACGCGTTGCCGCCGGACATCGCCTCCATCACCTTGCCGGCGACCATGCCGGCGAAGATCAGCACCGAGCCGACGGAGAGGTCGATGCCGGAGGTGATGATCACGAACGTCATCCCGACCGACAGCACCAGCAGCACCGACGTCTCGATGAGCAGCGTCTGGAAGGTGAACAGGGTGGCGAACTCGGCGGGCGCGATGGCGGTGAAGACGATGATCAGCGCCAGCAGCACCAGCGCGATCCAGAACGTGTTGGCGCCGACCAGGCGCTTGCCGAGTGGCCGCTTGCCGAAGCCGGCCTCGGGGGATTCCTGGATGTCCTTCTGCGCAGGCGTCGACACAGTCACGCCGCCTCCTCTTGCACGAGCGCACCCGTCATCGCCGCGACGAGGTCTTCGAGCTTCGTGTCGGACCCGGTGAACCGGGCGACGCGCTTGCCGAGCCGCAGCACCTCGACGCGGTCGGCGACCGAGAGCACCTCGGGCATGTTGTGGCTGATCAGCACGACGGCGATGCCCTTGTCGCGCACCTTCTTGATGACGTCGAGCACGCGCTCACGCTGGACAACACCGAGGGCCGCGGTCGGCTCGTCCATGAACACGACCTTCGACGCCCACACGACCGACCGCGCGACCGCGACGCTCTGGCGCTGCCCGCCCGACAGCGAGCCGATCGGGACGTCGGTGCTCTGCAGCGTGACGCCGAGGCGCTGGAACTCCTCGACGGCCTGCCGCCGCATCTCGGCCTTGTCGAGCATGCCGAGCTTGCCGAGGAAACCCTTGCGGTGGATCTCGCGGCCGAGGAACAGGTTCGCGGCCGGGTCGAGCTCGGGGGCGACGGCGAGGTCCTGGTAGACGGTCTCGATCCCCATCCGCCGCGCGGTGGTCGGCGAGTCGAAGTGCGTCTCGACGCCGTCCAGCAGGATCTTGCCCGACGTCGGCTGTTCCGCGCCGGAGAGGCACTTGACCAGCGTGGACTTGCCGGCGCCGTTGTCGCCGATCAGCGCCGTCACTTCGCCCGCGCGGGCCTGGAACGACGCGCCGCGCAGCGCTTCGACCGACCCGTAGCGCTTGACCAGGTCGACCGCTTCCAGCAGGACTTCGCTCATCCCCGCCTCCCTTCCGGCGCCGGCGGCCGGCAGCGGATCACCGTCGCGGCCCCGGCGAGCTCGGTCTGGCCCGCGTCGAACGGCACGACGTAGGTGTCGCCCTTCGCCAGCGCGTGGTCCCCGCCGTGCTCGGTGCGCAGGGTGCCCTCGCCGTCGAGGACGACCAGCACCGCGAACGACGGGTCGAGTGACAACGTTGTCGTGTTGTCCGTACGCAACTGCTCGGCTCGGAAGAACTGCTCCGATCCGCCGGCCAGCAGGTCCACTGTGGACCCGGTGTCGCCCGCGGTGCGTTTGATGATGGTCTCGAGCCGCCCGGCGTCCCAGCCCGAGGTGTCGAGCGCCTCGATGGCGGTGTCGAAGCCGATGCCGAGGTGCCCCTTCTCCGGCGACGCGAGGAAGTCACGCCACTCGATGGTGAGCGAGAAGTCCGTCGGCTGCTGCAGTTCGACGACGAAGACGCCTTCGCCGATCGCGTGCGGCAGCCCGGCCGGGATGTAGACGGTGTCGCCGGCGGTCACCGGAACGCTGTTCAGCGCGCCCAGCATCGACGGCACGTCCTGCTCGCGCGTCCACTCGGACACGGTCGCCTTGGACAGCGTCTCCTTGAAACCGGGGTAGACGCGCGGGTCGTCGCCGTAGGTGCCGACCACGATCCACGCCTCGGTCTTGCCGAAGTGCGAGTCGAAGTGCTGCTTCGCGAAGGCGTCGTCCGGGTGGAAGTGCACGGGCAGCCGCTGGCCCGCGTCGAGGAGCTTGACCAGCAGGCCGGTCGACGTCCCGAGCGCCTCGACGTGCTTCGCGCCGAGCCAGCCGTTCGGGTTCGCGAGCACGGCGTCCCGCAGCCAGGCGCCGTCCGGGAGCCGGGTGAGGCCGTTGGTCTCCTGGCCGAACATGGTGCTCACCGAGGCGACCCAGTCCTCCGGGCCGAACTTCTTCTCGGAGGACGCCCCGCGCAGCGCCGCGATGGCGTCGCCCCCGCGGTAGAACTGCGGCGGCTGGTTGGCCGGGAGGCGGATCGGTTCGAGGGTCACGGGGCGACCTCACCGGAACCACGGGCGACGAGATGCACGGGCAGGACGACCTTTCTGGGCGGGGACTGATCTCCTTGGACGCGCGCGAAGAGCAGCTCGGCCGCGGCGTGGCCGAGCGCGCTCACGTCGTGCGCGACGACGGTGACCGGCGGGTCCAGCAGGTCCGCCAGCTCGAAGTCGTCGAAGCCGACCATTGCCGGGCGGTACTCGGCGTGCGCGAGGGCGCGCAGCAGGTGCACGGCGACCCGGTTGTTGCCGGCGATCACCGCGGTGGCCGCGTCCGGGCCGTGCAGCAGTCGCTTCACGGCGTCGCCGATGTACTCCTGCGTCGGCGTCCGCATGGAGACCAGGGACTCGTCGTAGGAGATCCCGTTGCGCACGCAGCCCTCGCGGAACCCGCGCAGGCGCTCGGCCGCGGTGAAGATGTCCGGGCTGTCCCCGAGGAACGCGATCCGCCGGTGGCCGTGCTTCGCCAGGTGGGTGACGGCTTCGATGGTGCCGCCGAGGTTGTCCACCAGCACGGTGTCGGCCACGATGTCGCCGGCCGGCCGGTCGATGAACACCACCGGCGTGCCCGCGCGCATCTCCGGCACCAGGTAGCCGTGCTGGAGACCGGCCGGGACGACGAGGATGCCGTCCACCCGCCGCGCGCAGAACTCCAGCACGAGCTCGCGCTCGCGGTCGGAGTTCTCCTCGGACGAGCCGGTGAGCACCTGGCGGCCGAACGACGTCGCGATGCGCTCGACCGCGCGGTTCAGCTCGGAGTAGAAGGGGTTGCCGACGTCCTCGACGATCAGCCCGATGGTGCCGGTCGTCGACCCGCGGCGCAGGTTGCGCGCGCCCAGGTTGCGCCGGAACCCCAGCTGCTCGATGGCCGCCATGACCCGCTCGGCGGTGTCCGGGTGCACTGCCGGTTCGTCGTTGACCACGCGCGAGACGGTCTTGATGCTCACGCCCGCCAGCCGGGCCACGTCACTCATCGTGGCCCGCCTGCTCGCGGTGCGCGGGGCGCCGTCGCGGTCCCGGCCGGGAGGAGACAACGTTGTCATAGTGCACGGGATTGAACGCCACCGGCCGGTGAGTTGTCAACGGCCTGGGTGTGGATTGTGCCGATTCGGCTACCGACGTCGTAGGTCAGTCGGCTGATCTTGCTGTCCCGAAGTGGACAGGTCTTGACGGGACCCTTGACTGTCTGGTGAGCCGCTGCCCAAGGTGGCCCGGTTCGACCGACTGCGCGACAAGGTTGTCATGACACCGTTTCTGGTCGCGCTGATGAGGTGAGAGGCGATGGCGATGGCGCGAGTGCGCTTCAGAGCCGGTTTGGCTTTCCTGACATTGGCGGTGACCGCAGCGGTGGCTCCCGCTGTCCCCGCCGCAGCCGCCCCGGCGACGGACTTCGCGAAGTGGGTCAACCCCTTCGTGGGCACCCGTCCCGGTGGCGCCGACCACGGCACCGGGGGCGGCGCCGGCAACACGTTCCCGGGCGCGGTGGCGCCGTTCGGCATGGTCCAGTGGAGCCCCGACACGGTGAAGTCCCAGCCCGGCGGGTACTTCTACGACGACAACGCGCTGACCGGGTTCAGCCTCACGCACCTTTCGGGCGCCGGCTGTTCGACCTATCAGGACATTCCGTTCATTCCGTACGTAGGTGAAGTTTCGACGTCGCCGGCGACCGACCCGGCGCACTACACGTCGAAGTTCTCCCACGCCAACGAACACGCGACGGCGGGCGCCTATGACGTCACCCTCGACAGCGGCGCGAAGGTCGAGCTGGCCGCGACCCAGCGCACCGGCTCCGCGCGGCTGACCTACCCGGCCGGCGCGTCCTCGACGCTGCTGGTCAACACCTCCGGCTCGGTCAACGGCACCGACGACGCGTCGATCACCATCGGCAAGGACACCATCAGCGGCTGGGCCACCAGCGGCCGCTTCTGCGGGGCGCAGAACAGCTACCGCGTCTACTTCTCGGCCAAGTTCGACACGCCGTTCGAGTCGATCGGCACCTGGAAGAACGGCGCCGTCACGCCGGGCAAGTCCGCCGAAACCGGCGGTGCCAAGGCGAAGGTCGCGCAGCCCAACGGTGTTGACGCCTCGATCGCGCGGCCGGCCAAGGCCAAGCAGCAGGACACCACCGTGTCCGGCCCGGGCAGCGGCGGGTACGTCACCTTCGCCAACCTCAACGGCGCGCAGGTGAACGTCCAGGTCGGACTGTCCTTTGTGTCCGTCGACGGCGCGAAGGCCAACCTCAAGGCCGAGAACACGAAGAAGTCGTTCGACACCGTGGCCGCGGGTGCGCGGAAGGCGTGGAACGACCAGCTCGGCAAGATCGCCGTCTCCGGCGGCTCGGACGCCGACATGACGACGTTCTACACGTCGCTGTACCACTCGCTGATCCAGCCGAACGTCTTCTCCGATGTGGACGGTCAGTATCCCGGCTTCGACGGGCGGATCCACAAGGCCGACAAGGGCCACGCGATGTACACGAACTTCTCCGGCTGGGACATCTACCGCTCCGAGGTCCCCCTCCTGGCGACGATCGACCCGAAGGAGACCTCGGACATCGTCCGGTCGATGATGGCCTACGCCGAGCAGGGCGGGTCGTGGGACCGCTGGACGGTGGCCAACGACTACACCGGCGTCATGAACGGCGACCCGTACCACATCATCGTCTCCAGCGCGTACGCGTTCGGCGCGCGTGACTTCGACGCCCAGAAGGCGTTGCTGCTCATGATCAAGGGCGCCACCCAGCCGACGCAGGGTTACACCGAGCGGCCGGGTCTCGACGACTACCAGAAGCTCGGCTACGTGCCGGGCGCCGGCGCGGACACCCTCGAATACACCAGCGCAGACTTCTCCATCGCCGAGTTCGCGAAGCGGCTCGGGGACAGCGCGACGTACACGACGTTCATGAAGCGCGCGCAGAACTGGCAGAACCTCTACAACCCGGGCACCGGTCACCTGCAGCCGCGCAACGCGGACGGCTCGTTCGCCGGCACCTACGACCCCGCCAGCTCGCAGGGCTGGGTCGAGGGCAACGGCGCGCAGTACGAGTGGATGGTGCCCTACGACCTCGGCGGCGTCGTGACGGCGTTCGGCGGGAACACCGCGACCCAGGCGCGGCTGGACACCTTCTTCACCCAGCTGAACGCGGGCACGCAGGAGCCCTACGCCTTCATGGGCAACGAGCCGAACTCCAACGCCCCGTACGTGTATTCGTACGCGGGCGCCCCGGCCAAGACCCAGTCGATCGTGCACCGCTCGATGGACGAGCTGTACAACCCGAACCCCGAGGGCTTGATCGGCAACGACGACCTCGGCCAGATGTCGGCCTGGTACGTCTGGTCCGCGCTCGGCATCTACCCGGAGATCCCGGGCCGCGCCGAGACGCTGCTGGTCACCCCGCGCTTCGAACACGCCGTGCTCACCACCGGCGCGGGCAAGAAGATCACCATCAACGCGCCGGGCACCGGCGACTACGTGGGCAGCCTGAAGGTCAACGGTGGCGCGGCTTCGAAGGCGTGGCTGCCAGAGGCGCTCATTTCCGGCGGTGGCACGCTCGACTACACGCGGTCCGCCACGGCCACCTCGTGGGGCAGTGCCGCGGCCGACGCGCCGCCGTCGTTCCGCGAGCAGGAGAAACCGAGCCTGTCCTTTGTGGACCCGGCCCGTGCGGTGACACCCGCGGGGTCGACGTCTTCGGCATCGGTGGGCGTCCAGGACCTCTCCGGCACCGCCCGGACCTGGACCTACACCGCGGGCAGCGTCGACGGGATCACGCTGACCCCGGCGTCGGGCAGCATCGCCGTCCCGGCGGGCGGCAAGGCGAAGGCCGACGTGACGGTTTCGGTCCCGGCCGGGCTGGCCGACGGCGCCCGTCGCATCCCGGTGACGTTCTCCGCGCCGGGCGTGGCTTCGACGCAGGCGGTGCTGACGGTGCTCGTGGCGCAGCCGAACAGCTGGCTGGCCACGGTGGACAACGCAGGTATCTCTCCGGACTCGAACTCGGGCGCGGCGAACTTCGACGGCGGCGGCTGGAGCTACTCGGCCGACGCGCTGGCCGCGGCCGGCGCCACCCCGGGCGGCACGGTCACCAGTGACGGCATCAAGTTCACCTGGCCGTCGTTCCCTGCGGGCGACCCGGACAACGTGGTCGCCGCGGGCCAGACGGTGAACGTCTCGGGCTCCGGGCGGCTCGCGCTGCTCGGCTCGGCGTCCAACGGCACCGCGTCCGGCACGCTGACCATCACCTACACCGACGGCAGCAAGTCCACGGCCACCATCGGGTTCTCCGACTGGACCCTCGGTGGCGGCGGCG
The DNA here is from genome assembly GCF_044453095.1 of Amycolatopsis sp. NPDC051758. Lineage (NCBI taxonomy): Bacteria > Bacillati > Actinomycetota > Actinomycetes > Pseudonocardiales > Pseudonocardiaceae > Amycolatopsis > Amycolatopsis sp. NPDC051758. Next base: position 472,577 of record NZ_JBITCJ010000006.1, on the reverse strand, counting down.
CCCAGCCGTCGTTCGGCAACCGGATCGTGCTGTCGACGCCGTACCGCAACGCCGCGGGCAGCGACCCGCAGCAGATCCGCACGATGGTGTTCGGCACCAACCCGATCACCTTGGACGCGGGCAAGACGGTGGCCAGCGTGACGCTGCCGGACAACGTCAGCGGCGGCGCGCTGCACGTGTTCGCCATCGGCATCGGTTCGTAGTGATCCACCCCTGAAAGGCCGCCCGCCTCGTGCGGGCGGCCTTTCGCGGACTTCGGAGGAAGCTCAGTGAAGAGCAAGGTCCTGGCGGGCGCGTTGACGCTCGCCGTAGTGGCGACGGGGGTGAGTCCCGTCGTCGCGGAAGCGTCCGGTGGGGACGCTCTCGACGCCGTCAACACGTTCATCGGCACGCAGGACGAGGGGAACACGTTCCCCGGCGCGTCGGCGCCGTTCGGGATGACGCAGGTCAGCCCGATCACCTCGCACTACGCCGGCTACCGCTATACCGACACGGCCATCCGCGGCTTCGGTCATTTCTTCCTGTCCGGCGCGGGCTGCTGGGAGCAGGGCGGCCTGGTCTCGACACTGCCGACGACCGGCGAGATCGGCCCCGGCAAGGCGTTCGACACGACCAAGGCGTCCACCTTCGACCAGACGAAGTACGCGGCGCCGTTCACCCACGACGGCGAGGTCGGCAAGCCCGGCTACTACAAGGTCCACCTGACCGGCTACGGCGGCGTCGACGTCGAGACAACCGCGGCGACCCGCGCCGGTGCCGAGCGGTACACGTTCGCGAAGTCCGGTGACAACAACGTCTTCGTCAACGTCGGGCAGGCCAACGACAAGGAACCGGTGACGGGCAGCAGCATCCGGGTCGTCGACGACCGGACCGTCGAAGGAACCGTGGAGTCGCAGGCGTTCTGCGGCGGCAAGTCCTACACGACGTACTTCACGACGAAGTTCGACAAGCCGTTCAAGTCCTCGGGCACGTGGTCGCCGACCGGCGGCACCCCGGGCAGCCGCGAGTCGAGCGGCGGCGCAGGCCTGCGTGGCGCGTGGCTGACGTTCGGGGGCGCGAGCCAGGTCACCGCGACCACCGCCATTTCCCAGGTGGACGCGCAAGGCGCGCGGGTGAACCTGGCGGCCGAGCACATCCGGTCGTTCGACGCGGCCAAGGCCGACGCCCAGCGCGCCTGGCGCAAGGAATTGTCCAGTGTGGACATCAAGGGTGGGTCGACCGACGACCGCACGGTGTTCTACACCTCGCTCTACCACGCGCTGCTGCAGCCGCTGACGGCGAACGACGCCGACGGCCGCTACTACGGCTTCGACAAGAAGATCCACCGCGCGGTCGGCTGGACGTACTACGACTTCTTCTCGCTGTGGGACACCTACCGCACACAGAACCAGCTACTCGCGCTCCTGAAGCCGGACCGCGCGAAGGACATCGCGAAGAGCATCCTCGCCATCCACGACCAGGGCGGCTGGCTGCCGCGGTGGGCGTACGCGAGCCAGGAGACGAACACGATGACCGGTGACCCGGTCACGCCGTTCCTGGTGGATCTTTGGCGGTTCGGCGCGCTGTCGGGCAACGAGATGCAGGCGTACCAGGCGCTGCTGCAGAACTCGACGCAGATCCCGCCCGCGTCGTCACCGTTCCAGGGCCGCTCCGGCAACGCGAGCTACCAGCAGGACGGGTTTGTCCAGTACGACCCGAACTTCCCGAAGAAGGGCCAGGACACCGACCCGAACCACGGCGCGTCGGCCACCTTGGAGTACGCGCTCGGTGACTGTTCGCTTTCGGCGATGGCCGCGGCGCTCGGCAAGAAGTCCGACGCGGCAGCGCTGGCGGCGAAGGGCCGGACCTACCGGACGCTGTGGGACTCCTCGCAGACGGATCGGGGCTTCAGCGGCTTCTTCCGGCCGAAGGTCGCCGGCGGCGACTGGTTCAGCCCGGCCGACAAGCCGTACAGCCCGCAGAGCCAGGACGGCTTCCACGAGGGCACGGCCTGGCAGTACCAGTGGCTGGTGCAGCAGGACGTGCCCGGCCTGGTCGACCGGATGGGCGGCCCGGCGGCGACCGGAAAGCGCCTCGACGACTTCTTCGCCTACGACGAACTGGTGAAGGACCCGGCGGCCGCGGTCCGCGCGAACTGGGTCGTCGGCCCGTACGACTACTACGACCAGTTCCGCTACAACCCCAACAACGAGCCGGACCTCCACTCGCCGTGGATGTACGCGCTCACCGGCCAGCCGGCGAAGACGTCGACGGTCGTGCGGGCGGCGCACACGCTGTTCACCAACGCGCCCAACGGCGTCACCGGGAACGACGACCTCGGCACGATGTCGGCCTGGTACGTCTTCAGCGCGCTCGGGCTCTATCCCGCCGTCCCAGGGACTGGGAACTTCGTGCTCAACGCGCCGCGGTTCGCTAAGTCCGTGCTGCACCTGGAGAACGGGCGCGACATCACGATCAAGGCGCCGGGCGCGGACGGCTCGAAGCTGCAGTACGTCTCGGGCCTCGAAGCCGGCTCGAAGCCGAGTGATCGGGTGTACGTCAACGTGGACCAGTTGAAGCGTGGCACGACGCTCGACTTCCGCCTGACCGCCGACGCCGCGAAGGCGACGTGGGGGACGTCACCGTCGTCCGCGCCGGTTTCGCCCTGCTCGGAGTAGACGACCGACGCTCACGACCGTGGTTCAGACCACAGTGGACCACGGTCGTGAGCATCGTCACGGGCCCCGGTGTTCCCGTGAGGGCCATCACGCCTCACACTGGGTATCAGCACGTCCGACAGCGCCGTTGACGTCCACAGGCAGTCCGCCGTGGACGGTGCGTCGGACGTTTGTCATGTCACGACCAAACGTGGTGAGACCCCACAGGAGGAAGAAGTGTCCAGCAAGGCCGCTCTAGCTTTCCGCGTGGCCGCAGTTGCCGAAGCCCTGTCCTGGGCGGCGCTGCTTGTCGGGATGTTCCTCAAGTACGTCGTGCACTCCTCCGGTGAGGGCGGCGTGCCCGTCATCGGCATGGTGCACGGCGTGATCTTCGTCCTCTACGTGGTCGTCTCCCTGTCCGTGGCGAAGCCGCTCGGCTGGCGTCCGAAGACGCTGATCCTGGCGCTGCTCGCGAGCATCCCGCCGCTGTTCACCTGGCTGTTCGAGAAGTGGGCGCTGCGCAACGGCAAGCTCGACGGCCCGCAGCGGCTGACCCACGGCGGTGTCGGCCTGTTCCAGGTCCAGGAGCCGGTCGCCGCCTGATCCCAGCACGTGAGAAAGGCCCGCGCTTCGGCGCGGGCCTTTCTCTTGTCTCCGGCACTGCGTGCGCGAGCGCTTACTCCGTGAAGTCCCCGGAGGCGCGGCGCACCTTCGTCAGCAGATCGGTCAGCTGCTCGGTCTGCCGTCCGGTGAGCCCGGACAGTCCGAAGTCGATCGCGGTCACGGCCTCCGTCGCGGACTCGCGGCGCTTGCGGCCTTCGTCGGTGATCTCGACGAGCGTCGTGCGCCGGTCGGTGGGGTGCGGGACCCGCTTGACGAGCCCGTCCTTCTCCAGCCGGTCGACTATGTTGGTGACACTGGTGGGGTGCAGCTGGAGCCGCTCGCCCATCACCCGCATCGGCAGGCTGGCGCTGCGGGCGAAGGTGAGCAGCACCAGCGCTTCGTACCGGGCGAAGGTCAGGCCGTGCGGCTTGAGCGCGCCGTCCACCGCGGACTGGATGATCTGCTGGACCCGCATCACGCCGGTGACCGCGGCCATGGTGCCGGCGGGCCCGATCCGGGCCTCCCAGAGCTGTGCCGCGCGGGCGATCGGGTCGAACGGCAGCGGACGGTTCATGACACGCGAAGTTACCAGCGGGTACCGGCGAGTGTCGCACGACCGGCGGAAAGAGCACCGAAGAAGGGACTTCCGAGCATGATCGTCGCGTTCAGTGTCAGCCCGTCCGGCGGGGAGCCCGACGGCGGAGTCAGCGAAGCCGTCGCCCGCGCGGTGAAGGTGGTCCGCGACTCCGGGCTGCCCAACTCGACCAACGCCATGTTCACGAACGTGGAAGGCGAGTGGGACGAAGTGATGGACGTCGTGAAGCGCGCGGTCGAGGCCGCGGGAGAAGGCTCGGCGCGCGTCGGCCTGGTCCTCAAGGCCGACATCCGCCCCGGCTTCTCCGACCAGCTCGAGGCCAAGGTGGACCGCATCGAAGCCCACCTCCGCGACGACTCGTGAGTGGTTAGGGAAGGGGCGGGGTGAAGGCGACCGTCCAGCGGCCGTCTTCGTTCGTCACTGTCAGCGGGTAGCTGAACGGCTTGCCGTCGCCGAGGGCGCCGGTGACCGTCGCGCGGGCCGGGGCCGCCGCGTCCGGGCCCAGCTCCACCCGCACGTCGTGGACGCCGTGGTCCGACAGCACCGTGACGTAGTCCTTCGCGAAGTCGTCACCGCCGGAACCCGGGTAGTCGAGCAGGCCGGCGAAGGCGTCGGCGTCGTGCCCCGACAGCGCCGACGCGAGCTTGTCGCGCAGCTCGCCCGGGGAGCCGGCGCCCGGGTCCGGCTGGTGCACGATGAGCAGGGTCACCGCGCCGATCCAGGCGACGGCCGCCGCGATCGACAGGCCCACCTTCACGTCACGCCGGATGTGCACCCGGCCGAGCCTGCCCCAGCGGCGCCGTCCTGCCAAGCGGACGGGCCGGGCCACCCGGTGAAACGCTCCGGCGCGCGTGCCAGGATGGAAGCGTGACACAACCACGCGGATCTGCAGCGAAGTCAGCGGCCCTGTCCGCCGCCCTTTCCGGCGCGGTCGACCTGTCCGCGCTCAAGGCCCGCGCCGAATCGGCGCAGAGGCAGCCGGCCCCGCCCGCCGGCCCGGCCGGTGGCGACGCGCCGCCGCCCGCCCCGGGTTCGTCCGAGGCCGTGATCGATGTCACCGAGGCCACCTTCCAGGCCGAGGTCGTGGAGCGGTCCCTGCACCAGCTGGTGATCGTCGACCTGTGGGCCGAGTGGTGCGGCCCGTGCAAGCAGCTGTCCCCGGTGCTGGAGCGGATGGCGGCCGAGTCGGGTGGCGCCTGGGTCGTGGCGAAGGTCGACGTCGACGCCAACCCGCGGATCGCGCAGCTGTTCGGTGCGCAGTCCATCCCGACGATCGTCGCCATCGGCGGCGGCCAGCCGGTCGACGCGTTCTCCGGCGCGCTGCCCGAGCCCGAGATCCGCAAGTGGATCAACGCGCTGCTCGACGCCCTGCGGGACAAGCTGCCGTCGATCCGCGAGGCGGAGGCCAACGGCGGCGGCCCGGTCGAGGAGCCCGAGGACCCGCGCTTCACCGAGGCCGAAGAGGCCTTCGAGCGGGGCGACTTCGCCGCCGCGCAGGCCGCCTACGAGCGCATCCTGGACGTCGAACCGGCCAACGAGCTGGCGAAGAACGCGCTGGCCCAGGTCAAGTTCACCGCTCGCGCCGAGAGTGCCGACCCGTCGGCCCGCGCGAAGGCGGACGCGGACCCGTCGGACCTGGCCGCCCAGCTCGACGCGGCCGACCTGGAGATCGCGGACAACAACGTCGAGGCGGGCTTCAAGCGCCTGATCGACACCGTCCGCCGCACCGCGGGCGAGGACCGCAACAAGGTCCGCGAGCACCTGGTGGCCCTGTTCGACCTGTTCGACCCGGCCGACGACCGCGTGATGAAGGCGCGCCGCGACCTGGCGTCCGCCCTCTTCTAGAAGCCGTGGAAAAGGCCCCCACCGCGCGCGGTGGGGGCCTTTCCGTCCGGTCAGGCGTACTGCTTCGAGCAGACCGACGAGCCTTCGAGGTACCCGCGCCGCAGCGACTCGACGCGGTCGAAACCGCTGTCCGGGCGCTTCCCGTTGACGTCCGCCGACACCAGGCTCTCCGGCTGCAGCAGGTCCGCGATCGCCTCGTCGAGGTCACCCGCCGACAGGCGCAGGTCGCCCGGCCGGTTCGTGAACGCCGCCCAGGCACCCACGAGGCACGCCGTCCGCAGGCCCGCGTTCGGGTTGTCGATCGACGCGCCGACACCCTTCTGGATGCCCAGCGCGTACCGCGACGCCACTTCCGAGAACGCCGCGAAGTCACCCATGCCGCCCGGGTCCGCACCCTGCATCTCGGCCTCGCGGTCGATCGGCTGGGCCAGTTCGGACAGCTTCGCCAGGTCGATGCTCACCGTGTTGTCACCCGGGCAGTACGACGCCGGCGGTGTGGTCTGGCAGCTGCCGCCGTCGGTGATCTCCGGCGCGGTCACCCCGGCGCCCTTGAACGCCTCGTCGAGGCTCTTCTTCAGCAGGTCGACGGCCTGGTCGTTGAACTTCGCGTCACCCTTGCCCTTGTCACCCTTGTCGAACGGGCGCTCGGTCAGCCGGGCCTTGACGTTCTCGGCGTTCATCGCCGCGCACTCCTTCGGGCCCTTCTCGAACCCGGTCTGGAACGCGAACGTGCGGTCGAACGCGGTGCCGTGCGCGCCGCGGTCGGCGCCGCTGGTGCCCGCCTGGTCGCGGATCAGGAACATCGCCGCCATCACCTGGTTCAGGCCTTCGGACGTCGACACCCGGTAGAACTTGCTCTTGTCCTCGGCGACCCAGCGGAAGTAGCCGCCGGCGAAGCAGTCCGCCTGCTGTTCCTTGACCACGGTCGGGGTGCTCTTGGTGATCCCGGCCTTGTCACCCAGCCGGAACTGGACGGCGTGGCCGAACTCGTGCGCCAGCACGACGACCACCGACATCGGCCCGAAGCGCTCGCGCAGCATCGGCAGCAGCACGCCGCGGTCCCACGCCACCGAGTCGTCGACCGAGCAGTAGAACGCGTTCACGAGCTTCTTGACGCTGCCGCAGCCGGTTTCCTCGGTGTCGGTCTTCGAGTCGTAGGACAGCAGCGACTTCACCGGCTCGAACTGCTGCCCGAAGTCGGCCGGCAGCCGCTCGTTCCAGTACGTCTGGACGTCGTCGATCGCGGCGGTGGCGAGCTTGTCGTCCTCACCGCCGTCGGCGTTGCGGACGTCGACGCTCGGCGTCGGCGCGTCCGGCTTGAGGCCGCTCTCGAAGTGCGTCACCGGCAGCCCGGCGACCGACCCGGCGCCGGTGTCCTGGACCGGCCCGCTGCCGGAGCTGCTCTTGCCGTTGCACCCGCTCACGGCCACGGCCGCGACGGCCAGCAACGCCACCAGCGCGCGCCGTCCTCCCCCTGGGGTCATCTTCACTCGCTCCACTCCCACGCCCGCCTACCCGACGGGCAGGACCATACCCAGGGCTTACGGGACGCGTGCGCGTTATCCCCGAACTACTCCCTGCGCAGGCGAGGCCGTGGCCCGATATCGTCGCTTCCCATGCGTGCAGTCCGCCGGTTCACCGTCCGCGCCAGCCTCCCGGAGTCCCTGTCCGGCCTCGGCGCGCTGGCCACCAACCTGCGCTGGACGTGGCACCCGCCCACGCGTGACCTCTTCGCGTCGATGGACGCCGAGCTGTTCAACGCCGTGCGCGACCCGCTGCGGATGCTCACCGCGCTGCCGCCGGACCGCCTCGACGAGCTTGCCGTGGACGACGGCTTCCTGGAGCGCGCCCGCGTCGCCGCCGCGGACCTGGAGAACTACCTGTCGGAGCCGCGCTGGTACCAGCAGCGTGACGACGCGGAGCTGCCGCCGGCGGTCGCCTACTTCTCCATGGAGTTCGGCGTCACCGAAGCCCTGCCGAACTACTCCGGCGGCCTCGGCGTGCTCGCCGGCGACCACCTCAAGGCCGCGTCCGACCTGGGTGTGCCGATGGTCGGGGTCGGGCTGCTCTACCGCAACGGCTACTTCCGGCAGTCGCTGTCGCTCGACGGCTGGCAGGTCGAGCACTACCCGGTGATCGACCCGAACGCGTTCCCCCTGGAATTGCTGACCGCCGGCGGCCGTCCGGTGCTGATCGGCGTCGCGATGCCCGGCGGACGCGAGCTGTGCGCGCAGATCTGGCAGGCCCGCGTCGGGCGCGTCCCGCTGCTGCTGCTCGACACCGACACCGAGGCCAACGACGACGACCTGCGCGGTGTCACCGACCGGCTCTACGGCGGCGACGCCGACCACCGGCTGCGGCAGGAGATCCTGGCCGGCATCGGCGGGTTCCGCGCCGTCCGGAAGTACTGCGAGCTGACCGGCCACCCGCAGCCGATGGTGTTCCACACCAACGAGGGTCACGCGGGATTCCTCGGCCTCGAACGCGCCCGCGAGATCGTGCAGGCCGACGGCCTCGCGTTCGACGAGGCCATGCCCGCGGTCCGCGCCGGGACCCTGTTCACCACGCACACCCCGGTCAGCGCGGGCATCGACCGGTTCCCGGTGGACCTGGTGCAGCGTTACTTCGCCGACGGCAGGCTGGTGCCCGACATCGACCCGCGGCGCGTGCTCGCGCTCGGCGCCGAGGACAACCCCGGCCTGTTCAACATGGCGCACATGGGCCTGCGGCTGGCGCAGCGCGCGAACGGCGTCTCCCAGCTGCACGGCCGCGTCACGCGCAAGATGTTCTCCCGGCTGTGGCCCGGGTTCGACCACGACGAGGTGCCGATCTCGTCGGTGACGAACGGCGTCCACGGCCCGACCTGGGTGGCGCGCGAGCTCAGCACGCTGCTCGGCCGCGAGTGGGGCCTCGACACCGGGGCCGGGCCGCTGCGTGACGGCGTTTCCGACGCCCAGCTCTGGGAGCTGCGGCGCGAGCTGCGTGAGAAGCTGGTGTTCGAGGTGCGGCGCCGGGTGCGCGCGGCGTGGCTGCAGCGCGGCGCGTCCCCGCTGGAGCTGGGCTGGGTGGACTCCGTGTTCGACCCGGACGTGCTGACCGTCGGGTTCGCCCGCCGCGTGCCGACGTACAAGCGGCTGACGCTGATGCTGCGCGACCCCGAGCGGCTGCGCACGCTGCTGCTGCACGAGGACCGGCCCATCCAGGTCGTCGTCGCCGGGAAGTCGCACCCGGCCGACGAGAACGGCAAGCAGCTGATCCAGCAGATCGTCCGGTTCGTCGACGGCGCGGACGTCCGGCACCGGATCGTCTTCCTGCCGGACTACGACATGTCGATGGCGCGTTACCTCTACCGCGGCTGCGACGTCTGGCTGAACAACCCGGTGCGGCCGCTCGAAGCGTGCGGGACGTCGGGGATGAAGTCGGCGCTCAACGGCGGCCTCAACCTGTCCATCCGCGACGGTTGGTGGGACGAGTGTTACGACGGCAGCAACGGCTGGGCGATCCCGACCGCGGACGGCGTCGCCGACCCGCTGCGCCGTGACGACCTCGAGGCCGCGGCGCTGTACGAGCTGCTCGGCCAGCAGATCGCGCCGCTGTTCTACGACCGGTCCGGCGACGGTGTGCCCACCGGCTGGCTGTCGATGGTCTGGCACACGCTGGAGACGCTCGGCCCGCGGGTGCAGGCGTCGCGCATGGTCCGCGAGTACGTCGACAACGGCTACCTGCCGGCGTCCCGGATGGTCGCCGCGGCCACCGGCGACGGTTACCGCGGCGCGCTGTCGCTGGCGGACTACCGCACCAAGCTCGAGGTGTCGTGGCCGCGGCTGCGGATCTTCGACTCGGAGCTGCTGGTGGAGGCGACCGAGCCGCTGGTGGTCGGCACCGAGGTGACGATCCGGGCCCGCATCGACCTGGCCGGCCTCGATCCGTCCGAAGTGGACATCCAGGCGGTGGTCGGCCGGGTCGGCGACGACGACGAGCTGCGTGACGCGGTCACGGTCCCGATGACCGACGACGGCATCGGCGCCTTCGCGGCCCGGCTCAAACTGCCGCGGCCGGGGTCCATCGGGTACACGGTGCGGGTGCTGCCGAAGCACGGCCTCCTGGCGGCCCCGGCCGAACTGGCCCGCGTGGTGCTGGCCTGACCTGGAGTTACTCCACCTCCGAAGCTCCGGAAATCACGCCGCGCGCGGCCGGAAGCCGCGTTAGGTTGGGGGTATGCGCTTCGGAATTTTCGTTCCGCAGGGGTGGCGGCTGGACCTGGCCGGCATCGATCCCGCGGACCACTGGAAGACCATGCTCGGCCTGGCGAAGCACGCGGAGGCCGGGCCCTTCGAATCGATCTGGGTCTACGACCACTTCCACACCGTGCCCGTCCCGACCGAGGAGGCCACGCACGAGGCCTGGTCGCTGATCTCGGCGTTCGCCGCCGCGACCGACACCGTGCGGCTCGGGCAGATGTGCACCTGCATGGGGTACCGGAACCCGGCCTACCTCGCGAAGGTCGCCGCCACCGCTGACACCATCGCCGGCGGCCGGGTCGAGATGGGCATCGGCGCGGGCTGGTACGAGCACGAATGGCGGGCCTACGGTTACGGCTTCCCCGGTGCCGGCGAGCGGCTCGGCCAGCTCGACGAGGGGGTGCAGATCATGCGCGACCTCTGGACCACCGGGACGTCCACACTGGACGGGAAGCACTACCAGACCGACGGCGCGATCCTGCGCCCGTTGCCGCCGCAGGAAGGCGGCATCCCGCTGTGGATCGCCGGTGGCGGGGAGAAGAAGACGCTCCGGATCGCCGCGAAGTACGCGAAGTACACGAACTTCGCCGCCGACCCGGAGACGTTCACCCGCAAGTCGGAGATCCTCGCTCAGCACTGCAAGGACGTCGGCACCGACTTCGATGCGATCGTCCGCTCGGCCAACCACAACATCGTCATCGGCGAGACCGAGAAGGACGTCCAGGACAAGCTGGCCTGGCTGAGGTCCCACCTCGGCAAGTACATCGAGGCCGACGCCGTCGAGCGCTGGGCCGGCAACTTCGAGAACAGCCCGACCACCGGCACGCCCGAGCAGATCACCGAAAAGCTCGCCGCGATGGGCGAGCTGGGCATGTCCTACGCGATCTTCAACTTCCCCGAAGCCGCGTACGACCGCTCCGGCATCGACCTGTTCACCGAGCAGGTCGCGCCCGCCCTGGCCTGACGTGGGTCGTGGGTGGCGCCCGACTGGGGAGCCTCGGCGCCACCCACGAGCTCACGGGACGGCCGGGCTCCCGCCGGTCTGCACCGGCAGCCCGGCCTTCGCCCAGGCGCGGAACCCCCCGTCGAGGTCGGTCGCGTGACGCAGGCCCAGCCGCTGCAGGTCGGCCGCCGCCAGGCTGGACGAATACCCCTCGTTGCACATCACGATCACCGTCGCGTCCGGCGTCACCGACGACAGCCGCCACTCGCTGTCCGGGGCCAGGCGCCACTCCAGGTGGATCCGCTCGACGACCACCGAGCCCGGGATCTCGCCCTCGGCCTCGCGGTTCGCGTGCGGGCGGATGTCGACGATCAGCGCCCCCGCGCCCTGTAGCTCCAAGGCTCGCTCCGGATCGACCCGGTCCAACCCGGACCGGGCCTTCGCCAGCACCTCGTCGATCGCGCTCATGAGCCGAGTATCACCGGCCGACAACGGCGGGCAGCGGCGGGATCTCGGCGGGGACGTCGGCGAGGCTCTTGTACTCCCGCGTCGCCACCAGCGGCGGCGAGTACGCGTGGACGCTCGCCGCGGGCTGGTCGCCGAGGCCGGTGACCTGGTGGGCGCGGCCGGCGCCGAAGCCGATGCCCTGGCCGGGGACGTGCGTGCGGCGCCGGACCGGGCCGCCGGGGTAGCGGTACTCCTCGCCGAGCTCGCCCTGCAGGACGGTGAACGAGCCGGACGCGCCGCCGTGGTCGTGCGGCTTCGTGTGCTGGCCCGGCAACCACGACAGCAGCCAAAGCTCGACGCCGTCGGTCAGGGCCAGCCGGGCCCACCAGCGGCGGTCTTCGTCGAACCGCAGGATGTCCTTGAGGCTCGCGGTCAGCTCGGTGGTCACGGTGGCGGTCAGGTCCGCCAGCTCACGCGGCGTCCACAGCAGCCGCGCCGGGTGCAGCAGGTCGGGCAGCAGCGGGTCGGTCAGCTGCGGGTGGATCTCGACGGGGGGACGAACAAGGGACGTGGTCAACGCGGGTGCTCCTCGGACGCGAAGGTGGTCAGGACGCGGGGGCAGCACGGCACGGCCGTCAGCGGCGCCCGGGCGAGGGCGCGCGGAATCAGCGGAGTCGTGCCCGGGTACACCCGGCGGAAGCGACCAGGAGCAGGTCGATCGCGCGACGGCGCCAGAACGTACCCCGGGTGACCGGAGTGACGGGCGCGTCGGCTGACATGCTGTCGATCCTGCCACAGCACGGCTGCCGCCGACACTTCCCGACTGCGCTGTTCCAAGTCGTGGAACGGCCGCCGACCTGCTGGTTCGCCGTCTCACCCGGGCGGGTGCGCACGCGCGCGCGACGGCAGACAGAATGGGCCTCGTGAGCGAGCCGATCCAGCCCAGCGAACTTGACGACCTCGTGGTCCGGATGGCCGGTGTCGGCGTCCGCCGGGGGACCAACGACCTCCTCGCCGGCCTCGACTGGAACGTCGAACTGGACGAACGCTGGGTGGTGCTCGGCCCGAACGGCGCGGGCAAGACCACGCTGCTGCGCCTCGCCGCGGCCGAGCTGCACCCGACCACCGGCGAGGTCGACCTGCTCGGCGAGCGGATCGGCCGGGTCAACATCTTCGACCTGCGGCCGCGGATCGGCTTCACCTCCGCCGCGATCGCCCAGCGCGTCCCGGGCGACGAGCTCGTCAAGGACGTCGTCGTCAGCGCGGGCTACGCGGTGCTCGGCCGCTGGCGTGAGGAATACGACACCCTCGACACCGCCCGCGCGACCGAACTGCTGGACGCGATGGGCATCGGGAACCTCGCCGAGCGCACCTTCGGCACGCTGTCCGAAGGGGAGCGCAAGCGCGCGCTGATCGCGCGGTCGCTGATGACCGACCCGGAGATGCTGCTGCTCGACGAGCCGGCCGCCGGGCTCGATCTCGGCGGCCGCGAGGACCTCGTCGCGCGGCTCTCGGCGCTGGCCCTCGACCCGGACGCGCCGGCGCTCGTGCTGGTCACCCACCACGTGGAAGAGATCCCGCCGGGGTTCACCCACGCGCTGCTTCTCCGCGACGGCCACGCGGTGGTGTCCGGCCTTGTCGACGACGTCATCACCAGCGAAAACCTCTCGAAGACGTTCGACCAGGACCTCGTGCTCGAGCGTTCCGGCGATCGCTTCTTCGCCCGCCGTCGCTAAGCTGTCGCTTACCGGCGGGTAGCCTGCTGGCACTTCGTCAACGAGGAGGATGGGCGTGGGAGAGTTCGTATCGCTGGAGGTCAAGGACGGGGTCGGCACGATCCGGCTCGACCGCCCGCCGGTCAACGCCCTGAACGCCCAGGTCACCGCCGAACTCGCCGAGCTGGCGAAGGAGGTCTCCGAGCGTGACGACGTCCGCGCGGTGATCCTCTACGGCGGCGAGAAGACCTTCGCCGGCGGCGCGGACATCAAGGAGATGGCCACCCGCACCTACCCGGAGATCGCCAAGTTCGGCGCCCGGCTCACCGGCACGCTCGCCGCGATCGCGGAGATCCCGAAGCCGGTTGTCGCCGCCATCACCGGGTACGCCCTCGGTGGCGGCCTCGAGCTCGCGCTGACCGCGGACCGCCGCGTCGCCGGTGACAACGTCAAGGTCGGCCAGCCGGAGATCCAGCTCGGGGTCATCCCCGGCGCCGGCGGCACCCAGCGCCTGGCGCGGCTGATCGGGCCGAGCAAGACCAAGGACATCGTCTACACGGGACGGTTCGTCAAGGCCGAAGAGGCGCTGCAGCTGGGGATCGTCGACCAGGTTGTCGCCCCGGACGACGTCTACGCGGCCGCGCTCAAGTGGGCGTCGCAGTTCGCGCACGGCCCCGCCGTGGCGCTGCGCGCGGCGAAGGCGGCCATCGACGGCGGCCTCGACACCGACCTCGCGAACGGGCTCAAGCTCGAATCGCACCTGTTCGCCGCGCTCTGGGCGACCGAAGACCAGCGGAACGGCATGAAGTCGTTCATCGAAAACGGGCCCGGCAAGGCCACTTTCGAAGGGAAATGACGCCTTGACCGACGTGAACGACCCGGCTCCGAACCCACACGCCACCGCCGACGAGGTTCAGGCCGCCTGGGCCGACCCGAAGCTGGCGAACGTGCTGTACCACGACTGGGAAGCCGGCACCTACGACGAGAAGTGGTCCATCTCCTACGACGAGCGCTGCATCTCCTACGCGACGGACGTGTTCAACGCCGTCGCGGGTGATGACGGCCAGCCGTACCAGCACGCGATGGAGCTCGGCAGCGGTACGGGTTTCTTCCTGTTGAACCTGATGCAGGGCGGCGTCGCCAAGAAGGGCTCGGTCACCGACCTTTCGCCCGGCATGGTCCAGGTCGCGCTGCGCAACGCCGAGAAGCTCGGTCTCGACGTCGACGGCCGGGTCGCCGACGCCGAGCGGATCCCGTACGACGACAACACGTTCGACCTCGTCGTCGGGCACGCGGTGCTGCACCACATCCCGGACGTCCAGGCGGCGTTCCGCGAGGTGCTGCGCGTGCTCAAGCCGGGCGGCCGGTTCGTCTTCGCCGGCGAGCCGACGAAGATCGGCGACTTCTACGCCCGCAAGCTCGGCCAGTTCACCTGGTTCCTGACGACCCGGGTGACGAAGCTGCCCGCGCTGAGCGGCTGGCGGCGTCCGCAGGAGGAGCTCGACGAGTCCTCCCGCGCCGCCGCGCTGGAAGCCGTCGTCGACATCCACACCTTCGACCCGTCGGAGCTGGAGTCGTGGGCCCGCGGGGCCGGCGCCCAGGACGTCCACGCGGTCACCGAGGAGTTCGCCGCGGCGCTCGCGGGCTGGCCGATCCGGACGTTCGAAGCCGCGGTGCCGCCGGAGAAGCTCACCGTGCGCTGGCGGCTGTTCGCCTACAAGCTGTGGCTGCGGCTGTCCGCCGTGGACAAGAAGCTGCTGGCGAAGATCCTGCCGCGCGAGCTGTTCTACAACGTGATGATCACCGGGACCAAGCGGCCGTCCTAAGTGCCTTATGCGTTCACCCTCGGCGACGTCGCCTACCTGCGCTCTGACGCGGGTGTGGCGGCGCTCGCCGAGGTCTCGGTGTTGCCGCTGACCGACCGGATCGCCGACGTCGCCGCCGTGCGCCGGATCGCCGGCGAGGAGTACGCGGCGGCCGTTCTGGAAACCGCGCTGCTGCGCCGTAAATCCGCGGCCAAAGTGGATTCGGATGGCTGGCTCTTCACGTCGGACGCACTCCAGCAGGCGAGCGCCACACCGGTCGCCCGGCACCGGGCCCAGCGCTTGGCGGGTCTCGACGTCCACGACGTCACGTGTTCGGTCGGCGCGGACCTCGTCGAGATCGCCCGGGTGGCCAGGCGGGCGCTCGGGTCCGATGTGGACCCGGTGCGGCTGGAGATGGCCCGGCACAACGGAACCACCGCGGGTGTCGCGTTCGGACTCGCCCGCGCCGACGCGCTGCACCCCGTGAGCCGCTCGGGCGTCGTCGTCGCCGACCCCGCTCGCCGCGACTCCGCCGGACGCCGGGCCTGGAAACCCGCGGACTTCGCGCCGCCGCTGGACGGGCTGGTCGACGCCTACCCGGGGCGTCCGCTGTCCGTGAAGTGCGCGCCCGGGCTCGACTTCGCGATCACGCCGTGGGCCGACGAGGTCGAGCTGGTGTCCCTCGACGGCCAGGTGCGCGAATCCTGTCTCTGGCGCGGCCTCGGCACCGGCGTCACCCGGCGGGCGACCGTGCTGCGCTCGGACGGGACACAGTGGACGGTCACCGACGCCGAACCGGACGAACTGCCCACCCGGCCGCCGGGGGAGTGGATCGTCGACCCGGACGGCGCCGTCGTCCGGGCCGGACTGGTCCGCCACTACGCGGCGCGGCACGGGTTGTGGCAGCTGGACGAGCGCATCGCGTACCTGACCGGAGACACCCCGCCGCCGGGTGTGCGCGCGTTCCGCGTGCTGGAGCAGGGGCCGTACAGCGAAAAGGCGCTGAAGGCCGTCCTCAAGCGACACGACGTCGGACGGCTGGAAATCCTCATCCGCGGCCTGGACGTCGACCCGGACGCGTTGCGCCGCAGGCTCAAACCACGCGGCGCGGCGGAAGCTTCGGTCGTCCTGACGCGGATCGGCCGCGCGCCGGTGGCGTTCCTCTGCCGGGCCGAGCGGATTTAGGTGAACAAGAACCAACGAAGGGTGGAACTCCGGGTGAACGTGACGTAGGTTCCCTCCGTCGTCAAGTCTGCACTGGAGGGTCGCTCGTGTCCGGAAAATGGTCAGGTCTCGTCAAGCTCGCCGCCGCCGCGGCGATCGGCGCCACCGTCGCTTCGGGGGCCACCGCGCTGGCCGGCTCGGACGACGCCACCGCCGCCCGCGCCAAGGAGCCGGCCAACATCGGCCAGGTCAAGAACGACGTCAAGGCCTACTACGGCGACTACCTCGACGCCGCCGGCAAACACCACTATTCGGACACCAGCCGGTTCGTGAAGGACACCAAGAACGTCGTCGCCGACGCAAAGCGCTACCTGCAGCAGCAGCTCGGCAAGGTCAAGAACCCGGCGATCGTGCTGGACGTCGACGACACCTCCGAGGTCACCTACGGCTGGGAGGCCGACAACGACTTCGGCTTTGACCCGGTCAAGCAGCAGCAGGCCATCGACAACGGCACGTTCACCGCCAACAAGCCGGTGCTCGAGCTGTCCAACTGGGCCGCGCAGCACGGCGTCAAGGTGTACTTCCTGACCGGCCGCAACGAGCTGCAGGGCCCGCAGTCGCTGAAGAACCTCGCCAACGAGGGCTTCCCGGCTCCGGCCGGCGCGTTCTTCAAGCCGAAGGTGACCGCGCCCGACTACCTGCCGTGCGGTCTGACCTGCACCACCGTGCAGTACAAGTCGGGCACGCGGGCGCACATCGAGGCGACCGGCGCGAAGATCGTGCTCAACGTCGGTGACCAGTTCAGCGACCTCGAGGGCGGTTACGGGCTGCGTCCGGTGAAGCTGCCGAACCCGATGTACTACCTGCCCTGATCCTCCGGAATAACCGCCGGGTCCCGGGTGCTGCTCCCAGTACACAACTTTTTCGAGGAGCTGACATGCCGGAGAAGAAGGTGCTGGTCCCGGGCCCGGACCACCCGATCACCGTCGAGCCGACCAAGGCCCGCGTGGTGGTCAAGGCGGGCGGGCGAGTGGTGGCCGACAGCCGCAACGCGCTGACGCTGCAGGAGTCGAACTACCCGGCGGCGCAGTACATCCCGCGGGCGGACGTCGACTTCAGCCTGCTGGAGCGGACCGACCACGAGACGTACTGCCCGTACAAGGGCGAGAGCAACTACTACAGCCTGAACGCCGGTGACGTGCAGGCGGAAAACGCGATCTGGACGTACGAGAAGCCGTACGACGCGGTCGCGGCGATCAAGGACCACGTCGCGTTCTACCCGAACGTCGTGGACTCGATCGAGCTGATCGAGGACTGAGCTGGACCTCGACCTGCTGCGCACGTTCCTCGCGGTCCACCGCGCGGGCTCGCTGACCGGTGCGGCGCCGTCGCTGGGGTTGTCCCAGCCGACGGTGACCGCGCAGGTCAGGGCCCTGGAGGAACAGCTCGGGCAGCAGCTGTTCGTCCGGCGTGCGCGGGGCGTCACGCCGACGTCGGTGGCCGACGAGCTGGCCGTCCGGATCGCCCCGCACGTCGACGCGCTTTCTTCCTTGACGGTCGAGGCGGTCGACCCGTTCGCCGCGCCGGTGCACCTGGCCGGACCGGCCGAGCTGACCGCTGCGCGCGTGCTGCCCGCGCTCGCCGGCCTGGTCGCCGGCGGCCTGCAGCTGCGCGTCAGCTTCGGGCTGGCCGACGACTTGTTGGCGGGGCTGGCGCAGCGGCGGTACGACCTGGTCGTCTCGACGATCCGGCCGCGCGGCCGCGGCTTCGCGGCGACGCCGTTGACCGACGAGGAGTTCGTCCTGGTCGGTCCGCGCGGCTTCTCCGCCGACCCTCGCACGGCGCCGCTCGTGGCGTACGCCGAAGACCTGCCGATCATCCGCCGCTACTGGCGTTCGGTGCTGGGTGTGCGGCCGCCTGCCGGACCCGCCGTGGTCGTCCCGGACCTGCGGGGTGTGCTGGCCTGCGTGGTGGCCGGGTTCGGCGTCAGCGTGCTGCCGCGTTATCTCTGCGCCGCCGAGCTGGCTTCGGGTGACTTGGTGGCGCTGCTGGACCCGGTCGAACCGCCGATCAACACGCTCTTCGTCGTGACCCGGACCGAGCCGTGCCGGGCGGGGCCCGCGGCGGTGCGGGACGCACTGCTCGCGGACGCCGCCCGGTGGTGAATCAGCCGGTGTAGCCCGCGAAGATCTTCGCGAACTCGTACTTCGCCTGCGGCACGTTGGTGCACTTGTAGAGCGCGCCGGTGCACGCGTTGGCGTCGCGGCCGGCTTCCCAGAACGACAGCATGCCCAGGTGGACGGTCTTGGCGAAGGCGACCAGCGCCTTTGCGTCCTTCTGGTAGAAGATCTCGTTCTGCGAATCGTTCACCCCGATCATCGGGGTGACGCCGACCTTCTTCCACGCCGCCGCGTCACTCAGCCCGTAGAGCGACTTGAGCTGCGCCTGCGTCGCCTTGGCCGCGGAAATCGCCTTGGCGCCCTGGTCGCCGGCGCCCTGGTAGTAGTCCATGGCCATCACGTTCACGAGATCCAGGTTCACCCCGGCGTCTTTCGCGGACTTGACGACGTTGAGGCCGTCGGCGGTGAGGCCGTTCGGCAGCACCGGGAGGGTCAGCGAGATCTTGAGGCCCGGGTTGTTGTTCTGCAACGTCTTCAGGGCTTGGGAGCGGCGTGCGATCGTGGTCGGATCCGCGATGGCCGCCCCCTCGATGTCGAAGTCGGCGTACTTCAGGCCGTACGCCTTGACCACGGCGTCGTACTCGGCCGCGACCTGCGCCGACGTGCTGCACGCCTGCGCCAGCTCGATGCCGGACGCGCCGCCGAAGGAGATCTTGACGTCACCACCGCCGTTGCGGATCTTGGTGATCTCGTCCTTCTGCCACGCGGTGCGCGGGTCGTAGGCGCCGAACCAGCTGGCCTTGCAGCCGTACGAGTTGACGAAGGCGAGCGTGAAGCCCTTGACCCCGCTCGCGGCGGACATCGCCGAGAGGCTGGGTGACGGCCAGGCGCCCATGTCGACGTAGGGCCCGACCGGGATCGGGGAGCCGGCCGCGGCGCCCGCGGGAGCGGCGAACCCGGTGGCCACCAGGGCCAAACCGCCCAAAGCGGCCAGGAGGGGATGGAGACGGGGGAGACGCATGGGGGACCTCCACGACGACGAGCGCGGCGGCGGGAATTCCTGTCCCAATTGGTATAGACCATTAAGGTGGTCCGGACCATAGGCCGTTCGGGGGCATGACCGCGGGTGACGGGCGGAACCGGCCCCCCGACCGATTCCGCTCTTCTTCACGCGGCGCGCTTGCGTCCGCGGCCCCGCTCCAGCCACCACTGGGCGATCAGCAGTGGCACCACCCAGCCCGTCCACGTCGTGATGCCGGCGATCGCCTGGCCCATCGCCAGCTCGCTGCCGCCGAACGTCGTGTCCACCTGCGGCGCCAGGACGACTGCCCAGACGATGCCCCAGATCCGGTTGCTGATGATGGACATGCAGAGCGCGAAGCTGCGGATCATCCACCGCCGGTGGTCGCCGAAGCGCCGGGCGCGCGCCATCCGGTAGCCCTGCACGGTGCAGCCGAACCAGAGCGTCGCGAGCAGGACGTTCGACACCGCGCCGATCGGGCCGAACGGCGCCGCGAGCGCGATGGCGAACCCCGCGATCGACGCCGGGATCGCGCCGGCGAACACGTAGACGCGGCCGGTGCGGCGGTGCACCGTGGGGTGCTTCTGCCGCAGCCACGGCCAGATCTGCATCGCGCAGGTCACCATCGCGATGGTCGCGAAGCCGATGTGCGTGACGAGCACCGGGTAGTACCAGCCGGCGCCGCCCGGCGCCGGGATCCGCGACTGCGCCGGGTCCAGGCCGAGGTAGGGCGGGAGCGAGTACACCAGGAACACCGTGACGAGCAGCCCCAGCGGGAACACCCACGGGCGGCGCCACCACTGCGGGTTGCGCCGGGCGTCGCCGACGCTCGCCGGAGTCTCGGTCGTGGTCATGGGGTCCCCCTTGGTTCTTGACGCTGTATCGGCACCGTATTGACCAGCGCGTCCGGCCGACAGTCCTTGCTGCTGACAATGGGGGAGTACCCTGAAACCGTTCTAGGTGTCCTGGGGAAGTGTTCTAGTACGGATCGAGGTGTTCGTGGCCGAGCAGGCGCCCTACCTGCGGATCGCGGCGGACCTGCGCCGCCGGATCACCGCCGGTGAGCTGCGGCCCGGCGAGCGTGTCCCGTCGACGCGCACGCTCGTCCGCGAATGGGGTGTCGCGATGGCGACCGCGGCGAAAGCGCTCTCCGCGCTGGGCGAGCAGGGCTGGGTGCGCGCGGTGCCGGGCAGCGGCACGGTGGTGGCCGAGCGGACCCCGCAGAAGGCGCCACTGGGCCGGGCCGCCCTGGTGCGCGCGGCCATCGCGCTCGCGGACGCCGAGGGCATCACCGCGCTGTCGATGCGGCGGCTGGCCGCCGAGCTGGGTGTCGGCCCGATGGCGCTGTACCGGCACGTGCCGGACAAGGACGAACTGCTCCGCCTGATGGCCGACGCGGCGCTCGGCGAGGCGGAACTGCCGGAACCGGGCCCGGCGGAGTGGCGCCCCCGCCTCGAGCTGGCTGCCCGCGCGCAGTGGGGCGCCTACCGCCGTCACCCGTGGCTCGCGCCGATCCTGCTGAATTCCCTGGTCCGCCCGCCGGTCCTGGCGGCCGGCCTGCGCCTGGTCGACTGGTCCTTGCGGGCCTTTTCCGGTTCGGGACTGCGACGCCGGGTGAAGCTGCAGGTGATCATGACGCTCAACGGCTGGGTCGGTGGCCTGGCCGTGAGCAACGCGTTCGAGGTCCAGGCCGAGCAGGACACGGGTATTTCGGGCGACCAGCGCCTGGCGGCGGACATGGCCCTGCTCGCCGGATACCTGGAGTCGGGCCGGTTCCCGGTGCTGACCGAGGTGATGACCGGCGTCGAAGACGTCGACCTCGACGAGGCGTTCGAGTTCGGTTTGCGCCTGCAGCTCGACGGCATCGCGGCGCTGCTGGAAATCGACGAGCCGCGATGACCGGCGCCGCCTAGACTTCCGGCGGTGCTGATCACCACACAACGCCTCACGCTGCACGCGTGGTCCGAAGACTTCTTCGACGACCTGTTCGCCTTGGCCCAGCTGCCGGACACGGTCCGGTACGTCGGCACGGGCGAGCCGTGGAGCCGCGAATACACCCTCACCAAGCACCGGGCAACGCTGGATCACTGGGCTGAGCACGGTTTCGGCTGGTTCGCGGTCTCGGCGGCCCCGGACTCCTTCGACGGCGTGGTGTCGTTGGTCCGCCGGGACGCGACGGAGTCCGGTCTGGGGGCACCGGCGGTGGAGATGGGCTGGTGGATCGCCCCGTCGGGCTGGGGCCGCGGGTATGCCACGGAAGCGACTTCGGCGGTGCGGGACCACGTGTTCGCGTCGGGTTTCACCGAGCGGCTGCTGGCGGTTTATGAGCCGGTGAACAAGGCTTCGGCCCGGGTGGTGGAGAAGCTGGGGTTCGCTCCGCACAGCAAGTTCACGTTGGACGGGCGGGTGGAGCAGCGCGCGGTGCTGGAACGTTCGAGCTGAGGTGCATTCCTCCGGTATCGCCAAAGTTCGGTCGCCTCGGCGATCCAGAGGTGCTCGTTCTCGACCTCGGAATGAGCCGTCATCCCTGGCCGGAGCTGGTGAAATGGGCGGCGCCGGACTGCCCCTAGCCGGCCGGTTTCCGAGCTGTCCACAGCCGGGTCCGAATGTGGACAGCTCGGGCGCTCACCCGCGATTCCGGCGGGTTTGTCCTACCCCGCCGGTAGACTGGACTTGGGGCCGCCCCCCAGGGAAGGGGCGGGGAGGTGCCCCTATCTGGTTGTCAAGCCGCGACAGGTTCGGGGTGGCGGTAGTGGGTGCCGTTGCGGAGCATGGCGTGGAGGACGTCGCAGCGGCGGCGGGCCAGGCAGATCAGGGCGGCGTTGTGCTTCTTGCTCTCGGCCCGCTTGCGGTCGTAGTAGGTCCTGCTGGTCGGGTCAGACAGTGCGGCGAAGGCGGAGAGAAAGAACGCGCGTTTGAGCTGACGGTTGCCGGTCCGTGCAGGGTGCTCGCCCTTGATGCTGGTGCCGGAGCTGCGGGTGACCGGCCGGCAGCGCCCCGGTCGTGGCCGGTTGGTCTGCCACGACCAGCAGCGGATCGTGCTCGGCGAGCTTGTCGAACAGCGCCTTCAGTTTGGGTTCGGTGTTGGGCAGCGGCCCGTCATGCAGCCGCGTGCGGTCGGGGTCGAGGCCGACCGCGTGGTGAGCGTCCTTGCCGACATCCAGGCCGAGGAACACGCCGAAACTGCTGCTCATCCACCATGCCATTCGCTCGTCGCGAGTGGTCGCCGATCGGGCATCGATGGCCGGCACCCACGCCTACGACGAGACCTACCTTCCGGTGGCCGTGTCCCTATTCAGCGGTCCCTCGATGCCACCAGACCCGGTGACACCCCCCGGATCATGGATTCGACTGGGGGCGTCAGTCAGGCCGGGCCTGGTGACCACAGCTCCTTGATCAGGAACTACGAAAAAGTAACGGGGGAGCTCCGGCGGGCGTTCCCGGTCAGGCGGGCACAGGGACCGGGGCGTCGCCGATCCAGCGGCGCACCGCCTCCGCCAAGCCCGTGTCGCCGGAGCCGGGCGTGCCGACCCAGGCCACGTGGCCGTCCGGCCGCAGCAACACCGCCTCGATGTCCGAAGTGGACGAAGACGCGGTCACCACCTCGATTCCCGGCGACCAAGCACTGAACGATCCGGCAAGGTCCAGCAACACCGGCCGCCCGGCATGCAGCAGTGCCGCCAGGTGCATTGGACGCTCGGCAACCGTCAACGGCACGTCCGGCGCGAGACGACCCAGCCACGGATGTCCGCCCGGCGCATAACAGGCGTCCAGCCCGGTGATGATCTCCGCCAGCGCCCGGTTCCCCGCCGGGTGCGAAGCGACCCGTCGCATCAGGTCGGCCCACGGCTCCGTCGCGTCCGCCTCTTCCAAAGCCACCTGCGCCCGCGTGTTCGCCAGGATCCGCTCGCCCGCCGCGTGCCGCTCGTCGTGATATGTGTCCAGAAGCCCCGAAGGCGCCGTTCCGTGGACCGTCGCCGCGAGCTTCCAGCCGAGGTTGAACGCGTCGTCCAGCGCCACGTTCAACCCGATCGCCCCCGCCGGTGGGTGGATGTGCGCGGCGTCGCCGGCCAGCAGGACCCGGCCTTCCCGGTACCGCGACGCCAGCCGCGCCGCGTCGCCGAAGCGGGTCAGCCAGCGAGGCTCGCGCAGCTCGACGTGTCGGCCCAGCACCGAGTCCACCTGCGCCTGGAGCTGGTCGAGGGTGACGGGCGAGTACTTGTCCGCCGGCGGGTTGTCCTCCCGGACGACTATCCGGACGTACCCCGGCCGCGGGATGACGAACACCGTCCGGCCGTCCGGGCCGGCCGAAACCCCGTACGGCAGCTCGCATTCGACGTCGCCGAGCAGTGCGAACCAGCGCGCGTCGACACCCGGGAAGCCGATCCCGGCCTGCTTGCGCACCGTGCTGCGGCCGCCGTCGCACCCGACGAGGAACCGGGCCCGGATCTGGCGTCCACTGTGGACCAGGACGGTGTCCGGGGACTGGGTGAACGTCTGCAGTTCGTGGCCGCGCAGGATTTCGACGCCGAGGTCGAGCGCGCGGGCCTCGAGCACTTCCTCGACGCGCGCCTGCGGGATGCCCAGCGAGAACGGGTGATCGGTCGCCGCGCCGTCGAGCAGCAGCGGGCCGGGCAGGCCCGTGACCGGCGCGTGCGGCACCTGGTGGCCCTCGGCGACCAGGCCGTCGGCCAGGCCGCGCCGGGCGAGCAGGTCCAGCGAGCGCGCGTTGAGGTTGAAGCCGCGGCTGTGCGGCGGACGCGACTCGTGGCGTTCGACGATCGTGGTGCGCACGCCGGCCAGCGCGAGCTCCGCGGCGAGCAGCAGGCCGGCGGGGCCGGCGCCGGCGACGAGGACGTCGGTTTCGAGTTCGGGCACAGTCTTCCCCTCAGGAGTGGTCGGGCCAGGACAGGGAGCCGGACCGGATTTCGGCGGCCGTGCCGCTCGCCCAGTCGAGCTCGGCCTGCCACGCGTGCCGGGCGAACTCGACTTCGATCATGAACAGCCGCGGCACGCCCTGGCCGACGGTGTCGGTCAACGCCGTGTTCGCACCCTCGATGCGGTCGGCGAGGTGCCGCGCGCGTTCCTCCAGCGCGTCGGCGGCGCGCTCCGGGCCGAGCGCGCCGAGGTAGCTCACGGCCGCGACGAACTTCGGGTACTCCGCGACAGGCTCGCGGAGCAGCTCGTCGAGCCACGCGAGGAACTCCTGGCGGCCGAGCTCGGTGTGCGCGTAGACGGTCCGCTCCGGCCGGTTGCCTTCCCGGACCGTCTCGACCGGCTCGATCCAGCGGTGCTTGGCCAGCGCCTCGACGGTGTCGTAGAGCGAGCCCGGGTTGATCTTGAAAGTCGTGTCCTTGTACCGCTCGCGCAGCGTGGACGCGATTTCGTACGGGTGCATCGGGCGTTCCAGCAGCAGGCCGAGCAGAGCCAGCGCGAGGGTGTTCCGGATCTTGCGAGGTGGCACTAGTCGCTCCCTATTAGTCGGATCCGACTATACGACCGCCGTCAAGTCAGGTTGCCGAGGCAGGTCTGCAGCAGGTCTGCCAGATAACGTTGCTGGTCGGCTGACAGGTCGCCGAGCATCGCCGTCTCGACCTGCGTGACCAGGTCGTCGGCGGCGCGCAGTTTCGTGCGGCCGGACGACGTCAGCGCCACGGGCAAGGCTCGGCCGGTGGTCGCCCGTTCGGCCACGGTGACGAGGCCGGCGGCTCGCAGTCCACTGAGGACGTCCCGCAGCGACTGCCGGGTGACGAAGGTGACCCGGGCGAGTTCGGCCGACGACGCGCCGGGGTGGTCGTCGAGCGCGCGCAGCACGGCGTACTGCGACATCGACAGCTCCAGCGGACGCAGGCGGTCGGTGCAGGCCTGGTTCAGTGCCTGCTGGGTGCGTTTCAGCAGGTAGCCGGGCCGCTCGCCGGTGCGGGGTTGACTCATGTCAGGAACCTTACACATAATGACGATGTAAGGATCCTGACATCGAGGAGAAGTCATGGCGACCACCACCATCACCGCCGGCGCCGACCTGGCGACCCTGATCAACGTCTTCACCGTCGACCCCGGGCGGCAGCAGGAGCTGGTCGAGCTGCTGGTCACGGCCACCGAGAAGGTGATGCAGCACCGGCCGGGCTTCGTCGCGGCGAACATCCACGCCGGCGCCGAAGGCACCCGGGTCGTCAACTACGCCCAGTGGGAGAGCGCGGACGCGTTCCGCGCGATGCTCGCCGACCCCGAGTGCCAGGAGCACATGCAGGCCGCGCTCGCCCTCGCGACGGCCGACCCGCAGCTCTACACCGTCGAGTCGGTGCACCACAGCTGACGTCAGCGTATGTCGAGCGCGGTCACCCGGAGACGGCGTCTCAGAACTTCGTGTTCTCCCGCCAATGCCGGAACAGCTCCGCGTTGCCGAAAATCGTCAACCGCGGGTCGTCGGCGGCAACGCGCCCGGTCAGCGCCAGGAGCAGATCGACGGCACGGCCCTCGACGACGACGTCGGCCTCGGCCGCAGATTCGAAACTCACCTCGACCGCCGACGGCGTCCGCCGCACCAGCCAGGCGACCTTCGGTTCGGTGGCGCGGAACAGCAGGGTCTCGCCCGCGCCCCGCAGCGCCGTCCGGTCCAGGGCCGGGTGTTCCAGTCGCGAGAAAACGGCCACGAGGTCGAGGCCTTCGGAGATCCCGTCCGCGGCCAGATCACCGTCGACCTCGTACGGCGCGCCGGTCGCGAGCGAGGCGTCCGCGCGGTGGACGACGGTCTCGTGGGTGAGCCGGCGCGTCCAGAACCCGGCGCGGCGGTCGGGTGTCCACGTCGAGGTCGGCGTTTCGGGGCCGACGTCGGTCACGGCCTCGACGAGCCGCTCCGCGCCGTCGATCAGCCAGTTGCCGAGAGCGTCGAAGCCGGGCGGGTCGTCGACGGTGACGGTTTCGAACGGCACGTACCCGGTGGGCCGGCTCGCGATGATGGTGGCGGACTTGTGGTAGGCCAGCCCGACGTGGCGGATCAGGTCGTGCAGGGTCCACTCGGGACACGTCGGGACGCGCACGTCCGGGGCGGCGCCCGCGATCGTCATCCCGAACTGCTCCGCTTCGGCGACGAGCGCCTCGGCCAGCCGATCGTGGCTCAAGGACTTCACCCGGCCAAGATAGTCCGGACGGAGGTGGCCATGGGGGCGTTTTCAGCTGCCCCGGAGGTCGATCCGGCTCGACGCCCGGAGCCGGGCCGCGCGCGTCATGAGATACCGCTGCTCCGGGGTGTTCGCGGTCCGCGCGGCCGCCGCGTCGTAGTGCCGGATCGCGGCGGCGGTGTCCCCGGCCAGCTCCAGCAGGTGCGCCCGGGCGGCGTCGAGCCGGTGCCCGCCCAGCTCGAGGGTCGCCAGGAGCTCGAGCCCGGCGGCGGGCCCGTGCACCATCGCCGTGGCGATCGCGCGGTTGAGCGACACCACCGGGTTGTCCGTCATCCGCTCCAGCAGCCGGTAGGTGCGCAGGATCTGCGTCCAGTCGGTGTCTTCGACACGCGGCGCGATGCCGTGCGCCGCGGCGATCGCGGCCTGCAGCCGGTACTCACCCGCGTCGCCGCGCTTCAACGCCTCGGTGACCAGGGCGACGCCTTCCCGGATCTGCGCGCGGTTCCACTTCGCCCGGTCCTGCTCGGCCAGCGGCACCAGCTCCCCGGACGGACCGGTCCGCGCCGGGCGCCGCGCGTCGGTGAGCAGCATCAGTGCCAGCAACCCGGTGACCTCGCCGTCGTCCGGCAGCGTCTCGTGCAGCAGCCGGGTCAGGCGGATCGCTTCGCCGGACAGCTCGGTCCGGTGCAGGCTGGCGCCCGCGCTGCTCGTGTAGCCCTCGTTGAACACCAGGTAGAGCACGTGCCGCACCGCCTGCAGCCGGGCCTCGCGCTCGCCGGCTTCGGGCAGCCGGAACGGCACGTCGGACGCCTTGATGCGCGCCTTGGCGCGGCTGATCCGCTGCGCCATGGTCGCTTCCGGGACCAGGAACGCGCCGGCGATCTCGGCCGTGGTCAGGCCGCCGACCGCACGCAGCGTCAGCGCGATCGCCGACGCGGGGGTGAGCGCCGGGTGGCAGCACAGGAAGAGCAGCACGAGCGTGTCGTCGGTATTCGGGACATCCGCCGGCGGCGGTTCGTGAGCGAGTGTCTCCTCCCGGCGGCGCCGCGCCTGCTCGCTGCGGAAATGGTCGGTCAGCCGGTGCACAGCGGCCTGGATCAGCCACCCGCGCGGGTTGTCCGGTAGCCCGTCGGACGGCCAGTGCCGCGCCGCCGCGAGCAGCGCTTCCTGCACGGCGTCGTCCGCGGCGTCGAAGTCGCGGAACCGCCGCGCGACAACGCCGAGGACCTGCGGCGCGAGGGTGCGCAGCAGGTCCTCGACCCGGTCGCCGGGCATCAGGCGGGTGCGCTCATCACCTGGCGGACCTCGATCGGCTGCCGGATCGGCACCCCGCCCGGCCCGGGCGCGGCCGAGGCCTTCGCCGCGATCTCCAGCGCGCGCTCCTCGCTCTCGACGTCGACGACCCAGTAGCCGGCCAGCAGCTCCTTGCCCTCCGGGTACGGCCCGTCGGTGACCACGGGGCTGGTCCGGCCGTCGGAGACCACCGTCTTCGCCACTTCGGGCCCGGCCAGGCCCTGCGCGTCGACGAGCTCACCCTTGTCCCGCAGCTCGGCGTCGAGCGCGTGCTGGAAGTCGATGTGCGCGCGGATGTCCTCCGGCGGCCATTCACCCATCGGGAGGTCGCACGCGGTGTCCCCGCTGTAGCTCATCAGCAGCATGTACTTCGCCATGATCGGCTCCTTTCCGCGCCGCGGTGGCGCGTTCACGGGAAGGACGGAGCCCGGCCCGCGTTCTCTACATCGTTGGTCGGTTTTCGAGCCAAGTTTTCGCCAGCCGCTTCGGCGCCCGGCACAACCAGGCCTCGACCAGCACTTCTTCGAGCGTCGGGAGGTCGATCCGGTCGAGCTCGACGAGGATCGCGGGGAAGCCGCGGAAGTGCGGCGTGGTGAAGAAGACGGCCGGGTCGTCGGCGACCAGGGCGTCCTTGACCCCGACGTCCGGCACGTACGCGCACAGCACCGGCCCGGCGGGCGCCCGTGCGCCGAGCGCCTCGAGGTCGCCCTTGCGCAGCGGGCGCTCCC
The DNA here is from genome assembly GCF_044453095.1 of Amycolatopsis sp. NPDC051758. Classification (NCBI taxonomy): domain Bacteria; kingdom Bacillati; phylum Actinomycetota; class Actinomycetes; order Pseudonocardiales; family Pseudonocardiaceae; genus Amycolatopsis; species Amycolatopsis sp. NPDC051758. The sequence continues at coordinate 444,300 of NZ_JBITCJ010000006.1, read as the reverse complement.
AGGCGAAGCCCTTCTTCCCGACCTGCCAGGCCAGGTACCCGCGCGAGTTTTCTTCGACCACTTCGGGCAGCTCGCGCGCAACCCGGCCGACGTCGTCCCAGCTGGCCACGGCGATCAGGATAATCGCCGAAGTGACTGGGGAACTGAAACGCGCACGCCTGGGTGTTTCGATCGTCTTCGCGGTGTGCGGCGCGGCGTTCGCGACCTGGCTGGCCCGCGTGCCGGCGGTACAGCAACAGCTCGGCCTGAGCACGGGGGAGCTGGCGGTCGGGCTGTTCGGGCTCGCGGCCGGATCGGTGCTGACGCTGCTGGGCGCGGGGGCGCTGCTCGCACGGATCGGCAGCCGCGCGGCCGTCGTGCTCGGCGCGGTGGTGCTGTGCGCCGGGCTGCCGCTGGTCGCCTTCGCGTGGTCCGCGCCGGTGTTCGTCGCCGCGCTCGTGGTGCTCGGCGTGGGCAACAGCCTGCTCGACGTCGCGATGAACGCGCACGCCGCCCGCGTCGAGGAGGGGTACGGACGGCCGATCTTCGCCGGCTTCCACGCCTTCTGGAACATCGGCGGCCTCGCGGGCTCGGGGGTCGACGCGCTGATGGAGGCCGTGCACGTCCCGGTGTCGGTGCACTTCCCGGTGGCCGGCGCGGTGCTGCTGGCGCTCGCGCTGTGGGCGGCGCGCACGCGGTTCCTCACCGGCGCCGACCGCGGCCAGGGTGACGCGGCGTTCGCGTGGCCGAGCCGGGCCCTGGTGCCGCTGGGCGTGATCGCGTTCTGCGGGTTCGTCGCCGAGGGCGCGGTCAACAGCTGGAGCGCGGTGTACCTCGCCGACGTCACCGGCGCGACACCGGCGCTCGCCTCGCTGGGCTACTTCGCCTTCTCCGGGACGATGATCGCGGTCCGCCTGGTCGCCGACCGGGTGGTGGCGCGGACGGGCCCGGTGGTGTTCGTCCGGTTTGCGACCACGGTCGCGGTGCTCGGGTTCGCCCTGGTCCTGGCCGCGCCGTGGCCGGTGGCGGGGGTGCTCGGCTTTGCGGTGGTCGGGCTCGGCGTCGCCGGGATCGTGCCGATCGCGTGGAGCGTGGCGAGCCGCAAGCAGGCGGACGCGCCGGGCCGCGCGGTCGCCGCCGTCGCGGCCTGCGGGTACCTGGGCTTCCTGGTGGAGCCGGTGCTGGTCGGGGCGCTCGCGACCCGGATCGGGCTGCACTGGGCGCTGTCGTCGGCCGTCGTGGTCACCTTCGCGATTCTGTTCCTCGCTCCGTCGCTGCGGGTGCGGGAGCCGGCGCTCACGCGGTGAGCAGCAGTTTCAGGCCTTCGGCGGACGGGGTGCCCGGCGCCGCGGTGTAGACCAGCAGCCGGTGCTCGTGGCCCGGGACGGCGAGGATCTCGCAGTCGAGCTCCAGCGGGCCCGCGACCGGGTGGACGGTCCGCTTGGTCAGCGTCCGCGGCACGACGACCTCGCGCGCCGCCCACAGCCGCGCGAACTCGGGGCTCGTGTCCAAGAGTTCGTCGACGAGTGCCCGGACGACGGGATCGGCCGGGTACCGCCCGCCCGCACGCAGGTCCGCGACGCACAGCCGGGCCAGCTCCAGCCGGTTACCGGTGATCTTGTCGCCGGTGTCGAACAGCCGGCGCAGCCGGTTTCGCCGTCGCGGTGACCACCCGGCCGGATCGCCGATCAGGGCGACCAGCATCCGGTTCCAGGCGACCAGGTCGTACCCGGCGTTGATGACCATCGCCGGGACGTCGTCGAGGCGGTCGAGCAGTCGCAGGACGTTCGCGGGCACCGGCCCGGACGGCGGCGCGAAAGCCGGCCGGGCCAGCCGGAGGAGGTACGCGTGCTCGTCGGCGGTCAGGCGCAGCGCCCGCCCCAGCGCGGTCAGGACCTGATCGGACGGCCGTGGTCCGCGGCCCTGCTCGAGCCGGACGTAGTAGTCGACGGAGATCCCGGCCAGCAGCGCCACCTCGGCGCGCCGCAGCCCCGGCGTCTGCCGCCGCGGGCCGGGCGCGAGGCCGGCGTCGGCGGCCTGCAGCCTGGCTCGCCTGCTGCGCAGGAACGCGCCGAGTTCTGCCCTGTCCATCGGTCCATCATCACCTCGCCGCGGGGTGGTACCGCCAGTGCCTACCCCGTTTCGGCCACCCGGGACGAGCCTGGCCGCATGACGATTCTGGTGACCGGCGCCCGCGGGAACGTCGCCCGCGCCCTGGTGGGAAGACTGCTCGAAGACGGCCACGAAGTCCGCGCGGCCGGCCGTGACCCGGGCGCGGCCCGGCTGCCCGGCGGGGTCGAAGTGGTCGCGGCCGACCTCGCCCGGCCCGAGGGCTGGGACGCGGCCCTGAACGGCGTCACGACGGCGTTCCTCTACGCCGGCACGGCCGGGCTCGGCGGTTTCCTCGCCCGGGCGGGCGGCCTGGCGCACGTTGTCGTGCTGTCCGCGGCGGGCGCCGATCCCGCGTCGGACGACGCCATCACCCGGGCCCACGGCGAAGCCGAGCAGGCCGTCCGCGACTCCGGGATCCCGTGGACGTTCGTGCGGCCAGGTGGCTTCGCGGCCAACCGGCTGGTCTGGGCACGGTCGATCCGCGCGGACGGCGTGGTGCGCGACCCCTTCCCGGACTCGCACGCGGCGCTGGTCCACGAGGCGGACATCGCCGCCGTCGCCGCCTGCGCGCTGACGTCGTCCGGGCACGTCGGCGCGGTGCACACCTTGACCGGGCCCGAGTCGCTGACCGTGCGGCAGCAGGCGGCGCTGATCGGTGCCGCCGCCGGGCGTCCCGTTCGGGTCGAGGCCCAGGACCTGGACGAACACCGTCGTGAGCTTACGGCCGTGTTCGAGGCCCGCGGCCTCGGCAGTGTCGGCTCGGCCGACGTCGTCGAAGCCCGGATCCGGCGGCTGGCCGCGCTCGTGGACCGGCCGCAGCCCACGACGACGACCGTCCTGGACGTCACCGGCCGCCCGGCTCGCGGGTTCGCCGAGTGGGCGGCCGACCACGCCGCGGAGTTCGGCTGAGCGCTCAGGCCTCGTGTTCGCGCAGCAGCCGGCGGACGGCCGTGTGGTCACCTTCGACGACCACGCGGCCGTCGGCGGTCAGAGGGTCGAGGTCCCACGGGGCTTCGAGCAGGGCGTTCAACGTCGGCGGGTCGGTCCGGAGCACGGCGTCCGGTGCGGTGGGTTCGCCGGGTTCGACCGTCAGGCGGCCCGGCTCGGTCCGGACCGTCCACACCCGCGTGTCCAGTTCGACGCGGTAGCAAGCGTTTGCGCGCGGGCGGGCGGAGCCGCGCAGGTACAGCAGCACCGACGTCGCGCCGAGCGTCGCGGGCCGGGGGAGCGGGACGCGGGATGCCCACGCGCCCAGCGCCAGGACGATCGGCTCCAGCTCATGGCCCCACTCGGTCAGCTCGTAGACCGTCGAACCGGCCGGCGGCGGCAGCTTCCGGCGGGTCACGACGCCGTGGCCTTCGAGTTCCCGCAGCCGGTCGGTGACCAGGTTCGAGCTCGCGCCCGGCAGCGCGCGGCGGACGTCGGAGAACCGCTGCGGCCCGAGCAGGAGCTCACGCACCACGAGCAGCGCCCAGCGTTCCCCGATGACGTCCAGGGCACGGGCGGTGGCGCAGGCGTCTCCGTAACTTCGGCTCGTCGACATGGTGCTAATTTACAACTACGAGGTTGTTTTTAACAACTAGAACGGCGTACGGTCACCCTCATGGGAAATCCTGTGGTGCACTTCGAAATCATCGGGACGGACCCGGCGCGGCTGCGCGGGTACTACGGCGAGCTGTTCGGCTGGGAGTTCGACACCTCGGGTCCGGTGTCGGACCAGGTGTCGGAAGCCGGGAACTACGGGTTCGTCGAGACCGGCGGCATCCCGGGCGGTGTCGGCGGCGGCGCGGGCCACCAGAGCCACGTCGTGTTCTACGTGGGTGTCCCGGACGTCGCGGCGGCGCTGGCGGAGGCCGAGCGCCTCGGCGGCACCCGTCGGATGGGCCCGGACCGGGCGCCGGGGCGTGACCTGGTGGTCGCCCACTTCACCGACGTCGAGGGCAACCTGATCGGCCTCGCGGGCCCGGCCTGACGCGTCATTCCTCGGCGGCCGACTGGGCCCGGTCGATCGCCGGCATGTTCTCCTCGGCCCAGTTCCTCAGCGCGGCCAACGGAACCTCGAGGGACAGCCCCAGATCCGTGAGCCGGTAGTGCACCTTCGGTGGGACCGTCGGCTCGACACGGCGGGCGACCAGGCCGTCATGGGTGAGCGAGCGCAGGGTCACCGACAGCATCTTCTGCGAGACGCCCGGCATCCGGCGTTGCAGCTCCGCGAACCGCACCTCGCGCGGGTCCGCCTCGGCCAGCACCTTGACCACCATCGACGTCCACTTCGTGCCGATCCGGTCGAGCAGCCGGCGCGTCGGGCACGCGGGGTCGAACAGGTCGCCGCGCTTCGAGGGGGTCACCTGGAGCTCACCACCTGTCGGGAAAGTGCCGTCTTGGTCACGGCTTGGAAGTTACCTACGGTTCTCTGGTAACCAATGGTAACCGCCAAGGAGAGTCATGCTGCGCGTGAACGGCATCGAGGTCAACGTCACGGTCACCGGGGACGGCCCCGCCGTCCTGCTGCTGCACGGTTTCCCGCACACCGGGCGGCTCTGGATCGAAGTCGTCCCGCAGCTGGCGACGCACTATCGAGTAATCACCCCGGATCTGCGCGGGCTCGGCGCGACGGCGCGTCCGGAAGACGGCTACGACGCGGGCACCCTCGCCGCCGATGCCGAAGCGCTCCTCGACGCACTCGGGGAACCGGCGGCCGCGGTCGTCGGCATCGACGCGGGTGCGCCGCCCGCGTTCCTGCTGGCGATGCGCCACCCCGAGCGGGTCCGGCGGCTCGTCCTCATGGAGTCGCTGCTGGGTCGTCTTCCCGGCGCCGAAGACTTCCTGGCGGGCGGGCCGCCGTGGTGGTTCGGGTTCCACGCCGTCCCGGACCTCGCCGAGACCGTCCTCATCGGACACGAGGCGGAGTACGTCGACTGGTTCCTCGACGCCGGCACCCGGGGCCGCGGGGTGCCGCGCGAGATCCGCGACCACTTCGTCGCCGCTTACACCGGGCGTGAAGCCCTGCGCGGCGCGTTCGCCCACTACCGCGCGATGCCCGTCAGCGCCCGGCAGATCGCGGACGCCGTCGCGGGCGGGCGGCTCACGGTGCCCACGATGGCGATCGGCGCCCACCCGGTGGGGGACACGCTCGCGCGTCAGCTGCGGCCGTTCGCCGACGACCTGGTGGCCCACGTCGTCGAGGACTGCGGCCACATCATTCCGCTGGACCGTCCCGATGTCCTTGCGCCGCTGCTGAAAGCGTTCCTTGACCTCGACCTTGCTGGAGCTTCAAGACTGTCGTCATGACGATCTGGATCTGCGGGACCTGCGGGGTCGAGCACCCCGACACCGACCGGCCCCCGGCCGGCGAGTGCGCGATCTGCGCGGACGAGCGCCAGTGGGTGCCCGCCTCGGGACAGGTGTGGACAACCCTGGACAAGCTCTCGGCCGACGCCCACGACGTGGTGCACGAGGAGCTGGAACCGGGCCTGCACCGGCTGAACCGGGAACCGCCGTTCGGCATCGGCCAGTGGACGCACCTGGTGCAGACCGCCGAGGGCAACCTGCTGTGGGACCCGCCGAACCACCTCGACCCGGCGCTGGCCGCCAAGATCGACGAGCTCGGCGGCGCCGCGGTGATCGTGGCCAGCCACCCGCACATGTACGGCTCGCAGGTCAGCTGGAGCCACCGGCTGGGCCGCATCCCCGTGCTGGTGCACACCGCCGACCGGCAGTGGGTGCAGCGGGAGGCCCCGGTGCTCCGCGAGTGGTCCGGCACCGAGCGGGTCCTGCCCGGGGTGACGCTCGTCGAGGCCGGTGGCCACTTCCCCGGCGCCGCGGTGGCCCACGTCGAGAACAGCACCGGCGGCGCCCTGCTGGCCGGCGACACGATCGTGCCGGTGGCCGCCGCGGGGTGGGTGACCTTCATGCGCAGCTACCCCAACAAGATCCCGCTGTCGGCCGGGCTGGTGCAGCGGATCGTGGACCGGCTGGCGCCGTACGAGTTCGACCGCCTCTGCGGCCTGCTGGGCGGCACGGTCCTCGGTGACGCGAAGGGTGCGGTGCGCCGGTCCGCGGAGCGCTACATCGCCTGGGCCGGCGGGGCGAACGACCACCTCGGCTGAGCCGCGGCCGTGGACCTGAACGCGCTCAAGCAGTTCCTGGTGGTGGCGCGGCTCGAGCACCTCAGCCGCGCCGCCGACGAGCTGCGGGTTGCCCAGCCGTCGCTGAGCCGCACCATCGCCCGGCTGGAGAGCGAGCTCGGCGCGCCGTTGTTCGACCGGGGCGGCCGTCTCCGGCTGAACGACGCGGGCCGGCTCTTCCGCGACCACGTCGAACGCTCCCTGGGCGAGCTCGACGCGGGACGTCGCGCCGTCGCCCAAGGCCTGGGTTCGGTGCGGCTGGCGTCGGAAACCTTCCTCACCCTCACCGGGCCGCTGGCGGCGTTCAAACGGGTCCATCCCTCGGTCGAGGTCGAGCTCCAGTGGTCGCCGGCCGACGACATGGGTCGTCGCCTGCGAGCCCAGGACGTCGATCTGTGTGTTGCCTCGCAGCCGATCCACGCCGAGGGCCTGGAGTCGGTGCAGCTGTTCGAGGAGGCGGTCGGGGTGGCCGTGCCTCTCGGCCACCCGCTGGCGGATCGGACGTCGGTGAACATCGACGAGCTTTCCGGCGAGCCGTTTGTCACCGCCCGGCAAGGACATTGGCAACGCCGGCTGCTCGACCGGCTCTTCACCGCGCGGGACCGCACGCCGAAGATCGTCTGCGAGGTCGACGAGCCCACCGCGATCGCCGACCTGATCGGCGCGGGCCTCGGCATCGGACTCGTCCCCGGCTTCGCCCGGCGGATGAACACTCCGCTCGTCTGGATCGCCGTCGACAACCCCGGATGCCGTCGCACGATCACCCTGTCCTGGGCCGCGGACAGCCATCTGTCCGCAGCCGCGCGCCTGCTGCGCACCACGATCACCGGCTGGGACTGGCCCGCCTGACATTCCGGCGGGCCGCTTCGTCGTACCTGTACCCGCATCGGAACAGGAGAACGATGACCAAGATCGGAATCATCCTCGGCAGCACCCGTCCCGGCCGCAGAGGCGAGCAGGTCGCCCGGTGGGTCCACGACCTCGCGTCGCAGCGAGGCGACGCCGAGTTCGAGGTGATCGACCTGCTCGACCACCCGTTGCCGCACCTGGACGCCTCGACGCCGGCGTCGATGTCGGCGGGCCGCCACGAGCACGAGCACACCCGGGCCTGGGCGGAGACCGTCGCCTCGTTCGACGGGTTCGTGATCGTCACGCCCGAGTACAACCACTCGCTCCCCGGTGTGCTCAAGAACGCCCTCGACCACGTGTACTACGAATGGAACAACAAGGCGGTCGGGTTCGTGTCCTACGGCGGCGCGGGGGGCGCCCGCGCGGTCGAACAGCTGCGGCTCGTCTGCGGGGCGCTGCACATGGCCGACGTGGCGATGCAGGTCGTCCTGCCGCTGGCGACTGAGTTCGAGAACTTCACCACGCTCAAGCCGGGCGACTACGCCGTGACCACGTTGGGCACCATGCTCGACCACGTCGTCGCCTGGAGCGCCGCCCTCGCGCCGCTGCGGGCGACGTCCGATCAGCTTGAGACGGACGAAACCGCGATCAGGCGGCAGATCTCCGGGATCGTCGAAGGCATCGGGGCCAAGGACCTCGACGGCCTGATGCGGCACTACGCGGCGGACGTCGTGTCGTTCGACGTCGAGCCGCCGCTGCAGCACGTCGGCGTGGAGGCGAAGGCGAAGAACTGGGCGAAGGCGTTCACGTTCTTCAAGGACGTGTCCTACGAGGTCCGCGACCTGACGGTCACCGTGGACCGGAACGTGGCGTTCGGGCACGCCTTCGGCCGGCTCAGCGGCACGCTGGAGGAGGGGACGGCGACCGACGGGATGTGGGTCCGGGCCACCTTCTGCTTCCGGAAGATCAACGGCGAATGGCTGATCACGCACGACCAGGCGTCCGTCCCGTTCGACATCGTGAGTGGCCGGGGCGTGGCCGATCTCGAACCCTGACGAGCCGGGACGCTCCGGTCGACGCCGACCGGAGCGTCCCGACGAGTCACGGGCGGCCGGCTGTTTCGATAAGCAGTTTCGCGGCCACCGCCGCCCCATCGGTCTGGATCGCGGCGGCGACTTCCTGGGCCCGCGCTCGGGTTTCGGAGGCCAGGGCCGTGGTCAGCGCGGCGGACAAGGACTCGACGGTCGGCGCCGAACCGTCGTGTGCGGCGCCGATGCCCAGCTCGGCCACCCGCCCGGCCCAGTACGGCTGGTCCGCGATCCGGGGCACGACCACCTGGGGCGCGCCGGCTCGCGCGGCCGTCGTTGTGGTGCCCGCGCCGCCGTGGTGGACCACGGCGGCGACACGGCGGAAAAGCGCCTGCTGATTGACCTCGCCGACGACGAAGCAGTCGTCGGCGTTGTCAGCCAGGGCCAGCTCCGCCCAGCCGGAGCCGAGGAGAAGACGGCGGCCCTGCGCACGGATCGCCTCGATGGCGACCTGCGCGATGCCCTCCGGCGCGTACGCGGCCATGCTGCCGAAGCCCACGTACACCGGCGGTTCGCCGGCGTCCAGGAACGTCGTCAGCTCGTCCAGGAGCGGCCGGTCGTCCGGCAGGATCCACGCCCCGGTCGGCACGAGGTCGAGGTTCGTCATGCCTTCGGACGGACACAGCGTCGGGTCCGCCGCCAGCCACGGCCGGTCGGTGAAGACGTGGTCGCGGACGTTGTCCACCGGCGGCAGGCCGAGCGCCTCCCGGCCGCGGTTGAGCGGCGGGCCGTACAGAGCGTCGACGCGCTGGGCGTCGTGCTCCCACAGCACCCGCTTGTCGGTCTCGTCCGGTGGCGACGGGGTGCCCGGCCGCATCCCGGGCGGGAAGACCGGCGACGGCAGGCCGTGAAGGTGGAAGCTCGCGTACACGTACGGGATGCCCCGCTTCTCGGCCACGTCCCGCGCGCCGGCCGGCAGGAGGCCGGTCGCCAGCAGCACGTCACACCCCTCGGCCGCCGCATCGAGCGCCTCGAACCGCGCGTCGACCAGCGCGGCTGCGAGCCGGAACGGGTCCGGCCGCTCGCCGCTCACCACCGCACGCACCGACTCTCCGAACGGCACCAGCGGCACGCCGGCCCGCTCCAGCAATCCCACAAAATCCTCGTCCGGCGGCGCGCACACCAGCGCCTCCGCACCGAGCTCCCGCAACGCCACGGCGAGCGCCGCCAATGGCTCGACGTCCCCGCGCGAACCCCACGTCGTCAACAGAACACGCACTTGGTGAATCCCCGTTTCCCCTGGCCCTGGCTTCGGACGGGCCATTGTGGAGCATCACCCCGGCCTTGCCGCAAGCCCCGGTGTCGGCTATACCTTGAAGGGGGCGGGGGAATCATTCGAACGGGGCTTTGGCCGAAAACTGACCAGGCGCCGGCGAACTCAGCCGACGGGCTCGCCGAACCAGCGGGCGAGGTGGTCGTCCAGGTCCTGCTGGTCGTCGCCGATCCAGGCGACGTGGCCGTCGGGGCGTAGCAGGAGACCCGGAACATCCAGGTCAGCGGTGGGATCCGCGAGGTGGTCGACCCGGTCCGACCAGCCGCCGGTCGTCAGGCGTTCGGTGCGGTCCAGCAGCAGGCCGCGGCCGCGATGCAGCTGACCGTAGAGGCGGCCGGTCTTCACGTCGATGTCGCGCAGGCGGCGGCCGAGCAGGTCGGGCCCTTCGCCGAAGTCGTAGCGGATGTCGATCGCAGTGATCTTTTTGATCAAATAGCGGTTCACCTCGTCGAAGTCCATCAAATCGGTGAGCAACCTGCGCACGGCCTGTGAGCCTGGTTCCGGGGACGACAACTCCATCTGCGCGCGGGTGTTGTCGAGGACGTCCTCGGCGACCGGCCGACGTTCGGCCTGGTAGGTGTCCAGCACTGCGTCCGGTGCCCGGCCGCCGACCTGCGCGGCCAGCTTCCAGCCGAGATTGACCGCGTCCTGAACGCCCAGGTTGAGGCCCTGCCCGCCGGTCGGCGGGTGGATGTGTGCCGCGTCGCCGGCCAGCAGCACCCGCCCGATTCGATACCGTTCGGCCAGCCGGGTGGCGTCCCCGAACCGCGACAACCAGCGCGGGGAGTGCACGCCGAAATCGGTGCCGGCGACGGCACGCAGCTGTTGCCGAAAATCGTCGAGGGTGGGCGGCTCCGCGCGGTCGCTGACCCCGGCCGCGGGGACGAGCACGCTGTAGACCCCGTTGCCGAAGGGCCGGAGCCAGAATCGGGTCTCGCGGATTTCGGCCACCTTGGCAGCGACCTCCTCCGGCGGCACCCCCACTTCCATCTCGCCCATCAGCGTCTCGGTCCGTGCGGCCTCGCCGGGGAAGCCGACGCCGAGCAGTTTCCGCACCGTGCTGCGCGCGCCGTCACAGCCGACGAGGTAGCGCGAACGCAGCCGTTCCCCGTCGGCCAGCTCGACGGTCACCCCTTCGTCGTCCTGCTCGAACCCGGCGACCGCGCACCCGCGCCGGACCTGCGCGCCCAGCTCGACCGCGTGTTCCTCGAGCAGTCGCTCGAGGACCGGCTGCGGGATGCCCAGCAGATAGGCGTACGCGGAATCCAGGCCCTGGGGCGCCGGTTTGGGGATGGCGGCGAAGAAACCGGCGGCCGGACGCTGTCTTCCGTGGACGAGAAAACGGTCCAGCAGCCCGCGCATCGCCATCAGCTCGAGACTGCGGATGTGCAGACCGACGATGCGGACGAACGAGACGGGCTCGGTTTCCTTCTCCAGAACGAGTACCCGCAGATCGTGCAGCCGCAGTTCGGCGGCCAGCATCGCGCCGGTCGGCCCGCACCCGGCGATGATCACGTCGAACACGGAGGGCGAAGAGTCCATGGTGGTGCCTTTCGGGAGTGCCTGGTGGTCGAGGCGCTCCCGGCGTGACACCTACGTCAATCGCCCGACCGTGACGGCCAGGGGGAGCACCCACAGCGCTACAGCGTTCATGGGTCTCACCTCCTCGGGCGGTGTCACGGTCGGCTGCAAGCTACAAGGCTGGCTGCCACCCCGTCCAATCCTTTTCCTGGCCGTCTTGCCCCGAAACGACCACGGCTCACGCCGTCGGGCGGCCCGCTCCCGCGTAGTCGTCGCCGTCCCTGCGGTACGAGTGCACCTGCACCGCCTGGCCGGTCTGCGGCGCGTCGATCATCTGCTGGTTGCCGATGTACAGCCCGACGTGGTGGATCTTCGTCGCCGGCTCGCCGTAGAAGATCAGGTCGCCCAGCTGCGGATCGGTCACGTGCGACACGCTCCGGAACTGCGTGTCGGCGGTGCGCATCAGCTTGATCCCGGCGCTCGCGTACGCCGCCGTCGTCAGGCCGGAGCAGTCGAAGCCCGGGTCGTTGCCGCCGGTGCCGTTGCCGCCCCAGATGTAGGGGAGGCCGATCTTGTCGATGGCGAAGTTCACCGCGCTCAGCACCGCGGCGTTCGGCGCCGCCGAGCCCTGGCCGACCGTGCCGTAGACGTTGACCGTGGCCAGCGTCCGGTGCAGGAACAGCGGCGCGGACTGCAGCGTCGCGACCGAGTCCCACCAGACCTGGCCCTGGGACAGGTCGTGGCCGCCGTCGCACAGCGCGCGGCCGGTGGACAGCGCGGCGTCGTCGATGTTTTGGACATCGGGCTTCCCGCCCGAGTAGCTCGCCTGGTACTTCGCCCAGATCGACGGCGACAGCTGCATCGGCCCGGCGGCGTTCGCCGTCGAGACGACCTTGTTGTAGAAGTCGCGCACCTCGATCGTGCCGAGCGGCTTGGCCAGCGCGCCGGTGGTGCCGTATTGCCCGCCCTGCGCCCGGCCGTGGTCGGAGGTCACCTTCCCGACCGCGGCCAGCGTCACCCACGACAGGTGACAGCCCGGGATGTCCTTGCCGATTTTTGTCGTCGCCTTCGCGTAGCCGACCATCGCGCGCAACGGGACGTCGAGCCACTGGCTGGTCTTGGACGCCCAGGCGTCGAACTCGCTCGCTTCCGGCACCTTCGGCGGCGCGGACGTCTGCGGCGGCGTGGTCGTTTTCGGGACAGAGACCGTCGGCGTGACCGTCGCGGCGGCGTTCGTCGTCTCCTGTTGCTTCGGCGCGAGCTGGACGCCGGCCACCAGCGCGGCGGCGACCACGACCACCGCGGCCACCACGACCGCCGTCTTCCGGCGGCGAGGCTCGGGCGTAACGGGCGTCTCCTCCGGCACGATCTCGGGCTCCTCGCTCACCGGGCGGCTCCGGTCAGCCGGTCGAGGACGAAGCCGCGCAGGCCGTCGAGGTCGGTGTCCATCGCCACCTCGATCGGGCGGCCGGGGGAGAACTGCGGATCGTCTTCACCGAGCCGTCGCCGGTCGACCAGCGTCTGCCCGCGTGCCGGGCCGAGGCCGCAGTCGACGTCGACGCGGTAGGTCTCGGTGTGCAGGATCCCGGGCGAGATCGCCTCGGCGACCGCGACGGCGTCGTGCATGACCATCCGGTCTTCGCCGAACACGCGTGTGTAGTGCTGCCGGTAGGTGGAGGTGAGGCCTTCGAGCGTCGCGCCGACCGGCCCCGATGCCGCGAGCTTCGCCAGCCACTCGCCGTCGACCGCGCAGCGGTGCGTGAGGTCCAGCGGTACCAGCACCGCCGGGACGTCCTCCTCGACCAGCACCCGGCGGGCCGCCTCGGGGTCGCTCCAGATGTTGAACTCGGCGGCGGTGGTGCTGTTGCCGAACGTCACGCCGCCGCCCATGATCACCAGCCGCGCGATCTTCGCCGCCGCGCCCGGGTGGGCCGCGAGCAGCGCGGCGATGTTCGTCAGCGGCCCGATCGGCGCGATGGTCACCGGCTCGTCGGACGCTTCGAGCAGGTCGAGCATCAGCCGGACGGCGTCGCGCTCCTCCAGGGGACGGCTCGCCTCCGGCAGTGTGTAGGAGTGGCCCGACAGGCCGTCGCCGCCGTGGACCTCCTTGGCGTCCCGCGGCTTGGAGTACACCAGCGGCCGCGCCGCCCCGGCGGCCACCGGGACGTCCGTGCGGCCGAACAGCTCCAGCAGGCGTCGTGCGTTCGAGGTCGTGCGGTCGATCGGGACGTTGCCGAACACCGACGTCACACCCAGCAGGTCGACGTCCGGGGACAGCGCCGCCAGCGCGATCGCCAGCGCGTCGTCGACGCCCGGGTCGGTGTCGATGATCAGCTTCGTGCCCATCCAGCTCCCCTTGCCCGTGAACCCGTCCCGCACACAGGTTACGGTCACCCGCATGACGTCGATGTGGGGTGCGCCCGCTCTTTCGCGGGTGCGAGCCTGGCGGCAGGCGCGCCGCGATCCGCGACAGGCGAAGTTCCTGACCGCCGACTCGCTGCGCTGGGTGCTGCGCAACCGCGCGTACACGCCCTGGTACCTGGTCCGGTACTACCGGCTGCTCAAGTTCCGGCTCGCCAACCCGCACATCATCCTGCGCGGGATGCTCTTCCTCGGGAAGGACGTCGAGATCCACTGCCGGCCCGGGTACGGGCGGCTGGAGATCGGCCGCTGGGTGCACATCGGCGACGGCAACGCCATCCGCTGCCACGAGGGTTCGCTGCGGATCGGCGACAAGTCCGTGTTCGGCCGCCAGAACGTGATCAACTGCTACCTCGACATCGAGCTCGGCGCGGCCACGCTGGTCGCCGACTGGGTGTACATCTGTGACTTCGACCACGTCATCAGCGACATCCACGTCCCGATCAAGGACCAGGGCATCGTGAAGCTGCCGGTCCGGATCGGGCCGGACACCTGGCTCGGCACGAAGGTCAGCGTCCTGAAGGGCACCCGCATCGGCCGCGGTTGTGTGCTGGGCGCGCACGCGGTCGTCCGTGGTGACATTCCGGACTACTCGATCGCGGTCGGCGCGCCGGCTCGGGTGGTTCGTAACCGCGAAGACGACTACGCCGCCGATGCCGCGCGCCGCGAGGCCGTCGCGGACATGGCGCGGAAGGCGAACAAGGCGCTGCAGAAGACTCTCGGCGAGCAGTAGAACTACTCAGGTTTCTTGTCCTCCGGCCGGACATACTGGCCGCGTGGGGGAACTCCGGACCGCGTGGTCGTCGCTCGTGTTGGCGCTCTGCGCCGTGGGCCTGGTGCTCGTCGTCCCGCTCCTCGTGCTTCAGGGTCTCCTGCAGAGCATGCCGGTCTTCGGCACGAGCTCGCACGAGGGTGACGGCTACCTGACCTGGGCGGCCTGGCTCGGCGCCGGGCTGCCGCTCGTGGGCGTGGTCGTTTCGGCGACCACGCGCCGGCGCGGCTGGACCTGGTTCTTCGGGATCTGCCTGACGCTGGCCGCCGCGGTCGCGGCGTTGAACTGGGCGGACGACGTCCGGCACGCCCCGCCGCCACCGCCGGAGCCGCGCCACTGCGTCGAGCACAGCGGCGGCGGCAACGAATGCCCGGGCGGCTGACCTACTCCTCGAACGTCATCTCCGGCGGCGGCCGCCGGAAGCCGCGGGTGATCGCCGCGAGCACGACGATCCCGATCGCCAGCCAGACCAGGCCGAAGATCAGCGCGATGCCGTCCAGGTTGACCAGTAGCCACAAATCGACCACGGCACCGATCACCGGGAAGACCACCCAGGTCAGGGCCCGTTTCCCGGACCGGTCGCGCAGCCAGGTGGCGAGCACGCTGACGTTGACGAAGGTGAACGCGGTGAACGCGCCGAAGTTGATGAACGACGTCGACGTGCTGACGTCCAAGGACAGCGCAACCAGCCCGACGAGCCCGGTGAGGACGATGCCGAACACCGGCGTCGCGAACTTCGGCTGCAGCTTGCCGAAGACGCGCGGCAGCACGCCGTCGCGGCCCATCGCGAACATCAGCCGCGACGCGCTCGCCTGCGCCGCGATCCCCGACGCGAACTGCGCGACGACCAGACCGGCGAGGAAGAAGGACGCGAACAGGTTCCCGCCGATCGTCGTCGCGATTTCGAACGCGGCGGACGACTCGTCGGTGAACGTGCTGCCGGGATGGGCGAGCTGGGTGAAGTAGGCCAGCACGATGAAGATGCCCCCGCCGATCAGCGCGGTCAGCAGGATGGCGCGGGGGATCGTCTTGCGCGGTTCGGTCGTCTCTTCGGTCAACGTCGTCACGGCGTCGAAGCCGAGGAAGGAGTACGTCGCGAGCGCGGCGCCGCCCGAGATCGTGCCCAGCGTGCTGCCCGGGTGGAAGAACGGCTGCGTGCTCGCCAGCGGGTCACCAGCGTGCAGCACCTGCTTGACCGAAAGAACGACGAAGAAGCCGATCACCAGCAGCTGGAAGGCCATCAGCACGAAGTTGGCCTTCTCGGCGATCTTGATGCCGAGCACGTTGAGGATCGTGGTCAGCGCGATGAAAGTGATCAACCAGATCCAATTGGGCACCCCCGGGAACTCGGCCGACAGATAGGCGCCGCCGATCAGCCAGATCACCATCGGCAGGAAGAAGTAGTCGAGCAGTACCGCCCACCCGACCAGGAACCCGGCGCGCGCGTCGACCGCTTTCCGGACATAGGTGTAGGCCGAGCCTGCGACGGGGTGCGTGGCGGCCATCTTCCCGTAGCTCGCCGCCGTGAACAGCATCGCGACCAGGGCGAGCAGGTACGCCGACGGCACGGTGCCCTCGGTCGTCGTCGCGACGATGCCGAACGTGCCGAGCACGATCAACGGCGCCATGTAGGCGAGCCCGAAGAGGACGACGCCGGGCAGGCCGAGCCGCCGCTGCAGGGCGGCCGGGGCCGCGGCCGTGGAGGTCATCGGTCGTCTCCTTCTTGTGGACGCCAGCGGTCCGGGTCGATCCGGCCTTGGTAAAGCGGCAGCTGCAGGGGTGCGTCGGCGGGCGTGAACTGCTCCCACATGCGGTTGGTGCCCGCGGTGCCGTCGCGGCGAACGCGCGCCACCTCGTCGAGGTCGATCGTGTGGGCGAGGACGCCGTCGCCGGATCCCGGCAACGCGGCGAGGACGTCACCTTCGGGCCCGACGAGCAGGCTGTCGCCCATGCCGAGCGGCCCGGCCGTGTTCACGCTGGCGACGAAGACCTGGTTGACGATGGCGTTCGCCCGGGCCAGGACGAGTTCCTGCGCGCGGTCGGGTGTTGTGGTCTGCACGGGGTTGAGCACAACTTCGGCCCCCATCCAGGCGAGGTGCCGTGTCACTTCGGGGAACCAGGCGTCGTAGCAGATCGAGAACCCGACGCGGCCGGCGTCGGCTAGATCGGCGACGACGAAGCGATCACCCGGGTCGTACGGCTCGTGGGGCCGCCACGGGAAGACCTTGCGATACCAGCCGGCCAGCTCGCCTCGCGGGGAAAACACCAGGGCGGTGTTGAAGAGCTCGCCGTTGTCGCCTTTTTCGCAAACGGTGCCCGGGGCGAGCCAGATCCCCAGGTCTGCGGCCAGTTCACCGAGCTCTTTCGCCCGAGGTCCGTGCAGCGGTTCGGCGGCGTCGCGAAGCTGCTTCGTGCGCTCGTCGCCTTCGCCGTCGACGCCGCAGAGGTGCAGCTCGGGGAAGGCGGCCAGGCGCGTGTCCGGAAAACGGCGAAGGACCGCCTCGACCTCGCCCGCGAACCCGCCGTCGCCGACGGGTCGGGGCGGCGCTTGCACCAGAGCGATCGGCAGGGGTCGCGGCATGGACGAAAAATAGTCCATCTTGAACACTTAAACAAGAGTGCTCAGGATGAGCAATTTGTGCGGTACGGTCGGTTCATGGCGACCGCAGACCTGAGCGCGCCCGCGTTGACCGGCATCCGGCGGCTGTCCGCACTGGACACCGTCCGCGCCCGCATCGCGCTGGCCGTCGAGCTAGGGCTGCTGAAGCCGGGGGAGCGCTTGCCGGCGAACGGCGAGATCGCGCGGGCCCTGGGCGTCGCGGAGATCACCGTCCGGCGAGCACTTGAGTCATTGGCCGAAGATGGCCTGATCGAGCGCCGCCGCGGCCGCGGCGGCGGGACGCTCGTGGCCGAAAACCCGCCGGCGGAGCAGGTCCGCGAGGTCGGCGCCTACCGCGAGTCGGCCGCCGAGGTTCGCGAGCTGATCGACCACCGGCTGGTGCTGGAGGTGGGGTTGGTCCAGTTCGTGGCGAAGCGGTCGCCGGACCTCGCGCGCCTGCGGACCCTGGTCGCCCGGATGGACACGGCGGCGGGCTGGGCGGAGTTCCACGAGCTCGACGCGGAGTTCCACCGAGCCGTCGCCGATCCCGGACCACGGGCGGCGGTCGGGCAGTACGAGGTGGTGCTGGCCGAGCTGTACCGCTTCTACCTGCCGTACCCGATGGAGAAGCTGCGCCAGTCGAACCGCGACCACGGCCGCCTGGTGAAGGCGCTGGCGGCCGGCGACCCGGACGCGGCGGCGCGGGTGACGCGGCGTCATGTGCGGGGTCTGCACGAGACGATGTTTGTGGGTTTGAGCTGATGCGAGGCTTCGTGGTCCGAAACTCGACCACGGCCTGCCTGGTGGAATCTTGGCGTCGGCGACCCGGACGCGGCGGCGCGGGTGACGCGGCGGCGTGTGCGCAGTCTGGGTCAGACGATGTTGTGGGCTTGAGCTGACGTAAGGCTTCGTGGTCCGAAACCCGACTAAAGCCTTTCTAACCTCGGCTGACTTGCCGAGACGCCGATGTTCGAGTTCGCCGCGCCGCCCGAAGAACCTGACAAGAACGCCGACCACGGCTCCGGCCTGACCCGCTCCGACTCCTGGCCGTTCGGCGGTGATCATCGGCTGATCGGCCGATCTCCGCCCCGCGCGCTCCCCGAGATGCTGGGCGCATGTCGATCACCCGGTTCGCCGTTCCGTTGCTCGCTGCCGCGGCGCTGCTCCCCGCCGTCCCTGCGGTCGCCGCCGCTGACGGGCTCTCCTGGCAGCTCTGCTCCGCCGTTGCGAAGGGGTGGGATTCCGGCGACACCCGGACCGAATGTGCGCAGGTCCCGGTCCCGCTCGACTATGCCGATCCCGGTGGTCGGAAAATCGACATCGCTGTCAGCCGCATCCGGGCGACCGGGGAGCGGACCGGTGCCGTGCTGCTCAACCCCGGCGGTCCCGGGCAGTCCGGCCTCGACATGCCTCGCGCCATCGCCGACAGTCATGCAGGTGGCATCGGTGTCCACCACGATCTTGTCGGCTTTGATCCACGCGGTGTCGGCTACAGCGCCGATCTGCCGTGTGCCGTCGACGTCCAGGAACCGGACCCGGGGGTGCCCGACAAGGAGAAAGCCCGCGAAGCCGCGGAGCGCGCTGCCGAGGCGAACCGCAAGTGTGTCGACGCGCATCCCGCCTTCGTTCGGAATCTGACCACGCCGACCATCGCCCGCGACCTGGACCGCACCCGCGTGGCGCTGGGCGAGGACAAGATCGGCTACTACGGCGTCTCGTGGGGCACCGCTCTCGGCGCGCAGTACCGGACGCTCTTCGACGGGCACGTCGACAAGATGCTGCTCGACTCCGTCATGCCGCCGGACCTGAACGTCACCTCGATGGACGACGGCCAGGCGACCGCGGGGGAGAACACCTTCCACGACTTCGCGTCGTGGATCGCCCGGTACGACGCCGTCTACCGTTTTGGGACCACGGAGCCCGTTGTTGCGAAAGCCCTGCTCGACCTGCGGGCCGAGCTCACCGCGCATCCGCGGGGCGATGTGGACGGCGCGGCCGTGAACGGCATGCTCGCCAACCCGCGTCGCGAGTGGGCCGGCTTGGCCAAGCAGCTCGCCGAGATCCGCGACGGCGGAACAGCTTCACTCGATCGGGTGGAGAAAACCGGCGGCCTCGGCTGGGATGGCGAGCCGCACGCCTTCAACCACTTCCAGCAGACAGCTCTCCTCTGCAACGAGTCGCCGAGCCCGCGGGACTTCGAGACCGTCTGGCAGCACCGCGTCGACCGCATGAAGCGCCTGCCGGTCGCCGGGGGCTACGGCCTCTACGAACAGCTTTGCATCGGCTGGCCGCTGGCCGCCCGGCCGTGGTCGTTCGAAAACGGGACAAGCCCGTTGCAGCTGGTCGGCCACGCCTACGAGCCCGTCACGCCGATCGGCTGGGCGCTCGCGATGCGGCAGCGGGTCGGCGGTGCGCTGATGACGATCGAGGACGACGTCCACGGCTCGCTGTCGTCACTGCCCTGCGCCGACGCCGCTGTCACTTTTTTCGACACGGGCAAGACGACGTCAGCGACCTGCGCCGGAGCGCCGATCCCAGCACCGTAAGCCGCAAGACGGAGGTCAGATGCGGGCGCGCAGCTGCTCCCGGACCTCCATCAGCGCGAAGCCGAGCAGGTTGAGCCCACGCCAGTAGTCCGGCTTGGACGCGTTCTTCTCCTCGCGGGCCAGGCCGGTACCCCAGACCAGGTCCTTCTTCGACGCCTCGACCAGCACGGCGTCACCGGTCCCGAGCAGGAACCGGCGCAGGTCGCGGTGGGCGCCGAACTTGGCCAGGTTGCCGTCGACGACGATGTCGAACCGGTGCCGCTCCCAGACGGCGGCGTCGTAGTCGGCGACCTCGCGGCCGAGCACCTTCGCCGTCTTCGGGTCGGGGGCTTCGCGGATCAGCTCGGCCTTCTCGTGGTCGCCGAACAGCTCGGCCTTGCCGGCCATCATGTAGTGCTCGGCGGTCGGGTAGACGACGCCGTCCACCTCGAACGGGTCGAGCCACCACTGGCTCAGACAGCTCGCCGTCACCCGGCCGGACTTCGAGGGCGTGTGCCCGTAGAACAGCAGGTACTCGGGCTCCGCACCCTCGTGGACCTTTTCGCGCAACGCCTCGACACTGCGGATTCCGTCGACCTTCACCATCCGCCTAGTCCACCACAACCGTCACAGCAGGAAGTGGAACAGGGGGCTGCCGGGCTCGATCCGCTCCACCTGTAGCGGGCTCGCGTCCATCCTCGCCAGCAGCCCCGGGAGGTCGGACGACCGGGCGATCTCGACGCCGACCAGCGCCGGGCCCATCTCGCGGTTGGTGCGCTTGACGTACTCGAAGCGCGTGATGTCGTCCTCGGGCCCGAGCACCTGCTCCAGGAACCGCCGCAGCGCGCCGGGCTCCTGCGGGAACCCGACCAGGAAGTAGTGCTTCAGCTCTTCGTGCATCAGCGAGCGCTCGAGGATCTCGCTGTAGCGGCTGACGTCGTTGTTGCCGCCGGAGACCACGACCACGACGGTCTGGCCGGGCTCGACGTCGACAACCGTGCCGAGCGCGGCCGCGGCGAGCGCGCCCGCGGGCTCGGCGATGATGCCGTCGGACTGGTACATCGCGAGCATCTCGGTGCACACCGCGCCTTCGGCGACCGCGGTCAGCTCGGCGCCGCTCTCGCGGACCAGCGGGTAGGTGACGCTGCCGGCGATGCGCACCGCGGCGCCGTCGACGAACGAGTCGAGCTCGGGCAGCCGCACCGGGTGGCCGGCGGACAGCGCCGCGGCCATGCAGGCCGCCCCGCCGGGTTCGACGCCGACGATCCGGACTTCGGGGTGCCGCTCGCGCAGCCAGCTGCCGACACCGGCGAGCAGCCCGCCGCCGCCGACCGGGACGACCACGACGTCCGGCACGAAGCCGAGCTGCTCGATGACCTCCACGGCGACCGTGCCCTGGCCGGCGACGGTACGGACGTCGTCGAAGGCCGGCACCAGCGTCGCGCCGGTGCGCTGCGCGTCTTCGTTGGCGGCCGCGAAGGCGTCTTCGTACGTTTCGCCGACGACGATGACCTCGATGTGCGCGCCGCCGAGCGTCGCGATGCGTTCGCGCTTCTGCCGCGGCGTGGTCCCCGGGACGTACACGCGGCCGTTCGCGCCGAGCCGCCGGCACGCGTACGCGACACCCTGGGCGTGGTTGCCCGCGCTGGCGCACACGACGCCGAGGGCGCGGGTCGCCTCGTCCAGCTGGACGATGAAGTTGTAGGCGCCGCGGATCTTGTACGACCGGACGGTCTGCAGGTCTTCGCGCTTCACCCAGACCTGGGCGTCCACCCGGGCCGACAGCCGCGCGCTCGGCTCCAGCGGGGTCCGGGTCACCACCCCGGCCAGCCGCTCGGCGGCCTTCTCGATCGTCGCCGCGGTCACCGTGTCGATGTCGTGCACCCGGTTGAATGTACGACTCGCGGGTCCCGGGCAACCGGCCGGGCCTCCGGGCGCATCAAAGGGGTGTCGAACAGGATGGGGGACGCCGATGGACGCCGGTTTCACGGACTTCGTGACGGCACGGACCGGCTGGCTGCGCAAGGTGGCGTACCTGCTGTGCGGGGACTGGCACCGGGCCGACGACCTGGTGCAGTCGTCGATCACCCGGCTCTACGCGAACTGGTCGCGGGCGGCCCGGGCGGACAACCTCGACGGGTACGCCCGCCGGACGCTGGTCAACACGTTCCTCGCCGAGCAGCGGACGTCGTGGTGGCGCCGGGTGGACCTGCGCGGCACCGACGACGACCCGCCACCCGTGGCCCGGGCGGACGTCGAACTGGCTCTCGACCTGCGTGCCGCGCTGGAACGGCTGCCGGCGCGGCAACGCGCCACCGTCGTCCTGCGCTACTTCTGCGACCTGCCGGTCGCGGAGACCGCGCGGGCGCTGGGGTGTTCCGAAGGCACCGTCAAGAGCCAGACCGCGAAGGCCGTGGAAACGCTGCGCGAGCTGCTGCGCGAGCCGATCAGCATTCCGGAGGGACGAGCATGACCGACCACGAGCTGGCCACGATGTTGAAGGAGCTGGCCGACGGACCCGCCCCGCCGTCGCAGATCGACGTCGACCGCGCGCGCCGGGTCGGGGGACGCCGTCGCCGCGCGCGGACCACCGCGCTGGTCGTGGGGTGCGCCGCCGTCGTGGCGGCCGGTGGTGTGACCGCTGTGTCGCTCTCGCGCCCCTCGGTTCCCGCGGCCACGGACGCCGTGGAGACCGCGCTCCCGCCGACCCCGGATCCGGCCCATGACCCGATCGTGGCCAAGACGGGCTTCGGCTGGCTGCCGGAGCAGATCGCCGGCGTCGGGTACTCCGTGGGCGCGC
Organism: Amycolatopsis sp. NPDC051758; assembly: GCF_044453095.1. Classification (NCBI taxonomy): domain Bacteria; kingdom Bacillati; phylum Actinomycetota; class Actinomycetes; order Pseudonocardiales; family Pseudonocardiaceae; genus Amycolatopsis; species Amycolatopsis sp. NPDC051758. The sequence continues at coordinate 422,234 of NZ_JBITCJ010000006.1, read as the reverse complement.
ACGGTGACACCACGGAGGCCATCGGCCGGGGCGAGCAGCCGCCGGAGATCTCGTTGTCGGTTTCCGGCCAGGAGCCGCCCGTGCCGGGTGAGCTGGGCGACCAGGCGACGCGGATCCCGGTCCGGATCGGTGACCGCGACGGCTACTGGCTCACGAGCTACGCGAACGACCCGCTCAACCACGGCCGGAGCCGCCTGCGGTGGCGGACGCCGGACGGCCGGTGGGCCGAGCTGCTCGCCTTCCACCTCACCGGCCCGGACCGGCAGCAGGTGCTGGTCCGGGTGGCCGAGCACGCCGTCTTCGCGGACCGGCCGGTGCCGCTGCCGCTGCGCATCGCCGGCTTGCCGGAGACGTTCCGCCTCGAGGACGGCTTCCTGACGCGCCGCCCGGACACCGATGGCGTCCCGTGGCGGGTGATCCTGGCGTACACGTCGAACGGGACGCACGCGACGATCACCGTCTCCGTACCGGGTGGCCGGAAAACCGACTACGGCTCGCCGCTCTGCGCGAAGGGCAACGGACTGCAGGCCTGCGTCGGGGTCGACCAGCCGCAGGCCGCGGGCATCACCGCGCAGGAATTGCTGAGCCGCATCACGCTGCTCGGCCCGGACGAGTCGAAGTGGACCACGCAGGTGATCGGGTGATCAGCCCTTCGGCACCGCGGGGTAGGGGACGAAGGTGCTGGTGTTCTCGTCGACGGTGAGCTGCTTGCCGATCGTCGGGAACGCGCGCTGGGAGCACGCCGGGCGTTCGCAGACTTTGCAGCCCATCCCGATCGGCGTCGCCGCGGCGGGTTCGTCGAGGTCGAGACCGGTCGAATAGACGAGCCGCCCGGCGTGCCGCAGCTCGCAGCCGAGGCCCACGGTGAACGTCTTTCCCGGGCTGCCGTAACCGCCGATGTTGCGTGACACCGTGCGCGCGATCCAGAAGTAGCTCTTGCCGTCGGGCAGCGTCGCGATCTGGGTGAGGATCTTGCCCGGCTGGGTGAACGCCTCGTAGATGTTCCACAGCGGACAGGCGCCGCCGACGCGGGAGAAGTGGAACCCGGCCGCGGACTGCCGCTTCGACATGTTCCCGGCCCGGTCCACGCGCACGAAGGAGAACGGCACCGCGCGGTGCTTGGGCCGCTGCAAGGTGGACAGCCGGTGGCACACGGTCTCGAAGCCGACGCCGTAGTGGTCGCACAGCCGCTCGATGTCGTAGCGGAAGCTCTCGGCCGCGGCGAGGAACGGTCCATAGGGGAGGATCAGCGCCCCGGCGAAGTAGTTCGCCAGGCCGACGCGGGCGAGCGAGCGCGCCGCCGGGCCGGAGAACGCCCAGGAGTCGGCCAGCTCGGTGATCAGGTCGTCGTACTCGAGCAGGGCGATCTGCGAAGCCATCCGGAACGCCTGCTGCCCGACGCGCAGGCTCGGTGCGAGCCGCAGCACCCGCGCCACCGGCTCGTAGCGGTGCTGCTGACCGGCGGATTCGTCAATGCCATCGCTGGTCACGTCGACGCCGTAGCGCTGCGAAAGGCAGTCCTTCAGCGCGCTGAGCACCTGGCCGCGCTGCAGGGGGATGTCGGCCGCCATCTTCTCGGCGCGCTCGTCGAGTTCGGCGACGTAGTTCTCGCGCTCGTAGAAGAAGTCGCGGACCTCCTCGTGCGGCAAGGCCGACGCGGCGCTGCCGTGCAGGCCCAGGCCGTTTTCGGTGGTGAGCGCGGCGGTGTTCTCGACGGCGTGGCGGTAGCTGCGGTGCAGCTTGACCAGCGCCTGGGCGATCGCCGGCAGGTTCGTCGCCAGCTCGTTGAGCTCACTGGTGGTGACGTCGACGCCGAGCGACTCGTCGAGCAGCGCCTCCTTGACGTCGGCGACCAGCCGGGAGGTGTCGTTGTTGGCGAAGAACTCGGTGTCCACCCCGAACGCCTGCGTGATCCGCAGCAGCACCGGCACGGTCAGCGGGCGCGAGTTGTGCTCGATCTGGTTGAGGTAGCTGGGTGAGATCTCCAGCACACGAGCGAGGTCGGCCTGGCTCATCGCCCGGCTTTCGCGCAGATGACGCAACCTCGCTCCGGCGAAAGTCTTCTCCATTCGAGCCCACCTCTCCGGAAGGTTTCCGGTCCTGAACGGTTACGTGAACGGTCAAGAACGCGGATTTTCGGTGCGGTTGCGAAACCGCGATTCGCAACCTTTGCAAGGAGCGTACGGACCCTTCGCACAAATTGGCAAATTGGACAGCTGGATCGGATTTCCCCTGCCATGCAAGGGTCAGATCAGGCAAGGCGAGCAATCGCAAACTTCGCAACACCGGGAGAGTCCGATGACGGAACAGGCCAAGCAGGCGGCCGCGGAGCTGGCGGCGCAGTGGGCGAACGACCCCCGCTGGGCGGGCGTGCAGCGCTCCTACTCGGCTGAGGACGTCGTCAAGCTGCGTGGCAGCGTCGTCGAGGAGCACACCCTGGCCCGCCGGGGTGCCGAGAAGCTGTGGAACCTCCTGCACACCGAGGACTACGTCCACGCGCTGGGCGCCCTGACCGGCAACCAGGCCGTCCAGCAGGTCCGCGCGGGCCTGCAGGCCATCTACCTGTCCGGCTGGCAGGTCGCGGCGGACGCCAACCTGTCCGGCCAGACCTACCCGGACCAGAGCCTCTACCCGGCCAACTCGGTGCCGGCCGTGGTCCGCCGGATCAACAACGCGCTGGGCCGCGCCGACCAGATCAACTGGGCCGAGGGCAACACCGACATCGACTGGTACGCCCCGATCGTCGCCGACGCCGAGGCTGGCTTCGGTGGCCCGCTCAACGCGTTCGAGCTGATGAAGGGCATGATCGCGGCCGGCGCCGCGGGTGTGCACTGGGAAGACCAGCTCGCGTCGGAGAAGAAGTGCGGCCACCTCGGCGGCAAGGTGCTCATCCCGACCAAGCAGCACGAGCGCACGCTGAACGCCGCCCGCCTCGCCGCGGACGTGCTGAACGTGCCGTCGCTGATCGTCGCCCGCACCGACGCGCAGGCCGCGACGCTGCTGACCAGCGACGTCGACGAGCGTGACCAGCAGTTCCTCACCGGCGGCCGCACCGCCGAGGGCTTCTACGAGGTCACCAACGGCATCGACCCGTGCATCGAGCGCGGCCTGGCCTACGCCCAGTACGCCGACCTGCTCTGGATGGAGACCTCGGAGCCGGACCTCGAGGTGGCGCGCAAGTACGCCGAGGCGATCAAGGCGAAGTTCCCGGACCAGATGCTGGCCTACAACTGCTCGCCGTCGTTCAACTGGAAGAAGCACCTGGACGACGCGACGATCGCGAAGTTCCAGCGCGAGCTCGGCCACATGGGCTACAAGTTCCAGTTCATCACGCTGGCCGGCTTCCACGCGCTGAACTACTCGATGTTCGACCTGGCGCACGGCTACGCCCGCGAGGGCATGACCGCCTACGTCGACCTGCAGGAGCGCGAGTTCGCTTCGGAGAGCCGCGGTTACACGGCGACGAAGCACCAGCGCGAGGTCGGCACCGGCTACTTCGACAACGTCGCGACGGCGCTGAACCCGGAGAGCTCGACCACGGCGCTCAAGGGCTCCACCGAAGAAGCCCAGTTCCACTGATCCCGGTCGCGGCCTGACGGCGGCCCCCCTCCGTCGTCAGGCCGCGTCCCCCTTCCTTTCCTTCCCTGCACAGCTCTGCTCGCGGAGGCACCCCATGGTTGATCGGCTGAACTACCGCATCGAGGTCACCGGACCGGTCGAGGGCCGGTCCGCCGAAATCCTCACCCCGGCGGCACTCGACTTCCTGGCCAAGCTCGACAACACCTTCGCCGGCCGCCGGCGCGAGCTGCTCGACGCCCGTCGCGTGCGCCGCGAGGAGCTGCAGTCGGGGGAGAAGCCGCTCGGCTTCCTGCCCGAGACCCGCCGGATCCGCGACGACGAGTCCTGGCACGTCGCGCCGACGGCGCCGGGCCTGGAAGACCGCCGGGTCGAGATCACCGGCCCGACCGACCGCAAGATGACGGTCAACGCGCTGAACTCCGGCGCGAAGGTGTGGCTGGCGGACTTCGAGGACGCGACGTCGCCGACGTGGCACAACGTCATCGACGGCCAGCTCAACCTCTTCGACGCGATCCGCCGCAACATCGACTTCACCACCGAGGCCGGCAAGCACTACACGATCGGCGACGACCCCGCGACGATCGTCGCGCGTCCCCGCGGCTGGCACCTGGTGGAGAAGCACATCCGCATCGACGGCCGTCCGGTCTCGGCGAGCCTGGTCGACTTCGGCCTGTTCTTCTTCCACAACGCCCGCCAGCTGCTCGCGCGCGGCGTCGGCCCGTACTTCTACCTGCCGAAGCTCGAGAACCACCTCGAAGCGCGGCTGTGGAACGACGTCTTCCTGCTGGCGCAGCGCGAGCTCGGCGTCCCGCGCGGCACGATCCGCGCCACCGTGCTGATCGAGACGATCACCGCCGCGTTCGAGATGGACGAGATCCTTTACGAACTGCGCGAGCACGCTGCGGGCCTCAACGCCGGGCGCTGGGACTACATCTTCAGCATGATCAAGAACTTCGCCGCGCACGGCGCCGACTTCGTGCTGCCGGACCGCGCGCAGGTCACGATGACCGTGCCGTTCATGCGGGCCTACACCGAGCTGCTGGTGCAGACCTGCCACAAGCGCGGCGCGCACGCCATCGGCGGCATGGCCGCGTTCATCCCGAGCAAGGACCCGGAGATCAACGCGACCGCGCTCGAGAAGGTCCGCGCCGACAAGGAACGTGAGGCCGGCGACGGCTTCGACGGTTCCTGGGTGGCGCACCCCGGGCTCGTTCCGGTCTGCCGCGAGGTGTTCGACAGTGTGCTCGGCGGCTGGCCGAACCAGCTCGGCAAGCTGCGGGACGACGTCGAGGTCACCGCGGAGGACCTGCTCGACGTCGCGAGCGCCGGCGGCGAGGTCACCGAAGCGGGCGTGCGCGCGAACATCAACGTCGCGCTGCGCTACGTCGACGCGTGGCTGCGCGGCACCGGCGCGGCGGCGATCCACAACCTGATGGAGGACGCGGCCACCGCCGAGATCGCGCGTTGCCAGATCTGGCAGTGGATCCGCAACGGCACGAAGCTCGAGGACGGCACGGCGCTCACCCGCGAACTGGCGGTCGAGTTCCTGGACGACGAACTCGCGTCGGTGCGTGCGGAACTCGGCGAGAGCAACCGCCTCGGCGACGCGTACGAGATCTTCACCGAGACCGCGCTGGGCGAGAAGCTGCCGAGCTTCCTCACCACGGGTGCCTACGCGCGGTACCTCACGGACGCCCGGTAGCAGGGCTCGGTTCGATGCGCTCTCAGCGGAAGAGAGTGCTTCGAGCTCCGGCCGCCCCTACCTGACGAGGGGCGGCCGGATCCACACTGGTTGGGATGGTGTGGTCCGAACCGGCCCGGTGACGGAGGCTCCCCGTCACCGGGCCGGTTCATTTCTGCTTGTCGTCCCCGCGGTTCAAGCCGCCAGGGACCGGGCGGCGCGGCGGAACTCGTCGTAGTCGCGGTAGTAGTCGGCCTCGTCGTACTCCTCGGACGCCAGGCAGAGCAGGACCGCGCCGGGGGCGAACTCGGTGACGTCGCACCACACCATGGGGCTCACGTAGAGGCCGCGGCTCGGGTTGTCCAGGACGTAGGTCGCCTGCTGGAAGCCGTCGTCCGCGACGACCGTGAAACTGCCGTGGACCGGGATCAGCAGCTGGATCAGCTCGCGGTGGCCGTGCGCGCCGCGCGAAGCGCCGTCGCGGACGTCGTGGAGGTAGAACGCCCGGCGCACGTCGAAGTCGACGTCCTGGCGCGGCTGGATCACGGTGAGGCGGCCGCGCTGGTCGGCGTGCTCGGGGAAGTCGATGATCCGGCAGGGTGCGATCCGGCCGATCACGGGCTGGTCGCCGCCGGAGCGGGTTTCGGATGCCATGGTCACCTTTCCTTCACGTTGACGGATCCTCACGCGGCCTTCGGTGCCGGCGGGGCCAGGCGGGCGGCCAGCGCGGCCCGGTCCACCTTGCCGTTCGGGTTGAGCGGCAGCTCGTCGAACGCCGTCGCCCGGCGCGGCACCATGTAGCCGGGCAGCTTCGTCCGCAGGCCGGCGAGGAGGACCTCGGCGTCCTGGGCGACGCCGGTGTAGGCGGCCTCGAGGTCCAGTTCGCCGTTCGGCCCGGTCAAGGGGACGACAAACGCGTCCCGCACGCCCGGCTGCGCCCGCAGCGCCGCTTCGATCTCCCCGAGTTCCACGCGGTAGCCGCGGATCTTGATCTGGTGGTCGAGCCGGCCGTGGTGGACGAGCCGGCCGTCCTCGACGCGTACCCGGTCCCCGGTGCGGTACCAGTGCTGCCCGGTCAACGGGGTCGAACCGTCGTACACCTCGGCGCGTTCACCCTCGAACGTGACGAACCGGCCGGCGTTGTCGCCCGCGTCCAGGTAACCCGGGAACCGCTGTGGCCCGCGCACGCACAGTTCGCCGTCCGCCGACGGTGTCCCGTCGTCGCCGATGATCAAGCTTTCGAGTTCCGGGTACACGGGTCCGATGGGGACGGTGCCGTTCGCCGGGCGCGGCCATTCGTCGACCTCGTCGGGTAGGCGGTACCCGGTGCAGGTGATCGTCACCTCGGTGGGGCCGTAGCTGTTCTCCAGCGCGCTGTCCGGGGCCGCGGCCCGCCACGCCTCCGCCTGGCTCGTGGTCAGCGCCTCGCCGCAGAACACGCTCCACTTCAACGTCGGCATGCTGCCGGGGGCGAGGCCACGCAGCTTCAGCGCGAACGAAACCACGGACGGCACCGAGCACCAGTGCGTCAGGCGCGCCCGCTTCACGAACCGCACCGGCGTGAGAACGTCGTTGGCGCTGGGCACCACCAGCGTCGCGCCCGAGCCCCACGCGAGGAACATGTCGCGCACGGACGGGTCGAAGGTGAGGTCGAAGACCTGCGACACCCGCGAGCCCGGGCCCGCTTCGTACAACGGGATCACGTGGTCGAGGTAGGCGGAAACGTTGCGGTGCTGGATCGGCACGCCCTTCGGCGTCCCGGTGGAGCCGGAGGTGAAGAGGATGTAGGCGAGGTCGTCCGGGCCGGCCGCCGAGCCGGGCAGAGCGGGGGTGGCGCCCTCGCGAAGCCTGGCCAGCTTCGGATCGGCCCGCACGACGGGGGCCGGCCAGTCGTCCAGCCCTGGGGTGTCTTCCTGCGCCAGCACCAGGTCCAGGCCGGCCGCCCGGGTGATGGCGGCGTTGCGGGCCGCCGGGAACGCCGGGTTCAGCGGGACGACGGTGGCGCCGAGCCGTTGCGCCGCAAGGTATCCCGCGTAGGCCAGTGGGCAGCGCGCGGCCAGCAGCCCGATCCTCGACGGCGCGCCGCCGTGCTCGGCGACCAGCACCCCGGCCAGCCGGCCGGCCAGCGTGTCGAGCTCGGTGTAGCTGAACTGCTCGCCGGACACCTCCAGCGCGGTCTCGTCGCCGAACTCCGCCACCGTGGTGGTGAACCAGTCGTCGAGCGTGCGGGCGTCGGTCATGGGATCCCTCCTCGGCTGGGACGTCATCGGGCCGTCTCCGCCAGCAGCGCGTCGGCCGAGTCCGCAACCGCGGACAGCACGACTTCGGTGACCCCGCCGCCGATCCCGAAGACCGCGGCCTGGGCGCGAAGCCACTGCGCGCCGCCGGCCGCGAACCCGTCGGCCCCCTGCAGCTGGGCGCAGTCCGCCAGTACCCGTTCGGCGGTCATGCCCGCGCCGGCCTTGAGCAACGCGGCGGCCGCGGTGTCGTACCGCGTCGCGACCCGGTCGCCGAGCTCCCGGCACAGCGCGTCCAGCTGCCGCACCGCCACTACGCAGGTGGCGAATCGCTGGCGCACGCTTTCGTTGCGCCACAACGGTTCGTCGGACCGGGTGGGGTCCTCGAGCCGGGCCTTCGTGGCCGTCAGCACCCGCCGGCACAGCGCGACCGCCCACAGGGCGCCGGCGAGCCGTTCCACCGCGATCTGGCGGGCGAAGGCGGCCAGCCCGCGGCCCGGCTTGCCCACCAGGTGCTCGCGGGGCAGCCGCACGTCCTCGAAGGTCAGATGGCCGACGCCGGCGCCCGCGAACAGCTCGGTGTCCGCGGGGCGCGCCGTCACGCCGGCGGCCGAGGCCGGCACCAGCACCCAGGTGAAGTTGGTGAAGTGCCGTCCCGGGCGGTGGCGGGCCAGCACCAGGATCCGGTCGGCCTGGGTGGCGTTGGTGATCCAGCGCTTGCCGCCGTTGAGCACGAGCTCGTTGTCGCCGATGGCCACCTCGGTGCCGAGCGCGGTCAGGTCGGAGCCGGCGGTGGTGTCCGTGGCGGCCAAGGCGGTCACCGAGGTCCCGGCGAGCGCGTCGGCCAGCGCCGCCTCGGCCGGGCCGGAGCCGGTGGCGAGCAGCGGCACCGCGGTGGCCAGCTGGACGCACGACGACAGCGTGGCCCCCACCTCCGCCTGGGCGTCCACTTCGGACAGCAGACGGCCGAGGCCCACGGGATCCACGCCGAGGGACGGATCGCCGCCGCGGTACGCCGAGCGCAGCGCGCCGGACGCGCCCAGCGCGGCCCAGACCTCCCGGCCGCCGCCGGTCAGCGCGTCCCCCTGATCGGGCAGCAGCTCAGGCAAGACGCACCTCCGGGTCGAGCAGGGCCAGCCGGCCGTCCGCGAGGCGCAGCCGGTCGTTGCTGTAGTTCAGCGCCGCGGATCGCAGGTCGCGCAGCGCGCGCTCCAGGCCGGTGGGGGAGTCCTTCAGGTAACCGTGCTGCAGGCCGACCGCGTCGATCAGGTCTTCCACGACGGCGTGGCACTGCTCGGCGGCGGTGATCTTCAGCGTGTTCAGCAGGAGCTGGTTGCGCGGCCGCGAAAGGTCGTCCGCTTCCGCGACCCGCTGCGCGGTCTGCCGCAGCAGCGCGTGCACGGCGTCCACCCGCTGGCGCGCCGAACCGAGCCGGCTCAGCAGCAGCTCGGAGTCGAGGTTGAACCGCTGCCGGCCGTCCTTGCTGCGCAACAGGGTCAGCACGCCCGACAGCGCGCCGCTGGCGGTGCCGAGCCAGCTCGCCGACCAGCCGAGGTGGGCCAGCGGCCCGAAGACCTCGGCCGCGATCCGGCCGAACCCGCCGTGCTCGCCGACAACCTGGTGGCCGGGCAGCCGCCCTTCCAGGCGCAGCGGCGCGCTGTGGCTGGCGCGCATCCCCATCGGCTGCCAGTCGCCCGACGCGGTCACCGTGAGCTGGTCGCGGTGCGCGTACACGAGCGAAACCTGGTTGGGCGACCCGGCGCCGGGACGCAGCATGGTGACGAGGAAGCCGTCCGCGTGCGCCCCGCCGGTCACGATCGGCGCGAACCGGTCGACGACCAGGTCGCCGTCGGAGACTTCGAGCCCGGCCTGGGCGGTGCGCAGGTGGCCGCCCTTGCCGGCCTCCGTGGTCACCGACGCCAGGTACACCCGGCCGGCCGCGATCTCGGGCAGCAGCTCGGCACGCAGCTGCGGGCCCGCGTGCCCCACCACCGCGGCGACCTGCTGGCAGTGCATCGCGAAGATCATCGCGACGGACATGTCGGCCCGCCCGATCCGGATGGCGGCGTCCAGCAGATCGGTGACGTCGCCGCCGAGGCCGCCGTGCCCGGCGGGGACCAGCAGCCCCAGCAGCCCGGTCGCCCGCAGCTCGGCCAGCGCCTCCACCGGGAACGACGCTTCCTGGTCGTGGCGCGCGGCGTGCTCGGCGGCGACCGCGGCCACGCGGCCGGCGAGGGCCGTGGGGCCGGCCGGCGCCGGCTCGGTCAAGGCCGCTGCCGCGTCACTCATGCCGCTCGCTCGCCCGGCGTGCCGAGCGCGGCCTGCACCGCGTCCCACAGGCTGCCGGCGGTGGCGAACGTGGCGTCGGTGAGGTCCTCGTCGGGCAGGGAGACGTCGAACGTGTCCTCGATCGCGAACAGCAGCTCGATGGACTGCATGGAGTCCAGCCCGAGCTCCCACAGCTTCGACTCGGGGGTGATCTCCCGTCCGTCCAGGAACCTCAGGAATCGGGTGAGCAGCTCGGTGAATCGCTGGTCCATGGATCGTTCCTTTCCTGTGGCACCACGGCGATCGAGGCGCGCGTGAGGTGGAGGCGTGAGGCGTGGACGACGGGCGAGCCGGGCCGGTCGCCGTCGACGACGATCTCCGCCGGGGCAGGGTGGCCGAGGAAGGCCAGCAGGCTCGCGTACAGGCCGTAGGCCCCGGTGTTGGGGACGGCCAGCAGGTCTCCCGGGGCGAGCCGGGGCAGCTGGACGTTGCGCGCCCAGGTGTCCAAGGGCGTGCACAACGGGCCGACGACGGTCGTCTCGGTCGTCTCGGCAGGACCGGCCGCGCGGTCGACGGTGAGCAGGTGGGGCACCAAAGGAGGCAGCCGGCGCAGGCCGGACATGCCGCCGAGGTGGTTGATGCCGGACTCGAGGACGACGATCTCCCGGCCGTGCGACCGTTTGGTGTCGAGCACCGACGTCACGAGCGTGCCCGCCGTGCCGACCAGGTAGCGGCCCGACTCGAACGCGATCGCCGGACGTCCCTCGCGCCAGCCGGGCACACCGTCGTCGAACAGCTCCTCCAGCCGTTCACGCATCCCGTCGAATTCGACCGCGGCGCCGGCCTTCGCGAAGGGGGCGCCGAAACCGCCGCCGAGGTCGAGCACCTCGATCGTGGCCCCTTCCGCCTCCAGCGCCCCGCTCAGGCGCGTGGCGGTGCGCAGGGTGTGGCCGAACTGGGCGACGAGGTCGTCTGCGCTGACCAGGTTCGTGCCCATGTAGAGGTGCAGGCCCACCACCGACGCGTGCGGCCGGCCCGCGAAGCGCGCGGGCTCGGCCAGCACCCAGCCGGCGTCCGCGCCGAACTGGGACGGCACGCCGGTCATCGCCAGCCGCTGGCCCGGAGTCGGCTGGTCGTCGTTGACCCGCAGGAGACAGCGCGCGTGGACGCCGAGATCCGCGGCGATCCGGTCGAGCTGGTCCAGCGCCGCCGGCGAGTCCACCGAGAACTTCCGGACGCCCGACCGCAGGGCGGCCGCCACATCGGCGTCGCGCTTCCCGGGCCCGGTGTACAAGGCATCCGCGGCCGGCCAGCCCGCGTCGAGCGTCGCGTCCAGCTCACCCGGCGAGCACACCTCGGGTTCCGCGCCGCCGGCCCGCAGCTCACCCAGCAGCGCCGGGTGCGGGTTCGCCTTGAGCGAGTAGTAGAGGCTGCACTCCTCGGGCAGCGCGGCCCGCAGCCGGCGCGCGTTGCGCCGCACTTCGGCCAGGTCATAGACGTAGGCGGGGGTGCCCACCTGCGCCAGCGCTTCCCGGACCGAGGGGGACGTGGTGATCTGCTGGTCCAGCAATGCTTCAGACATGCCGTGCCCCCCGGACCAGGCCGGCCAGCCCCTTGCGGTCGACCTTCCCGTTGCGGGACAAGGGAAGTTCGTCGATGATCACGCACTGGCGCGGGATCTTGAACTCCTCGATCTGCTCCCGCATGCCGGCCAGCACCTGCTCGGCCGTCAGTGTGCCGGTCGCCACCAGCGCGGCGGGCTCGCCGTCACTCGGCGGCAGCACCGCCGCCGACGCGCAGCCGGGCACCCGGCGCGCGGCGGCCTCGACCTCGGTCGCGCTGACCCGGAAACCACGCTCCTTGTAGATGTCGTCCCGGCGGCCGGAGAAGTAGAGGTAGCCGTCCTCGTCCAGCCAGCCGTAGTCCCCGGTGCGCAGCTGCGGGAACAGCCCGTCGGCCTTGGGGAAGCGCTGGTCGGTCAGCTCGGGCCGCCGCCAGTAGCCGGCCATCACGTTCGGGCCGCGCACGATGATCTCGCCGACCTCACCCGGCGGCTGGCGCCGGCCGACGTCGTCCACGACGAACACCTCGGTGCCGGGCAGCGCGCGACCGGACGATCCCGGGCGGACCAGGTCCTCGTCCGGGGGCATGATGGTGGCTCGTTTGCACTCGGTCAGCCCGAACATCAGCTGCACCCGCAGGCCGGGGATCGCCGCCCGCAAGCCGACGAGCGCCTCGGACGGCATCGCCGCGCCGGTGTTGGTGAGCAGCCGCAAGGCCGGGGCAGGCCCGCCCCGGGCCAGCAGCCGGGCCAGCGCTTCCGCCACCGCAGGCACCGCAGCCAGGACGGTCGCGTTCGCTCGCACGAGGTTGCGTGCCAAGGCCGGCCCGACTTCCGCCGGTTGCCCCAGCCAGACGTGCGCGCCGCTGACCGCGCCGAGGAACAGCTGGTAGAGCCCGTAGTCGAAGGACAGCGGCAGTGGCGAGTACACCACGTCGTCGTCCCGATAGGACAGTTGCGACTGGATGGCCTGCGCCGCGAAGACGGCTTGCTGGTGCGTGCTGACGACGGCCTTGGGCAGCGACGTCGTGCCCGAGGTGTAGATCAGGCACACCGGGTCCACCGCGAGCGGGCCGTCACCGGCCGCCGGGGCCCAGGGCCGCGCTTCGCCGGTGAACCCGGCGTCGGCCAGCGTCTCGGTGTCGACCGCGTCGATCCCCTTGGCCCGTGCGTCATCGACGACGGCAGGGTCGGCCCCGACGACCAGTGCGGGCTCGGCGTCGTCGAGCACGTGCGCCAACGGGCGTCCGCGCACCTGTTCGTGCATGAGGATGAACGCGGCCCCCATGCGCGCCGCCGCGTACAGCAGCGCGGGAATCAGCGGGGTGGAGCCCGCCACCACGACCATCCGGTCGCCGCGCCGCAGGCCCCGGTCCGCGAGCCAGCGGGCGAGCCGGTGGCTGGCGTCGGCCAGTTCGGCGTGGGTGAGGGTGGTCCCGCCGCTGGTGACCGCGGGCCGGCCGGGCCAGCGGGCAGCGGCGTCGTCCACCAGGTGCGCCAGCAGCGTGGGCTGGGGGTTCATCAGGCTCCTCCCAGCCGGCACAGGCCGTCGAGGTGGTGAAGGTTCTCCGGCAGCAGGTCGTCCGGGTCGAACTCGACGTCGAGCTGCTGTTCGAGGCGCGCCACGATCTCGACCAGCCGCATGGAGTCGAACCCCGGCAACAGGGTCAGCTCCGGCTCGGCCAGCACCCGCTCGGGGGTGGTGCCCAGCACCTCGGCGACGATCCCGGCGACCGTGTCACGCAGTTCGTTCGGCGCGGCGCCGAACACTTCCCGGTCCGCGGCCAGCGCCCGGCCCAGCCGGTCGAGCAGCCCGGCAGGCTCCCGGCGGCCCCGCTCCGCCCGGCGCGCGGCCAGGTAGGTCTGCTCGGTCAGCAGGCCCCATTCCCGCAGGTGCTCGTCGACCGCGTCGGTGCCGGTGCGGGCCTGGAACGCGGCGTGCAGCTTGCGGGACCGGGTCAGCAGCCAGGTCTCCAAGGTGAGCCGGTGCAACGCCGCCGCCCGGTCGGCGTGGCGGGCGTAGGCGTCCAGGTACTCGGCGGGATCGGCGATGTCGACGATCGGGGTGGCCGCCGGCACGGTCGCGGCGGGCGCCAGTGCCACCACGTGCCCGGCGGTGGGGAGCTTGGCCCAGTCCACTTCCCAGCGGCCGGGCACGGCGTTGCCCCACGGCGTCTGGTTGCGGTAGGCGTCGGTGATCGCGGCGCCGGCCGGGCAGCTGCGCACCAGGAAGCTGTGTTCCATGTGCTGCTGCAGGTAGTACGGCGTCCAGGACAGGTCGTACGCGTCGGCCACCACGTAGAGCTCGACGTGCTCGGCGCTCAGCGCCTCGAGCCGCGCCGGGGTGATGTCCCGCCAGCGATCGGTCACCAGGAGACCCAGGAACCGCTCCGCGTCGGCGAGGTGGCTGTCGAGGCTCGGCTCGACCGTCGGCAGCCCGTCCGGTCCGGCGGCGGGCCGGAACCGCAGCGCGGCGCCCAGCGCCAGGTGGGTGTCCGGGCCGTGGTGGCGGTCGGCGACAACCGCGAGGTTGGCCTGAAGGCAGTCCAGCAGCTGCGCGTGGACCGTGCTCTCCGTCGAGGTCATCAGGCCTGCCTCCCCGGAGCCTCGCCGGCGGCGCAGGAGGACGACGCTGGGCTTTCCTTCACGGGTGTCATGGCCACTCCCCAATCTCGGCGCTTCAGGTCGCGGGCGCCGGCCGGAACCTGGCCACCGGCGTCGGGAAAGCATTTGCCGAGGAACTCCCGAACGCCCGAAGCGGTGCATATCGCGGTCATTCAGTGGACCCCCGAACTCCGGACCTCACACCGATTGATTCTTCTGAACCGCGCCGGAAGGGTCTACTCCTGGAGTGTCTTCGAACCCGGCGGCGCGGCCACGGCGAAGGGGCGATTCTTTTTTGTTGCCCGAAACGCCCCGCTCAGTGGCCGGCGATGCCCGCCCCGATGGCGGCCTGCAGTTCCGCGACGTCGCCCGTCGAGGAGAACTCGTTCACCGCGACGACAACCGGGATCGTCCGGGCCGGCGGGCACGCCGAGCCGTGCGCGCACGACGGGACGAGCCGCAGCCGGTGGAAGTCCGCGATCGCCGCCCGCTGGTAGTGCGAATAGTCGGCGGGATCCGCGTCGCGGCGAATGGGGATGGAGCCCTTCCTGGTGTTGAAAGCCCGCTGTCCCTCGACGCTGGCCACGGTTTCCAGCCAGCTGTCCGCGCCGGCCGGATTGGGGGCGTTCTTGGGCAGGACGAACGCGTCGCCCAGCCACTGGAAGGTCCCGTCGGTGCCCGGGAAAGGCTGGTACGAGTAATGCGTGAACCCGTGGCTCTCCAGTTCGGCGGCCACCCAGTCGCCCATGAAGAAGTAGCCGGCTTCGCCGCTGCTCAACCGCTTTGCCGCTTCGGTCCAGTGCAGGCTGTCGCGGTCGGGGTTCGAATACGACAGCAGTTTCTTGTAGTTCTCGAGGACTTCGGTGACATCACCCGTTGACCAGTCGGCTTCGGCGGTCCACAGGGCCTCGAAGCGGTCAGGTCCGAGCTCGGCGAGCAGGAGCCCTTCGAGCAGGTCGAGCTGGGTCCAGTGCGGGCCGAGCGCGAGCGGGTGGCTGATGCCCGAGGCACGGAGCGCGTCCAGGTGGTGGACGAACTCCCCGAGGTTCGCCGGCCGGCCGGTGAGCCCGGCGCCGGCCAGCGCTTCCTCGTTGCCCCAGAGCATCAGGCGGTGGATGCCCACGGGCAGGCAGTAGACGTTCCCGTCCACCGTGAGGGCGTCGAGCAGGCCCTGGGGCAGGAGGTCGAGCAGGCCCCACCGCGCGAACCGGTCACTGAGATCGGCGAGGCGGCCGGCGTCGACGTGGTCCGTCACTTCTCCGCCGGGGTGGAGCTGGATGCCGTCCGGCGGGTCGTTGTCCTGCAGCCGCGCCTGGAGCACCGCCACCGGGTCCGCCGCCCCGTCCCCGCCACCGGCGAGGACGGGGTTGACGAAGTCCTGCCCGGGCGACCGCTGCGCGAACACCTCCACGAGGGAGTCGACCGCGGCCTTCTCGACAACCCGTTCGGGATCGTCGTCGGTCGCCCAGGCGAAGACCTCGACCCGGTGGTCTTCCCGGTGTGCGGGCCCCGTGCTCATGCCGCGCTACGCTCCTCGCCCTCACCGGGCTTCTTCGGCTCGGCAGGCGCCGGAACCGCGGTCAGGGCGGCGGTCTTCTTGCGGCCGAACTTGCGCATCATCGGCGACTCCACGAAGCGGAACAGGAGCCAGCCGCCGAGGATGCTCAGGGCGGCCATGCCGAGCAGGACCAGGACCGCGACGGGGGTGGAGAACTGTCCGCCGGTGACGCCCCGCAGCCAGAAGACCGTCACGATCTGGACCATGTAGAACCCGAAGGAGATCTGCCCGAGGAAGACCCAGCGCTTGCCGTTCACCCCGGTCCGCGAGCCCCGCAGGTCCGCGGTGGCGAAGGCGGCGATCACGATCCCGATCGGCGCGAGGGTGATCAGGTTGATCGCCAGCTGCACCGGCGCGTACAGGGCGACGAACCAGGCGACGACCATGATCACCGTCGCGACCAGCGGGCCGACCTGCTTCGGCCACTTGCCCGCGGCGACGATGCGCGCCACGAACATGCCGGTCAGGAACTCGAAGATGCGCCCGACCGGGAAGAGGTAGGCGAGCCAGTACTGCGTCGGGGACATCGGGTCCGGGGAGCCGGCGGGCGGCCCCTCGACGAGGGTGTTGACGAGGAGCTGGTAGATCCCGAGGCCGGCGACCATCGCCACCGCGCCGATCCACAGCCCGCGCGCCTTCAGCTTGAACAGCGGCCGGACGAGCAGCGGGAAGGTCAGGTAGAAGAGCAGCTCCGCGCAGAGCGACCACGCGGGGACGTTCATGGCCTGGCTGATCTCGTAGGTCGGGAACCACGACTGGATCAGGAACAGGTTGGGCAGCCAGACCCGCCAGCTCACCACACCGCCGGCGAACAGCACCATCACGGCGATCCACATGACCACGTGGTTCGGGAAGACCTTCACCAGCCGGCGGCGGATGAACGACCGCGCCGTGGTGGTCGGCCGTGCGGACCAGGTGATGACGAACCCGCTCAGCACGAAGAAGAAGGACAACCCGATGTAGCCGCTGAAGGCGAAGGTCGTCGCGTACCAGGTCGCGGCGCCGGTGTCGGCGAACGGGCTGACCGTCGCGAAACCGGGGCCGAGCGGGCTCATCATCAGCCCGGTGTGGAAGAGGAACGTCATGATCGCGGCGATGAACCGCAGCCCTGTCAACGAGTTCAGCGCCTTGGCCGGCGTCGCCGTGCCCCCGGAGCCTGGGCCTGCGGGCACTAGCCTCGCCGCGCCGCCATTGCTGTCACTCACGACCTACTCCTTCACGCTGGCCGGTCGGTTCTTTGGCGAACCGTACGATTCCGGACTCGGTGAGGACGTCTCCGCGATTGCTGGCCGGGAGACGAGGGGCCGCGGGCGGGGGCTACCGCCGCGCTTCCAGGAGGACCTTCGCCGCTTCGCGGGCTGTGTCGGCTTCGCCCGGTTCGCCGGTGATCGCGGCCAGGACGGTCGCGCCTTCCACGAGCGAAAACAGCTGGTCGGCGCGGCTCTGGTCGGGAACGAGACCGCGCAGGTAGGCCCGGACCTCGGTCTTGTGCTTGCGGATGGCGGCGGCGATGCCCGGCGCGGGTTCACCGAACTCGCCGAACGAGTTGACAAACGCGCAGCCCCGGAAGCCCGGCTCGGCGAACCAGTTCTTCAGCCAGCCGAAGACGGCGAGCGGGTCGTCGCCGCGGGCGTGGACAAAATCGCGCAACGACGTCCGCCAGCGCTCGTCGCGCCGCAGGAGGTAGGCCTCGACCAGGTCGGTCTTCGACGGGAAGGACTGGTAGAGCCGCTTGAGCGAGACGCCCGAGCGCGCGCGGACGGCGTCCATCCCGACCGCCTGCACGCCGTGGGCGTAGAAGAGGTCTTCGGCGGCCTCCAGCAACCGGTCGGTCGCCTCCGTGGGATTCATGTCACCTGCCTCTGGTGTCGAGAATGATCGTTCTCTAGTCTAGCGGGACCACGGGAGAACGCACGTTCTCTACGTCCGGAAGGAGCCGTCATGACCCCGCGCCCGCCGTTCCCGCCGTTCGACGAGGACACCGCCCGCCAGAAGGTCCAGGCCGCCGAGGACGCGTGGAACACGCGCGACCCGGAGCGGGTGTCGCTGGCTTACACGGAGGACTCGGTCTGGCGGAACCGCGACCAGCACGTCGTCGGGCGCGCGAAGATCGTCGAATTCCTGACGGCGAAGTGGGAGCGCGAGCTGGACTACGCGCTGCGCAAGGAGCTGTGGGGCTTCCGCGTCAACCGCATCGCCGTCCGGTTCCAGTACGAGTCCCGCAACGCGGCCGGCCAATGGTTCCGCAGCTACGGCAACGAGCTGTGGGAGTTCAGCGACGAAGGCCTCATGCGACGGCGCGAAGCGAGCATCAACGACGTCCCGATCGAGCCGTCGGACCGCCGGATCTTCGGCCCGCGCCCGGAGTCCGAGCACGGCCTGCTGCTGCCGGTCTTCTGAGTCTCTTCTGACTCCGCCCTGAGCGGAACCACGCCCGGGCGCGCGTGACCGTCGGCATGCTCGGGCCATGACGACACCGGCGTTCGGCGGCGAAGTGAGCGAGTACTACCAGCGGTTCCGCCGCGGCTATCCGCCCGAGGTGGCGGACGCGCTGGCCGCAGCGTTTGCGGTGACACACGACGACGTCGTGCTCGACCTCGGCTGCGGCACCGGTCAGCTCACCCGGGTCCTGGCGCCGCGGGCCGGGGCCGTGCTCGGCATGGACCCGGAGCCCGCGATGCTCGCCCAGGCCCGTCAAGCGACGACCGAGCCGAACGTCAGCTGGCTGCTCGGCGCGGATTCCGACGTCGGAGCGTTGTTGTCGCTTTTCGGCCCAGGCCGGTTCGCCGCGGTGACGGTCGCCCAGGCGTTGCACTGGATGGACCACGAGCGGCTGTTCACGGAGGCGCGTCCGCTCCTGAGGCCCGGCGGCGGGCTCGCGGTGGTGACCAACGGCGAGCCGCTGTGGCTCCAGGACACCGCGTGGTCGGCCGCGCTGCGAGAGGTGGTCTCGTCGTATCTGGGCACTCCGCTGCACCGGACCTGCGGCACCGACGAGACGAGCCAGGCACGCTACGCGGACGCGCTGTCGGCCGCCGGATACGCCGTCGACCTGCGGGTTGTCGAGTATGCGACCACGCTGACCGTCGAGGAGATCGTCGGTGGCGTCTTTTCGGCAATGAGCCCGGAGCAGCTCCCTGACGCGGACGCGAGGCCGGCGTTCACCGAGCGCGTCCGGGAGGCGGTCACCACGCACGGACCACTTCGGGAACACGTCGTGGTGCGGATCCTGACCGGAACCCGCTGAGCGGGCGAATCGGTCACGGAAGGCGAATACGTACCGGTCCCTAGTGTTCCGCTTATTGTTTCCCCGGGGTGCGCGACGGATGCTCGCTGCGCAGCGCCATCCTCCCGAGGAGCCCCCATGACCAGCAAGTTGGGCACAGCCGTCGCCGTGGTCTTCGTCGTTTTTTCGTTCACGTTCATGGCCGCCGGAACCACGGCAGCACCCACCGCGGCGCGCCCTGAGTGCGTCCGGCCCTGCCACTTCTGAGCCGGCTGCTACTTACAGTTCCCGGGTCCGCGCTGCGTCCACCAGGGCGGGTTCGAACTACGCTCGGCTCCGTCGCTTTTGAGCCGTCCGCTACCTACAGTTCCGGAATCCCGGCAGCCACCGGCTCGAACGCGTTGCCGGTGGCGATCTTCGGCCGCGGCAGCTCGACCGCGTCACCCGGCTTGGCCCGCCGGTAGACGGCGGCGGTCGCCTCGGCGATCCGGCCCCAGTCGAAGTCCGCGGCCAACCGGGACTTCGCCGCTCGTGCCCGCTTCTTCGCGGCGTCGGCGTCCCCGAGGGTCGTCGTCACCGCGTCGGCCAGCGCGCCGACATCGCCGGGGCTGAACGCCAGCCCGGTCTCACCGTGCACCACGACCTCGCCGAGCCCACCGGCGGTCGACGCCACGAGCGGCGCCTTCGCGGCCGCGGCCTCCAGCGCGACGATCCCGAACGGCTCGTACCGGCTGGGCAGCACCACGGCGTCGGCCGCGGCCAGCGCCGCGCGCAGATCGCGGTCGGACAGGTGCCCGACGAAGTCGACCGCGCGCCGCACCCGCAGCTTCCGCGACTGCTCGACGAGCTCGTCGAAGTGTCGTCCTTTTCCGGCAACGACCACGCGCGTGCCGGGATGCCGGCGGCGGATCCGGGGGAGCGCGGCCAGCAGGTCCTGCACGCCCTTCTCCCACTCGAGCCTGCCGAAGTAGAGCAGCAGCGGCGCCCCAGCCGGGCTGTAGACCTCGCGGGCACGGGCGATCTCGGCCGCCGGCACCTGCCACCCGCGTTCCTCGATGCCGTTGTGGATCACCGTGACGTCGGCGGCTTCGACCTCGAAGAGGTGCGCAACCTCGCGGCGCATGGCCTGCGAGCAGGTGATCAACGCGTCGGCGCGGTTCGCCAGCCACCACTCGACCGAGTGAACTTGCTGGTTGAGCGGGTGCGACAGCCAGCCGGAGTGCCGCCCGGCCTCGGTCGCGTGGATCGTGCCGACCAGCGGCACCCGCGCGGCCTCGGCGATCGCGATGGCCGGGTGAGCGACGAGCCAGTCGTGCGCGTGGACGACGTCCGGCTGCCAGCCCCGCAGCAGGTCCTGCGCGGCGCGGATCATGGCGTGCCCCATGGCCAGCGTCCAGGCGACGAGGTCGCGTTCGAATGTCACGTGCATCGGATCCTCGGCGACCCGGATGATCCGCACACCCTCGACGACGCGGTCGGTGCGCGGGTGGGTCCCGGCATCGGTGCCCGCGGCGTGCCGGCAGAGCACAACGACCTCGTGGCCTTGTCGCGAAAGGTGACAAGCGAGCGCGTGCACGTGCCTGGCCAAGCCACCGATGGCCACTGGCGGGTACTCCCAGGACAACATCAGCACACGCATGCGCAGAGGTTACTCGCGAGTCAAGAGGGCTCTTGACGAGCCTGCACACGCCGGCCGTCCGAGTGTGACTCCGGTCACTGGCGCGCCCGAGGATCTCTGTCACCATCGGCGACGATGACTTCTCCCGAAGACACCGGCTGGCGCCGGCTCGACCCGCCGTTGCCGACCCCGTGGACCGCCGACGTCGGCCCGGCGAATTCGCTGCCCGAGTACCCGCGGCCCCAGCTGACCCGCCCGCGCTGGCTGAACCCCAACGGCGTCTGGGAGTACGCGGGCTGGCCGTCGTCGCCGGACGAACCACGGCCGTCCGGCTACGCCGAGCGGATCCTGGTCCCGTTCCCACCGGAGTCGGCGTTGTCCGGAATCGGACGACGCGACGAAGTCCTCTGGTACCGCCGCCTGGTCGAGATCCCGGACGACTGGCGCGGCGACCGCGTCCTCCTGCACTTCGGCGCGGTCGACCAGACGGCGAAGGTGTGGGTCAACAACCAGCTCGTCGCGACGCACGAGGGTGGGTACACGGCGTTCAGCGCGGACATCACCGACGTCCTGCGGGCGTCGGGTTCCCAGGAGCTGACCGTCCGGGCCGAGGATCGCACCGACATCGAGCCCTTCCCGGTGGGCAAGCAGCGCAACTCGCCCGGCGGAATCTGGTACACGGCGTCGTCCGGAATCTGGCAAACGGTGTGGCTCGAGCCGGTGCCCGCCGCCCGCGTCTCCGGGCTGGAGCTGACCCCGGACCTCACCGGCGTGACGGTGTTCCCGCAGGTCACGGGGGGTGCCGAGGTCGTGGTCGTCATTTCGGCAAACGACGCCGAGGTGGCGCGTGCGTCGGGACCGGCCGGCACGTCGGTGCGCGTGGACGTTCCCGAACCACACCACTGGACACCCGACGATCCGCACCTCTACACGCTGCGGGTCGAGCTCCGCGGCCAGCACGGCGCGGTGCTCGACGAGGTCGGCAGCTACACGGGCCTGCGGACGATCGGCTTGGTCCCCGACGAGCACGGCCGCCCGCGGATCGCGCTCAACGACCGGATCACCTTCCTGCACGGCCCCCTGGACCAGGGCTACTGGCCGGACGGCATCTCGACCGCGCCCACTGACGACGCACTGCGCTTCGACCTCGAGAAGACGAAGGAGCTGGGCTTCAACTTCGTCCGCAAACACGTCAAGGTCGAGCCGGCCCGCTGGTACTTCTGGGCCGACACGCTGGGCTTGGTCGTCTGGCAGGACATGCCCTCGCTGACCGCGTCGTTCGACGGTCCGCCCGGGATCGCCCCGGACCCGGTCCCGCAGGCGCAGGAGCGGTTCGAAGCGGAACTGACCGAAATGGTGAAACAGCTGCGGTCGGTCCCGTCGATCGTCGGCTGGGTGCCGTTCAACGAAGGCTGGGGCGAGTACGACACGGCCCGTGTCGCGGAATTGGTCAAAACCCTGGACCCAACCCGCCTGGTGATCGCGAACAGCGGCGTCAACTGCTGTTTCTCCCGCCCCGACACCGGCGCGGGAGACGTCTACGACGACCACACGTACGTCGGCCCGGGTTCGCCCTCGATCGCCGACGGCCGGGCAGTGGTCGACGGCGAGTACGGCGGCCTCGGCCTGGTCCTCGACGACCACCGCTGGCCGGGCCCACCGAACGCGTACGAGATGACGCCGACTTCGGAACGGCTCACCGAGCGCTACGCGGAGGTGAGCACCGCGCTGGAGCGAGTGGTGGGCGAGCGGGGCCTGTCGGGCGCGGTCTACACCCAGACGACCGATGTCGAAAACGAGGTCAACGGCCTCCTGACGTACGACCGGCAGGTAGTCAAAGTCGACCCGGCGGTGGTCGCGAAGTGTGTGCGAGCGGTGATCGAGGCAGGTTCGTCCTGAGTGCGGCCCTCGTCGGTTCCTTGCGGCCGGGGCTGGTGCGGGACGGTCGCGGCCTGTGCTGCTGGTCGTTTCTTGGCAACGTGCTGACCACGGCATTCGCCGCCGATGAGGCCCGTGGTCGATTTTCGGCGACCGCGCTGTAGGCCCACCGACGGCGCTGCCTCACGCACCTATCTTCAGATCGAAGCCATGGTCAACTTTCGGCGACTGCCCTGACCAGGCTCTCCCGTCCGTGGTCGAGCGCCGACAACAGCGCGCCCCGCAGCGCCGCTGAGTCCGTCACCTCTCCGGCCTCGACCCGTACCGGCCCGGGTGCCGCCGCGCGGACCGTTTGCCGAATTTCCGCCACGAGCCCCGGCCGACTCCCCGCCGGCCCGCCCAGCAGTACGAGGTCCGGATCGACGATCGTGCAGATCGCGGCCACGGCCCGGCCGAGCGTCGCGCCCAGCAGCCGTTGCCGTTCTGCGGCCACGGCGTCCCCGGCCTCCGCCTCGTCGAGCGTGGTCAAAATCGCGACGACGTCCAGCGACGGCGCGTCCGACCGCCCGAACCCCTGATCGGCGAGGGTCGAGGCGAGCGTCGACCCCGAACTGTCCAGGTACCCGATCTCGCCCGCCAGCCCGTGCGTCCCGCGCACGAGCTGGTCACCGACGTACAAGCTGACTCCGAGCCCGGCGCCGACGTAGACGTACGCGAAGCTCTTCGCCTCCCGCGCGGCACCCTCGCGCCGCTCGGCCAGCGCGGAGAAGTTGACGTCGTTGTCGAGCAAGACGTCACGCCCGATCTCGCCGGCCCGGAGCGCGCCCTCGGGAAACGGTGACCCCGGCAGCGCGACGACCTCGTGCGTGACGGGGTCGACCGGGTTGGCCACCGAGATCGCGGTCGCGCGCACCGGCCCCGGACCGATGGCGCCCGCCGCGACAACAGCCTCCCGCACTGCGGCGGTCATCGGCTTGCCGCCGGGCGGATGCCGGTCGGTGGCCAGAACGGTCCCGTTCAGGTCGGTCGTCACGGTCCGGATGCCCTGCTGGTTCACCTCCGCGGCGACAACCCGGCCGGCGTCGGCGGCCAGCTCGTAGAACGTCGCGATCCGGCCGCGGCGGCCGGTCTGGTCGGTGCCGGTCGCCCGCAGCGCACCGGCCGTCTCCAGCCGCCGGACCGATTCGGAGATCGTCGGCTTCGAGATCCCGGTCGTCGCGGCGAGCTCGGCGCGCGTGGTCCGGTTTTGGACGAAGACCTGGTCGAGCACCGTGCGGTCGGTCATGGCCCGCAGCATCGCCAGGCGCGGGAGCGGCCGGTCGGGGTCGGACATCGCACCTCTTGTGGCGGGGAACGGACAGGGGTTACCGTAGCCGGGCCATTCTAGTAAGGAGTCCTAACCAAAAACGTGGAGGACACCGGTATGACGACCACAGAGCTACCCGCGAACATGTCCGAGGCCATCTCGCGGACCAAGCACGAGCTGCGCGCCCGGATCGGCGACGTTGCCGGCGCGTTCGCCGAGGTTCGGGAGTGGATGCGACGGGAGGTCGCCGCCGTCGCCGCCGACCGGGATGCCTTCCCCGTGGTCCAGTTTCGCGACATCGCCGAGGGCACGGTGCCGCAGCGAACGCTCGACGCCATCCGCCGCCGCGGCTGCGCCGTGGTCAAAGGCACCTTCGCGCGCGAAACGGCCGAAGCCTGGGACGCCGGGCTCGCCGCCTACCTCGCGGACAACAACTTCGCCGGCACCTACCAAGGCCCGGCCGACGACGTCTTCGCCGGACTCTCCTCCGGCCAGCCGCAGATCTACCCGGTCTACTGGTCGAAGCCGCAGATCCAGGCCCGCCAGCACGAGCACATGGTCGCCGTCCGGCGGTTCCTCAACTCCTTCTGGCGACACGAGTCCGAGGGTCGCGTCTGGTTCGACCCCGATCGCGACACGGCTTACCCGGACCGCATCCGCCGGCGCGCCCCCGGCTCGGCGTCGCTCGGCCTGTCCGCCCACACCGACTCCGGCTCGGTCGAACGCTGGCTGCTGCCCGCCTACCAACAGGTCTTTCGGCACGTCTTCACCGGCAACTGGGCGGCCTACGACCCGTGGGACGGCGCCCACCGCACCGAAGTCGACGAGTACCCGTCGACGGTGATGTGCTCGGCCTTCCGCACCTTCCAGGGCTGGACGGCCTTGTCGGAAATGCGCCAGGGCGACGGTGTGCTGCACGTGGTCCCGATCCCGTCGGCGATCGCGTACGTCCTGCTTCGCGCCCTTCAGGACGACATCCCCGAGGACGACCTCTGCGGCGCGGCCAACGGCCAGGCGCTGCCGGTCGACGACAAGTACCACGCCGACCTGCTGCCGGCGCTGACCTCGATCCCCGATGTCGAGCCGGGCGACACGGTGTGGTGGCACGGCGACGTCGTCCACGCGGTCGCCGACGGCACCAATCCGGAGCGCTGGGGAAACGTCATGTACATCCCGGCGAGCCCGCATTGCGCGAAAAACGTCGCGTACGCCGAAAAATGCGGCCGCGCATTCCTGGCCGGCGCGAGCCCGGGCGATTTTGCGCCCGAAGACTACGAGGTGAACTGGAAAGGCCGGGCCCGCGTCGACGACCTCAATGCCGTCGGCCGCGAGCAGCTCGGCCTCTGATCGGCGCCGCGCCGGGGCGGCCCGACTCCGCCCCGGTGCGACCGGGATCTACAGATGCAGCCAGAGTCCCAGGTGCAGACCCAGCACGTGGATGTGCCCGTGGTGATGGTGGTGACCGACGCACAGCAGGCAATGACGGGCCTGGCCCACGGCGTCGGCCGACGTCGCGGCCGACGCGGTGCCCACCGCGGGGCCGGCCAGCAGCAGCCCGAGTGCCACGGGGAACGCGGCCAGCGCGGCCCGGCGTCTGGAGGTGCTCATCGGATGATCCCTTCTCCGCACGACGACGCCGGAATGGCGTCCCCAGAAGTATTCGGTGCGGAAAGGACAAAATGGCAGGCTGATCACCCGTGATTCGACCGTCCGGATCATGGAAATCATTTTCGGTGCCGTTTCCGTGGTACCCGGATGGCCGCAGGAATCCGTCGATCCGGTGAATTCCGGGGAAGGCGGGGGACAGCGGTCCCCCGCCCCGTGTCACGCCGGCAGCGCGGCCTCGATGGCCTTGACGACCGTGTCGTCCTCCGGCTCGGTCCGCGGCCGGAACCGCGCCAGGACCTCGCCGTCCGCGCCGACCAGGAACTTCTCGAAGTTCCACTGGACGTCACCGGACGCGCCCTCGGCGTCGGTCGTCTTGGTCAGCTCCGTGTAGAGCGGGTGCCGGCCGTCGCCGTTGACGTCGATCTTCTCGAACAGCGGGAACGTGACGCCGTAGGTCGTCGAGCAGAACGTCTGGATCTCCTCGGCGCTGCCCGGCTCCTGCCCGGCGAACTGGTTGCACGGAAAACCGACCACGGAGAAGCCCTGGCCGCCGAAGCGTTCCTGCAGCCGCTCCAGGCCGGAGTACTGCGGGGTCAGGCCGCACTTGGACGCGACGTTGACCACCAGCAGCGCCTTGCCGGCCAGCGAGCCCAGCGAGCTGTCCTGCCCGTCGAGGGTCTTGAGCGGAATTTCGTGGATCCCCATCCGGTGCGTCCCTTTCAGTCGTGCTTCAGCGCCCGGGCGTCGAGGTGCCCGAACGGTCCGTCGTCGGCGCGATAAGCGGCGGCGAGTTCTTCGGCTCGCGAGCGGTCGCCGTGGCGCAGCGCCCCGGCGAGTGCATCGAAGCGCTCGGTGTGCACCGCGGCGCGGCGCCGCGCGTAGTCGGCCGCGGAGTCCTTGGTGACCATGAAAGCCCAGTCGCTTTCCAAGGCCAGCATCGCCTCGGCCACGGCCTGGTCGGCGACGGTGTCCCGAGCCGTGGTCGTCAAACCGGCAACGAGGTCCAACAGACGTTTCTGCAGCGCCGCGTTGGCCTCGACCATGTCCTTGACCTGCTCGCCGTCCCAGACGCGCCAGTCCTTGCCCGACCCCCACGACGACGAAGGCAGGTCGATCGGCTCGCCGACGTGCCCGGCTTCGACCGCGCCCTTCAGTGTTGTCACCCGGACCCCCGCCTCGGGCAGCGCGCGCAGCACACCTTCCAGCCAGGCCGGTCCCTCGTGCCACCAGTGCCCGAACAGCTCCGTGTCGTAAGCGGCGACCACGAGCGCCTCACGGCCGTGTTGGGCTTTAAGCGACCGCAGCCGTGTCACGACGGTCTCGACGAAGTCCTTGACGTGCAGCCCCAGGACGTCCGCGGCGAGCGACGGGTCGTACGGCGCCTTGTCCACGGGCTCGACCGCCTTGCCGGTGACCCGCGACGCCTTGAGCCCGACCTCGTGCGCCCAGGTGTGGAAGTCGCGGTAGGCGGCATGGCCGGGATACCCGGCCTTCGGCGACCACACCCGGTAGGTGACTTCAAGGTCCCGGCCGAACGCGACGACGTCGGTGTCGCCGACCGGTCGCGCGGCGAAGGTCTCACCGCGCAGCGACGGGCCGTCGACCATGAACCGCCGCACGCCCGCGGCCGCGTAGTCGTTTTCCATGCCAGGCGCGTAGCCGCACTCCGGCGCCCAGATCCCCTCGGGCCGCGACCCGACCCGCAGCGCCGTGTCGGTGAGCCCGGCGTTCAGCGCGAACTCGCGCACCCGTGGGTCGAGCAACGGCTGGAACGGGTGGGCCAGCGGACCGCCGAGCAGCTCGATCGTCGAATTGTCGACCAACGACCGGAGGACGGGGGAGAAGCCGTGCCGCCACCGCGTGCCGAGCTCTTCGGCCGCGCGGACCGCGGTCCGGTGCTCGGCCGCGGCGAGCTCGCGCAGCAGCGGGTCGCCGCGCCACAACGTCGCCGCGTGCTGGGCGCGCAGCTGCCAGTCGCCGAGCCAGTCGTGGCAGGCGCGGATGCTGTACGGGTCGTCGAGCTGCGCGGCGAGCACCGGCGTCACGCCCAGCGTCAGCACGTCGCGGCGGCCTTCGGCGGCGAACCGCTCGAGCAGCTCGACCATCGGCAGGTAGGAGTGCGCCCACGCCTGGTAAAGCCATTCCTCGCCGACCGGCCAGCTCCCGTGGTGCGGCAGCCACGGCAGGTGGCTGTGCACCACGAGGCAAAAGGTGCCCTCGCTCATCGGCGCACCGCCACGGCGACCAGGTCGAGGCTCGCGTCGAGATTGTCGCCGTGGATGTCGAACCCCGTGGCCTCGATCGCGGCGACGTCGGCGAGCAGCGCCGCCGGCCAGACGGCCTGCCCGGGCAGCTCGCCCATGACGACGTCGAGCTGGGCGTCGATGATCGAACCGCCGTAGTGCTCGTCGAGCGCGCGCACGGCGTCGCCGTGGTGCAGGCCGTTCAGCGTCTCGACCTCGAAACCGGCGTCGGTCAGCAGCTCGGCCAGTTCGGCCGGCGCCAGCTCGCGGGTGTGGTACGGGTTCAGCGGCGTGTCGCTGTCCGGGGTGAAGGTCAGCCGGTTCGGTGTTGTGACCAGCAGTTTCCCGCCAGGCTTCAGCACCCGCCGGCACTCGGCGAGGAAGCCGGTCTGGTCCCACAGGTGCTCGATGACCTGAAAATTGGCCACGACGTCGACCACGGCGTCCCGCACCGGCAGGAACGCGAGGTTCGCCCGCGCGACGCCGACCTCCGGGTAGCGGCGGGCGACGTGCTCGGTGGTCGGTACGTCGTAGTCCAGCGCGAGCACCTGGCGGGCGGTGGCGGCGATCAGCCCGGCGCCGTAACCCTCTCCGCAGCCGGCTTCGAGCACCGTCGCGTCCGCGCAGTAAGGAAGGAGAGCGGCGTACGCGGCTTCGTGGCGCCTGAACCAGTAATTTTCCTCGGGGATGCCGGGGACGGTCCGTTCGCCGGTCAGGTGCAGCGCCTCGGCCCGGGTGGCTGGGGTGGTCACCTCCGCGACCCTAGCGGGTGTCACGTCCGGCCCGGCCGTCTCGTTCCGTGGTCATGCAACGACCAATCACCCGCGTGCTCCTCGTCTTCTTCGGCCTCGTCGAAGCCGTGGTCGGAATTTGGCCACTGGTCTCACCGACCGGCTTCTACCAGGACTTTCCCGGTTTCCGCACCGGCTGGGTCGCGATGGACGGGCCCTTCAACGAGCACCTCCTGCGCGACTTCGGCGGTCTCAACCTGGCCCTCGCCGCGATGCTGATCGGCGCCGCCGTGATCGGCACCACAGCCGTGGCGCGCCTGGCCGCCGTCGCCGCGCTGCTGTTCGGCCTGCCGCACTTCCTCTACCACCTCGGCCACGTGTCGCACTTCGAGCAGATCGACCAGGTGCTGATCATCGTGGCGACCGGGCTCGGCGTCGTGGTGCCGATCGTGCTGCTGCTGATCCCCGGGCGCCGGGTCAGTACACCGGCGACACCGTGATGCCGAGCGCGCCCGGGCCGAGGTGCGCGCCGATCACCGTGCTCGCTTCGACGACCATGCTCTCGGCCATCGCGGGCACCCGGCGCTCGATCTGCCGGCCGATCTCGAGCTCGTGATCGCTGGCGCCGAACCGGCTCACGGCGATGTCGGCGCGGAAGCCGCCGGACTTCTTGACCGCGAGGTCGACCATCTTCGCCAGCGCCCGCCGGGTGCCGGGGACGCGGGCCAGCGGCGCGACCTCGCCGTCCTTGACCGTGAGCAGCGGCTTGATCGAGAACGCGGTGCCGAGCATCGCCTGCGCGGCGCCGATCCGCCCGCCCCGGCGGAGGTATTCCAGCGTGTCGACGTAGATGAATTCGGTGCTCGTGAAGCACCGGCGTTCGGCGGCTTCGATGACGCGGCCGGCGTCCGCGCCGGTCGCGGCCGCCCGGGCCGCCGACACCGCGGCGAAGCCGAGGCTCATCCCGGTGGTGCGGCTGTCGAGGACGTGCACGGGGATGCGGACCTGCTGGGCGGCCTCCCGGGCCGCGCGGACGGTGTCGGACATGCGGCCGGAGATGTGGATGCTGACGATGGCGGTCGCGCCGGAAGCAGCTGCTTCCTGGTAGGTCCAGAAGAACGCCCCCGGGTCCGGGGGCGAGGTGGTGATCAGCTGGCCGGCTCTCAGCGCGTCGATGACCTCGCCGCGTTGGAAGCGGTTTTCGTCGTCGAAGTGACCACCCATGTTCAGCTGGATCTGGACGACCCCGATGGCCCAGCGGGCCGCGACGAGGTCGGGGAGGCACGAGCTGGAGTCGGTGATGACGGCGATGCGCGCGGGCATGGTGCCGGAGGTTAACCCCTAACGGCCTACTGCGAGTAGGCCGTGGTTGGTCCGATCGGACGAACGGCGGTTCAGGTGGGGCAACCGGTCGACTACCGGGACGATGGTCCCATTAGATTGCGCATCCAGGTGAATGGCGTCACCTCGGCGGGTCCTGGCGGCCGATTGGCCCTAATCTACCGGCCAGTAGAGCACTGACCCGTGGTGCGTCCGCGGGCCACAACCGGGAGGTCGAAGAAGACCCATGACCAACATCGTCGTCCTGGTCAAGCAGGTACCGGACACCTACTCGGAGCGAAAGCTCAGCGGGGCCGACCACACCCTTGACCGTGAATCCGCCGACGCCGTCCTCGATGAGATCAACGAGAAGGCCGTCGAAGAAGCCCTGAAGATCAAGGAAGCCGGCGAGGGCGAGGTCACCGTGATCTCGGTGGGCCCCGACCGCGCGACCGACGCGATCCGCAAGGCGCTGTCCATGGGCGCCGACAAGGCCATCCACGTCTCCGACGAGGCGCTGCACGGCTCCGACGCGATCGCGACCGCCAAGGTGATCGCCGCCGCGATCTCGAAGGTCGAAGGTTACGACCTGATCATCGCCGGCAACGAGTCTTCCGACGGCCGTGGTGGCGCCGTCCCGGCGATCCTCGCCGAGCTGCTCGGCCTGCCGCAGGTCACCTACGCGCGTGAGGTGACCGTCGACGGCACCACCATCAAGGCCACCCGCGAGACCGAGGACGGCCTTACCCACCTCGAGGCGACCCTGCCCGCGGTGGTCAGCGTCGGCGAGAAGATCAACGAGCCGCGTTACCCGTCCTTCAAGGGCATCATGGCTGCCAAGAAGAAGCCGGTCGAGACGTTCACCATCGCCGACCTGGGTGTCGACGCGGGCGAGGTCGGCCTGGCCAACGCCTGGTCCACGGTCACCGAAGCCTCGCCGAAGCCGCCGCGCACCGCCGGCGAGAAGGTCGAAGACGAGGGCGACGGCGGCACCAAGGTCGCCGAGTACCTGGTCGGCCAGAAGCTCATCTGACAACGGCTCTTCGAGGAGGAATCAAGAACATGGCTGAAGTACTCGTCCTCGTCGACCACGTCGACGGTGAGGTCAAGAAGGTCACGCTGGAGCTGCTGACCGCGGCTCGCGCGCTCGGTGAGCCGTCGGCCGTCGTTGTCGGCCCGACCGGCACCGCTGCCAAGGCCAAGCAGTCGCTGGCCGCGCACGGCGCCGCCAAGGTGTATGTCGCAGAAGGCGACGACGCCGCGAACTACCTGGTCACGCCCAAGGTGGACGTGCTCGCCGCGCTCGCGCAGCAGGCCTCGCCCGCCGCGGTGCTCGTCACCGCCAGCGGTGAGGGCAAGGAGGTGGCCGCGCGCCTGGCCGTCCGGCTCGGCGCCGGCCTGATCTACGACGCCGTCGGGGTCAACGGCGACGGCGTGATCGACCAGTCGATCTTCGGTGGCGCGTTCTCGGTGAAGTCGAAGGCGACGAAGGGCGTCCCGGTCGTCTCCATCCGCCCGGGTGCCGTCGAGGCCGAGCCCGCCGAGGGTGCGGCGGCCGAAGAGGCCGTCGAGATCCCCGCAACCGACGCGGCCAAGGCCACCAAGATCACCGGCGTCGAGCCGGTGACCGGCGGTGACCGGCCGGAGCTGACCGAGGCCTCGATCGTGGTCTCCGGTGGCCGCGGTGTCGGTTCGGCGGAGAAGTTCGACGTCGTCGAGAAGCTGGCCGACTCGCTCGGCGCGGCCGTCGGCGCGTCGCGTGCCGCCGTCGACTCGGGCTACTACCCGGCGCAGTTCCAGGTGGGCCAGACCGGCAAGACCGTGTCGCCGCAGCTGTACATCGCGCTCGGCATCTCCGGCGCGATCCAGCACCGCGCCGGCATGCAGACGTCGAAGACGATCATCGCCGTCAACAAGGACGCCGAGGCGCCGATCTTCGAGATCGCCGACTTCGGCATCGTCGGCGACCTGTTCAACGTCGCGCCGCAGCTGACCGAAGCGGTCGAGAAGCGCAAGGGCTGATCCTCGGTCCTGAAGGGCCTTCCGGGAGCTCCCGGAAGGCCCTTCGCGCGTTTTCGGGACCTGAGAGAAGCCTGAGAACCCGCCATTAACTGAACGTGCACTAATCGGTCATCGGATGGCACTCTCCGCGGCTGCCTCCGCGCAGGTAAACCTTGACCATGACGACGTCACAGCTCCTCGTCAGCACTGATCAGGCGGGTGCCGAGCTCCCCGCGGACGCCCCCCGATACTCCCTTCTCGTCGCCCACGCGAACGACGAAGTGGTCGCGGCGCAGAAGCTGCGGCACCGGGTTTTCGCCGAGGAAATGGGCGCCCGCCTCCACTCCTTGCAGCCCGGTCTCGACGTCGACGAGTTCGACGAGTTCTGCGACCACCTCGTGGTCCGCGACGACAACACGGGCGAGATCGTCGGCTGCTACCGGATGTTGCCGCCGGACCGCGCCGTCCAGGCCGGGAAGCTGTACGCCGACAGCGAGTTCGACCTGAGCGCGCTCGACGGCCTCCGCCCGTCCCTGGTCGAAACCGGCCGTTCCTGTGTGCACCCGGACCACCGCAGCGGCGCCGTCGTCAGCCTCGTCTGGGCTGGGATCGCCCGGTACATGCTGCTTTCGGGCCACCGCTACCTCGCGGGGTGCGCCTCCGTCCCGCTGGTGGACGGCGGTTCGTTCGCCGCCGGCGTGTGGGACGTCCTGCGCACCAAGCACTACTCGGACGAAGCCACGCGCGTCTCGCCGCTGATCCCGTGGGACCCCTCGGACATCGAGCGCCCGGCGCGCGCGACGCTGCCCCCGCTGATCAAGGGCTACATCCGGCTCGGTGCCAAGGTCTACGGACCGCCCGCACTCGACGCCGACTTCGGCGTCGCCGACTTCTTCGTCGTGCTCGACCTCCAGAACGTCGACGAGCGGTACCTGAAGTTCTTCCTCGGGGTCCAGGCATGAGCCACGCCTGGATGCCGGCTTCGCCGTGCGGCGACGGCTGCCTCAACGACGGCGACCCGGTCGTCGGCTTCCCGCGGCGCGTGCTGCGGTTCACGGCGGCGATCTTGGTGGTCCTCGCGGCGCTGCTGTCGGCGCCTCTGCTGCTGGTGGCGCCGAGGCGCCTGGCCCGGCTCATCTTCCGCGGCATGTTGCGGGCGTTCGGCGTCCGGCTGGACATCCGGGGCGGCGCCGACTTCCTGACCGCGCCGGCCGGCCGTGGCGCGCTGGTGGTCAACAACCACATCTCGTGGCTGGACATCGTCGCGATCAACGCGCTGCGGCCGATGCGCGCGCTGGCCAAGAAGGAGATCGCGGGCTGGCCGGTGCTGGGTGGCCTGGTCCGCCGCGGCGGCAGCATCTTCCTCGACCGAGAGCGGCTGACGACGCTGCCCGCCACAATGGCCGAGCTGGCCGGCGCGCTGCGGTCCGGGTCGCTGGTGAGCGTCACCCCGGAGGGAACGACGTGGTGCGGCCTGGCCTCGGGCCCGTTCACGACAGCGACGTTCCAGGCGGCCATCGACGGCGGTGTCCCGGTCCGCCCGATCGCGTTGCGCTACCGCCTCGCCGACGGCCGCGAGACGAGCCGCCCGGCGTTCATCGGCCCGGAGTCGCTGATCGCGTCGCTGCGCCGGGTCGCGTCGTTGCGCGGCCTCGTGCTGGAGGTCCACATCTGCCCGGAGATCGCCCCGGGCCGCGCGGAGAACCGCCGCGAACTGGCCGCACTCGCCGAGTCGGCCGTGCATTCCGCGCTGGGCACGGTCCAGATCCCGGCCCAGCAGCGGCGGCGTGCCCCGCGCCGGCAGCCGGCACCACTGGCTTCGCCTCCCGCGAAGTGATCCGGGCCCGATCGCCGCGATCCGGCGACGGGCCCGGGTTGCGGCTCGCTTCCTGCGCCCGCTGTGAGGTTGGGCCTGTCATCGTGCGTCGATGACAGGCCCGTTCGCCTCTGCCCAGGTTGGCTCGTGCCGGGTTGCCGAAATTCGACCAAGCCTTCCGGCGTGCCGAAATCTGCTGGTCAGGCTCGTGTTTCGGAGAAATCGTCGAGCCAGCCGCTCCACCTCGCCGAGGATGGTCGAGTCCGCCGCTCCGGACCCGCCACTTCAGCTTTGCCGAAATTCGGTCACCGGGCTGCTGGAAACCGACCGGGCCCGCGAGAGAGCTGCGCCGGTTGGCCTCCCGAACTTTTCCCGAGCCGCTCAGCTCACCGCGAGCGTGAGCTTCCCGCCGGGGTGCCCGCCTTCGCTCTCGGCCTGCGCGGCAGCCGCCTCGGCGAGCGGGTAGCTCTTGCCCTGCGCGATGCCGACCCCGTGGTCGGTCACCCAGCCGGCAATCCCGGTCAGCACCTCGCGCGTCTGCTCACCTCCGCTGGAGAAGGTGATGCCCAGCTCGAACGCAGCGCCGTCGGCGATGGTGATGATCCGGTCCTTCGTGCCCCGCAGCTCGACCGACCCGGGCAGCACCCCGTGCCCGGTGGCGTCGAAAACGGCGTCCACCTGCCCGGACGCGGCATCGCGGACCCGCTCGGCCCAGCCGTCGCCGTAGCGCACCGGCACGACGCCCAGCGACTTCAGGTCGTCGAGGCTCCGGCTGCCACCGGTGCCGATCACGGTCACGCCCTGAGCGACAGCCACCTGCGCGGCGAACCGGCCGACCGTGCCGCTCGCGCCGTGGATCAGCAGCGCCTCGCCTTCGCGGATCTCGAGCAGCCCGAGGACGCGAAGCGCCGTCTCCCCGGCGACCGGTAGCGCCGCCGCGTCCACCCAAGAAATGCCCGCCGGCTTCGGCGCGAGCGTCTTGGCCAGTGCGTACTCGGCGTAGGCGCCGGTCTCGGACCAGCCGAAGACCTCGTCGCCCACGGCGAAGTCCGCCCCCTCGCCAACAGCGTCGACGACCCCGGCGACCTCGAGGCCCGGGGTGTGCGGGAAGGCGACCGCGAAGTTCTGCTGCATGGCGCCGCTGCGGATCTTCCAGTCGATCGGGTTGAGGCCGGCGGTCCGGATGGCCAGCCGGACCTGCCCCGGGCCGGGCTCCGGCACCGGGACCTCGGACAGCTGCAGGACGTCCGGCCCGCCGTAAGCGGAGAAGGTGATCGCTCGCATGGTGATTCCGCGCTCCTCGTTTGGTGACCTTCGGTGTTCGAATGTCCTCTCCGGCGAGTCAACTCGCCGGGCGGGCCCGCCGAACCACCCGGACGAGCAGTGTTCACTAGCCGGACGAGCAGGCCGCCGCGGTTCCGGCACGCCTACCTTGGATCTCATGGTCGCTTCCTGGTCGGATCCACGACACGTGCTGAACGTCGTCGAGCGGCTGCTTTCGGCGCCACGACCCCAGTTGCTCCTGCAGTTCTCCCGCGAGCTGGGCGAGCTGATCCCGCACAGCGCGGCCGCCATGCAGACCGGGGACTGTCCCCGCAGCCCCCTCAAGGTCGTCGGCGACGAGACGATCGCCCAGTCGGTGACGAGCGTCGAGCTCCAGCGGTTGGTCGACCGCAGCGAGCCGGGCAAGGCCCTCGTGGTCGACGGTGTGCTCGGGGGTGTCGAACGCCGTCTCGTCCTGCTCGCGTCGATGCCGGCCGTCGGCAAGGGCGCGGTCCTCGCCGTGGTGCCGGAGAACTCGGAGATTCCGCTCGCCGAGCTGGAGCTGGCCGGGCAGCTGTGGCACATCCTCAGCACCGACGCGGGCCAGCGCGCGACCGACCCGGGCCCGGACATCCTGGCCAGCAACCTCGCCGCGGCCACCGCGCGAGCCCAGGCGATCACCGACCTGGGCCAGACCCACGCGGCGACGCTGACCACGCTCCTGGCCGTCCTCCGCTCGGGCCGGCTCTCCGACGTCGTCGCCCGTCGCACCGCGGTCGACCTCGCCGCGGACGCGCTGCTCGAGCTCAAGGGTGTCGTCGATCGCGACCAAGCCCTGTCCGCGGAGCAGGCGGACGCGGCCTTCGCAGTGCTCAAGACCCAGCTCGCCGACCTGGTCCGGCACACCGACGTCCGGGTCGATCTCGTCGACCCGATCGGCGACGCGTCGCTCCCGCAGGACATCGCCCACACGGCGCGCACCCTGACCCGCGGCTTGGTGCTCGCGGCTTTGGACCGTCCAGCGACCACGCGCCTCCGAGCATCGTGGCGGCCGGACGGATCGGTGCTGCGGATCACGGTCCGCGACGACAGCCCCGAGGTCGCCGACGCGGTCCCGGCCCGCGGCCTGACCGATCGCCTCACCACCCTCGGTGGTCACTGGGAGGTCGACGCCGTGCCCGGCTGGGGCACGACGGTCACCGCGGTCCTCCCGCTCGGCGTCGCCGAACCGCCTGAGCTGCGTCCTCTAGACCGGCTCCACCCGCGTGAGCTCGAGGTTCTGTCCGGAATCTCGCAAGGCCTGCGCAACCGGCAGATCGCCGAACGGCTGCAGCTCAGCGAGCACACGGTCAAGTTCCACGTGCGCAACATCCTCGACAAGCTCGACGTGAGCTCCCGCGGGGAGGCCGCCGCGCTGGCCCGCGACCTGCGTCTGGAGCCGGTCACGCACCGCTCCGCCTGAGCCGGCTTGACCTCCAGCGGGCTGGAGGTTGCACGCTTCGGATCATGACCTCGACGATCGACTCGGCCCCTCGTCGCCGAAGTGTCCTCTGGAGCGCGGAACACCGGCTGACGACGATCGCCCTGCTGCTCGTGGTCACCTTGGTCGCGTTCGAGAGCATGGGCGTCGCGACGGCGATGCCGACCCTGGTCGCCGACCTCCACGGCTTGTCGCTGTACTCGTGGCCGTTCACGATCTTCCTGATTTCGAGTGTGGTCGCGACGGTGCTTTCGGGCCGGATCGGCGACCGCCGCGGCCCGGCGCCGGCGCTGCTCACGGGTCCTGTGCTGTTCGCGGGCGGCCTGGTCGTCGCGGGGACGGCGACCGGGATGCCGACGTTCCTCCTCGGCCGCGCGCTGCAGGGCTTCGGGTCGGGTCTGCTCCTGGTCTCGGTCTCACTCCTGATCGCGTTGACGTTCACCGACCACGAGCGTCCGGTGATCTATGCGGCGAACGCCGCAGCCTGGGTCCTGCCCGCGGTCATCGGTCCCTCGGTGGCCGGAGTGCTGACGGTCAGCGTCGGCTGGCGCTGGGTCTTCCTCGGCTTGGTCCCGCTCGTGGTCGTCGGCGTGGTCATGCTGGTGGTGGTCGTCCGTCGCTTACCGACCCACACGCCCGCCACGGACGGCCGCCGCGCTGGCGTACCCCAGGCGATCATCGCCGCACTCGGCATCGCGGCACTGACGTGGGCGGCCCAGCACCAGTCGTTCCTGGCGCTCGGCTACGGCACGCTCGGCCTCGTGGCCCTGGGCTACGCCCTCCGGAGCCTGCTCCCGGTCGGGACGCTGACATCGCGCCCCGGCCTGCCGACGGTAGTCGCGTCGCGCGCCCTGATCGCCGGCGCGTACGCCGGGATGGAGGCATATCTGCCCCTGACAATGAGCGCGGTCCACGGCTACAGCCCGGCCCTCGCAGGCCTACCGCTGACGATCACAGCGTTGGGCTGGTCCGCGGCCTCGGCGGCGCAAGGCCGGTTCCTCAACTGGTCGCGGGAGGCATCACTGCGCACCGGGTTCTGGCTGGTCGCGGCCGGGCTGGTCTTGTTCGGCCTGGTCTCGCAACCCTGGTTTCCCAGCTGGCCTGCGTTCGTGGGCTGCGCGGTCGGCGGCGCCGGCATGGGCATCGCGATGCCGGCGATCTCGGTCCTGCTGCTCCGCCACTCACCCGAGGGTGAGCGCGGGTTCAACACCTCGGCGATGCAGCTCGCGGACTGGGTCGGGTCGGCACTGCTCATCGGCTTGGGCGGTGTCCTGCTGAGTGTCGTGGGCTCGGTCTTCGACCCGTCTCCGGCGATGGCCCTGCTCACGGCGGCCTTGGTAGCGCTCGCGCTGTTGGGCGTCCGACTGACCGGACGGTGGCCGTCAAAGGTGTGACAGCCCACTTCGAGGGCCAGGGTGGGCTTCGTCACGCGCTGGAGCGGACTACCCTGAAGGGGCGATGACCTATCTCGACCACGCGGCGACCACTCCGATGTTGCCCGACGCCATCACGGCGATGACTGAGGCGCTGTCCACCGTGGGCAACGCCTCCGCGCTGCATTCTTCGGGCCGCCGAGCCCGGCGCCTGGTCGAAGAAGCCCGTGAAACGATCGCCGACGCTCTAAGCGCCCGGCCGTCCGAAGTGATCTTCACCGGCGGCGGCACCGAAAGCGACAATCTAGCGGTCAAGGGCATCTACTGGGCCCGCCACGACGAGCAGGAGCAGCGCCGTCGCATTCTGTGCGGAGCTGCAGAACACCACGCCGTGCTCGACACCGTCGAATGGCTCGAATCCCACTGCGGCGCCGAGGTTACGTGGCTGGACGTGGACAGCCACGGCCGTGTGTCACCCGACGTCCTCCGCGCCGCCATCGCCGCTGAACCCGAGACCGTGGCGCTCGCGACCGTGATGTGGGCCAACAACGAGGTCGGAACGGTCAATCCGATCGCCGAACTCTCCGCGGTCTGCGCCGAGTTCGACATCCCGCTCCACACCGACGCGGTTCAGGCAGTCGGCGCCGTTCCGGTCGACTTCGCAGCCAGCGGCGCCGCGGCGCTCACCCTGACCGGTCACAAGCTCGGCGGTCCGTTCGGTGTGGGAGCACTGCTCCTCGGCCGCGACGTGACTTGCGTGCCCGTGCTGCACGGTGGGGGGCAGGAACGCAGCGTGCGCTCGGGCACCCTCGACGTCCCGGCAATCGTCGGTTTCGCAACTGCCGTTCGAACCAGTGCCACGAGCCGAGCCGAATACGCGAAGCGCATCGAGGAACTCCGAGATGGCCTGATTGAGGCCATCCAACGCGAGGTCCCTGACGCCGTCCTCAACGGCGGAGATGGCGAGCGACTGCCCAGCCACGCGCACTTCACATTCCCCGGGTGCGCCGGCGACAGCCTCCTGATGCTGCTCGACGCCAAGGGCATCGAGTGCTCGACAGGATCCGCGTGCACGGCCGGAGTTGCCCAGCCAAGCCACGTGCTGCTCGCTATGGGCGCCGACCCGGCAGCGGCTCGTGGTTCTCTCCGTTTCTCTCTCGGCCACACATCGACTGCCGCAGACGTCGAGGCAGTGGCTGCGGAAATCGGCGGAGTCGTCACGCGCGCCCGTCAGGCTGGCCTGGCCGGAATGCGCAAGCAGACCCAGAAGCAAGAGGTGTAAGGCAATGCGGGTTTTGGCCGCGATGAGCGGAGGAGTGGACTCGGCGGTCGCCGCGGCACGCGCGGTCGACGCCGGACACGACGTTGTGGGCGTGCACCTGGCGCTGTCAGCCAAACCAGGCACCTTGCGGACCGGCTCGCGCGGGTGCTGCACGATCGAAGACTCGCACGACGCCAGACGGGCCGCCGACATTCTCGGCATCCCCTTCTACATCTGGGACTTCGCGGAGCGCTTCACCGAAGAGGTTGTCGAGACCTTCGTCGGCGAATACGCGGCCGGCCGCACGCCGAATCCCTGCGTGACCTGCAACGAGAAGATCAAGTTCGAAGCCCTCCTCGAGAAGGCGATGGCGCTCGGGTTCGACGCGGTCGCGACGGGCCACTACGCGCGCCTCTCCGTAGCGGACGGCGTGCCGGAGCTGCGACGTAGTGCGGACAGCGGTAAGGACCAGTCCTACGTGCTGGCCTCACTCACCGCGGAGCAGCTCAGCCACGCCATGTTCCCCCTTGGCGACTCCTGGAAAACGGAAGTGCGGGCCGAGGCGGAGCGCCGAGGCCTGTCCGTCGCCAACAAGCCGGACAGCCACGACATCTGCTTCATCCCGGATGGAGACACCAAGAAGTTCCTGGAGAACCGGCTGGGGCAGCGCCCGGGCGAGCTCGTGGACGCCGAAACCGGCGCAGTGCTCGGGCAGCACACCGGAGTGCACGGGTTCACAGTCGGGCAGCGCAAGGGTCTCGGGATCGAAGCCCCGGCGCCGGATGGCCGTCCCAGGTACGTCTTGTCGCTCGAACCGGTGTCCGGCTCGGTCAAGGTCGGCTCGGCGGCTGGGCTTGGCGTCACGATGATCGAGGCCGATCGCGCGATCTGGCCCAGTGGCAGTCCGCTGACCGAGCCGACTGAGTGCGTGGTACAGGTCAGGGCCCACGGAGGAATCGTCGACGCGGTCGCCGACGTGGACTCCGACACCATGTCGGTGCACTTGCGTGAGCCGCTGCGCGGAGTCGCCCCCGGCCAGGTGGTTGTTCTTTATCGCCCGGACGACGACGGGGATGTTGTCCTGGGCAGCGCGAAGATCTCGGGTACACGCTGATCATCGTTCACCTCCGTGGCTTCTTGCGGCCGCGGTTCGCTCGCAGGCGGCCGGAGGGGATCGACGGCGGTGTTGTCGAGTGCGTCCCGCCAGCCGGCGTCGCGACGGTGACAGTGCCGTCCGGCGTGACTTCGTACTCCCAACCGGGCTGGCCCTTCAGCTTCCGATGTCGCGAGCAGTAGGTGACCGGCCGATTCCCGCCTTCTCCGGCCTCGCCCTGTGCGCGAGTCGCTTCGACCCCACAGCTTTGCGCCGGCCGCGTGCACCCGGGCTGTCGGCACTCGCGATCCCGGACCCGGATGAACTCGTCGTGCGCCGGGGTGAGCGGGTAGCGCGTCGGCGAAAGTTCGATCACACGACCGGTGCGCGGATCAGTGAGAACTCGTCGTAGCGTTGTGTCAGGGCCGCTGATGATCTGGCGGGCCACCGACGCCGCGATGGGGCCGCGTCCGGCCAGAGTTGCCGGCGACTCGTTCAGACCGAGGTACGTGGCCAGGTCGATGTGCAGGAACACTTCCGTACGTTCGCTCGGGCCACCCGTGCCACTGAGCAGCAGATCGATGGCCACATCCGCTCGAAGCTGATCCAGCGTTCGTGACTCCTCCGGAGTCTTCAGTGCTCGGGCAGCCCGGTCGATGCGGGCGTAGGCCGCCGTCGCCTTGTCGGTCGGTGCGTTGTTGACCGACATGTGCGTCACGCCGGTGTCCTGGTGGTGCAGCGCGAACCGCCGCTCGTTGAGCTTTCGCTCGTTGCGGAGTGCGGCACCTTCCGGATCGGCTTGCGCGGCGGCATAAGCCGCGGCACGGCGAACTTGAGTGGCGTTTCGTCCCGGAACCCGGTCTTCGAGCGTCGAGTCGACGACACGTACATGTTCTCCGGACAACCATGCCGTCGCATCCGTGACCTTCATGGCGCGGTAGAGGTCGAGTCTGCCGTCGTCCATGAGATTGAGCATGCGGGGAAGACGCGCGATCAGCGCATTCGCCGCGGAAACGATGGCACTGGCACGGTGTTCCGTGATGGACAAGGCCAGTGCCACTTCCGAAGCCGCGCTGGGTACCCGTCTTCTGCGCACGCTCAAATCCGCGATCGCTCGTAGTTGGAGGGCCTGCAGCTTGGAGATCTCTGCGTCGGTGTCGCGGATGATGTCAACGACTTGTTCGTCTTTCATGCGCTGCAACGTATCCGGATCAGTACGGACGGACCTCAGCATGACCGGCAGCATGTCGTGGGGATTCTGAGGACCGGTAGCGGGGTTGAGCTTGCGGAGTGGTTGTGAAGATGCCATGAGTGTGACCGTACGACGGTTCGCGGGAAAAGTCACCGAGGTTCGCAAGAAAGGATGGTGAAAGGGAGCGAACGGTCCGTTCGCGCCCTTCATGACTTGACGGACTGGAATTGATTCGGAATGGTTCGCGGGTGCGGATGCGTGCGACGCCGATTTTGAGAGGGGCAATCGAGATTATGTCCAATGTGGACAAACGGTGGTGTCGAGACCATCGCTGCTCAGAGCTTGAACTTGAAGCCCGTGTGGCTCGGTTCGAACCCGAGGCGCTCGTAGAACCGGTGTGCCGCTGTCCTGGAGGTGTCCGAGGTGAGCTGCACGAGCGCGCACCCGCGTCGTCGCGACTCGTCGATCGCCCAGCGCATGAGGTCGGCGCCGAGCCCGGAGCCGCGGTGCTCGGCGTGGATCCGCACTGCCTCGACTTGACCACGAAGCGCGCCGCGCCTGGCCAAGCCGGGAATGATCGTCAGCTGGAGAGTTCCGACAGGCTGCTCGCCGGTCGCGACGACCACCAAGAGCTGGTTCGGATCTGCCTCAATTTCCTCGAAAGCCCGCAGGTACGGGCCGAGGTCTTCGGGGTCGTCCCGGGTTGCGCCGAGCTGGTCGTCCGCCAGCATGCGCACAATCGCGCCGATGTCGTCACGCCGTGCCCTGCGGATGGTGTAGTCGGTCACGGCGCAAGTATCACAGGGCGCGAGTGAACCCTTGGTAGCTGTGCGCGAACCCGAAGCGCGCGTAGAAGTCTCCAAGGTCGGCGCGAGCGAGACCGGAGTCCAGGTGGAGTCGGGTGCAGCCTCGCCGGCGAGCCTCGTCGATGCCCCAGGTCAAGAGAGCGCTGGTCACGCCGCGCCGAACGGCGCGGATGCCTTCGAGCAGACCACGAGTCGCACCTTCCCACCCGAGTCCTCGCAACACCGTGAGTTGGGCAGTCCCGGCGACGCCGTTGTCGTCTTCGGCCACGACCAGGGTGACGTGCGGCGTGTTCATGAGCTCCCGGAGCGCGGCTGCCAGCGGCTCACCCGGTGCGCCGAACAAGCGCACGAGCGCTTCGACGTCCGTGGCACGGGCACGTCTGATGACATCCATTTCGCCCAGTATGCAGGAAGCCGGTCGAGAGGCGTAACTGCTACGAGTCGGCTACCCGCGGTGCTGAGGCGTCCGTCAAGGCATCGTGTAGTGCCGGACGCCGTCGACGGCCTGGGCGGCCAGTTTGCCCTGGGACACCAGCAGGTCGAGGTGCGCCGCGGTTTCCAGGACCGCGAGCATCTGATTGAACGAGTCCATTTCGGACAGCTTGCGGTTTCGGCGCGTCCAGCCGATCCGGTGCGCGGTTTCGAATGCCGTGTTCGCGCCGGCCGCGATCTGCGAACCCATCGTTTCGAGGCGCTGCCGGTGATGTTCCAACAGCTCGTCGACCCGGGTGTGCACGCTTTCGGACACGGGACCGTGGGCGGGAAGCATGCGGCGGTCCGGCATGCCGCGCACGAGGCGCAGTGAGTCGATGAAGTCGTTGAGCGGCAACTCGGCCGGCACGGGCTGGAATCCGATCGAGGGCGTGATGTGCGGCAGCACGTGGTCGCCGGAGAACAGCAGATCTGCGTTGTGGTCGACGAAGACGACATGGCCGGCCGTGTGCCCGGGAGTGGCGACGACGTCGAATTCGCGGCCGGGCAGGATCGGGCGCGGTCCCGGGGTCAGCCACTCGTCGGGCGCTTCCCAGAGATCGGCTTCCGTGTGTCGCCGATTCGTGCCGAACTCGCGAGCCAGGGCTTCGACGACTTCACCGGCGCCAGCCTGGAACAGGAGATCGACCTGAGCTTCCATCGGAAGGCGGTCGGGATTGCCCGAAACCTTGAGTGAGGGCTCTTCGTCCTGGCCGAGGGCGATCTTCGAGCCGAACTCGCGACGGAGGACGACTGCCTGCGAATAGTGGTCACGGTGCACGTGGGTCACGAGGAACTCGCTGACGTCGCCGAGTTCGGCATCGATCCCGGCGAGCGCGTCCGCGAGCTGTTGCCGCGCCTCGGCGAGGGCCCAGCCCGAGTCGACGAGCACCAGCTTCTCGCCATCGGTGACCGCGTAGACGTTGACCGCGCGCAGACCGTCGTTGGGCAGGGGCAACGGGATCCGGTAGACGCCGGCGGATACCTCGTAGATTCCGGGCTCGGTCCAGTTCCTGTCGCTGCTTTCCGGCAACGGTTCCACGGTGACCTCCGTCCCGGCGAGACTGCGGCGTCCCGGCCTTTCTTCACCCTGAGCCGTGCCGGGCCTGCTGTCCACCTGGAGAAGCTGAGACGCCGGTCACTCGTTCAGTCGGTGTCCTGCTTCAGGGCGGTGTCGATCGTGAGGGCTGCGGCGACCACCATGCTGGCCAGGGGATCCGGCAGCGGATGGGGGATCTCCACGACGTAGTTGTCGGCCGTGGTGAAGGCGGCCTTGAGGAAGCCACCCCAGGTCTTGGTCACCCGGGCGACTTCGGTGTCGGTGTGGTCGCGGATCGAGAAGTTCCAGGCGCGCCAGTTCTCGGCGAAGATCCCGCCGACCGAGCGGCCGTCGACGACGAAGCCGAAGCGGATCTTGCCGAAGACGTTCTCTTGGACGATCTCGCCGATCGGGGACTCGTCGGCCCTCGTGACGAGGAAGCGCGACTTGAAGACCTTCGCCGGCCGAGTCACCTTGAGCACGGTGCTGTGGTTGGCGTCGCGGACCTCGAACTTGTGGGTCAAGAACTGGTCGTAGTTGGTCAGGAGCCGGATCGCCTTCTTCAGCGTGCTCTGGCCGACCTGAACGACCCCGCCGAGCCGGTTGCCGTGCTGGTCGAAGACGCCGAACTCGTTGGCCATCTCGATCAGTTTGGCGCGCTGGTTGACCACCAGGACCGGCTCGGTGAACAGGGTCCCGCCACCGGTTTGCGCACTGCCGCGGCCACGCGTCGCGCGGCCGACCTGGCTCTGGATGCGCGCCGGATCGTGGCCGCGTTCGATGTCCAGCTCGATCGGCTCGGAGTCGCTCGGTGGCGGTGCCTGGTGGGCCGGTCGGGTGTTGGCCGTCCAGGCCTGTCCGTCCCACCAACGGTGCAGACGGGGGTCCCGCGCGTCGGGGTACCAGCCCGGCTGCGGTGGCGAACTCGTCATGGCTGGTCACCCTATCCGCGCCGGCCCGCCTGTGGTGCCGGTAAAAGGAAATGCGGCGAATGTCTGCATCGCGGCGTATCAGTGCGGCAGCCCGGTCGGCGCCCGGGGCGGGTGGTCGACCAGAATCAGCGGTCGTGACTGAGCGACTTTGGCCCACGGGTGCCGCGACGGCGATCGGTTCGATGCCGGGCACAGATGCCGCGGAGGCGGCGGCGGTCGTGTTCGGCGAGCTGCCCGACTTCCCGCACCTGCCGGAGCTGCCGGCCCGTGG
Organism: Amycolatopsis sp. NPDC051758; assembly: GCF_044453095.1. Taxonomy (NCBI): domain Bacteria; kingdom Bacillati; phylum Actinomycetota; class Actinomycetes; order Pseudonocardiales; family Pseudonocardiaceae; genus Amycolatopsis; species Amycolatopsis sp. NPDC051758. The sequence continues at coordinate 377,818 of NZ_JBITCJ010000006.1, read as the reverse complement.
CGTCGGCGCTGACATGCTCGGGCGGACCGCGGCGCTGCTGGTGGACCTGGCCATCGAGGTCGTTCCGAGCGGCTACCGCGTCGCCTCCCGGCCGGGGCACGAGCACCGCCGAGCCGTCGACCTGCTGCGCTGGGATCTCGACGCCGTCCAGGAGGCGCGGGAGAAGGCCGGGGCCACCCCGTCGGTCTTCAAGGTCCAGCTGGCCGGCCCGTGGACGCTCGGCGCCGGGATCGAGCTGCCCCGGGGCCATCGGGTGCTCACCGATCACGGCGCTCTGCGGGACTTCACGTCGTCCCTGCTGGACGGCCTCACCGAACACGTCGCTGAGGTGCAGGCCCGGACCGGAGCGCCCGTGGTCGTCCAGTTCGACGAGCCGTCGTTGCCCACGGTGCTGGCCGGTGGCCTGTCGACGCCCTCCGGCTACGGGAATGTCCCAGCGGTGCCGGAGCCCGAGGCCCGTGACCTGCTCGCCACGGTGATCGACGGGGCGAAGAAGATCACTGGCGGGCCGGTGATCCTGCATTGCTGCGCCACCAAACCGCCACTCGGACTCCTGCGTGCGGCAGGCGCGGACGCCCTGGCCTTCGATCTCGCAGCGCTCGACGGCGCCTCTGCGGCGTTTCTCGACGAAATCGGCGAAGTCTGGGACGGCGGGGCGACGCTGTTCCTGGGCGCGGTTCCGACGACGGCGCCCGCGTCCCCGCTGAGCCTGAAGGACGTCGGCGAGCCGGCGTTCCGGCTGGCCGACCGGCTCGGCTTCAACCGCAGCGTCCTCGCCGAACGAGCGGTGCCGACACCGGCTTGTGGCCTTGCCGGTGCCACGCCCGACTGGATGCGCCGGGCCCTGGCGCTGACACGTGACCTCGGAAAGGCCTTCGTGGAGCCTCCGGAAGGCTGGTGACGGAATCCGTCAAGTCGCCGACATCCCCTCACGCGGCAAGTAGCGTGACGGGGTAGCCGACCGAACGAGGACCACCCGTAACCATGCGCCTGTTCCGCCGCAAGAACACCGACGCCGATCCGCCCGACCCGCGTACCGCGTGGCCCGAGCAGCAGGTGCCGGAGGACCCGGCAGCCGCCGCGGAGGAGTTCTGGCGGAGTTGGTTTGAGCTGCTTCCGATGATCAGCGCGGCGCTCGGCGAGGGGGAGCCGCACCGGGTGGAGCACGAGCTCTGCCAGCTGGTCGAGGCGCTGCACCCGCGGCTGCACTTCTCGCTCGAGCGTGGTCGCCGCGCGATCTACGCCCTGGTCGTGACCGGCCAGGAGGATCCGGAAGTGCGGCCGTTCACCGATGCTTGGCGCGCCGCCGCGCCACTCGAGGACGCGATCTGGGAGTACCACGACTCGGTCCCGCCGGTGCCGGATCCGACCGAGGTCACGGTGAACCTCGGCGAGCACCGGATCGCGCTGGCCGACGTCCGGGTGGTCGCGCAGGTCGACGAAGCCGAGCACGTGGTCGACGTCGCCGTCTTCCACCCCGGCTTCGGCGACCTCGACGACGCGACCCGGCGAACCATGACTTTCCTGCCCCTCGACGCGACATTGGGTGAACGGCTCGCCGCCGAACGGTTACGGCGCGTCGAGACCGCGGAGGCCGAACCGGCCGGCGCGATCACCCTTCTGGAGCTCCGTGAACTGGTCCGCGGACTGGACGCCGGACCCGACGAAAATGTCGGTGCCTCCGGCTAGGGTTACCACCCGTGAGCAGCACCGAACTCCCCCAGGACCAGATCGCGGCGGTCGACGCACCGGTGGCGGCCGAGGACGTCACCGACGTCCCGGCCGACGTGCGCGAGCGGCATGGCGCCCTCGCCGAGGAACTGCGCAACCACCAGTTCCGCTACTACGTCCTGGACTCGCCGATCATCTCCGACGGGCAGTTCGACGAGCTGCTGGGCGAACTGCAGCAGATCGAGGAAGCGCACCCGGCGCTGGTCACACCCGACTCGCCGTCCCAGCGGGTCGGGGGCACGTTCTCGACCGAGTTCACCGCCTACGACCACCTCGAGCGCATGCTCAGCCTGGACAACGTGTTCGACACCGAGGAGTTCCTCACCTGGGTGGAGCGCGTCGAGAAGGAGGTCGGGAAGACCGAGTTCCTGGCCGAGCTGAAGATCGACGGCCTGGCGATCAACCTCCTGTACGAAAACGGCCACCTCACCCGGGCGCTCACCCGGGGTGACGGCCGCACCGGCGAAGACGTCACGCTGAACATGCGCACGCTGGAGCAGGTGCCGGAGACGCTCACCGCCACCGACCAGTTCCCGGTGCCCGCTCTGGTCGAGGTGCGCGGCGAGGTCTACTTCCGCGTCGAGGATTTCCTCGAGCTGAACGCGAAGATGGTCGAAGCGGGCAAGCCGCCGTATGCGAATCCGCGCAACACCGCAGCCGGGTCGCTGCGGCAGAAGGACCCCAAGATCACCCGGGAACGCCGGCTGCGGCTGATCTGTCACGGGCTCGGCAAGCGGGAGGGCTTCGAGCCGCAGCGCCAGTCGGAGGCGTACGACGCGCTGGCCGCGTGGGGGCTGCCGGTGTCGCCGCACAGCAAGGTCCTGACGACGGCCGACGAGCTCACCGAGCACATCACCTACTGGGGTGAGCACCGCCACGACGCCGAACACGAGATCGACGGCGTTGTCATCAAAGTCGACCAGGTGGCGCTGCAGCGGCGTTTGGGGACGACGTCGCGCGCGCCGCGGTGGGCGATCGCCTACAAGTACCCACCGGAAGAAGCGATCACCACGCTGCTGGACATCCAGGTCGGCGTCGGGCGAACTGGGCGGGTGACGCCGTTCGCGGTCACCGAGCCGGTCAAGGTCGCGGGGTCGACCGTGGCCAGGGCCACCCTCCACAACCAGGAGGAGGTCAAGCGCAAGGGCGTGCTCATCGGCGACCGGATCGTCATTCGCAAGGCCGGCGACGTCATCCCCGAGGTCCTCGGGCCGGTTGTGGACGCCCGCACGGGCGACGAACGCGAGTTCGTCATGCCCACCGAGTGCCCGGAATGCGGCACCGAGCTCGCCTACCAGAAGGAGGGCGACAAGGACATCCGCTGCCCGAACACCCGGTTCTGCCCCGCGCAGCTGCGGGAGCGGATCTTCCACCTGGCCGGGCGCGGCGCGTTCGACATCGAGGTCCTCGGCTACGAGGCGGCGGTCGCGCTGCTCGACGCGCGGGTGGTCGCCGACGAGGGTGACGTCTTCGACCTGAACGAGGACAGCCTCGCCGAGGTCGAGCTGTTCCGCACCAAGGCCGGCGAGTTGTCGGCAAACGCACGAAAGCTGCTCGCGAACCTCGACGTGGCGAAGGACAGGCCGCTGTGGAAGGTGCTGGTCGCTTTGTCGATCCGGCACGTCGGGCCGACCGCGGCGCAGGCGCTGGCCCGTGAGTTCGGTTCGGTCCAGCGGATCGAAGAGGCCACCGAGGAAGAGCTGGCGGACGTCGACGGCGTCGGCCCGACCATCGCGCACGCCACCCAGGAGTGGTTCGAGGTCGGCTGGCACCGGGAGATCGTCGAAAAATGGCGACGTGCCGGCGTGCGGATGGAGGAGGAGCGTGACGAGTCGATCCCGCGCAACCTCGAAGGGCTGTCGATCGTGGTGACGGGCTCGCTCGACGGCTTCTCGCGCGACGAGGCCAAGGAGGTCATCATGGCCCGCGGCGGCAAGGCCGTCGGGTCGGTCTCGAAGAAGACCGCGTTCGTCGTCGTCGGGGATTCGCCTGGTTCGAAATACGACAAGGCCGTGCAGCTGAAGGTGCCGGTCCTGGACGAAGGCGGCTTCCGCGTCCTGCTGGAGCAGGGGCCCGAAGCGGCGCAGGAGGTGGCACTGCCGGCCGGCGACGAAACCACCGAAGACGAGTCTGGGGAGACGGATGGGTGATGTCGAGATCCGGCCGTCGCGGCCCGAGGAGTACGCCGCGGCCGGCGAGGTCACGGTCCAGGCCTATGACGTTGATGGTCACTTGGCTGGCGACGTCGGGTACGACGCGAAGCTGCGTGACATCGCGGCGCGGGCTGAGCTGGCCGAAGTGCTCGTCGCCGTCGACGCGGCGGGGGAGGTGCTCGGCACCGTGACCGTCGTGCGGCCTGGGTCGCCGTACGCCGAGATCTCGCGTCCGGGGGAGCTGGAGTTCCGGATGCTTGCGGTGGCGCCGTCGGCGCGTGGCCGTGGTGTAGGTGAGGCGTTGACGCGAGCCGTGCTCGACCGCGCGCGGGCGTCGGGCATTCGCAAGGTGGTGCTGAGCAGCCTCAGCGGGATGGACAGCGCGCACCGGCTTTACGCGCGTCTCGGGTTCGCGCGCTTGGCCGAGCGGGACTGGCGGCCGTTCCCGCACATCAGTCTGATCGCCTACCAGATCGACGTCTGACCTGGCGTTCGTCGAAAAGGGGACGAGTCCGCGCGGACTCGTCCCCTTTTCGACAACGTGCCTTCGGGGCTAGCCGTCGAGGACGACGGCGACGATTCCCGCGAGATGAGCGAGCCGGGCGACCTCGGCGGCGCGGAAGTTCGGCCCACCCGGGCGGGCCACCAGCAGCGCCTTGCCCGGTTTGCCGAGCGGGGTCGCGGCCAGTTCGGTGCCGAGCTCCTTCCACGTCTCCGGGATCCAGGCCTCCTCGCTGTCGAGGACCGTCGCGCGTTCGAGCGGCAGCCAGGGCAGGTCGGTGATCGGGGTCTCCGGCGCCGCGCTGGAGGAGGCCAGCCGGATCGCGCCCGTTTCGGCGTGTTCGACGATCATCGCCCAGCCGGCGCGCACGATGCGGGGGACGCCCTCCGCCAGGATGTCGAGGCCGCTTTTCGGCCGCGCAGCTATCTCTTCGACGAGTTCGAGTTCACGGTGCGTGTCGAGCACGCCCGCGTAGGGGCGGACCGCGTCCACTTCGACGCCTTCGACGCTCTCCGCCGCCGTGATGAGCGCGTCGGGCAAACGGCCGGACGGCAGCTCGACCACGAGGTCGTCGACGGCCACGCCCGTGCCGCGTTCGACGACGTCCACGCTGAGGATGTCGGCGCCTACCGTGCCGAGCGCCGTGGCGACCGCGCCGAGGGTCCCCGGGCTGTCCGGAAGGAGGACCCGGATCAGGAACGACACCACGCGCCCCTCTCACCTCTGGCGTCCCAGCCTTGCCGTGGGACGCTCGATGCCGGTCGCCGATTGTGACAGACCCACCCGGCCCGCGGGACCCGCTGTCCGCCGGGCGGGATGCGAGCGTCGCCGGACGGCACCCGGCTTGCGCCGGGCGTAACCCAGTCGAGTCCGCCCGCGCCGCCACCATAGACTTGCAGCTTCCGAGACAACCCGCACAGCACAACCCGGGAGTCACCCGCGTGCCCAACATTTCCCGAGACGAGGTCGCGCACCTCGCGAAGCTGGCCAGGCTGGCCGTGACCGACGACGAGATCGACGTCTTCGCCGGCCAGCTCGACCAGATCCTGGACTCGGTGGCCAAGGTGAGCGAGGTCGCCGCCGCCGACGTGCCGCCCACGTCGCACGCCGTGCCGCTGACGAATGTCTTCCGACGGGACGTTGTCGTCCCCGGGCTCTCGCAGCAGCAGGCGCTGGCCGGTGCGCCGGCCGCCGAGGACGGCCGCTTTCGGGTGCCGCGGATTCTGGGGGAAGAGCAGTGACCGAGCTCATCAAGCTGACCGCCGCGGAGCTGGCGGAGAAGATCCACACGCGCGAGGTGTCCGCGGTCGAGGTCACGCAGGCCCACCTGGACCGGATCGCCGAGGTCGACGACCACATCCACGCGTTCCTGCACGTCGACACCGAGGGCGCGCTGGCCGCGGCCAAGGCCGTCGACGAGGGCATCGCCGACGGCCAGGCGCCCGCGTCGCCGCTGGCCGGGGTGCCGCTGGCGCTCAAGGACGTCCTGACCACCGAGGGCGTGCCGACCACCTGTGGTTCGAAAACGCTCGAAGGCTGGATCCCGCCGTACGACGCGACGGTGACGCGCAAGCTGCGTGAGGCCGGTGTCGTGATTCTCGGCAAGACGAACATGGACGAGTTCGCCATGGGGTCGTCGACCGAGAACTCGGCGTACGGCCCGACGCACAACCCGTGGGACCACGCCCGCATCCCGGGCGGGTCGGGCGGTGGCTCGTCGGCGTCGATCGCGGCCTTCGAGGCGGCCCTCGCCATCGGCACGGACACGGGCGGGTCGATCCGGCAGCCCGGTTCCGTCACCGGCACCGTCGGGGTCAAGCCGACCTACGGCGGCGTCTCGCGCTACGGCCTTGTCGCTTTTTCGTCTTCGCTCGACCAGGCCGGGCCCTGCGCCCGGACGGTGCTCGACGCCGCGCTGCTGCACGAGGTCATCGCCGGGTACGACCCGCGGGACTCGACGTCGATCGAGGCGCCGGTGCCGCCGGTCGTGGCCGCCGCTCGCCAGGGGGCGAACGGTGACCTGAAGGGCGTCAAGGTCGGCGTCGTGAAGGAGTTCGGCGGCGACGGCTACCAGCCGGGCGTGGAGCGGTCCTTCCAGGCCGCGGTCGAGCAGCTGCGTGCGCTCGGCGCCGAGGTCGTCGAGGTGTCTTGTCCGCATTTCGTCTACGCGCTGCCCGCGTACTACCTGATCGCGCCGAGCGAGTGCTCGTCGAACCTCGCCCGGTTCGACGCCATGCGCTACGGCCTGCGCGTCGCCGACGACGGCACGCACAGCGCCGAAGAGGTCATGTCGCTGACTCGCGAAAAGGGCTTCGGCGCCGAGGTCAAGCGGCGCATCATGCTGGGCACCTATGCGTTGTCGTCCGGCTACTACGACGCCTACTACGGCTCGGCGCAGAAGGTGCGCACGCTGATCACGCGTGACTTCGCGGCCGCCTTCGAAAAGGTCGATGTCCTCGTTTCGCCCACGACGCCGACCACGGCGTTCAAGATCGGCGAGCGCGTCGACGACCCGATGGCGATGTACCTCGCCGACCTGTGCACGATCCCGTCGAACCTCGCCGGCAACGCCGCCATGAGCGTGCCGAGCGGGCTGTCCGACGAGGACGGGCTGCCCGTCGGCCTGCAGATCATGGCCCCGGCGCTCGCCGACGACCGGCTCTACCGGGTCGGCGCCGCCTACGAGGCCGCCCGCGACGCCGCCGCCGGTGGAGCGCTCATCCACAAGGTCCCGGAGCTGGGAGGAACGAAGTGACTGCCGTGGCCGAGTTGATGGACTACGCCGACGTCATCGAACGCTTCGACCCCGTGCTGGGGCTCGAGGTGCACGTCGAGCTGAACACCAACACCAAGATGTTCTGCGGCTGCCCGAACGAGTTCGGCGGCGAGCCGAACACGAAGGTCTGCCCGACCTGCCTCGGCCTGCCCGGCGCGCTGCCGGCCGTCAACAGCAAGGCCGTCGAGGGTGCGATCCGGATCGGTCTCGCGCTGAACTGCGAGATCGCCGAGTGGTGCCGGTTCGCCCGGAAGAACTACTTCTACCCGGACATGCCGAAGAACTTCCAGACGTCGCAGTACGACGAGCCGATCGCCTTCAACGGCTACCTCGACGTCACGCTCGACGACGGTGAGGTCGTGCGCGTGGAGATCGAGCGCGCGCACATGGAGGAGGACACCGGCAAGTCGCTGCACGTCGGCGGCGCCACTGGCCGGATCCACGGCGCCGAGCACTCGCTGCTCGACTACAACCGGGCCGGCGTGCCGCTGATCGAGATCGTCACCAAGACGATCGAGGGCACCGGCGAGCGGGCACCCGAGGTCGCGCGTGCTTACGTGTCGGCGCTGCGTGACCTGCTGCGTGCGCTCGACGTGTCGGACGTCCGCATGGACCAGGGCTCGCTGCGCTGCGACGCGAACGTTTCGCTGATGGCGAAGGATGCGACCGAGTTCGGCACCCGCACCGAGACGAAGAACGTCAACTCGCTGCGCAGCGTCGAACGGGCCGTTCGCTACGAGATGACGCGGCAGGCGGCGATCCTCGCCGACGGCGGCAAGATCAAGCAGGAGACGCGGCACTTCCAGGAGGCCGACGGCTCGACGTCGCCGGGCCGCACCAAGGAGACCGCCGAGGACTACCGGTACTTCCCGGAGCCCGACCTGGTCCCGATCGCGCCCTCGCGCGAGTGGGTCGAGCAGCTGCGCGGCACGCTGCCGGAGATGCCGTCCGAGCGGCGCAAGCGGATCCAGACGGAATGGTCACTTTCCGACGAAGCCCTGCGTGACCTGCTGAACGTCGGCGCCGTCGACCTGGTCGCGGCCACGGTCGAGGCCGGCGCGTCGCCGGACGAGGCGCGCGGCTGGTGGGTCAACACCTTGGCGCAGGAGGCGAACGCCCGCGAGGTCGAGCTGGCGGATCTGCCGATCGCCCCGAAGCAGGTGGCGGAGATCATCGCGCTGGTGTCGTCCGGCGAGCTGACGAACAAGCTGGCCAAGGAGGTCCTCCAGGGCGTGCTCGCCGGCGAGGGTGAGCCTCGGGACGTCGTCGAGAAGCGCGGGCTGAAGGTCGTCTCGGACGACTCGGCCCTGCTCGCGGCGATCGACGAGGCCCTGGCCGCGCAGCCGGACGTCGCGGACAAGATCCGCGGCGGCAAGGTGGCCGCGGCGGGCGCGATCGTCGGCGCGGTCATGAAGGCGACCAAGGGGCAGGCCGACGCCAAGCGGGTCCGCGAGCTGATCATCGAGCGCGTCGGCTCCTGACCGTTTTCATGACACAGCCCTTTTCGGTCAAGAGCGTCACCTGGCGCGAGTGGCTCGGCCTGGCGGCCGGGCTGCTCGCGCTGGGCTCGACGTTCCTGCCGTGGACCACGCTGGATGCCAACAAGCCAGACATCGAAGACATCCTGTCGCAGTTACCGCACGGTGACGTCGCCCGGGATGCGTGGAACTCGAGCTTCTTCGCTTGGTGCCCGCCGCTGCTGTTGTTACTGGCGGGACTGGTCGTGGTCGTTTTCGGGCGAATCCGGACCATGCGGGTCAGTGGCCTGCCGCACCTGTGGCTGGTGGTCGCCGCGGCGTCGCTGCTGCTGGTGGCGCTGGGCTGGTTCACCCTCGACTGGGAGTTCGACGCGGACCAGCGCGGCATCTTCGACGTCGCTGGGATCGCCATCAATCCGGGCTTCGGGCGGTTCCTCGGGTCGCTCGCCGCGCTCGTGTCGGGCGTGGTTGCTTTTATGGACGTGCGTGCGATGCGGGCTGAAACCCGCCAGTCGCGGAAACGTGAGCCTCGGAGCAAGAGCCGCTGATCGCCGGAGCGCCGTGTCGCGGCGTCTGGTGGGGCGGTCTGGGTGGGGGCCGGGTCGTCCGTTCGGTCGACCGTCGGCGGTGACAACGTTGACAGTCCAGATGGGCCGTTGCGTGAGAAAGCGCTTTCTGAGACGGTCGGATGGTGGAGCCGCGGGAGGCTGCGGTGCCCAGGAACGACGCGGGGCGAGCAGAGGTTGCGCGTTATGGAGAGCAAAGCCGTGAGGGCGGAGGGCTCGCGTCGTGGAGAGCGGGTGTGGACAGGAGTTCGCGCGGACTGGTCGTGGGGGCCGCGGGACGAGTGGACGCCGCGTGGGGTCGCCGGCGTCAAGTGCTTGCTGAGTAAGGAGGTCCGGGTTGGCTCAGGGAAAGCGCTTACGCGTCGCCGTCGTCGGGGCCGGTGGAATCGCTGATAGTCACCGCGCCGCCTATCAGGCTCATCATCACGACGTTGACCTCGTGGCAGCTGCCGATATCGACGAGAGCCGGGCAGTGGCTTTCTGTGCCGGGACCGAGCACGCCAAGCCCTACCGTGACCTCGGCTCGCTGCTCGCCGAGCAGGAACCCGATCTCGTCTCGATCTGCACTCCGCCCGGCCTGCACGTTGAACAGACCAAGGTGGCGCTGGCGAGCGGCGCCTGGGTCTGGTGTGAGAAGCCGCCGTGTCGGTCGCTGGCCGAGTACGACGAGATGGCTGCTGCCGAACGGGACGGGGGTCCCTACGTTTCCTTCGTCTACCAGCAGCGGTCCGGCTCCGGCGCCGCGCACTTCCGGGACCTGCTCGCGCGAGGGCAACTCGGTCGTCCGCTCGTCGCGCATTGTCAGACCACCTGGTTTCGGGATGCCGACTACTACGCCGTGCCGTGGCGGGGGCGGTGGGAGACCGAAGGTGGCGGGCCGGCCATGGGGCACGGCATCCACCAGATGGACCTGCTGCTCCACCTGCTCGGCGACTGGGCCGAAGTGCGCGCGATGACCGCGCGGCTCGTGCACGACGTCGAGACCGAGGACGTCTCCACCGCGCTCGTCCGGTTCGAGTCGGGGGTGCTGGGGACCGTCGTCAACAGCGTCGTCTCGCCGGACGAGGTGAGCCGGATCCGGATCGACTGCGAGCGGGCGACCGCCGAGCTCACGCACCTCTACGGGTACGGCAACGGCGACTGGCGCTACACCGCCGCGCCGGGCCTGGGCGAGGTTGATGCGCCGGTTGAGGACGTCCGGAGCTCGCATGCCGCCGCGTTGGCGCCCGTTCTTGCCGCATTTCGGCAACGGCGGCGGCCACCCTGCAGCGGGGCCGATGGGCGGCGGGTGCTGGAGTTCGTCGCGGCGTTGTACAAGTCCGCGTGCACCGGGCTCGGCGTGCGCCGTGGGGAGATCGGGCCCGGTGATGCCTTCTACCGGTCCATGGCGGGGGACCCACGGTGAGCGCGCCCATCACCGTGACCCACCGGCACGGCGACCACGTGACCGTCGAGGCGGCCGGGGTGCAACTGATGTCCTATGTGTACAAGCCCGACCCGGTGGCCTACGAGTCCCGGAAGCCCTACACCCACCCGCTGCGCACCCTCCGCGGCCGGCGCGTCAGCGGGTACCGGCCCGCCGACCACCGCTGGCACAAGGGCCTGCAGATGACGGCCAGCCACCTCTCCGGCCAGAACTTCTGGGGCGGCCACACCTACGTCCCGGGAGATTGGTACCAGGACCTGCCCGACCGCATCGGCTCCATGCGGCACGACGAGTTCTCCGCGTTCACGGTCGACGGTGACCGGCTGAGCATCACCGAACGGCTCACCTGGGTGGCCAACGGCGGCGACCCGTGGGCGCGGGAGCGGCGCGACATCGTCGTTCATTCGGTCGAGCCCGACGAAGGCGCGTGGGCCATCGACTGGGCGATCGAGCTCACCAACGTCCGCGACGCGCCGCTCGTGTTCGGCAGCCCGACCACCGCCGGCCGTGAGCAGGCCGGGTACACCGGTCTGCACTGGCGGGGCCCGCGCGACTTCAGTGGCGGCCGCGTCCTCGGGCCTGGTGACCTGGATGGCGACAAGATGATGGGTGCGCAGGCGCCGTGGCTGGCCTTCGTCGGTGAACACGACGACGTCGACGCGCATTCGACGCTCGTCTTCGCGCACGCGCCCGAGAACGACGGGGCGATCCACGAGTCGCACTGGTTCGTTCGTTCGCAGGACACGCCGATGGTCGCCATCTCCTGGGCGTTTTTCGAGGAATTCGCCCTGCCGCCGGGGGAGAGGTTTGCTTACCGCTATCGGATCGTCGTCGCCGACGGAGCCTGGGACCGCGATCGGGTGACGCGGTACCTCGAGAGTCACGGATTCTGAAGGGCTGGGCATGGACGAATTCCCCCTACCGGGTGGCATCGGCGTTTCGCACCTGCGCGCCTACGACTGGGAAGCCGAGGACGGCGTCTGCGGCGGCAGTCCGCACCTGCACCTCGCCTGCACCGAGGCCTACGTCGTCACCGGCGGCCAAGGCGCCGTCCAGACCCTGAGCGTCGGCGGTTACGCCGAGACGCCGCTGGAGGCCGGGGTGATCGCGTGGTTCGCGCCGGGGACCGTGCACCGGATGGTGCAGGGCGGCGGGCTGCGCGTCACCGTGCTCATGCAGAACAGCGGGCTGCCGGAGGCCGGCGACGCCGTGTTCACCTTCCCGCCCGACGTGCTCGCCGACCCTGCCGCCTACGCCGACGCGGCCGCGTTGCCGAAAAGCGACGACGCCGCTCGACAGCGTCGTGACCTGGCGGTTCGTGGTTATCTGCCGTTGCGGGAGGCCTTGCTGGACGGCGACGCCGAGCCGCTGAGGGCGTTCCACCGGGTGGCCGTCGCGCTCGTTTCGCCGAAAATCGGCGAGTGGGTTCCGCGCTGGCAGGCCTGCGCGCTCAAGGCCGCCGAACTGACCGGCGCCCACCTCAAGGCGCTCGCCGACGGCGACGGCAGCCACCTCGAGCAGTCGGGGGTCCGGGTCGCGACGCCGTCGAACCCCGACGGCTTCGGTATGTGCGGACGGCGCGCCGAATACGACATCCACTGAGACACGTACCTCGACCAGGAAGGCCGGCCATGAACCAGACCAGTATCGGAGTGCTGCTCAACGGGGTCACCGGCCGGATGGGCTACCGGCAGCACCTGCTCCGGTCGGTGCTGGCCATCCGCGAGCAGGGCGGGGTCGAGCTGCCCGACGGCAGCCGGGTGCAGCTCGAGCCGATCCTCGCCGGGCGCAACGCCGGGAAGCTCAAGGACCTGGCCGACCGGCACGGCCTCACGGCGTGGACGACGGACGTCGATTCGGCGCTGGCCGACGTCCAGATCTACTTCGACGCCCAGCTGACGTCGGCGCGTGAGCCGGCGGTGCGCGCCGCGATCGCCGCGGGCAAGCACGTCTACGCCGAGAAGCCGCTGGCCGAGTCGCTGACGTCGGCGCTGGAGCTCGCCGGGCTCGCGCGGGACGCGGGGATCTGCCACGGCGTTGTGCACGACAAGCTCTTCCTGCCCGGCCTGCGGAAGCTGCGGCGGCTGATCGACGGCGGGTTCTTCGGGCGGATCCTGTCGGTGCGCGGCGAGTTCGGCTACTGGGTCTTCGAGGGTGACTGGCAGGAGGCGCAGCGGCCGAGCTGGAACTACCGCGCCGAGGACGGTGGCGGCATCGTCCTCGACATGTTCTGCCACTGGAACTACGTGCTCGAGAACCTCTTCGGCCGCGTTTCGGCCGTGACCGCAAAAGCGACAACGCACATCCCGCGCCGCTGGGACGAGCAGGGTGAGGCCTACGCGGCCACCGCGGACGACGCCGCGTACGGCATCTTCGAGCTGGAATCGGGAGCCATCGCGCAGATCAACTCGTCGTGGGCGGTCCGTGTCTTCCGCGACGAGCTGGTCGAGTTCCAGGTCGACGGCACCGAGGGCAGCGCGGTCGCCGGCCTGCGCCGCTGCCGCGTCCAGCACCGGTCGGCGACGCCGAAGCCGGTGTGGAACCCGGACCTGCCGGCGACCGAGCCGTTCCGCGACCAGTGGCAGGAGGTGCCGGACAACACCGAGTTCGACAACGGCTTCAAGGCCCAGTGGGAGGAGTTCGTCCGGGACGTGGTCGCCGGACGGCAACACCGCTACGACTTCTTCTCGGCCGCCCGGGGACTGCAGCTCGCGGAAGCCGGGTTGACGTCGTCGGCGGAGGGACGCCGGGTCGAGCTGAAGCCCTAGGTCCGGGGGAACCGGGGCGCTTCGAGGACGCGGTAGTTGTAGGTGTTGCCACCCGAGTGGTCGGTCAGGACGCGGAAGCCGGCTTCGTGGAGAACGCTGCTCAACGTCCGGACGATGATCTCGCCGGCGTTCACCACGTAGGGGAACAGGCCGCTGTGCACGTCTTGGGTGAGGACCTTCTCGGAGAACTCGGGCGTGCCGGTGACCGGGGGAACCCAGTCGAGCGTGACGCCGAACGGTTCGATGTGGTTCACCCAGATGTGCGCGCCGTAGGGCAGGCCGTGCGGGTCGCCGCTTTCGGGCACCACGGACGCGGGGAACCCCATCCGGGTGAGCTCGGCCCGCACCTGTTCGGCGAGCTCGCGCCAGCTCGCGACCGCGTCCGCGGGTGCCTTGTAGACCGGGCCGTCGTGCAGGTGCTGCTCCCGGTAGAACCGGAAGGGATCGGTCACGTCAGTCCTTGCCGTTGCCGCCGCCGGACGTCGCCGGCGTGATCATCACAACCCGGTCGTCGCTCGAGACCGGGGCGCCGCCGTCCTTGTTGACCGTGCCGGCCACCGCGAGCTGGGGGTTGATCATGCTCATCCCGGCGAGGCGCCCGTAGGTCACCGGCGGTTTGCCGGTCTTGCCGTCGAGGCTGATCGTCGGCTTACCGCTGACCGCGCCCTCGGGGGTCACCGGCAGGCTCTGCAGGTTTCCGGCCAAGGACGTGCCGACCGAGACCGAGCCGTTGGCCTCGACGAAGTCGGCGCAGCCCGCAACGCCCGGCTTGTCCGTCCACGTCCACGCCGGCGCCGTCAGCGGCTGCCCGGCCTGCAGCCGGTAGAGGGCGTCCTTGTCGGCGAGCCGGTCGGTGATCCAGACGCGGCCGCCGTCGGCGGACGCACAGATCCCGCCGGGGGCGTGCAGCCCGGCCGCCACCACGAGCGCGCCGTTCGGGTTGCCCGCCGCGGCCTTGCCGGACGTGTCGATCCGCAGGACCTTGCCGGCCAGCGAGTTGGGGTCGGCGGCGGCGTTCGGGTTGCCGGCGTCGCCGGTCGCGACGAGCAGCGCGCCGCGGTTGTCGGTGCTGATGGTGCCGCGGTTGCCGGTCGCGCCCTTCGGGATGCCGGTGAGCACCGGCTTCGCCGCCTGGCCCTTCGCGAAGCGCACGACGCGGTTGTCGGTCGCCGTCGTCACATAAGCGAACACGAGCTGGTCCTCGACGTACGACGGCGAGAGCGCGAGCCCGGTCAGGCCACCGTCGCCGGCTGCCTGGACGTCGAGTTTCGCGAAGTCGACGGCGTCCTTGCCCGCCGTTGCGAGCAGCACCCGGCCGCTCTTGCGCTCGCCGGCCAGCGCGCTCGGCGTGGAGCCGTCACCCGGCAGGCCGGCCACCGCGGCGACGGTGTCCAGACAGGTCGCGATCACCGACGGGTCGAAGTCCTTGCAGCCCTGCGGCGGGGGGACGGGTGTGGCCGACTGGCCGGGACGGGCCTGCTGGCCGTCACCGCCGGAGTCCGCGCCGGGGCCCTGGACCTCGGGTGGCGACTCGGGGCTGGCGACGGGCGCGGGGCTGAACGTCTGGCCCGCCGCCGTGTCGTCGAACCGCGCGCACCCGGCGGGCAGCAGGGCGCCGCAGGCCAGGATCGCCAGCAGGGCCGACCGGTACCGGGTTCGCATGATTGCCCAGCCTAGGGCCCGGCGCGTGAACCATGGGTTAGTACTCCTCCATTACCGTGGCGATCATGACGTTGACCGTCCTGGTGCCCGACGACGAGGGCATGAGCGTGCTCGCCGAGGTCCCGCGGGTCCTGCCCGTGCGCTACCAGTGGGGCGAGCCGGTGCCGCCGGAGGCCGCGAAGGCCGAGGTGCTGATCCCCGGCAAGCACCCGCCGGGTGAGGAGCTCTGGCGCACGCTGCCGAACCTCAAGCTGATCCAGCTGCTGTCCGCGGGCGCCGAGGACTGGGTCGGCAAGGTGCCCGACGGTGTCCTGCTCTCCACCTGCCGCGGCGCGCACGGCGGGAGCACCGCCGAGTGGGTCGTCGCCGCGCTGCTGTCGATTTACCGGAAATTGGACAACTTCGCCGTCGCCCAGCGCGAGGGCCGGTGGGAGCGGCAGAGCACCGACACGCTGCAGGGCAAGCGCGTGCTGGTCGTCGGTGCCGGTGACCTGGGACAACACCTGCGGCGCCGGCTGGAGCCGTTCGACGCGCGGTGCACGATGGTCGGGATGACCGCGCGGGAGGGTGTGCACGGCGTGCGCGAGCTGCCGGGGCTGCTCGGCCTGCACGACGTCGTGGTGCTGATGGTGCCGCTGACCTCGCGCACCCGGGGGATGGCCGACGCGGAGTTCCTGGCCGAGATGCGCGACGGCGCGGTGCTGGTCAACGTCGCGCGCGGCGCCGTTGTCGTCACCGACGCCTTGGTCGCCGAATTGACCACGGGCCGGCTGCGCGCCGCGCTCGACGTCGTCGACCCCGAGCCGCTGCCTGCCGGGCACCCGCTGTGGACGGTGCCGGGCCTGCTGCTGACGCCGCACGTCGGCGGGGCGGTGCGCGGGGTCCGGGGCCGCTCGTACGCCGTCGCCGCGGCCGAGATCGCGCGGTACGCCGGTGGTGAACTGCCGGACAACCTCGTGCACGGGGAGTACTAGCGCGGCGGCTCGCCAGGCACGTGCGGATCCCCTACCCTTCGCGCGTGAGCAGTGGAGACGATTTTTCGCAGCAGCCCACCAGCCTCCTGTCGGACGTCGAGGACGACCGCGCCGACGAGGGCCCTCGGCAGGGCGGGCTCGGGCTCGGCCTGCTGATCCTGCGACTGGCGCTCGGCGTGACCATGGGCGCGCACGGCCTGCAGCACCTGTTCGGCCTGTTCGGCGGGCCGGGCATCGGCGGGTTCGCGCGGGCGCTGGAGACCTTCGGCTACCACAAGCAGACGACGCTGCTGGCGTGGATCACCGGCGTGACGGAGGTCGGCGGCGGGGTGCTCGTGATCGTCGGGCTGTTCACGCCGCTCGCCGCGGCGGGCCTGCTCGGGGTCGCGGCGAACATCGTCTACGCGAAGTTCCACGGCGGGTTCTTCGAGCAGCAGGGGCAGGGGTTCGAGTTCGAGCTGCTGCTCGGTGCGACGGCGCTGAGCTTGCTGTTCACCGGGGCCGGGCCGATTTCGCTGGAGCGGAACACGCCGTGGCGACGGCGGCCGCTGCCGTTGGGGCTGGTTTCGCTGCTGCTGGCCGCGGCGGCCGCGGTTGTGGTCATCGTTTTGACACGGTAGTTGCGCGGGGGCTTTCGACGGGGTTGTGGACAGCTCGGGGGTGAGCGCGCGGGTTGTGGACAACTGGTCGCCGTGGGCCGGGAATTGTCGGTGCCTGCCGGTAACGTTGAAACCGGGGGTCCCCCCGAGGGGCTGGGGATAACTCGGGGCGTGGGGCGCGGCCTGTGGACAACCGGGTGTGGCGGGCCGGGAATTGTCGGTGCTCGCCGGTAACGTTGAAATCGGGGGTCCCCCTCACGGCGGGGGCCTCGAAACGTCATAGTGGGGGCCTCGAAACGCCATGGCGGGGGCTCGAAACGCCACGGCAGGGGGCTCGAAACGCCGTGCAGGCCGCATCGAGGAAGGGCGGCCTTCCGGTGCAGTGAAGGGGGCTTACCTCGCAACCGATGCGAGGTAAGCCCCCTTCGCCACAAACCAGACTTACTTGTTCACGTCGCGGACCGCGCCCGTGTCGGCCGACGTGGCCATCCGGGCATAGGCGCGCAGGGCCGCCGTCACCGGGCGCTGGCGCTCCGCCGGCTGCCACGGGCGCTCGGACGCCTCCATCTTCGAGCGCCGCTCGGCCAGGATCTCCGCGTCCACCAGCAGTTCCAGCCGGCGTGAGTGGATGTCCAGCAGGATCCGGTCGCCGTTCTCGACCAGGGCGATCAGGCCGCCCGCGGCGGCTTCCGGCGAGATGTGGCCGACCGAAATTCCGGACGAGCCGCCGGAGAAACGGCCGTCGGTGATCAGGGCGCACTTCTTGCCCAGGCCCGAACCCTTGAGGAACGCCGTCGGGTGCAGCATCTCCTGCATGCCCGGGCCGCCCGCGGGGCCTTCGTAGCGGATGACCAGCACCTCGCCCGGCTGGATCTCCTTCTTGAGGATCGCCGACACGGCTTCCTCCTGGCTCTCCAGCACGCGCGCCGGGCCTTCGAAGTGCCACAGCTCCTCGTCGATGCCCGCGGCCTTGATCACCGCGCCGTTCTCGGCGAGGTTGCCGCGCAGGATCGCCAGGCCGCCGTCCTTCGTGTACGCGTGCTCGACGTCGCGGATGCAACCACCGGCGGCGTCGGTGTCCAGGGACGACCAGCGGTTCGAGGTCGAGAACGCCTGTGTCGTGCGGACCCCGCCCGGTGCCGCGTGGAACAGCTCGACCGCTCGCGGAGAAGGCGAAGCAGCCCGGATGTCCCACGAGCCCAGCCACGACTCGATGTCGTCGGAGTGCACCGAGCGGACGTCGGTGTTGAGCAGGCCGCCGCGGTAGAGCTCGCCGAGGATCGCCGGGATGCCGCCGGCCCGGTGGACGTCTTCCATGTGGTAGTCGGAGTTCGGCGCCACCTTGGACAGGCAGGGCACCCGGCGGCCGATCTCGTCGATGTCGGTGATGGTGAAGTCGACCTCGCCCTCCTGGGCGGCGGCGAGGATGTGCAGCACCGTGTTCGTCGAGCCGCCCATGGCCATGTCGAGCGCCATCGCGTTCTCGAACGCCGCCTTCGACGCGATCGAGCGCGGCAGGACCGAGTCGTCGTCATTTTCGTACCAGCGACGGCACAGCTCGACGACCGTGCGGCCGGCGTCCTCGAACAGCGCGCGGCGCGCGGCGTGCGTCGCCAGCGTCGAGCCGTTGCCCGGCAGCGAAAGGCCCAGCGCTTCGGTGAGGCAGTTCATCGAGTTGGCGGTGAACATGCCGGAGCACGAGCCGCAGGTCGGGCAGGCGGAGCGCTCGACGATGTCCAGCCCGTCGTCGTCGACCTCGCTGCTGGCCGACGCCGCGATCGCGGTGATCAGGTCGGTCGGGGCCTGCGCGACGCCGCCCACGACGACGGCCTTGCCGGCCTCCATCGGGCCGCCGGAGACGAACACGACCGGGATGTTGAGCCGCATCGCGGCGTTGAGCATGCCCGGGGTGATCTTGTCGCAGTTGGAGATGCAGACGAGCGCGTCGGCCTGGTGCGCGTTGACCATGTACTCGACCGAGTCGGCGATGATCTCGCGCGAAGGCAGCGAGTAGAGCATGCCCGAGTGGCCCATCGCGATGCCGTCGTCGACGGCGATCGTGTGGAACTCGCGCGCGACGCCGCCGGCTTCCTTGACCGCGCCGGCGACGATCTCGCCGAGGTCCTTGAGGTGCACGTGGCCCGGCACGAACTGCGTGTAGGAGTTGGCGATCGCCACGATCGGCTTGCCGAAGTCGCTGTCGGTCATGCCGGTGGCGCGCCAGAGCGAGCGCGCGCCCGCCGCGTTGCGGCCGTGGGTGGTGGTCCGGGAACGGAGAGGCGGCACGGCGAACTCCCAGGTCGGAATGGTGGGCCAGGCGGAGGTCCGGGACGCTCCGGCGAAACTGGTCCTACCAATTTAGACCACGGGGCCCGAGGGTTACTCGCTGGGCGACGTCTCCGGCTTGGCCGGCTTGATGTCTTCGCTGTCCAGCAACCCGCTCGGGTCGGCGACGAGACCCTCGCTGACCAGCGACAGCACCGGCAGGTGCCGGGTCCGCACCGTCGGCAGCGGCACCTTCGTGTCGTCCTTCAACACCGCCTGGACACGCGACTTCTTGGTGATCGCGAGGCCCTTCAGCGCCGACCACGGCACGTCCCGCTTGCCGAACATCGTCCGCGTGGCGAGCCCTTCGCGGTTCGCGATGGTGCGCGTGCGGATCACGAACACCAGCAGCGCGATCGGGAAGATGTAGAGCCACTGCAGGTACGGGATCTCCCCGAGGGCGATCGGCGTCACACAGATCGTCAGGAGGGCGATCGCCAGGTACGACGTGCGGGGGATCCGGAAGACGGCCTTCCGGCCTTCGTCCTGCTCTTTTTCGGCCACGCGGAAATGGTGCACCGCGCCGCGGACCGGCCCGGACCCGGGTCGTGTGCGCCGCCGGGCTGCCCAGCATGCGGACACACCATCCCGCAGAGTTGACACTTGGGAGACCTGCGGACTAGCGTCACCAGCGTGACACCGCTGACCGGCCTCGTACTTCCCAAGCGCGTCGACGCTTAGGGAAGTCTTTCCGCTGCGTCGACGCGCGACCCTCGTGCGACCTTACGGTCGGCGAGGGTTTTTTGTTGCCCGAGGCAAGAGATTCCTGGCCCCACCGCACAAAACCGACCCGAACGAGTGACACCGAGACCCACGAGGCAGACCCGATGACCAGTGCCACAAATCCGACGAAGCCGGGCCCCACACCCGGCGCGCCCGGAGCACGTCCGAAGCCGGCGCCACCGGCGGGAACCCCGGTGCGCGTCACCGGCGCCCAGTCGCTCGTGCGTTCGCTCGAGGCGGTCGGCGCCGAGGTGGTCTTCGGCATTCCGGGCGGCACCATCCTGCCGGCCTACGACCCGCTGCTGGACTCGACGAAGGTCCGCCACATCCTGGTCCGCCACGAGCAGGGCGCGGGCCACGCGGCCACCGGTTACGCGCAGGCCACCGGCAAGGTCGGCGTCTGCATGGCCACCTCCGGCCCGGGCGCGACGAACCTGGTCACGCCGCTCGCCGACGCGAACATGGACTCCGTCCCGGTCGTGGCCATCACCGGCCAGCAGTCCCGGGCGCTGATCGGCACCGACGCGTTCCAGGAAGCCGACATCTGCGGCATCACCATGCCGATCACCAAGCACAACTTCCTCGTCACGGACCCCGCGGACATCCCGCGGACCATCGCCGAGGCGTTCCACCTGGCGTCGACGGGCCGACCCGGCCCGGTGCTGGTGGACATCCCCAAGGACGTGCTGCAGGAGATGACCTCCTTCTCCTGGCCGACCGAGATGCGGCTGCCGGGCTACCGCCCCACGCTGCGCCCGCACGGCAAGCAGGTCCGCGAAGCCGCGAAGCTCGTCGCGAAGTCGCGCCGCCCGGTGCTGTACGTCGGTGGCGGTGTCATCAAGGCGGAGGCGCACGAGCAGCTGAAGCAGCTCGCCGAGCTGACGAACATCCCGGTCGTCACCACGCTGATGGCACGCGGCGCGTTCCCCGACTCGCACCCGCAGCACCTGGGCATGCCGGGCATGCACGGCTCGGTCGCCGCCGTCGCCGCGATGCAGCGCGCCGACCTGCTGATCGCGCTCGGGGCCCGGTTCGACGACCGCGTCACCGGCCAGCTGTCCTCGTTCGCGCCGGACGCCGCGATCGTGCACGCCGACATCGACCCGGCCGAGATCTCCAAGAACCGCAAGGCGGACGTCCCGATCGTGGGCGACTGCAAGGAGATCATCGGCGAGCTGATCACCGCCGTGCAGACGGAGTTCGACCACGGCGGCAAGCCCGACCTCACCGACTGGTGGACCCAGGCCGACGACTGGCGCACGAACTACCCGGCCGGTTACGAGTGGCCGGACGACGGTTCGCTGTCGCCGCAGTACGTCATCGAGCGGATCGGCCAGCTCGTCGGCCCGGACGCGGTGTACGCCGCCGGCGTCGGCCAGCACCAGATGTGGGCCGCGCAGTTCGTCAAGTACGAGAACCCGCGCACCTGGATCAACTCCGGCGGCCTCGGCACCATGGGGTACGCGGTGCCCGCGGC
Source organism: Amycolatopsis sp. NPDC051758 (assembly GCF_044453095.1). Lineage (NCBI taxonomy): Bacteria > Bacillati > Actinomycetota > Actinomycetes > Pseudonocardiales > Pseudonocardiaceae > Amycolatopsis > Amycolatopsis sp. NPDC051758. Next base: position 356,658 of record NZ_JBITCJ010000006.1, on the reverse strand, counting down.
GATGGGCGCGCAGTTCGGCGTCCCGGACACCCCGGTGTGGGCGATCGACGGCGACGGCTGCTTCCAGATGACCAACCAGGAGCTGGCCACCTGCGCCATCGAGGGCGCGCCGATCAAGGTCGCCGTGATCAACAACGGCAACCTGGGCATGGTCCGGCAGTGGCAGAACCTCTTCTACTCGGAGCGGTACTCCAACACCGACCTCGGCACGCACAAGCACCGCATCCCGGACTTCGTGCTGCTGGCCGAGGCGCTGGGGTGCGCCGGGCTGCGCTGCGAGACGAAGGAAGACGTCGACGCGACGATCCGCCGCGCGATGGAGATCAACGACCGCCCCGTCGTGATCGACTTCGTCGTGGGGAAGGATGCCCAGGTGTGGCCGATGGTCGCCGCGGGCACCGGCAACGACGAGATCATGGCGGTCCGGGGCATCCGGCCGCTGTTCGACGACGACGAGGTTTCGGTGGAGACGACCGAGGCCGCCGCGGAAGCCGCTGGGGAAGGTGAGCGCTGAGATGAGCGTCCACACGCTGAGTGTCCTGGTCGAGAACAAGCCGGGTGTGCTCGCGCGCGTTTCGGGCCTGTTCTCCCGCCGCGGTTTCAACATCGAGTCCCTCGCCGTCGGGCCCACGGAAAACCCCGAGGTGTCCCGCATGACGATCGTGGTCGCCGTCGAAGAGCTACCGCTCGAGCAGGTGACCAAACAGCTCAACAAGCTGGTCAACGTGATCAAGATCGTCGAGCTGGAACAGTCGACCGCCGTGCAGCGTGAACTGCTGCTGGTCAAGGTCCGCGCCGACAACACCGTGCGCAGCCAGGTCCTCGAAACCGTCCAGCTCTTCCGGGCCAAGGTGGTGGACGTCTCCCCGGAGGCGCTCACCGTCGAGGCCACCGGGACGTCCGACAAGATCGGTGCGCTGCTGCGGATGCTGGAGCCGTATGGCATCCGCGAGCTGGTGCAGTCAGGCATGGTCGCGGTGGGGCGGGGCGCCCGTTCCATCACCGCCACATCACCGCGTTAAAGAAGTAAGTCAGGAAAGGAAGCAGTAACCCCCATGGCAGTGGAAATCTTCTACGACGACGACGCCGACCTCTCGATCATCCAGGGGCGCAAGGTCGCTGTCATCGGCTACGGCAGCCAGGGCCACGCCCACTCGCTGAGCCTGCGCGACTCCGGCGTCGACGTCCGCATCGGCCTGCCCGAGGGGTCCAAGTCGCGGGCGAAGGCCGAGGAGCAGGGCCTGCGTGTGCTCACCCCGGCCGAGGCGTCGGCCGAGGCCGACCTGATCATGATCCTGGCGCCGGACACGAAGCAGCGCTTCATCTACGAGCAGGACATCGCGCCGAACCTCAAGGACGGCGACGCGATCTTCTTCGGGCACGGCTTCAACATCCGCTACGACCTGATCAAGCCGCCGGCGAACGTCGACGTCGCGATGGTCGCCCCGAAGGGCCCGGGTCACCTCGTGCGCCGCCAGTTCGTCGACGGCAAGGGCGTCCCGGCGCTCATCGCCGTCGAGCAGGACGCTTCGGGCAACGCCCAGGCGCTCGCGCTGTCCTACGCCGCGGCCATCGGTGGCGCGCGTGCGGGTGTCATCAAGACGACCTTCACCGAGGAGACCGAGACCGACCTCTTCGGCGAGCAGGCCGTGCTCTGCGGTGGCGCGTCCGCGCTGGTGCAGACCGGCTTCGAGGTGCTCACCGAGGCCGGCTACGCCCCGGAGATCGCCTACTTCGAGGTGCTGCACGAGCTGAAGCTGATCGTCGACCTCATGTACGAGGGCGGCATCGCGCGCCAGCGCTACTCGATCTCCGACACCGCCGAGTACGGCGACCTGACCCGCGGCCCGCGCGTCATCTCGCCGGCGGTCAAGGAGGAGATGAAGAAGATCCTCGGCGAGATCCAGGACGGCACGTTCGCCCGCGAATGGGTCGCCGAGGACGAGGCCGGCCGGCCGAACTTCACCAAGCTCGAGGAGCAGGGCAACCAGCACCCGATCGAGGCGACTGGCAAGAAGCTGCGCGACCTGATGTCGTGGGTGGACCGGCCGATCACCGAGACCGCTTGAGTCTTACCTCGCAAGACGCTGAAGGGGACGCTCGTTACGGGCGTCCCCTTCAGTGCGTTCGGTGGTCGTTTCGCTACGCTTGTGACATGAGTGAGCAGCCGGTCGACGACAAGGCGCACATCCGGCACCACCTCGACTTCACGAAGGCCGAGTGGATCCGGGCGGAGCCGGAGGGGGTCACCCTCGACGACTGCGTCGAGTACGCCTTCATCGATCACACCGACGGTGTCACCTACACCGCGATGCGGCAGTCGGCGAAGCCGGACGGCGTGATCCTGGTCTTCACGCCGGCGGAGTGGGATGCGTTCGTGAAGGGCGTCCGCGACGGCGAGTTCGACCTGCCCGCGGACCTCGAAGAGGCCTAAAGCCGCGCCGCCAGCTCGGGAATCTTGCCGAGGTCCCCGGCGATGCCGAGGTGGTCGCCGTAGTCGCGGGATTCGACGACCAGGCCGTCGCGGATCCGCATGACGAAGATGTTCGCGATCCGCACCGGACGGCCCGCGTGCTCGCCCTGGTAGGCGAACTCGCCGATCAGCACCTCGGGATCGGTGCTCCGGTGGGTGACCAGGTCCGCCACCGTGAACCCGGGGTTCAGCTTCTTGCCCGCTTCGAAGTGTTCGCGCAGCTCGTCGCGCGTCCGCACGACGCCTGAGCCCGGCAGAAACGGGTGCGTGACATGCGTTTCCTCGGCGTACAGCCCCGGCAGCTCGTCCCACCGCCCGCCCGCGACGCCGTGGACGAGCCGCTCGAACACACTGCCCGTGCTTTCCGGGGTGACCGGGGAGAGTTCGCGCGGCGGCGCCTGCTCGTAGGCCTTCGGCAGCAGTTCGAGGCCGTCGCGGAGCGCGGCCAGCCGCAGGTAGTCGTGGTAGTCGCGGGAATGGACGATCAGGCCGTCGCGGATCCGCAGCACCTGGATGTTGGCCGTCACGTCGGTCTTGCCGGTTTCGACCGACTCGGCGTCGTAGTCGTATTCGGCGACGATCACCTCGGGGTCCGTGGTCTGGTGCACGACCACGTTCTTGCGCTTGAGCCGCAGCGCGCCGGCGAGGGTGCCGGTGAACCGCTCGTGGACCGCTGCGCGGCCGGTGAGGCGCGTCGGCCGCGGCACGGCCTGGGGGTGTTCGACGACGGTGTCTTCGGCGTAGAGCGCGGAAAGCTCGTCGAACCGTCCTTCGCTGATGCCGTCGGACAGTGCGGTGAACACGTCGCGAGGTGTGGTCATGGGTCCTCCCAGTGGGCAAAACGGAGTCTGTAGTCCGTCTCCGAAGATACGGACTACAGACTCCGGTTGTCTACAGGGTTGCCAGCAGGTCCCGCGCGGCCGGCTGCTCGCACACCTCCGCCCAGCGCTCCGGGGTGCTGCCCCAGATGCCGTCCCGTGCGTCGAGGTCGGCGCCGTGCTCCACCAGGAGACGAACCGCGTCGAGGTGCCCGGACTGCGCGGCCATGTGCAGGGCCGTGATGCCTTGGCCGTGGTTCGGGCCGCCGAACGTGCCGACGTGGTTCACGTCGGCGCCGAGGTCGAGGAGCGTCCGGATCGCGGCGATCCGGCCGGTGGCCGCCGCCCAGGCCAGGGCCGTGCCGCGGTAGACGTCGGCGTCGACGTGCGCGCCCCGCGCGACCAGCGTGCGCAGGGCGTCGGGACGGTTGTTGCGCGCGGCCCAGGCCAGGGCTTCGTCCTTGACTTCGGCCGGGTCGTCCTGCGGGTGCCAGGCCGGGAACCCGCTGTGCGGGCGGTAGAACCCGCGGTGGCGACCGGCCGCCGGGCTGAGCGTGCCGTCCGGTTTCAGAAGCTCGTCGAGCAGGTCCGCGTCGCCGAGGCCGGCCGCGACGCGGAGGTTGTGCGGCGCCCGGCTGTGCGTGGCCAGCTTGTCCGCGGCTTCCCGGTGACCCCAGAACAGCGCGACGACCAGGGGAGTGCCGCCGTCACCCCGTGCGAAGACGTCGACCGGCGCGCCGGCGTCGAGCAGCTGGTCGAGCAGGAGCGGCAGCTTCTTGTACGCGGCCTGGTGCAGCGGGGTCCAGCCGTGGACGTTGCCGCGGGCCGGGTCGGCGCCGTGGTCGAGCAGGATCCGGCTGAGCCGCTCGTCGCAGGTCGCGCCGGCCATGCCGAGCAGGTCGTTGCCGTTGGTGCCGCGGGCGGTGACGAGCCCCGGGAACTCCGTCAGGAGCGCTTCCAGCGCCTCGGGATCCCGGGCTTCGACCGCGCGGTACGCCCGCGCGAACGGCTCTCCACTGTCCACAAGCGACTTGATGTGCTCGCGGAGTGCGCGCCAGGAAACAAAACCGTGCTCGCGGGCGACGACCACGAGGGCGCCGTCCCGGGTGAGGGGCTGCTCCCAGCGTTCGAACGGCTCGCGCGCGCCGGACGTCTCGTCCTCGGCCGAGGCGAGCAGGCCGAGCGCACGCTCGGCGTAGTAGTGGACGTCCTGGTGGTAGGGGTGCTGCAGCGCTTCGCCGTGCTCGGTGAGGCGGCGGACGTACGCCTGCAGTTTCGGCCAGCTCGGGAAACCGTGGTCCCGGGCGATCCGGAACTGCGCTTCGGAGAGTTTGACGCCTTCGGCGCGTGCGAGGTCCTTCGCGCGTTTGCGCAGCTGGTCCAGGCTGGGTTTGGCGGGCAGCGTGCCCATGGTGCCTCCTTCCCTCGTCGCCCGTGGTCCGCCGGCACCGGGCAGGAAAGAAGGTGCGGAGCTGGTGGTGCGGTGCTGCAGGGGTGGGCTCGGCCCTTTCCGCGGACGGGGCGCGGCCCGCACCGCGCCCCGCCACCCTACCCCGGATCCCGGCTCTCCCGGGATCGGAAGATCGGGTCAACGGACCAGGTCGGCCAGCCTGCGGTAGGACTTTTCCGTGCGGGCCAGGACCTGGACGCAGACGTGGTCGGCGCCGGCGTCGAGGTGCGCCCGGATCCGGTCGGCCGCCGCCTGCTCGCCGGTGGCGACGATGGCGTCGACCAGGCGGTTGCTGCCGCCGTCGGCGAGGTCGGCGTCGGTGAAGCCGAGGCGGCGCAGGTTCTCCTGGTGGTGCCGCGCGAGCCGCACGTACCCGTCGACGTGCTCGCGGGCCACCTCGGGGGCCGCGTCCAGGAGCACCGCCTGTTCGACGGCGAGGTACTTGCCCGGCCCGAGCCGCTCCCGCGCCATCGCGGTGTGCTCCGGTGGCACGAAGTACGGGTGGGCGCCGTCGGCGCGTTCGGCCGCCAGGTCCAGCAGCTTCGGGCCCAGCGCCGCGAGCACCCGGCGGGGCCGCGGCGCCGGCTGCGGCAGCCCCGGCAGCTCGGCCGCGTCCATCCCGTCCAGGTACTCGCGCAACGCCGTCAGCGGCCGCGCGCCCGGCCGGTGCCCGCCCAGTCCCGCGATGAACCGGCCGGGATAGGCCTCGCCCAGGGCTCGGACGGCGCCTTCCGCCGCGAGCGGGGACCGCTGGTCGAACCGGGCGACCCCGGTGGCGATCGTCAGGCGGGACGTCGCCGCCAGGAGCAGCGCCGCCTGCGTGAACGCGTCCCGGCCGGCGTATTCGCCGAACCAGATCGCGTCGAAGCCGAGTTCCTCCACCTCGGCGGCGGTTTCGCGGACGGCGCCGATCGGGTCGCCGTCGAAGAACTGCCAGATCCCGACGCTCACCGGAGCACCGCCGGCGCCAGCTCGGCCAGGAGGTCCACAGTGGACTCGAAGGTCGGCGCGGACGGCGTCAGCAGGACGTGGTCCGCGCCCGCGTCGAGCACCTCGTCCAGCCGTTTCGCGATGGTCTGCGCGTCACCCCAGATGACCAGGTCGTCGACGAACCGGTCGGCCGGACCGGTGATGTCGGCATCGGTGTAGCCGAGCCGTTTCCAGCCCGCGTGGTAGGCCTTGACGTCGTGTTCGAGCAGCATGGCCACGTGGCGCCGGACGAACTCGCGGGCGTCCTCGCGGCCGCCGAGCAGCACGGTCTGCTGCGGGATCAGCAGCTTGTCCGGCCCGAGGATCTCGCGGGCGTACGGCGTATGGCTGACCGGCTGGGAGAACGGGTGCGCGCCGTCGGCGTGGTCGCGGGACAGCTCCAGCATCTTCGGCCCGACCGCGGCGAGCACCCGCGGAAACACCACCGGGTTCCCGGCCGCGGCGGTGTCCATTCGGACAGGTAGGCGCGCATCCGGTCGAGCGGCCGGTACGCCTCGCCCTGCTTCGTCGCCTGGAAAGCGTGCCCGATGCCGACACCGAGCACGAACCGCCCGGGGTGGGCGTGGGCGAGGGCGGCGCCCTTCTGCTCGGCGGTTTCGCCGGGCCGGGACCAGACGTTGGCGATGCCGGTGCCGAGCACGACGTCCGGCACCGCGGTCAGGAGGTCGCCGAAGTGGGCGAACAGGTCGCGTGCGCCCGCTCCTTCGCCGCTCCAGACCGAGCCGTAGCCGAGCTCGGCGAGCCGGCGGATGGCCGCGGTTTCGACGTCCGGCGGTGGGTTCAGCATGCCGCTCGGCAGCCAGGCGCCGATCGTGCCGAGCCGGGTCCGCGTGTCTTCGATCAGGGTCATCCTCTGTTCCCTCCGGTAATCTGAGGCTGCCTCCGGTTAATATACGGAGGATGCCTCCGATTCGCTACCCGGTAAGGTCGGAAGGGCGATGACCGAAGCCAAGCCGATGCGCGCGGACGCCCGCCGCAACTACGAACGCCTGCTCGAAGAGGCCCGGCGCGCCTTCGCCGAGCACGGCGTCGAGACGTCGCTGGAGGACATCGCCCGCCGCGCCGGGGTCGGCATCGGCACGCTCTACCGGCACTTCCCGACCCGGGAGGCGCTGCTCGAGACGCTCCTGCGCGCCCGGTTCGACACCCACGCCGAGCGGGCGCGCGAGCTCCTCACCCACCCCGAGCCGCTGACCGCCCTGCAGACCTGGCTGGGTGACCTCGGTGACACCACCGGCACCTACCGTGGCCTGGAAGACCTGACCGCCGACGCGCTGAACGACGAGACGTCGCGGCTGTACGCGTCGTGCCACGAAATGCGCGAGGCGGCTTCCCATCTAGTGGAACGTGCGCAGCTGGCGGGCGAGCTGCGCCCCGACGTCACCACGCACGAGCTGCTTCTGTTGCTGCACGGCGCATCCTGGGCGGGTCCGCACCTGCCCGGCGGTCAGGGCCGGCAGCGCCTCCTGGCTCTTGTTTTCGAGGGATTACGAGTGAGTTAACACCACGGGAAGCCAGGACGCGGCCCGCCGCGTTAAACTCCGCCACGACCGGGGCACAACGACGTGCTGAGACCGTCTGCCGACACACAGCGTCCTGGAAGTGACCAGATAGTGGGAGTCGCATCGTGAGCAAGCCCAGCAAGCCCGTCGTCCTCATCGCGGAAAAGCTCGCCCCCTCCGTGCTGAGTGTGTTCGGTGACGAGGTGGAGGTCCGGCACGTCGACGGCACGGACCGATCCGCGCTGCTGGAGGCGGTGAAGAGCGCCGACGCGCTCCTGGTCCGGTCCGCCACCAAGGTCGACGCCGAGGTCTTCGGCGCCACGACCCAGCTCAAGGTCGTCGCCCGGGCCGGGGTCGGCCTCGACAACGTCGAGGTCCCCGCCGCCACCGAGCGCGGTGTCCTCGTGGTCAACGCCCCGACGTCGAACATCGTCTCCGCCGCCGAGCACGCCGTGGCGCTGCTGCTCTCGGTCGCGCGCCGCATCCCGGCCGCCGACCAGAGCCTGCGCGGCGGCGAGTGGAAGCGCAGCTCGTTCTCCGGGGTCGAGCTGCAGGGCAAGACCGTCGGTGTGGTCGGCCTCGGCAAGATCGGCCAGCTGTTCGCGCAGCGCCTCGCCGCGTTCGACACCAAGCTCATCGCGTACGACCCCTACGTCTCGGCCGCGCGCGCCGCGCAGCTGGGCATCGAGCTCGTCACCCTCGACGAGCTGCTGAGCCGCGCCGACGCGATCTCCATCCACCTGCCGAAGACGCCGGAGACCAAGGGCCTCATCGACGCCGAGGCGCTGAAGAAGACCAAGCCGGGCGTCATCATCGTGAACGCCGCGCGCGGTGGGCTGATCGTCGAGCAGGACCTGGCCGACGCGCTGCGCTCGGGCCACGTCGGCGGCGCCGGTGTCGACGTCTTCGTCACCGAGCCGACCACGTCCAGCCCGCTGTTCGAGCTGGAGAACGTCGTTGTCACGCCGCACCTGGGCGCCTCCACCGCCGAGGCGCAGGACCGCGCGGGCACCGACGTCGCGAAGTCGGTGCTGCTGGCGCTGCGCGGCGACTTCGTGCCGGACGCGGTGAACGTCTCCGGCGGTGGCGCGGTCGGCGAGCACGTCCGCCCGTACCTGTCGCTGACCCAGAAGCTGGGCATGCTGCTCACCGCGCTGAACCCGAAGGCGCCGAGCACGGTCGACGTCGTGGTCAAGGGCGAGATCTCCAGCGAGGACACCGGCGTGCTGCAGCTCGCCGCGCTGCGCGGGGTGTTCACCGGCGTGGTCGAGGACCAGGTCACCTTCGTCAACGCGCCGCAGCTCGCCGAGAAGCTCGGCGTCCAGGTGCAGCTGACCACCGAGCCGGAGAGCCCCAAGTTCCGCAGCCTGGTCACCGTCCGCGCGGTGCACGCCGACGGCACGGCGCTGACCGTGTCCGGTTCGGTCACCGGCCTGGACGAGGTCGAGAAGCTGGTCGAGGTCAACGGCCGCGGGTTCGACCTGCGCGCCGAGGGCACCGTGCTGCTGGTCGAGTACCCGGACCGCCCGGGTGTGATGGGCCGGGTCGGCACGCTGCTCGGCGAGGCCGGCATCAACATCGAGGCCGCGCAGATCAGCCAGACCACCGACGGCTCCGACGCCGTCATGCTGCTGCGCGTCGACCGCCACATCGACGCGCACCTGCTGGAGCCGATCGGCGCTTCGGTGGGCGCGCACACGATCCGCGCCGTCGACTTCAACTGACACGGCACTTTCGAAGGCCCTCTCACCACTCCGGTGAGGGGGCCTTCGTGCGCAATCACATTCACATAACGGAGTCCTTTGCCTACGTAAGTAGGTGTTTTGGGGCATTAGGTTCTCTCCGCGAGGTCGAACCACGCGCCGTGCGAGGGCACGGCGCGGTGCCGCGCTTCACCGTCGGGGGTGCCAGGAGCGGCAGGCAGGTTCGGGTCCAGACCTCGAGTAAGGGGACGACCCATGAGCAGATCCCGCTTACCCGCGCGCGCCACGACAGCGTTCTTCGCCGTCGTGCTGGCCGCCGCGCTGGGGGCGCCGGTGGCGAGCGCGGCAGATGCGCCGCTCGCCGACGGCGTCGCGCCGGCGAAGATCGACGACGCGAAGCTGCAGGGCAAGGTCGCACCGCGCCTGGCCGCCGCGCAGGGCCGGGTCACCGCGTTCGTCGAGCTGGCCAAGAAGCCCGCCGTCGACGCGTTCACCGCCGCGCAGCCGCAGGGCAAGGAGCAGGCGAAGCGGGCCGCTCGCGCCGCCAAGGACGACACGACGGCGGCGGTGAACTCCGTGCTCGGGCAGCTGCGCTCGGCCGACGCCAAGCCGCAGGTCGTCACCCAGACCGCCAACGCCGTCCCCGGTGTGGTCGTCACGGCGGACGCCGCGAAGCTGCGTGAGGTCGCGAAGCGCACCGACGTCGTTTCGGTGCGGACGGTCGTGCCGAAGACCCGCACCAACGCCAGCGCCGAGCAGCTGACTAACACGCTCGCCGCGTGGCAGCAGACCGGCAAGTTCGGCGACAACGTCCGCGTCGGCGTGATCGACGACGGCATCGACTACACCCACGCCGACTTCGGCGGCCCCGGCACGCAGGCGGCCTACAAGAGCGTCGACCGCAGCAAGCCGACCCCGCTCTTCCCGAGCGCCAAGGTCGTCGGCGGCACCGACCTCGTCGGTGACGACTACGACGCCGCGACCCCGGGCAAGACCACTCCGGCGCCGGACCCGAACCCGCTCGCCTGCGGTGAGCACGGCACGCACGTCGCCGGCACCATCGGCGGCTTCGGCGTCACCGCCGATGGCAAGACCTTCAAGGGCGACTACAAGAAGCTGGACGCCAAGAAGGTCGACGCGATGCAGATCGGCCCGGGCACGGCGCCGAAGTCGCTCCTCTACGCCATCAAGGTGTTCGGCTGCGCGGGCTCGACGAACGTCACCTCGCAGGCGCTGGACTGGGCGCTCGACCCGGACGGCGACGGCGACTTCACCGACCACCTCGACATCGTCAACCTCTCGCTCGGCTCCGACTTCGGCGCGCCGGACGACCCGGACTCGCTGTTCGTGCGCAAGCTCGCCGCGAACAACGTGCTGCCGGTGATCTCCGCGGGCAACGGCGGCGACATCAACGACATCGCCGGTTCGCCGGGCAACACCCCGGAAGCGCTCACCGTGGCCAGCACGCGGGACGCGGGCATCCTGCGTGACGCCGCCGAGGTCAAGGCCCCCGCGAGCGCCGCGGGCCAGAAGACCGGGCAGTACAGCCAGAACTACACCGGTTACGACACACTGAACCTGACCGCGCCGGTGGTGGCGCTGTCCGCGGCGAACAACGCGGGCTGCGCGCCGTACTCCGCCGCGGACAAGGCGAAGGCGGCCGGCAAGTTCGTCTGGCTGGAGTGGGACGACAACGACTCGACCCGCGCCTGCGGTTCGGCGGCCCGCGCGAACAACGCGCAGGCGGCCGGGGCGAAGGGTGCGCTCCTTTCGTCCACTTTGGAACACTTCAGCGCGGGCATCGCGGGCAACGCGGCGATCCCGATGTTCCAGTTCACCGGGTCCGCGACGGCGCCGCTGCGGGCGTCGCTGACCGCGGGGACGCTGCAGGTCCGGCTCTACGGCGCCGGTCGTGCGTCGATCCAGACCTACGACAAGACGATCGTGGACACCCCGAGCTCGTTCACCTCGCGCGGCACCCGCGGCCCGGCCCTCAAGCCGGACGTCGCCGCCCCCGGTGACACGATCACCTCGGCGTTCCGCGGCAGCGGCAACGGCCGGACCGTGCTGTCCGGCACGTCGATGGCGGCCCCGCACACCGCGGGCATCACGGCGCTGATCCGCCAGTCCCACCCGGACTGGTCGGTCGAGGAGGTCAAGGCGTCGGTGATCGACACCGCCGGCCACGACGTCTCCGACGGCGCGGGCCACACCTACGCGCCGCAGCGCGTCGGCAGCGGCCGGATCGACGCGAAAGCGGCGCTGGACAACCAGGTGCTCGCCTACGTCGTCGACGACCCGGGCGCGGTGAGCGTCAGCTTCGGCACCGTCGAGGCCGCCGGGCCGGTGACGCTGTCGAAGACGATCAAGCTGGTCAACAAGGGGGTCACGGCCGCCGAGTACAGCGTGGCCTACCAGGCGGTCAACGCGCTGCCGGGTGTCCAGTACACAGTGGACACGCCGTCGGTGAAGCTGTCGCCGCGCGGCACCGCCAAGGTGAAGGTGACGCTCAAGATCACCGACCCGAAGGCGCTGCGCAAGGTCATGGACCCGACCATGCAGGCCACCCAGGCCGGTCTGGCCCGGCAGTTCGTCGCGGACGCCTCCGGCCGCGTCGCCTTCACCCCGAAGAGCGGGGCCAAGGTGCCGCTGCGGGTTTCGGTCTACGCCGCGCCCAAGCCGGTGTCGACGATTTCGACGCCGGCGTCGGTCAAGTTCACGCCGGACGCCACCCAGGCCGTGCTGAACCTGACCGGCAAGGGTGTCGACCAGGGCAGCGGCGCGCAGCGCTACCGCTCGCTGGTCAGCGTGCTCGAGCTGCAGGCGGAGTCCCCGCAGCTGCCCGAGTGCGACGCGGACGTCGTCACCGACTGCACGGTGAACAAAACGGCCAAGGGAGGCGACCTCCGCTACATCGGCGCGGCTTCCACCGCGCCGCTGGCGAAGGCGCAGGGTGAGCCGGAGAACGCGATCCTCGCGTTCGGTCTGTCCACCTGGGGCGACTGGGCGAACATCGGCAGCAACACCTCGCCGTTCGTCGACATCGACACCACCGGGGACGGGACGCCGGACTTCGAGACCTACGTGACCAAGGCGACGTCCACCGACGTCCTGCTGGCCGTCACGGTCGCGCTGACCCCGGGCTTCCCGACCGTCGACGTCCAGGCGGTCAACGGGCAGCTCGGCGACGTCGACACGAACGTGTTCGACACGAACGTGCTGACGCTGCCGGTTTCCCTGGCCGCGCTGGGCATCGACGCCGAGGCCGACAGCCACCGGATCTCCTACACCGTGGGCGTCAGCGGCTACTACGTCGCGCCGGGCACGACGAACGGGCTGATCGACTACGTCGGCACGCCGCTTTCGTTCGACGCGCTCGCGCCGGGCTATTCGGTGCAGGGTGGCGGCGACGCCGCGCTGGGCTACGTCGCCAAGCCGGGCACGGCGCTGGTCGTGACCCGGAACGCGGCCTCGGCCGCGGCCGACAAGGCACTCGGGCTGCTGGCCATCGAGCACCACAACGCGGCGGGGAACCGGGCGAACGTGGTCAAGGTGGACGCGGCGGCGGCCACCGCCCGTCAGCCGATCGGGGCTGGTCACCGCTAGTCCGCGGCAAGATCGATTTGTGCAGGAGCAGGGGCGTCCTCGGTGGTTTTCCGCCGGGGGCGCCCCGCTGCTGTTCACCCGAACGGGTGTCTCACCCTGCGGGAGGATGCGGCATAAGGGTGGTGCGGCTACGGCGGTTTGTCTACGGCCGGTAACCTTCCGGCTGCTGGCGTTTTGTTGCGGTGGGCCATCGGTGCATCCGGTGGCCTCGTCGACGGAGGTGTGTGGATGCGGCTCGCGGTGATCCCAGGAGACGGGATCGGGCCCGAGGTGGTCTCCGAGGCGCTGAAGGTGCTCGGCGAGGTAGTACCGACGGCGGAGATCACGAACTACGACCTCGGCGCCGCGCGGTGGCACGCGACCGGTGAGCTGCTCCCGGAGTCGGTGCTCGGCGAACTCCGCCAGCACGACGCGATGCTGCTGGGCGCGGTCGGCGACCCGTCGGTGCCGAGCGGCATCCTCGAGCGGGGTCTGTTGCTGCGCCTGCGGTTCGAAATGGACCACCACGTCAACCTGCGCCCGGCGCGGCTGTACCCGGGTGTCCGGGGACCGCTGGCCGACGCCGGCGACGTCGACATGGTGGTCGTGCGTGAAGGCACCGAAGGCCCGTACGCGGGCACCGGTGGCCTGATCCGCAAGGACACCGAGCACGAGATCGCGACGGAGGTCAGCGTCAACACGGCGTACGGCGTCCGGCGGGTGGTGGCGGACGCGTTCAACCGCGCCGAGGCGCGGCCGCGCAAGCACCTGACGCTCGTGCACAAGACCAACGTGCTTTCGTTCGCCGGGTCGCTGTGGTCCCGGATCGTCGAAGAGGTCTCGCTGGAGCACCCGGAGGTGACGGTCGCGTATTCCCATGTGGACGCGGCGACGATCCACCTGGTGACCGACCCGTCCCGGTTCGACGTGATCGTGACGGACAACCTGTTCGGCGACATCATCACCGACCTCGCGGCCGCGGTGACCGGCGGCATCGGCCTCGCGGCGAGCGGCAACCTGGACATGACCCGCCGCAACCCGAGCATGTTCGAGCCGGTCCACGGTTCGGCGCCGGACATCGCGGGCCAGGGCCTGGCCGACCCGACGGCCGCGGTGCTGTCGGTGGCGCTCCTGCTGGACCACCTGGGCCAGAAGGAAGCCGCGCGGCGCATCGAGGCTTCGGTCGCGTTTGATCTGGCTACGCGGGACCAGGCTTCGCCGGGCGCGACGACGGCGATCGGCGACCGGCTGGCGGCGCTCGTGTCGTCCAACGTGCGTACGGCGGGCTGAGACCGCTTTCTGCTTGACGGAGGAGCCCCGCACCCGGGTGGTGCGGGGCTTTTTCGTGCACCGGGGCCTTCTTGCGGCCCAATGTGGCGTTGGGTGCGTCAGATGCACCGAACGCCACATTGAGTGCGTTGGATGCACCGAACGCCACATTGGGACTTCTCGTCACCGGCTGCGGCCGCTTACCGCCTGGGGCTCTGTAGCGCGATTCGGTGCGGGCTTCTTCGCGCCTTGGAGCGGGCCGGGGCGAGGGTTGTCCACAGCGGTGCCGTGATGTGGGCAACCCGGCCGTCGAACGGTCTTCCGGACGGTTGTGTCGGCGGGCGCCGATAAACTGGATGCGGGGCCGTCCCCCAGGGAGTGGCGGGGTCGCGGCAAGGTCGTGTGGCAGAGGCCCTGCCCTCCGCCTCGGTCACCGCTCCGCGCGAACCGAAGGACGCTTTCCCTCGCTCCATGCGATGACGGTCCCCATCAGGGCAAGCTGAGTCCACCTCGCCCGCAAGTCGTCACCGCCCGGGGCGCCCGCCGACCGACTTTGCCGGAGTCCTGCCCAGGAGCGGCGGGGATGTCCGCGCATCGGGGCTTTCCCGGATGGTGGGAGCTTGACCCAGGTTGTGGACTTCCGCCGAAACCCTGTGGCATGATGCGACCGTGACCAACTTCGCGATCATTATCGCCGAGCGCGCCGGACGATAGCTCCACAAGAGCTCCCGGCGCGCAACCTCTCGCACCCTGCGGGAGGTTTTTTTGTTGCCTGAAACAGCCGCCACCGCATCGAGGAGACAGACCGTGACCCGCAAGGAGCCCGCCGATACCCCCCTCGGCGACGCCTTCCACCTCTACGACACGACCCTGCGCGACGGTGCGCAGCGCGAGGGCATCTCCTACTCCGTCCAGGACAAGCTGGCCGTCGCGCGGCTGCTGGACGAGCTGGGTGTCGGGTTCATCGAGGGCGGCTGGCCGGGCGCGCTGCCCAAGGACACGGAGTTCTTCGCCCGCGCCGCGAAAGGCGAGCTGAAGCTCAGCCACGCGGCGCTCGTGGCTTTCGGCGCGACCCGCAAGGCCGGCACCACCGCGGACGTCGATCCGCAGGTCCGGGCCCTTCTCGACAGCGAAGCGCCGGTCATCACCCTCGTCGCGAAGTCCGACCTGCGCCACATCGAACGTGCGCTGCGGGTCGACGTCGACGAAGCCTGCGCGATGGTGCGCGACACCGTGGAGTTCCTCGTGCGGGAGGGGCGCCGCGTTTTCCTCGACGCCGAGCACTTCTTCGACGGCTACGCCTACTCTCCCGAAACCTCGCTCAAGGTCCTCGACGCCGCCGGGAACGCGGGCGCCGACGTGCTCGTGCTCTGCGACACCAACGGTGGGCAGCTGCCGCTGGGCCTCGCGGAGACCGTCAAGGAGATCAAGGAAAAGACCGGATTCCGGCTCGGGATCCACTGTCAGGACGACACTTCCTGCGCTGTGGCGAACTCCGTCGCCGCGGTGCAGGCCGGCGCGACGCACGTCCAGTGCACCGCCAACGGTTACGGGGAGCGGGCCGGCAACGCCGACCTCTTCGCCGTGACGGGAAACCTGGTGACCAAGCTCGGCATGGAGGTCCTCCCGACCGGAGGCGCCGCCGAGCTCACCCGGGTCTCCCATGCCCTTGCCGAAATCGCCAACCTCGCCCCCTACACCCACCAGGCTTACGTAGGGGCGTCGGCTTTCGCCCACAAGGCGGGACTGCACGCGAGCGCGATCAAGGTGGATCCGTTGTTGTACAACCACATCGATCCGTCTTCCGTCGGCAATGACATGCGGGTACTGGTCACCGAGATGGCCGGCAGGGCCAGCCTCGAGCTCAAGGGACGTGAGCTCGGGGTCGACCTTGCCGGCCGGCCCGAAGCGCTGACGAGCGCCATCACGAAGGTCAAGCGCCTCGAAGCCGAGGGCTGGTCCTTCGAGGCCGCCGACGCCTCGCTGGAACTCCTGCTGCGCAAGGAGGCCGACGTCCCCGCCGAGGCGCCGTTCGAGCTCGAGTCCTACCGGGTCGTGCTGGACCACCGCGCCGACGCCGAGGTCGTGTCCGAGGCGACGGTCAAGGTGCACGTCGGCGGTGAGCGGGTCATCGCCACCGCCGAGGGCATCGGGCCGGTGCACGCGCTCGACGCCGCGCTGCGGAAGGCGCTGTCGCCGCACCTGTCCTGGTTGGACAGTGTGGAGCTCGCCGACTACAAGGTGCGCATCCTCCAGGGCCACCCGGGCACCGACGCGGTGACGCGCGTGCTGGTCGAGAGCACCGACGGCGAGCGCGAGTGGACCACGGTCGGGGTGCACGGGAACATCGTCGAGGCCAGCTGGCTGGCCCTCTGCGACGCGCTCGTGCACAAGAGCACGACCGTGGCCTGAGTCACGGGCCGGGCGCACGTAGACTGACAGGGTGCGCCTAGCCCGTATTGCTCATCCCGGTGGTGTCGCGTTCGCTTCGGTCGAAGGGGACGGTGACGACGCCCAGGTCCTGGAAATCGCCGAGCACCCGTTCGGCCAGCCCAACTTCACCGGCAAGCGGTGGCCGCTGGCCGACGTCCGGCTGCTCGCGCCGATCCTGCCGTCGAAGGTGATCGCCGTCGGCCGGAACTACGCCAAGCACGCGGCCGAGTTCGGCAACGAGGTGCCCAGCGCCCCGATGCTGTTCCTCAAGCCGTCGACCACGGTCATCGGCCCGAACGCGGCGATCCGCCGCCCGTCCGGCGTCGGCCGCGTCGACTTCGAGGGTGAGCTGGCCATCGTCATCGGGCAGCCGGTGAAGAACGTGCCCGCCGCCCGCGCCGCGAGTGCGATCCTCGGCTACACCGTCGCCAACGACGTCAGCGCCCGCGACCTGCAGAAGTCCGACGGCCAGTGGGGCCGCGCCAAGGGCTTCGACACGTTCTGCCCGCTCGGGCCGTGGATCGAGACGTCGCTCGACGCGTCCGACCTGGCGCTGCGCTCCGAGGTCGACGGTGAGCTCAAGCAGGACGGCCGCACGTCCGACCTGGTCCACAAGATCCCCGAGCTGGTCGAGTTCGTCTCCGGCGTGATGACGCTGCTGCCCGGTGACGTCATCCTGACCGGCACTCCCGAGGGCGTCGGCCCGATCGAGGGCGGCCAGAGTGTCTCGATCACCATCGACGGCATCGGCACCCTGACCAACCCGGTCGAAAACGTCTAACCCCTGGTCGCCGGCTCCATCGGCCGCCGGGCGAACGCCGGAGCGTGCTCCGGCCGCAGCCCGAGGCCGAGGAGCCGGGCCGGGAGGTACGACAGCACCGGGAACCGGGCCCACAGCTTGATCATCGGCGCCGGCGGGCCGTTGCGCTTGCCCGCCATCACCGCGCGCATCACGCCGCGGTGCAGCAGCCGCTGCAGCCCCTGCACCAGCAGCGTCGGCGCGAGCCGCCGGGACCGGACCTTCGCCAGGTCGGCCCCGGTGGGGCGCCCCCGGCGCAGCGGCTCGGCCAGCAGCGTCGCCGCCGCGACCGCGTCCTGCACCGCCAGGTTGATGCCCACCCCGCCGATCGGCGACATCGCGTGCGCCGCGTCACCGATGCACAGCAGCCCGTCGACGTGCCACTTGCGCAGCAGGTTGAGGCGCACGTCGAGGAACTTGACGTCGTCCATCGACTCGAGCTCGTGCACCCGGTCGGTGAACTCCGGGCAGATCTGCGTGACGTTGTGGCGGAACGCCTCGATGCCCTGCTTGCGCAGGTCGTCACCCTTCGGGCCGAGGTAGGCGACCTGGAAGAAGTCGGGGCGGGGGAGCGGCACGGCGAAGCGGCGGTCCCGCATCTTCGGCAGGAGCATGGTGCCCAGGTCGCCTTCCTGCCGCGAGAGCCGGAACCACCAGACGTCGAACGGGCAGTCGTACTCGCGCGGCACGAGACCGGCCTCGCGGCGGGCCACCGACCACCGGCCGTCGGCGGCGATCACCAGGTCGGCACGGATTTCCCCGGTCTCCCCGGCGCTCGTGCGGTAGGTGACGCCGGCGACCCGGCCGTGCTCGCGGACCAGGCCGGTGCACTCGGTCTCCATCCGCTGAACGAACGTCGGCTCCTTGCGGGCGCTTTCGGCGAGCAGGTCGAGGAAGTCCCACTGCGGCACCATCGCGATGTACGGGTGGGCGACCTTCAGCCGGGTGAAGTCGGCGAGCTTCATCATCTCGCCGTTTTCCTGGGGGAACCCCGCCGAGGTCAGCTCGCTGTGCGGCAGCGCGTGGAACTTCTCGCCGAGGCCCAGCTCGTCGAGCAGCGTGAGCGTCGACGGGTGGACGGTGTCGCCGCGGAAGTCGCGCAGGAAGTCGGCGTGCTTCTCCAGCACCGTCACCTCGACGCCGGCTCGCGCCAGCAGGAGCCCCGTGACCATCCCGGCCGGCCCGCCACCGATGACGACGCAGCCCGTGCGCTCGGTCATCTCCACCATCTCCCCATCTATTCATCGCTTGTTGAATAAGTTGAGGATGCACCCGGCCGGTCCGTGCGTCAAGCGATGTGGCGACGGATACGCTGATCGGGCTATGAGTGAGACATCGGTGGTTCGCGCGCGCTTCTGTCCTTCGCCGACCGGCACCCCGCACGTCGGGTTGATCCGCACGGCGCTGTTCAACTGGGCCTTCGCCCGGCACAACCAGGGGCAACTGGTGTTCCGGATCGAAGACACCGACGCCGCGCGCGACTCGCAGGAGTCCTACGAGCAGCTGCTCGACGGGCTGCGCTGGCTCGGCATCGACTGGGACGAAGGCCCCGAGGTCGGCGGTCCCTACGGGCCGTACCGCCAGAGCGAGCGCCGCGCGATCTACGCCGACGTCGCCGCGAAGCTCCTCGAAGCGGGCGAGCTGTACGAGGCGTTCTCGACGAACGAGGAGGTCGAGGCGCGGCGCAAGGCGGCCGGCCTGGACCCCAAGCTCGGGTACGACAACTTCGACCGCGACCTCACCGACGAGCAGCGTGCCGCCTACCGCGCCGAAGGCCGCGCGCCGGTGCTGCGGCTGCGCATGCCGGACAGCGACCTCGGCTGGACCGACCTGGTGCGCGGCGACATCACCTTCCCGGCCAACACCATCCCGGACCCGGTGCTGGTGCGCGCCAACGGCGAGCCGCTGTACACACTGACCAACCCGGTCGACGACGCGCTGATGAAGATCACGCACGTGCTGCGGGGCGAGGACCTGCTGCCGTCGACGCCCCGGCAGATCGCGCTCTACGCCGCGCTGGAGCGCGTCGGCGTCGCGGAGTTCACGCCGCAGTTCGGCCATCTGCCGTACGTCATGGGCGAGGGCAACAAGAAACTGTCCAAACGCGACCCTTCTTCGAATCTCTTCAACTACCGCGACCGCGGTTTCACCCGCGAAGGCCTGCTGAACTACCTCGCCCTGCTCGGCTGGTCCATCGCGGACGACCGCGATGTGTTCAGCGTGGAGGAAATGGTTGCCGCCTTCGACGTCACGAAGGTCAGTGCCAACCCGGCGCGCTTCGACGTCAAGAAGGCCGAGGCGATCAACGGGACCCACGTGCGGGCCTTGCCCGCGGCGGAGTTCGTGAAGCGCGTCACGCCCTATTTGGTCACCGCGGGTGTCCTTTCGGAATCGCCGAGCGAGGAACAGCAGGCCCGGCTGACCGCGATCGCGCCGCTGGTGCAGGAACGCGTCACGGTGCTTTCGGACGCGGCCGCGATGGTGCGTTTCCTTTTTGTCGCGGAAGACGAGTTCGCGCCGGAGGAGGACGCCGCGGCGAAGAACCTCGGCGAGGCCGCGCAGCCGGTGCTGACCGCGGCGCTGTCCGCGCTCGAGGCGCTGCCGTCGTGGGAGACCGCGGCCATCGAGCAGGCCCTCAAAGACGCGCTTGTGGACGGTCTGGGTCTCAAGCCCCGCAAGGCTTTTGCGCCGGTCCGGGTCGCGATCACCGGCCGGACCGTTTCGCCGCCGTTGTATGAGTCGATGGAGCTGCTCGGGCGTGATGTCTCACTGGGACGTCTTCGCCGCGCATTGGTCGAACCTTGTTCTGGTTAGGACGGCGCTACGGACCGCAGGTGGCCTGCCTGCCGCGCCTTGGCGCCGGCCGACGGCTGAACAAGGTTCGCTGGATAACCGAAAGAAGACGGTTCGCCAACTGGGAGTAGAGCCGGTGCGCCGGAACGGGTCACCGGCAATCACCTCTTTGGCAGCGTCGCGAACGCGGCGGTTGCCCTAGCCTCACTGGGTGGATTTCGCCCTGGCACCCCGGACCCCGTCGCGAACCGTCCCCGCCGAGGCGGCGCCCGAGCCCTGGGCGCCGCCGGAGCTCCGGCTGGTGTGCCTGGACATCGACGACACGCTGATCGACTGCACCGCCGCGATCCGCCGCAGCCTCCACATCCTCACCGGCCGGGGTGACCTGTGGCCGCTGTGGGACCTGATCACCGAAGAGCACGTCGCGCTGGTCGTCGCCGGCGAAATCGACTACGCGACCATGCACCAGCGCCGCACCGACTGTTTCCTCGGCGAGCTCGGCATCCTCGCCGACGCCGAGCAGGTGCGGTCGTTCGAACGCCGCCGCCGCGAACTGCTCGACAGTTCGTGGCAGCTGTTCGACGACGTCATCGAGTGCCTGGACTGGCTGCGCGCCGCGGGCCTGCTCCTCGCCGCGGTGACGAACGCCTCGGGGGTGCACCAGAGAAAGAAGATCGCCGACCTCGGCCTCGCCCCGTACTTCGATCACGTCGCCATCGCCGGCGAGCTCGGGGTGGCGAAACCCGATCCGGTGATGTTCCACACGGTGTGCCTCGGCCTGGGCTGCTCTCCCGCCCAGGCCGTCCACGTGGGGGACAAGCTCGACACCGACGCGATCGGCGCCCGCGACGCCGGCCTCGGCGCGGTCTGGCTCGACCGCGACACCATCGGCGAGCGCGCCCCCGAGGGTGTCCACACGGTCGCCGGCCTCGCCGAGTTGCCTGAGCTGCTGGTTTCCGAGTACGCGATGATCGGCGTCCCCGTCCAGCGCGGCAGTGGCACCCCCGCGTTCACCGTCCGGAACGGCGTGCTCTAGTATTTCTTCTCGTGCGGTGCTGAACCGGCCTGGTCGGCGAGGTACCTCACTGGGGTATGGTGTAATTGGCAGCACGACTGGTTCTGGTCCAGTTAGTCTAGGTTCGAGTCCTGGTACCCCAGCTGCGGAGAGTGACCCCCCTGCAGGGCGAGTAATCGCCTCTGGTAAGTTCTCTCCCGCAAGAAAAAACAGAATAGCCCCTGGGAAACCAGGGAAAGATCCTAAGCCCCCGTCGTCTAGCGGCCTAGGACGCCGGCCTCTCACGCCGGTAGCGTGGGTTCGAATCCCATCGGGGGTACCAGCAGCTGCCACTCAAGTCCGTCTGACTCAGGTCAGGCGGACTTTTTGGTGTGGTGGGCGTCTTGGCGTCGGAGATCCTTATCCGCGGCTCCCGTCGTCTTGGGGAGCTCATGTGGCGAGGCAGGGTTGCGCGTCGAGCCGGCTGAGGTCGGTACCGGCTTCTCGTCCGCGGCGTCCAGCTCGGCGATGGCTGTTGAGCGTGTCCTCAGTCCAGGCGCCGCGGGTGCGAGCCTTGCCTGGCGGCCGTAGGGCGGCCGGCCGCCCCCTTCGCCGCGACGCACGAGAACGCGGCCCGCAGCAATTACGACTACGCTGTGCGCGCGATCCTTTCTGTGCAAAAGAATGACTCGCCGGGAAAGGGGAGATATGCCCCAGCTGCTCGAAGCGATCGACGACAGCATCGTCGTCGAATACGGTCAATTCCTGGTTCAGGAGTCAGGCATGCTGCGCCCGGCAGGGGTATTGCCGGTACCCCGCGGACCGTGGGTGGCCGTCGGTGGACCCGGCGGGTTGCTGCTGCACAGCGCGGCCACCGATCACCATCCCGCTGTGCGCTTGGAACTCTGGGATGAAGAGCCGCCGGCGGACGGAGGGGCCTGGGATTCGGTGCTCGACCTCGCCTGCGAGCTCGACAGTGGTGTCCGGCTGCTTTCGATCATGGCGGCGATGACGCCGATGGTTCTTCCGTTGCCTCGCCCAGGCAGCTACCACGCACGCGTGCACAGTGGTGATCGTGAAGAGGCCGGACGGCTGGACGAAGCAACCTTCGCGAGGGCTGTTGAACGTTGGCTCATCCAGTTCTGGCCGGCGTGACCACTCGTTGCGCCCCTTGGACTTCGCACGAATTTCAGTCGAACAAGTGATCGATGAATGTGGTGTCCTATATGGACGCTCTGGTTGTTTGCGCAGGTCAGGAGTCTTCATGTGTGGTCGCGTATGCGTGAGACTTGGCTTGTGGAGTTCGGTTTCTCGTGCGACACAACAGAGTTCGCGGTCACCTTGTTTGGATTTTGGGCCTTCCTGGTAATACTCTGTGTGACGTCGGCCGCGATGGGCCTGACTGAAGTTCCACTATGGAGGACTGGAATGACGAACAAGGCCCAGCTGATCGAGGCGCTGTCGGAGCGTCTGGGCGACGACAAGAAGGTGGCTGCGCAGGCCGTCGACGGTCTGGTGGACATCATCATCCGGACGGTCAACAAGGGCGAAAAGGTCAACATCACCGGCTTCGGCGTGTTCGAGAAGCGTGCCCGCGCCGCTCGCACCGCGCGCAACCCGCGCACCGGCGAGGCCGTGAAGGTGAAGAAGACCAACGTTCCTGCCTTCCGCGCCGGAACCACGTTCAAGGACGTCATCGGCGGCGCGAAGAAGCTGCCGAAGGTCGCTCCGGTCAAGCGCGCCACCGCGGCTGCGACCACCACGCGGGCGGCCACCGCCAAGGCGTCGGCTCCGGCGAAGACCACGAGCACGCGGGCCACCACGCCGCGTGCGGCTGCGGCCAAGCCGGCCACCGCTCGCGCGACGGCGACGCGGACCCGCGCTACGGCGGCGAAGCCGGCCGCGAAGGCCACTGCCACCCGGGCAACCGCGACGAAGGCGGCCCCGAAGACTGCGGCGGCGAAGGCTCCTGCCAAGGCGACCGCGGCCAAGGCCACCACCACGCGGGCGAAGGCCGCCGCCAAGCCGGCCGCGACCAAGACCGCCGCCGCGAAGAAGCCCGCCGCTGCCAAGGCTCCGGCCAAGCGCACTTCGGCTGCCAAGAAGAAGTAGCTCCACCTCGAACGCACCGGAAGGGCCCCGCACACCACGTGCGGGGCCCTTTCGGCGTTCTGCGTGTCGCTCCGCCATCCGGAGCGGCTACTGGCGAAGATGCTTTCGGTCGCACGTCGACCATTCCCTGGATATCGCCAGGGACGCAAGTTCGCCATCCGACACGAGCAGGTCCGTTCCGGGACTAGTTGCCTTCACGGAAAGGTCCTTCCGTGGAGGCAACTTTCGGCGTCCGGGAGTGCTGTGCGGAGCTGTTGTTGTTGATGGAGGCAAGGCAGGTGCGGACCTGCTCGGCTTCAGGCGTGCCAAGATCGATGTATTGGGCCAGGGCGTGCTGGTAGTGGTGCCGGGCCTGGGTGAGGTCACCGAGGGCGCGGAGGGCGTCGCCGAGGCCGGCGTGGGCGCGGGCCTCCTGGTCGCCGTCGCCGGTGTCGGTGGTGATGACCTGCGCGGTGGTGTGGTGGGTGGCGGCGTCGGCGTGCCGGCCGTCGGCGTGCGCTGCTTCGCCGAGGCCGTTGAGCGCCCAGGCTTCCCCGTCGCGGTCGCCGGTCGCGCGGAAGATGGCCAGGGCCTGCCGGTGGTGTTCGGTGGCCTGGGCGGGCTGTCCGAGGCGGGTGTGGAGGGTGCCGAGGCTGTCCAACGTCCTGGCTTCGCCGACGCGGGCACCGAGTTGCCGGTACCGGGCCAGGGCCTGCTGGAGGTGGTCGGCGGCTTGCCGGTGCCGGCCCAGCCGCACCTCGACGGTGCCGAGGCCGCGCAGCGCGCCGGCTTCACCGTTGTGGTCGCTGCCCTGCCGGCAGAGTGTCAGAGCCTGCTCGTGGTGGGCGGCGGCCGCCCGGTACCGACCCAGACACGCCTCGACCACGCCGAGGCAGTTGAGTGCGAAGGCTTTGCCGGTGTGGTCGTCAGTCTTCCCGCAGAGAGCCAGGGCCTCCTGGAGGTGCTCGGTGGCCGACTGGTACTGGCCCAGCCGCTCTTCGACGGCGCCGAGGCTGGCCAGGGTGCGGGCCTGGCCGGTCCGGTCGCCGGTCTGCCGGAACAGGAGCAGGGCCTCCTGCAGATGCTCGGCGGCCGACTCGTACCGGCTCAGCAGTCCTTGTGTGAAGCCGAGTCCGGCGAGTGCCTGGGCCTGTCCGGCCGGGTCGCGGGTGTGACGGGCGGCCTGCAGGGCGTGGCCGTGGACTGCCGAGGCGTCAGTGACGGACCGACTGGCGAGGTAGGGGGACAGGGCGGCCGACAGCCGGATGGTGTGGGTGGGCCAGACTTGGCCGGCGGTGTGCGCGGCGACGGCGACCAGGATGGGGCGTTCCGTGTCCAGCCAGGCGAGGGCGGTACCCGGGGCGGTCAGGTCCGGGCAGGGCGTGCCAGGTGAGGGCGTCCGGGGCCGACGGTGCGGCTCGGCCGGATACAGGGCGTGCACGGCGATGGCGGCGGTGGCCAGGTAGTAGTCGAACAGCCGGGTGAGGGCGGCACGGCGCTCGGGTGGCGGGTCCTCGTCGCCGGCCCGGCCGGTGGCGTAGGCGCGGACCAGGTCGTGCATGGTGTACCGGCCGGGCTCGTCTTCGTGCAGCAGGTGGTCTCGGCACAAGTGGCTCAGGAGGGCCTGGGCGGTGGGCAGGTCGCTGTCGGCAACGGCCGCAGCCGCGTGATCGTCAAGATCCTGGCCCGGATGCAGCGCCGCCAGCCGCAGCAACCGCTGCCCGGCCGCGGGAAGGTGTTGGTAGGACAGGTCGAACGCCAGTTCCACGCCGGTGTCCAGGCGCCGCTGGTGGTGGCGTTCGTCGAGCCGGTCGGCGTGGTCGGTGAGGGTCCACCCAGGTGTGTCCCGGATGTGTCCGGTGACCAGTCCGAGCGCGAGGGGCAGGTGACCGCAGCGGCGGGCGATCCGATCAAGCGCCCGGGGGTCGCCACCGGTGGGGACCCCGGTTGTGGTCCGGCTCAGGAAAGCCGCGGATTCGTCGGGCGTGAAAACGTCGATCGCCAGGCGTGTGGTGGCATTCAGGTCGGCCAGGTCGCGTCGGCTGGTGATTACCACCGGGCAGCCCGGCGTCCGGGGCAGCAGCGGGTGGACCTGGTCGGCGTCGGCGGCGTTGTCCAGCACGACCAGGGTCCGGGTGCCGGCCAACCGGGCCCGGTAGGCCGCGCTGCGGGCCGACAGGTCGTACGGGATCTGCTGGCCGGACATGCCCAGCAAGCGCAGGAGGCCGTCCAGCACGGCGGCCGGCTCGGCCGGCGGTTGAGCCGGGTCGGGGTGAAACCCGCGCAGGTTGACGAACAGCACCCGGTTGACGAACTCGTCCCGGGTCAGCAGGTGTCCGGCGTGCACGGCGAGCTGGGTCTTGCCGGCGCCGGCGATCGCGGAGATCACCACAGGCTCGCCCGTGACGGCACCGTGCTGCAACGCCGCCCGCAGCCGGCCCAGCTCGGTGGCCCGGCCGGTGAAGCCGGGAAGGTCCGGTGGGAGGGCGTCCTGGACCCTGACCTGCGCGGCCGCCCGGCTCTCACCGGTGAGGACGCGGAGCGCCTGCCGCCACTGCGTCACATAGCCGGCGTCCGGGTGCAGGGTCTGCACGATCGCGACGACCAGGTCGACGTTCACCCGCCGCCGGCCCGGCCGGAAACAGTCCGCCACGGTGGTCTTGCCGGTCAGCTCACCGGACAGCCGCCCGGCCGCGGTCCACGCGGAGTTCACCCGGCTGGTTATCCACTGGTACGACGGGTCACCGGCCCAGACCTTCAACGATCGCAGTCGCTCGACCAGGTCATCGAGCTTCTCGGCCTGCCCGGGATCGGGCAGCGCCGTGAACCCGCCGACCGGTTGCCGTGACGACGGCACGGCACACCCCCTGACGCCGAAGTTTCCCGGCCGGTCACCGCGACCCCGCCGTGCGGATTCGTCCGGGATTCGAACGCCGAGGTTACTCGCCGGGCAGAGTCACCACCGGGAAAGCGGGACGCCCGACAGGATCGGCGCGGCGGTCGAGTTCCACCGCGGTGAACGGGAAGTGCCTGGACACCAATTCCGTACTGGTAGCGCGTTGCCGCCGACACGGCCGGAACCACCGATCTCGGAACAGTCCCGGTGATCGCACTCGGCCTGCCCGGAAAGGAAGTTGTGATGACTGCAACCGCATCCCGGCCCGAAGTCCGCGCGGCGGCCGGGCCCCTGCGAGGCAGCCGGGAAGCCGGCGTCGCGGTCTTCCGCGGCATCCCGTTCGCCGAGCCGCCCGTCGGCGCGCTGCGTTTCGCCGCACCACTTCCGGTACGGGGCTGGTGCGAGGTGCGGGAGGCCGTGTCGTTCGGCCCGCCGCCACCACAGGCCGGTGCGTTCGGCATGGACGCGCTGATGCGGGACGCGCCGAGCGACGACTGGCTGACGATCAACGTCTTCTCGCCCGAGCCCGTCCCCGGCGCGGGGCTGCCGGTCATGGTGTGGATCCAAGGCGGCGCCTTCGCGTTCGGCATGTCCAGCCTCCCCGAGTACGACGGCGGCCGCCTCGCGCGCGACGGCGGCGTCGTGGTGGTGACGTTCAACTACCGCGTGGGTGTCGAGGGCTTCGCGCAGCTCGAAGGGGCACCCGCCAACCGGGGCCTGCTCGACCAGGTGGCCGCGTTGGAATGGGTGCGCGACAACATCAGGGCTTTCGGCGGCGACCCTGACCGGGTCACGGTCTTCGGCGAGTCGGGGGGTGCCGGGTCGGTCGCCGCGCTGATGGTGATGCCCCGTGCGGCCGGGCTCTTCCGCCGGGCCGTCGCCCAGAGCGTGCCGGGCACGGTGTTCTCGACGGAGCTCGCCGCTGACATCGCCGCCGCCCTTGCTGCCGAACTGGGGCTGCGACCCACCGTGGCCGACCTGTCCGCGGTGGAGCCGGCCGTTCTGGCCGCCGCCGGTGACGACGTCACCGCCAAGATCAGCCAGTGGGCCCAGCGCTGGGGACAGGCTGGGCACCGGGGGATCCCGTTCGCCCCCGTGGTCGACGGCGACGTCCTGCCCGGCACTCCGTGGCAGGCCTTGGCCGACGGTGCCGGCCGGGACATCGAGCTGATCGTCGGCCACACCCGGGACGAGCAACGGCTGTTCAACCTGATCACCGGCGTCCTCGGCGAGGTGACCCCGGAGCAGGCGGCGACCGCACTGGATGTTCTCGCTCCCGGCCGGACGGTGCACGCCGCTACCGCGAGGCATTCCCGGACGCCGGCCCCGACGAGTTCCACGAACTGGTCAACTCGGACTGGCTGTTCCGGATGCCGTCGCTCCACCTCGCCGAGGCACAGATCGCCGGCGGCGGCCGTGCCCATTTCTACGAACTGACCTGGCCCGCCCCGGGCATGGGCGCCGCCCTCGGCGCGTGCCATGGCCTCGACGTGCCGCTCGTCTTCGGCAACCTGGACCGCGGCCGGCCCGCCATGCTGCTCGGCGAAGGCCCCTCACCCGAGGCAGCGGCACTGTCCACCTTCATGCGCGCCGCATGGACCGCGTTCGCCACCCACGGCGACCCCGGCTGGCCCGCCTACGACCACCGGCAACGCCTCACTCAGCTCCTCGACACCCCACCGGCGGTCACCGCCTACCCGGAAGAGACCTCCCGGCTGATCTGGCAGAACCACACCTTTTCCGCGCTGCCGCTGCTCGGCTCGTAGGGGCAGCCCGAGGTCACCCCTCCCGCGCTCCACGTCCGGTTCGGGGGTGGCCGATTCCTTTCGGCGGTGGCCGGGATCTACCTGGCACAGAGGCGCGGCCTGCGCGACGGGCCGCGCCTCTTGCCAGGTACGCCGAGAACGAAAGGCCGATCGCCGATGGACACTCCCGCGACCATGCGCGCGTTGCAGCAGACCTCCCTCGACGGACCGCAGGACATGCGTCTGCTCACGGACGCGCCGGTGCCCGTCCCCGGTCGGGGCGAGGTCCTGATCCGCGTCGCCGCCGCCGGGGTCAACTTCGCCGACATCTCGAAGGCCCACGGCACGTTCCTGGACGGCCCGCGGCCACCGTACCTGGCCGGTTTCGAAGCAGCAGGTGAAGTCGTGGCCGTGGGCGAGGCGGCTGTCGGCCCGCAGCCGGGTGCCCGCGTCGTCGGCGTCGGAAACGGTGCTTTCGCCGAGTACATGCTGGTTTCCGCGGCGTCGGCGATGCCGCTGCCGGCCGGCTGGACGGAGCAGGAGGCGCTGGGCCTGGTCGTGAACTGGCCCACCGCGCTGGCCGCGCTCAAGCCGCTGGGCGGTCTCACCGCCGGGCAGACCGTGCTGGTCCAGGCCGCGGCGGGGGCGACCGGCCAAGCCGCGGTCACGTTGGCCAAGCACTACGGTGCGACGGTCATCGCCACCGCCTCGCCGGGCAAGCACGAGACCGTACTGGCCTTGGGCGCCGATCACGTCCTGGACTCCCTCGGCGGCGACCTCGCCACCGAGGTCCTGAGGCTGACCGAAGGCGCCGGCGCCGACGTGGTGCTGGAGTCGGCCGGCGGCGCCACCTTCGAGGCCGGTCTGGCCGCGGCCAAGCGGGTCACCGGCCGGGTCGTCGTCTACGGCGTCGCGGGCGGCGAAGCGCCGATCACCAACTGGGAGCTGGTGTACAAGCACCAGGTCCACGTCATCGGATTCAACATCGGTGTGGTGATCCAGGCCGCGCCACAGATCTTCGGCGAGGTCATGGGGGAGCTGTCCGCGCTGGTCGACGCCGGTGTGGTGGCTCCCGGCCGGCCCACTACGTACGACTTGGCCGACGGCCCGAAAGCGCTCGCGGAACTGGAAACCAGGGCTACCGTCGGCAAACTGGCCCTGCTGCCCTGACAAAGCCTTCGTATCCTTGTCACCACGGGTTCCCCTGACCTTCCGCGGCATGATCCGGAGGCTCGATGAGGTCTGATCGCCCGCCGGCGCGGGCGGCGCAGGAGCAAGATCGGTTCGAGGCCGAGACGGAGCGGTTCCGCCGTGAGCTGCTGGCGCACTGCTACCGCCTGGCCGGTTCGGCGCACGACGCCGAGGACCTGGTGCAAGAGACCTACTTGCGGGCGTGGCGGTCCTACTCCGGGTTCGAGGGCCGGTCGTCGATCCGGTCCTGGCTCTACAAGATCGCCACCAACGTCTGCCTGAGGGCGTTGGAGCCGCGCCGGATCCGGCTGCTGCCGTCGGGTCTGGCCGGCTCGAGCGACGAACCCGGCCGCGTGCCGGCTCCGGTCGTGCCGGGGGAGGTCTCGTGGCTGGAACCGTTGCCGGACACGTGGATCACTCCGCCCGCCGATGATCCGGCGGCGGTGGTGATCGCGCGCGAATCGTTGCGGCTGGCGCTCATCGCGAGCTTGCAGCACCTGCCCGCCCGGCAACGGGCGATCCTCCTCCTGCGCGAAGTGCTGGCGTTCTCCGCGGCCGAGACCGCGGAGATCCTCGACACCACCACCGCGGCGGTGAAGAGCGGTCTTCAGCGCGCTCGTGCCCGGCTGGACGAACTGGAGCCGGCGCCCGAGCGCCTGCTCGAACCGGCCGACCAGCGGGCGCGGGCGCTGCTCGACGGCTACATCGCGGCGTTCGAGCGCTCCGACGCTGCTTTGCTGGAACAGGTGCTGCGCGCCGACGCCACGCTGGAGGCGACACCGTTCCGCGACTGGCAGGCCGGCCGGGCGATGTGCGTCCACGTGCTGGCTGCGTACGTGCTGGGGAAGCGGGGCGACTGGCGGATGATCGCCACCACCGCCAACGGCCAGCCGGCGGCCGTCGTGTACCACCGGGACGCGCACGGCACGCTCCGGGCCGACGGCGCCGTGGTGCTGGCCCCGACCGCCACCGGCGTCTCCCGCGTGATCAAATTTCACGATCCCGCGCTGGTCACGACATTCGGTTTCCCGGACGTGCTCGCTGAACAAGAAGCCACCGAAGTCCATTGAGGACAGTTCGGGGTCCGGCAGGAGTAGAGTGACCCCCGGTGTGCCGGGAAGCCTGGTCGGCGCCATATTTCCGCGCGCGAAACGAGGCTTCCCATGACGATCGACGCTGTCGACCTGACCAAGCGGTACCGCGACGTCCTGGCCGTGGACGAGCTGACACTGCGTGTCACACCCGGGGAAATCTACGCACTGCTCGGCCTCAACGGGGCGGGCAAGACGACCACCATCCGGATGCTGCTCGGCCTGCTGCGCCCCACCCGTGGCCAGGTGCGGCTGTTCGGGGAACAGGTCGAGCCCGGCCGCAACGCCGTCTGGGCCCAGGTCGGCTACCTCGTCGAAACCCCCTCCGCGTACCCGGAACTCACCGTCACCGAAAACCTCCAGGTGGTGGCCCGGTTACGCGGCCTGCGCGACGAGAAGGCCGTGACCGACGTCATCGCCCGGCTCGGCCTGCAACCCCACGCCCGGCACCGCGCGCAAACGCTTTCCCTGGGCAACAAGCAACGCCTCGGCCTGGCCAAAGCGCTGCTGCACCGGCCCGAGCTGCTGATCCTCGACGAACCCGCCAACGGTCTCGACCCCGCCGGCGTCGCCGAGATCCGCAGCCTGCTGCACGACCTCGCCCACCGAGACGGGGTGACGATCCTGCTGTCCAGCCACATCCTCACCGAAGTCGCCCGCCTGGCCGACCGGGTCGGCGTGCTGGACCGGGGACGGCTCAGCTGGGAAGGCAGCACCGCCGACCTGACCGCGCAGGCCCGTCCACGGCTGCGCATCGCGGTACGAGACCGCGCCCGAGCCGTGACCGCGTTGCGCGCGGCAGGCCATCCCGCGGACGAGGACGACGACGGCGGACTCACCCTCACCGGCGACCACGCGCTCCGGCACCCCGACGAGATCGCGACCCGGCTCGTCACCGCGGGCTGCCCACCCACCCGGCTCGCCGTGGAACAGGACGACCTGGAGACCTGTTTCCTCCGGCTGGTCGATCCGCAGTGCTCGGCCACGGCCTCGTGGGGGAAACGCGCCGACCAGGACCGCTGAGCGATGGCAGCGGAGAGCGCCCGCCGTGGGGGATGGATGTCACGGCGGGCGCCCGCTGCCCGGCTCAGGCGGTGCAGGTCTTGTTGCGGTTGATGCAGTTGACGACCTGGTTCATGAGGCGTTGGGACATGACGTTGGCGAAGTCGTCGTGGTCGGACAGCGGGTTGTGGTTCTCGTCGGGGAAGGAGTCCACTTTGTACTGCTTCTTGACCTGGATGTCGTGCGGGATGTCGTAGACGAGGGTGATCCGCAGCTGCGGCACCGCCGTGAAGCCCGGCGCGCACCGGCCGGCCTTGTCCGGGAAGACGATGTGCGTGCGGTGATTGGCGCTGTCGGTGTTCTTGCCGTCCCAGCAGCTGGGGAAGGTGTGGATCCGTTCGACCTTGCTGCCGTCGGGGCAGATCGGGTACTTGTCGGTCAGCCGGTTCTCGAAGCCGGTGCAGGTCCACGCCGCCCGGGTGTTCTTCGTGCCGTTGACCGACGGCTTCGCGTCGCCGGTGAGCACGCGCAGGAACTTCGGCATCGCGGTGACCTGGCCGGCCGGGCTGCCGCGGAAGGTGATGCCGGCCTTCGCCGGGCGCTGGATCTCGCCGTCGTTGTCCGGCAGTTCGTTGTTCTCGTCCGCGCCCGGCAAGGGCTTGGTCTCCCCGCCGCCGGTACCGGGTTGCTGCCCGAGCGTGCACGGGGCGAGGGCGTCGAGGCCCTGGGGTTTGGCGGCGGTGCGGCCGATGGCGATGGCCATGCGGTCGATGGTGGCGACGCGTTTGTCCTTGAGCGGGCCGAGGATGGCGTTCTGGACGAAGTTCGGGCCGCCCTGGCCTTGGCTGGTGGCGAGCCGGTTGTTCGCTTCCTGGATCTGGGTGTTCAGGAGCTGCAGGTTGCGGTCCACTTCGGCCTTGGCCGAGGCCGGGACGGCGGGGAGCTTGCTCGCGACGTCCGGGCAGGTGATCTGCTGAGCCACCGCGCCACCGGGGGCCCCGCCACCGTTGCTCGCACTGTTTCCACCCGTGCCGGCCTGCTCTTTGAGCGTGCAGGGGGCGAGCGCGTCGAGGCCCTGGGGTTTGGCGGCGGTGCGGCCGATGGCGATGGCCATGCGGTCGATGGTGGCGACGCGTTTGTCCTTGAGCGGGCCGAGGATGGCGTTCTGGACGAAGTTCGGGCCGCCCTGGCCCTGGGTGCTGACCAGTCGTTGGTTGGCTTCGTCGATCTGGGTGTCGAGCAGGTCGAGGTTGCGGTTGATCTCGGCCATCGCGGAGTCGGGGACGTCGGGCAGCTTGCTGGCGACGTCCGGGCAGGTGATCACCGGGGTGGTGGCGGCCTGGGCCGCTTGGTCGCGGTCGCCGTCGGGGGACTGGGCCGGCGGGTTCTTCTCTTCGTCGCCGGTGTCGATGCGCACCACCGGCCAGAAGTAGGCGGACTTGTCGCCGTTCTTGCACGTCGTGCCGGCGGCGTCGAGGCTCTTGTTGTTCGAGTCCGCGTTGGAGGAGAGGTTGCCGACGTAGTCGTGCAGGTGCTGGGCGCCGTTGCGGATGCCGGGCTGGGCGATGAAGTTGTCGGGGTTGAAGTGCCCGTTCTCGTTGCGGCCGCAGTCCACGGTGAAGGTGCCGGTGGACGCGCCGCGGGAGTTCGCGGGCTCGGCGTTGTTCGGCGCGACCTTGAGGATGTCGATGTAGAGGGCGGGGTCGGCTTCGTCGGCGCTGGCCTCGCCGGGTTCGCCGAACGTGGTCGAAACCGCGAGCGCACCGGCCGCCACGGCGAGTGCCAGGACGCCGGTCGCGATCTTGGTTCGCCGGGAGATGCGGTGCCTTCCCGTGTTTCCGGGCATGAGTGACTCCGTTGTTCGGGGCAACGGCAAAAGGGCAGGGGGTGCCGCCGCGGATGTGCCGTACTGCCTGGGGAAGTAGCGGGGACGGGCGCCCACTGACCCGACATCAGTGGGAGCGGCGCAATGCATGTTAGCGCTAACTGCAGCAGCGAGGTTTGGTCCTTCGGGGAATGGGTGATCGCTTTGTCGTGGCGGCAATCGTCGCTCGTCTGCTTCACGTTGTCCAGGGTTCGGAAGGTGTGTGAAATACTTCGGAAATGTGGTGAACCTTGGTGAACCAGCGTCCGTGTATCCCGGTGGAGCGGGAAGTCTGAGCTTGCTGACCTCGGCTCGGACACGTGCGGACCGGGAGGAGCCAGGCGGGCTATGAGGGCGCGACGCCGGTGAAGACGGAGTGGGGGCGCGGCCCCGCGTGGTGTTCGCCGCCGCCCACGCCACGACCTTCTTGGCCGGACCCGGTCCTGCCGCCCATTCTTAAAGAGCCGAATTGCGGATGCCGGGAACGTCCGACGTCCGCCCGGTCAGTGTGCAAGGGTTGCCTCATGATCGATCGCATGAGGCCGGAAGTACGGATCGTGCACCTGACCGGTCCGGCATTCGACGCTCTCGCACGTGGCGACCTGGCGGCGGCGAACGCGGTCAGTCCGGTCCCCGTCTCCGCTTACTTCGCCGGCCCGGACTGGCGCGGGGTGTGGCAGATGCGCAGCAGGCAAGTGGAAGAAGACCCGGCCAGCGCGGCCTGGGTCACCGGCGTCATCTGGGACGAACTGCGGCAGCTGGCCGTGGGCCGGGCCGGTTACCACGGCCCTCCCGACCCGTCGGGGATGGTGGAGATCGGCTACGCCGTCGAACCGGTGCACCGGCGCCGCGGCTACGCCCGTGCGGCGCTGGAAGCCCTGCTGCGCCGAGCCGCCGACGAGCCACGAGTGCGCACCGTCCGGGTCACCATCAGCCCCGACAACCTGGCTTCCCACCAGCTGGCGTCGCAGTACGGCTTTGTCGAGATCGGCGAGGAGTGGGACGACGAGGACGGCCTGGGGATCATTCACGAGGTCGCCGCAGGGCAGCTGTAGACCTCCGCACACCGTCCGGATGGTGACCTCGGTTGCTGCCCGCGTCGTGATGGCACCCGAGGTCGGCTTGGCCATTCGCAGGCTCGGCTCGCGGCCGGTCGTGGTCAGTCCAGGCAGAACTCGTTGCCCTCGGGGTCGGTCATCACGATGAATCCGCCGCTGAGCGGGGGTTCGGGCTCGAAGCGGCGCACGCGTGCCGCGCCGAGGGCCACCAGCCGGGTGCACTCGGCTTCGAGGGCCGCCATCCGCTCCTCGCCCTGCAGGCCGGGGGCGGCGCGCACGTCGAGGTGGACGCGGTTCTTCGCGGTCTTGTCCTCCGGCACCTGCTGGAAGAACAGGCGCGGACCCCGGCCGTCCGGGTCTTCGATGGCGGATCGGGTGTTGCGCTGGTCTTCCGGCACGCCGATGCGCGCGAGGAACTCGTCCCAGGCGGCGAGCGGGTCGGCGCCTTCGGGCACTTCCACGCCGGGAGGTGCCGGGTGGACGTAGTCCAGCACGTCGCGCCAGAACGACGAAAGCGCTCGCGGGTCGTGGGCGTCGAACGTGACCTGGACGTGTCGGCTCATCGTGGGTTCTCCGTGGGTCGTGGCCGGTTGACGGGTCCCACTGTGACAGCAAATGCGGACAGCTCCGGTCCTCGAAGCTCAGCTCGGCGCTGATCAGGTGAGGCGGACGGCCGGTGGTGGTTTCGGGCGGGCGTCCCAGCCGAGGTGGGCCGACACGCGGGCCGCTGCCTCGGCCGTGGTGCGGCCCGCCGAGTCCAGGCGTGAACCGAGTCTTGACGCCGGTGCCGAGATGTTCAGCGCCGCCACCACCCGGCCGCGGAAGTCGCGGATCGGGGCCGAGACGCCGGCCAGTCCCGCTTCGAACTCCTCGTGGACGCGGGCGTAACCGTCGCGGCGGGACTGCTGGATCTTCGCCCACAGCTCGGGCAGGTCCGTGGACGCCGGGAACCGCACGTACAGCTCGTCGGGTGTGGCGTCGAGCAGCAGCACGCGGCCGGCCGACGTGCAGTGCGCCGGGACACCGCGGCCTTCCCAGCCGTGGACGCGGAACGAATGACCGGACACCGACAGCAGCGTCAAGACCTCTTGGTCGCGCAGCACACAGAGATGGCTGGTCTCCTCGAGGTCGGCCGACAGCTCGCGCATCACCGGCTCGGCCGCGCGGGCCAGGCGGTCCTCGACCGTGCGGGCGACCAAGGAGAACAGCCGCCAGCCCAGCCGGTAGCCGAGCGTGTCCGGGTCGCGCTCGACCACACCCTCGTCCGCGAGCGCCTTGAGGGCCCGCGAAACCTGGCTCTTCTCGCGGCCGGTGAGCTGGGCGAGCCGGACGACGCCCAGCTCACCGGCGCGCTGGGCCTCGGGGGACGCGAGCGCCTCCAGCAGGTCCAGGTCGCGGCGGAGGCCGTGGCCCGGGTGCCGGGCGCCGCCGGCCGAGCTGTTCACCACCGGAAAATAGCAAGACGGGGAGTTGGCGCCGGCGCAACCGGTGTTGCGATTGCTTGCCCGCCGATTCCGGGTGCTCTTACCGTCGAACCAGGCCGCACCCCTCGACCTGGAGCACCCATGACTTTTGTGTCCACTGCGGCGGTGGCCCGGTGAAGATCACCGCCGTCACCCTCGACCGGCTGCGGCTGAAGCTCGACCCGCCGCTCAACGCGGCCTGGGACCCGGACCCGCGCCGGCACTTCGACGCCACGATCGTGCGCGTCCACACCGACGAAGGGGTCACCGGCATCGGGTCCGGCGACACCATGGCCGGCTTCGAAGCCGTCGAGCACCTGTTCCTCGGTGAAGACCCGCTCGACATCGTCCGGCACGTCAAGGCCATCGAAACCGCCAACTTCCACGGTGGCGCCTACTGGCCGCTCGAAGTCGCGCTCTGGGACATCATCGGCCAGGTCGCCGGGCTGCCGGTGGCGACGTTGTTCGGGAACTCGGCCCGGTCGGTGCCCGCGTACGCCTCCTCGGCCGAGCTGAAGCCGCCGGAGGAGCGGGTCGAGACCGCGCTGCGGGCGCGGGAAGCCGGATTCCGCGCGATGAAGATCCGGATCGACCGCGACCGCGTCGACGCCGGCGTCGCCACGGTGGCCGCGGTGCGTGACGCGCTCGGCCCGGACTTCGAGATCATGGTCGACCTCAACCAGTCCTGGCGGATGGCCGGCGACACGGCTCCCGCGTCCGACCTGGCGACGACCCGGAAACTGGTGCGGCGGCTCGCCGAGCTGGACGTCTTCTGGGTCGAAGAGCCGTTGCCGTACGCCGACGTCGAGGGATTCAAGACGCTCCGGGCGGAGAACCCGGGGGTGCGGATCGCGGCGGGGGAGATGCACCACTCGGTGCCGGAGCTGCTGCGTTATCTCGAAAACGACGTGCTGGACGTCTACCAGATGGACGTCGTGCTGGCCGTCGGCATGCACCGGGCCCGCACCCTGGCCGAGCTCGCGCAGCTGAAGCACCGGGCGTTCACCCCGCACAGCTGGACCAACGGCATCGGTGTGCTGGCCAACCTGCACGTGTCGGCCGGCGTCGGCGGCGGGCCGTTCTTCGAGTTCCCCTGGGACCCGCCGGGGTGGACTCCGGAACGCCGCGACTTCATGCTGAGCGAGCCGGTGATGATCAACACCGCCGGAGAGCTGGAAGTCCCGCGGCGGCCCGGACTGGGGATCGAACTGGACGAGGAGGCGGTGCGGCGGTGGCGGATCTGACCCACCAGGACTGGGTGGCGGCCGCGGAAAGGCTTTCACCCGAGACGCGGCCGTTCATCGGTGGCCGGTTCATCGAGTCCACTTCGGACACAACGTTCCCGAGCGTCTCACCCCGTGACGGCCGGGTGCTGGCCCACATCCCGGCCGGCAGCGTCGAAGACGTCGACCGGGCCGTGCGTGCGGCCCGCGAATCCTTCGAAGACGGCCGGTGGCGCGACCTGCCACCGCGCGAGCGTAAGCGGATCCTGCTCCGCTGGGCCGACGCCATCACGGCGAACACCGCCGAGCTGGCCCTGCTCGACACCCTCGAAATGGGCAAGCCGATCAGCGAGTCGCAGCGTGTCGACGTCGCCAAGGCGGCCGAGACGATCGCCTGGTACGCCGAGACGATCGACAAGACCTACGACGAAGTCGCCCCTGCACCGGGGAACGCGCTGGCGTGGATCACGCGGGAGCCGCTCGGGGTGGTCGGCGCGGTCGTGCCGTGGAACTACGCGCTGCTGATCGCGTCCTGGAAACTCGGCCCGGCCCTGGCCACCGGCAACTCGGTGGTGCTCAAGCCCGCCGAACAGACATCGCTGGCGACCCTGCTGCTGGCCCGGCTGGCGAGCGAGGCCGGGCTGCCGGACGGTGTCCTCAACGTCGTCCCCGGGCGCGGCGAAGGTGCCGGGCAGGCGCTCGGCCGGCACCCCGGGGTGGACAAGATCGCCTTCACCGGCTCGGCCGAGGTCGCGCGGCTGTTCCAGGTCTACGCCGGGGAGTCCAACGGCAAGCAGGTCGCGGTCGAGGCCGGCGGCAAGTCACCGCAGCTGGTGCTGCCCGACGCGGACCTGTCCGCCGCGGCTTGCGCGGTGGCGTGGGGCATCTTCTACAACGCCGGCCAGACCTGCAACGCCGGCTCGCGGCTGGTCGTGCCCGCCGCGCTCAAGGACGAGCTGCTCACCGAGATCGTCAAGATCACCGAGGAGACGTTCCGGACCGGCGACCCGCTCGACCCGGCGACGGTGCTCGGCCCGCTCGTCGACGACGTCCAGCTCGACCGCGTCCTCGGTCACCTCGGCACCGCCCGTTCCGAGGGCGGCAAGATCGTGCACGGCGGCGGACACGACGGCCTGACGCTGGAACCGACCATCGTGGACGACGTCCGGCCCGGCTCGACGCTCGCCCGCGAGGAGGTCTTCGGCCCGGTGCTGGCCGTGCAGACCTACGACGGTTCACCCGGCGAAGGTGTCCGCCTCGCCAATGACACCGACTTCGGCCTGGTGGCGTCCGTCTGGACCCGGGACGTCACCACGGCGCACCGGGTCGCCAAGCGGCTGCGCGCCGGCACGGTGTGGATCAACACCTTCGACGCCAGCGACGTGATCACCCCGTTCGGCGGCTTCAAGGCGACCGGCGCGGGTCGCGACAAGTCGCTGCACGCCCTCGACGCCTACACCGCCCTGAAGACCACTTGGCTCGACCTTCCGGAGAGTTAGCATGAAGATCGGTTCCGGCCGCGTGAAGGAGACCAGCATGCGCCTGTCCGTCGAGCCGACCGGCCGCACCGAGTACGGCCCCGGCGTCGTGACCGAACTGCCGGGCTTCGTCGAAACCCTGGGGCATCGCCGGGTCTTCGTGGTCACCGACCGCGGCCTGCGCGCCACCGGGATCGTCGAGCGGATCGAGAAGATCCTGGCGGCGGCCGAGGTCGAGCACGCCGTCCACGAGGACGTCGGCCCGAACCCGTCGACGGCGGAGCTCGACCGCGGCGCCGCCCGCCTGCGCGCGTTCGGTGACGCCGCCGTGCTCGCTCTCGGCGGCGGCTCGGCACTGGACGCGGCGAAGGGCATTTCGCTGCTCGCGGGGAACCCGGACGCCGCCGCGGCGGACGCGGACCGGCTGTGGGACGCCGGGGCCGGCCTGCCGCTGATCGCCGTGCCCACCACCGCGGGCACCGGCGCGGAAACCAACGGTTTCGGTGTCACCGAAGACGTCTGCGCGCGCCGGAAGGTCTACATCGGACACCCGTCGGTGAAGCCGCGGATCGCCGTGCTGGACCCGGAGCTCACCCTCGGCCTGCCGGCGAAGGTCACCGCGGCCACCGGCCTGGACGCGCTCGTGCACGGCATCGAGTCGCTCGCTTCACGCGGTTCGACGCCGTTCTCGGCGGCCTACGCCACCCAGGCGATCGGCCTGGTCGGGCGCTGGCTTCCGGTGGCCTACCGGGACGGCGGCGACCTGGAGGCACGCGCCGGGCTGATGCTCGGCGCACACCTGGCCGGCCACGCGCTGACGCTGTCGGGGCTCGGACTGGTCCACGGCATCGGGCACGCGCTGACCGCGCACACGGGCACTCCGCACGGCGTCGCGCTCGCCGCCGTGCTGGAGGAGGTCATGGCCTTCAGCGCCCCGGCCGCCGCGGCGGCTTACGAGGTGACGGCCCGCGCGCTGCACGTCTCGCCCGCGGACGACTGGGCAGTGGCGGCGATCGAGGCGGTCCGGGAGATCTCGGGGGCGATCGAGATCAAGCGCCCGTTGCGCGAGCTCGGGGTCGCCCGCGACGACATCGCCGGGATCGCCGCGGACGCGGTCGCCGACGCTGTCACCAAGAACGCGCCGCGCCTGCCGTCGGCGGGGGAGGTGGCCGAGCTGCTGCAGGCCGTCCACTGAACGCCGGCCTGGTGCGTCTTCCTGCTGTTCGACCTGTGCGAGAGTGGGGCGATGAACGACCGGACCGCGGAGCCGCAGGTGGCCTCGGTCGCCGAGCTCGCCCGGATGTCGGCGTGGACGGTGGCCGGCTCGCGTGGGCGGTGGATCACCGCCGAGCGCACCCTCGACCTGGGCGGGCGGCGCTGGGTCGTCGGGCTGACGCCGACCGTGGGTGACGCGGTCGCGTTGATGCTCTGGCGTGACGACGACGTTGTCGCGCACCTGCGAGGGACCGAGGCCGTGCTCTGCGCAACGGCGTTCCGGTGGGTGACGAACCTGCTCGCCGGACGCCGGTGGGACGCGGCCTGAGAGGCCCTTTTCGGATCCGTGAGTCCGTCCCCGGCAATTCGTGAGGCCGGTGGAAAACCTGCGGCCGGCTCGACGGAAAAGTGGTAGCCGGGCCGGTACGAGCGGGGAGCGAGCCTCCGTCGGCGGCGAGGGTGTCGGACCCTTGCCGCCAACGGGCCGGCTGCCGTGATCTCTCCCCAGTGATCCGCGCGGCCACCACCGCTACTTCTTGGCGGCGGCGACCTTCTTGCGCGGCGCGCGCTTGCGCGGGGCCGGCGTGGGCGCTTCGGCTTCCTCGACCTGGGCCTGCTCGTAGGCCGCGATCACCTCGGAGGACAGGCGTCCCCGCTCGGAGACCTCGTAGCCGTTGGAGTTGGCCCAAGCGCGGATCTGCTGGTTGCGCTCGCGGTCGGTGGTGCTGGTCGTGGTCGACTGGCCGGTCGCGACCCGGACCTTGCGGCCGCCGATGCGGCGGCCGGCGCCGATGAACCGGGCGAGCTCGTCGCGCAGTGCGGTGGCGTTTTCGTCCGACAGGTCGATTTCGTAGGTGACACCGTCGAGACCGAACTGGACGGTCTGGGCGGCGGTGCTGCCATCGATGTCGTCCAGGATCTCGACAAGGACTTTCTGGGCCACGGGAATGCTCCTCAGCTGGATGTGCGTCCGAGAACACGACGTGTGACAAGTTGCACAATGGTCGTCGTTCTTCGGTGGAGTGTATCCACTCCGGGATCGGCACGGCAATTCTCCACGACTTCGTGTTGAACACACCTCGCGCCGGACCGGAAATGGCGCCGGAATCCCCGCGGGAACCGGTGAGCCGGGAAGCCCGCCGCCGCGCGGGACCTCCCGGCTCGTGACCGGCTTACGACGGTGTGGTGCCCTGCTCGCCCTGGTGAGCGGGCTGATCCGCGGCCGTCGCCTCGGCGGTGTCGCCTTCGGGCGGGTCGGCGAGATCGGCTTCCTTGGCCGCCTCTTTGGCGTCCTTGATGTTCTGCCGGGTCCGGGCGAGTTCCGCGTCGGGATCCTCCGGCCGGTTCTGGTGCTCGGTCATCGTTGCTCCTTGCCCGGTGCCGTGCCGCGCGTGGTGCGGCTTCCTCGTCCTCGGCTACCCCGCCGGGCGCTGACGCAACCACGGGCCGTGAATCGCGGAGTTCTGCGCGGGGCCGTATTCACCCCGTCGGGTGGCGGGCTCCCGGAAAGCGGTCCACGCGGCCCGGTGGTCCGGTCGCGGGACCGGTTCCGGTTTTGCGACCGGCCGGCGAACCGTGGTGAGGAAACGGTGTTCACCGGTGAGACCCTTAAACGCCGGAAGGGCCCCGCACGTGGTGTGCGGGGCCCTTCCGGCGTTCGAGGTGGAGCTACTTCTTCTTGGCAGCCGACGTGCGCTTGGCCGGGGCCTTGGCAGCGGCCGGCTTCTTCGCGGCGGCGGTCTTGGTCGCGGCCGGCTTGGCGGCGGCCTTGGCCCGCGTGGTGGTGGTCTTGGCCGCGGTGGCCTTGGCGGGAGCCTTGGCCGCGGTCTTCGGGGCCGCCTTGGTGGCGGTGGCCTTGGCGGCCGGCTTCGCCGCGGTGGCGCGGGTCCGGGTGGCCGTCGCGCGGGCGGTGGCCGGCTTGGCCGCAGCCGCGCGGGGCGTGGTGGCCCGCGTGCTCGTGGTCTTCGCCGGGGCGGAAGCCTTGGCGACCGACGCACGCGTGGTCGTGGCAGCCGCGGTGGCGCGCTTGACCGGGGTGGCCTTGGGCAGCTTCTTCGAGCCGGAGATGACGTCCTTGAAGGTGGTGCCGGCGCGGAAGGCGGGCACGTTGGTCTTCTTCACGCGGACGGCCTCACCGGTGCGCGGGTTGCGCGCGGTGCGAGCGGCGCGGGCGCGCTTCTCGAACACACCGAAGCCGGTGATGTTGACCTTTTCGCCCTTGTTGACCGTCCGGATGATGATGTCCACCAGACCGTCAACGGCCTGCGAAGCCACCTTCTTGTCGCCCAGACGCTCCGACAGCGCCTCGATCAGCTGGGCCTTGTTCGTCATTCCAGTCCTCCATAGTGGAACTACTCGTACACGGCCCATCTCGGCCGACACTGCACACGGTATTACCAATACCGCACAAAATCCAACCGGGGGTCGAAATATTTCCTTGTACGGGGGCGGGTTCCGCCCTCTCGGCGGCCCCCACCGGATGCCTTTACCTACCGGACCCGGACTTCGACCATGGCTCTGAGCAGGCAAAACCCTGTCACAGTGCCGTCCACAGTGGTCGTCCATATAGGAC
Organism: Amycolatopsis sp. NPDC051758; assembly: GCF_044453095.1. Classification (NCBI taxonomy): domain Bacteria; kingdom Bacillati; phylum Actinomycetota; class Actinomycetes; order Pseudonocardiales; family Pseudonocardiaceae; genus Amycolatopsis; species Amycolatopsis sp. NPDC051758. Next base: position 314,960 of record NZ_JBITCJ010000006.1, on the reverse strand, counting down.
CCGATGCCCCTTTGAAGACTTTTTCGCCCGACACGCCGGAGCGGGCCCTCCCGGCGTGTGTCGGAGCCCACCCGGGGCCCGATCCCGCGCAGCGATCGGGGATCGCGGCCCCTCCGGAGGGTGTCCGGACGCCGCTTCGCAGTGGGGCCAGGCGGAAGCGGGCGCGGTAACACCGGGCCCGCCGGCGGCGACCTCTCCGGCGGGACCCGCGGGGGCGTTGCGGCACAACCGGACCAGCCCCGCGCGGAATGCCTGGGGCATCGAAAAGATCTTCCCCGAAGGGTGAACTCACTCGTTCGGCGCAGTCGTGGCCTGCGGTGACGTGTTCGGCCCCCAGCCCCCGCAACGCCGTGTTGGGCGCGGGACTGTCGGCCCGGCGAGCTAGTCTGCGGCCGGAGGAAGAGCCGTCCGGACAGGGAGAACCGTGGACCAGGAGACGCTCACGACCGTCGTCGGACGGGTGGCGGGCACCGAGGACTCGACGCCGCTGCAGTTCCACGTGGCCATCGATCCGGAAGCCTATCTGCAGCTCGACGACGTCGTCGTGACCCGGCGGGAACTCCCTGGCCTGGGCGAAGTCACGTCCTACGGCGTCGTGACGCAGGTGAGCGCGCGGCACGAAGGGGCCAGCTTCGGCAGCGACGTCTTCCTGATCTCGGACGGCGTCCTGCCCGCGCAGGTGCAGGAGATCGCCGAGATCGCGACCACCCGCGTCGAGCCCGAGTGCTACGTGCCGCCGCGGCCGGGGGCCGTGGTCTCCCGTGCGGTGGGGGAGGATCGCGCGCAGGCGCTGTACTTCGACAACATGACCCGCCAGGTGGCGGTCGGGCTGGGCCGGGACGGCGAACCCGTGTACCTCAACCTGGACTTCCTCGACGGGACGCGGGGTGCGCACGTGAGCATCAGCGGCGTCTCCGGCGTCGCCACCAAGACGTCGTTCGCGTTGTTCCTGCTGCACTCGATCTTCCGCGGCGGCGCCCTGTCGAACGCCCACAACGCCAAGGCCCTCGTCTTCTCGGTCAAGGGCGAGGACCTGCTGTTCCTCGACACCCCCAACATCCACCTCGACGCCAAGCTGCAGGGGGAGTACGCCAAGCTGGGCCTGCCCGCGGAGCCCTTCGCCTCGGTCGGGTTCTACGCGCCGCCGACGCCGTCGGACACCACGGGGAAGCCTTACGTCACCGGGCGGACCTCGGGGGTCGGCGCCTTCTGGTGGACCATCGCGGAGTTCTGCGCGAACGACCTGCTGCCCTACGTCTTCGCAGACGCCGAGGACGAGCGCAACCAGTACACGATGGTCATCCACCAGGTCGCGAACCGGTTGCGGCTGGACACCACCCCGGCCGGGAAGGACGGCGCGGCCAACGTCGACGGTGTGCTGTGCCGCACCTACGCCGAACTCATCGACGTCATCTGCGAGCGCGTCACCGACGAGGAAACCCGGGCCAGCTGGGCGGGCGCGGTCACCGGTGCGGGCACGGTCAACGCCTTCATCCGCCGCCTCCGGTCGAGCCAGCGCGCGCTGAACGGCCTGATCCGCGGTGACCTCACCGACCACGCCGCCCGCAAGCTGTCCACGGAAAACCAGCAGGTGACCGTGGTGGACATCCACAACCTCGTCGAGCGCGCGCAGCGGTTCGTCGTCGGTGTCACGCTCGCCGCGGAGACCGCACGCAAGGAGGCGGCCGGCGCGGGCGGGCTGCTGTTCACCATGCTGGACGAGCTGAACAAGTACGCGCCGCGGGAAGGCAGCAGCCCCATCAAGGAGGTGCTGCTGGACATCGCCGAGCGTGGCCGCTCCCTCGGCGTCATCCTCATCGGCGCGCAGCAGACCGCCAGTGAGGTGGAGCGCCGGATCGTCAGCAACAGCTCGGTGCGGATCGTCGGCCGGCTCGACGCGGCGGAGGCTTCGCGCCCCGAGTACGGCTTCCTCCCGGCCAGCCAGCGGGTCCGCGCGACGCTCGCGACGCCGGGCACGATGTTCGTGAGCCAGCCGGAGATCCCGGTGCCGATCGCCGTCGGCTTCCCGTTCCCGGCCTGGGCCACCCGGCTTTCCGAGGCCGGGAAGGTGCCGACGACCACGGCCACGCCGAAGGCGGATCCCTTTGCCGGCCTGCCCGGCGGCAGCAGCGATCCCTTCGGTGACGACCCGCCGCCGTTCTGAGCCCGCCCCTCGCCCGTTATCCGAACGGAAGGACGCCGCGTGAAGTTCCTGCACACCTCCGACTGGCACATCGGCAAGACGCTCAAGGGCCGCAACCGGCTCGACGAGCAGCGTGCCGTGCTGGGGGAAATCGTCCGGATCGCGCGGAAGGAGGCGTTCGACGCGATCCTCGTCGCGGGTGACCTCTACGAGACGTCGGCGCCGTCGGCCGCCGCGCAGGAACTCGTGGTGCAGGCGCTGATGGCGCTGCGCGAGACCGGGGCCGAGGTCATCGCGATCGCCGGGAACCACGACCACGCCGCGACGTTCGAGGCCTACCGGCCGCTGCTGCGGAAGGCGGGCATCCACCTCACCGGCAACCCGCGCCCGGCCGCCGACGGCGGTGTTGTCTCGTTCGACGCCCGCTCGACCGGTGAACACGTCGATGTCGCGGTGCTGCCGTTCCTTTCCCAGCGGTACGCGGTCCGCGCGGCCGAGCTGCTCGCCGGGACCCCGATGGACCACGTGGGCCAGTACGACCAGCGGGTGCGCGACATCCTGGACCACCTCAAGTCCGGCTTCACCGACGGCGCGGTGCACCTCGTCATGGCGCACCTGACGGTGACCGGCGGGACGATGGGCGGCGGGGAACGCGCGGCGCAGTCCATCTTCGAGTACCACGTGCCGGCGACGGCGTTCGGCGCCGACCCGCACTACGTCGCGCTCGGCCACCTGCACCGGCGCCAGTCGCTGCCCGCGCCCTGCCCGGTGCACTACAGCGGTTCGCCGTTCGCCGTCGACTTCGGCGAGCAGGACAACAAGAGTGTCGTCCTCTCCGTGGAGGTGAGTCCCACCACGCCGGCGAAGATCACGGAGATCCCGCTGACCGCGGGCCGGCGGCTGCGGACGGTCCACGGCACGGTGGCGGAACTGACCGGCCGCGCCGAGGAGTTCGGTGAGGACTACCTCCGCGTCTACGTGCGCGAAGCGACGCGGGCCGGGTTGCGCGAGGAGATCCAGGAAGCCCTGCCGAACGCCCTGGAGATCCGCATCGACCCGGAGTTCGCCGCGCCGGTGACCACTTCGGGCGGCGAGCGGGCGGTCGCGGATCGTTCCCCGGGGGAGCTGTTCGCGTCCTACTGCGAAGAGCGGACCGTCGAGGACAAGCGGGTGCAGGCGCTCTTCGCGCGGCTGCACGACGACGAGACGAGCGGGGTGTGACATGCGGCCAGTGCTGCTGGAGATGACCGGCTTCGCGTCGTTCCGCGACAAGACCGAAGTCAGCTTCGAGGACACGGACTACTTCGCGCTCGTCGGCCCGACCGGCGCGGGCAAGAGCACCGTGATCGACGCCCTCACCTTCGCCCTCTACGGCTCGGTGGCCCGCTGGGACCACGAAGGTCTCGTTGCGCCCGCGCTCGCCCCGACGGCGAACCGCGCCACCGTGCGGCTGGTCTTCGACGCCGGCGGCACGCGCTACCACGTCGTCCGGGAAGTCCGGCGCAGCGGCGGGAAGAAACCCACGGTCAGCGTCAAGAACGTCCGCCTGGAACGGCTCGCCGACCCGGCCGCGCTCGGCGGCCCGGAGGACGACGCCGACCCGGTCGCCGCGGACTCCGAAGTCACCCCGGCGGTCGAACGCCTGCTCGGGTTGACGTTCAAGCACTTCTGCACCTGCGTGGCGCTGCCGCAGGGCGACTTCGCGGAGTTCCTGCACGCCAAGGCCGCCGACCGGCAGAAGATCCTGATCAAGCTGCTGGGCCTCGAGGTCTACGAGCGGATCGGCCGCCGCGCCGGGGTGACCGCCGAGCAGCAGAAGCAGCGCGCCGCCGTCCTGGAAGAGCAGCTCGGCAGCTACGCCGACGCGACCGAGGAAGCCGTCGCGGAGCTCGCCACCCGGATGACGGCCCTCGCGGAACTGGAAACGCGGGTGAACGCGGCGCTGCCGGGCTTGAACGACGCGACCCGCACGTACGACGAAGCCCGGCAGCTCGTCACCACGGTCACGACAGAACTGAGTGTCCTCGACGCGCTGGAACGTCCGGACGGTGTGGAAGACCTGGAAACCCGGCGCCGGGCCGCGGCGGACGCGGCCACCGCCGCACGAGCCGGGCTGGAGAAGGCCGAAACGGCGGACGAAGCGGCCCGCGCCGCGCTGGCCGCCGCGCCGGACCGGGGTGGGCTGGAGCGGATCCGCGCCGCCCGCACCGAACTCGCCGACACCGAGTCGGCGCTTCCTCGCCTGGAAGAAGCGGCAAAAGCGGCGTCGCAGGCCAAAGAGTCGGCCGCCACTGCGGTGACCGAAGCGGTGTCCGTCGTCGAGACCGCCCGGAAGATCCGGGACACGACCGCGCGGGCCGCCGAGGACGCGGCCGCCGAAGCCCAGCGCGCCCGCCAGGAACGTGACCGGCTGGCCGGGCTGCGGCCGCCGGCGGATCTCGGTGACCTGTCGGCGGATTCGGCGCGGGTGGCAAAACGGACGTCGGCCGCGGCCGCCCGGTTGACCGCGGCCGAAGCCGCCGACGCCGAAGCGCGCGCGGCGCTGGCCGCGCAGCCGGACGTAGCGCCGCTCGCCTCCGCCCGGTCCGACGCCCGCACCCTCTACACGGTGTGCGAGGCGCAACGGAAGGCCGCACCCGAGCAGGCCGCGCGCCGGACGGAACTCGAGACGGCCCGAGCCGCTTTCGCCCGGTCCGACGCCGAACTCACCGCGGCGAAGGCGGCGCTGGCCGAAGCCGAACGCGCCGGGCAGGCGCTGGCCCTGCGTGCCGGGCTCACCGTCGGGCACGCGTGCCCGGTGTGCGAGCAGGAAGTTTCGGCGTTGCCGGACTCCGAAGGGCACACCCACCTGGCCGAGGCCCGTGACCGCGTCGAGCGGGCCGAACGCGAGCGCACGACGGCCGAGGCGGGCGTGCGCAAGCTGGAGCGGGCCGTGGACCGCGACGCCGACTCCGCCGAGTCCGCGGCCGCGCAGGCGGAAGAACTGCGGGTGGCGCTCGCCGAGGTCGACGGCCCGCCCGAGTCGGCGGTGCTGCTGCGGCCGATCGAGGCTTCTTTCTCCGAGCGGGACTTCGCGGACCTCGTTGCCGCCGTGCGCGAGCGGGGCGAGTGGCTGTCCGCGACGATCGAGGGACGCACCCGGGTTGCCGAGGCCGCCCGGGCCGCGGACGCGGAACTGGCCGCGGCCCGCACCGAACGCGCGGCGGCACAGCAGGACGCCGACGTCGTGGAGCGGTCGGCCGCGGCAGCACGGGAAGCACTGCGGGCGGCGCGTGACCCGCTCGTCGAGCTGGGCGCGCCGGCGATCGACGCCGACGACGTCCCGGCGGGCTGGCAACGGCTCACCGCGTGGGCGGCTTCGTCGCTCGAAGAACGGCGGACCGTGCTGGCCGCCCTCGAAGCGGCCGCCGAAGCCGCGGGCAAGGAAGCCGTCGTGGCGGCGGACGATCTCGCCGCCGCCGAGCGGAACGCCGAGCAGCGGCGCACTCGCGCGGTCGACGCGGGGCTGGCCGAGCAGTCGGCGGTCACCGAACTGACCACCGCCCGGCGCCGGCACGGTGAGCTGGTCACGACGCTCGCCGAAGCGCCGTCCGCCGACGTGGTCACCGAGCAGCTCGCGCGCGTCGCCGAACTCGAACTGGCCGCCAAGGCGGCGGATGTGGAGCTGCGGACGGCTCGGGCCACCGCAAAACAAGCCGTCGAGGGCCAGGCAGGCATCACGAAGCAGGTCGACGCCGAACGGCAAAAGCTGTCACGGGCGCGTGATCCGCTGGTCGGCCTCGGCGCCCCGCCGATCGACGGTGAGAGCCTGCTGGACGCGTGGACCGTTTTGACGGACTGGGCGTCGGGGCAGGCGAAGAAACACCAGGAGCGGCTGACCGTCGCGAAGACCGCCGAGAGTGCGGCCGCCGAAGCGTTGCGGGTGGCGGAACGCGCCGTTGTCGACGACGTCACCGCGCTCGGGGTCGAGCCGCCGGAAGGGCCGGTGCGCGAGCGGGTGCCGGTCGCCGTCGCGACCGCCCGGGCACGCGCCGAAGCCGATCACGACGACATGCGGCGGCGGGTGGCCCGGGTCGCGGGCCTGCACGGCGACATCGCGGCCGCCGAGTCGGAGTCGCAGGTCGCGCGGCTGCTCGCGGATCTCCTGCGCTCGGACAAGTTCCCGCGCTGGCTGATCGCCGGGGCGCTCGACACGCTCGTCGCCGAGGCGTCCGCGTCGCTGCTGGAGCTGTCCGGCGGCCAGTTCGAGCTGACCCACGACAAGGGTGACTTCCTGGTGGTGGACCACAACGAGGCCGACGCCCGCCGGCCGGTGAAGACACTGTCCGGCGGCGAGACGTTCCAGGCGTCGCTCTCACTGGCTCTCGCGCTGTCGTCCCAGCTCGGCGCGATGGCCGCGGACGGCGCGACCAAGCTGGAGTCGATCTTCCTCGACGAAGGCTTCGGGACGCTGGACGAGGCCACCCTCGACGTCGTGGCGTCCACATTGGAGAACCTGTCCGCGAGCGGCTCCCGGATGGTCGGCGTGATCACGCACGTGCCGGCGCTGGCCGAGCGTGTGCCGGTGCGGTTCCAGGTCACCCGCGACGGCACCGGATCGCACATCACCAGGGAGGGCACATGACCGCGGTGGCGGGGATGAGCTTCAACATCGACGCCTGGGACCCGGGTTACGGCAGCTCGATGGAGGCCGAAGAGCTCGCCCGGTCGCAGGCCGAGGTCGAGCTCGACGTCGAGGTCCCGGTGGCCGAGTGGGCGCCGATCGACCCGTCGCCGGTGCCGTCACCGCCGGACGCGGTGCTGTTCGTCGACGGCGTCCGCCGCATCGACGCCCGGGTCTGGATCGACGACCCGGCCGGCGCGAACTCCGCGTCCATCGGGGTCTGCGCGTCCTACGCGGCCGGGGTGGTGTGCTGCTGCGCGGGCCGGGCCCACGTCATCGGCGCCAACGTCCGGCGCGGGCTGTTCACCGTCGCGCCGGAGGCCGAGGGCATCCCGACGTCGGCAGGGGTCTACGAGCCGTTCCGCGCGACGGCCAAGGACGACAAGCCGCTCGCGGTCGTGCTGTCGTCCGCGCTGCAGGAGCAGCTGGCCCAGGTCGAGCTGGACACGGCCGAGGAAGCGCGCCGGGCGATCGCCGGGCACGTCGGGCACGACCTGCTCGTGGTGGACGGCCCGCTGAGCGGCCGCACGCACCTGCCGCGGGCCGTCGGGTTCATCAAGAGCCACCAGACGACGTACCTGCCGGGTGAGCTCAACACGATGGTCGGTGAGCTCGGCCCGCACCAGCGCACCCCGGTCTTCCTGATGGGCACGACCTGGGTCCGGCACTCGTGGTACCTGCGCCTGCCCTCGACCGGCGGCCCGCCGTGGTCGGGAGTGGTGCGGGTCGAGGCGGCGCCGCACCTCGCGCGCGAAGAGGTGACGGACCTGGCGAACGTCACGCAGTCGGTGCTGGGGCGGTTCGCGTCCGTGCCGTACAAGGACTCGCGGGCGCCGCAGAACCTGTACCCGATCGCCGGGCTGGAGCGCGATCTGCGGCACCGGCTGGGGGACCAGCAGTTCGTCTACCGCGCGCTGCGGCTGGCCGCGGCCCGCTGAGCGGGACCGCGGGCCGGCATTTCGGCGGCGTTCGGCCGGCCGAGCCGGGCCCCGGAGCGGTGGCCTGGGGATACCACCGCCCCGGGGTGTCCATTGTGGAGAGTCAGCTCAATGAGCCGTCCCCGGTCTGCGGCGCCCCCGCCGGCTTGACCGCGACCTGCGGCTTCGTGGGCTTCGCGGGCTTCGAAGTCGCCGGCGGCTTCGGCTTCGTGGTGGTCGGCTTCGGCTTCGCCGACGTGCTCGGCGGCGGGGTGCCGAGGATGGTGAACGTGCCGGTGGCGACGCGGCCGTCCGAACACTTGAACGTCGCCGTGTACTTGCCCGGTGTCCTGATCGCCGTGGTGTGGCCACCGGCCCGGCCCCAGTTGCCGCCTTCCGTCCACTGCAGCGGCGCGGCGAATCCCTTCGACGTGACCGGCGAAGCCGGGCTGCAGCCGCTCCCGACCGCCGCGCGGGTTTCCGCGCTGACCTGGCCGCCCGGCTCGACCTGCGAGGTCAGTCCCCAGGCGACTTCGCCGGCCGCGCTCGCCGGCGCGCCCAGGGTCAGTGTCGCCGCGCTCGCGGCCATTAGTCCGATCAGTGTTTTCTTGAGCATCGTGTCCCCCTCAGGTTCGTGCCCCCTCCACGCGTGAGCCGGTCAAACGGTTGAGTCGACCGAGAATTCAAGTACGTGAACGACCATCGTGTCTATGTTTTCCTGTCACGTATGAGTTAGCTTGTCCGCCGTTGGTCCCGTTCAGTGGCGAGGGAGACTCGATGCGTTACGGCCGCCTGGTTCTTGCCTCCGTACTGGGGATTTCCCTGACGGTCCCGCTGAACGGGATGGTGGCCGCACAGCCGTGGCGCGACACCCGCCAGTCCCCGGATCGCCGTGCCGCGGAACTGGTCGCCGCGATGACCCTGGACGAGAAGATCTCCCAGCTGCACCTGCAGCCCGACGCCGAGCACCAGCGATTCGTGCCGCCCGTCCCCCGGCTCGGCGTGCCCGGTTTCCGGATCGCCAACGGCCCGGCCGGGATGGGCCCGGCCGACGACAAACCGCAGAAACCGGCCACCGCGCTGCCGGCCACGATGGCGCTGGCGTCGACGTTCGACACCGGCGTCGCGCGTCGTTACGGCCGGCTGATCGGCAGCGAAACCCGTGCGCTCGCGCACAACGTGTCCGAAGCGCCCGACATCAACATCGCCCGCGTCCCGCGCAACGGCCGGACGTTCGAGGGCATGGGGGAGGACCCGGTGCTCGCCGGGGCGCTGGCGGCCGCCGACATCCGCGGCATCCAGGAGAACGGCACCATCGCCGAGGTCAAGCACTACGCGGCGAACAACCAGGAGACCCAGCGCTTCACCATCGACGAGCACATCGACGAGCGCACCCTCAACGAGATCTACCTGCCGCACTTCGAGCAGTCCGTCACCGAAGGCCGTGCCGGTTCGGTGATGTGCGCCTTCCCTCAGATCAACAGTGTCTTCGTGTGCGAGAACAAGGCGCTGCTGCAGGGCAAGCTGCGGGACGAGTGGGGGTTCAAGGGGTTCATCCAGTCCGACTGGGGCGCCGCGCACAGCACCGTCGGGTCGGCGAACGCGGGCATGAACCTCGAGATGATCGACGGCACCTGGTACGGCGACAAGATGAAGCAGGCCGTGCTCGCCGGGCAGGTGACCGAACAGCGGGTCGACGAGCTGCTGCTGCCGCGCTTCCGCACGATGTTCGCGTTCGGGCAGTTCGACCACCCGCCGGTGCTCACCCCGCTGCCGACCGCCGAGCACGACGCCGCGGCGAAGCAGTTCGCCGAACGTGGCATGGTACTGCTGCGCAACGAACACGCCCAGCTGCCGCTCGACGACCGTGCGGTGAAGTCGATCGCCCTGATCGGGCCGTTCGCCACCCGGGCCAAGACCGGCGGCGGAGGCAGCTCCGCCGTCATCCCGACGTCCACAGTGGACCCGCTGCCGGGCCTCCGCCAGCGTGTTCCGGGGGCTCTGGTGACGCTGGACGACGGCAGCGACCCGGCCCGCGCGGCGGCGCTGGCCCGCACCGCCGACGTCAGCGTCGTGATGGTCGGGGACAACGAGGCCGAGGGCAAGGACCGGCCGAGCCTCGCCCTGGAAGGCAACCAGGACGCGCTCGTGGGGGCGGTCGCCGAGGCGAACCCGCACACGGTGGTCGTGGTGAAGAGCGGCGGGCCGGTGCTCATGCCGTGGGCTTCGCGCGTGCCGTCGATCCTGCAGGCGTGGTACCCGGGCCAGCAGGACGGCGCCGCGGTGGCGGGGGTGCTCTTCGGCGACGTCAACCCGTCGGCGAAGCTGCCGATCACGTTCCCCGCGGCGGACGCGGACACCCCGGCGAACACGCCGGCGCAGTTCCCCGGCAGCAACGGCGTGGCCACGTACTCGGAGGGGCTGCAGGTCGGCTACCGCTGGTTCGACGCGCAGGGCCGCACCCCGCTGTTCCCGTTCGGCCACGGCCTCTCGTACACGACGTTCGCATTCTCGGGCCTGTCGGTGCGCAACACCGGTGATGGCGCAACAGCGACGTTCACGGTCCGGAACACGGGCAAGCGCGCCGGCGCCGAGGTGGCCCAGCTGTACCTGGGCTTCCCTGCGGCCGCGGGTGAGCCGCCGCGGCAGCTGAAGGGGTTCTCGCGGGTGGAACTGGCGCCGGGGCAGGCCCAGCGCGTGACGATCCACCTGGACGCACGGGACTTCTCGGTGTGGGACACGGGCAGTCATGCCTGGCGGCCGGTGAGGGGTGGGTTCACGGTGCAGGTGGGTGACTCGTCACGGGCGTTGCCGTTGCAGGCGCCGCTCAAGCGATGATGGCGGAGTGACGTTCTTCGGGATCGAGGGTTACGAGCCGCGGTGGCTCGCCGGCTGCGACGCGCTCGCGGCCCACGGCGGACGGCTGGCCGCGTTGGCGGGCCGGCGGCTCGACCGCGCGTGGCTGCTTTGGGACCTCGACGACAACACGTGGTTCGCCGACGGCCCGGTGCTGTTCGACTTCGAAGGCGAGCAGGTCGAGGTGTGCCACCGGAAGTTCGACGACCTCTCGATCACCTGGAACACGGTGGATCCGGTCGGCAGGCCGGCTTGGTCCGACGGCCAGGATCCCCCGTTCCACCTGGCTTGGCGGAGCGACGCCCGTGCTGAACTGGCCGAGCTGCAGGGGCAGGAACTGCGCTCGGTCGAACTGCTCGAATGGGCCGGCCCCGACCTGGCGTCGGGCATGGTCGCGCCGAAGTTCACCTTCGCGGGGGAGGGGGCGGTGACGGTTTCCAACGCCCTGGACGAGAACGGCCTCGAGTTCGGGCCGCCGGATCCCGCCTACCGCGTCCACGCGCTGAACGGGCCGGCTTAAGCGTCCGCTGATCCGGCGGAGTCCGGGGCACTAAGCCTTGCACCCCGGCGCGTTCGCCGCCGCGAGCATCAGTTCCGGGGACTCCGTCAGGGGTGCCACCGGGTCGTACGCACCGTCGACGTCCTGCTGGGCCTGGCTCAGTGCCTTGACCGCGGGGTCCTGGGACGCCTGGTCGCCCGGCTTTGCGCGGTCGAGGACGGACTTCGCGTTCGCGGCGCGGTCGCGGGCCGTTGTGTACTTCGTGGCGAATGCCTTCCGGACCTTCTCGGCGAGGGGCACCGGTGCCGGTGGCAGGGCCGCCAGCTTGTCGACGACCTCGCCGGTGCGGGCCGCGATGCCGCCCAGTTCCGCGCTGAGGGCCTTCTGCGCCTCGGCGACCGAACCCGGCTGCGGCTTCGCCGGTTCGGCCTCCTTGTTGGTGCGGTCGCGGTAACCGTGGATCGCGGAGCAGAAGCCGTCCATCCAGCTCAGCGCGGCCGGCTCGGCGCTCGGCGGCACCGGGGCCGTGGTGGGCGCGGTCACCGTCACGGTCGGCGCCGGCGGCGTGCCCGGACCCGGGCCCGAACACGCGGTCAGCAGCAGGCCGAGGCCGAGCAGCCCTGGCACGATCTTCATGGGTCCCCCTCGCGGTGCTCCTCAGCGGACACACGCGCGAGGCCGCCGAACGGTTGCATCAGGCCGCGGCGAGCGTACCGCCCAGTGCCTCCCGGCCGTCGTCCGTCAGCTCCGCCCGGGCCCACTGCCCGACGGCCACGACCCGGGCCGACCGGATCAGGCCCGCCCGCGCCAGGTCGTGCGCCGTCGCCTGGTCGCAGCACGGCAGGCCGTCCACCCGCAGGTCCGGTTCGCAGCTGCAGGTCAGCTCGGCGCGCCCGGCGCCGACCGCCCGTAACATCGCCAGCGCCCGGCGGTTCAGTTCGGTGTCCATGTCTCCCCCTTTTGTGGTGCCGACAGGAAAGAGACGTGACTGCCGTCACCGAATACGCCATTTCCGGCAGGTTCGCCCGAAAAGGTGCACACCGGGGCCCGGCCTGCTGGAATGACGCCATGACCGACCAGATCACCGACCCGGCGGTGCAGGCGTTCGTCGACGCGCTGAATTCGGGTGACCGCGCAGCGTTCCGGGCCACGCTGACCCCGGACGCGACGATGTCCGACGACGGCACGGATCGTGACCTCGAAGAGTGGACGGACCGGGAGATCTTCTCCAGCCAGGGCCACCTCGACGTGGAGACCGCCGAGGACGAGGGGCGGAAGTTCGTGGCGAACTACGCCAACTCCACCTGGGGCGCGATGCGGACGCGGTGGCAGTTCACCGTTCGCGACGGCAAGGTGGCGCGCTTCGAGACCGGCCAAGCCTGAAAGTCGTGTGACTCCTGGGACTCCTGGGACAGGAGTTGCCCCGGTGCACCAAATCTCACAGACGTTCTTGCAGGGCGTCCGCCGCCGCGAGGAGGTCGGCTGCCCAGCGCGCGCCCGGCTTGCGGCCGATGCGCTCGATCGGGCCCGACACCGACACCGCGGCCACGACCGTGCCGGCCGAGTCGCGCACCGGCGCCGAAATGCTCGCCACGCCCGGCTCGCGCTCGGCCACGCTCTGCGCCCAGCCCCGCCGGCGCACCTCGAGGAGCGTCCGCTCGCCGAAGACCGCGTCCGCCAGGATCGTGCGCTGCGTGTGCGGATCCGCCCACGCCGCGAGCACCTTCGCCCCCGAGCCGGCGGTCATCGGCAGCCGTGAGCCCACCGGCACCGTGTCGCGCAGCCCGCTCGGCGGCTCCGCCGTCGCGACGCACACGCGCTGCACGCCGTCGCGCCGGTACAGCTGAACGCTTTCCCCCGTGACGTCACGCAGCTTTGGCAGCACCACACCCGCCGCGTCGAGCAGCGGGTCCGTCGAACCGCCGGCCAGTTCGGCCAGCGCGGTACCGGGACGCCAGCGCCCGTCCGGACCGCGGCGCAGCAACCGGTGCACCTCGAGGCCCACCGCGAGCCGGTGCGCGGTGGCGCGCGGCAGACCGGTCCGCGTGCACAGTTCCGCGAGGCCGCAGGGGTCGTCCGCGACCGCCTGCAGGACGGCCACTGCTTTGTCCAGTACTCCGATACCGCTATGCTGTCCCACGACCCGATACTAGCGTCCCGCACTTTGGGAAGTCCAGCATCTGGGAAAACCCTGAACTCGAGCTGCGCCCTCCCTTCGCGGCTCGCATCCGGTTCCGCAGGTTGCGCGCCCGAGTTCGCACGACGAACCGTGGAAGGAGCCGGAGATGACCAGCCCGACCGGCAAGGCCCGCACGCTGGCGGAGAAGGTGTGGGAAAGCCACCTCGTGCGCCGAGGCGAAGGCGCCGAACCGGACCTGCTCTACATCGACCTCCACCTGCTGCACGAAGTGACCAGCCCGCAGGCCTTCGACGGCCTCCGGCTGGCCGGGCGGCAGCTGCGGCGCCCCGACCTCACCATCGCGACCGAGGACCACAACGTCCCGACCGTGGACATCGAGCTCCCCATCGCCGATCCGGTCTCGCGCACCCAGGTCGACACCCTTCGCCGCAACTGCAAGGAGTTCGGTGTCCGGCTGCACCCGATGGGTGACGCCGAGCAGGGCATCGTGCACGTCATCGGCCCGCAGCTCGGCCTGACCCAGCCCGGGATGACCGTGGTCTGCGGCGACAGCCACACCTCGACGCACGGCGCGTTCGGCGCCATCGCCTTCGGCATCGGCACGTCCGAGGTGGAGCACGTGATGGCCACCCAGACGCTGCCGCTCCGTCCATTCAAGACGATGGCGGTCACCGTCGACGGCGCGCTGCGCCCCGGCGTCACGGCGAAGGACATCATCCTCGCGGTGATCGCCCAGATCGGCACCGGCGGCGGGCAGGGTTACATCCTGGAGTACCGCGGCGAGGCCATCGAGGCCCTGTCGATGGAGGCCCGGATGACCGTCTGCAACATGTCGATCGAGGCCGGCGCCCGCGCCGGGATGATCGCCCCGGACGAGACGACGTTCGAGTACCTGAAGGGCCGTCCGCACGCGCCGCAGGGCGCCGACTGGGACGCGGCGGTCGAAGACTGGCGGCAGCTGCGCACCGACGAAGGTGCGGAGTTCGACGCCGAGGTGCACCTGGACGCGGCCGCGCTGACGCCGTTCGTGACCTGGGGCACCAACCCCGGCCAGGGCCTCCCGCTGAGCGCCGAGGTGCCCGACCCGGAGCGGATCCCGGACGAGAACGACCGCATCGCCGCCGAGAAGGCCCTGTCCTACATGGATCTGAAGCCCGGCACGCCGCTGCGGGAGATCTCGGTCGACACCGTCTTCCTCGGCTCCTGCACCAACGGCCGGATCGAGGACCTGCGGGCCGCGGCCGAGGTGCTGCGCGGGCGCAAGGTGGCGGACTCGGTCCGGATGCTGGTGGTCCCCGGCTCGATGCGGGTCCGGAAGGCCGCCGAGGAAGAGGGCCTGGACACGGTCTTCACCGACGCGGGTGCCGAGTGGCGCCAGGCCGGCTGCTCGATGTGCCTGGGCATGAACCCGGACCAGCTGAAGCCGGGCGAGCGCAGCGCGTCGACGTCGAACCGCAACTTCGAGGGCCGGCAGGGCAAGGGCGGCCGGACGCACCTGGTGTCGCCGCTGGTGGCCGCCGCCACGGCCGTCCGGGGCACGCTCTCGTCCCCGGAAGACCTGCTCACCGCCACCCGCTGACCCCGAGAGGAGCTCCCACCATGGAACCGTTCACCCAGCACACCGGCATCGGCGTCCCCCTGCGCCGGTCCAACGTGGACACCGACCAGATCATCCCGGCGGTCTACCTCAAGCGGGTCACCCGGACCGGCTTCGAGGACGGCCTGTTCGCCGCCTGGCGCGGCGACGAGGACTTCATCCTCAACACCGAGCCGTTCAAGAGCGGGAGCGTGCTGGTCGCGGGCCCGGACTTCGGCACCGGGTCCTCCCGCGAGCACGCCGTCTGGGCGCTGAAGGACTACGGCTTCAAGGCCGTCATCTCCGCCCGGTTCGCCGACATCTTCCGCGGCAACTCCGGCAAGGGCGGCCTGGTCGCCGCGCAGTGCGAGCAGCACGACGTCGAGCTGCTCTGGAAGCTGCTCGAAAACGAGCCCGGCACCGAGGTCACGGTGGACCTCGAGACCAAGACCGTGCGGGCCAAGGACTTCACCGCGCCCTTCCAGATCGACGACTACGTCCGCTGGCGACTGCTCGAAGGCCTCGACGACATCGCTCTCACGTTGCGCCATGCCGGTGAGATCGACGGCTTCGAGTCCGGCCGCCCGTCGTGGAAGCCGACGACCACGCCGGTCGCCGCCGGATAGTTCTCCTTCGGGGCGGGATCTCTTGCACAGCAAGGGATCCCGCCCTTTTTTGGTGCCTTCCGCATGACGGTGAACGGCGCTCCAGGGGCTCCTCCGTGAGGCGGAACCCGCCCCGGGGCAAGGGAAAGATTCCTCCGGACCGGTTGGAATTTGGGCTGCCTTGGTAATACCGTGGTGCTGGTCGGCCGACGCGGCCGCGGACGGGCAGTTCCTTCTTGGAGGACTCGAATGGCCAACAAGGCTCAGCTGATCGAGGCGCTGACCGAGCGCCTGGGCGACAAGAAGGCCGCTTCCGAGGCGGTCGACGGTCTGGTGGACATCATCATCCGGACGGTCAACAAGGGCGAAAAGGTCACCATCACCGGCTTCGGGGTGTTCGAGAAGCGCGCCCGCGCCGCGCGGACGGCCCGGAACCCGCGCACCGGTGAGGCCGTGCGGGTCAAGAAGACGAACGTGCCCGCGTTCCGGGCCGGGACCACCTTCAAGGACGTCGTTTCCGGCGCGAAGAAGCTGGCCAAGGCGGCTCCGGTCAAGCGGGCCGCGGCCGGCACCCGTGCGGCCACGACGCGGGCCACCACGCCTCGCGCGGCTGCGGCCAAGCCGGCCGCCGCCCGGGCCACGGCGACGCGGACCCGCGCGACGGCGGCAAAGCCGGCGGCCACTCGCGCGACGGCGGCCAAGGCGGCCCCGAAGGCGGCTGCGACGCGGGCCAAGGCAGCTCCGAGGGTTGCGGCTGCGAAGCCCGCCGCGGCACGGACGACGGCCGCGAAGACTGCGGCGGCGAAGACGACTGCCGCGAAGCCTGCGGCCAGGACGACGGCCGCGAAGACCACCGCGGCGAAGACGACCACGGCGCGGAAGACCACCGCGGCGAAGGCACCGGCGAGGCGGACTTCGGCGGCCGCGAAGAAGAAGTGATGCGCCGGTAGGCGAGTTATTCGTGGCAGGGCCCCGCGCCGATGTGCGCGGGGCCTTGTCGCGTGCGCCACTCAGCCAGGTTGAACTGTGGGCGGTTTTCCGTCGATCCCGAGGAACCGCACCGCAAGCGATCCCGCCACGCACCGGGGCCCGGTGCCCAGTTGTCCGTCTGGGACACACAGCCGGTGGTCACTCACCGCGAAACTCACCCATCACCGATCACCCGCTCGGCCGAACCTCGGCCCCGGGACCGGTTCCGGGCAATTTCGCAAAGTTGCTTGAGCGCCCGGCCGAGTGATGCCACGCTGCCTCCTCGGGGCCCGCGTCCGGCGGGTCCGGCGGTGCGCGGAGCGAACCTGGGGGCGACCACCATCGACATCCGGCTTCTCGGTCCGTTCCAGGCGCTCGTCGACGGGTCGCCGGTCGTGCTGACCAGTTCGCGGCAGCGGGCGCTGCTCGCCACCCTCGCGCTGTCCGCGGGCCGCCTGGTGACGATCGACGCCCTCGCGCGTGGTGTCTGGGGGGAAGCGCCGCCCGCGCACATCCGGGGGAGCCTGCAGACCTACGTCATGCGCCTGCGCCGGCTGTGCGGGGAAGACACCGTCGTCACCGAACCGGACGGGTACCGGCTGGTCGTGGACCCGTCCCGGGTGGACGCCCTGCGTTTCCTCCGCACCCTGGACCAGGCGGCCGCGGCGACGGAACCCGCGCAGCGCCGCGACCTGCTCACCTCCGCGCTCGCCGGCTGGGGCGGCACGCCGCTCGAGGGGGTCGGATCACCCGCCCTGACCGCGGAATGGGGTCCGCTGCTGACCGAGCGCTACCTCTTCGCCGTGGAACAGCGCATCGACCTCGACGCCGGGCTCGTCCCCGACGCGCGGATCATCGCCGAACTGACCGATCTCGTCGCCCAGCACCCGCTGCGGGAATCGTTGTGGGAACGGCTGGTGCGGGCCCTCGCCCGGTCCGGACGCCGCGCGGAAGCACTGGCCCGGTACGCCGGGTTGCGCGCGCTGCTGGCCGACGAGCTGGGGGTCGAACCGGGGGAAAGCCTGCGCCGCCTGCACGCGGAGCTGCTCGCCGCCGACACCGGGCTCGCCGTCGGGGCCACCGTGCCGCGGCAGCTGCCCTTCGACGTCGCCGGCTTCACCGGCCGCGAACCGGAACTCGCCGAGCTCGACCGGCTTCCGCCCGGGGGCGCGTCCGGCATCGTCGTCATCGAGGGGACCGCCGGGGTCGGGAAGACGTCGCTGGCCGTGCACTGGTCCCACCGCGTCCGCGACCGCTTCGCCGGCGGCCAGCTGTTCCTCGACCTGCGCGGACACTCCGCGGACACCCCGGTGACGCCGGACACCGCGCTGGCCGGCTTCCTGCGCGCCCTCGGCGTCCCGCCCGAGACGCTGCCTTCCACTGTGGAGGAACGCTCCGCGCTCCTGCGCAGCAGGCTGGCCGGCAGCCGCACCCTGATGCTGCTCGACAACGCCCGCGACGCCGACCAGGTCCGCCCGCTCCTGCCCGGCACCGGCAACCTCGTCGTCGTGACCAGCCGCAACCAGCTGCGCGGCCTGGTCGCCCGCGACGGCGCCCGGCGGATCGCGTTGCGCTCCTTCGACGACCGTGACGCCGCCGCCCTGCTCGCCGGCAGTGTCGGGCCGCAGCGCCTCGCCGCCGAGCCCGGCGCCGTCGCCGAGCTCGTGGAGCTCTGCGGCCGCCTGCCGCTGGCACTGGCGCTGGCCGGCGAACGCGCGTCCCGGTTCTCGGGCGTTTCCCTGGCCGGGATCGTCGAGGAGCTCCGCGACCAGCGGCTGCGGCTCGACACCCTGCGCGACCCGCAGGACGCCGGCACCGACCTGCGGGCCGCGTTCTCCTGGTCCTACAAGGCGTTGCGCCCGGCCGCCGCCCGCTTCTTCCGGCTGCTCGGCCTGCACCCCGGGCACGGCTTCAGCCTGTCCGCGGCCGCCGCGCTCGCCGGGGCCGGCCTGCAGGAGGCGCGGGAGCTCGCCGACCAGCTCGCCGCCGCCCACCTGCTCAACCAGCCCGGCACCGACCGCTACCAGTTCCACGACCTCCTGCGGGTCTACGCCGCCGAGCTCGTCGAAACGGAAACGACCGAGACGGAGCGCGAGGCGGCGCTCCGGCGGCTGCTCGACTGGTACCTCGCGACCGTCGCCGAGGCCAACAAGCTCGTCCGCCCGGACCTGCTCACCGACGACATCACGCTCGACCCGGCGCCGGTGCCCGCCGTCCGGTTCACCCAGCACGAGCAGACGATCGCCTGGTACGCCACCGAACGCCCGGCCCTCACCGCGCTCGTCGGCGTCGCCGCCGGCCACGGCTGGCCCGCCCACGCCTGGAAGCTCGCCTGGCTCCTGCGCGGCTTCTTCGCCGAACGCCACGACCGCGACGACTGGATCACCACCGCGCGCACCGCCGTCACCGCGACGCGCGAGGCCGGCGACCGCACCGGCCTGCAGTACAGCGCCAACAACCTCGGCTCCGCGTACCTGCGGACGCTGCAGCCCGACAAGGCGCTCGAAGCGCTGGAGGAAGCCCGCGCCGCTTCCGAGACGGGCGAAAACACCGCGCTGACGGTGGCGATCCTCTCCAACCTCGCCGGCGCCTATTACGTCCGCGCCGAATACGCCGAAGCCGAACGCCACGCGCTCCAGGCCGTCCACGTCGCCCGCGACCAGGGGCAGCGCACGTTCGTCCCGCACGCCCTCCTCAACGTCAGCGCCAGCCGCATCGGCCTGCACGACTACGACCACGCGGCCGAAGCCGCCCAAGCCGCACACGAGGCCTTCGCCGAACTGGGCGACCGCTACCACGCGGCGCTCGCGCTGGGGAACGTCGCCGAGGCCCTCGAAGGGGCCGGCAGGCACGACGAAGCGGAGAAGGCCGGCCTCGAAGCGCTCGCCGAGCTGAAAGAGCTGAACGCGGACTACGGCACCATCGACGTCCGCATCACGCTGGGCCGGCTGAACCACCGCACCGGCCGGACAGGGGAGGCGGGTGCGCACTGGGCCGAGGCGCTGACCGTCAGCCAGCGCCTCGGGGACCCCCGCAGCACGGAGATCCAGGCCCTGCTGGCAACGGTGCCCGTGGAACGACCCCCCGCCCGGGATGCGCCGTACCCCTAGCCCGGCGCAGCCCAGCGGGACCCGGGACCAGTACACCAAGGTCCACTGTCACGGCGCTGTCGCGCGGCGCGGGACGAAGCGCCCCAATGTGGCCTTGGTTGCGTCTGACGCACCGAAGGCCGCCTTGGGTGCGTCAGACGCACCGAAGGCCGCCTTGGGGCGCTCGGGGTCAGGAGCGGCTGGGGGAGGGGGTCGGCAGGGCGCTCGGGTGGTAGTCCGCCGAGACCAGCACCGGGCCGTCCTCGACGGTCGGGGGCCGGAACGACAGGACCCAGAACGAGCCCTTCTTGCTCGGCACCACCCCGCCGCGAGCGGCCGCGAGCTCGACGCCGTCACGGTCCGCCAGCACGCTCACCAGGTCCGGGATCACCCCGCCCTGGCTGCACACCACCGGCGTCCCGCCGTCGCCGGCCACGGCCAGCAGCCGTGCGACACCCAGCACGGGATCGGGCCAGTAACCCTCTTCCGACAGCAACGGCTCGTGCCGGACCTCGGCCCCGACGTCGTCGGCGATGCCGTGCACCGTCTGCACGCAGCGCAGCCGCGGCGCCGACAGCACCCGGTCCGGCCCGAACAGCGTGACCACGCGCCGCAACGCCGCGGCCTGCCGCAGGCCGGCTTCCGACAACGGCCGGAGATCGTCGTCGCCGGTCCATTCGTCGCGCTTGCCGGCCTTCGCGTGCCGCACCAGCACCACGGTCGTCAGGCCGACCGGCAGCTCGCAGAACGCGCGCAGCACCCGCACGTCCTCCGGCCGGGTCAGCGCCTTTTCCGCCGCGGAGGCGTCGAGCCAGCGCAGCTCGTCCACCTCGTCGTTGGCGGCGAACTCGCCGGACACCGCTTCGGCGGCGAAGTAGTCGACCGTCTTCGGCACCGTCCCGGAGCCGTTCTTCGCCGGCACCCGGTATGCCGTCCGGGCCAGGTAGCGGCCCAGGACCGCGTCGAACCCGGTCTCCTCCCGCACCTCCCGGACGGCGGCCTCGGCGATCGTCTCGCCGGGGTCGAGCTTTCCCTTCGGCAACGACCAGTCGTCGTACCGCGGGCGGTGCACCAGGGCGACTTCCGTCCCCCTCCCGGCGACGCGCCACAGCACCGCGCCGGCCGCCCGTACCTCCTGGGTCATCCGGCGGCCCCGTGCAGCTTCGCCAGCTCGAGCTGGTGGTCGCGCACCCGCGAGCCGTCGGCCGGGAACGGCGCCCACTCGCCGCTCGCGGTCAGCACCCAGCACCGCGTCGCGGGGTCGAGCGCCGAGTCGAAGATGTCGTCGAGCTGCCGGGTCAGCTTCGGGTCCTTGACCCGCACCAGCGCCTCGATCCGCCGGTCGAGGTTGCGGTGCATCATGTCCGCGCTGCCGATCCAGTGCGTGCCGCCGGCGCGGAAGTGGAAGACCCGCGAGTGCTCCAGGAACCGGCCGAGGATCGACCGGACGTGGATGTTCTCGGACAGCCCTTCGATGCCGGGCTTCAGCGTGCAGATCCCGCGCACCACGATCTCGACCGGCACCCCGGCCTGCGACGCGTGGTAGAGCGCGTCGATGATCTGCTCGTCGACCAGCGAGTTGCACTTGATCCGGATGCCGGCGTTCTGGCCGGCCCGCGCCAGCTCGATCTCCTCGCCGATCGCGCGGACGATGCCCCGGCGGATGCCGTGCGGCGAGGTGAGGATCGTGCGGTAGGTGTCCTGCCGGGAGTAGCCGGTGAGCACGTTGAACAGGTCGGTGACGTCCGCGCCGATGCTCGGGTCGGCGGTGAACAGGCCGATGTCCTCGTAGAGCCGCGCCGTCTTCGGGTTGTAGTTGCCGGTGCCGATGTGGCAGTAGCGGCGGATGGTCGAGCCCTCCTGGCGCACGATCATCGACACCTTGCAGTGCGTCTTCAGCCCGACCAGGCCGTACACCACGTGCACGCCCGCGCGCTCCAGCGTGCGCGCCCAGGTGATGTTCGCCTGCTCGTCGAACCGCGCCTTGATCTCCACCAGCGCGACGACCTGCTTGCCCGCCTCCGCCGCGTCGATCAGCGCGTCGACGATCGGGGAGTCACCCGAGGTCCGGTACAGCGTCTGCTTGATCGCGAGGACCTTCGAGTCGGCCGCCGCCTGCTCGATGAACCGCTGCACGCTGGTGGAGAACGAGTCGTACGGGTGGTGCACCAGCACGTCACCCTCGCGCAGCGTCGCGAAGACGCTCTTCGGGGTCTCGCGCTCGCCGAACGCGGGGTGCGTCGCCGGCACGAACGGCCGGTCCTTCAGCTCCTTGCGATCCACACTGGACAGCTGGTGCAGGCAGGTCAGGTCGAGCAGGCCGGGCACCTCGACGACGTCGGCCGGGTCGACGTCCAGCTCGCGCAGCAGCAGCTCGAGCATGTGCTCGCTCATGTCCTGCGCGACCTCGAGGCGCACCGGCGGGCCGAAGCGGCGCTGCGCCAGTTCGCGCTCGAGGGCCTGGAGCAGGTCCTCGTCGCGGTCCTCGTCGACCTCGAAGTCGGCGTTGCGGGTGACGCGGAAGACGTGGTGCTCGGTGACGTCCATCCCGGTGAACAGCTCGCCCAGGTGCGCGGCGATGAGCTCTTCCAGCGGCAGGAAGGTCGCCGTGCGGCTGGTCCGCTCGGTCTCGACGCGCATCAGGCGCGGCACGTTGCTGGGCACCTTGACCCTGGCGAAGCGCTCGGTGCCGCCTTCCGGGTCCCGGACGGTGACGGCCAGGTTGAGCGAAAGGCCGGAGATGTACGGGAACGGGTGTGCCGGGTCGACGGCCAGCGGCGTCAGCACCGGGAAGATCTGCTCGGAGAAGTAGCTGGACAGGCGCAGCTGGTCGGCGCCGGTGAGGTCGGCCCAGCCGACGATCCGGATGTCGTGCTCGGCCAGCAGCGGGCGCAGGCCCTTCTCGAACGCGCCGGTCTGCTGCTCGACCAGGTCCTGGTTGCGCTTGGCGATGTAGTCGAGCTGCTCGCGCGGGGTGAGCCCGTCCGCGCTGCGCACCAGCAGGCCGGTCTCGTCGCGGCGCTTCAGGCCGGCGACGCGGACCATGTAGAACTCGTCCAGATTGGACGCGAAGATGGCGAGGAACTTCGTCCGTTCGAGCAGCGGCTGCGACTCGTCCTCGGCCAGCGCGAGCACGCGGGCGTTGAAGTCCTGCCACGAGAGCTCACGGTTGAAGTACCGGTCGTCCGGCAGCGACTCGACCGCGGTCGGCGCGGCGGTGACCGCGGGCGGCGCCGACGGGACGGCGCGGAACTCCTCGGCGCCACGCGCGTTTCCCTGCGCGGCGCTGCGGCGCCGGGGCGTCGACGCGGCGGGCGTGCTCTTGCGGACCCTGGCCTTCCCGGCGGTGGCACGGGCGGCGGTGTCGCGAGCGGTGGACTTCGACGGGACCTTCTTCGCCGCCGCGGGTTTGGCCGCGGTGGTCTTCTTCGCCGTGTCCGAAGATCCGCTTGCCGGGTTCCGTCGCCTCCGCGGTGCGGGCGTGCTGCCGTCGTCTGTGCTCACGGCCCCCATTCTTCACTAAGCCCGGCGGATTTGCTCCGGCCGCGGTGAAGGTCAGGTGAACAGCTCCGCGGTGTGTTTCCCGACACCCAGGACCCGCACGTGGGCGAGGTCTTCCGGGGTATCGACGTCGCTGCGCAGACTTGGCAGCGGCTGGCCGAGCGGGACGGCCCCGGAAGCCGCGTGCTTCTGCGCCGAGCCCGGGCCGAAGCGCGGGTCGAGGGGCGCGCCGGGCGCGGAGAGCAGGAGGGTGGTGCCGGTGCCCTGGCGGTCGGCGACGAAGGCTCGCCCGCCGGCCGCTTCGGCGATCGCGGCCGAGAGGTCGCCGGCGCGGAGGGCGGGCAGGTCGGCCTGGAGGGCGCCGACAACGGCGGCCGGGTCGTCGGCGCGCAGCAGGGCCTCGCCGTGGCGGAAGGCGGCGTTGAGGTTCTTCTCCGCTGCGGGCTCCGCGACGACTTCGACCCCGAGCTCGGCCAGCTCGGCGACGGCGGCGGGATCGGCGGCGACGAGCAGCACCCGCCGCACCCGCCCGGCCGACGTCACGGCGGCGAGCGTGTCGGCGGCGAGCGCCAGGACCAGCCCGGGATGCCGGTCCGCCTCGACGGCGCCCCGCAGCCGCGACTTGCCGTCGCGGGGGTGTTTCATCGGCACGACCAGGTCCACGTCCACGTGTCCATCTTTACCGGAAACGCCCGCGGGGTGTCGGCCCGTGGGGGTGGTTGTCCACAGGCGACGGGTGTTGTGGACAACTCGGGGTGCGGGGGCGTCGGCGGCGGGGTTCTGCGGGTGGGGGCCGATACGCTGGTGACGGGGCGGCCCCCTGGGACGGGTGGGCTCTGTGGTGGCGCCGGGCAAGTCGCGGTTCAGGCGATCAACGCGCCCTGGCGACCTCGGGCGACCGGCCGGCGCAACCTCCGACGGCTCGCTTGAACGCAGTGAACGACTCGTTCAAGGCGTCCGACGCCATGAAAGAGTCGTTCACTGCATTCCGGAGGCGACCGAGCCGGGGCGGGGCGGGGGCGAGTGGGCATCGTGTGGCGGCGGAGCCGCGGCCGACTCCGCTGGTCCCCGGCCTGGGCGAAGGCGCTGAACCCACCCTCCCTGGACCGTGCCGACCCCGGCGCGGCAGGATCTGGGGCGGCAGGATCTGGGGCGGACGTGTGACGTGGAGGAGGAGATCGTGGCCCGGCGTGAGAAGGGCGGCTTCTGGGTGGGGTTGGCCGCCGCTGTGTTCTACCCGCTCACCGCGATCGCGCGGCGGGTCTACGTCGGGGACGAGAAAGTTCCGCGGGAAGGGCCCGCGCTGCTCGTCCTGAACCACGTCTCGCACCTCGACCCCGTTGTCGACGCCGTGTTCGTGCACCGGGCCAAGCGGGTGCCCCGCTTCCTCGGCAAGGAGAGCCTCACCCGGACGCCGGTCTTCGGGAAGATCTTCGTCGGCTCCGGGCAGATCCCGGTTTCGCGCGGCTCGGCCGCCGCCGGGGACAGCCTCAAGGCGGCGCACCAGGCCCTGCAGGAGGGCAAGATCGTCGTCATCTACCCCGAGGGCACCATCACCAAGGACCCGGCCGGCTGGCCCAAGGAGTCCTTCACCGGCGCCGCCCGGCTCGCGCTGCAGAACGACGTCCCGGTGATCCCCATCGCCCGCTGGGGCACCAGCGAGCTCTTCAACGGCTACACCAAGAAGTTCACGCCGTTCCCGCGCAAGACGATCACCCACAGGGTCGGCGACCCGATCGACCTCTCGGCCTACCGCGAAGGCAGCGCGCGCAGCGCGTCGAAGCTGCGTGAGGTCACCAAGGTCATGATGGACGAGGTGACCCGGCTGCTCGGCGAGATCCGGCACGAAGAACCGCCGTCGGCGAAGCCGGGGGACCCCGTCTGATGCGCGCCGACGTCCAGCGGGTCACCGTGCTCGGCGCCGGTTCCTGGGGCACCGCCTTTGCGAAGGTGCTCGGCGACGCCGGGCGCGACGTCACGATGTGGGCGCGCCGCGAGCAGGTCGCCGAGGACATCCGCGAGCGGCACGTCAACAGCGCGTACCTGCCGGACGCCGAGCTGCCGGCGAACATCACCGCCACCAGCGATCCGGCGAAGGCCCTCGAAGGCGCCCAGGCCGTCGTGCTCGGGGTGCCCAGCCAGAGTCTGCGGGCGAACCTCTCGGCGTGGCGCCCCCTGCTGCCGCCGGACGCGATCCTCGTCAGCCTCGCCAAGGGTGTCGAACTGGGCACGCTCAAGCGGATGAGCGAGGTGATCGGCGAGATCGTCGGGATCGACGCCGCCGACGTCGTGGTGGTCACCGGGCCGAACCTGGCCAAGGAGATCGCCGCCGGCCAGCCGTCGGCCTCGGTGCTCGCCTGCGCCGACCACGAGCGCGCGGTCGCGATCCAGCGCGCGTGCGCCAACTCCTACTTCCGGCCGTACACGAACACCGACGTGGTCGGGTGTGAGCTCGGCGGCGCCTGCAAGAACGTCATCGCGCTCAGCACCGGGATGGCCGCGGGCCTCGGCCTCGGCACCAACACGATGGCGACGCTGATCACGCGCGGCCTGGCCGAGATGGCCCGGCTCGGCGCAAAACTCGGCGCCGACCCGCTGACGTTCGCCGGGCTCGCCGGGGTCGGCGACCTGGTGGCGACGTGTTCGTCGCCGCTTTCGCGCAACCGGACGTTCGGCGAGCGCCTCGGCCGCGGCGAGACCCTCGAGCAGGCGCAGGCGGCCGCCGGTGGGCAGGTCGCCGAGGGGGTGATGTCGTGCTCGTCGATCCGGGCGCTGGCGCTCAGCCTCGGTGTCGACATGCCGATCACCGACGCGATGCACCGCGTGTGCCACGAAGGTGTCGACCCGCGGCGGGCCGGCGCGGAGCTGCTCGGACGGTCGCAGAAGCACGAGTGGTCCTGAAGGATGTGACCTTCTTCCCGGTTGCTGAGAGGTCTTGACCGGTTCCGGGGTGGCTGCGACTCTGGTCGTATGTTCGCGCACGAGATGACTGAGCTGCGGGGTCGCCACGACCTCTGCGCCGTCGTGTGCGCGTGTCGCTGTTGTCGCTGATCCACTGCCCGGCCCAGCTCGACACCCCTTTTTCTGCTTCCGTGAGGATCTTCATGTTCGCCGTTCCCGACAACACCCTGCTGCGTCCCGAGAACCCCGCGCTGCGCCACCCCGTGCGCGTCGCGCTGGAGGTCGCCGCCGACCGTGACCGCTGGAAGCACCTCCTGCGCTACGACCCCGACGAGCGTTTCGCGACGCTGGTGTCGAAGGACGAGCAGCAGGAGGTGTGGCTGATGAGCTGGCTGCCCGGCCAGCACACCGACCTGCACGACCACGCGTTCGCCAGCGGCGCGTTCACCGTGGTCAGCGGCCACCTGACGGAAGCGGTCGCCCGCCGCGCCCCGGACGGCCGCGCGATCACCGAGCTGCACGCGCTCGCGGCGGGGCAGTCCCGGGTGTTCGGGCCGGGCTACGTGCACGAGGTCCGCAACGACGGCCCGGACCCGGCGGTCTCGGTTCACGTCTACCGCGACGCGGCCCGCGAAATGCGCCCCTACCACCTCGACCCGCTCGGCGGCCCGGTCCGGGACTGAGCCCTCGCGGTTCCGCTGTTGTCCGGGACCAGCTCAGTCCAGCTCAGTCGAGGTCGCCGCGCGAGCGGAACTCGCGCTCGATCGCCTGCCGGTCCGCGCCGCCCGCCAGCAAGGTGCGGAGCAGGATCCGCGACTTGCGCGCGTCCAGCCAGCCCGCCATCGTCGCGCCCATCGCGATCAGGCTCGACTCCGAACCGCGGAAGCCGTACGTCGACCGCAGGGTCGGGCCCGCGCCCGTCCGCGAAGCGACCACCACCGGCACCGACGGCAGCAGCCGCTCGACCACGTCGGCCGTCCCCGCCGACACGTGCCCGGCGCCCGTCGCGGCCAGCACCACGCCGCGCACTCCCGCCTGCGCGGCCGCGTGTTCCAGCACCGCACCGGAGTCGTCCAGACCTGCCTCCACCACGGGAACCAAGCCGCTGAAGTCGTCCCCCGACAGAAAAGGCAACCGCGGCGGTGACGGGTGGAAGTAGTGCACCGCCTGCTCGACGAGCATGCCGAGCGGGCCCGCCGGCGCCGAGGAAAACGCGTCCAGGCGGCTCGAATGCGCTTTCCGCACCCAGCGGGCCGCGTGCACGTCGTCGTTCAACGTCACCAGTGCACCGCGGCCACGGCTGCGCGGGTCGGCCGCGACGGTCAGCGCGTTGCGCAGATTGGCCGGACCGTCCGGGCTGAGCAGGCCCGCGTTCCGCATCGCGCCGGTGACCACCACCGGGACCTCCGACGGCCAGCACAGGTCCAGGAAGTACGCCGTCTCCTCGAGGGTGTCCGTGCCCTGCACCACGACGAACCCGTCGGCTTCCTGCCGCAACCCCCAGTCGACGCACCGCAGCAGCGTCGCGAAGTCCATCGACGCGCTGCCGATCCCGGCCAGGGTTTCGGCCAGCACGTCCATCGGTAGGTCGCCGAGGCCGCCGAGCAGCTCGTCCGCGCCGAGACGGGGGACGGCGCCGCCTTCGCCGGCCACCGAGGCCATCGAAATGGTGCCGCCCAGCGTGGCGACCGCGATCAAGGGCATGCGCCCACCCTATTCAGCCGCCCTTGACCGCCTGGAGCGTGTAGCTCGCGGCCAGCCGCGAGGGCGCGTCCTTCAGCCGCCACTCGTCCTCGGCCTCGTCGTGCACCATCTGCCCGGGCAGCGCGTTCCACGGGACGCTGTCGTGTTCGGTGAAGCCGGTCAGCGTCAAGCCGTTGTCCAGCAGCGCCGTGATGATCTCGCCCAGCGAATGCGCCCACTCGTGGTTCACCGAGTTGCTCAGCGCGCCGTCGACCTCGACGTAGGTGACCGGCTCGTCGAACACCATCGGCTCGGCGTGCTCGAAGTACGGGTAGCGCGGCACCGCCGGGTCGGCGTCGTCCAGCGTGCCCAGCATCGGATGGCTTTCCCGGATGAACAGCCGCCCGCCCGGCCGCAGCAGCCCGGCGACGACCGAGGCCCACCGCGCGATCGACGGCAGCCAGCACAGCGCGCCGATCCCGGTGTAGACCAGGTCGAACCGGCCGGCGCCCAGCACCTCGACGGCGTCGTAGACGTTCGCCTCGTGGAAGTCGATCCGGGCGCCCGCCGCCGAAGCGAGCCGGCGTGCTTCCGCCAGCGACGCTCCCGAGAAGTCGAGGCCCGTCACGGAAGCGCCGAGCCGCGACAGCGAAACGGTGTCCGTGCCGATGTGGCACTGCAGGTGCACCGCGCGCAGCCCGGTGACGTCGCCCAGGCGCGGCCGGTCGAACCGCAGCACGCCGCTGAGGTACGCCGGATCCGCGACGAAGTCGGCGAAGTTGTAGTCCGGCGACGCCGCGTGCAGCGGCGCGCGCTCGTCCCAGTTGGCCTTGTTGATCGCGAACGAGTCCGTCACGACGTCGCCGCGCGCTCGGCCGCGCTGCGGAGCACGCAGAACTCGTTACCCTCGGGGTCGGCGAGCACGGCCCAGCCGGTGCCGTCCGGGTTGCGCCGGTCGTGGACGAGCGTGGCGCCCAGCCCGATCAGCCGCCCGACCTCTTCGTCACGCGGGTCGTCCGGCTGCAGGCACAGGTGGAGCCGGTTCTTGACCGTCTTCGGCTCCGGCACCTTCAGGAACAGCAGGTCGATCCCGCCCTCCAGCTCGATGCCGACTTCGTCGTCACCGGGCTGGTCTTCGTCGGGGATCGGTTTCCCGGTGACCTGGCTCCAGAACTGGCAAAGGGTGTAGGGGTCGGCGCAGTCGACGGACACGTGCAGCACGGCAGAAGGCATGCCCCGAGTCTGGCCGAGCACCCGCGCCGAGGCGACCGGTTTTGGCGGACGCCGTCAGGACGCCAGGTCCAGGCCCGCCGTCCGGTGCACCCGCCGGCTGTCGTCGACGATGAGGATCTCGCAGTCCGGCCGGTCGGCCGCCCAGGTGATGCCCTCCGCGCCCATCGCGAACGCCGCGGTGGCCAGCGCGTCCGCGGTGACCAGGTCGCCGGCCACGACAGTGACGCTCATCAGCCCGGTCGCCGGCGCGCCGGAGCGGCCGTCGAAGATGTGCGAGCCGCGCTCGTAGGCCGCCGACGTCGCGATGGCGCCGTTGCGCGACTCCAGCACCGCGCACACCGCGAGGGGCTGCTCGGGGTGGCGCACCCCGACCCGCCACGGGCGGCCGGGCTCCGGCTCACCGGCGGTGACGACGTCGCCGCCGGCGTTGAGGCAGAACGTCGTTGCGCCTTCGGCCTTGAGCAGGTCCGCGGCGCGCTGCACCGCCCAGCCCTTCACCACCGCGCACGGGTCGAGGCCGCGCCCGGGCAGCCGCGCGCGGAAGGCGCCGCCGGAGAGCTGCTCGTAGTACGCGCAGAGCTCCAGCACCTCCAGGAGGTCGTCGCTCAGCTCCTCGGCCGGCAGCTCGCCGCGGTCGTAGCGGCTGACTTCGCTGTCCTCCTTGAACGGGCTGAACTTGGCGTCGACGTCGCGGAACCAGGCGAAGACCTCGTCGACGACCTCGGCGAAGTCCCCCTCGTCCCGCAGGTCGAGGGAGATCGGCAGGCCCATCACCTGTTCCACGCGGGTGGTCATCGCTTGCCCCGCGCGTTGATGGCCGCCTGCAGCGACGTCTTGTACGACTCGCTCGTCTCGGTCGCACCGGTCACCGTGTCGATGTCGGCGCTCTGCGCCTTGATGGCCGCTTCCTGCAGCTTCGGCAACGCGGTCAGCGCGCGCCCGCCGTCCGGCGCCTGCAGCAGGGTGATCGCGGCCATCCGGGAACCGGTGAAGGTCACCTGGACCTGCACGGTCCCGTAGGTGCTCCACTCCGGCGTGCCCTGCGTGGTCACCGTCGCGTTTGCACTGTCCGGAGTGGACGACGGCGGTGCGGATGACGGCGGTGCGGACGGCGTGGGGGAGTCCGAGGTGCCGCCGGTCGGCCCACCGGCCGAAGTGGAGGGTGGCGGAGCCGAAGTGGACGGTGCGGTCACGGCCGGGGGCGCCTGGGCGATGGCGGTGTTCTGCACCGGCGGCCCGGGCTCGAACCGCCAGACCGCGATGAAACCCGCGATCGACAGCGCGACGACGAAGATGGTTCTCTTCACAACACCTCTCCCTAGGCCGCGAGGCTGAAGCGTTCGGCGTGGACCTGAGCCTTCGGCACCCGCAGCTCCCGCAGGCTGCGCAGCACGGCCGACGTCATCCCCGGCGGGCCGCAGACGAACACGTCCCGCTCGTGCACGTCCGGCACCATCATGTGCAGGTTCGCCGGGCCGAGCATCGTGCCGCGCGGGCCGACCGCCTGGTCGGGTCCGGTGAGGACACTCACCATCGCGCCGCGCGCCTTGGCCAGGTCGTTCAGCTCCGGCAGCAGCACCGCGTCGGCCTGCGTGCGCACCCGGTAGAGCACCACGACGTGGCCTTGGATGTCCTCCAGCAGCGCGCGGATCGGCGTGATGCCGACCCCGCCCGCCACGAGCAGCGCGTCGGGCCGCCGCTGGTGGATCGTGGTGAACGCGCCGTACGGGCCTTCGGCGAACACCCGCGTCCCGACGCGGAGGCTGCGCAGCGACGCGCTGGCGTCGCCGAGCGCCTTCGCCGTCAGCCGCAGGGTGCGGCCGTCGGGCGCGGCGGACAGCGAGAAGGGGTTGGCCTGGTACCAGCGGTCCTTGGTGAGGAACCGCCACAGGAAGAACTGACCGGCGCGGACCGGCATCCGGTCGAGGTGCTTGCCGCTCATGTAGACCGAAACCACGTCCGGGGACTCCGAAACCACCGCGGTGACCCGCAACCGGTGGCGCAGGTTCCGCCACAGCGGCAGCAGCACGCGCCCGGCGAGCACCGCGGAACCGGCCCCGAGCCAGAGCGACCACCAGTAGCCCTTCGCCATCGGCGAGCCGGCGAACGACGTGCCGAGCGCGATCTGGTGCGTGAACGCCAGCACGATCGCCGCGTAGGTGTAGAGGTGGATGAAGTGCCACGTCTCGTACGCGAGCCGCTTGCGCGCGAACTTCGCCGACGCCGCCCCGACGATCAGGATCACCGCGAACGCCACCAGCGCACGCAGGATGCCCTCCAGCTGGTTCGCCATGTCCACCAGCTCGTCGACCACACCGTGGTTCTCGACCTCGGCGTACCCGAAGACGATGAACACCAGGTGCGCGAGCAGCGTCCACAGGATCGTGAAGCCGGTCCAGCGGTGCCAGGTCGTGAGCCGGTCCATGCCGATCCGCCGGTCCAGCCAGGGCAGCCGGGCCACCAGCAGCAGCTGGAACGCCATCGCGAGCGCGCCGTACAGCCCGGCGAGCCGGCCGATGCTGATCAGCACGTTGGGCGAGAGCCCGGCCTGTGCGAACAGGACGGTCACGGCGCCCACGTTGGCGCCCAGGAGGAGGAAGAGGCCGGATTTCGCGGCGATCCGGGGGCGGATCGCCGGGCGCGTGGCCTCGGCGGTCTGCGTCATGCTCGTCACACGGATCCCCCTTCGGTTCGGTTCACGAAGGCCAGCCTCGCCACGCAGCCTGTGGCGAGTCTGGGTACCGGCTGTCGGATTCCTGTCGGCCCGTGCCACCGGTCGCCGTCCGCTCGCGCGCCGGGAGAAGATGGGGTGGTGCAGCCCTCCGAACCCGTGCGCCTGCTCGTCGTCGACGACGAGCCGCACATCGCCGACCTCGTCGCCACCGTCGCCCGGTACGAGGGCTGGCAGGCGGTCACGGCCGGGTCCGGGAAGGCCGCGCTGAGCCGGGCCGAGGAGTTCGCACCGGACATCGTCGTGCTCGACCTGATGCTGCCCGATCTCGACGGCTTCACCGTGCTCGACCGCCTCCGGGAGAACGGCAGCGCGGTGCCCGTGG
This sequence comes from Amycolatopsis sp. NPDC051758, assembly GCF_044453095.1. Classification (NCBI taxonomy): domain Bacteria; kingdom Bacillati; phylum Actinomycetota; class Actinomycetes; order Pseudonocardiales; family Pseudonocardiaceae; genus Amycolatopsis; species Amycolatopsis sp. NPDC051758. The sequence goes on along the minus strand of NZ_JBITCJ010000006.1, from coordinate 283,129 downwards.
TGTTCCTCACGGCCAAGGACGCGACCGCCGACCGGATCGCCGGGCTCACCCGCGGGGGTGACGACTACCTGGTGAAACCGTTTTCCGTCGAGGAGCTGATGGCGCGGTTGCGGGCGGTGCTGCGGCGCAGCACCGGCGTCGCGCACCAGGCCGCGGCGCGCGGGGCGGTGCTGCGCGTCGGGGACCTGACCCTGGACGAGGACACCCGCGAGGTCCGCCGCGGCGAAGGGCCGCCCGCCGAGCTGACCCCGACCGAGTACGAGCTGCTGCGCTACCTCATGCGCCGCTCGCCGTCCGTGCTGACCAAGGCGCAGATCCTCGACCACGTCTGGGAGTACGACTTCGGCGGCCGGTCCAATGTGGTCGAACTGGTCATCTCGCACCTGCGCCGCAAGGTCGACGCGGGCGCCGGTGAGCCGTTGATCCACACCGTCCGCGGGGTCGGTTACGTCGTGCGCCAGGTCAACCGGTGAGGCGCACCTTCCGCAAGTGGTACGGGGCCTGGCAGCGCACCCGGCTCGGCACGCGGATCACCCTCGGCCTCGGCGCGCTCGCGCTGGTGGTGTTCGCGGCCGTCGGCGTCACGACGGTCGGGATCATGCACGGCTACCTCGACCGGCGGCTCGACGAGCAGTTGTCCAAGAGCCAGAACACGCAGGTGCCGTTGCTGCGCGAGACACACGGCTCGCCGCAGTCGGTGTACTCCTGGTACTCGGCGCTCTACCACGTGCGTGACGGCGTCGCGACGCCCGAATCCGGCGGGAAGCTGCCGGGGGACGCCAAGCAGCTGGCGAAGATCGCCGAAGAGGCGGTGAACGGCGACGTCACGCGCAACATCTACCTGCACGACGACGGGCCGTACCGGGTGCGCGCCTGCCCGGTCGACACCGATTCGGTGCTGCTGAGCGCCGCACCGCAGGGGGACCTGAACGGGACCGTCCGGCAGCTGATCTGGGTCGAGGTCGGCGCCTTCGCGTTGGCGCTGGCGGTGCTGGTGGTCGTCGGCCGGCTGGTGCTGCGCCGCGGCCTGCGTCCGCTGGCCGACATGGCGGGCACCGCGCACGACATCGCGTCGCACGACCTCACCGCGAACCCCGACCTGCCGGTGCGCGCGGCGGGGGCCGGCGGCGGCGCGGAGGTCGAGGAGCTGCGGACGGCGTTCAACGTGATGCTGGCCCACATCGACACGTCCCTGTCCGCGAAGACCGAGGCGAACGAACGCCTGCGCCGGTTCGTCGCCGACGCGTCCCACGAGCTGCGGACCCCGCTGACGTCGATCCGCGGGTACGCCGACCTCTTCCGCTACGCCGCGGCGAACGAGCCCGAGGAGCGGGAAGCACACCTGGCGAAGATCCGGGAGGAGACGGCGCGGATGACCGTGCTCGTCGACGACCTCCTGCTGCTGGCCCGGCTCGACGCGCGGGCCGCCGAGACGCCGTTGCGCCCGGAGCGCACCGACCTGGCGGAGCTGGCCGGCGACGCGGCGGACGCGTTCGCCGCCGGCCGGCCCGACCATCCCTTGACCACTTCGCTGGCCGCGGCGCCGGTGGACGCCGACCCGGTGCGGCTGCGGCAGGTGCTCGACAACCTGCTGGCCAACGCCGCCGTGCACACGCCACCGGGCACCGCGGTGCACGTCTCGGTGGCGGTCGAGGGTGCCGAAGCCGTCGTCCGGGTCGCCGATGCCGGGCCCGGCATCGCGCCGGCCGACCAGGAGCGGATCTTCGACCGGTTCTTCCGCGTCGACGACTCCCGCACCCGCGGCAACGGCGGCACCGGGCTCGGCCTGTCGGTGGTCCAGTCCTTGGTGACGGCGCACGGCGGCACGGTCGCCGTCGAGTCGGCGCCGGGTCGCACGACGTTCACGGTCAGGCTTCCGCCGGCTCGCTAGCGACCCGGTCGTAGTAGGCGATGATGACGCCCTTCGTCGTCGGGACGCTGCGGGTGAGCGTGAACTCGGTGAGCGGCGCCGGGCCGTCGAAGAGGCGCGCGCCGGCGCCGAGGGTCAGCGGGTGGATCAGCAGTGTGTAGCGGTCGACCAGCCCGGCGGTGTGCAGGGCGCGCACGAGCGCGGCGCTGCCGATGATCGACAGGTTGTTGCCGGGCCGGGCCTTCAGCTCGGCGACGGTTCGCGCCGCGTCACCGCGCAGCAGCACGGAGTTCTGCCACGCGCCGGCGTCCTCGAGGGTGGTCGAGGCGACGTACTTGGTGGCGGCGTTCATGTGCGTGGTGAACGGGTTGCCGTCCTCGCGCCCCGCCCACACCTTGGTGAAGTCCTCCCAGGTGCGGCGGCCGAACAGCATGTCACCGGGCTCGCTCATGCCGCGGCTCATCTCCTCGGCCATGACTTCGTCCTGGTGGCGGTTGCCCCAGCCGCCGTGCGGGAAGCCGCCGCGGGTGTCCTCGTCGGGCCGGCCGAGGCCCTGCACAACGCCGTCGAGGGTGACGTTCATGGTGACGCCGATCGAACGCATCGGGGTGTCCTTCCGCTTCGGGGGATCATTCGCCCGCTACACGAACGGCGACCCCGCGGATCGACAGCGTCCTACTCCCGGCCGGTGACGTGCGGCGGGACCGTCCAGCCGGGGGAGAGGTCGGTGGACGGCTCGGGCGCGCCGAAGACCGTCCGCACCGGCAGGACGCCCGCCCAGGCGGCGTCCGCGCCGACGTCGTCCGGCTCGTCGTCGGGGCCCTCAGCACGCATCTTCACCGACGCCTCGGCGAGGTCGAGGGCGAGCACGCTGACCGCGGCGAACTCCTTCGTGCTGACCTCGCGGGCGTGCTCCCACGAGCCCGGCGCGAGGTGGTCGGTGAGCACCTTCAGGCCGTGCATCTTCGCTTCGGCGTCGACGACCAGCTTCGCCTGGCCGAGGATGACGGCGCTGCGGTAGTTCATCGAGTGGTTGTTCACCGAACGCGCGTAGACGATGCCGTCGAGGAGGGTCACCGTGACGCAGACGTCGAGGTCCTGGGCCGCCGTGCGGAGGCTGGCCGCGCCGGTCGAACCGTGCAGGTAGAGCGTGTCGCCGTCGCGGCCGTAGCCGGTCGGGAGGACCAGCGGGAACCCGTCGCGGACCACACCGAGGTGGCAGATGAGCCCGGCGTCCAGGACGGCGTGCAGGACCGAGCGGTCGGTCACGGCGCGGTTCTTCTTGCGGCCGAGCGTCGTGCGGGGCGTGGTGGAAAGCATGCGACCAGCGTCTCCCGGCTCAGTGGACTCGGAAAACATCCACTTCTCGTACACTTGGGAAGTCCACTTGAGGAGGTCCCGTGTCCCACGCCGACACCGCGCTCCCGGTCAGCCTCGACCGTTCGTCCGTCACGCCGCTCGCCGTCCAGCTGGCCGACGCCCTGCGCGAGGCGGCGGCGTCCGGGCACCTGCGCGGCGGTGACCGGCTCCCGTCGACCCGTGCGCTGGCCGGCCGGCTCAGCGTGAGCCGCACGGTGACGTCGGCGGCCTACGAGCAGCTCCACGCCGAGGGCTGGATCGCCGGGCGGCACGGCTCGGGGACGTACGTGACGACGCCGCCTTCGTTTTCGGCTTCGGAGGTCCCGGCGCCGGCCGTCCCGGCGCCCGAAACCGAAGCGCCGTCGCTGCTGGACCTCGGGCCGGGCACACCGTGGGCCGCGGGGCTGGACCGCGCGGCCTGGCGCCGGGCGTGGCGGGCCGCGGCCGACCCGGACCCGCTGATCCGCGCCCACCGCGCCGGGCTGCCGGAGTACCGGGCGGCGGTGTCGGAGCACCTGCTGCGCCACCGCGGTCTCGCCGCCGGTTCGGTGCTGGCCACCGGCGGGACGACCGCCGCCGTTGTCGAGCTGGCGGCCGCGGTGCTGACCCGCGGGGACGTCGTCGCCGTCGAAGAGCCCGGGTACCAGCGCGCGGTGCAGGCGTTCCTCGGGGCGGGGATGCGGGTCGTGGGGGTGCCGGTGGACGAGGAGGGGCTGCGCCCGGAGGCGATCCCGGCCGGCGCGCGGGCGGTGTACTGCTCGCCGGCGCACCAGTACCCGATGGGCAGCCGGCTGAGCGCGGCGCGGCGGGTTTCGCTGGTCGAGCTGGCGCGGGCTTCGTCGATGCTGGTGATCGAGGACGATTACGACGGCGAGCTGCGGTTCGACGTCGCGCCGCTGCCGATGCTGGCCGCGCTGGCGCCGGACGTCGTCGCGCACCTGGGGACGACGTCGAAGATCCTCACACCGACGCTGGGCGCGGGCTGGATGGTGGCGCCGGAGGCGATCACGTCGGCGGTGCTGGCCTACCGCGACCTGACCGGCACCCGCCCGTCGCCGGCCGGGCAGCGGGTGCTGTACGAGTTCGCGCGCAACGGAGATCTGGGCCGTCACCTGCGCAAACTGCGTCGTGAGATGGCCGAGCGGCGGACGTTGCTGGCGGGCGCGCTGGCTTCGGCCGGGGTCCCGGTCCGGGGTGACGACGCCGGGGCGCACCTGGTGGTGCCGTTCCCGTCGGCTTCGGTGGAGGTCTCGGTGATCGCTTCGGCGGAGCGGCGCGGGATCCGGCTGGACGGGCTGTCGCGGCACTTCGCCGGGACGCCGACGGCGCACGGGGTGGCGATCGGGTACGCGGGGTGCTCGCGGGAGGCGCTGGTGGCGGCTCTGCCGACGTTGGTGTCACTGCTGCGCTGAGGCGAGTCCGGAGCGCCCCAATGTGGCCTTCGTTGCGTCTTGCGCACCGAAGGCCGCCTTGGGTGCGTGGGACGCAACCAAGGTGGCCTTGGGGCGCTGGGGGTGTGCGGTGACGGGGCTGCTGGCTGGTGCGGTGAGGCGGGGTTTGTCCACAGGCCGGTCGTGATGTGGACGAGCGGCCCGGGCCGAGGCCTTTTCCGGCGTTTTGCCGGGCGGCCCCGATACGCTGGACGCGGGGCTGGACCCCCTGGGAGGGCGGGCGCTGCGCCGGAGCGGGGACGGGCCTCGATGTACTGGACGTGCCGCGGGGTTCGCGGGTTGCGTTCGGCGCGGGCGGGGCGTCGCTCGCCGCACGGGGCTGGGCTGTTCGCCGAGGTCACCGGGTACGGTGGCTCACCATGAGCGAGAAGATCCGGGTGGCGGTCGTGTTCGGCGGGCGCAGTAGCGAGCACACCATCTCGTGCCTGTCCGCGGGCTCCGTCCTGGGCAACCTCGACCCCGAGCGGTTCGACGCGGTGCCGGTCGGGATCACCCGCGAAGGCCGCTGGGTGCTCGGCACCGGCGACTCCGCGCAACTCGCCATCCGCGGCCGTGAACTGCCTTCCGTGGACGACGGCAAGGGGCTCGTCCTGGCCGGCGACCCCTCCAGCCAGGGCCTCGTGGCCGTCGAGGCCGGGCGGGAGAGCGAGCTGCTGTCCCAGGTGGACGTCGTCTTCCCGGTGCTGCACGGCGCCTTCGGCGAGGACGGCACCATCCAGGGCCTCCTCGAGCTCGCCGGCATCCCGTACGTCGGCCCCGGCGTCCTCGCCAGCGCGGCCGCCATGGACAAGGAAACCGCGAAGAAACTCCTTGCCGCCGAAGGGCTTCCGGTCGGCACCTACGCCGCGCTCCGCCGGGATCGGTCCACTTTGGACGACCACGACAAGACCAAGCTGGGCCTGCCGGTGTTCGTCAAGCCGTCGCGCGCCGGATCGTCGGTCGGCATCAGTCGCGTGACGGAGTGGGACGACCTCGACGCGGCCATCGAACTGGCCCGCGCCACCGACCCCAAGGTCCTGGTGGAGGCGGCCGTCGTCGGCCGCGAGGTCGAGTGCGGTGTCCTCGAGTTCCCGGACGGCCACGTCGAGGCGTCGCTGCCGGCCGAGATCCGGGTGCTTTCCGAGGACGAAAACGCCTGGTACGACTTCGAAACGAAGTACCTCGGCGATGACGCCGAGCTCGACATCCCGGCCAAGCTCGACGACGCGCTCACCGAGAAGCTGCGCGCGATGGCCGTCGAAGCCTTCCGCGCGCTGGACTGCCAGGGCCTGGCCCGCGTCGACTTCTTCGTGGGCGCCGACGGCGAGCTGACCATCAACGAGGTCAACACGATGCCCGGCTTCACGACGAAGTCGGCCTACCCGAAGATGTGGGAAGTCACCGGCGTGGACTACCCGACGCTGCTGACCACGCTCATCGAAACGGCGATCGCCCGCGGAACCGGCCTCCGCTAGGAAAACCCGGCTAGGAAAACCCGGCTAGGAAAACCGCAGCGGTCGCGCCGGCAGCTTCGCCGCGACGGTGTCCGAGATCTGCTGCAGCGGGCCCGTCCCGGCGCTGTCCGGCACCGTCAGCGCCGAATAGACCTCGCGGTCCACCACGTACCACGTCGACGCGCCTTCGCCGGGGACCTGCAGCCACTGCACGCCGTTCACCAGCCGCAGCGCCGCCGTCGGGGTCAGCTCCGGGGGACGGTCCAACCCGCACCGCAGCACGAGCGGGTCCACGTCACCCCACGCCACCGTGGCGGGCGGGGCCGGTTCGGCCAGGGCGCGGACGGGGAGCTGCTTGCCGTTCGACGTCAGCTCCGTGGGAACCGCGCCGAGCAGCGTCTTGCAGGCCGGGGAGCCGGCCGTTGGCGCCGGCACCGGCACGAGCGGCAGCGGACCCGCCGAAGGAGTTTCGGAACCCTTGGTCAGGGCGAACACGGCGACGGCGACCGCCAGGGCGACGGCGAGCGCGGTTGCGGTGACGAGCACCACCCTGGGTGGCGCGCCGGTGTCGGAGTCAGGCACCGGACTACTACACCACCGAGGTCGTTTCGGGGGGTCTGGGGGGTCGTCCCCCCAGGAATGACTCTGGTCAGAGATGCACGACCGGGCAGGTCAGCGTCCGCGTGATGCCTTCCACGTTCTGCACCTTCGCGACCACGAGCTGGCCCAGCTGGTCGACGCTGTCGGCGGCCGCGCGGACGATCACGTCGTACGGTCCGGTGACATCCTCCGAGCTGGTCACTCCCGGGATGCTGGAGATCTCGGCAGCCACCGCGGCGGCCTTGCCGACCTCGGTCTGGATGAGGATGTATGCGTGGACCACGGCGCGCCCTTTCGTCGGGATCGGTCTGCTCAAGGTAGGAACGTATCGCCAGCTCACGCAAAAACATAGGGCATCCGACTATCGGTGATCGATCTTTGTCCCGGTAGAGAAAGCAGAGGTGACCGGTGTCACCGAACGACGCAACGGTCGCCGAGACCGGCGAGTTCGCGCTCATCCGCGCCGTCACCGAAGGACGGCGCCAGCCGCCGGGCACGCTGCTCGGCCCGGGTGACGACGCCGCCGTCGTCGCGGCCCCCGACGGGCGGGTGGTCGCCAGCACCGACGTCCTCGTGCAGGGGGTGCACTTCCGCCTCGACTGGTCGGCGCCCGAGCACGTCGGGCGCAAGGCCGTCGCGGTCAACCTGGCCGACATCGCCGCCATGGGCGCCACCCCGACGTCGGTCCTGGTCGGCATCGCCTGCCCGCCCGACACCCCGCGTGAGGTCGTCACCGCGCTGGCCGACGGCATGTGGGCCGAGGCCGAACGCGCCGGCATCGGCGTCTCCGGCGGGGACATGGTGCGCGCCGACCAGCTCGTGATCAGTGTCACCGCGCTCGGCGACCTCGGTGACCGCGAGCCGGTGACACGCGCGGGCGCCCGGCCCGGTGACGTCGTCGCGGTCTGCGGGCGGCTCGGCTGGGCCGCCGCCGGTCTGGCCGTGCTCGGCCGCGGCTTCCGGTCCCCGGTCGGCGTGGTCAACGCCCAGCGCAGCCCGGAACCGCCGTACGAAGCCGGTCCACGTGCCGCGCTCGCCGGGGCCACCGCGATGATCGACGTCTCCGACGGCCTGCTGGCCGACCTCGCGCACATCGGCGAGGCCTCCGGGGTCGGCATCGACGTCCGCACCGCCGACCTCGACATCCCCGCCCGGCTCAAGGAGGTCGGCGCCGCGCTCGGCTCGGACCCGCTCGACTGGGTCCTCACCGGCGGTGAGGACCACGCGCTGGTTGCCACCTTCCCGCCGTTCGCGGAGCTGCCGGAGGGCTGGCGCACCATCGGGGTGGCGACCATGCCCGACTCGGGGATCACCGTGGACGGCAAGCCTTTTGCGCGAGAAGGCGGTTGGTCGCACTGGCGCTGATCTAGGGTCGATGACGTGAGAATCGTTCCGGTCCCCTACGACCACCCCGACGCGGCCAAGCTCATGGCCGCGGTGCAGCAGGTGTACGTCGAGCGCTACGGCAGCGAAGACGCCACTCCGATGAACCCCGAGCAGTTCGACCCGCCCGCGGGCCTGTTCCTCGTCGGCTACCAGGGCGACGAGGCCGTCGCCTGTGGAGCGTGGCGAGCGCACGACGGCCCCGCCCCGGACTTCCAGGACGGCGACGCCGAGTTCAAGCGCATGTACGTCGCCGATTCCGCCCGCGGCCGCGGCTTCGCGCGGATGATCCTGTTCGAGCTGGAACGCACGGCCGCGCTGTCCGGCCGCAAGCGCGCGGTGCTGGAGACCGGCACCCTGCAGCCGGAGGCGATCGCGCTCTACACGTCTTCGGGTTACGTCGAGATCCCGAAGTTCGGCGTCTACAAGAACGAACCCGAGAGCCGGTGCTACGCCAAGGACCTCAGCGGGGCGTGAGCTTCAGCAGCGCCGCGGCGTGCGGGCGCAAGGACGCGGACACCTCGGTCCCGACGTCCCGGTGAGCCCAGAGATCCCGGACGCTCCAGTCGCCCGGGAGGTCCGCGGACACGGTGGTGGTGCTGCTGCCGGTGTTGAGCAGCACCACCGCAAAACCGCCGCCGGTCAAGGGTTTCCCCCACACCTGGTAACCGGGGCCGGCCGTCAGCTGCCGGCCCTGGCCGCCCGCGAAGTCCTGGTCGACGGCGATCGCTTCGGTGTTTCCGAGCGTCGCGAGGTCGGCGTCGCTCAGCTTCGCCGGGTCGGTGCCGGCGAACAGCGGCGCGTTCAGCACCGCCCAGACGCTGAAGTGCGCGCGGGCCTCGTCCTCGGTGAGTGTGCCGTTGCCGACCTGCAGCATGTCGGGGTCGTTCCAGCCGCCCGGGCCGCCGCTGTGGGTGGCGACGGCGGCCTGCTGGTCGATCGTCGTGAGCACCGAGTCCCAGGTCGCGACCAGGTCGTTCGTCGTCCGCCACAGGTTCGCCACCGGCCGCGCCCAGGTCCACGGGCTCGAGACGCCGTATTCCGAGATCGCGTAGACGATCGGGCGGGGGAGCGCGGCGAGCTCGTCGCGCATCTTCTCGAACGCCGCCTTCCGGTCGAGGCCGTCGACGGTGTCGGCGTTGCACCAGTCGTACTTGAGGTAGTCGACACCCCAGCGGTCGAACGTCTCGGCGTCCTGGCGTTCGTGGCCCAGGGAACCGATACCGGACGCGGGGTAGGCGTCGTTGGCCATTGCGCAGGTCCGGCTGCCAGGGACGGAGTAGATGCCGAACAGCAGGCCGCGGGAGTGCACGTAGTCGGCGAGGTCGGCGATGCCGTGCGGGAACCGCGTCGGATCGGCCGCCAGCGAGCCGTCGGCGGCGCGCTTCGGGGCCTGCCAACAGTCGTCGACCACGACGTAGCGGTAGCCGGCGTCCCGCAGGCCGGTGTCGGCGAGTGCGTCGGCCGCCTTCTTGACGACGTCCTCAGTCAGGTCGTAGCAGCGGACCTGGTTCCAGCTGTTCCAGCCCATCGGCGGGGTCGCGGCCAGGCCGTTCGCCAGTGCCGGGGACACGACGGGCAGGCTGAGCAGCCAGGTCAGCACGATGAGGAGGAGCACGAGGCCCGTGCTCCCGGTACTGGTCTTCGGTGTCGCGGTGATGCCGTGATCCAATCGCACCGCACGTGAAACCGCAGTCACCCGGAGGCGGCATGCCGATCTACGCACTCGGTTCGCTCGAGCCGACGATCCACCCCGACGCCTACGTCCACCCCGACGCGACGGTGATCGGCGACGTCCGGATCGGCGCCTTTGCGTCGGTCTGGCCGCAGACCGTCCTGCGTGGTGACCACGGTTACATCGAGCTCGGCGAGCGGTCCAACATCCAGGACGGCTGCGTCGTGCACTGCACGGAAATGCACCCGACGATCCTCGGCCCGTCGTCGGCGGTCGGGCACTCGGTGCACATCGAGGGCGCGACGATCGGCACCGGCTGCCTGATCGCGTCCGGCTCGGTGGTGCTGAACGGCTCGGTCATCGAAGACGGCGGGATGGTCGGCGCGGGCGCGGTGCTGTCGTACGGCTCACACGTGAAGACCGGCGAGATCGCGCTGGGCGTGCCGGGGAAGACGCGGGAGAACAAGTCGTTCAGCGCGGAAAACATCGCTCTCGTGGTCGAATCGTACGTCCAGCGGGGCCAGCGCTTCCGCACCGAGCTGCGGCGGCTCGACCCGCGCGAGTGACGACGGCCACGGCCGGTAAGCTCGCCGCCCGTGACCGCACGACCGCTGCAGGACATCGTCGAGGCAGGCTGGGCCGAGGCCCTCGAACCGGTGGCGCCGCAGGTCGCCGCGATGGGGGAGTTCCTCCGCGCGGAGATCGCCGCCGGCCGGACCTACCTGCCGGCGGGTGAGCACGTGCTGCGGGCGTTCAAGCAGCCGTTCCACGACGTCCGGGTGCTGATCGTCGGCCAGGACCCGTACCCGACGCCGGGGCACGCGGTCGGCCTGAGCTTCTCGGTGGTGCCGGACGTCCGGCCGATCCCGAAGAGCCTGGTCAACATCTACAAGGAGTACGCCGACGACCTCGGCCACCCGCTGCCGTCGAACGGCGACCTGACACCGTGGGCCGACCAGGGCGTCCTGCTGCTGAACAGGGCGCTGACGGTGCAGCCGGGCAAGTCGAACTCGCACCAGGGCAAGGGCTGGGAAGACGTCACCGAGCAGGCGATCAAGGCCCTCGCGGCCCGGTCCGAGCCGATGGTGGCGATCCTGTGGGGCCGCAACGCCCGCAACCTCCGCCCGATGCTGGGTGACGTCCCGTGCATCGAGTCGGCGCACCCGAGCCCGCTCTCGGCGCACAACGGCTTCTTCGGCTCGCGGCCGTTCAGCCGCGCCAACCAGCTGCTCGCCGACCAGGGCGCGGCCCCGGTCGACTGGAAACTTCCGTAAGTTCGGTGTCCGGATCGGGGTGACGGCTCCGACCAGGGGGAAACGAACCCTTTCCGGAGGCATCATGAACGTCACATCGGCGGACGGCACCACCATCACTTTCGACCGGCGCGGCTCCGGCGCGCCGGTGATCCTGGTCGGCGGCGCGTTCAACGACCGGACCACCGTCGCGGGCCTGGGCGAGGTGCTCTCCGCGGACTTCACGACGATCGCCTACGACCGGCGTGGCCGCGGGGACAGCGGGGACGCTGCTGAGTACGCGTTCGAGCGGGAGATCGAGGACATTGCGGCGCTGATCGAGCACGCCGGCGGCTCGGCGTCGGTGTTCGGGCACTCGTCGGGGGCGGTGCTGGCGCTGGAAGCGGCCGCTGCCGGGCTGCCGATCGAGAAGGTCGTGGCGTACGAGCCGCCGTACGCGACTCCGGAGCACGCTCGGGCCGACGTCCTGGACGAGGTGAAGGCGCAGCTCGCGGCAGGGGATCGCGACGCGGCGGTGGCGACGTTCCTGAGGGTCGCGGGCACGCCGGCGGAGATGGTCGAAGGGATGAAGCAGGCCCCGGTGTGGGGCTGGTTCACGGCGCTGGCGCACACGCTGCCGTACGACCTGACGATCTGCGGCCCGGGTGCGCGGGTCCGCGAAGACCACCTGGCGAAGATCTCGATCCCGGCGTTGGTGATCGGCGGCGGCGCGAGCCCGGAGGAGCTCCAGGCAGGAGCCCGCGTGGCGGCCGAGGCGGTGCCGGGAGCCCGGCACGAGACGCTGGAAGGCCAGGACCACGGGGTCCTCCAGTACCCGGAGACGCTGAAACCGCTCCTGACCGACTTCCTGAAGTAGCGCACAAAAATGGCGGGTGCTCCGGAGAGCACCCGCCATTTCCGAAACTTCTCGCCTCAGCCGCGAACGACCTTGCCCGCCTTGATGCACGAGGTGCACACGTTCAAGCGCTTGCGCTGGGACACACCCACCTTGGCGTGGACGGTCTGGATGTTCGGGTTCCACCGGCGGTTGGTACGGCGGTGGGAGTGCGAGACCGACTTGCCGAAGCCGGGTCCCTTGCCACAGACGTCGCACACGGCAGCCACGTCGAACTCCTTTAGATCTGGGTCATAGAAATGAGCCCAGATGCACTGGGCAACTCGACCATAGTAACCAGTGGCTCGGCGAGGTTTCGCACCGGGTCGATACGCTCGCCCCGGGACCGGGTAGGAGGTTACGGGTGCGGGTGCTGGACACGGCGACGGTGTCGGCCTGGGCGACGGGCTGCGTGCACAGTCTCGCGAGCCTGCGTCCGGCCATCAACGAGATCAACGTGTACCCCGTCGCGGACTCCGACACCGGCTCGAACATGCTCTTCACCATGACCGGCGCGGCCGCCGAACTCAAGAACGCCGAGCCGGAAACCGCCGCCGACGCGCTGAAGATCCTCGCGCGCGGCGCCGTCGCTTCGGCCAAGGGCAACTCCGGCGTCATCCTTTCCCAGGTCGTGCGCGGGCTGGCCGACCGCGCCGAAGGCGACCTGGACGGCGAGTGGCTGGCCAAGGCGCTCGAGCACGCCGACGAGGTCGCCACCGGCGCCGTCAGCCGTCCGGTCGCCGGGACCATCCTCACCGTCCTGCACGCCGTCGCCCTGGCCGTGCGCGGTGACACCCGCTCCCTGGCCGACGTCGCCCAGGAGGCCGCGAAAGAGGCTGCGCACGCCCTCGAGAAGACGCCTCTGCAGCTGCCCGCGCTCGCCAAGGCCGGAGTGGTCGACGCCGGCGCCCGCGGGCTCGTCGCGGTGCTCGACGCGCTGGTCGGCGTGCTCACCGGCACCCGGACCCAGCCGGAGCACGCCCTGGAGGTCCACGCGACCCCCGAGGAGCTGGCCTACGCCTGGGAGGTCATGTACCTCCTCGACGGCGTCGACGAAACGAGCTTGCCGACGTTGCGCAAGGAGCTGAGCGGCCTCGGCGACAGCGTCACCGTGGCCGGTGACGGCTCGGGCAGCCACGCCGTGCACGTCCACTGCGCCGACATCGGCGCCGCCATCGAGGCCGGGCTCGCGCTGGGCCGCCCGCGCCGGATCCGGGTCGAGCCGCTGCTGACACCGACGCCGATCGGGCTGGCCACGACGCCGATCGACCGCACCGTCGTCGCCGTCGTGCACGGCGGTGAGCTGGCCGAGCTGCTGCGGGCCGAGAGCATCCCGGTGCTGGCCGTCGCGGACGGCGAGACGCCGAGCGTCGAGGACGTGATCGGCCTGCTCAACGAAGCCGCCGGGCGGCACGTCACGGTGCTGCCGGGCAGCGTCGCGCTCACCGCGGCGGCCGACGCCGCGGCCGGGCACACGATGGCCGGGGACCGCGACGTCGTGGTCATCCCGTGCGTGTCGCCGGTGCAGGTGCTGGCCGCCCTCGCGGTGCACGACGCCGGGCGCCGCACCAACGACGACGTCGTCGCGATGGCCGAAGCGGCCGCCGCGACCAGGCGTGGCGAACTGCGGATCGCGCAGGAGGAGTCGCTAACCTGGGTGGGCCGGGCCCAGTCCGGCGACGTCGTCGGCCTGGTCGACGACGAGGTGGTGCTGATCGAGCCCGCGCCCGCGTCGGAGACGAACCTGGTCGCGGCCGCGATGAAGGTGCTGAACCGGATGCTGGCGCTCGGCGGTGAGCTGGTGACGGTGCTGAGCGGGGACGCCGCGCCGCCCGGGGTCGCCGAGGAGCTCGCCGAGCAGCTGCGGGTGGAGCACCCCGAAGTGGAGCTGACCAGTTACGCCGGCGGCCAGGCGGAAGCCGTGCTGCTGATGGGAGTCGAATAGCCGATGGCCGGACTGCGCGACAAGCTGCCGTTGCTGCTGGGCGCCAAGACGGCGAAGGCGCTCGCCACGGCGTTGGACATCGAGACGGTCAGCGACCTGCTGCGCCACTACCCGCGCCGGTACGCCGAGCGCGGCGAGCTCACCGACATCGCGGGCCTCGAGCTCGGCGAGCACGCCACCGTGCTGGCGCGCGTCGAGAAGGTGAGCAAGCGCCGGATGAAGTCCCGCAACGGGACCATCCTCGACATGGTGATCACCGACGGGAAGCGCCGGCTCACCTGTGCCTTCTTCAACCAGGCCTGGCGCGAGAAGGACCTGGTGCCGGGCAAGTCCGGCCTGTTCGCCGGCAAGGTCTCGGCGTTCCGCGACACCCTGCAGCTGACCAACCCCGAGTACGAGCTGTTCGAGGCCGACCGCGAAGCCGAGGCGATGGACGACTTCCTCGCCGCGATCATCCCGGTTTACCCGGCGGCGCAGGGCATGCCGACGTGGTCGATCGCCAAGTGCGTGCGCCAGGTGCTCGACGTCCTCGAGGTCGACGACGACCCGATGCCGGCCGAGCTGCGGCGGCTGCACCGCCTGGCGGACCTCGACAACGCGTTGCGCGGCATCCACCGCCCGGAGAACTGGGCGCACCTGGAAGCCTCGAAGAAGCGGCTCAAGTGGGACGAAGCCATGGCCGTCCAGCTGATCTTCGCGCAGCGGCGCCATTCGGCCGTCTCGCGCCCGGCGAAGCCGAACCCGCACGTCGGCGGCGGCCTGCTCGAGGCGTTCGACAAGCGGCTGCCCTTCGACCTGACCGCGGGCCAGCGGGGGATCGGCGACGAGATCGCCGAGGACCTGGGGTCGGAGCACCCGATGAACCGGCTGCTGCAGGGTGAGGTCGGCTCCGGCAAGACCGTCGTCGCGCTGCGGGCGATGCTGCAGGTCGTCGACAACGGGCGGCAGACCGCGATGCTCGCGCCGACCGAGGTCCTCGCCGCGCAGCACGCGCGGTCGCTGCGGGAGATGCTCGGCGACCTCGGCCAGGCGGGTGAGCTGGGCGCCGCGGAGAACGCCACCCGCGTCACGCTGCTCACCGGGTCGATGGGGGCGAAGGAGCGCAAGAAGTCGCTGCTGGAGATCGTCAGCGGGGAAGCGGGCATCGTCGTCGGCACGCACGCGCTGATCCAGGACCACGTCGAGTTCGCCGACCTCGGCCTCGCCGTCGTCGACGAGCAGCACCGGTTCGGCGTCGAGCAGCGGGACGCGCTGCGCACCCGCGGCGCCGGCGACACCAGCCCGCACGTGCTGGTGATGACCGCGACGCCGATCCCGCGCACCGTCGCGATGACCGTGTACGGCGACCTTGAGGTGTCCGCGCTGCGCGAGATGCCGGTCGGGCGTTCGCCGATCAAGACCACCGTGGTGCCGGTCGCGGAGAAGCCGGCCTGGTTCGACCGGATCTGGCAGCGCGTCCGGGAAGAGGTCGGCAAGGGCCACCAGGCCTACGTCGTGTGCCCGCGGATCGGTGACGAGCCGCCGTCGGACAAGAGTGACAAACGTCCGCCGCTCGCGGTGCTCGACGTCGCGCCGGACCTGGAAAACGGGGCGCTGCACGGGTTGCGCGTCGGAGTGCTGCACGGCCGGATGCCGCCCGACGACAAGGACGCGGTGATGCGGGCCTTCTCGGCGGCGAGGCTCGACGTCCTCGTGGCCACCACGGTGATCGAGGTCGGTGTCAACGTGCCGAACGCGACCGCGATGGTGATCATGGACGCCGACCGGTTCGGGGTCAGCCAGCTGCACCAGCTGCGCGGGCGCGTCGGCCGGGGCAGCGTGCCGGGGGTGTGCCTGCTCGTCACCGAGGCGCTCGACGGCACGACGACCCGCGAACGGCTGGCGGCGGTCGAGTCGACCACCGACGGTTTCGAACTGTCGCAGCTGGACCTGGAGCTGCGCCGCGAAGGTGACATCCTCGGCGCCGCGCAGTCCGGCAAGCGGTCCACGCTCAAGCTGCTGTCGCTGCTGCGGGACGAGGACGTGATCGCCGCGTCGCGCGAGAGCGCGCAGGAGATCGTCGAAAAGGACCCGGACCTGAAGAAGTACCACGGCCTGGCGCAGATGGTCGCCGACGTGGTCGACGTCGACCGCGCGGAGTACCTGGAGAAGAGCTGATCCGCCGGGCCACCCTCGCCGACGCCCCGGCGATCGGCGAGGTCCACGTGGCGTCGTGGCGGGCGGCGTACGCGGGCCTGCTGCCGGAGGGCTTCCTCGCCGGTCTTTCGGCTTCGGAACGCGCGGCGGAGTGGGCCCGGCGCATCGGTGACGGCGCCGCGGTGCTGGTCGTCGAGGACAACGGGGTTGTCGCCGGGTTCGCCGCCTCCGGGCCGGGGCAGCTGTACGCGCTGTACGTGGTGCCGCACCTCTGGGGGCGCGGCCTCGGCCGGGCGCTGCACGACCGCGTTGTCGAAGAGCTGTCCGGTGACGGCGCGGTCCTGTGGGTGCTCGCCACGAACGAACGGGCGAAGGCCTTCTACGCCCGGCAGGGCTGGCAGCCCGACGGCACCACCGCGACCGAAACGCTCGACGGCGTCACCCTGGAAGTGGTGCGGTTCCGTCGTTCGTTGCCGTGAACACGCCCGCTTTCGCGGCGGCCGCTGCTGCCGCCGCGGCCACCCCGGCGTCCTTCGGGGTCACTCCTTCCCGGGAGACGAACAGGCGGTAGAAGATCGGCCCGCACGCGACCCGCACCACCTCGACCGCGTCGGTGCCCGCTGGGACCTCGCCCCGCTCGGCGGCCCGGTCGACGACCACCGCCGAGCGGGCGTGGCGGTCGACGTAGAACTCCCGCAGGGCGTCGGCCGCGCGGGTGGAGAGGAACGCCGCCGAGATCGACGCCGTCGGGAGCTCACGCTCGCCCGGCGAGGTGAAGTAGTGCACCAGCTCCAGGTTGATCCCGCGCAGGTCACCTTCGAGCGAACCGGTGTCCGGAGCGGTCCACTCCTGCTCGGTGCCCAGCAGCAGAGCCGCCGCGACCAGGCCTTCGGCGGACTCCCACCGGCGGTACAGCGTCGTCTTGTGCACACCCGAGCGTTCGGCGACGGCCTCGACGGTCAGCTCCGCGTACCCGCGTTCGCCGAGCAGCTCGAGGGTGGCGTTCAGCGCGGCGAGGCGGGTCCGCTCGGTGCGGCCGCCCGGCCGTCGCGTGCCGGAAATCTCGGTTGCCAACTGCTACTCCTGTTGCGTTAGTGTGCCCAGTATGCCAGAACCCGAGTCCGTCGCCGTAAGTTCGATCGCCGACCTGATCGGCGACGCCGAGGTCGTCGCGATCGGCGAGAACAACCATCACATCCGCGAGTTCGGCGCCCTGCGTGACCGCCTCCTCCGGCACCTCGTCTCCGAGCGCGGGTTCACCGTGCTGGGGTTCGAGGGCGGGTTTCCCGAAGGGCACCTGGTCGACACCTGGCTTCGGGGTGAACCCGGCGACGTCGCGGACGTCGCACGGGACGGCTTCACCTTCGGCCTCGGCGACTCCGCCGAGGTGCACGGGATGCTGACGTGGCTGCGGGGGCGAGGCGTCCGGTTCGCGGGCCTCGACCTGCCGAGCTCGGCGGGCTCGCCGGTGCCTTCGCTGCGGGCGGTGCGTGAACACGTACTGCGCGTCGACCCGGCCAATGTGTCGCTCGTGGACACGGCGCTGGCGGCGTGCGAGCCGTACGCGTCCGTGAGCAGCGCGGTCGCGCCCGGGCGGTACAAGGGAATGAGCACTGAAGCGCGGGATGCGGCGACCACGGCGTTGACCGTCCTGTGTGGACATATCGCGGCTCTTGCGCCGGTCTACGGCGAGGTCGCCGCGCACCACGCCGAGGGCGCGCTGCGGGTCGACCTCTACCTGCGTGAGCTGGACGCGCTGATGGCGGGCCGCGCGCCCGAGCCGCAGAGCTCGTCGCGGGACACCTACATGGCGGCGACCGTGCGCCTGCTGCGCCGGCAGCACCCCGGCGAGAAGATCGTCCTGATGCTCCACAACGGACACCTCCAGCGCGTGCCGTTCTCGCCGATGCCCGGCATGACGGCGCCGTCGGCGGGCACGCACCTGGCCGCGGAGCTGGGTGAGAAGTACTTCGCGCTGGCGCTCACCGCCGTCACGGGGACGACCACCGGGCTCGTTCCCGACGAGGCCGGCCGGCTCGGGTTCCGGATGTACGAGCAGGCCCTCGAAGCGCCCGCGGACGGCGGGATCGAGGCGGTGCTCGCCGGCCGCGCGCCGTGCCTGGTGGACCTGCGACGAGGGGACGTGCAGGCGGCGAGCATCCGGCACGCGCACCTGGCTTCGCCGGTGGACGTCGCCGCGGCTTTCGACGCGATCGTCTGCCTGAAAGGGCAGGAAACGATTTACGGCGGTGACACCGAGTAGGTGTGCCCGTTCGGCCGCTTGCCGTAACGGGCCCGGGAGCGTTCCCTTCCTGGTATGGCCGGGGTGAGGCGCGCGCTGATCGTCGCCAACGGCGAGTACGACAACGCGGGGCTGCAGCAGCTGGGCTCGCCCGCGGCGGACGCCGACGCCCTGGCCGGGGTGCTCGCCGACCGGAACATCAGCGACTTCGACGTCCGCGTGGTGCGCAACGAGACCGCGCACGTCGTGCAGGCGGAGATCGAAGACCTCTGCGCCGAGGGCCGGCCCGACGACGTGCTGCTGCTGCACTTTTCCTGCCACGGCTTGAAAGACGACTCGGGCAGCCTGTACTTCGCCGCACGCAACACCCGCCCGGACCGGCTCGGGTCGACGGCCGTGCCCGCGCACTTCGTGCAGCAGTGCATCCGGCAGAGCCGCTCGCGCAGTGTCGTGCTGCTGCTGGACTGTTGTTACGGCGGGGCGTTCGGGCAGGGCGTGGCGGTGCGGGCCTCGGGGGACGCGAACGTCCTCGACAACTTCCGCGGCGGCCGCGGCCGGGCGGTCATCACGGCGTCCAACTCGATCGAATACGCCTTCGAGGGCGCGCGGCTGGCCGAGGGGCAGCCCGCCCAGCCGTCGGTGTTCACCTCGGCGCTGGTGGAGGGCCTGCGCACGGGCGAAGCCGACCGCGACGAGGACGGCTGGATCGCGCTCGGCGAGCTGTACGAGTACCTGTTCGACCGCGTCCGCGAGCGCAACCCGAAGCAGACGCCGAGCCGCGACATCGAGATGCAGGGCGAGCTGTACCTGGCGAAGAGCCGGCGCCGCCGCATCAAGCCGTCCCCGATCCCGGCGGACCTCGCGGCGGCGATCGCGGCGGAGAACCAGTTCACCCGCCTGGGCGCGGTGGCCGAGCTGCGCAGGCGGCTCGCGAGCGACAACCTGCCGGTGGCGATGGGAGCGTTCCAGGCCCTGAAGACGATGGCGGCCACGGACATCCAGCACGTCGCGGCGGCGGCGTCGGACGCGCTGGGGTTCGCGGTGGTGCGGATGGATGTTTCCTCGGTGCGGCTGTCGGCGGCGCCGGGGTCGGTGGCTTCGGCTTCGCTGCGGCCGACGGGGCCGCCGGTGGCGCGGGAGGTGCGGTTCGACCCGTCCCACGCGTGGATCCGGGCGGCCGAGACGGCTGGTGGGGCGGAGCTGTCGGTCACCGCGGGGGAGTCGGGGACGCGGCGCGGGAAGGTCGTGGTGAGCGGGCCGACCGGTGACGTCGTGGTCGAGGTGGAGATCGAGGCGGTGCCGGTCCCCGAACCGGAGCCCGAGCCGATGGTGGTTGCCGCGGAACCGGCGCCCGCTCCCGAACCTCCTCCGGAGCCGGAGGAGCCCGAGCCCGGGCCGGTGGCGGCCGCAACCAGGTCCGAGGCGCAGCCGGCACCCGAACCGATCGCCGCAGGGCCTGAGCCCGACGCGGCGCCCAGGCCGGTGGGGGAGCCGGAACGGGCTGCCGAAGGGCCCGCGCCGAAACTGGAGCCGGTTGACGGAGAACCCGGGTCTGTGGTGGCCGCGAAACCCGCCGAACCGGTCGCAGCCGAGCCCGAGCCGGAGCCCGTCGCGGCCCAGCCGGACCCCGAGCCCGCCGCCGAGACCACCCTCTCGGTCGAAGTGAGCCGCCGGTGGGCTGCGCTGCTCGGCATCGGCGGCGGGCTGCTCGCCCTGGCCGGGCTCACCATGTACTACCGCCACGGCAGTTACACCCTCGCCGAATACCGGCCCGGCATGGAGATCTACGTCGGGATCGTCGCGGCGAGCGCGCTGCTCGGCGGTGTCCTCGCCCTGCTGCCCCGGGCGAAGACCTGGCTCGGGCCCGCGCTGCTGCTCGGCGCCGGCACGGCCGCGTCGTTCGGGGCGCTCCGGTTCGCCGGGGACCTCACCACCCTGTCGCAGGACAACGCGGACCCCGAGCTGAACTCCGGGTTCACCTGCGCGCTGATCGCCCACCTCGCCGTGGTGGTCGCAGCGTTCTGCGCGAGTGCGGCGCTCCGGCGGGATCCCTCGGTCGGGATGGTGTTCGGCCAGGTGCGCGGGTGGTCGGCCTGGGCCGCCGTCGCCGCCGGGGTGGTCACCGCTGCCGGGCTGATCCTCGAGCTCGCCGAGCTGGCCACCTACCACGGGAGTGACGCCGGCCGCGCGGCCGCGTACTTCGTGCTCGGCGCCCTGCTCGCCGTGGTGCTGCCGGGCCTGGCCGTGAGCCTGGACCCGCACCGCGTCGGGTGGGCCGTGCTCGCCGCCGGAACCGCCGGGCTGGCCGGGGTGCTCGCCCCGACCTTCACCGCCGTGCTGGACCATTCCGAGCTCTACATGACGGGCCAGTGGATCGCCGCGGTGGGCGTCGGGGTGCTCGCGCTCACCACCGTCGTCCTGGCGCTGGTGCACCGGAATCAGCCGATCGAGCGACAGCCCTGAGTTGTCACCCGGTCATGGCCGGGGTACCACGACGATCATGAAGATGCGTGGAGCAGCGGTGGCAGTGGTGGTCGTGCTGGCCGGGCAGGCGCCGGCGGCCGCCGCCGGTGGGGTGCAGCAGGACCCGCCCAGCTGGGGGCTGGACCGGATCGACCAGCGCACCGGCCTCGACCACGCCTACCACTACGGCGATGACGCCTCGGGCGTCACGATCTACGTGATCGACAGCGGGGTCGACGCGAAGCACCCCGACTTCGAGGGCCGCGTCGCGCCGGGGCGGGACTTCCTGAACGGCGGCTCGGACACGTCCGACACCAACGGCCACGGCACCCGCCTCGCCGGGATCGCCGCGGGCAAGGGCTACGGCGTCGCGAAGGGCGCGCAGATCGTGCCGGTGCGGGTGCTCGACAAGGACGGCGGCGGCGCCACCGACCAGATCATCGCCGGGGTCGACTGGGTCGCGCAGAACGCCCAGCAGCCCGCGGTCGCCGTCCTCGGCATCGGCGGAGTGCCGAACGACCAGCTCGACGCGGCGGTGAAGCGGCTGGCGGCGGTGGTCCCGATCGCCGTGCCCGCCGGGAGCGAGACGGCCGACGCGAGCGGGTTCTCCCCGGGCCGGGTGCCCGAGGCGCTGACCGTCGGGGCGAGCGACACCCAGGACCACCCGGACAAGGCGTCGAACTTCGGCCAGGACGTCGACCTGTACGCCCCGGGTGTCGACGTCCCGGCCCCGATCGCCGGCGGCACCGGCGCGGGCCCGGAGTCCGGCACGTCGATGGCCGCGGCCTTCGCGGCCGGGGCGGCGGCGCTCTACCTGGCCCGGCACCCCCAGGCAACCCCGGTTCAGGTGGACGAAGCCCTTGTCGGCGCGGCCACCCCGGACGCGCTCAAGGGGGTCCCGGACGGCACCGCCAACCGGCTGCTTTACGCGCCGCCGGGATCCTGAAAAGCTGCCCAGGCCGGTCTCCGGTCAATCTGTCGCGGCGCATGATGTCCATCACCTGGTACTGAACTCCCGCAGAGCGGGAAGCACCGGGTAACGTGCGTTGACTCACCGATCCATACGGGAAGGACCGGGCATGTTCCGCAAGGTGCTGGTGGCCAACCGCGGGGAGATCGCGATCCGAGCGTTCCGCGCCGGCTACGAACTGGGCGCGGGGACCGTCGCCGTGTTTCCGCACGAGGACCGCAACTCGCTGCACCGGCTGAAGGCCGACGAGGCGTACGAGATCGGCGAACCCGGTCACCCCGTGCGCGCCTACCTCTCGGTCGACGAGATCGTCACCGCGGCGAAGAAGGCCGGGGCCGACGCCGTCTACCCCGGTTACGGGTTCCTCTCCGAGAACCCCGACCTCGCGCGGGCGTGTGAAGAAGCGGGCATCACCTTCGTCGGCCCGAGCGCCGACATCCTCGAGCTCACCGGCAACAAGGCCCGCGCGGTCAAGGCCGCGCGCGAGGCCGGGGTGCCGGTGCTGGGCTCGTCCGAGCCCTCCAGCGACATCGACGCGCTGGTCGCGGCCGCCGAGGACCTGGGCTTCCCGGTGTTCGTCAAGGCCGTCGCCGGGGGTGGCGGGCGCGGGATGCGCCGCGTCATGGAGCCGGCCCAGCTGCGCGAGTCCATCGAGGCCGCCGCGCGCGAGGCCGAGTCCGCCTTCGGTGACCCGACCGTCTTCCTGGAGAAGGCCGTCGTCGAGCCGCGGCACATCGAGGTGCAGATCCTCGCCGACGGCGAGGGCAACATCATCCACCTCTACGAGCGCGACTGCTCGGTGCAGCGGCGCCACCAGAAGGTCGTCGAGCTGGCCCCGGCGCCGAACCTCGACCCGGAGCTGCGCGACCGGATCTGCGCGGACGCCGTGAAGTTCGCGAAGCAGATCGGCTACCGCAACGCCGGCACCGTCGAGTTCCTGCTCGACAAGCAGGGCAACCACGTCTTCATCGAGATGAACCCGCGCATCCAGGTCGAGCACACGGTCACCGAAGAGGTCACCGACGTCGACCTCGTGCAGTCGCAGCTGCGGATCGCCTCCGGCGAGACCCTCGACGACCTCGGCCTGAGCCAGGACAAGATCTACCTGCGCGGTGCCGCTCTCCAGTGCCGCATCACCACCGAAGACCCGGCCAACGGCTTCCGCCCGGACACCGGCATGATCTCCGCCTACCGCTCGCCGGGCGGCTCGGGCATCCGGCTCGACGGCGGCACCGCCTTCTCCGGCACCGAGATCAGCGCCCACTTCGACTCGCTGCTGGTGAAGCTCACCTGCCGCGGCCGCGACTTCAAGACCGCCGTCGGCCGCGCGCGCCGCGCCGTCGCCGAGTTCCGGATCCGCGGTGTCGCGACGAACATCCCGTTCCTGCAGGCCGTGCTCGACGACCCGGACTTCCGCGCCGGGCGCGTCACGACGTCGTTCATCGAGGAGCGTCCGCACCTGCTCACCGCGCGGCACTCCGCCGACCGCGGCACCCGCCTGCTGACCTACCTCGCCGACCAGACGGTCAACAAGCCGCACGGCGAGCGCCCGAAGACGCCGGACGCCACGCTGAAGCTGCCGAAGCTCCCGAAGGACGCCCAGCCGGCCCCGGGCTCGAAGCAGAAGCTCGTCGAACTGGGTCCGGGCGGGTTCGCGGAGTGGCTGCGGAAGGCGCCGCACATCGGCGTCACCGACACGACCTTCCGCGACGCGCACCAGTCGCTGCTCGCCACCCGCGTCCGGTCGAAGGACCTCCTCGCGGTGGCGCCGATCGTCGCGAACACGCTGCCGCAGCTGCTGTCCCTGGAGTGCTGGGGCGGCGCGACCTACGACGTCGCGCTGCGGTTCCTCGCCGAGGACCCGTGGGAGCGCCTCGCCGCGCTGCGCGAGGCCGTGCCCAACATCTGTCTCCAGATGCTGCTGCGCGGGCGCAACACCGTCGGCTACACGCCGTACCCGACCGAGGTGACCAACGCCTTCGTCGAAGAAGCCACGAAGACCGGCATCGACATCTTCCGGATCTTCGACGCGCTCAACGACGTCGAGCAGATGCGCCCGGCCATCGAAGCGGTGCGCGAGACCGGCTCCGCGGTCGCCGAGGTGGCGCTCTGCTACACCTCGGACCTCTCGGACCCGGGGGAGAAGCTCTACACGCTCGACTACTACCTCAAGCTGGCCGAGCAGATCGTCGGCGCCGGGGCGCACGTCCTGGCGATCAAGGACATGGCCGGGCTGCTGCGCGCGCCCGCGGCGACCAAGCTGGTCACCGCGCTGCGCAAGGAGTTCGACCTGCCGGTGCACATCCACACCCACGACACCGCGGGCGGCCAGCTGGCCACCTACCTCGCGGCGATCAACGCGGGCGCGGACGCCGTCGACGGCGCGGTGTCGTCGATGGCAGGCACGACGTCGCAGCCGTCGCTGTCGTCGATCGTGGCGGCCACCGACCACTCCGACCGCACCACCGGGCTGAGCCTGGACGCGATCGGCGAGCTGGAGCCGTACTGGGAGAGCGTGCGCAAGATCTACGCGCCGTTCGAGGCCGGGCTGGCCTCGCCCACCGGGCGCGTCTACCACCACGAGATCCCGGGCGGGCAGCTGTCGAACCTGCGCACGCAGGCCATCGCGCTGGGCCTGGGCGACCGGTTCGAGGACATCGAGGCGATGTACGCGGCGGCCGACAAGATCCTCGGCCACCTGGTGAAGGTGACGCCGTCGTCCAAGGTCGTCGGTGACCTCGCGCTGCACCTGGTCGGCGCGGGTGTCTCGCCGGCCGACTTCGAGGCGGAGCCGAACAAGTTCGACATCCCCGACTCGGTGATCGGCTTCCTGCGCGGCGAGCTCGGCGACCCGCCGGGCGGCTGGCCGGAGCCGTTCCGCACCAAGGCCCTGGAGGGCCGCGCGGCGGCGAAGCCGGTCGCCGAACTGTCCGAAGAGGACCGTTCCGCGCTGGCTTCGGAGCCCCGGCGGACGCTCAACCGGCTGCTGTTCCCCGGGCCCACCAAGGAGTTCGAGGCGCACCGCGAGGCCTACGGCGACACGTCGGTGCTGCCGAGCAAGGACTTCTTCTACGGGCTGCGCCCGGGGGAGGAGTACCAGGTCGACCTCGAGCAGGGTGTGCGGCTGATCATCGAGCTGGAGGCGATCGGCGAGGCCGACGAACGCGGCCTGCGCACGGTGATGTCGACGCTCAACGGCCAGCTCCGGCCGATCCAGATCCGCGACCACTCGATCGCCTCGGACATCCCGGCGACCGAGAAGGCGGAGAAGGGCAACCCGAAGCAGGTCGCGGCGCCGTTCGCCGGTGTGGTCACGCTGCAGGTCAGCGAGGGTGACACGGTCGAGTCCGGCGCCACGGTCGCGACGATCGAGGCGATGAAGATGGAGGCGTCGATCACCGCGTCCGCGGGCGGCAAGGTGGGCCGGCTGGCGATCAACTCCGTCCAGCAGGTCGAAGGCGGAGATCTCTTGCTCGTCCTCGAATGACCGCTAACATCGCCGGATGCTGATCAACGCGGTGCCACAACGGCAGGGTGCGGTGGGGCCGCGGGCGGCGGAGCTGCCGGACGGCTGCCTGGCGCTCGCGGAGCTGGCCGGGCACGTGCTCGGCCGGCCCGTGCACCACGTCCGGCAGACGCTCGAGCTGTCCGAAGTGGACGATGGGGTGGCGAACCGCGCGGTCCTGACCGGCCCGAACCGCGCGGCGCAGCTGGCCGCACTGGAGGCGCCCGGCGGTCCGGTCCTGACGATCGGCGGTGACTGCGGCGTCGAGCTGGTGCCGATCGGCGTGGCCCGGTTCCGGCACGGGCCCGGGCTGGGCGTCGTGTGGTTCGACGCCCACCCGGACCTGAACACGGCGGCGACGTCCCCCTCGGGCGCGTTCCACGGCATGGTGCTGCGCTCGCTGTTCGGCGAGGGTGACCCGGAGTTCGCGGCGGACCCGGCCATCGAGCCGGGCCACGTGGTGCTGGCCGGGACGCGCGTGTTCGACCCGGAGGAACGCGCGGCGGTCGGCCGCGGCCTGGCGGTCACGTCGGTCAACGCGCTGGTGGGTGTGGAGAAGCTGTACGTCCACGTTGATCTCGACGTGCTCGATCCGGCGGAGTTCGCCGGCCTCAACTACCCCGAGCCCGGCGGCTGGACGATCTCGCGGCTGGTGGCGGAGCTGGACACGCTCGCCGCGTTCGACGTCGTGGGCGCGGGGATCACCGAGTGCGTGGGCACGTCCCGCGAGGTCGAGGTGCTGGAACCGGTGCTGGCCGCGGTGGGCCGCCTCCTTCAGGCGCGGTAATCACGCTGGTTGCTCAGTGAAACCGTCTGCCGTAGCCTCACGGGCTCAAGAGTCGTAGCTGGATGATTCCGACAGTTCGGGTGGCTACGAGCCGTGCAGACTTGACGCTTCCGTTCGGAACTGGCCAGCTATCCGGGAGGTTGCCAATGAGCGCCGAAGCGCCACCTCTTGGCCTACCAGGGAACGATCTGGCCGGGCGCCAAACCTGCCCGCACTGCGCTGCGGGCTTGTTGCGCGAAGCCGAAGGGTGGTTCTGCCCCCACTGCATCAGATATGTTCCGCCGTCATACGCGATGACGGACGGTGGAATACCGTGCCAGGTCAGCGTGATCATCAACCTGACCGTAGAAGACACGGTAGTCGGACACCCTCGTCCGGATGCGTCGCCGGAACCTCCGAATCCATACGGTTCCTATTGCTACACGATCGCTGACGAGGACCGGACCCACAACGCGATTCGGCTACTTCGTTGGGCCGTTCTGGGTCTGGCGATCGTGGCGGTGGCTGTGGTAGCCCTCGCCTACCTGTCTCCTATTGCCGCCGTCGGGTTGCTGACCGGTGGGTCGACTGTCACGGGCGTCGCCGCGACCCGGCACCGCCGAATGAAGCGTCAACCGCCCCCTCAGGCGCGGTAGGCGGTGCGGACGGCGTCCAGCGCCGCGTCAAGGCCCGTGCCGAGGTCACGCGCCTGGGTCGCGAACTCCTCGGCCGCCGAGCGCAGCAGCGCCCCCGGATCCGGGCGGCCGGACGGGATCGTCACCACCGTTCCCCGGGCGCGGGCCGTCGCCACCCAGCCCGCCGTCTCCAGCTCGCGGTACGCGCGGGCCACCGTCCCGGACGCCAGGCCCAGGTCCCGGGCCAGCTGGCGGATCGGCGGCAGGCGCGTCCCTTCGGCCAGTGCGCCCGTCGTGATCGCGCGGACGATCTGGTCGTGCACCTGCCGCCAGGGGGCGAGCCCGGTTTCCGTGTCGACGACGATCTTCACGCGGCCGCGGGCTGCCTCTTCAGCGGCGCGGTGACGGCCAGGAATGCGGCCAGCCCGGCGACGACCGCCAGCAGGGACCCGAGGGTGCCCTCCGGCCAGCCGATGGCCGAGCAGCCGGCGATGCCCAGCCCGATCGCGACGCGCGCGCTGCGCTGACGCAGGGCCAGGTCCACGCGCGCTTCACCGGTGGGCGGGCGGCGCACCGCCAGCAGCGTGATCGCCCAGCAGACCACCGTCGTGCCTGCGGCGATCGCCAGCAGCGTCCACCGCGCGGTCAGCGCCAGATGCACGATCGCCCCCGCGGACGCCAGCCCGCTGAGCACCAGGGCCCAGGCCGGGACGACGTCGAGGAGCGTCCGCCGGGCGAGGACGGCTTCCCGGCGCGGGCCGCGGGACGCCCGCTGCGCCAGCAGTTCGGCGATCAGCCCGCCGAGCAGCAACGCGGCCAGGATCGAACTCACCGTCGTGTCGCCGAGGATCGGCGGAAGGGCCAGGAAGAGCCACGGGTACCAGAGCCGGCGGCGTTTGAGGTACCGGACGGCGACCATCACCTCCCCGGCGTCCGGGTCCGGGACGCCCCACCGTTCGAGCAGGCGCCGCCCGTGCTTGTCCCCCGGCCAGAGCACGATCAGGATGGCCAGGCCGACCAGGCCCAGGAGCAGCCCGACGGCGAGCACGTTGTCCCACGGCATGCCGTACCTCCTCGCTTGTATCAACCACACGATACAAGTAATCGGCCCGGCGTGCGCGGCGACTCGGGCGTTCGTCCGTTCGTACGCACATTCGTGCGCACTCGGCGGGGTACTTGTCAGCGCTGTGCAGCCGGGCCTGGTGAACTTGTCACGAAGCTGACAAGAAATCGGTTTCCCTTCGAAGGTGTGACACGTTCGGGGTTAGTTTTTCGATGTGTCCGGTGTCACCCCGCACCAGGCGCGGGGTGCTCCGCCGCGCGTCGGCGGGGTGTCCGGGCGGAGCAAAGGAGCTGCAATGTCGGTGGAGCGCGGATTCGAACACGCCGCGCCGCCGGCGGCGTTGCCGCGCAAGCTCGCGGACATCCTGCGCCCCGAACTGGCCAGCCTCGCCGCCGAGATCGTCGACGAGATCCGCGCGACCATCCCGGCCTACGCCCGCCCGCTCGACGGGCCCTACGGCAAGTCGATCCGCGCCGGCGTCGAATACGCGATCACCTTGTTCGTCGCGCAGATCGCCGACCCGACGGTGTCGAAGGAGCAGTCCCACGAGGTGCACCACCGGCTGGGGCAGAACGAAATGCGCGAAGGCCGCAGCCTCGACACGCTGCAGTCGGCCTACCGGGTCGGCGCACGCGTGTCGTGGCGGCGGATCATGCGCGTGGGGCGAAGAAGCGGGCTCTCGTCGGCGGTGATGTCCCAGCTGGCCGACGCGATGCTGGCGTTCATGGACGAACTCGCCTCCGTCGCGCTCGACGGTTACCTGGAGGCGAAGGCACGCACGGCGGGAGCGCTCGACACCTGGCGCCGCAAGCTCCTGCACCTCATCCTCGAGACGCCGCCGGCGTCCCCCAAGGCGATCGCCGAGCTGGCCCAGCTGATCGGCTGGCCGGTGCCCACCGACGCGACACCGGTGGCGGTCTGCCCGGCCGACGGGGTCGCCCCGGCCCGCCGCCACGCCGGCCTGGACGCGGACATCCTCGCCGAGCTCGACACCCCGGACCCGAAGCTGGTCGTCCCCGGCGAGCTGAGCGCCGCCCGGCTGGCGACGCTGCAGGTGGCGCTGCCGGACTGCCGGCTCTCGATCGGGCCGTCCGTGCCGCTCGCGTCCGTCGCGGATTCCCTGCGCTGGGCGCGGAACGCGCTCCAGCTGGCCGAACGCGGGGTGCTGACCCCGCGGCCGGTGCTGCGTGCCGAGGAGCACCTGGCGACGCTGCTGGTCAACTCCGACACCGGCCTGGTCGGCACGCTGCGGCACCGCCTGTTCGCGCCGCTGGCGGACATGACCGGCAAGCAGCAGGAGCGGCTGCTGGAGACGCTGCGCGCGTGGCTGGACAGCCAGGGCAACGTGGTCGAGATCGCCGAACGCCTCGGCGTCCACCCCCAGACGGTCCGCTACCGCATGCGCCAGCTGCAGGCCACCTTCGGCGACAGCCTGCGTGACCCGGCGGCCCGCTTCGAGATGGAGCTGGCGCTGCGGGCGGGCGCGGCGCCGTTGCCGCTGCGGCACCCGGTGAGCGAGCTGCTCCCGGTCCCGCGCAGCGGCGGTTTGCATCCACAGTGGACGCAGCGGTAGCCGGGACCGCGCGAGCCCCGGCCACCGCGGGCGGTCAAGGGGCGTCGATCTGCCAGGAGACGTCGGCGGCGTAGCCGGTCGGCGTGTCGTACGGGTGCAGGCCGCCGGAGTCGGCCGCCCACACCTGCGTCGTGTACTGGCGGGCGAACCTTCCCTTGGCGCTGAACGACTCCAGCGTCACACCGGCGCCGGAGAGCCCGGCCTTCGAGCACCACGTCGCGTCCGCGTGGAACTGGCCGGTGCCGTCGGACGCGGCGAGCACCACCCGCAGCCCCTGCTGGCGCAGGTAGTACTCGGGGTGCGCCACCGACTCGAACGAATGGCACGTCGAGTCGGCCTTGCCCGGCACGACCCGCCACGCCGTGTCCGCGCCGGACCCCGCGCCGACGAAGGCGTCGGTCAGGCCACGCAGGTACCAGCCGGCAGCGCCGGGGCTCTGCGACCGGACGGACTGGACCAGCACCGCGTCCTCGTACTGGCCGAGCCGCAGGAAGCGGTCGACGTCGTCGTCGGTGCCGGCCATCGCGGTGTTCGCCCCGGCGACCAGCGCGGGGTGCACGCGGCTCTGCTCGGCGCGCGTGCGCAGCTCGAACAGCAGCCGCCGGTCCGCCTCGCCCTTCTTCCGGATCCAGGTGAACCAGTCCTGCAGGTTCGCACTGTGGATGCCGGTGCCGACGTAGGCGCGCAGCTGGACGTCGTCCATCGTCCGCAGCGCCCGCTCGGCCGCGGCGCGCACCTCGGTACCCGCCTTCGCGGCCTGCCAGAGGTCGAGCACGAAGTTGACGTCCGGCTCGACGAGCTGGCCTTCGGTCGGCACGACGGCGACCACCGCCGCGGCCCGGACCCGCGCGTCCCGAGCTGCTCTGGCCACCTTCTCGGCTTCGGTCGCATCCTCGTCGGCGTCGATCGTGTCCTTCTGGTCGGCCGCGCGGGCGGTGAAGATCCCGGTGAGGATGAAGTCCTGCTGCGCGGCGGCGTCACCCTGGTAGGCGGCCAGCGCCGCGAGCTTCAGCTTCGGCCCGGAAGCGTTCTCCCACATGGCGAAGGCGAACTCGCGGTCACTCTGGATCAGCAGGATCGGCGACGGCGTCATGTTGTTGACCAGCGCCGCCCGCTGCTTGGCTTCGCGAGCCGCGCGCGCGACGGCGTCGTCACGCAGGATCCGGGCCTGGTCACGGGCGTTCGCGTCGTGGACGCCGGTCTTGATCCACTGCGTCTGCTCCGCTTCGACACCCGCGTAGGCGAGCTGCGCCGACGCCCGCACCTCGGTGCCGGTCGCCCGCTGCCACAGCGCGAACACGAAGTTCCGGTCGGTGAGGATCAGCAGGTCGGGGCTCGCGACGATGCCGATCTCCTGCGCCGCACGGACTTTGTCGTCCTGGGTGGCGCTGCGGGGCGCGTCGGCCGTGGCCGCGGCTTCGGCCCGGGGGACGAGCACCGGAGCCGTCGTCCCGATCAGCGCGAGGGCCACGGCGCCCGCCGCGAGCCCCAGCCGGGTTCTGCCTGTCATCGCCGTGCTCCTTCAGCTCGCGGGGTAGACGGTCGCCACGCCGGTGGCGGTGTCGTAGTCGATGCGGCCGCGTTCGAACGTGCTGCGGCGGCCGCCGGGGATGGCGACCTCGTCGGAGGTCGGATAACCGAGCGTGGACTTCTCCCCGCCTAGGGAGAGCCACTTGGCGCGGATCTCGCCGAGCACGGCGTGCGCGCCCGCGCGGTCGATCGAGTAGATCGAGCCGCCGCCGGCGAAGTTCACGAACCGGCCCGCCTTGTCGGACGTGCAGGCTTCGTCGGTGATCGGCACGCCGAGCGCCGGGTGCCCGCCCAGGCGCAGGTAGGCGGCCAGGATCTCCGGTGACGCGCACGCCGAGCCGCGTCCGGTGGTCAGCGGGTGCACCGCGCCGCCGCGGCTCCAATAGCTGCGGAAGGCGACCTGTCCGGGCGCGGTCCGGCGCTGGAAGTCCCGGTACCGCACGGCGCCGTCGACCCGCTCCGGACCCAGTGGCGAGACCAGCAGGTCGGTGTAGGGGTCGTAGTCGGGCAGGTACTTGTTGAGCCAGTGCACCGTGATCTCGGTCGAGTCCGGCAGCGGTTCGGTGACCCACCAGTAGAACTCGATGCCGACCCCGGCCCGGCCGTCGGCCTGCCGCGTCAGGAAGTCCGCGCCGCCGCGCAGGGTGACCCCGGCGCCGGGCAGGATGTTGTCGACGCACCAGGTGGCGTTCCAGCCGAAGTCGACGGTCCCGTCCGCGGGCCGCACGCCGACCTGCGTCTTCGTGCCGTCGAAGTACCGAGCCAGGTAGTAGTTCGGTTTGCTGGGCGACTCGAGGGAGAAGCAGTCCTCACCGGCCAGCCCGGCGACGACCCGCCAGGTCGCGTCGAGCCCTTCGCCCGCAACGGGTTCCGCGGCGCCGGGCTTGACGACCACACCGCCGGTGGTCTCGCGCAGGTATTGCCCGGCGATGTTGCCGTTGAGGGCGTTGCGGCTGAAGGACTGCGTCAGCGTGTCGTACTGCCCCTGGTCGAGGAACGCGCGGACGGCGTCGACCCCACCGGCGAGCGCCTGCTCGGCGGCCCGCGCCAGCCGCGGCTGGATACCGCCGACCACGGCCTTGTGCCGGATGTCGTCGACCAGCGCCCGATCGGCTTCAGCCTTCTGCGCCAGCACGGCGGTGACGTCCCGCCAGTTGGCCGCGTAGACGCCGGTGTCGATGAACTGCTTCCAGTCCGCGCGGACGCGGCTGCGCAAAGCCGTGACAGCGGCTTTTTCGACTTCGCTGCCCGGCCGCGCGCCGTCGGCGATGACCCGGAGGACGTCGTCGTCGGGCAGGCTCACGATGTCGGGCGTCGGGATCACCCGCACGACGGACACCGCGCGTCCGCGGGCCGCTTCGGCGGCCTTGCGCAGCTTCTCGGCCTCGGTGGCCTGCTGGTCGGCGTCGATGGCGTCCTGCTGGTCACCGGCGTGCGCGGTACGGAGGCCGTCGGTGATGAGCGCCCGCTGTTCGGCCGCGGACGCGTTGAGGGTGGCGACGATGGCGGCCCGCACCCGCGGCCCGCTCACCCGGCCGAGCAGGGTGACGAGGAAGTCGCGGTCGTTCTGGATCACCAGCTCGGCCTCGGGCGCGACGCCCAGCACGATCAGGGCGGCTTCCTTCGCCTCCCGCGCGACCCGCGCGGCTTCGGCGTCCCGCATCTGTTGTTGCTGGTCCCGCTCGTTGGCGGCGATGATCCCGGACTTGATCCATTCGGTGCAGGCGAGATCGGTGCCGGCGAAGGCGAGTTCAGCGGAGGCGCGCACTTCAGAGCCGGTGGCTTGACGCCAGAGGGCGATGACGAATTCCTTGTCGCGCAGGAGCATCATGGCGTCGGTCGGCACGATCCCGAGCGTCCGGGCGGCGCGGAGCTTCTCGGATTCACTTGCGACGGGCGGCACTTCCGCGGCGGCGGTGATCCCGGCGGGCGTCGCCGGCCCGGGATCGGCATGCGCGACCGGCCCGACCGGCACGGTCGTCGCCGCGACCAGAGCGGCGAGCACGGCCAGCCGGCCGAGGTTGTCTGCTTTCCCCACGTCTTTCCCCTCGTTCGTTCCGCATCGGTTCTCACCGTTCTCCGACGGCGCGCGTCCGCAGGTCGCGCAGGATGGCGATGCCGGCCTTGCGGGCGTCGTCCTTGAAGCGTCCGGTTTCGTGGTGGTAAGCGGCTTCCGAGGCGATGAGCCTCGTGGTCAGCACCAGAGCGCAGTAGGCCGGGTGGACTCCGTCCGCGTCGAGGGGCACCCGGCGGGCACCGGACTCTTCGGCGGACACGATCACCTGCTCGAAGGTCTCGGCGAAACGGTGGCCTTCGGGCACGTCCACGCCGAGCCACAACCACGCGACGGCCGGTGTTCCGGCCCGGCCGAGGACGTGGACCAGGGAGGCGTGGACGAGCCGCGCTTCCGGCACGGTCAACTGCACCGGTACAGCCGGTTCCGGGACGGTGGCCGGCGGCGGGAACGCGGACGGCAAGCGGAGCACGGCGCCGGTCACCGCGCCGGCCAGCGCGATCGCCTCTTCGCGGAAGGAGCCGACTCTCTCCTTGTACTCCTCTTCGGAACCGATCAGTTCCGTGGACAGGACCAGCGAGCAATGGATGAGGTGCGCGTCGCGCAGGGGGACGGCCAGCCTGGGTGGTTGCGCCGAGTGGCTGGTCTCGTACGCCCGTTCCGCGCCGATCCACTCACCGAGCCGCGTTTGCAGCTCCTGCTCCCGCCGTTCGTCCGCGCCGAACCACAGCCGGCGAAGCGGCTGAGCCGCGTGCTCGGACGTCAGCAGGGCGAGCGCCCCGTAGAGCGTCACGACCTCGCCCGCCTCCAGCATCAGGTCGGACGGGCCGATCGGCGTGCCGGCGGTCATCGGGCCGCCGCGGGCGTGCGGGGGGCCGGGACGGCGGGGCCGAACGGGATGGAGCGGAGCACGTACCGGCCGAGTCGGCGGTACTTGTCCCACTGGGACTTGGCCATCCGGTAGCCGTGTACGTTGTACGCGTTCTCGATGACGATGACCTGCCGGATCTCGTCGTAGGAGATCCTGATGTTCGCGTTGGGCCGGCCGTTGATCTGGTTCTGCGTGTCCCAGTACGTCCCTTGCCCCTCGAAGGGCCGGAAGTAGTTCGCCATGGCATGCGGGTCGTTGTCGATGCCCGGAAGCCAGTGATCACCCTTGCCGCCGGCGTCGAGTTCGGAACGCATCTTGCCGTAGTTGTAGTCGACGCCTGCCGCGACCTTGCTGCCGTGCGTGTCCTCGATGTCGATGAGGATTTCGATCAGCTCTTCGCATCCGAGGATCGAGATCGCAGCCGCGGACGCTCTGGCCGGGGGAGCGAACCCGAGCCGGCACGCCCGGTGCAGTTTCGCGAGGACCGCGGTGATCTTCTGCAGCAGCAGCACCAGGCGCTCGGACTTCGCGAGGTACTTGCCGAAGTTGGCGACGATGGCGGCGATCGCCTTGGCGATCGGCCCCGCTTTGGCGATCAGGGTCGCGAACGACAGCACGTTCACGACGGACCAGAGGCAGGACGCTATGTCCCCATCGCCGAAACAGCGGATCACGTCGTTGACGCCGAGCACCTCGAGCAGGACCTGGCCGCCGATTTCGAGCAGGAACGACACGACGTCGCCGCCGCCCGTGCACGCCCCCTGAGCGCTCAGGTACTCGCTCAGGACGGCGGAACCTTCTTCGTTGCCGGTCAGGTAGTCGATGTCCTCCGGGCTGAGGTCGCGCAGGCAGTCCGCGATGACCTGCGCCTGCTGCGCCCGGGCCGCGGCGTCCCGGTCCCGCTGTTCTCGTTCCGCCTGGTCCGCCGCGCGCTGGGCGTCCGCGGCGGCGTCGCGGGCCCGCTGGGCCGCGTTCGACGTCTCCTGCGCGTGGATCCGCGCGCGTTCGGCCGCCGCGGCTGCTTCGCGGGCGTAACTGTCGGCCTGGTCGGCCGCCTTGTGGGCTGCCGTTGCGTCGGTTTCGGCCTGGGTGGCCGCGGCGCGGGCTGCCGTCGCCTGGCCCTCGGCGGAGTCCGCGGCCAGGCCGGCGATCGCCGCGTCCGAGGCCGCGTTGTTCGCCTCTTGGCGGGCTTCGGCGGCGTTCGCGTGGGCTTGCACGTCGTACCCGTTGGCGGTGTTCGCCGCGTCCCGGGCGGCGCTCGCCGACCCCGCCGCGTCCGCCGCGGACCGCTGCGCCTCGGCCATGGACTGGGCGGCGGCCGATGCCGACTTGGCCGCGTTGGCCGCCGCCTGGAACGCCGCTTTGGTGTCGGCGGCCGCGCTGTCGGCGGCCTGCTGGGCGCGGGTGGCCGCCAGCTTGGCTTCGTCCGCCCGGGTCTGCGCGGCTCGAGCCTGTTCGTCGCCGACGGCTTGGGCCTGCGCCGCGACCTCGGCGACGAAGTCGGCGTCGAGATCGGCCCCGGTGAACGGGGCCACCACGACGATCGCGGTGTTCGCCGGTGCGGTGATGGCGGCCGACGACTCCCGTGCGGCGAGCGCGGCCCGGTTGGCGAGGTTCGCCTGGGTCGCGGCGGAAACGGCCTCGCTGAACGACTCGGCCGCGTTCTGCCCGGCTCGGACGGCGTCCACCGTGGCCAGCCGGGCCCGCTCCGTGGCCTGCTCGGCGAGCGTGGCGGCGGTGCGGGCGGCTTCCGAGGCCTTGACCTCTTCGGCCGTCGCGGTGGCGGCCGCGGCGTTCGCCCGCGTGGCGGACACGTGGGTGTCCGCGGCGGCGGATTCGGCGCTGTCCGCGGCCAGGTCCGCGTTGGCCGCGGCCTGCTCCGCCTCCTGCGCCGCGGCACGCGACGCGGCGGCCGCCGCGGTGGCCTTGGTGGCCGCCTCCCGGGCGCGCGCCGCGGCTCCGGTCGCCAGGTTGGCCGCGTCACGCGCTTCCCGGGCCGCCGCAGCCGCGTTTCCCGCGTCCCGGCGGGCCTCCTGGGCCGCGGCCCAGGCCGGCGCTTCCTGCGCGGTGCCCCGCGCCGCGGCGGCGGACGCCTCGAGCGCCTGCGCGCGGGCCTCGGCGGCGTCCCCGGCCCGCTGGGCGGCCCAGGCCCCGTCCCGTGCGGTCTTGGCGTTCTGCTCTTCCCGCCGGGCCGTGTCCTCGCACCCGGCGGCGATGTCCTCCTGCGCACGGGCGCGCGCCAGGTAGGCGGCGGCTTCGCGCTTCTTCGCCTCCGCCTCGCCCCGCGCTCGGCTCGCTTCGGCCGCGGCCTGGTCGGCCTGCTGGCGGTAGCGGGCCGCCTCATCGCGCTGGCGTTCGGCCTCCTGACGGGCCGTGCGGGCCTTTCCCGCCTCCTCCCGCGCGGTCCACAGCGCGTCGTAGGTGCGTTGCATGTCCTCCCAGGCCTGGTTGCGAGCCGTCTGGGCGGCGAACCGGGCCTGGTCGGCGCGGGTGGCCGCGTCTTTGGCCGCCTTGGCCTGGTCCGCAGCCGCCGCGGCCAGGGACGCCGCCTGGGCGGCGTGTTCGTCGGCGTGCAGGCGCCACTGACGGGCTTCCTCCGCCCGGACGACGGCCTCGTCCTGGTGCCCGATGGCCGCGTCGGTCGCCATCGTCGCGTCGAGGGCGTGCTGGGCCGTCCGGATCGCCGACACGGCCGCCTGCGCGGCCGAAGACATGCCCCGGGCCAGCTGCGCCCAGTCGGCGCCGTAGGGCAGGCCCACCTCGACCAGGATGTTCGCTTCGGCCGTCGCCGCCACCGAGGCGCTCTGTGCTTCCGTGGCCGCTTGTCCGGCCAGGTCGAGCTGCCGCTGGACCTCCTGTCGGACCAGGCTGAACGTCTCGGGTGAGTGGTGGCCGCCCGCGGTGTTCGCGGCCAGGATCTGCGCGGCCTGGCGCGCCCCGGTGCCCGCCGAGACCATCGCGTTCGCCGCGCGCTGCAGCGACCGGACGCCCCGGCCGTTCGCGACCAGGAGGTTCTGCCGGGCCCGGGACGCGCGGGCGGCGCGCTGGGCGAGGTCGCTCGCCGCCTCGGCGGCCTTGTTCCGCTCTTCGAGGTCCTTCAAGTACTGCTCGCGCGCGGCGGCGTCGCGCTGCGCGGCCGCGACGTAACCGCCGTTGAAGAACGCCACGATCGCCGCGTCCCCGGCCGCGAGGGCCTGCTGAGCGGCGAGCTTGACCTCCGGCCCGGCCGAGCCGGACAGCGCCGTCACCCGCGCCCGCAGCTCGTCGGCGCGGGCCTGGGTGTTCCGCCGGGTGCGTTCGTCCCGCTCGGTGGCGATGTCCTTGCCGTAGTCGAGGAAGGCGGCCCGGTCGGCGTCCGAACCGGCCAGCACCCGCTCGACCTCGGCGTTGAAGACCGGGCCGCCGGTGCCCCGCAGGTCCAGCACGGCTTCGCGGTTCAGCCGGGCCGTCTCGTTGCGGCGAGCCTCGGCACGCTGCTGCGCTTCGACCTCGCCGTAGTCGAGGAACTCCCAGATGGCGTCCTCGGTCCCCGCGTCCAGCGCGGCCTGCGCCGCCTCCCGGACCTCGGGCTCCTCGGACAGCTGGGCGATGTCCGAGACGAGCTTCCACAGCCGGGGGTCGAGCGCCTCGCCCATCCCCGTTTCGCCGTCCCAGCCCGGGTACTCGGTGTGCGGGATCGGCCGCGGGTCGCCCGGTGGCGGGTCTTCGGCGGCCACCGCGACGGGGGCCGGCGTGACGGCGTTGACGTCCGTGGTGGCGAACACGGTGAACGCCAGCACCAGGGCGAGCACCTTCGTGACGATTCCGTGCGGCATTTTCCGCGTCCTGTCGTGAGAGAAGGGAAAGCGCTTACCGAACCGTCGCGAATTGCGGATTCCGCATCCGGGTTTCGCCGTCGACGGCTTGGGTGAGCAAGTCGGCCCAGAACCCGGCCTGCTCCGCCGCCCAGTCCTGTTCGGCCACCCAGGCGGCCCGGGTGGGATCGGCCGCGTCGCGCACGGCCTGCCAGTTGGGCCCGGTGGCGGCCTGTGCGGCCGCGGCCACCGCGGCCCAGTTCGCGGCCTGGTTGCGGGCCACCTGCGCCGCGTCCGCCCACGCGGTGCGCGGGGCACCAGTCTGCCCGCCGACCCGTTGCCACGCCCGCGCGGCGGCTTCCCGCAGCTGGACCTCGATCTCGCCGGAGGCTTCGAGCGCGGCCCGTTCCGCTTCCTGTGCGTCGACGACCAGCCGTCGAACCGTGGCCAGCCAGCGCGCCTCCTGCTCGGCGTCTCGCAGGCGGTGCACTTCGAGGTCCAGCTCCGCCCCGGTCGCCCAGCCGTAGGCGAAGAATTCGACGACGTCCGCGTCGGTGGCGTCCGAGCGGGTCGCCCAGGCGGCGGCCGCGCGCACCTGCGCCCCCGGGTCGTGCGTGGCGAGCGTGCGGACGTACTGGCGGTCCGCTTCGACGATGGCCTGCTCCTGTTCGCCGTCCGCTTCCCTGGCGAGCCGGTCACGCTGCTCTGCGGCTGCGAAACCGCTGCGCACGAACAGTTCCCGGTCCGAGTCGGTGCCGAGCAACGCCCGTTGCGCGGCGGCGTTGACCTCGGGCGCGTAGGCGGCGGTGTAGGTCAGGAGCACCCGGCTGCAGAAGTCGGCGTTGGTCGAAGCGGTCTCCGCGGCGCGTTGTTCCGCGGCGGCGAGCCCGAAGTCGAGGAATTCGTAGACGACGGCGTCGTTCTCGTCGGCCCAGGCGACCCAGGCGTCGGCCCGCACCGCGGCTCGCGGGTCCTTGCCGGCCAGCCGCCGGACGAGTTTCCGTGCGGTGGCAGCGGGATCGGCCACGGCGGCCACCGATGAGTCCAATGTGGATGCCGAAGCGGCCGGCACCTCGCCTGCCCCGGCGATCGCCGCGGCGGCCAGCGCACCGCACAACAGGACGCGAAGCCGCGCCATCATGGCCTCCCCCCATGGCGACCGGGCGGGCAAAACGCTCGATCCGGCCCAACGTAACATCGCGGTGAAGTGGTGATCAATCGTCCGTTCGGACCCACTCATTTTTTGTCGTGATCCGATGAAAGAGAAGAATTTCCTTGTCCGTTCTTCGAATCTGTGGTTAGCCTCCGAAAAGGACCATTCCGAGGGGGAGTCACGATGGAACCCGTGTTCAGAAGACGGGCCGCGCTGCGTGGCGCGGCGGTGCTCGCGGCGGGCGCGGCCGTGCCGGTGGGCGCCGCGGCCGCCGACGAGTTCCCGGAGCTCACCTGGCGAGCCACCGCGCCCGGTGCGAGCCCGCCACCGTTCCGGATGCGGCTCATCTCCGGGATTCCCGCCGTCGCCGGCTACGGGACGGTCGTCACGCTGGGCCCGGTCATCCTGCAGGCGATCAGCCACCCGGCCTTCCCGCTGCTGCTTCGGGACACCGGGTACAGCTCGCTGACCGCCACCGTCACCGGCGCGGTGGTGGTGACCGACGCC
Source organism: Amycolatopsis sp. NPDC051758 (assembly GCF_044453095.1). NCBI lineage: Bacteria > Bacillati > Actinomycetota > Actinomycetes > Pseudonocardiales > Pseudonocardiaceae > Amycolatopsis > Amycolatopsis sp. NPDC051758. The sequence continues at coordinate 244,064 of NZ_JBITCJ010000006.1, read as the reverse complement.
CGGGGCCTCTCCGGGCGCGTGCCGGTGACGATCGACTTCCCGCGCGTCACGATGCCGACCGTCGCGACCGCGACGGTCCTGACCGGAACCGCCACCCTGACCGGGTCACCGCAGCTGCCCGCGGTCCGCAACCCCGGGAGGATGACGATCAAGGTCGAGCCCGGCGCCAAGGGCGCCGTCACGGTGTTCAAGGACAACGGTGCCAGCAATTCTTTCAGCAGCACCCTCACGCTCTACCCGCCGACCCAGAATCCCCTGGTCGCGACGATCGAGGTGCGCTGACCGTGCACATGGACGCGAGAACGGCGGCCGCGCTCGACGAAGCGAAGGCCCGGCTGGCCGACCAGTACCTCACCGACCCGAACGTCGTGGGTGTCGCGAAGGGCTTCCGGACCCGGGGTGGCGAGCTCACCGGCGAGCCGGTTGTCATCGCCCTCGTCCGCAAGAAACGCCGCGCCGCCCTGGTTTCCCGCAGCCGGTTGCTGCCGGCCGCGGTGGGCGGGCACGGCGTGGACGTCGTCGAGACGGGCGAGTTCCGGTTCTCCGGTGCCACCACGGCGGCTGCGGCGACGCCGATCGCGGAACGGTTCCGGCCCCCGCTGCAGGGCAGCGGCCTCGGCTCGCTCGCCGACGGCACCCTGGGCACCCTCGGCTGCCTGGTCCGCGACCGTACGGACGGCTCGATCTGCGTGCTCTCGGCCAACCACGTCCTGGCGAACTTCGGCGCCACCGCGCCGGGCGCCGCGATCGTGCAGCCCGCGCCGCTCGACGGTGGTGCCGCCGAAGCGAACACCGTCGCCCGGTTCAAGCGGGCCATCCCGCTCGTCAGGGGCGTCGCGAACACCGCCGACGCCGCCATCGCGCAGCTGGAGCCCGGCATCGACGTCAGCTCGACGGTGGCCCGCAACCTGATGGCGCCGATCTCCCCGACCCACCGGGCGATCGGCCTGGCGTTCCTCGCGAGCGTCCACGGTGGCACCTTCATGGCCAAGATCGACACCGTGCTGGCGCAACTGGACGTCGAACTGCTCACACCGGACTCGAGCGTGGCCGCGGTGGAGGGCGGCCGGATCGAGAAGGTCGGCCGTAGTTCGGGCTACACGTCGAGCGTCGTGCTGGACACGACCGCGCGCGTGGTCGTCGACGGCTACCTCTTCACCGACTTGATCTACGCGCAGCGGTTTTCGCTCGTCGGCGACTCCGGCGCGGTCGTGTGTGAAGGCGGCAACGGCAAGACGTACACACCGATGCCGGCCATCGCCTGCCGGATGCTCGGTGCGGCCTCGGCGTTGTACGACCTCCCGCTGGCGGATGACAACCGCTACCTCGACCAGGCTCGGGACGAGTTCTTCGGCCAGAGCGTCGTCGGCAATCTGGTGGTCCAGCTCGTCTACCAGAACCTCGACGTCGCGGTGAACCGGCTCGAGGTGGCGACCGTCGGCCCGGAGGAGAAGGCCGAAGCCCGGCGGTACTACGACAAGTACCGCGCACTCGTCATCGGCCTGCTCGGTGATCCCGGATCCACCGTGCAGCTGAGCCAGGAGAACGTCGACGACGTACGCGCCGTCTTCGCGGGGCTGTCCCCCGAATTGGTCACCTTGCCGGAGAAACAGGCGTTGTGGGTGATCTTCGACGACGTCATCGCGCTCTCGGTGGGCCGCACCCGCGCCCAGCTGCTCGAGTACATGAACGACCTGGCGGTGTACCAGCGGGTGGTGGCCGCGCTGCGGGAGATCCCCGGTCTCGAGGTCGACGGAACGTACGGGTTCTCGTCCCGGTGACCACGACCGCGGACCCGGTCCGGTACCACCTGGCCCGGCTCGTCGGCGGGCTTTCCGCGCCGCTGCGCAACACCGTCGGTGGGCTCGTCGACCGGCCCGGCAAGCTGTTGCGCTCGCGTCTGCTCACGGCTTGCGCCGGATTCGGCCGGGCCGACCACGAGCGGGTGGCGCGGCTCGGCGCGGTCGTCGAGTTGGTGCACCTCGCTTCGCTGGTGCACGACGACGTGATCGACCGGGCGGCGATCCGCCGGGGCGGCCCCGCCGCGCACCGGGCCGCCGGGCCGGAACTCGCCGTGCTCGCCGGCCTGGCCTGCCTCTCGGCGGCCGGAACCGAGGCGGCGGACCTCGGCGAGGGGGTGGCCACGGCGGTGAGCCGGACGGTCGCCGCCCTCGCGCACGGCGAGCTTCTCGACGTCGAACGCGGCTTCGACACCGGACTGTCCTTGCCGGACTACGTGGACCTGGTGCGGCGCAAGACCGGCGTGCTGTTCCGGCTGTGCTGCCTGCTCGGCGCGGTGGAGTCCGGAGTGGACAGCGCCGTCGCCGCGGCGCTCGCCGAGTTCGGCGTGGAGTGGGGGATCGCCTTCCAGGTCCTCGACGACTGCCTCGACCTCGAAGCCGCGGGCGAAGACAAACCGGCGGGCACCGACCACCTGCTCGGCCTGTTCGGCGCGCCGACCCTGGCCGCGCTGCGTGCGGACACCTCGGGGGAACTGCACCGGATCCTGCTCGCGCCGGCGTTCTCGGACGGCCACCTCACGCGGGTGCGCGAGCTGGTCACCGCGCACGGCGGGCTGCGGGCCGCCCGCACGCTCGCCGGCGTCCACTTCGGACACGCGCTGACCGCGCTGTCCCGCACGCCGGACGGGCCCGCGCGGCGCGCGCTGGCCGGGATGCTCGAGACGAGCCGCTCTTGAGCCACGCCGTCGTCATCGGCGCCGGGCCCGCCGGTGCGGTGGCCGCCGCCGTCCTGGCCCGCGGCGGGATGCCCGTCGTGCTGACCGGGCGCGACGAGCCGCAGCCGCGGTACGACGTCCTGGTCAGCGGCCCGGCGCGGGAGATCCTGCGCTCGGTCGGGGTGGCCGTCGACGACTGGCCGGTGTTCGGCGTGACGATCGCCTTCGACGCCGCCACTTCTCACGCCGTCCCCGACGCCGGGTACGCCGTGGTCGACAACGGTGTCTTCCGGGAGACCTTGCGAGCGCACGCCGTGCGGTGCGGTGCCGGGTACGGGACTGCGGTGGAGACGGCCCCGCACGTGGTGCTGGCGGACGGTGCGGGACGGTCCCCGTCGTCCGACGGCAGCGGGATGAGCTGTGCTCGGCGGTTCAGCGGCCCGGACCTGGGCGACCGGGTCGTGCTCAGGATGCTCGCCCCGCCCGCGGACGACCCGCGCGGGCGGCCCCGCTGCGCCTGGCTCGCCCCGGTGCCGGGCGGCTGCACGATCGGCGCGTCGGCTCTCGGTGCCGTTCCGGCCGGTGACCTGATGGACGAGGCGTTCGAGGCGCTGGCCGAGCTCGACCCCCGCGTGCGGGACTGCGTCCCGGCCGGACCGGTGGTCTCCGGTCCGCTGTCCTGCGGGTTCAGCCCCGGTTCGGCGGCCGGGCCCGATGGGCTGCGGGTCGGCGACGCGGCCGGCCTGGTCAACCCGTTCACCGGCGAGGGCTTGAGTGGCGCGGTCCAGTCCGGACGGCTCGCCGCCCGCGCCATCCTGTCGGCCGGGGACGACCCGGCTGTCGCGCGCCGGGAGTACGAGCGGCTGCTGGCATCGGCGTTCGTCGGCTACTTCGAGACGGCGCGGCACGCAGCTCGCCGCTACCACCTCGCCTGGCGCGTCCTCGCGGCCGGCGCGGGCAGCGAGCACCCCTTCTACGCGAAGGGGCGGCGGGCGGTGGTGCTGCCCGAGGGGATCTCGGCGCTCGCCGGAGCCGAACCGCTGGACCTGCCGCGCGCGACCCGGGTCCGGCTGCTGCCCTTCCTCGCCGCCTGTGACGAAGTCTGCCTGTCGATCGTCCGGGGCGACTGGCCGTTCCTGGCCCGGATGTTCACCGCCGATCGGGAGGAGAAGCTGCTGCTGCGGCCGGCGATCGGGTTCTTCGCGGCGCTCACGGCCGGTGGCGATCCGCCCGCCGGCGGCGAAGCGACGGTCGCCGCCGCGATCGAGCTCGCCACCGTGGGCGCGCTGGCCTTCCTCGGGCCCACCGTCACGCCGCGCGAAATGCGGGGCGTGGACTGGGCATCGGCGACGACCGTGCTCGCCGGCGACTATCTGCTGGGCCAAGCGTCGCGGTTGATCGCCCAGGCGGCGCCGGAACTCTCCTGGTCCTTTTCGGACTGGCTGGGCGAGCTGGCTTCGCTGCGCGCCGCCGTCGTCACGACCGGCGCGGGTGCCGAAGCCGTCTTCGCGTCGCTGTTCGAGTTCCCGCTGCGGATCGGCGCGGCCCTCGGCGGAGCCGACGCGGAGGTGTTCCGAACCTGCGGTGAAGCGCTGGGCAGGCTGTTCCTCCGCGTGGAAGACGTCTTGGCCCTGCTAGGCGACCGGACACGGCTCGACGCCACGCTCACCGATCTGCTCGACGGCCGGATCTCGGCTCTGCCCGAGCTGCTCGCCGTGCCGGGCCTGAGGGCCGGGGCACTTCCGCCCCACGCCCTTCGGACCGCCGTAAAGGCAGCGCAGGGAGCTTGCGCGGAGTACGAGCGAGCGTGCGCCCTGCTGCCGAACCCGGACGCCCGCAGCCTGCTGGGTGCCGTCGGCGCTTGGGTGGCCGCTCCGGTGGCGGCCAGACCGGAAGCAGACGCCTGGTGACCCGCCTCAGCGGCTCTGGCGGAACACCTCCGCGGGAATCGGCACCACGGGCGGGCAGTTGCGGTGGTCCGCCTCCTGGCACAGCTGGATGATCGTCAGCCGGGCGGCAGCCTGGTTGCCCGGACCGGAGTTCTGGCCGGTGAACAGCGAGCTCAGCTTCTCCGCGGCGCCGCAGTTCTTGAACGGCGGCAGCGTGAAGCCCCGGAACTTCGGGTCGGGGTTCTCCGGGTCGGTGCTGATGAAGCCGCCGCCGAACGGGTCGTACTCGCCGATCATGTCGATCGGCATCGGCGTCGCCGACACGCAGTCCGGGCCGGCGTCGAGCGGGACGCCGTTCACCTTGACGTCACTCAGGCGGGAGACCACGTCGAGGTGGTTGCGCAGCAACCCGTCGCCGAGCGTCCCGAACGAGTGGAGCATGGTGCTGCGCTTGTAGTCGACGGGCAGGAACTCGACGGTCGCGCTGATCGGCAGGAACCCGTAGCCGAGGTACGACACCGTCACGGGCGTGAAGGACAGCTCGCCGGTGATCTCACTCCGGACGGGGAAGCCGTTCGGATCCGTGATGTTCAGCCAGACGCCGTTCACCAGCGCGGCGGGGTTGCTGCGGATGGCGGCGCCGGTCTTGGCGATCTTGCTCGTGTTGTCGACCTGGTTGGGCTGCAACGGCAGCACCTGGGTGACGTTTTCGTCCGGGGGCGGCTCTTCGTCCAGCAGAGAGTGCTTCCGCGGGCCGGGCGACTGCGGACCCGGTGCGGTCTTCTTCTCCGGCGCCGGGCCGCCCGGCGGCGCCTTGGCGGCCGCGAGGACCGCGATCGAGCCGAAGGCGAGGTCCTGGCCGTCGGCGGTGCAGGCCACCTGTTCGGCGGGCCGGTCCGGCGGCGCGCCCGTCGGGCCGAGCGCGAGTTTCGGTGCGCTCAGGCGGATCCGCAGCACACCGGCGGCGGAGGGGGAGAACGCCGGCAGCTTCCCCTTGGCCGTCAGCGGCAGGTCGCCTTCGGCCGGGAGCGGGGTCGCGGGGATGGTCAGCGGGACGGCGAGGGTGTCCTTGACCTTCCCCTGCTCCAGCAGCAGCTGGAAGGTCAAGCCGCCTTCGAGGGTGGTACCCGTGCCCAGCAGCTGCTCGGCGGCGGCGCGCGGCAGCGAGAACGACACGGCCAGGCCGTCGATCGTCGCGGGCCGGCCCACGGTCATCGAGGCTGGGAGCGTGGCCGCGGTCTTCACGTCGAGCTTCTGCGGCCCGGCGGGGTCGGCGAAGGGGCACGACGTCGTGACCGTCTTCGTGACCGCGCGGCCGCCCGCTCCGGCGTCCGCGGCGGCGGCTCCGGGCGCGGCGGAACCGGTCCCGGTGAACGCGCCGGTGGTGACCGACACCGCGCACACCAGCGCGATCGCGCCGCGGGTCGCCGTCCGCCGGGTCAGCCGTGGGGCCATGCCGTGCTCCTGTCCGTACCGCCGGGAAACGAGCCGTAGGGATGGCCGGGGCCCCGGCCATCCCTACGGTACTGCTAGTTCAGCGCGATCACGTGATGACGAAGTTCGGCGAGAACGCGAGGTTTTGCGCCGGGCTCGTCACCTTCGGGGTGCAGGTCATGTTCCAGTTCGCCCAGGTGTTGTTGGACGCCTTGTGGAACTGCAGGGCCGCGGTGATCGGCGTGCCGAGCGACAGCGTGTCGCTGCCCGCGGTCGCCGGGGCCGTGTAGGTGGGGATCGACGAGGTCGCCACCTGGCTGATGATCACCGTGATCGGGCCGCCGGTCGGGTAGATCGTTTCCGGGATGTTCAGGCCGCTCGCCGGGCCGGAAACCGTGCCGCGCGCGGCGGTCACCGGGACCGTCGCCGTGCCGCGGAGACCGTTGTAGCCGACGGCGGTCAGCAGCGAGTGGACCGCGGCGGAGATCGTCGCGGTGCCACCGACGTTGGTCGGCGTGACGGTGGTGCCGGCGGGGACCGAGTCCGGCCCGGTCAGCGACGCGGTGATCCCCACGTCCTGCTGCGGGATGCCGGGGAACGTGCACCGGTAGGTGGCGCCCGCGTTGTAGGCCGTGTCGGCCGACGCGACGCCGGTGAAGACCATGCCGAGCGCGCTCACGGCCGCGGCGGTGGTGACTGCTTTGAGGGACAAGTTCCTGAGTCGGGTCATGACTGTCAATCTCCTTCGATCATCCAGTTGACGGCTCGGCGGGCGCTGCCCACGCGCCCCGCGGACCAAAGTGGTCTCGCGAATTCCCCCGGGGTGTTTCTCGTGCAGCCCTAATCCTCGCGAGGTGGCTGTGATAAATGAGGTTACTCGCCAGTCGGTTGCGCAACAAGGATGTCACGTGGTCGGTTTCCGACGATCTCGGGCCGGTTGAGTTCTTGTCAACGCCGGAGCAGCGGGGCGATGACCTTGGTGCGATTTTGACAAATCCGCGGTGGGGTCCCGATCGGCGGTTGTCCGGGTTAGTATCGGTACCACGCGCACCGCGACCGCGGGAATCGATTCAGCGAAAGAGGATGCCGTGGCCTCCCGTTTCCGTACCGCCCCCCGCCGGGCTTCCGTGCTGCTCGCCGCCACCCTGGCCGCGGTGCCGGTGGTGTCGGCCGCGTCCGCTTCCGCGCAGGCACCGGTCACCGGCGGCGTCGTGGAATGGGGGTTCTCGAACTACATCCTGGGTCCGCCCCCGGAGGCCTTCGACGGGGTCAGCGCCGTGTCCATGGGCGGCATGGACGCGATGGGCCTCAAGGCCGGCCAGGTCCTGGTGTGGGGGGACAACAACTTCGGTCAAACGGAGGTTCCCGAGGCGGCGATGTCGGGCGTGAGCGCGATCGCCGCCGGCTGGGGGCACGAGCTCGCGCTCAAGGACGGCGGCGTCCTGGCCTGGGGAAACAACTGGTACGGCCAGGCGAACGTGCCCGCCGACGCGAAGTCCGGCGTCGTCGCCATCTCCACCAGCGCCATGCACAACCTCGCGCTCAAGGCGGGCGGGCGCGTGCTCGGCTGGGGCCTGCGCACGGACGTGCCGCAGGCGGCGACGTCCGGCGTCACCGCCGTTTCCGCCGGTGGTGACCACAGCCTGGCGCTGAAGAACGGTGCGGTCATCGCCTGGGGCAGCGACAACTTCGGTCAGGCTGATGTCCCCGCGGACGCGAAGTCGGGTGTCACCGCGATCTCCGCCGGTCACCAGCACAGTCTCGCGCTCAAGGACGGCAGGGTCATCGCCTGGGGCCGCGACGACAACCACCAGGCCGAAGTCCCCGAAGCGGCGCTCTCGGACGTCGTCGCGATCGACGCGGGCTGGACGTTCAACTTCGCGCTCAAGAGCACCGGCGAGTACGTCTCCTGGGGATCCAACGACTTCTCCGAAGGCGATCCGACGGGCTCGGCGCTCTGCGGGCCGTTCGAGGCCATCTCGTCCGGCGATCGCTACACCGTCGCGCTCAAAGCGGATCCCTCCGCACCCTGCTGACCAGGTAGGGGAAGAGGGGCGCACCGGCCGGTGCGCCCCTCTTTTCGTACCCCGGCTCAGCCGGCGTTCTTGCTCGCCAGGTCCAGCGAAATCGTGTTGCCCGGCCCGGACACCAGAGCGCCCAGCGCCAGATCGGCGATGAAGCAGTTCTTGAAGTCCGGGATGGTGTAGGTGCCGGTCACCGTGATCTTCGGGCCGAAGATGTCGACGTCCTTGGCGCTCAGGTCGAGGTCGAGCGGCTTGCTCGCCTTGCAGCTGCCCGGCACGGTCGGCAGCGGGATCACCGGGACGATCAGGCCGGCCCAGATGTCGTAGATCTCCATGTTCGCCTGGGCGTGCGTGGTCAGCGTGCCGTCGGCGATGGTGCCGGTGGCCGGGCCGGTCGGGGTGATCTTGACCTTCGCCTTGATCCTGAACAGCCCCGACACCAGCGAGATGTTCGCCTGCGACGTCGGCAGCGTCAGGTCCGCGCGCAAGCCCACCGAACCGGTCTGGTCGTCGATGATCAGGGCGCCGTCGAGGTTGCCGGGGCCGAGGGCCATCGCGCTGCCGGTCTTCTTGATCACGGTGCTGCCGGTGACGGTGTACCCCACCGGGATCTCGATCACGTCGGCCGACGCGGGCACGGCGGTGACGACGCTCAGCGCGACGCCGGCGACCGCCGTGACCGCGGCTGCGCGTGCCCATTTACGGCCGTTCTTCCGAGTGCGCGACAAAACAGGCATGCCAACTCTCCTTCGAATTGTGCAGCGTTGTAAAACGGGTCAGCGGGGGGTCAGCCCGGTAATCTTCCAGGCATTACCCTCACGTTCCGCGGTCACCGAAAGCTGGGCGGCCGCGGAACTGCTGGAATTGTTGTCGGCGCGGGTGGCGGCTTGGTCCAGGAACACGAGGAGCCGGGCGTGCCCTTCGCGGAGTTCCTGCACCGCGGATGACGTCACCCGCGTCGTGAGCACCAGTTTCTGGGCCGGTGCCTTTTCCTTAACCTGGGCGAACAGCCGGTCGTAGGTGGTGAGTGCTTCGCCACGCAGGACGTCCCGCGCGGCCTGTTCCGTGACCTCAGTCTTGTCGTACGAGTAGGAGAAGATCCGGTTGAGCGCCAGCGTCACCGCCGAGGTGACGTCGGCGGTCGCGCCGACGTCGGTGAGCGCGTGGTTGGCCGCGGCCGGGTTGTCCGCCGCCGAGCGCGCTGCCAGCGTGAACACCACACCGGCGGCCGCCAGCAGCACCGAGATGACGACCAGCAACGGCAGCAGGAGCGGCCGGCGCCTCGACGGCTCGGCCTCGGCAGCCACCTCGTCGGAGGAGGCCGGGACGTCGTCGGAGGAGGCCGTCACTTCGGCTTCTTCTTCGGTCGCGGGCAGCGCGTCGGTGCTCATCTCGCCCCCACCGGCAGCTCGTCGAGGGCGCTGAGCTTCCAGCCGCCCTCGGTCCGGGTCAGTCCCGCCGCGAACCGGTTGCGCTTGGTCGCCGGCGCGACGCCCGTCTTCAGCGCGGTGATCTCCACCGAGGCCAGCAGCTTGGCGGTGCCCGCGTGCTCGTCGAGTTCGCTCAGCGCCGCGTCCAGCACCTTCCCCGTGGACACCGTTGCGTCCTGGGTGAGGGTCTTCTTCGTGGCCTCGTCGGTGTGGGCCAGCCGGTCGTGCAGCGGCCCGGTCGACGCGTCGAGCCACTGCGCGAGCCCCTGGTCGAGCTGGTGGTAGTCGAGGGTGCACAGCAGCGCGACCAGCTCGCGGCCGCTGGACAAGGCTTCGTCGCGGGCGGTCCCGTAGGTCAGCGTTTCGCTGTGCGCGGTGCGGTACCAGCCGATCCCCGCCCAAGCCGCGAACGCCGCGGTGACGACCACGGCGGCGACCGCGGCCCGCAGCGGCCACTTCACTTTCCCAGCCACAGCATCTCCTCGAGGGTCGGAGAATCCGGCTGGCCGGCGGACACGGTCAGCGGGGTCCCGGAGCCGGGCACCGCGGCGGGCGGCACCGGCGGGTGCGCCGCGTTCTGCGAGCCGCGCACCGACGTCGCGTCGCCCTTCTCGAGCGTGCAGGACGCGCCGGTGTTGAACGGCAGCGGTGTGGTGTCCGTGCTCGGCCGGTACTGCGTGCTTTCGTACCCGGCGCGGCAGGGCAGCGGGTCGTAGAACGTCAGCGCCATGCCGAGATTTCCGTCGCCGCCGTTGAAGGCCGTCGACGTCGCCGCGACCGTCTTCGGCGTCGCGACCAGCAGCTGCTCCAGCGAACCGGTGCGGGTCTGGATCACCTGCGCCGTGGTGAGCAGGTTGGCCAGCAGGATCGGCAGCCCCGGGTCGGTCTCCTTCAGCAGGGTGCCCAGCTCGGACGCGGCCGGCGGTGCGGTGGCGATCAGCCGCCGCAGGTCACCGTCCGAACTCGACAGCTGCGCGGCGAACAGCTTGGCGTTGCCGGCGAACGAGCGCCATTCGGCGGCGGAGTCGAGCTGGGTCCGCAGCACGGTCGAGCCGTCGTCGATCAGCTTCGTCGTCTGCGGCAGGTTGGCCGCCGCGTCCTTCGTGAACGAAGTCGCGGTGTCCAGCAGCACCTGCAGGTCCGGTCCGGTGCCGCGCAGCGCGTCGTCGAGCTCGTCGACGACCGTGCGCAGGTCACCCGTCGGCACCGACGCCGTCAGCGAGTCGAGGTCGCCGAGCAGGTTCTGCACCGGCATCGGCAGTGTCGTCTTCTCGCGCGGGATGACCGAGCCGCCGGCCAGGTAGGGGCCGTCGCTCGACCGCGGCTGCAGGTCGACGTACTGCTCGCCGACCGCGGACCGGTTCGCCACCACGGCCTGGGCGTTCGACGGGATCGGCGGGGCCGAGTCGTTGATGACGAGGTCCGCCTCCATCCCGGACGGCGTCAGCCGCAGCTCTCCGATCCGCCCGACGGCGACCCCGCGGTAGGTCACTTCGCCGTTGGTGAAGATGCCGCCGCCCTCGGCGAGCTCCAGCTTCACCGTGTAGCCGCCGCCGCCGAACAGCCGGCCGATCCCGGCGTAGTTGGCGCCGACGAACGCGACCGTGACGAGCGAGATCACCACGAACGCGATGACCTGGACCCGGATCCTGGTGGTCAGCATCAGCGTCCTCCCGGCGTCGTGACCTCGCCGCTGGGCAGCGGCAGGGTCGGCAGACCGGACGGGACACCTTCGCCGGGCGGCGGCAGCGGCATGCCGGGCGCCGGGAGGACCGACAGGTAGAGGTTGAGGTAGTCGCCCTTGATCGCCGGGATCACCGCGTCGGTGTAGGGAAAGGACGGCAGGATCTCGAGCGCCTTCGGCAGCGACGCCCCGGCTTCGGCGAGCCGGTGCAGGATCGGCGCGAGCGCGGTCAGGTCGGCCACCAGGTCGTCCTTGCTCTTGTGGATGACGTCGGTGGCGACGCCGGAGAGGTCGTCGAGCGACTGCAGCATGGCCACGAGCTGGGTGCGCTGGTCGGTCAGCGTGCGCAGGCCGGGGGTGAGGTCGGTGAGCGCGCCGGACACCTGCGCGTCGCGGTCGGCGAGCGTGGTCGCCAGCTGGTTGACCCCTTCCAGGGCCGCGGTGATGTCCTGGCGGTGCGCGTCCAGGTCGGTGGCGAGGGTGTTGACCCCGGACAGGAACGAGCGGATCTGCGTCTCGTTCCCGGTCATCACCTTGCTCAGCTCGCGGTTGATCGTCTGCAGCTGCCCGATGCCGCCGCCGTTGAGCAGCAGCGAAAGCGCGCCGAAGACCTCTTCGAACTCGGGGTTGCGGTTGGTGCGTGACACCGGGATCACGGCTTTGTCGGCCAGCCGCGCGGTCTGCTGCGGTGCATTGCCGTCGGGGGCGGCGAGTTCGACGAACTTCTCACCGAGCAGGCTGGACTGCCGCAGCCGCGCGACGGCGTCGGCGGGCAGCACGACGTCGCCGTTGACCTCGACGACGGCCTCGGCGGTCCAGCCGTCCGCGCCGAGGCGGATGGTCTGGACCCGCCCGACCGGGACGTCACCGACCTTCACCGCGGCCTGCGGCACCAGGTCGAGGACGTCGGCGAACTGGACGGTGACGTGGTACGGGTGGTCACCGACGTCCGCGCCGCCGGGCAGCGGCAGGTCGTAGACACCCTTGAACTCGCCGGAGCAGGCTGTCAGCACGAGGCAGCAGCCCGCGGCGAGCGCCGTGACGCGTCTCAGTGGTTTCATTTCCCGCCCGCCTCGTTCGTGTAGACGGATCCGGTCACCGGCAGCGGCAGGTAGTCGAGCAGGTCGGTGCGGCTCTGCAGGGCGCCGGTGGCGGGGTCGACCGTCTGGATCAGGTTGGTCGCGGCCAGCGGCGCGGTGTCGAGGTACTCGGCCAGCGACGCGCGCTGGTCGGCGAGCGTCTGCGTGGTCACCGCCAGTTTGTCCACATTGGACTTGATCAGCGCGCGGTTGTCCTTGATGAACCCCTGGATGTCGGCGAGCGCGCCGCCGAGCGAGCGCAGTGCCGTGGCCAGCTCGTCCCGGTTGGCCGACAGCGTGCCCGACACCGCGGCGAGCTGCTGGTTGACCTGGCTGACCTGGTTGTCGTTGGCGGCCAGCATGCTGGTGAACTGCTGCAGCTCCCGCACGGTGGTGAACAGGTCGCCGGAGTTGCCCGCCAGCGTCCGCGCCAGCTCCGAGAGCTGCTTGACGGAGTCGTTGAACGCGGTCCCGTTGCCCTGCAGGTTGCGCGCGCCGGTCTTCAGCAGGTCCGACAGCGCGCCGTTCTTGTTCGCGCCGTCCGGCCCGAGCGCCTTGGTGAGCGAGTCGAGGCTGGCGTACAGCTCGTCCAGCTCGACCGGGGTCGCGCTGCGGTTGACGCCGATGGTGGCGTTGTCGGCCAGCCGCGGCCCGCCCCGCGCGGGCTTGGAGAACTGGACGTACCGGTCGGCGACCACGCTGGGCGCGATGACGACGACGTCGGTGTCGGCCGCGACCGGCGCCGAGCCGTCGTAGGTCAGCGTCACCTCGACCTGCTCGCCGCGCGGGGTCACCGACTCGACCTGGCCGATCCGGACGCCGAGCAGCCGGACGTCGGAGCCGCTGTAAACGCCGACCGCGCGGGAGAAGAGCACGGTCGCCCGGTCGAGCCCGGTGCCGGAGAAGACCCACCACAGCGCGGCCACGACGACGAGCGCCGTCACGACCGCCGCGGCGACGAACCGGCTGAGCCGGACCTGGTTGCGGGTCGAGTTCACTTCGGGGCTCCCGACTGCTTCGGCGGCACACACGGGTCGCGGTTTTCGGGCAGCAGGCCGCAGAGGTAGACGTCGAGCCACCGGCCGTTGCCGAGGGCGTTGTTCGCCAGCCGGAAGTACGGGCCGGCGGCGGCCAGGCTCTTGGCCAGGTTGTCGTTCTGCCGCGTCAGCAGGTCGGTCACGGTGTTGAGCTGGCTCAACGCCGGTTTGAGCGCGTCGGTGTTGTCCTTGACCAGGCCGGAGAGCTGGGTGGCCAGCGCCTGCGCGCCGGTCAGCAGGTCGTGGATGGCCTGGCGGCGCCGGTCGAGCTCGCCCAGCAGCAGGTTGCCGTCGGAGAGCAGCTGCTCGAAGTCCTCGTTCGAGTTCGCCAGTGTGGTGGTGATCTTCTTGGCGTTGGCCAGCAGGCCGGCGAGCTGGTCGTCGCGCGAGGACACCGTCTTCGACAGGGCGGACAGCCCGTCCAGCGCGGTGCGGACGTGCGCCGGGGCGTTCCGGAACGTGTCGCTGATCGCGGTGAAGCTGTCGGCCAGCTGCGTGGTGTCGATCTGGCCGGCGGTGTTCGCGAGGCCGTTGAACGCCTCGGTGACGTCGTACGGCGTGACCGTCCGGTTGCGCGGGATCGCCTGGTCGGGGTCCTGCACGCCGTCACCGGTCGGCTTGAGCGCGAGGAACTTGCGGCCCAGCAACGTCTTGATCCGGATCTCCACCGACGTCCGGTCGCCGACCCAGGCGTCCTTCACGCGGAAGGTGACGAGCACGTGGTCGTCGGCCAGCTCGACGTCGCGGACCTCGCCGACCTTGATGCCGGCGACGCGGACCTCGTCGTCGGCCTGCAGCCCGGCCGCCTCGGAGAACTCGGCGTGGTAGGTGGTGCCGCCGCCGACGATCGGCAGGTTGTCGTAGTTGAACGTCACGGTCAGCAGCGCGGCCAGGACAACGCTCCCGGCGACACCGAGGGCGAGCGGATTGCGTTCCTTGAAGGACTTCACGCGCCGCACCTCTCCGCCGTGACCGGCGTCCCGCGCGGGGGCGTGGTCTGCAGGGTCGAGCTGCACAGGTAGAAGTTCATCCACGAGCCGTAGGAGCTGATCCGGCCGAGCCCGTTGAGCTTCTCCGGCAGCGTGCTCAGCGTCTGCTCGAGGCCGGGCAGGGTGTCCTTGTCCGCCAGGTTCTTCGTGACGCGGTCGAGTCCGGTGATGCTGTCCTTCAAGGGAGTCCGGACGTCGCCGAGCAGGCCCGCGGTGGCCGTGGACAGGTCACCGAGGCCGCCGATCGCGTCACCGATGACGGCCCGGTCCGAGGCCAGGCCGGAAACGAGCTCCCGCAGCGTCGAAATCAACGTCGTCAGCGCGGTTCCCTTGCTGTTCACCGTGCCGAGCACGTGGTTGAGGTTGGTGATCACGTCGCCGATGAGCTGGTCGCGGCTCGCGAGCGTCGAGGTCAGCGAGCCGGTGTGCGCGAGCAGCTCCTCGACCGTGCCGCCCTCACCCTGCAGCACCTGCACGATCTCGCCGGAGAGCTGGTTGACGTCGGTGGGGGAGAGCGCCTGGAACAGCGGCTTGAAGCCGTTGAACAGGTCGGTCAGGTCGAGCGCCGGCGTGGTGCGGTTCAGCGGGATCTCGCCGCCGATCGGGAGCGTGCCCCGGCCGCCGGCGCCGCGTTCGAGCGCGATGTAGCGCTGGCCGACCATGTTGCGGTACTTGATGACCGCGCCGACGTCGGCGGGCAGCTGCCGGCCTTCGTCGAGGGAGAACCGGATGTGGGCGAGGCTGTGGTCGGCGATCTCGAGCTCCTCGACCTGCCCGACGCGGACTCCGGAGATCCGGACGTCGTCCCCGACGTTCAGCGAGGTCGCGTCGGTGAACGTGGCGCCGTAGAGGTCGGTCCGGCCGACCCCGGTGTTGGCGATGGAGATCGCCAGCAGCACGGTCGCGGCGGTGGTGACCAGGATGAAGATCAGGCTCTTGATCAGCGGGGCGGCGAACTTCCTCACTTGAGCGTCACCTCCGTGCCGCGGTAGAGCGCGCCGACCAGCACGCTGCTCCAGTCCGCGACGTCCTTCGTGGGCACGCCCAGCTGCGGCGCGAGCACGGTGGCGAGCAGCTCGCGTTCCTGCGGCGAGTTCGCGACGCCGAGGTCGTCACGCGGGCCGACCAGCAGCGGGTGCTGGGGCGCGCCCGGCGCCACGGCGGCGGTGCCGGTCGTCGGCGCGACGCCGCTGGGGTAACACCGCGGGCCGCCGCCGCTCGCCGGGGCGATCGGGTCGTCCTTGCCGGGCACGTACTTGCCGCGGGCCTGGGTGACGGTGATGGCGGCGTGCATGCCGGGCTGGTTCGTGCCCTTGCCGAGCGCCTTGTCGACCGGCTCGCGCAGGGCGTCCATCGCCTTGAGGGTGCACGGGAAGCTGGGGGAGTACTCGGCCGCGACCTCGAGGGCGGTGCGGCTGTCGGCCGACAGGGCGATGATGTTGTTCTTGTTGCGGCTCAAGAACTTCTCGACCTCACCCGCGGAGTCCGTCACCTGCTGGTACACCGTCGCGAGGTCGCTGCTCTTGTCGTGCACCGTGTTCAGCGTGACCGCCGAGTCGGTGAGCGCGTCCAGCAGATCGGGCGCGATGTCACCGTACAGCCGAGAAACCGAAGCGAGGTCCTGGACGTCCTTGGTGAAGGTCGGCAGCTGCGGGTTGAAGTCCTTCAGGTAGTCGGCCGCGGTGGAGAGGGTCTGGCCGATCTGCTCGCCGCGGCCCTCCAACGCCGTCGAAACCGCGGTCAGCGTTGTCGCGAGCTTCTGAGGCTGGACGGCCTTGAGCAGCGGCAGCAGGTTGTCGAAGACGCGTTCCAGTTCGATCGCGTTGGCCGACCGGTCCTGTTCGATCGTGTCGCCCGCAACCAGGTGGGAGTCCTTCGCACCGTCCGGAATGGACAGCTGGACGTAGCGCTCGCCGAACAGCGTCTTCGGCACGAGCAGCGCGGAGACGTTGCGCGGCAGCATGTCCACCTTGTCCGGCTCCAGGGCAAGCGCTATCTCGGCACCCTGCGGGGTCGCCCGGACGTCGCGGATCTCGCCGACGAGCACCCCGCGGGCCTTGACCTGGCCGCCCGCCGAGAGCTGGTTTCCGATCCGGCTCGCCTTGAGCGTCACCGGGACCGTGCTGACGAAGTCCTTGTCGTAGATCTTGATCGAGAGCGTCACGAGCACGCCCAGCACGACCAGGAACAGCACCCCGGCGGTGCGGACCCCGGCCTTGCGGCGGGTTTCCCTTCTCATCCGGCCACCTGCACGGTGGTCGTCGCGCCCCAGATCGCCAGGCTCAGGAAGAAGTCGATGATGCTGATCGCGACGATCGCGGTGCGCACCGCGCGGCCCACCGCAACACCGACGCCGGCCGGGCCGCCGCTCGCGCGGAAGCCGTAGTAGCAGTGTGCGAGCACGACGACGACGCTGAACACGAGGACCTTCCCGAACGACCACAGGACGTCGCCGGGTGGCAGGAACAGCAGGAAGTAGTGGTCGTAGGTGCCCGCGGACTGGCCGAAGAACCACACGGTGATCTGGCGTGAGGCGAGGTAGCTCGACAGCAGGCCGATCGCGTAGAGCGGGATGACGGCGAGGAAGCCGGCGATCACCCGGGTGGTCACCAGGTAGGGGACGCTCGGGATGCCCATGACCTCGAGTGCGTCGATCTCTTCGGAGATCCGCATCGCGCCGAGCTGCGCGGTGAACCCGCAGCCGACGGTGGCGCTCAGCGCGAGGCCGCTCACCAGCGGCGCGATCTCGCGGGTGTTGAAGTAGGCGGAGACGAACCCGGCGAACGCCGACGTCCCGACCTGGTTGAGCGCGGAGTAACCCTGCAGGCCGACGACCGTGCCGGTGGCGACGGTCATCCCGATCATCACGCCGATCGTGCCGCCGATGACGGCCAGCGCACCGCTGCCGAAGCTGACCTCGGCCAGCAGGCGGACGACCTCGCGCATGTAGCGGCGCAGTGCTCGCGGCGTCCACGCGATGGCGCGGAGGAAGAACAGGATCTGGTCGCCGAGGGTGTCGAGGAAGCCGAAGCGGCGGTCGACGGCTTCGCGTACCCGGGCCGTTCTCGGAATGTCCGTGGTGGTCACGATCAGCTCCCCTTGGGCGGCACGAGCTGCAGGTACACCGTGGTGAGCACCAGGTTCAGCACGAACAGCAGCAGGAACGTGATGACCACGGACTGGTTCACGGCGTCACCGACACCTTTCGGTCCGCCCTTCGGGTTGAGCCCGCGGTAGGCGGCGACGACCCCGGCGACAAAACCGAAGATGAGCGCCTTGATCTCGCTGATCCACAGGTCGGGGAGCTGGGCGAGGGCGGAGAAGCTGGCCAGGTAGGCGCCGGGGGTGCCGTTCTGCATGATGACGTTGAAGAAGTAACCGCCGAGCACACCGACGACGCTCACCATGCCGTTGAGGAAGACCGCGACCCCCATCGCGGCGAGCACCCGCGGCACGATCAGCCGCTGGACCGGCGAGACGCCGAGGACCTCCATGGCGTCGATCTCTTCCCGGATGGTGCGCGCGCCGAGGTCGGCGCACATCGCGCTGCCGCCGGCGCCGGCGATGAGCAGCGCGGTGACGATCGGGCTGGCCTGCTGGATGATCGCCAGCACGCTCGCCGCGCCGGTGAAGGACTGCGCGCCGATCTGCGTGGTCAGCGACCCGATGTGCAGCGCGATCACCGCGCCGAACGGGATCGACACCAGGGCCGTCGGCAGGATCGACACGCTCGCGATGAACCAGAACTGCTGGATCAGCTCACGCAGCTGGAACGGGCGGCGGAACGTCAGCCGGACGACGTCCAGCCCGAGCCCGTAGAGCCGCCCGGTCTGCCGCAGCGCGGCGGCCCCGGGGAACGACGCCGTCGTCGTCCGTTCGGCCATTCGTGTGCCTCCCCAGCGGTTTCGACGGCACGTCGAATACACCCGAGTCGAGCAAGGGGAAATGGTCCGAACGGGGTAACAATTGTCGGCCATTCACGGTCTCGGGGGTCACCGTGCCGTTTCCTACTGGTCGGTACGCTAACCACGGCCATGCTGGGAGACAAGAACTTGAGCACGATCACGCGGTCACGGGCTGGTAACCGCGCATTTCTTGTCCGGTGCTGACAACCGGGCCCGATCTTGTTGTCAACGGAGGAAAAGAAATTCCCGTCCCGGGTGCGGGAGCTGTTTGCGGTGTGCGCGGAGATGACCATTCCCGCTCACCGGCACGCGCACTCGCCCGGCCGACGCGCGCACCCGGAAAGACGACACGCGTACCCAGGTGGACGACACGGCGGGCAGGGTAGGCCCCGCTGTGTCGTCCGTCCAGGTACTCGAGTCGTCCGTCGGGATACGCGAGTCGTCCATCCCCGTACGCGTGTCGTCCGATTTGTGACGTGCGGGAACGGACGGCACGCGTACCCGAAGGGTCGGCTCGCGTACCTGGAGGGTCGGCTGGTGAGCCGACCCTCTGAGTACGCGAGCCGACCCTCTGGGTACGCGAGCCGACCGTCTGGGACGGGTCAGGACTTGAGGCCGGCGATCAGCTCGTACGAACGGACCCGGTCCTCGTGGCCGTGGACCATCGTCGTGATCATCAGCTCGTTCGCGCCGGTGTCGTCGAGCAGCTGCTGGAGTCCCTTGTGGACGGTCTCGGGCGAGCCGATGATGCTCGAGCCGAAGCGGTCGGCGAGGAACGCGCGGTCCATCTCGGTGTACGGGTACTCCGCGGCTTCCTCCGGTGTCGGCAGCGCGATCGGGCGGCCGCGGCGGAGGCTGAGGAACGTCAGGCCGGACGGCCCGGCGAGGAACTGCGCGCGGTCGTCGGTCTCGGCGGCGACCACGGACGCCCCGAGCATCACGTACGGCTCGTCGAGCACCGAGGACGGCTGGAAGTTCTCCCGGTAGAGCTGCACGGCCGGGATCGTGTTCTCCGCCGCGAAGTGGTGCGCGAAGGAGAACGGCAGCCCGAGCCGCCCGGCGAGCTGGGCGCTGAAGCCGCTCGAGCCGAGCAGCCACACCGGCGGCTGGTTGCCCTCGGCCACCACCGCGTTGACCCCGCGGGCCTCCGAATGGGTGAAGTAGCCGATCAGCTCCTGCAGGTGCTCCGGGAAGTTCTCCGCGGACAGCCCGCCGGGCCCGCGCAGGGCGAGCGCCGTCCGCTGGTCGGTGCCGGGGGCGCGGCCGATGCCGAGGTCGATGCGCCCCGGGTGGAACGCCTCCAGGGTTCCGAACTGCTCGGCGACCACCAGCGGCGCGTGGTTGGGCAGCATGACGCCGCCCGAGCCGACGCGGATCCGCTCGGTGGCGTCGGCGACGTGGCCGATCAGCACGGCCGTCGCCGAGCTGGCGATGCCGGGCATGTTGTGGTGCTCGGCCAGCCAGTAGCGGTGGTAGCCCAGCCGCTCCGCGGCACGGGCGAGGTCGAGGGTGTGGCGCAGGGTCTCGCCGACGGTGTTCCCCTCGGACACGGGGGACAGGTCGAGCACGGACAGCGGCACGTCAGGCAGTGAGCTCACAACCGGGGTCAACGCCCCGGTGCCGCCAGAACTTCCCGCAACGCCGCGGGATCGTCGCCGCGCCACGAGACGACGCCGTCCGGACGCACGAAAAGCGCGTCGGCCGGGGCGTCCGGGCAGGCCGCCGTGACGATCTTCACGTCCGGTCCCGCGGCTTCCCGCAGGTCGGCGCGGTCGGCGAAGTCGAACAGCACCGGACGCGCCGCGCGCATGATCTCGGCCACGCGGGTGGCCCGGCCGCCGACGGTCAGCGGCAGGTCCGGGACGTACGGCAGGTCGTCGGCGTCCCGCAGCAGCCCGGCCAGGTGCCGCGTCGCCGGCGGAAGGGCGGCCAGTTCGCCGAAGAGCGTTCGCAGCGCGTCGCCGTCTTCGCCGGTCAGGCGGTCGAGGAGGGCTTGGACGCGGGTCTGCGTCAACGTCCGCGCCGCCACCGGGTGCCGTTCCGCGTGGTAGCTGTCCAGCAGTGCGGAAGGAGCGTCCCCCCGCACGACGGCGGCGAGCTTCCAGCCGAGGTTGACCGCGTCGAGCAGCCCGACGTTGAGTGACGAGCCGCCGGCCGGGAAGAGGTGCGCGGCGTCGCCGGCCAGCAGCACGCGCCCGGCGCGGTACCGCTCGGCGAGCCGTGCCGAGCTGACCGTCCGCGACAGCCAGAGCGGTTCGCCCAGCGGCAGGTCCGCGCCGAGCACTCGCCGGACGGCGTCCCGGAACTCCTCGAGCGTCGGCTCGCCGGGCGGCTCCGGCGCCACTTCCCGGACGCCGGCGATCACGACGCCGGGTGTCAGCGACGTCACCAGCACCCGGCCGCCGGGCCGGCGGTTCCAGCCGCGCTCGACGCCCGCCGTCGTCGTGAAGAGGGAGAGGTCGGCCCGGAAGTGCCCGAGCCGCATCAGCTCGTTGTCGGTGGTGCCGGGGAACCCGATCCCGGCCAGCTCGCGGACGCGGCTGTGCGCACCGTCGCAGCCGACGACGTACTGCGCCGCCAGCGGATATGAGCCGTCCGGGCCTCGGACCGTGCCGAGGTCCACCAGCTCGTGGCCCCGCCGGATCTCGGCGCCGACCTCGGTCGCGCGGGCGGCCAGCAGGGCCTCCATCCGCGGCTGCTGCAGCATCAGGCCGCGCACGGGTGTGTCCAGGCCGGCGAAGTTCAGGGGCACGGGCCCGAACGGGAACCCGGGGACCGGGCCGGTGAACGCGGCCTCGGCCCGGAAGGGGTCCAGCAATCCCCGGTGGTCCAGCTGCTCGACGATCCGGCCGGCGAGCCCGTTCGCCCGCGGCCGCTCGTCCGGCGTGGCCCGCCGGTCCAGGACCACCACCCCGGCCCCGCCGAGCCGCAGCTCCGCCGCCAGCATCAGGCCCACCGGACCCGCCCCGACCACCACGACATCCATAACGCCCTCCCTGTGTCAGTTTGAACTGACGTCTCACTGTCAGACTAGACTGACAAGCCATGGAGGCGGAAGAGCTTTCCGGGCGGGTCGAAGCCGCCGACCCCGCGGTCGCGCTGCGGGCGGTCGGCGCCCTGCACCGGCTCGCCGAGCAGGTCGAGGCGGCCGCCGTCGCGCACGCCCGGGAACGCGGCTGGTCGTGGGAGCAGATCGGGGACGCGCTCGGCGTCGCCCGGCAGTCCGTGCACACGAAATACGGGAAGTCCGGGAAGTGAGGCCGTGGTGCTCGACCGGCTGATCACCAAGAGCCCGTTCGCGGCGGTGGTGACGGCGGCGCTGGCGGAGTCCCGCCGCCGCGGCGACCGGCGCCTCGGCACCGAACACCTGCTGCTCGGCCTGCTCCACGACCCGGACTGCGCCCGTGCTTTCGGCGTCGGCCTGGAGAACGCCCGCGCCGCCCTCGACCGGCTCGACCGGGCCGCCCTCGCGGCGCTCGGCATCGAGGTCGAAGGGCTGCGTCCGGCGCAGGTTCCGGTGCGGGGCGGAAAGCTGACCCCGGGGGCGCTGACGTCCGGCGCACGCGCGGTGGTCACCAGCGCGATCCGCGGGACACCGCGGCCGAGGGACCCGGCGGAGCTGGTGCGCGAGCTGCTGAAGCTGACGTCCCCGGATCCGGCGGCCGATCTGCTCGTGGAACTGCGTGTGGACCGCGAATCCGTCCGTCGCGGGCTGGATTTCCCCGACCGCGCGTGAGCCGGCGCCGGACCCGATACCGTGATCGGAAAACCGGCGGAAACAGGAGGACGGGTGCCGCGTCCGGAGCGACCCTTGGATCCCGGCGACGATCCGCTGATCGAATTCGCCGCCGATCTCCGGCGGTTGCGGGAGAGTGCCGGGAATCCGACGTACCGCGAGCTCGGCCGGCGCGCGCACTACTCGGCCGGCACGCTTTCGGAGGCCGCCGGCGGGCGCAAACTCCCCAGCCTGGCGGTCACTTTGGCCTACGTCCGGGCCTGCGGCGGTGTTCCCGGTGAATGGGAAGAACGCTGGCACGCCGTCGCCGAAGAGTCACGCGGGGAGGGTGCCGGTTCACCACCCCCGCCGGAATCCGGGGAAATTCCCCCGTACGTCGGGCTGGGCGCATTCACCCCGGCCGACGCCGGCCGATTCTTCGGCCGGGAACGGCTGATCGAAAAGCTCGTCGCGCGCCTATCGGGAAAACGTTTTCTCGCCGTGCTCGGCGCGTCCGGCTCGGGCAAGTCGTCGCTGCTGCGGGCCGGCCTGCTGCCCGCGGTCAAGGGCCCGGTGGTGCTGCTCACCCCGGGCGCCCGGCCGCTGCAGGAGTGCGCGGTCAAGTTCGCCGCCGCGCTCGGTGTCGCCCCCGGCGCGCTGCTCGACGACTTCGGCGCGCACCCGCGCAACCTCGGGCTCGCCGCCCGGCAGCTGGCCGAAGCCGACGACACCGACGTCGTGCTGATCGTGGACCAGTTCGAAGAGGTGTTCACGCTCTGCCAGGACGACCGGGAACGCGCGCAGTTCTTGGCCGCGCTCGTCACGGCGACCACCGAACCCGGCAGCCGCACGCAGGTGGTGCTCGGCATCCGCACCGACTTCTACACCCACTGCGCGCGCCACGCGGAACTCGCCGAAGCCATGCAGGACGCGCAGGTCCTGGTCGGCCCGATGACCACCGAAGAGCTCCGGCTGGCGATCTCGCGGCCCGCCGTCGACGCCGGGTACCGCGTCGAGAACGCGCTCGTCTCACGGCTGGTCGCGGACGCCACCGGCCAGCCCGGTGTGCTGCCGCTGCTGTCGCACGCGCTGCTGGAGACGTGGCGGCGGCGCCGCGGCACCACGCTCACCCTGGCCGGTTACGAATCCACCGGCGGTATCGAGCGAGCCGTCGCGCAGACTTCGGAAGGCACGTTCGCGACGTTCTCAGCGCGTCAGCAGCGGCTGGCGCGGCAGATCTTCCTGCGGATGACCGCGCTCGGCGAAGGCACCGAAGACACGAAGCGCCGGATCAGCCGTGCCGAGCTCGACACCGACGACGAGGACACCGCCGTGGTGCTCGGCGAGCTGGCCGCGGCGCGGCTGGTCACCCTCGACGACACCGGCATCGAGATCGCGCACGAGGCGCTCATCCGCGGCTGGCCGCGCCTGCGGGAGTGGCTCACCCAGGACCGCGAAGGCCTGCGTGTGCACCGGCAGCTCACCGAAGCGACCGACGCCTGGGAGTCCGTCGAAGAGGACCCGGGCTGGCTCTACCGCGGCACCCGGCTCGCCATCGCGCGGGAGTGGGCCGCGCGCCAGGACACCGCGCTGTCCCAGCGCGAACGGCGTTTCCTCGACGCCAGCCTCGCCGTCGAACACGCCGAACAGGAGCGCGACCGCCGCCGGACACGACGGCTGCGGCAGCTCGTCGCGCTGCTCGCGGTGCTGCTGGTCGTCGCCGTGGCCGCGTCCGTCTACGCCGTGCGCGCCGAGACCACGGCCACCGACCAGCGCAACAGTGCGCTCGCCCAGAAGGTCGCCGGCCAGGCGCGGGCCATGCGCGCCACCAACCCCGCGCTGGCCGCGCAGCTCGCGCTCGCCGCGTACCGCCTCGACCCGAGCACCGAAGCGCGCAGCAGCGTGCTCGGCGTTTTCGGGGCGCCGTACTCGACCCGGCTCACCGGGCACACCGGCCGGGTCAACACCGTCTCCCTCCGCCCGGACGGCCAGGTGCTCGCCACCGCCAGCTGGGACGGCACGGCCCGGCTGTGGGACGTCCACGACCCGCACCACCCGGCGCCGCTGGGCGTCCTCACCGGGCACACCGGCAACGTCAACTCCGTCGCCTTCGCCGCCGACGGCCGGAGCGTCGCGACCGCCGGGTTCGACGGCACCGTCCGCGTCTGGGACGTCACCGACCCGGCCCGCCCGGGCCCCGGCGTGGTTGTCGAGCAGCATGAAGGCAAGGCGTACGCGGTCGCGTTCAGCCCGGTGGGCCCGCTGCTGGCGACCGGCGACGTCGAGGGCACGCTCCGGTTCTACAACACCGCCGACGCGGCCCGCCCGCAGCCGGCGGGGGAGCTGACCGGGCACACGTCGTACGTCAACAACCTCGCCTTCAGCGCCGACGGCAAGCTGCTCGCCTCCGCGTCGGCCGACCACACCGCGCGGCTGTGGGACGTCGCCGCGCGGCGTCCGCTCGGGGTCGCGACCGGGCACACCGACGTGGTCCACGACGTGGCGTTCAGCCCCGACGGGCACACCCTCGCCACGGCGAGCCAGGACCAGACCGCCCGGCTGTGGGACGTCACGGACCCGGCTCGGCCGGCGCAGCTGTCGTCGCTCGGCGCGCACAAGGCGATCGTCCGCTCGGTCGAGTTCACCCCGGACGGGCGCACCCTCGCCACCACCGGCTTCGACCGCACCGCGCGGATGTGGGACGTCGCCGACGGGCGGCAGCCGCGTGAGCTGCCGGCCCTGCCCGGGCACACCGGCGCCGTCGTCTCCGCGGTGTTCAGCCGCGACGGCCGCACCCTCGCCACGGCCAGCGACGACCAGACCGCCCGGCTCTGGGACCTGCCCGGCCCCGGCATCCCCGCGCACACCGCGCAGACGTGCCACGCCGACTTCGGCCGCGCCGGGAAGCTGCTCGCCACCGGCGGGTACGACGACGTCGTGCGGCTGCACGACCTCACCGACCCGGCCGCACCCCGCCGCGTCGCCACGATCGGCGGCTTCGGCAACGCGGTCTGCGGCGTCGCGATCAGCCCGGACGGGCAGACCCTGGCCACCGGCAGCTGGGACCACACGATGACGCTGCGGGACATCGCCGACCCGGCCCACCCCGGGCCGCCGGTGGTGTTCAACCGGCTGCACGACGACGTCGACGCGGTGGTGTTCAGCCCGGACGGCCGGCTGCTCGCCACCGCGGGCGACGGCCACACCGCGCGGCTCTGGGACCTCGCCGACCGCCTGCACCCGGTGGAGATCGCCCGCCTGGACGGCCACGCCGACGACGTCCACACGCTCGCCTTCAGCCCCGACGGCCGGACACTGGCCACCGCCGGCTGGGACCACACCGCGCGGCTGTGGGACGTCTCGGCGCCCCGGTCCCCGCGCCCGCTCGCGAAGCTCGAAGGGCACACCGACACGATCTTCTCGGTCGCCTACAGCCCCGACGGCAAGCACGTCGCCACCGCGAGCGCCGACCGCACGGTGCGGCTGTGGGACGTCGCCGACCCGGCCCACGCGCGGCTTTCGGCGGTGCTGACCGGCCACGCCGACAACGTCATGTCGGTGTCCTTCAGCGGCGACAGCCGCACACTGGCGTCCGGCAGCTACGACCGCACGATCCGGCTGTGGGACGTCGCGAGCGCGTCGCCGTACGCGGTGCTGCCCGAAGAACGCGACCGTGTCTACACGGTCCGGTACGCCCCCGACGGCCACACGCTGGCCGGCACCGTCGCGGACGGCACAGTACGGTTGTGGGAAGCCGATCCTGACCGGGCGGCCGAAAGAATCTGCGCGGTGGCCGCGCCCCGCATCACCGAAGCCGAGTGGACGGCGAGCCTCCCCGGCCTCGGCTACACCCCACCCTGCCCCTGAGCAGTTGTTCGGCGTTGTTGTTCGGTGCCCCGGTGCGGACACCGAACAACCCGGATCGACTAGACATGCCCTCGGACGTGCTGCGTCCCACGACGTTCACTCACCGGGGGTCTGAAGGGCTCCTTCAAGGGCACGGGAACCCCGCCCCCGTCCCTCGAAGGGGCCCTTCAGCGTGTCCGGCGCCTGCGGATGGCCGGGGCGCTCGCCGGTGGTCAGGCCGCCGGGATCCAGTCGGGGTTCGACGCCAGCACCGTCAGCTGCTGCGTCGCCCGGGTCAGCGCCACGTACAGCACCCGCCGGCCGGTCGTCGACTCCGTGATGAGGTCGACCGGCTCCACGAGCACCACCGCGTCGTACTCCAGGCCCTTCGAATCCAGGCTGCCGACGACCTTCAGCCGCTCGTCGCCCTGGCCGGACAGCCAGCCCGCGACCTCCGGCACCCGGTCCATCGCCGTGATGACGCCGACCGTGCCCTCGACCGCGCCCAGCAGCTCCTTCACCGCCGCCTGCGTCGCCGACGCGAGGCCTGCCGGGTCGACCGGCCGCACGTCCGGCTCCACGCCGGTCTTGCGGACCGCCACCGGCAGCTCGCCGGACTCCGCGTGCCCGGCCACCACCTTCGCCGCGAGGTCGAAGATCTCCGCCGAGTTCCGGTAGTTCGTCCGCAGCGTGAAACGGCGTCGGGCCGTCTTCACGCCGAACGCCTGGTCGCGCGCCTGCGCCGCCTCCGCCGGGTCCGGCCACGAGCTCTGCACCGGGTCGCCGACAACCGTCCAGCTCGCGTACTTGCCGCGCCGCCCGACCATCCGCCACTGCATCGGCGACAGGTCCTGCGACTCGTCGACGACGACGTGCGAGTACTCGTCGTAGTGCTCCGGCCGGGTCGGGGCGCCGCCGGAGCGCTCCGGCTCCACCTCGATCACCTGGCGCCGCTTGCGCTTCGGCGGCGGGCCGATCAGCACCCGCAGCTCGTCGAGCAGCGCCACGTCCGCGATCGACCAGCCCCGCGACCGGTCCGCGAAGTCCGCGGCCAGCAACGAGATCTCCTGTCGGCTCAGCACACCCTTCGCCGAGGCGGCCAGCCGCTTCTCCTCGCCCAGCCACTTCAGGATCTGCGCCGGGTACAGCACCGGCCACCACACCACCAGGAACCGGTGGAACTCGATCCGCTCGCCCAGGTCGGTGATCAGCTCCGCCCGGTCGAGCTGCTTGCCGTCGGCCTTCGCGTACTCCTCGGCCTTCGCCGCGAGCGCGTCCAGCAGCATCTCGGCCGCCCGGATCCGCGACCGGTTCGGCGGCGCGCCCTGCGTGTGCGCCTTGCGGCGGATCTTCTCCAGGTCGCGCGCGTTCAGCTTGAGGACCTCGCCGCGGTAGACGATCCGCATCTCCTCCGGCGCGCCCGGCGGGGTGTCGCGCAGCGCGCGCAGCAGCACCTTCCGCATCCGCAGCGAACCCTTCACGGCGGCCAGCGGCGCCGCGTCCTGCCGCGTCGCCTCGAGGCCGTCGAGGACCTCGCCGAGCGCGCGCAGTTCGACGTTCGTCTCACCCATCGACGGGAGCACGCGCGAGATGTAGCTGGTGAACACCCCGGACGGCCCGATCACCAGCACGCCGGCGCCGCCGAGCTGACGCCGGTAGCGGTAGAGGAGGTAGGCGGCGCGGTGCAGCGCGACGGCGGTCTTGCCGGTGCCCGGCCCGCCGGTGATCTCGGTGACCCCGCGCCACGGCGCCCGGATCACCTCGTCCTGCTCCTTCTGGATGGTCGCGACGATGTCGCGCATGCGTTCCCCGCGCGCGCGCCCCAGCGCGGCCATGAGCGCGCCTTCGCCGACGATCTGCATGTCCTCGGGCACGGCCTCGGCCATCAGCACGTCGTCGTCGACGTCCAGCACGTTCTGGCCGGAGCAGCGGATCACCCGCCGCCGCACGACGTCCATCGGCTCTTCGGCGGTGGCCTGGTAGAACGCGGCCGCGGCCGGCGCACGCCAGTCCGTCACGAGGTTGTCGAACTCCGCGTCGCGGATGCCGAGCCGGCCGACGTAGACGCGCTCGGCGTCCGCGAGGTGGTCGAGCCGGCCGAAGACGAGGCCCTCGTACTCGGCGTCGAGCGTCTGCAGCGTCTGGTTGGCGTGGTAGACCATCATGTCGCGCTCGAACAGCATCGACGCCTGCTCGAAGATCGCCTCGCGCTGCGCGCCCTGGCCGATCTCGTAGCCCTTGGTGCGCATCGCCTCGGCCTGGGCGCGCAGTTCGTCCAGACGGGTGTACACGCGATCGACGTGGGCTTGTTCGATGGCGATCTCGGCCCGTCTGACCCGAGGTTCCGACACGCATGGCTCCTTGACAGCTTCTGGATCGCCTCCGAGGGCGAAGAACGACTCTACGCGTTGGGCGCGGCGGGTTCACCAATGTCCCGGCCATCCGTGCTCCGTGTCCTGCCTCCACAATCGGGGGGTGACCAGGATCGTGGCCGGGACGGCGGGCGGGCGGCGGCTGAAGGTGCCGCCGAAGGGCACCCGGCCGACGTCGGAACGTGTGCGGGAAGCCCTGTTCAACGCCCTGGAGACGGCCGGCGAGCTCGACGGCGCCCACGTCCTCGACCTCTACGCCGGCTCCGGCGCGCTCGGTCTCGAAGCCCTTTCCCGCGGCGCCGCGGACGCCCTGTTCGTCGAAGCCGACCGGCGCGCGGTGGACGTCCTGCGCGGCAACGTCTCGGCGCTGGGCCTGGGCGGCACGGTCCGGGCCGGACAGGTCGAGGCGGTCGTCGCGGCGCCCGCGCCCCGGCCGTTCGACCTGGTGCTGGCCGACCCGCCGTACGCCGTGGACGCGGCCGCGCTCGGCGTTGTGCTCGCTTCGCTGGCGGCGGGGGGCTGGCTGGGGTCGTCCGCGCTGGTCGTGGTCGAGCGTGCGGCCCGCGACGGGGCGCCGGACTGGCCGGGCGGCTTCGAGCCGTCGCGGGAGAAGAAGTACGGCGACACCGCGGTGTACTGGGCGGAGTTCGCGGCTGTGGTGTGAACCACCCGGCGCGGGACGCGCGAGGCGCGGCCGGGCACGGTAGCGTCCGCGCCATGCGGCGTGCGGTCTGTCCCGGCTCCTACGATCCGGCCACCAACGGGCACCTCGACATCATCGAGCGGGCGGCCCTGCTGTTCGACGAGGTCGTCGTCGCGGTGGGGGTGAACAAGAGCAAGAAGGGCCTCTTCGAGATCGAGGAGCGCCTGGAGATGCTCCGCGAGATCACCGCGAAGCTGCCGAACGTCCGGATCGACTCGTGGGAAGGCCTGCTGGTCGACTACTGCCGCGACAACGGCATCGCGGCGATCGCCAAGGGCCTGCGCTCGGTCAGCGACTTCGACTACGAGCTGCAGATGGCGCAGATGAACCGCGAGCTCACCGGCGTCGAGACGCTGCTGATGGCGAACAACCCGGCGTACGGGTTCGTGTCCAGCTCGCTGGTGAAGGAGGTCGCGGCCCTCGGCGGCGACATCCAGCACCTGGTGCCGGCGGTGGTCTACGAGCGCCTCTCGGAGAAGTTCCCGAAGCTCGGCGCCTGATCATCCACAAGAGACCGGGACGCCCGGTTCCCGTCGTTCGGCCCCCTACGTTCGTCGGGACTTCCGCCGCGCACGGCCGGAGTTCACGTTCCCGCCTTCTGACGATCATTCGACCGGGTTACGGTCCGAAAATGACCAACTACCGATCACGCCTGGTCGCGGTCTTGTTCGCGCTCCTGGCCACACTGTCCATGGGGGTCACCGCCGCCGAAGCGGTGACAGCATCACCGGCTTCACCGGCCGTCGCCGCGCAGAACGCGTGCGGGAACCTCTCCGGGTTCTCCCACACGACGCTCTCAGCCCTGCCGGCCGAAGCGACGACGACGTACAACCTGATCCAGAAGGGGGGTCCCTTCCCGTACCCGCAGAACGACGGCGTCGTCTTCGACAACCGGGAAGGCATCCTCCCGGCCTGCGCGTCGGGCTACTACCACGAGTACACGGTGCCGACGCCCGGCTCGAGCAACCGCGGCACGCGCCGCATCGTGACCGGCAGCGGCGGCGAGTACTTCTACACCGGTGACCACTACGCCACCTTCAAGGTCATCGACATCGGCGGCGGCACGACGCACGCCTGCGGCGACCTGTCCGGCCTCACGAAGATCGGCTACTCCCAGCTCTCGGCGGCGGCTCGCACGGTGGTCGACAACGTCCGCGGCGGCGCGACCAGCAGCACGACCTACGAGAACCGCGAAGGCGTGCTCCCGGCCTGCGCGTCGGGCTACTACAAGCTGTTCAACGTCGGCACGAACGACCGCGTGATCTCCGGCAAGGCGGGCGAGCTCGCCTACACGCCGGACCACTACGTCACCTTCAAGCGGATCGACCTGAATTCCTGACGCTCGTCACCGATCCGGGCAGCACCGCCCGGTAGGGGACGTCGCCGGCGCGGGCGTGGCCCACGGGACACGCCCGGTGCCGGTGGCGTTCACCGGTTCCGCGGGGAAAACGGGCAGACTGATCTCAGCGACAGGGGATTGGAGTTGCCGTGTACCGGGTTTTCGAGGCGCTCGACGAGCTCGTCACCATCGTCGAGGAGGCGCGCGGCGTCCCGATGACGTCCAGCTGCGTGGTGCCCCGCGGCGACGTGCTCGAGCTCCTCGACGACGTCCGCGACGCGTTTCCGGGCGAGGTCGACGACGCTCAGGACGTGCTGGACAAGCGCGACGACCTCATCCACGCCGCCCGCAAGGAGGCGAGCGAGACGGTCGCCGGCGCGAACGCCGACGCCGAGCGGGCGATCGCCGAGGCCACCGACGAGGCCGAGCGCATCGTGGCCGACGCCCGCGCCCGCGCGGAGCAGATGCTCGCCGACGCGCACGACCAGGCCGACCGCACGGTCGCGGCGGGCCAGGCCGAGTACCAGAACCTCACCGACCGCTCCCGCGGCGAGTCCGAGCGCATGATCCAGGCCGGCCGCGACGCCTACGACCGCGCCATCGAGGACGGCCGCGCCGAGCAGGCCCGCCTGGTCGCGCAGACCGAGGTCGTCCAGGCCGCACACGCCGAGTCGGCCCGCATCGTCGACGAGGCCCACGCCGAGGCCGACCGCCAGCGCGCGGACTGCGACGCGTATGTGGACGGGAAGCTGGCGGAGTTCTCGGAGCTGCTGGCGACCACGCTGCGGACGGTCGACTCGGGCCGCAACCACCTGCGCTCCCCGTCGAACCTCCCGAACAGCGGCGGCCGCCCGACGCTGTACGACTACCAGGTGTGACGAGGATCTCGACTCCGTCCAGCTGACCGCAGAGCCGAGTTGTCCACAGCCCGGCAGTCTTGGGGACAACTCTGGCTCTGCGGCGGGCTTTCGCGGCTTTCGTCGGTCGCCCCCGATACGCTGGACAGGGGACGCCCCCCAAGGGAGGGCGGGGGCCGCTCCGCTCCGCGAGGGACCAGCTCAAAAGGGGTGGCGACCTGTGCGTACCCTGGTCTGGATGTCCGAGAACAAGACCCCCCAGCTCGACGACCGCAGCCCCTGGGTGCTCGACACCCGTGAGCTCGGCCGTCACGCCGGCCTCAGCCGCGCCGTCCGGCGCAGCGTGCCGGTGGAGACGCCGCTCGGCGTCCCCGACGTGATCACCATCGAAGCCGGCTCCGAACTCAAGCTCGACCTGCTGCTCGAGTCCGTCGTCGAGGGCGTCCTGGTCAGCGGCACCGCCACGGCGACCGCGAAGGGCGCCTGCGCGCGCTGTCTCGACCCGCTGACCGAGGAGGTCGAGGTCGAGGTCCAGGAGCTGTTCGCCTATCCGGGGTCGGCCACCGAGGAGACCACCGACGAGGACGAGATCCCCCGGCTGGTCGACGACAAGATCGACCTCGAGCCGATCGTCCGCGACGCCGTCGTCCTGGCCCTGCCGCTGGCGCCGCTGTGCACCGAGGACTGCGCCGGGCTCTGCATCGACTGCGGCGTCAAGTGGGCCGATCTCGAGCCCGGACACGGGCATGAGAAGATAGACCCTCGGTGGGCCGCACTGGTCGAGCGCTTCGACGAGAATGCGGGCGAGAAGCCTGCGCCGGGTCCCGCTGAGCAAGCCTGACGAGCGACCCAGCTCGTTGCGGAGGAAGTTCGCTCGCACCGCGAGCAGACCGTCTTAAGGAGATCTACTCGTGGCCGTCCCGAAGCGGAAGATGTCGCGATCCAACACGCGCGCGCGCCGCAGCCAGTGGAAGGCGGCTCCGGTTCAGCTGGTGCCCTGCTCCAACCGCGCCTGCAAGCAGCCGAAGCTCCAGCACATCGCGTGCCCGTCGTGCGGCCAGCACAACGGCCGCCAGGTCGTCGAGCCCGCCTGATCGGGTAGCCGACATGGGGGGCAAGACGCCCGGGGGACCTCCGGCCGATCCGGCGCCGTTGCTCGAAGCGCTCGGGGTCGTACTCGACCCCGAGCTGCTCCGGCTGTCGCTGACCCACCGTTCGTACGCGTACGAAAACGGGGGTCTGCCGCCGAACGAGCGGCTGGAGTTCCTGGGTGACGCCGTGCTCGGCATGGTCGTCACCGATCACCTCTACACCACCCACCCCGACCTGCCCGAAGGTCAGCTCGCGAAGCTCCGTGCCAGCGTGGTCAACATGCACGCGCTGGCCCGGGTCGCCCGCGGGCTCGGCGAGGGCGGGCTCGGGGCACACCTGCTGCTCGGCAAGGGCGAAGAGCTCACCGGCGGCCGGGACAAGGCGAGCATCCTCGCCGACGGCCTGGAAGCGGTGATCGGCGCCGTCTACCTCGCGCACGGCATCGAGATCGCGCGCAAGCTCGTGCACCACCTCTTCGACGGCCTGCTCGCCGAAGCTCCGCTTCGCGGCGCCGGTCTCGACTGGAAGACGAGCCTGCAGGAGCTGACCGCGTCGGCCGGTTTCGGCGTGCCCGAGTACAAGGTCGAGGACACCGGGCCGGACCACCGCAAGGAGTTCACGGCCACGGTCCTCGTGGCCGGCCGCCCGCTGGGCAACGGCACCGGGTCGACGAAGAAGGAAGCCGAGCAGAAGGCCGCCGAGACGGCTTGGCGCTCGCTGTCCGCCGAGATCGAGGCCCAGAAGCAGGCCGAAGAGAAGCCGGACGCCTGAAAGTCGCGTCCTGATCATCGGGAACCCGCGTTGACGGCTCCGCTCGCCGCTCAGTAGTTTTGTGGCATCCGCCGCATTTGATCTCACTGAGAGGCTGGCGGATGCGTCTGTTCTTCGTTCCCCTGATCACCGCGGCGCTGGTCGTCGTGCCCGGACCGGCGGCGACGGCCGCGCAGACCGTCCGGGTGACCTCGCTGTCCGCGTTGCAGTCCGCGCTGGACAAGGCGAACGCAGGCGACACGATCGCCCTGGCCGACGGCTCCTACGCGGCGAGTTCGACACTCTCGATCAAGCGGTCCGGCACCGCGTCCGCGCCGGTCACGGTCACCGCCGAGCACGTCGGCAAGGTCACGGTCACCGCCGAGCACGTCGGCAAGGCCACGATCACCGGCTCGAAGACGTTCTCCTTCGCGAGCGGCGTCTCGAACGTGGTGCTGCGGGGCTTCAAGTTCCGCAACGGCGCGTCCCTGAGCATCCCTGCCGGCGCGTCGCACAACCGGTTGTCCCGCAACGACTTCCAGCTCACGAGTGACGGCAACTGGGTCACCGTCAGCGGGGACGACACCGAGGTCGACCGCAACGTCTTCCAGAACCGCACCAGCCAGGGTGTCTTCCTGCAGATCCTGGGGCCGAGCAAAGCCATGGCGCAGCGCGTCCACGTGCACCACAACTACTTCTTCAACCACCAGTTCGCCGGCTCGAACGGCGGCGAGTCGATCCGGCTCGGTCTCAGCGACCACCAGTCGTACCCGGCGCACGCGCTGCTCGAGTACAACCTCTTCGAGAAGGCCGACGGCGACAGCGAGGCGATCTCGGTCAAGTCGTCCGACAACGTGGTGCGGTACAACACGATCCGCGACAGCGTGGGCTACATCGTGCTGCGCCACGGCAACCGCAGCGTCGTCGAAGGCAACCTGCTGTTCGGCTCGGGCATCCGGTTCCACGGCAACGACCACAAGGTCGTCGGCAACTACGTCGCCAACACCGGCGGACGCGCCATCGTGTTCGGCTCCGGCGACGAGGCCGACAGCGGCCCGACGAGCAAGCTGCACGACCGCCCGGACCGCGTCACGGTCGCCTACAACACCGTGCTCGGCAGCAAGGAAGTGATCGACGGGGACGGCGGCGACTTCAAGCCGAAGGACTGCGTGGTCGCGGACAACGTCGTGAAGGGGACGTCCGGCACCCTCGTGACACTGCCGAGCGGGTCGACGGTGAAGTACGAAGGCAACATCACCTTCGGAGGCGCCGCGGGCATCCCGTCGCGCAACGTCGACCCGAAGCTGGTCAAGGACGCGAACGGGCTGTTCCGGCTGGCTTCGGGCAGCCCGGCGATCAACACCGGCGCCGGGTCGTACCCCTTCGCCGGGACGGACTTCGACCTGCAGGCGCGCACCGGCGTGTACGACGTCGGCGCCGACGAGTACTTCGCCTCCGGCGCGACCCGCGTCCCACTGGTGAAGGCTGACGTCGGACCGGCCTCGACATAAACTGTCGTACCCGCGAGGCACAATGGCCGTATGCCCGAACTCCCCGAGGTCGAAGTCGTCCGCGTGGGCCTCCAGGCGCACGTCGCGGGCCGGACCATCCGCGCGGCCGAGGTCCTGCACCCGCGCGCCATCCGCCGGCACGCGCTGGGCGCGGAGGACTTCACGCAGCGGCTGAACGGCACCCGCGTCGAGGCGGCGCGGCGCCGCGGCAAGTACCTGTGGCTCGAGCTGTCCGACAAGGAGGCGCTGCTGGCCCACCTCGGGATGAGCGGGCAGATGCTCGTCCAGCCCGAGGGCGCGCCGGACGAGAAGCACCTGCGGGTGCGGCTGCGCTTCGAAGACGACGGCCCGGAGCTGCGCTTCGTCGACCAGCGGACGTTCGGCGGCCTGGCGCTCGACGACCTCCACGACATCGGCGGCGACGTGCTGCTGCCCGACACGATCGCGCACATCGCGCGTGACCCGATGGACCCGGCGTTCGACCTCGACGCGGCCGTGCGGGCGCTGCGGTCGCGGCGCACCGAGGTCAAGCGGGCCCTGCTCGACCAGACGCTCGTCTCGGGCATCGGAAACATCTACGCGGACGAAGCACTGTGGCGCGCGAAGCTGCACTGGTCCCGGCCGACCGAGAAGCTCACCCTCGCGAAGGGCCGAGAGCTGCTGTCGGCGGCGTCGGACGTGATGAATGCGGCGCTGGGCGCGGGCGGCACGTCGTTCGACGCGCTGTACGTCAACGTCAACGGGCAGTCCGGCTACTTCGACCGGTCCCTGGACGCGTACGGCCAGGAAGGCCTGCCGTGCGGCCGGTGCGGCACGGCGATCCGGCGGGAGCCGTTCATGAACCGGTCGTCGTTCTCCTGTCCGCGCTGCCAGCCGCGGCCGAGAGCGAACTCGCGTTGATTAATGGTGTTCGCGCTTCAGCTAGGATGAATGTGCCTGGTAGCTGAGGGAGTGCATCGTGATCAAGGAGCCCGGAAAGTCGACGCTGTCCGACAAGATCGACCGGCTGTTCCACGTGGTCCGGAGGTCCGATCGGGAGCCGTTCAGCAACGAAGAGGTCGCGAAGGCCTGTCGTGAGGCAACGGGCGAGAGCTTCTCGACGACCTACCTGTGGCAGCTGCGCACCGGACGCCGGGACAACCCGACCAAGCGGCACCTGGAAGCGCTCGCGCAGTTCTTCGGCGTGCCGCCGGCGTACTTCTTCGACGACGAGCAGAGCAGGAAGATCGCCGAGGAGCTGGCCCTGCTCGGTGCGCTGCGCGACGCCGGGGTCCGTGACCTGGCCCTGCGCGCGGTGACCCTGTCGGCCGACGGGCTCGACACGATCAGCGACATGGTCGACGCGATCGCCCGGCGGGAAGCCGGTCGCGGAGGGCCCAAGAAGGACGGCTGAGGAAGGCCGAGGTGGCGGACGCGGCCAGGCCGGGTTCGCTCTAGGCTGGCCTGAAGCGACCGCGGGACTTCCCGAGGCGGCTCGACGTGGCGGACGTGAACGGGCGGCGGGGCCGTTCCAGGTGGCGAGAAGTGGCGAAGTCCGGCCGGAGCGTTTCAGAGCGGTGAAGATCGGCTTGGTGGGCGTGATCGGCCGGCCGGAGGCGTTCTAGGCTGGCACGAACGGCGGACGTGATCCGCCGGTCCGGGACGTGCCGGGGTGGCGGCGTCCCGGCGAGCCGACGGTGACCGAGGTGGGCGCCGGGCCGGGGCCGTCCTGCGGTGGTGCGGCGAGGGAGGGCTGAGGTGGCAGAACTCTGGCAGCGGCTTTCCGCGCGCCGTCCGGGCCATGCGTTGTGGCGGCGTGCCCGCGAAGTCGCCGAAGGGGTCAGCCTGCCGGAGCCGTTCGACGCCGAGGAGTTCGTCGCGAGCCTGGCCGCCGGACGCGGCCGCCCGATCGAGCTCATGCCGGTCAGCGCACCCGAAGGCGCGCCGTGCGGGCTGCTCATGAGCACCGAGCGCGCCGACTACATCCTCTACCCGACCAACACCACCGCCCTGCACCGGCGGCACATCCTGCTGCACGAGGTCGGGCACCTGGTCTGCGGCCACACCGGGGCCGACATCGGCGCCGACGGTGTCGCGATCGACGCCGCGGCCGGGCGGCAGCTCATGCCGAACCTCTCGCCGGAGCTGGTCCGGCGCGTGCTCGGCCGCACCACCTACACGGAGGTCCAGGAGCGGGAGGCCGAGCTCGTCGCGAGTCTGCTCGCCCAGCGCGTCGTGCGGCCGGAAGAGCCGCGCGAGCCGGCGCTCGACGTCCCGGAAGGCGTGCAGCGCTTCGACTCGCTGTTCGGCGGCCGGTCCCGCCGCCGCGCGCCGTGATCGAGACCCTGGCGTACTTCCTGTGCGTGGTGGGGTTCGCCGGGTTCGGGTACAAGCTGATCGAGGCCCGCCACAGCCAGCCGGTGCGCACGATGTGGTTCCTCGCCGGGTTCGGGATCTGCATCGCCGGCGGCATCGTGGTGCTGACACCGGCGATGGAGGCCTTTGTCGGCCCGGGGCCGGTCGCCGAGTGGGTCCTGACCTTGGCCGGCGACGAGCTGAAGCTGGGCGCGATCGGCTTCGCCGTCGCCTTCACGCAGTCGGTGTGGCGGGGCGAAGGCGCGCGGCTCGCGCCGCACGCGCTGTTCACCGGGGCGGCGATGGTGCTGCTCGCGGTGTGCTTCGCGCTGTCCGAACCGGAGCGCGTCGGCGACGAGACGGTGTTTTCGTCCGGCACGCTGCCGTTCGCCCTGGGCGACAAGGCCGTGTTCCTGCTCTACAGCCTGATCAGCCTCGGCCTGCTGATCGCGGTGTTCGCCCGCAGCGCGTGGCACGCCGAGCCGGGGCCGCTGCGCGCCGGGCTGTGGCTGCTGGTGGTCGGCGTGGGCGCGGCGTTCGCGTGGACGTTCTGGGACATCGACGACGTCCGCCGGCTCGCGCAGTCGGCGCGGATCGGCGCCCGCGAAGATCTGCTGTCTTCGGTGCTCGCGGCGACGACCGTCTGTTTTGTGGCGGCCGGCGCGACGCTCAGCGCGTGGTCACCGTCGGTGTCGTCGGTGATCGGGCGGGTCCGCGCTTATCGTGCCTACCGCCGCATCGAGCCGCTGTGGAAGGCGTTGCGCGCGGCCGTGCCGGGCATCGCCCTCGACCCGGGCCGCGAACTGGCGGCCGGTGCGGAGTTCGCGCTGTACCGCCGGGTCATCGAAATCCGCGACGGCCACCTCGCGCTGCGAGCCCACTTCGACCCGGACCTCCCGGCGCGCGCGGAGGCCGAAGCACGCCGCGCGGGAGTCCGCGAACCGGACGTAGCGCCCACGGTGGAGGCGGTGACCCTGGCCGCGGCCATCGAGGCCGGCCGCGAGGGGCGGCGCTTCGAGCCGGGGGAGGGCACGCCCGGCCACCTTCCCGAAGCCGAGGCGGACGCCGACGCCGACGTCACCGCGGAGGCGGCTTGGCTGGTCCGGGTCAGCCGGGCGTGGCAGCGCGGAGCGGTGCTGGACCGGGTCCGCACGGCGGCAGTCAGCTGACCGGTACCTTGCGGCGCCGCTGGTCAGCGTGGGTAGCGGGCGCCGTTCACCGTCACCCTCAGCGTGTACAGCGAGCTCGAAGCCGTGATGAACAGCTCGTTCCCGCGGGCGCCGCCGAAGGTGAAGTTCGAGCAGATCTCCGGCACCCGGAGCTTGCCGATCCGCGTGCCGTCCGGGGCGAAGCAGTGCAGGCCGTCGTGCGCCGCCGCCCAGACGTGGCCGTTGTTGTCGACGCGGACTCCGTCAAAACCGCCGCTGTCGGACGTCGCGAAGATCTCGCCGCCAGTCAGCGTTCCCGTCGAGCTGACCCCGAACACGCGGATGTGGCTGGGTTCCTGGCGCGTGTCGGCGATGTAGAGCAGTGACTCGTCGGCCGAGAACGCGAGCCCGTTCGGCCGCGAGAAGTCGTCCGCCACGATCGTGACCGAGCCGTCGGAAGGCGAGACGCGGTAGACGTGACATCCGCCGATCTCGCTCTCCGCGCGATACCCCTCGTAGTCGCTGTCGATGCCGTAACTCGGATCGGTGAACCAGATTGACCCGTCCGAGTGTTCGACAACGTCGTTGGGGCTGTTGAGCCGCTTCCCCTGGAACTCCGACGCCAGCACGGTGATCGAGCCGTCGTGCTCGGTGCGCGTCACCCGGCGGCGGCCCTGCTCGCAGCTGACCAGCCGGCCGGCGCGGTCGACCGTGTGCCCGTTCGAATACCCGGACGGCTGACGGAACACCCCCACCTGGCCGGTGGTCTCGTCCCAGCGCAGCGTGCGGTCGTTCGGGATATCGCTGAACACCAGGTAGCGCCCGGCCGGGAAGTACGCCGGCCCTTCGGTCCAGCGGCAGCCGGTGTGCAGGCGCTGCATCCACTCGTCGCCGTTGACACGCGCGAAGCGCTCGTCGAGCACCTGGAAGTCCGTCTTGAGCCGATCCATGCCATCACCCCTAATGAGATTCTGCAAATAGCATGGATTGCCGAACCTGATATGGTCAAGCCGTGGATGACGTGGACCGCATGCTGCTCTCGGAACTGCAGCGTGACGCGACGCAGGCGTACGCCGCGCTCGGCAAGGCCGTCGGCCTCTCGGCCGGCGCGGCCCACGAGCGGGTGCGCAAGCTGCGCGAGCAGGACGTGATCCGGCGGACCACCGTGGACGTCGACCCGGTGGCGGTCGGCCGGGGTGTCGCGGCGTTCGTCATGATCGAGGCGAACGCCTGGATGGGTGACGAGCCGGTCCGCGCCGCCCTCGAAGCGCTGCCCGAGGTGGTCGAAGCCCACGTCATCGCGGGGCCGGCGTCGTTGCTGGTCAAGGTGCGGACGCCGACGACCGAAGAGCTCCAGGCGTCGCTGCGCCGGCTGTTCGCGATCGACGGTGTCACCGGCACGCAGACGATCGTCGTCCTCGAATCCTTCTTCGAGCGCCCGGTGGACCCGACCGCCTGAAGGAAGCCCGACACGCCCGTTCGGGCCCTCGCCGTGCGCACTACTGTGCAATGCGTGGTACCTTCCCAAGCGTAAGACTGGAGGGTGCAGTGGAGATCAGTCAGCTGCTCAAAGGGGTGCTCGATCTGGCCGTGCTCGCGGTGCTCCGCGGGGAAGACGGTTACGGGTACGACGTACTGCGAAGACTCAGGGCCGCCGGCCTGGACGAGGTGGGGGACGCGTCGGTGTACGGGACGTTGCGCAGGCTCTACAAGGCCGGCCTGCTCACCTCGTACGTGGTGCCGAGCGAGGAAGGGCCGCACCGCAAGTACTACAGCCTGAACGAGCCGGGCCGGCTCCGCCTGGCGGAGTCGGGAAAGACCTGGCAGAGCTTCGCATCGACGATGAACGTGCTTTTGGGAGAGGCAGCATGAGCGAGAAGCCGACCGCCGTGCGGGTGTATCTGGCGCGGGTCCGCACCGCGCTCGCCGACCTGCCCGCGAGCGAAGTCGAAGAGATCCTCGAGGACGTCCGGCCGCACCTGGCGGAGCTGGAAGCCGAGCTGGGGGAGGGCGCCCGCGTCGAGGCGCTGATCGAACGGCTCGGCTCGCCGGAGAGCTACGCCGCCGAGCTGCGCGCGTCCGGTGGTTACCCGCCGGCCGCGGAGGGCGCGACGCAGGTGATGACGAAGCCCGCGTCACCCGGTCTGGTGAAACCGCGGATCGCGTTGTGGGGCCTGGTGGTCTGCGCGCTGGGGCTGGCGCTGCTGGCGTTCAGCGCCGCCGTGACCATCCACGCCGACGTGCTCCTGGGGCTGCTGGTGTTCCTGCCGGTGTTCCTGATCAGCCTGGCGCTGCTGCTGCGCGGCGGTGTCGAGCCGGTGCTGTCGCTGCCCGAGCTGGTGTGGCTGCGGGGCGCGCTGGCCAAGGGGCGCGAGCAGGAGGACACCGGAAAGGTGCTGCGGTACCTCGGTTCGCTGAAGCCGGCGTGGTGGATCCTGTGCGCGATCACGCTGATCGGGTTCGGGGTGCTGCTCATGCTCCGGGAGAAGGACGCGGTGCTGCTGCTGCCGTTCCTGCTCGTCGCGGGCGCGGCGATCGTGTGGGCCGGCCCGCGGGTGCGCGGCGACCGGCGGCTGCTGTGGGTGGCCGTGCCGGTCTCGGCGTTCGTCATCGGCGGCGCGCTGGGCGGGTTCGGCGCCGCCGTCGACCTCGTCTCGAACCGGAACTCCTACCAGGGCTCGACGTCGTACTACCCGACGTCCGACCGCTACGGCAACGACCAGCTGAACTACGGCAACCACGAGATCGAGAACGTCTACGCGTTCGACGCCGAGGGCAAGCCGCTGACCGAGGTCTACCTCTATGACGAGGAAGGCAGGCCGATCACCCTGACCCGCTACGGCTGCGAACGGTCGTCGGGCACCAAGGAGAAGATCGGCGAGGACAACCGCTTCCCGCGGCCGCAGATCCAGCAGGGCGTCACCGACGACGAGGGCAACTACAACGGCTACAACGGTTATCGCTCCTCCTGTCGCGAGAACGCGGGGGTGCCGTTCAGCGCCGCGATCCCGAAGGTGACGGCTCCGCCGCCTTCCCCTTCGTCCAGCACGCCGACTCCTTCGTCGACGCCGGCCTCGCCGACACCGACGAAGTAACGGGGGAACGAACGCCAGGAGCGGAGGTCGGGGCCGCTCCTGGCGTTCACCCGATCCGAACGTCCGCGAAACGTGGGCGTGGTGAGCTGGGCGGGTGCCGGACACCTTCGCTCCGCGGACCCGGGTGGTCCACGGGTACGAGCGCGCCTACCGGATGGGCGGGCGCGGGCCGGCCCTGCTGTTCCTGCACGGCATCGGCGACGACTCGTCGACGTGGCTCGACCTGCTCGCCTCGCTGGCGGGCGAGTACACGGTGATCGCGCCCGACCTCCTCGGCCACGGCGCTTCGGCCAAACCCCGCGCGGACTATTCGGTCGCCGCGTACGCGTGCGGCATGCGCGACCTGCTCACGACGCTCGACGTCGACCGGGTCACCGTGGTCGGGCATTCGCTCGGCGGCGGTGTCGCGATGCAGTTCGCCTACCAGTTCCCGGAACGCTGCGAGCGGCTCGTCCTGGTCGGCTCGGGCGGGGTCGGGGCGAGTGTGCACCCGTTGCTCCGGCTGGCCGCCGCCCCGGGCGCGGGCCTGGTGCTGCCGCTGCTCGGCTCGCGGCCGGCGCTGTCGGCGCTGCGCGGGTTCGCGGAGCTGCTGCGGCTGTCCGAGGACCTCGACTACGTGCTGGCCCGGTACGTCCGGCTGCTCGAGCCGAGCACCCGCTCGGCGTTCCTGCGCACCCTGCGCTCGGTGGTCGACTGGCGCGGCCAGGTTGTCAACATGCTGGACCGGTGTTACCTGACCGAGGGAATCCCGACGCTGCTGGTGTGGGGAACGGACGACCGGGTGGTGCCGAGCGGCCACGCGCTGCGCGCGCACCGGGCGATGCCGGGCAGCCGGCTGGTGCTGTTCGAGGGGGCGGGCCACTTCCCGCACCGGTCGGACCCGCGCCGGTTCCTGGAGATCCTGCGGGAGTTCCTGACGGAGACACCACCGGCGCGGTACGACCGGGGACGCTGGGGTGAGCTGCTGCGCGAGGGCCGGCCGGTGAGCCTGGCGGATCCGGCGGAGATCCCGGACGCACCGACGGTGTCCTCAGGCACCTGAGCAACCGCTGGCTCGCCGGGAGCTCACCGGACCTGAGCAGCCCCCGTTTTCCACGCTACCGGCGACCACCGACAGTTCCAGCGTCTTCCGGCGTCCTTCGCGCGGGTTGTCCACAGCCCGGGCAAGCGCCCCAAGGCGGCCTTGGTTGCGTCTGACGCACCGAAGGCCGCCTTGGGTGCGCAAGACGCACCGAAGGCCACATTGGGGCGCTCGCAAACCGGCGCCGGACATGACGAAGGCCGCCTCCGGAAACCCGGAGGCGGCCTTCGTGGTCAGTCAGCGTCAGTGGCCGAAGGCGCTCCTCGCCGCGAGGTCGGCGAGCAGGGCGCGGCCCTTCTCGGCGTTGCGGGGCTGGGACAGCACGTCGTAGCGGCGCGCCACCAGCTGGCTCTGCGAGATGAACCCGCGCTTGTTGCGGTTCGCCGCGTAGCCCAGTGCGCCGAACAGCAGGTTGAACCCGAGGCCGGCGACGAGGCCGATCGCGATCGGCACCAGTCCCGCGCCGGGGTTCAGCAGGCTGAGCACCAGGCCGAGGAACAGGCCGAACAGCGCGCCGGACGTCGCCGCGCTGCCGAGGACCTTGCCCCACGACATCTTGCCCGCGATCCGCTCGACGAGCATCGGCTCCACGCCCACGATGGTGACGTCGGTGACCGGGAAGTCCGTGCCCGCGAGGTGGTCGACCGCGCGCTGTGCCTGCTCGTAGGACTCGTACGTGCCGATCGGCCAGCCGGTGGGCAGGGTCGGCAGCTGGGGCCGGGCCTGCTGCTGTCCGATCGTGGTCTGCGTGAATGCTGTGGTCATCGATCTCACCTCTCCTGCCCCGTACAACGTGGGAGTACCCCGGATTCCTCCCTTCGCGCCGAATTCACAGACTCTTCTCAGCCGGGCAAACGGCCCATACCGGCCGCCGATCCAATGGTTCAAGAAAATACCTTTGTTCCGGTTGACCCGCGCGGGGTCACCGGGTAGGAAGGACCGGCAAAGGATTCGCATCAAACCTTTGGGGCGGCAGATGGCACGCAGGCGAGGTTTGCTCACGCTCGACGAGCTCCGGGCGCGCGTGGACGCGGGCTCGATCGACACCGTGCTCGTCGCGATCACGGACATGCAGGGCAGGCTCCAGGGCAAGCGCTGCTCGGCGGAGTACTTCCTGGACGAGGTCGTCGGGCACGCCA
Organism: Amycolatopsis sp. NPDC051758; assembly: GCF_044453095.1. Lineage (NCBI taxonomy): Bacteria > Bacillati > Actinomycetota > Actinomycetes > Pseudonocardiales > Pseudonocardiaceae > Amycolatopsis > Amycolatopsis sp. NPDC051758. The sequence goes on along the minus strand of NZ_JBITCJ010000006.1, from coordinate 200,934 downwards.
CCGAGGCGTGCAACTATCTCCTGGCCGTGGACGTCGACATGAACACCGTCGACGGCTACGCGCTCTCCTCCTGGGACAGCGGCTACGGCGACTTCGTGCTGCGTCCCGACTTCGAGACGCTGCGGGAGATCCCCTGGCAGGAGGGCACCGCGCTGGTGCTGGCCGACGTCGAGCGCGTGCAGGGCGGGCCGGTGTCGGTGTCGCCGCGCCAGATCCTGCGCCGGCAGCTCGAGCGCCTCGCCGAGCGCGGGCTCGCCGCCTACGTCGGGACCGAGCTCGAGTTCATCGTCTTCGACGACACCTACGAAGCCGCCTGGGACAAGCGCTACCACGGTCTCAAGCCCGCCAACCAGTACAACGTCGACTACTCCATGCTCGGCACCGCGCGGCTCGAGCCGCTGCTGCGCCGCATCCGCAACGACATGGCCGGCGCCGGCCTCTACCCGGAGTCCGCCAAGGGGGAGTGCAACCCCGGCCAGCAGGAGATCGCCTTCCGCTACACGGACGCGCTGAGCACCTGCGACAACCACAGCGTCTACAAGAACGGCGCCAAGGAGATCGCCGCGCAGGAGGGCAAGAGCCTCACCTTCATGGCGAAGTACAACGAGCGCGAGGGCAACTCCTGCCACATCCACATCAGCCTGCGCTCCACCGAAGGCCGCGCGGTCCTGGCGGGGGACAGCGAGCACGGCTTCTCGAAGCTGATGGAGCACTTCCTCGCGGGCCAGCTGGCCGCCCTGCACGAGCTGACGTACTTCCTCGCGCCCAACATCAACTCCTACAAGCGGTTCGTCCCCGGTAGCTTCGCGCCGACCGCGATCGCGTGGGGCACCGACAACCGCACCTGCGCGTTGCGCGTTGTCGGCCACGGCGAGTCGCTCCGCGTCGAGAACCGCGTGCCAGGTGGGGACGTCAACCCGTACCTCGCCGTCGCCGCGCTGATCGCCGCCGGCCTGCACGGAATCGAGAACGAGCTGGAGCTGGAAGAACCCTTCACCGGCAACGCCTACCACTCCGGCCGGGACACGGTGCCGACCACGCTGCCCGAAGCCGCCGCGGCGCTCGCCGGCAGTGAGCTGGCGCGCGAAGCGTTCGGCGAGGACGTTGTCGAGCACTACCTGAACGCGGCGAAGATCGAGGTGGACGCCTACAACGCCGCCGTCACCGACTGGGAGCGAGTTCGTGGCTTCGAACGACTCTAGGCCCGTCATCGGGCTGACCACCTACCTCGAGCCCGCCAAGTTCCTCGTCTGGGAGACGGAAGCCGCACTGCTGCACCGGGTCTACGTCGACTGCGTTGTCGCCGCGGGCGGCATCCCGGTGCTGCTTCCGCCGGTCAGCGACGCGTACGACCGGCTCATGTCCACTGTGGACGGGCTGGTGCTCACGGGCGGCGCCGATGTCGAACCCGAGCGCTACGGCCAGGAGCAGCACCCCACGACCTACACCAGGCCGAACCGCGACGCCTTCGAGTTCGGCCTGTTCGAAGCGGCGCGGAAGGCGGGCAAGCCCGTCCTCGGCGTGTGCCGCGGCCTGCAGGTGATCAGCGTCGCCCTCGGCGGCACCCTGGTCCAGCACCTGCCCGAGGCCCGGGAGTCCACCGAGCACCAGCCCGCGCCCGCGACGTTCGGCCAGGGCATCGTCACCCTGGCCGACGGCAGCCGCGCCGCCGGGATCCTCGGCTCGGAAACCAAGACGCTTTGTTACCACCACCAGGCGATCGACCGGCTCGGCGACGGCCTGGACCCGGTCGGCTGGTCGGCCGACGGCTCGATCGAGGCCGCCGAAGCGCCGGGTGAGGGCTTCCTGCTCGGCGTCCAGTGGCACCCCGAGCAGGACACCGACGACGTCCGGCTGTTCCAGGCCCTCGTCGAAGCGAGCAAGGAGAGGCGATGACGACGTTCGACGTCCTGAACCCCGCCACCGAGGAGGTCGTGCGGACCGTCCCGCTGACCAGCGCCGAGGAGACCGACGCGGCGATCGCCCGCGCCCAGGCGGCGTTCCCGGCGTGGCGCGACGTCACCCCCGGCGACCGCGCGCGGCTGCTGCGCCGCTTCGCCGACGCCGTCGAGGCCGACATCGAGCACCTCGCGCGGCTCGAGGTCGAGAACTCCGGGCACACCATCGGCAACGCCCGCTGGGAGGCGGGCAACGTCCGCGACGTCCTCAACTACTACTCCGCCGCGCCGGAACGCCTGATCGGCCAGCAGATCCCGGTGCCCGGCGGGGTCAACGTCACTTTCCACGAACCGCTGGGCGTGGTGGGCGTGATCGTGCCGTGGAACTTCCCGATGCCGATCGCGGGCTGGGGCTTCGCGCCCGCGCTCGCCGCCGGCAACACCGTCGTCCTCAAGCCCGCCGAGCTGACGCCGCTGACCGCGATCCGGCTCGGCGAGCTGGCCCGCGAGGCCGGCATCCCCGAAGACGTCTTCCAGGTGCTGCCCGGCAAGGGATCCGTTGTCGGGCAACGGTTCGTGGACCACCCGGGGGTGCGCAAGGTCGTCTTCACCGGCTCCACCGAGGTCGGCAAGCAGATCATGGCCGGCTGCGCGGCCCAGGTGAAGCGCGTGACGCTGGAGCTGGGCGGCAAGAACGCGAACATCGTCTTCGCCGACGCCGACCTGGAGAAGGCCGCGGCGACCGCGCCCTACGGCGTCTTCGACAACGCGGGCCAGGACTGCTGCGCGCGCTCGCTGATCCTGGTGCAGGCGAGCGCGTACGACCGCTTCATGGAGCTGCTCGAACCCGCGGTGCACGGCGTTGTTGTCGGCGACCCCGGCGACGAGAAGACCGAGATGGGCCCGCTGATCTCCGCCGCGCACCGCGAAAAGGTCGCGTCGTACGTGCCGGACGACGCGCCCGTCGCGTTCCGCGGCACCGCGCCCACCGGGTCCGGCTTCTGGTTCCCGCCGACCGTCCTCACCCCGCCCGACCTGCGGCACCCGGCCGTGGCGGACGAGGTCTTCGGCCCGGTTGTCGCCGTGGTGCCGTTCGCCGAGGAGGCCGACGCGCTCCGGATGGCCAATGCGACCGAGTACGGCCTGTCCGGCTCGATCTGGACCCGCGACGCCGGCCGCGCGTGGCGGGTGGCGCGGGGTGTCGAAGCCGGCAACCTGTCGGTCAACTCGCACTCTTCGGTGCGCTACTGGACGCCGTTCGGCGGCTTCAAGCAGTCCGGCCTCGGCCGCGAGCTGGGCCCCGACGCCGCGGCGGCGTTCACCGAAACCAAGAACGTCTTTCTGAGCACGGAGGAGTAATGGTCCAGCGTTTCGAAGGCCGCGTCGCGGTGATCACCGGCGGCGCGAGCGGCATCGGGCTCGCTTCGGCGCGCCGCCTGGCGAGCGAAGGCGCGAAGGTCGTCATCGCGGACCTGACGCCGGTCGAGGGCAAGGCCGCCGCCGACGAGATCGGTGGCGCGTTCGTCCAGACCGACGTCACCGACGCCGAGCAGGTGGAGAGCCTGTTCCACACCACCGTCGAGCAGTTCGGCTCGGTCGACGTCGCGTTCAACAACGCCGGCATCTCACCCCCGGAGGACGACTCGATCCTCACCACCGGCATCGACGCGTGGGAGCGGGTCCAGCGGGTCAACCTGACGTCGGTGTACCACTGCTGCAAGGCCGTCCTGCCGCACATGCAGCGCCAGGGCAAGGGTTCGATCATCAACACGGCGTCGTTCGTCGCGGTGATGGGCGCGGCGACGTCGCAGATCTCCTACACCGCGTCGAAGGGCGGGGTGCTCGCGATGAGCCGCGAGCTGGGCATCCAGTTCGCGCGGGAGAACATCCGCGTCAACGCGCTGTGCCCGGGCCCGGTGAACACCCCGCTGCTCAAGGAGCTGTTCGCGAAGGACCCGGAACGCGCGGCGCGGCGGCTGGTGCACGTGCCGGTCGGCCGCTTCGCCGAGCCCGAGGAGATCGCGGCCGCGGTGGCGTTCCTGGCCAGCGACGACGCCAGCTTCATCACGGCGTCCCAGTTCCTGGTCGACGGCGGCATCTCCGGCGCCTACGTGACGCCGCTCTAACGGCGCGTCTTCTCCCCGGGTTTCCGCACGCCGTACACCTCCCGCAGGTACTTCCAGGCCGCGTTGAGCGTCTTGCGCTCTTCGGAGATCTGCCGTTCGCGCCGCCGCAGGATGCGAGTGGCGATCTCGGCGGCGAGGAAGGCGCCGGCGGCGAAGGTCAGCGTGCCGACGATCAGGACGAGGGCGATCACGGTGGTGGTCATGGTCACCAGCGTCGACGTGGTGTGGGCGATTTGTCCCTGCGCAAAACTAGCGGGTTTCGTTAGCTTTGTGAGGTGACGCACTGGCGCGCTTACCTGCGGGTGCAGACGTTCCGTTCCATCGAAGCGACCAGCATGTCGGCCTTCGCCCGGTCGCCGAGCGACACGGCGGTGTACTGGACGACTTCGCTTCGTGGCATGGCGGCGAGGTTGTCACAAGCGACATCGGTGGATCGCTTGGAACTGGGAAGGAGTTCCTGCACCTGCTCCGGCGATGCCACGCTCCCGGGGAAAACGATCGACGCGGTGTCTCGGACCACGGCCTCGTAGTCGGGCGCGGATCTGCTGGGCCCTGTCTGCCGGTCCACGGCGAGGGCGACGATGACCGCGGCCGCGATCGCGGCGGCAGCCCCCAGGGACCACGAGGCTGCGAACCAGAAGCTTCCGCCGGGCGTAGTTACCCGGCGAAGATCGGGTCTCTGCTGCGTTAGCTTTGTGAGGTGACGCACTGGCGCGCCGACGAGTGGGCGGAAGCGGTCCGGGCCGGCATCCGGGCGAAGGGGCTCTCGCTCGACGAGGCCGCGAGACGCATCGGGGTGCCGACCTCGACGCTGCGCAGCTGGATCGAGCACCGGCACGCGCCGAAGGTGACCGTCTTCGACCACTGGGCGCAGCTCGCCGAGGTCACCGGGCTCGGGGAAGCCGAGCTGCTGCGGGTCGCCGGGGTGCTGCCCGGCAGCCTCGCCAGCCCGGTGCACGTCGCGCAGGCCGCGAGGGCGCTGCGGGACGGCATCACCGAGGCCGGGCAGTTCCTGCGGCAGGCCACGGCGCTCGTCTACTCCTCACCCGGCACGCAGGTGGCCAACACCATCGCGGCGTCACCGATCGACTGGGAGATGCGGATCCGCTCCGCCACCCGCGGTGACGAGGTCCGCGTCACCTACCACCACTACGTCGGGGTCGTGCCGCCGCGGGACTTCCCCCACGACGACGCCGAGGTGCGCCGGATCCTCGAGCACGAGGTCCTCGGGGACCTCTGGCGGCCGCTCGGGCTCTACTGGCGGGTCGCCGAGGTGCACGACTGGCACCAGCCGCCGCGGCTGGTGATCCAGGTGCCCGAGCAGGAGGCGACCCGGCCGCCCGCGCCGTCACCGATCGTCGCCGCGCCGCCGGTCGTCGTGCTGTCGCCGATCTGGGGTTACGGCGAGCTGCTGGCGTCGCTGGTCGCGGACGGCCTCGGGTTCGGCAACGTCGACTTCCGCTACTTCGGCCTGCCCGACACGATGGCCGACCGCGTCCGGATCACCGCACGGGAGCTGGCCGAGCCCGCGCCGCGGCTGGTGCACGCGGTGCCGCCGATCATGCTGCTGCACGGCCTGGCCGTGCCCGACCTGACCGGACGGCTCCCGGTCGTCGTCCGCTACGGCCCCCGCATGCGCGCCCGCGCGGCCCGGATCTACCGCGAGCCGCTGCTCGAAGCCGGGTTCGCCGACCCCGAGGAGGGGGCGCGCGCCATCGAGGCGGCGGTCGAGGCCGGGATCCCGCCGGGCTGCGCGTACTTCGAAGTGACGCTCGACGACGCCGACGTGTTCGACGGCGACCGCCCGTCCCTCGACCGCCTGAACGACGCCGTGGCGTGGTTCGCCGAGCAGGTGGTCGAGCACGTCCTGCTCGGCGCGGGGCACCCGCCGGTGCCGCTCGGCGGCCCGCTCACCCGGCTGGTCCTCCCGTCCGGCCGGGTGCGGCGGCCGCCCGCGCTGGCCGGCCAGGTCGTGCGCCGGGTTCGGGCTCCGGTCGAGGCGTGATGTGGCGTAACTCGTGTGAAGTAGACGGACCTCGAAGGCGGCAGGTACCGTAACCGCCACAACTGCAGATCGGGCCGTCGAGCCGAGGCGGGAGAGCCCTCACGAACGTGGTGGGGCACCGAAGGAGCAAACTCCCCGGAATCTCTCAGGTACCTGCTACCGCTTCGCGCGAGGCCACTCTGGAAAGCAGGCGCACCCGCGCCTCACCCAAGGTGAAAGCCGTGTCGCACACGGTGAAACTCTCAGGTGCCATGACAGAGGGGGAGTTCCCAGCGCACCCTTGTGCGCCCGGCCTGAGGAGCTCCCGATCACTTCTACGCAGTTCGACGCCCGCCACATCGGCCCGTCCGAGGCCGAACGCGCGAAGATGCTGGCCGAGTGCGGTTACGGCAGCCTGGACGCCCTCGTCGGCGCGGCCGTGCCGACCGCCATCCGCGCCACCCGTGACCTGCGGCTTCCGCCCGCCGCGTCCGAAGAGGACGCCACCGCGGAGCTGCGCGCCCTCGCCGCGCGCAACCGGCCGATGACGCAGATGATCGGGCTCGGCTACTCCGACACCGTCACCCCCGGCGTGATCCGCCGCAACGTCCTCGAGAACCCGGCCTGGTACACCGCGTACACGCCCTACCAGCCGGAAATCTCCCAGGGCCGCCTCGAAGCGCTCCTCAACTTCCAGACCATGGTCGCCGACCTGACCGGCCTGGCCACCGCGAACGCGTCCCTGCTGGACGAGTCGACCGCCGTCGCCGAGGCCGTCACGCTGATGCGCCGCGCGTCGAAGTCCAAGTCGAACAAGGTTGTGCTGGACGCCGAATGCCTGCCGCAGACGATCGCCGTCGTGCGGACCCGCGTCGAGGCGCTGGGCATCGAGGTTGAGGTCCGCGACCTGCTCACCGGCCTGCCGGACGACTTCTTCGGTGTGGTCGTCCAGTACCCGGGCGCTTCCGGCGTGCTGCGCGGCCGCGGCTTCTACCACGCGATTTCCGAGTCGGCGAAGGCCTCGGGCGCGCTGTTCACCGTCGCCGCCGACCTGCTTTCGCTGACGCTGATCACCGCGCCCGGCGAGTTCGGCGCCGACGTCGCCGCCGGTTCGACGCAGCGCTTCGGCGTCCCGCTCGGTTACGGCGGCCCGCACGCCGGGTACATGTCGGTCCGTTCCGGCCTCGAGCGGTCGCTGCCCGGGCGGCTGGTCGGCGTCTCGGTCGACGCCGACGGCAACCCGGCCTATCGGCTGGCGCTGCAGACCCGTGAACAGCACATCCGTCGCGAGAAGGCGACGTCCAACATCTGCACCGCGCAGGTCCTGCCCGCCGTGCTGGCCGCGATGTACGCGGTCTACCACGGCCCGGACGGCCTCAAGCGGATCGCCCAGCGTGTCCACGGCCTGGCCGCGGGCCTCGCCGACACTCTCCGTAAGACCGGCGTCGAGGTTGTGCACGAGTCCTTCTTCGACACGGTTGTCGCGCGCGTCCCCGGCCAGGCCGCCGAGGTCCACGCCGCCGCCCGCGAAGCCGGGATCAACCTCGGTCACGTCGACGCCGACCACGTGCGGGTCGCCTTCGACGAGGTCAGCACGCCGGCGATCGCCGCGAAGGTCCTGAAGGCGTTCGGGATCGAAGAAGACGTCCAGGACGGCGTCGCGCTGCCCAACGGCCTGGCCCGCGAGAGCGGCTTCATGGGCCACGAGGTCTTCGGCAGCCACCGCTCCGAGACGGCGATGCTGCGCTACCTGCGCCGCCTGTCCGACCAGGACTACGCGCTCGACCGCGGCATGATCCCGCTCGGCTCCTGCACGATGAAGCTCAACGCCACCACCGAGATGGAGCCGATCAGCTGGCGCGAGTTCGCCGGCATCCACCCGTTCGCGCCGGCCGAAGACGCCGAGGGTTACCACACGCTCGTGGGGCAGCTCGCGGACTGGCTGGCCGAGGTCACCGGCTACGACAAGGTGTCGCTGCAGCCGAACGCGGGCAGCCAGGGTGAGCTGGCCGGGCTCCTCGCGATTCGCGCGTACCACCGCGCGAACGGCGACGAGGCTCGCGACGTCTGCCTGATCCCGTCGTCCGCGCACGGCACCAACGCCGCGTCCGCGGTGCTCGCCGGGATGCGCGTGGTCGTTGTGAAGTGCACCGACGAGGGCAACGTCGACCTGGCCGACCTGCGGTCCAAGGTGGACACCCACCGCGACACGCTCGCCGCGATCATGGTCACCTACCCGTCCACGCACGGCGTCTACGAGCACTCCATCGATGAGCTCGCGAAGATCGTCCACGACGGCGGCGGCCAGGTGTACGTCGACGGCGCGAACCTCAACGCCCTGCTCGGCCTGGCCAAGCCGGGCGAGTTCGGCGGCGACGTCTCGCACCTGAACCTGCACAAGACCTTCTGCATCCCGCACGGCGGTGGCGGCCCCGGCGTCGGCCCGGTCGCGGTGCGCGCGCACCTGGCGCCGTACCTGCCCAACCACCCGCTGCTGGACCAGGCCGGCCCGGCGACCGGCGTCGGCCCGATCAGCGGCGCGCCGTACGGCTCGGCGTCGATCCTGCCGATCTCGTGGGCCTACGTCCGCATGATGGGCGCGCCCGGCCTGACCGCGGCCACGAAGGTCGCTGTCCTGGCCGCGAACTACGTCGCTTCGCGCCTGGCGCCGCACTACCCGGTGCTCTACACCGGCCAGGACGGCCTGGTCGCGCACGAGTGCATCCTCGACCTGCGGCAGCTCACCAAGGAGACCGGCGTGACGGTCGACGACGTCGCGAAGCGGCTCATCGACTACGGCTTCCACGCGCCGACCATGTCGTTCCCGGTCGCCGGCACGCTGATGGTCGAGCCGACCGAGTCCGAGGACCTGGGTGAGATCGACCGGTTCATCGCCGCGATGATCGCCATCCGTGCCGAGATCGACGAGGTCGCGGCCGGCCGCTGGAGCGCCGAGGAGTCGCCGCTGCGCGGGGCGCCGCACACCGCCGAGACGCTGGTCGGGGAGTGGGACAAGCCCTACGACCGCGAGCTGGCGGTGTACCCGGCGGGTGTTTCGCGGAAGAACAAGTACTGGCCGCCGGTGCGGCGCATCGACGGCGCCCGCGGTGACCGTAACCTCGTGTGCTCCTGCCCGCCCCTCAACGCTTACGAAGGCTGATCCCGACGTGTCGAAAGAGACCTCCCTCCACGGAGTCCACAAGGGACTCGGTGCGCTGTTCACCGACTTCGCCGGCTGGTCGATGCCGGTCCGCTACGCCAGCGAGCTGGCCGAGCACAAGGCGGTCCGCGAGGCGGCCGGGCTGTTCGACCTCTCGCACATGGCCGAGATCCACGTCACCGGCAAGCAGGCCGCGGACGTGCTGGACTTCGCGCTGGTCGGCAACCTCGCCGGGGTCAAGCCGGGCCGCGCGCGCTACACGATGATCTGCGACGCTTCCGGCGGTGTGCTGGACGACCTCGTCGTCTACCGGCTGGCCGACGAGCACTACCTGGTCGTCGCGAACGCGGGCAACGCGAAGGTCGTCGCGGACGCACTGGCCGAGCGGGTCGCGGGCTTCGACGCGGTGGTCGACGACCGGTCGGAGACGACCGCGCTGATCGCCGTCCAGGGCCCGAACGCCGCCGCGATCCTCGGCGCCGTCACCGACGCGGACCTGGGCGCGCTCAAGTACTACGCCAGCGTCCCGGCAGTCGTGAAGGGCCACGACGTCCTGCTCGCCCGCACCGGCTACACCGGCGAAGACGGCTTCGAGCTGTTCGTGAACGCCGACGAGGCCCCGGCGGTCTGGCGCATCCTCACCGAGGCGGGCGAGGGTCACGGGCTGGTCCCGGCCGGGCTCGCCTGCCGCGACACTCTGCGGCTGGAAGCCGGAATGCCGTTGTACGGCAACGAACTCACCCTCGACCAGAGCCCGTTCGAAGCCGGGCTCGGGCGGGTTGTCAAGTTCGAGAAGCCGGGCGACTTCGTCGGCCGCGCGGCACTGGAAGAGCGGTCCAAGCAGGACGTCCCGCGCGTGCGGGTCGGACTCAAGGGCGCGGGTCGTCGTGCTCCGCGGCACGGCTACAAGCTTCTGTCGGACGGCGTCGAGATCGGCGAGGTCACCAGTGGGGCGCTGTCGCCCACGCTGGGTTACCCGATCGCCATGGCGTACGTCGATCGGGCGTACGCCGAGCCCGGCACCGAGCTCTCCGTCGACATCCGGGGCAGGATCGAGCCCGTCGAGGTCGTCGCCCTGCCCTTCTACTCCCGCGCGTAAAGGACTTTCACCGTGAGCATCCCCGAGAACCTGAAGTACACCAAGGAACACGAGTGGCTGAACGTCGAGGACGGCGTCGCCACCGTCGGCATCACCGCCTTCGCCGCCGAGTCGCTCGGTGACATCGTGTTCGTCCAGCTGCCCGACGCCGGCGCGACCGTGACCGCGGGCGAGGTGTTCGGCGAGGTCGAGTCGACCAAGTCGGTCAGCGAGCTGTACGCGCCCGTGTCCGGCGAGGTCGTCGAGGTGAACGAGGCCACATCGGACCGCCCCGAGGTCATCAACGAGGACCCGTACACGGAAGGCTGGCTGCTGAAGGTGCGTCTGACCGGCGACGTGCCCGAACTGCTCGACGCCGCCGCGTACGCCGCGCTCACCCAGGAGAACTGATGACGACGTTCGACCAGCACCTGTCCGAAGTCGACCCCGAGGTCGCCGCGGCCGTCGCCGACGAACTGAACCGCCAGCAGTCCACCCTGGAGATGATCGCCTCCGAGAACTTCGCCCCGGTGGGGGTGCTCGAGGCGCAGGGCTCGGTGCTGACCAACAAGTACGCCGAGGGTTACCCGGGTCGCCGTTACTACGGCGGCTGCGAGCACGTCGACGTTGTCGAGCAGCTCGCGATCGACCGCGCGAAGGCGCTGTTCGGGGCCGAGCACGCCAACGTCCAGCCGCACTCGGGCGCCCAGGCCAACGCCGCCGCGATGTTCGCCGTGCTCAAGCCCGGCGACACCATCCTCGGCCTCGACCTGGCGCACGGCGGCCACCTGACGCACGGGATGAAGATCAATTTCTCGGGCAAGCTCTACAACGTCGTCGCCTACCACGTCGACAAAGAGACCGGGATCGTCGACCTCGAGGAGATCGAGCGCCTCGCCGTCGAGCACCAGCCGAAGCTGATCATCGCCGGCTGGTCCGCGTACCCGCGTCAGCTCGACTTCGCCGAGTTCCGCCGCATCGCCGACCTGGTCGAGGCGAAGCTGATGGTGGACATGGCGCACTTCGCCGGGCTGGTCGCGACCGGGCTGCACCCGTCGCCGGTGCCGCACGCCGACATCGTCACCACGACCACGCACAAGACCCTCGGCGGCCCGCGCGGCGGGTTGATCCTGTGCCGCCAGGAGCTGGCGAAGAAGATCAACTCGGCGGTGTTCCCCGGCCAGCAGGGCGGGCCGCTCGAGCACGTCATCGCGGCCAAGGCCGTCGCGCTGAAGATCGCCGCTAGCGAGGAGTTCCGCGAGCGTCAGCAGCGCACGCTCGAAGGTTCGCGGATCCTGGCATCGCGGCTGTCCCAGTCGGATTGTGCTGACGCCGGTGTGCGCGTGCTGACCGGCGGCACCGACGTCCACCTGGTGCTGGTCGACCTCGTCCAGTCCACTCTGGACGGTCAGCAGGCCGAGGACCGGCTGCACGAGGTCGGCATCACGGTCAACCGCAACGCCGTCCCGTTCGACCCGCGCCCGCCGATGATCACCTCCGGCCTGCGGATCGGCACCCCGGCGCTGGCCACCCGCGGGTTCCAGGCGGACGACTTCACCGAGGTCGCCGACGTCATCGCGGAGGCGCTGAAGCCGGACTTCGACGACGCCCTGCGCGCGAAGCTGCGTGACCGCGTCGAGGCGCTGGCCGCGAAGCACCCGTTGTACGCGGACCTGTCCCGGTGAGCGCGCTGCCCGAGGGCCGGAAGCTGCTGCGGCTCGAGGTCCGCAACAGCGAGACGCCGATCGAGAAGAAGCCGCCGTGGATCAAGACGCGGGTGCGGATGGGCCCGGAGTTCACCGAACTCAAGGGCCTGGTGCGCCGCGAAGGCTTGCACACGGTCTGTGAAGAGGCTGGTTGTCCCAACATTTACGAGTGCTGGGAAGACCGCGAAGCCACGTTCCTCATCGGTGGTGACCAGTGCACGCGTCGGTGCGACTTCTGCCAGATCGACACGGGTAAACCGGCTGCTTTGGACCGGACCGAGCCGCGGAAGGTCGCGGAGTCCGTTCAGGCGATGGGTCTGCGCTACTCCACGGTGACCGGTGTGGCCCGGGATGACCTCGAGGATGGCGGCGCCTGGCTTTATGCCGAGACCGTGCGTCAGATTCACGACCTGAACCCGGGTACCGGTGTTGAGCTGTTGATCCCGGACTTCAACGCCGATCCGGCCCAGCTGGCCGAAGTCTTCGGTTCGCGGCCGGAAGTGTTGGCGCACAACGTGGAGACGGTGCCGCGGATCTTCAAGCGGATCCGTCCCGGGTTCCGGTACGCGCGTTCGCTCGAGGTCATCACCAAGGCGCGTGAGTTCGGCCTGGTCACGAAGTCCAACCTGATCCTCGGCATGGGGGAGACCCCGGACGAGGTCGCTCCGGCGATGCAGGATCTGGTCGACGCCGGGTGCGAGATCCTGACGATCACGCAGTACCTGCGGCCGTCGCCGCGGCACCACCCGGTGGACCGCTGGGTGAAGCCGGAGGAGTTCGTCGAGCACTCCCAGGCCGCCGAGGCGATGGGCTTCGCCGGGGTCATGGCCGGACCGCTCGTGCGGTCGTCGTACCGCGCGGGACGGCTGTACGCCCAGACCAAGGGTTACCGTGGAGAGGAGCTGCCCGAGAACCTGCAGCACCTCGCCGACCAGGGCCCGGCCGCGCAAGAAGCCAGCTCTCTGCTGGCGCGATAGGAAGGGGGCGGATCAATGGCGATCAGCGTCTTCGACCTGTTTTCCATCGGCATCGGCCCGTCGAGCTCCCACACCGTCGGGCCGATGCGGGCGGCACGGACCTTTGTGGACGGTCTCGGCGACGACCTCGCCAAGACCGCACGAGTGCAGGCCGAGCTGTTCGGCTCGCTCGGCGCGACCGGCTTCGGCCACGGCAGTGACAAAGCCGTCCTGCTCGGGCTTTCGGGCGAACGCCCCGAAGCGATCGACACGGATGTCGTGCCCGGTCGCATCGCGGAAATCCGTGAGTCCGGGCGGCTGCGCTTGGCCGGTACGCACGAGATCGCGTTCGACGAGGACAACGACCTCACGATGCACCGGCGCAAGTCGTTGCCGGCGCACCCGAACGGCATGGTGTTCCGTGCTTTCGACGCTTCCGGTTCACTGCTGCGCGAGCGCACGTACTACTCGGTCGGCGGCGGCTTCGTCCGCGACGAGTCGTACGAGACCGACGCGGTGTTCGTCGAGGATTCGACGCCCGTGCCGTACCCGTTCCGCACCGGCGCGGACCTGCTCGGGCACTGCGCGTCGACCGGGCTGCCGATCAGCGAAATCATGATGGCGAACGAGCTGTCCTGGCGTTCGCGCGAAGAGGTCCGGGCCGGGCTCCTGGACATCTGGGCGGTCATGGCCGAGTGTGTCCGCAACGGCTGCACCCACGAAGGTGTCCTGCCGGGCGGCCTGAAGGTGCCGCGGCGCGCGAAGGCGTTGCACGAGAAGCTCCTGGCCGAGGACGGCGCGGACGACCCGTTGTACGCGATGGACTGGGTCAGTCTGTACGCGCTGGCGGTGAACGAGGAGAACGCCGCGGGCGGCCGGGTGGTCACCGCGCCGACCAACGGCGCCGCCGGCATCATCCCGGCGGTGCTGCACTACTACCAGCGGTTCATCCGGCACTCGACGGACGACGGCATCGTCACGTTCATGCTCACCGCCGCCGCGATCGGCTCGATCCTCAAGCAGACGGGCTCGATCTCCGGCGCCGAGGTCGGCTGCCAGGGTGAGGTCGGCTCGGCTTCGGCGATGGCCGCGGCGGGGTTGACGGAGGTCCTCGGCGGCTCACCGGCGCAGGTGGAGAACGCGGCCGAGATCGGCGTTGAGCACCACCTGGGCCTGACGTGCGACCCGGTCGGCGGCCTGGTGCAGATCCCGTGCATCGAGCGCAACGCGGTCGGCGCGTCGAAGGCGATCCACGCGGCCCGGATGGCGATGCGCGGCGACGGCAGTCACGTGGTGACGCTGGACAAGGCGATCAAGACGATGCGCGAGACGGGCGCGGACATGAGCGTGAAATACAAGGAAACCGCACGCGGCGGCCTGGCGGTGAACGTCATCGAGTGCTGACGACGCCACTTTCCCTGGGAAAGATGCGTCTCGGAGGTGCCGGGGCCGAGCTTTCCCTAGGAAAGATGCGTTTTCTAGCGGTGCTAGTTCTGCTCCGGGTCGGCTGCCATCCGCAGGCCGACCTCGACCAGGCGCCAGCCGAGCTGCTGTCTCCTCGTGCCCGGCCTGCGGCTCGGTGTGGCCTGACCCGGCGGGCGGTTGCGCACGCCGTGGCGCAGTTCGTTCTCCCGCTCGTGAACCAGATCCTCGGCCATCAAGAAGTGCACCGGATCGCCCCCTGCGTCGATGTGCGGTGTCGGTGTCACCATCGTTGCCGAGTGTGCCCGTCCGGTTCCACCGGTTTTTCCACCCGCGAACACCATTGTCACCGAGAGCGACCGGCCGCGGCCACTCCGAAGGTGCGCTGCGGCGACGGTGATCCACTCGGCGCGGCCTAAACTCGCGGGATGGAGTCGACCTCGGTGGTGAATGCCGGTGAAGCGCTGTTCCGGCCGGTCCGCGCGGGCAATGCCTTCGAGGAGACCGTCGAGCGGCTGCTGCAGGCGATCCGGCTCGGGGTGGTGGGCGCGGGGGAGCGGCTCCCGTCGGAACGCGAGCTCGCCGAGCGGCTCGGGGTCAGCCGCGTCACGCTCCGCGAGGCCATTCGTGCCCTTTCGGACGCCGGTTACGTCGAGTCACGGCGGGGCCGCTACGGCGGCACGTTCGTGAACGACACCCTCCCCGGCCCGCCCGAACGGTCACCCGAAGGCAAGGTTGAACCCTTCGCGCTCGAGGACACGCTGAGCCTCCGCTACGTCCTCGAGACGGGCGTCGCGGAGATGGCCGCCGCGCGTTCGCTGAGCCCGGCCGACCGGCAGCACCTCACCGGCACGCTCGCCGAGGCCGCGAGCGCGGACCTCGACGACTACCGCCGCAAGGACTCCCGCCTGCACCTGGCGATCGCGGAGGTGACGGCGTCCGGCTCCCTGACCACGGCGATGGCCGACGCCCGCACCCGCGTCAACCAGCTGCTCGACCGGATCCCGCTGCTGCCGCCGAACCTCGAGCACTCCAACGCCCAGCACGAAGCGATCGTGGACGCGATCCTCGCCGGCGACGCGGCCGCGGCGCGGCAGGCCATGGCGGAGCACATCGAGGGGACGGCGTCGCTGCTGCGCGCCTTCCTGGCCTGAAGGCCGTCTTGACAGGATTCGAACAACCTCGTTAGTTCTCCACAGAACCTCCTCACCCGTTCGGCCGTCATCCATTCGTGACCTTGGCGACCGAGGAAAAAGACGAGGCTCCCGCCGAACCGGACACCCCGCGCCGCCGCCGGTGGCGGCGGATCCGGCGGATCGGCTACTGGACCGCCGGCACGCTCGTCGGCGTCCCGCTGATCGCGTTCTGGGTCGCCTACCTCGTGCTCGACGTCCGGAGCCCGCAAGAGGTCCTCGCCGAGCTCGACAAGACCGTCGTCCTGCAGTACTCGGACGGGTCCGAGCTGCTCAAGGTCATCCCGGCCGACGGCGACCGCACGTTCGTGCCCTACACGCAGGTGCCCGAAAAGCTGCGGGACGCGATCGTCGCCACCGAGGACCCGACCTTCTGGGACAACCAGGGTTTCGACCCGACCGGCATCGGCCGCGCGTTCCTCACCGGCGTCGGCGGCGGGTCCGGGATCACCCAGCAGTACATCAAGAAGTCCACCGGCGACGAAGACGCCACGATCGGGCGCAAGTTCGCCGAGCTCGTGCTGTCCACGAAGATCACCCAGGAGCAGAGCAAGGAACAGATCTTCGAGAGCTACGTCAACATCATCTCCTTCGGCCGCGGCACGTTCGGGCCCGCCGCGGCGATGAACGCCTACTTCGGCAAGAAGCTCGACGACTCGATGACCTGGAGCGAAGCCGCGTTCCTCGCCGGGATGATCCAGTCGCCGTCGGTGCACGACCCGGCCGCCTCCGGGGACGCCCACGCGACGCGGCGCTGGCAGTACGTGCGCGACAAGCTCGTCAGCCGCGGATACGTGAAGGGCGACGAAAACATGGCCTACCCGGCCGCCGAGGTCCAGGCGCCGTCGGAGACCCGCGCGGGCCGCGTCACCTACGACGAGTTCCACGTCAAGCAGCAGGTGCTGGCCGAGCTCGAACAGGACGGCTTCCCGCTCGGCCGGCTCCAGCAGGGCAACATGACGGTCGTGACGACGCTCGACCGCGGCATGCAGGACATCGCGAGGAAAGCGTTGCAGGACAGGCTGAAGAGCGAGCCCAAGGTGTTCCGCGGCGCGATCGTCGCGGTCGATCCGAAGACCGGCGCCGTCCGCGCCTACCAGGGCGGTGACCAGAGTGTCCGCGACTACGCCGGCACCCCGCACGCGGCCGGCTCGGCGTTCTACCCGTTCACGCTCGCCGCGGCGGTGCGCCGAGGGTACGGCCTCGACCAGCCGGTGCCGTCGCCGGAAAAGCAGGAGTTCCTCGGGGAGAACTTCCAGTACCCGGACGTCTGCGGCCCGAAGTGCACCCTGCGCACGGCGATGCAGGCCCAGGCCGACGGCCCGTTCGTCGCGCTGGCGAAGAAGCTCGGCCCGGACGCGCTGAGCGAGGCCGCGCGGCAGGCGGGCATCCCGGAGACCGTCGACGGCACCCCGACGATGCGCGAGAAGGACGGCTTCCTCATCGGGGCCGGCATCGCGATCGGCCGCTACCCGTTCCGGCCACTGGACATGGCCGGCGCGTACGCGACGTTCGCCGCCGAGGGCACGCGCACCACCCCGCACCTGGTGGCGAAGGTGCGCGACGAGAGCGGCGCGGTCGTCTGGGAGCACACCGACACCGCGCGGCCGGCGTTCGACGACGACGCGGACACGAGCCGCCGCATCGCCGAGGACGTCACCGGCACGCTGGGCACGTCACTGCCGGACGGCCGCCCGGCAGCACTGCGCTTCGGCGCGGCCGAGCACGGCAACTCCCCGGACAACCAGGACGCCTGGGCGGTCGGCTACACCCCCCAGCTGGCGACAGCGGTCTGGATCGGCTCCGACGACGACCGCCGCCTGACGGACGCGACGGGCGCCAAGCTCACCGGCGACGTGGTCCCGGCCGACATCTGGCGCACGTTCATGACCGCGGCGCACGAGGGTCAGCCGTACCGGCCGCTCGGTGGTGCGGAGCAGCGGGGTGTGCCGCTCGCGCCGCCGGTGGAGGTCCGCCCCCGGCGGTGACGGCCGGCGGGCGGGTCGGGTCGGGCGGGTCGAGTTCGGTCCTGCGTTTGTCGCACGAGAGCCAGCCGTTCCGCTCGCTCGGCGGCCCGCAGCGGAGGTTTGCCGCCGAGCGCCGCCGGCGGCGATCCGCCTGTGGCGGTGACGCCTCAGCGCACCAAGCCCAGCACGAACCCGTCATGCCCCTTGGTGCCCACCGTCTGGACGGCCGTCGCGTCGATCCGGTCCTCACCCGCGAGCACCTCGAACATCTCCCGCGCCCCCAGGACGTTCGGGTCGGTGCTCGCCGGGTCGGCGACCCCGCCCTGGCGGACGACGTTGTCGACGACGATCGTCGTGCCCGGGCGGGACAGCTTCAGGGTTGCGCGCACGTAGTTCGCGAGGTTGTTCTTGTCCGCGTCGATGAACACGAAGTCGAACGGCCCGGTCAGCGCCGGCAGCGTGTCCAGCGCCGCGCCGACCCGGATGTCCACCACGTCCTCGCCGAAGCCCGCGCGGGTCAGGTTCGCCCGGGCGACCTCCGCGTGCTTGGGGTCGTATTCGCAGGTCACCAGCTTGCCGCCGGCCGGGAGCGCGCGGGCCAGCCAGATCGTGCTGTACCCGCCGAGCGTGCCGATCTCCAGGATCGTGCGCGCCCCGGCGAGCCGGGCCAGCAGGTTCAGCAGCTTGCCCTGGTTGGGCGCGACGGCGATCGACGGCAGCCCGGCGGCGGCCGAATCGGCCAGCGCCGCGTCGAGCGCCGGATCCGGGGCGAGCAGCGCGCCGGTGAGGTAGTCGTCGACTTCGGCCCACGTCTTGTCGGTCATGGCACCTCCGCGGCCAATCTAGCGGGCTTTCCCGATCACCGGCGAGGCCTGCAGTTAGGCTCACCGGCGTCGGTGCAGGTGGGAAGCGAAGGTGGACATGGACGACTACCGCGTCGTCGCGGACGCCCTCGCCGCCGACATCGACGCCGGCCGCCTCCGGCCCGGTGACCGGCTTCCGCCGCAGCGCCGGTTCGCCCGGCAGCGCGGCATCGCGAACTCGACCGCCGCCCGCGTCTACGGCGAGCTGGTGCGGCGCGGCCTGGCCGTCGGCGAGGTCGGCCGCGGCACGTTCGTGCGGGCCGCAAAACCGCCGCCCGAGCCGGCGCTCGCCGAGCCCGGTGACGCGCGCGTCGACCTCGAACTCAACTTCGCCGTCCTCCCCGGGGAGTCCGCGCGGCTGGCCCGCGCGCTGGAACCGTTGCTGCGCGCCGACGTCCTCACCGCGGCCCTGCACCCGATCGGCGCGGCGGGCACCCCGGCGGCCCGGGACGCGGCAGCCGCGCTGCTCACCCGCGGCGACTGGCGGCCGGACCCGGCGGCGATCCTCTTCACCGGCAACGGCCGGCAGGCCATCGCGGCCGCGATCGCCGCGTTCGTGCCGGTCGGGGAGCGGCTCGCGGTGGAGTCGCTGACCTACCCGGTGGTGAAGGCGGTGGCGTCGCGGCTCGGCGTTGAGCTGGTGCCGATCGAGACCGACGAGGACGGCCTGGTGCCGGAGGCCTTGGCCGCGGCCGGGCCGGTGCGCGCGCTGTACGTCCAGCCGACACTGCACAACCCGCTCGGCACGACGATGCCCGCGCGGCGCCGTCAAGAGCTCGCCGACGTCGTCGCGCGGCTGGACCTGCCGGTGATCGAGGACGGCATCTACACGTTCCTGCGTGACGACGTCCGGCCGCTCGCCGCGTACGCGCCGGAGCGGACAGTCTTCGTCGACAGCCTTTCCAAGCGGGTCGCGCCCGGGCTGACGGCGGGTTTCCTGGTGCCGCCGCCGCACTGGACCGCGCGGCTGGCGTCGTCGGTGCGCTCAGGCGCGTGGACTGTGTCGCGCTTCGCCGTCGAAGCGGCGACGCAGTGGATCGTGACGGGCACCCTGGCCGAAGTCGAAGCCGCAAAACGCCGTGACGCCGCCGCGCGAGCATTGGTCGTGGCGGAGAAGCTGCCGGGACTGCGCGGTGACGCGGCGTCGTACCACCGCTGGTGGGAGCTGCCGGAGCAGTGGCGGGCGGAGATGTTCGTCGCGGCGGCGGCGCGCCGGGGGATCGCACTGTCGCCGGCGGCGGCGTTCGCGGTGCTGCCGGGACACGCGCCGAACGCCGTGCGGATCGCGGTGTCGGCCCCGCCGCCGGAAACCCTGGGCGCGGCTCTCGAAGTCTTGGCGACGCTGGCCGCCGGCAGCCCGGACGACGTGGGTGTCGACTAGGGCATGTACTTGCCCACGAAGCTGCCGCAGGTGACCACGCGGCCGGTGAGCCGGGCCTGGAGCGCCATCTCCAGCCCCAGGTAGTCGAACACCGGGGTGTCGGCCGGGACCGTCGCCGGCACCGGGCCGCCCGTCGCTAGCAGCCGGGTCGGCACCGTCTGGAACAGCACCAGGTAGTCGCCTTCGCGGTCCAGCGCGTCCGCCGTCTCGAGCATCCGGGCGGGCGCATCGCCGACGATCTCCAGCGGCAGCGGCCACTCCAGCGGGAACGGGTTGCGCAGGCCGAACGCGGGGTAGGCGAACGGGTTGTCCGGCAGGACCGCCGTCCGCCCGGCCGGGAAGCGGTTCAGGCAGTCGCGGATCTGCTGGACGTACCGGAACGTCGACGGGTTCGTGCGGATGCCGGCCATCGCCGGGCTGACCTCGCCGAGGTCACCGGTCAGCTGGTCGTGCCCGAGGTCGAGGTACGCGGCCTGGTCGTGCCGCACGACGACGACCCAGGCGCAGACCACCACCGCCGTCAGCCCCGCCGTCGCGGTCACCCAGCGCCGCGCCAGCCGCGGCCGCGGCGGGACGACGTGGCTCAGCAGCAGCAACGCCGTCAGCGCGAGGGTGCCGGTGAGCAGCGTCGGGGTGTCGTTGCCCCACGACAGGCTGGTCATGAAGCCGGTGGCGAGCACCAGCAGCCCGGCCCACGGCACCTTCCGCCGCACCGCCGCGTACACCGGCACGCTGACCGCGACGATCCACCACAGCACGTCCGCCCAGCGTGACGAGCCGGTGAACCGGCCGTCGACCACCGTCCAGACCACCGCGGCCGCGCCGGCGAGCACCAGCACCCAGGACGCGGCCCGCCCGGCCGCGCCGAGCCGGTCGCCCGGCAGCCGGACGGCCAGGAGCACCACCGCGATGACGGCGAAGAAGGTCAGCTCCCGGAACGGCGCCTGCGTCAGCACTTCCGGGTCTTCGAGCCACAGCCCGAGCAGCCGCTCGCCGTACGCGGGCACGCCGCCGGTCAGCTGCTCGACCATCTCCGCGAACCCGCCGCCGAGGCTGACCCACGCGACGTAGGCCAGCCCGGGCGCGCCGAGCGCGAGCAGGTCGAGGACGAGCCGCCGCCACCAGCGCGCCGTCCGCAGCGCGCCCTCGCGGGTCGCCGGGTGCAGCAGCAGCCACAGCACGCCGATCACCGCGGCCAGAGCGAAGCTCTGCTTGACGAACACCGCGCAGCCGAGCAGCACCAGCCCGCCGCGGCGGGCGAGCGCACGGTCGCCGCGCAGGCCCGAGTCCAGCGCCCAGGCGCCGCACGCCGTGAGCGCGATGCCGTCGACGGTGTGCCAGGCCATCAGCGGGAACGCGTTGAGGTTGATCAGCGACGCCGCCGCGACCATCGCCGTCATGCCCGGGCCCCAGTCCAGCACCCGGCGACGGGTGACGAGCGTGGCGAACGCGATCGTCGCCACGATGATCTCGACCATGGACAGGAAGCTGGAGCCGAAGAACAGCGGCATCGGCAGCGCGTAGTCGGCGACGTGCAGCACCGCGGACCCGAGCGGGCGCGCGGAGATGATTTCGGCGTGCGGGACTTCGCCGTGCAGCACCCGCCACGCCTGGGCGAGGATGAAACCCTGGTCGGACGGGTGGAACCCGAAGCGGCCGACGCGCAGTTCGGTGGCCAGCGCGAGGAGCACGACCCAAGTGGCGTGCAGGCTCCAGCGCAGCAGGGGCCGGGCCGCTTTGGCGGGCACGGGCTCTTCGGAGGCGGCGGCGCGCGCAGGACTCGCCACGTCCACGCCGCCCGCCTTCCGCTCCCGATCACACCCGGGAAGCGATGGTAGCGGCCGGGGTCACCACCGGTATGAACAGCACCACTGCGCCCCGCGGTCCACAGCGCCCCAAGGCGGCCTTCGGTGCTCCATCCATGCCCCCGCCGCCACCCTCAACGGAGGCGCTTCGCGCCGCAGCACCTATTTCAACGCAATTAAGGCCGCCTTGGGGCGCCTGAGGTTCACCCGGTCGTGGCCCGAGCCGTGCCGATGGCGGCGGTCTGGTCCGCGACCGCGAACCGGTCCCCAGTGCTGATTTCCGACATTCGAACTCCCCAGTTCACTCGCCCGCTCCGATGAACGGGACTCGCGCGAGGGTAGAAGTACCGTCGCCCGCCGGGCCAGGGTTTTGCCGGAATTCGCGGCGATCAAGCACGACGACGCCACATCAGGCGGGTAACCGCCGCCGCGACGGACGCCGGCGCGGGCCGGCGGGGCAGGCCGCGCGCCTCCGGGGCGGACTCCGGCGCGGCCCGGTACGCGAGGTGCGCGGCGAAGCGGGCGAGCCGCGGCGTCACGAGCGTCGCCAGTTCGGCGGCGCGGCCTTCGGGCAGGCTGAGGATCTCCGGACGCTCTTCGAGGGCCTTCACCACGAGCGCCGCCGCGCGTTCCGGGCTGCTCGCCGGGAGGCCGCGGTAGCCGGTCGGCGCGATCATCGGCGTCCGCACCAGCGGCATCCGCACCGACGTGAAGGTGATCCCGTCCGACAGCGTTTCGCGCCCGGCCGTCAGCCCGAACTCCTCCAGCGCGGCCTTCGAGGCCAGGTACGCCGAGAAACGCGGGGTGTCGGTCTGCAGGCCCATCGTGGTGACGTTGACGACGTGGCCGAACCGCCGCTCCGCCATCGAGGGCAGCAGCCCGAGGATCAGCCGCACCGGGCCGAAGTAGTTGATCGCCATCGTGCGCTCGTAGTCGTGGAACCGTTCCGTGGACAGCGAAACCGAGCGCCGGATCGACCGGCCCGCGTTGTTCACCAGCATGTCGACCGCGCCGTGTTCCCCGAGGACGTCCTTGACCAGCGCGTCGACGGCGTCGCCGTCGGTGAGGTCGCACGGGTACGCCGCGGCGAGCCCGCCGGCCGCGGTGATCTCGGCGCGCACCTCCTCGAGCTCGTCGGCGCGGCGGGCCACGAGGATCACCTTCGCGCCCTTGCCGGCGACGGCGAGCGCCGAGGCCCGGCCGATCCCGGACGACGAGCCGGTGATCAGCACCGTGCGCCCGGCCAGCCCGTGGGTGCGGCGGGCGCGGTCGGGGTCGAGGTGGGCCTGCCAGTACCGGTAGAGCGGCGCCGCGTAGTCCCGCAGGTCGGGGAGGTTGATGCCGCTGCCGAACAACGCCGTCGTCGTGCGCGCGGTGTCGAAGACGACGTCCATGGTCAGGTGCGGCAGCACTTCGAGCGGGATGCCGAGCTCGTCGAGGACGGCGGCCCGCGCGGCCCGGCCGCCGGGCACCCGGTCGGCGCCCGCGGCGGCCGCTTTTGCGACCCGGCTGCCGACCCGTCGGACCACACCGGACGGCCGTGCGGGCAGCACGGCCCGGATCGTCGGCCCGCCGGCGGCGCGGGCGAAGGCGTTGTAGACGGAGTTGAGCGACTGCGGGTGCGCGGCGGCGAGGTGGTAGGTCGCCCCGGACGGCGCGTCCCGATGCATCAGGTGCTCCATCGCCTCGACGACGTAGTCGACCGGCACCAGGTTCGTCGCGCCGAGGTCGGGCGCGGCCAGCGGGATCCGCCGGGGCAGCGCCGCGAGCCGTGAGATCGCGGGGAGGAAGTAGTACGGGCCGTCGATCTTGTCCATCTCGCCGGTGCGCGAGTCGCCGACGACCGCGGACGGGCGGTAGACGCGGAAGGGCAGGGACTGCTCGCGCACGAGCTTCTCGGCCTGGAACTTCGTCGCGTGGTACGGCGAGCCGAAGTGCTGGCCGAGGTCGAAGTCGGCCTCGGTGAACCGCCCGGCGTGGTCACCCGCGACGGCGATAGAGGACACGTGGTGCACCAGTCCCGCCTCCGCGGCCAAGGCGAAGGCGAGCAGGTGCCGGGTGCCCTCGACGTTGGCACGCCGGTTGGCCTCCTCACCGGCGGTGAGGTCGTAGATCGCGCCGAGGTGGACGACGTGGTCTAGGGAGGCCAGCTCGGCGGGGTCGACGCCGAGCCGCGGCTCGGCCAGGTCGCCGACCACCGGGTGCAGCTTGTCCGCGCCCGCCCAGTCCCGCGCGAGCGTGGCCAGGCGGCCACGGGAGGTCTCCCGCACCAGCGCGTACACGGCGGACGTCTCCGGCCGCCGCAGCAGCCGGGCGACCAGGCGTTTTCCGATGAAGCCCGTCGCGCCCGTCACGAAGTAGGTCGTCATGGCCGGTCCCTTCCGTCGGGGCCGACTCTAACCTACTGGAAAGTAGGAACGGTAGTTGTCAGGTTTGGGTGTTGTCGTCCGCCGTCGCCACGATGGCGTCACGCAAGGCGGCGCGCAGCCGTCCGACGTCCAGCGGGCCGAGTACCGCGGCCTCGCCGGGCGGCGCGACCAGCACCACCTTGTCGTTGCTGACGAACACCGTCACGTCCCTGCGCCGGCCGGCCAGATCCCGGCAGCCGACCGACCATTCGCCCCGACTCATGGTCGCCGCCCTCCGATTCCTTCGTCGTGTTGTGCTCCGTGCGAGGGTGGGAGCGGGGCGGCGGAGGGCTATGACGCCGGTTCACCCGATCTGCCTACTCACGGGTTTTCCCTTGCGATTCGCGGATTTCCGGCGTAGGAGGCACGGGACGGGATGTGGCCCGGCGGGTTCGGGAGTAGCGTCCGCGGCACCAGCTGTCGTCACCGTGGAGGTCAGGATGTCGGAGCCGCGGAAGATCGTCATCGTCGGAGCGGGCCTGGGCGGGGCGTCCGCCGCGGCCGCGTTGCGCGAGCGCGGCTTCACCGGCGAAGTCCTGCTGATGGGTTCGGATCCGCACCGGCCGTACGAGCTGCCGCCGTTGTCCAAGGGTGTGCTGCTGGGCACCGCCGACGAGCCGGACTGGGTGCACGAGGAGAAGTTCTACGCGGAGAAGGACATCCGGTTCACGCCGGGCGTCACCGCGACGCGGGTCGAGCTGGGCGCCCGGCTGGTGCTGGACGACGCGGGCGGCGAGCACCGCTACGACCGGCTCGTGCTCGCGACGGGAGCGCGTCCGCGGACATTGCCGGTGCCTGGCGGCGACTTGCCCGGTCTGTACACCCTGCGCAGCCTCGACGACTCGCTCAAGCTGCGGTCCGCGTTCGCCGAGGCGGAGCGCGTGGTGATCGTCGGCGCCGGCTGGATCGGCTCGGAAGCCGCCGCGGCCGCACGGACGCACAACGCGGACGTGACGGTGGTCGACCCGGTGGCGGTGCCCCTGGCGACCGTCGTCGGCGAGACCGTCGGCGGGGTCTTCCGCGACCTGCACACGGAAAAGGGCGTGCACTGGCGGCTGGGCGAGCAGGTCACGGAGATCACCGGCGGCCCCGGCGGCGTCCGCGGCGTCCGCCTGGCCGGCGGCGACGAGCTGACGGCGGACGTGGTCCTGGTCGCGGTAGGCGCGGCCCCCCGGGTAGAGCTGGCGCACACGGCAGGCCTGGAGCTGTCCGACGACGGCGGCGTCTGCGTGGACGCGGGCCTGCGCACGGCGGCCCCGGACGTCTACGCGGTCGGCGACATCGCGGCCCACTTCCACCCGCGCTACGGCCGCCGCATCCGTGTTGAGCACTGGTCGAACGCGAAGGAGCAGGGCACGCACGTCGCGCAGAACCTGCTGGGGGAGAACGAGCCGTTCCTCGCTTCGCCGTACTTCTTCACCGACCAGTACGACTTGGGCTGCGAGTATCGGGGATTGGCGGACCCGGCGGTGGACGAGCTGGTGATCCGGGGCGACTTGGCGTCGAAGGAGTTCACGGCGTTCTGGCTGCGCGAAGGGCGAGTGGCGGCGGCGATGAACGTGAACATGTGGGACGACGGCGACGCTCTGTCGGCTTTGGTCGACGGCCGGGTGACTGTGACGGCGGAGCAGCTCAAGACGGCGGATCTGACATCGCTGACCTGACCCTTTCGGGCTGCCGCGCTCATAGAATTCGGTCCATGAGGCGAGACGAGCGCGGCAGATCGCAGCCGACGCGGGGCCGGAAGCTCTACCACGTGACCCTCTCGACCGAATCGCATCCGAGGATCGTCGAGGCGAACTCGGAGCGCGAAGCTCGACGCGGGTTCGGCAGCCGCGTAGTGAGTGTTCGTGAGATCGGTTCTTCCGAGGGACCCACCTGGCTTCGTGGTGTGATCGCCGGGGCACGACTCGCCGGGCAAGGGTTACGCGTCACGCGGCGCGGGATCCGCACGGTGTGGCGCTGGTGGCGCAACAACGACGCCAAGCCGTGAAGCCGGGCGCGGTCGCGACAGCCGATCAGCTCAAGACGGCTGATCTGGCGTCCCTGACCTGACTTCCCGCGTCAGAACCACAAAAGCCACCAGCGCCAGCAGAGCGAACCCCGCCATGGTCGCCGCCATCGGCACCGCCGTCCCGGGCCCACCCAAGCCGACCAACGGCGTCGCCACCGCGCCCACCACGAACTGCAGCACCCCCAGCAACGCCGACGCCGCGCCCGCGGACCGCGCATGCGAGGCCAGCGCCAGCGAACTCGCGTTCGGCATCACCAGGCCGATGCTCGACACCAGCAGGAACAACGACACCAGCAGGAACGGCAGCGGCGCCCGGAGCAGCGCCGCCAGCAGCACCAGCACTCCGCCGAAAGCGCCCAGCAGCAAGCCGGACGCCAGCAGGGCGCGCTCGCGGATGCGGCCCACCAAGCGGCCGTTGAGCTGACCCGCCAGGACGATGCCGACGCCGTTCACGCCGAACACCACGCTGTACGCCTGCGGGCTCAGCCCGTAAACACCCTGCAGCGTGAACGACGAACCCGAGATGTAGGCGAACATCGACGCGAACAACAGCCCCGACGCCAGCGCGTAACCCGCGAAGCTCCGATCCGCCACCAGCCGCCCGTACGTCCGCATCACCTGGCCGAGCCGTGCGGGGGAGCGTCGGGAAACGGGCAGCGGCTCGGGGAGCGCAACAGCCACCACGGCCAGCAGCAGCGCGCCGAACACCGTCAGCACAACGAACACCCCGCGCCAGGACGTCCAGTTCAGCAGCTGGCCGCCGATCAGCGGCGCGAGGATCGGGGCCAGGCCGCTGACCAGCATCAGCGTTGAGAAGAACTTCGTCATCGCCGTGCCGGAGTACAGGTCGCGGACCATCGCCCGCGCGATCACGATGCCCGCCGCCGCGCCGAGGGACTGGACGCCGCGGGCCGCGACCAGCAGCCACGCATCCGGGCTCACCGCGCACAGCACCGATCCCACGACATACAGCACGAGCCCGACGAGCAGCGGGCGACGGCGGCCGAGCGCGTCCGACAGCGGGCCGAGCACCAGCTGGCCCAGGGCGAGGCCGGCGATGAACGCGCTGAGCGTCAGCTGGACGGTGGTGTCCGCCGCGTGCAGGTCCTCCGCCATCCGGGGCAGCGCCGGCAGGTACATGTCGATCGACAGCGGCCCGAACGCCGACAGACCGCCCAGCACGAGGACGAACTTCAGCTGCGCGCGCCGGCCGGTCGCGGTACCTTCCGCCGTGGTGGTCATGCGCCTCCTCCAGTCCCTGCTTCCGACCAGCGACGCCGTGACCGGGGCTATTCCGGCTGTGACCCGGCCCACCGCGTGCTCAAACGAGCGGTGAACGATACTGATCCGACCAATTTCCCACCGATTCCGCATCAGCTCTGGATCGAGGGTCGAGACTGCGATATACATCGGATGTCTGGTCGTGTGGGTGAAGGGAATATCCGTGCAGCTTGTGCGCCTCGGGGAGCCGGGAAGTGAGCGTCCGTTCGTGCGTGCCGACAACGGCACCACCTACGGGCTGAGCGGCCTGACCGCCGACATCGACGGCGGGTTCCTCGCCGCGGACGGCGTCGCCCGCGTGGCCGCCGCGCTCGCCGCCGGGGAGCTGCCGGTGGAAGACGTGACGGCCCTGCGGGTCGGCTCGCCCATCGCCCAGCCCGGCAAGGTCGTCTGCATCGGCATGAACTACCGCCGCCACGCCGAGGAGACCGGCGCGACGCCCCCCACCGAGCCGGTCGTCTTCATGAAGGCGCCGGACGTCGTGGTCGGCCCGGGCGACGACGTCCTGATCCCGCGCAAGTCGGTCAGCACCGACTGGGAGGTCGAGCTCGGCGTGGTCATCGGCAAGACCGCCCGCTACCTCGACAACGTTGACGAAGCCCTCGAGTACGTCGCGGGGTACGTCGTCTCGAACGACGTCTCCGAGCGCCAGTTCCAGTTCAGCGCCGGTCAGTGGGACAAGGGCAAGTCCTGCGAGAACTTCAACCCGCTCGGCCCGGCGCTGGTCCCGGCGGGCGAGGTGCCCGACCCGCAGGACCTCGGCCTGCGGCTGTGGATCAACGGCGAGAAGAAGCAGGACTCGTCGACCAAGGACATGATCTTCAGCGTGGCCGAGATCATCCACCACCTGAGCCAGGTCATGGTGCTGCGCCCCGGCGACCTGATCAACACCGGCACCCCCGAAGGCGTCGCGCTCGGGCAGCCCGACCCCAAGCCCTACCTGCGTGACGGCGACGTCATCGAGCTGGAGATCGACGGGCTCGGCCGGCAGCGCCAGACCGCGAGGCAGGCCTGACCATGGCGAAGATCATCGGCATGGAGGTCCTCGACGTCCGGTTCCCGACCTCCCGCGAGCTGGACGGCTCGGACGCGATGAACCCCGATCCGGACTACTCCGCCGCCTACGTCGTGCTGCACACCGACGGCGGCCCGGACGGTTACGGCCTCGCGTTCACCATCGGCCGCGGCAACGACGTCCAGGCCGCCGCGATCCGCGCCCTCGCGCCGCACGTCGTCGGCCGGGACGTCCCGGAGGACGCGGCCGCGCTCGGCGACCTGTCCCGCACGCTTGTCGGCGACTCGCAGTTCCGCTGGCTGGGTCCGGAAAAGGGCGTTGCGCACATGGCCGTCGGCGCCGTGGTCAACGCTGCCTGGGACCTCGCCGCGCGCCGCGCAAGCCTGCCGGTCTGGAAGTTCGCGGCGCGCATGACGCCTGAGGAACTCGTCAGCCTGGTCGACTTCCGCTACTTGAGTGACGCGCTCACCGAAGCCGAAGCCCTCGACATCCTGAGGCGCGCGGAACCCGGCCGCGCCGAGCGCACGAAACAGCTGGAGAACGACGGCTACCGCGCGTACAGCACGTCACCCGGCTGGCTCGGGTACGCCGACGCGAAGCTGGTGCGGCTGGCCGAACAGGCCGTCGCGGACGGCTTCGACATGATCAAGCTGAAGGTCGGCGGCAACCTCGAGGACGACGTCCGGCGCATGAAGCTCGCTCGCGAAACCGTCGGGGACGGCATCCGGATCGCCGTCGACGCCAACCAGCGCTGGGACGTCCAGGCCGCGGTCGACTGGATGACCGAGCTCGCGCCGTACGACCCGTACTGGATCGAGGAGCCGACCTCGCCGGACGACGTTCTCGGGCACGCCGCCATCGCGAAAGCGCTTGCGCCCATCCGCGTCGCCACCGGTGAGCACGTCCAGAACCGCGTGGTGTTCAAGCAGCTGCTGCAGGCGAACGCGATTTCGGTGCTGCAGCTGGACGCCGCCCGCGTCGGCGGGTTCAACGAGAACCTGGCGATCCTGTTGCTGGCGGCGAAGTTCGGTGTGCCGGTGTGCCCCCACGCCGGCGGGGTCGGGCTCTGCGAGCTCGTCCGGCACCTGTCGATGTTCGACTTCGTCGCGGTGTCCGGCACCGACGCGGACCGCAGCATCGAGTGGGTCGACCACCTGCACGAGCACTTCACCGACCCGGCCGTCGTCGAGCGCGGCCGGTACCTCGCCCCGACCGCCCCCGGGTTCTCCGCGCGCATGCACGACGCCACGCTGCGCCGGTTCCGCTTCCCGGACGGTCCCGAGTGGACGGAGACCGCAAGTGAGTGAATTCGAGGGCCTGGTGGCCGCCGTCACCGGAGGCGCCTCGGGCATCGGCGCGGCGGTGGCGACCCTGCTGGCCGAACGCGGTGCGCAGGTGGCGGTCCTCGACCTGAACCCGGGCGACAACGGCATCCGGTGTGACGTCGGTTCGGACGACGAAGTGCGCTCGGCGATCGACACCGTCGTGGAACGCTTCGGACGCCTCGACATCCTCGTCAACAACGCCGGCATCGGCGCGCAGGGCGACGTCACGGCCAACGACGGTGACGAGTGGCACCGCGTGTTCGACGTCAACGTCGTCGGCATGGTCCGGCTCGCCCGGGCAGCCTTGCCGCACCTCAAGAACTCGCCGTCCGCGGCGATCGTCAACACCAGCTCGATCGCGGCCTGGGCCGGCCTGCCCAACCGCGCGCTCTACTCGGCCACCAAGGGTGCGGTGCTCTCACTGACCCTGGCCATGGCGACCGACCACCTGCCCGACCGGATCCGCGTCAACTGCGTGTGCCCCGGAACGGCGGACACCCCGTGGGTGGGCCGGCTGCTCGACGCCGCCGACGACCCGGCGGCCGAACGCGCGGCCCTCGCCGCGCGCCAGCCGATGGGCCGCTTGGTCACCGCCGACGAGGTCGCGAACGCCATCGTCTACCTCGCCAGTCCGCTTTCGGCTTCGACCACCGGCACCGCGCTCGCGGTGGACGGCGGTATGTACGGCCTGCGCCCGCGCGGCCCCGTGCAGCAGTAAACAGACTTGATTTCCGCTGTCATCAAGGAGGATGCGGTGCGCGCAGTGTCATTCCCGAGCAGGGTGATCCAGGTGGCCGCCACGGCCGCCGTCTGCGGCCTGGTTCTGGCCGCCTGTGGGTCCACCAAGGACAACGCGTCGGCGCCCGCGGCCGGCGGCAGCCCCGGCGGCAAGGTCGGGGCCACGCTGCCGCTGCTGACCTCGCCGTTCTGGCAGGCCTACAACAACTACGTACCGCAGATGGCCAAGTCCGAGGGTGTCGACGTCCTCCCGACCGTCAACGCGGACAGCGACCCGGCGAAGCTGATCACCGACATCGGCACCTTCCTCAACCAGGGCGTCAAGGGCCTGGTCGTGACGCCGCTGGACTCCGCGGCGATCGTCGCCGGGCTCAAGCAGGCGGAGAACAAGGGGGTGCCGGTAGTCGCGGTCGACGTCGCTCCCGAGAGCGGCAAGGTCGCGATGGTGGTGCGGGCCGACAACAAGGCCTACGGCACCAAGGCCTGCGACGCGATCGGCGAGAAGGTCAAGTCCGGCAAGGTCGTGCAGATCCAGGGTGACCTCGCCTCGGTCAACGGCCGCGACCGCTCGGAGGCCTTCAAGGCCTGCATGACGCAGAAGTACCCGGGCATCCAGGTGCTGGACATCCCGGCCGAGTGGAAGGCCGACAAGGCGTCCTCCGGCCTGGACAGCATGCTGACCGCGAACCCGGACATCAAGGGTGTCTACATGCAGGCGGGCGGTGTTTACCTCGCCCCGACCCAGCAGGCGCTCAAGCGCAAGAACCTCTCCTTCCCGGTCGGCGACCCGAAGCACATCGTGCTCGTGTCCAACGACGGCATCCCGCAGGAGCTGGCCGCGATCCGTGCCGGTGAGCTGGACGCCACCGTGTCCCAGCCGGCCGACGCCTACGCGAAGTACGGCCTGTACTGGCTGAAGAAGGCCATGGCCGGCGAGACGTTCAAGGCCGGGCCGACCGACCACAACAGCACCATCGTCGAGATCAGCCCCGGCATCCTCGAGGACCAGCTGCCCGCGCCCGTCATCACCAAGGACAACGTGGACGACAAGGCCCTGTGGGGGAACAACCTGTGACCGCGCTGCCCGCCGGCGAATCCGCCGTCCCGGTGGTCAGCGCCGTAGGAGTCGGGAAGCGCTACGGCCCCACCGTGGCGCTCCACGACGTCAGCCTCACCGTGCACCCGGGTGAGTCGCACGCGCTCGTCGGGCGCAACGGGGCCGGCAAGTCGACGCTCGTCACCATCCTCACCGGGCTGTCCGCGACGGACACCGGGCACGTCGAGTTCGGCGGCGAGCCGGCCCCGCCGCTGTCCAAACAGGACGACTGGAAGGCGCGAGTCGCCTGCGTGTACCAGCACGCGATGGTGATCCCGCAGCTCACGGTGGCGGAGAACCTGTTCCTCAACCGGCAGGCCGGCGGCGGGTTCGCCATCGGCTGGAAGAAGCTGCGGCGCCAGTCCGAAGAGCTGCTGGAATCGTGGGACGTGCACGTCGACGTCGACACCCCCGCCGGGGAGCTGTCGGTGGAGGACCGCCAGTTCGTCGAGATCGCCCGCGCGCTGTCCTACGGCGCCCGGTTCATCGTTCTCGACGAGCCGACCGCGCAGCTGGACAGCCAGGCCATCGAGCGGCTCTTCGAGCGGATGCGCCAGATGCAGGCCAACGGCGTGACGTTCCTGTTCATCTCGCACCACTTGCACGAGGTCTACGAGGTCTGCCAGGCGGTCACCGTGCTGCGCGACGCGAAGCACGTGCTGACCGCGCCGGTGGCCGACGTCGGCCGCGCCGAGCTGGTCGACGCGATGACCGGTGAGCCCGGCGGCCTGTCCATCCGCGACGCCGCCACACGGGAAGCCCTGGACGCGGACGCGCCGGAGATCCTCGCGGTCGACGGCCTGTCTGGCGAGGGCTTCCACGACGTCTCGTTCCGGCTCCACCAAGGTGAGGTCGTCGGGCTCGCGGGCAGCAACGCCAGCGGGAAGCACCAGGTCGCCGAGACGGTCTACGGCCTGCGGACGCCGTCCGCGGGCACGGTCCGCGTCGACGGCCGGCCGCTGCGGGCGGGTGACATCCCGGCGGCGCTGAAGGCCGGGATCGGCTGCGTGCCGCGCGACCGGCACCACGAAGGCCTGGTGCTGGAACACCCGATCATGGACAACACCACACTGTCCATTTTGGACAAGATGGGCCGCGGCGGGATCGCGTCGCCGAAGACGCGCTTCACCAAGGCGTCGCAGGCCCTGGCGGACTACGGCATCGTCGCCGCGAGCGCCGAGCAGCCGGTGTCCGACCTGTCCGGCGGCAACCAGCAGAAAGTCGTCCTCGCGCGGGCCTTGGCCAGCGACCCGCGGGTCGTGGTGCTGATCAACCCGACCGCGGGGGTGGACGTGAAGTCGAAGGAGGCGCTGCTCGCGGTTGTCGACCGGGTGCGCGCCGAGGGCAAGGCGGTGCTGATCGTCAGCGACGAGCTCGACGACCTGCGCCTGAGCGACCGGGTCCTGGTGCTGCGCGCCGGGGCCGTGGTCGCCGAGCACCAGGCCGGGTGGTCCGACGGTGACCTCGTGGCCGACATCGAAGGAGTCGAGCTTTCGTGACCGACGTGATGACCGATCCGCAGACGGAGCTGCCCGCGCCACCCCGGCGCCGCAAGGCCGTCTGGCTGCGGGAACTCGCGCTGCTGCCCGCACTCGTCGTGGTGTTCGTCATCGGCGGCCTGGTCGACGACACGTTTGTCGGCTGGAGCAACATCGTCAGCATCCTGACCGCGTCGGCCGCGCTGTCGCTGGTCGTGCTCGGTGAGTCGCTGGTGCTGATCACCGGGAAGTTCGACCTCTCGCTGGAGTCGACGATGGGCCTGGCGCCCGCGCTCGGCGCGATGGTCGTCATCCCGGCGGCGTCGGCCGGCTTCGGTGTTGAACTGCCCGCCGCGATCGGCCTGCTGGTGATCCCGCTGTGCGGGGCGGTGGTCGGGTTCGTCAACGGCTTCCTGATCGTGAAGCTGAAGCTGAACGCCTTCATCGTGACGTTGGCGATGCTGACCGTCCTGCGCGGGGTGCAGGTCGGGTCGACCAAGGGCAAAACGCTGTTCAACCTGCCGGACTCGTTCACGAACCTGGCTACCACGACGTTCCTCGGGCTGCCGATGTCGGTGTGGCTGGCCGCGGCGCTGTTCGCGATCGCCGGCTGGGTGCTGCGCTACCACCGCGTCGGCCGTGCGCTGTACGCGATCGGCGGCAACCGCGAAGCCGCGCGTGCCGCCGGGGTGCGCGTCGACCGGATCGCGTGGGCGGTGTTCGTCGTCGCCGGGATCCTCGCCGCGATCGGCGGCCTCGCCTACACGGGCTACGTCGGCGCCCTCGGTGCGAACCAGGGGTCCGGCCTCATCCTGCAGGTCTTCGCGGCCGCGGTGATCGGCGGTGTCTCGCTCGACGGCGGCAAGGGCACGCTCGTCGGTGCGCTGACCGGCGTCCTGCTGCTGTCGTCGGTGTCCAGCCTGCTCAACTACGCGCACGTGACGGCGGAGTGGCAGGGGGCGATCTACGGCGCCATCATCCTGGTCGCGCTGATCATCGCCCGGTACGCGGGTGGAAAGCCCCAAACCTGACACACACGCTGTGATCGTCGGACCACTGCGAGGAGAAAGAGCGTGTCAGGAGGCTTCCGCGGCCGGCTCGGCGTCGGACGTCGGGTCGTCCGCGGTGCCGAGCGCGTTGCGCAGCCACTGCTCGACACCCGCGACGTGCACGGTCGCCCAGGAGCGCGCCAACTCCGGCTCGCGGGCCGCGATCGCCTCGTAGATCGCCGAGTGCTGTTCCCGGGTCTTCGCGACCGCGCCCTCCTGGGTGAGGCCGCGCCAGATCCGGGCGCGGGCGGTCGGCCCGGAGAGGCTGTCGAGCAGCGAGCAGAGCACCGGGTTGCCGGAGCCGTCCGCGATCTTGCGGTGGAACTGCAGGTCGTTCGCGACCAGCGCTTCGACGGTCGGCGAGTCGGCCAGCTCGCCGAGCAGCTCGCCCAGCTCGGCGATGTCCGCGTCGCTCATGTGCAGCGCGGCCAGCGCGGTCGCGGCGGGCTCGAGGATCCGGCGCACGGCGAGGAAGTCGAGCACGGTGTCGTCGCGGTGGAAGTCGACCACGAACGTCATCGCGTCGAGCAGCAGGTTCGGCTCGAGGCTGGTGACGTACGTGCCGTCACCCTGGCGGACGTCGAGCACCCTGATCAGGCACAGCGCCTTCACGGCCTCCCGCAGGGAGCTGCGCGAGAGCCCGAGCCGCTGGGCCAGCTCGGCCTCCTTCGGCAGCCGGTCGCCCGGCGCCAGCTCGCCGGAGATGATCATGTCCTTGATCTTGTCGATCGCGACATCGGTGACGGGCATCGTGACCGCCCTCCCTGCAACAGACCTCGGATGTTTCGGTGTTGCTCCCCAGCGTGCCATGTCCCGGCGAAGGAGGGGTCATGACC
Source organism: Amycolatopsis sp. NPDC051758 (assembly GCF_044453095.1). Classification (NCBI taxonomy): domain Bacteria; kingdom Bacillati; phylum Actinomycetota; class Actinomycetes; order Pseudonocardiales; family Pseudonocardiaceae; genus Amycolatopsis; species Amycolatopsis sp. NPDC051758. Next base: position 166,155 of record NZ_JBITCJ010000006.1, on the reverse strand, counting down.
CACCAGCCCACACCTCAAAGAGTGGCTCTGCACACCCGGCTGAAACCCGGCAAGGAGGCCGAGTACGAGTCCGTCCACGCCGTCATCCCGCCCGAGCTGGACGTCGCCCTGCGCGAAGCCGGCGTCCGCACCTGGCGGATCTGGCGTAACGGTCTCGACCTCTTTCACGTCGTCGAAGTGGACGACTACGCGGTGATGCGGGCGGCGTTGCGGGACCACCCCGCGAACATCCCGTGGCAAGCCAGGATGGCCGAGCTGCTGGCCGTCGAAGACGACTACTCCGGCGACGACACCGGCATCGGGCTGGTCTGGGAACTGCCGGTTGAGGAGTGACGGCGTTGGAACTCTCCCTGTCCCCGCTCGGGCTCGGCTGCGCGCAGCTGGGCAACCTCTACCACGCGATCAGTGACGAAACGGCGGCCGCGACCGTGCGGCGCGCGTGGGACGAAGGTGTCCGCTACTTCGACACCGCGCCCCACTACGGCCTCGGCCTGTCCGAAACCCGGCTCGGCGCGGCGCTGCGCTCGTACCCGCGTGACCAGTACGTGCTTTCGACGAAGGTCGGGCGTGTGCTGGAGCCGAACCCCGGTGGCGCGGGGGAGCAGGACGACCAGGGGTTCGCCGTCCCGGCCGCGTACAAGCGGCGCTGGGACTTCAGCCGCGACGGCGTCCTGCGGTCCCTCGAGGACAGCCTGACGCGGCTCGGGCTCGACCGCGTCGACATCGTCTACGTCCACGACCCCGACGACCACTTCGAGGAAGCCCTGCGCGGCGCCTTCCCGGCGTTGCGCGAACTGCGGGAGCAGGGCGTGATCGGCGCGTTCGGCGCCGGGATGAACCAGGCGGCGATGCTCGGCGAGTTCGTCCGCCGCACCGACCTCGACGTGGTGCTGGTGGCCGGCCGCTACACGCTGCTCGACCAGCCGGCGCTGGACGAGCTGCTGCCGCTGTGCGCGTCGCGGGACGTCGCGGTGGTGGTCGGCGGCGCGTTCAACGGCGGCATCCTGGCGACGGCCGAGCCGGGCCGCGTCTACGACTACGCCGAGGCGCCGCCGGAGCTCGTCGAGCGGGCCGCCCGGATCGCGGCGGTCTGCGCACGGCACGGCGTCGAGCTGCCGGAAGCCGCGCTGGCGCTGCCGATGGCACATCCGGCGGTGGCGTCGGTGGTCGTCGGCGCGCATGATCCGGAGCAGGTGAGCGTGAACGCCCGGCGAGCACGGGCCGTCGTGCCACCGCAGCTGTGGACCGAACTCGTCGGCGAGGGCTTGCTGCGTGCCGACGTCGTGATCGCCGAAGGAGTCTCATGATCGACGCCCACCACCACCTGTGGGACCCGTCGCGGCGCGAGTACCCGTGGATGGCGGGGGCGGCGATGGACCCGATCCGGCGGCCGTACACGGTCGACGACCTGCGTGCGGTGACGAAGGCGGCGGGCGTGCACGCGACGGTGCTGGTCCAGACGGTGTCGTCGGAGGAGGAGACTGCCGAGTTCCTCACGACCGCCGCCGCGGAGCCGGTGATCGCGGGGGTGGTCGGCTGGGTGGACCTGAAGGCGGCCGACCTCGCCGACCGCCTGGCCGCGTTGCAGGCGCAGGGACCGTTGGTCGGGCTCCGGCACCAGGTCGAGACCGAGCCGGACGACGACTGGCTGCTGCGGCCCGCCGTGGTGGCCGGGCTGAGCACGGTCTCGTCGGCCGGTCTCGCCTTCGACCTGCTGGTGCGCCCGGCCCAGCTGGCCGCCGCGTCCGAGCTGGCGATGCGGCTGCCGGAGCTGCGGCTGGTCCTCGACCACGCGGCGAAACCCCCGATCGCGTCGGGGGAGTGGGAGCCGTGGGCGTCCGGGCTGGCCGCGCTGGCGTCGCGCGAGAACGTCGTGTGCAAGGTGTCCGGGCTGGTCACGGAAGCGGACTGGACCGGCTGGGAGGTGGGCCACCTGCGCCGGTACGTCGACCACGTGCTGGAGGTGTTCGGCCCGTCCCGCGTGCTGTTCGGCTCGGACTGGCCGGTCTGCGAGCTGGCGGCGTCGTACGAGCTGGTCCTGGACGCGGCGATCGCGCTGACGGGCTCGCTGTCGGACGCCGAGCGGCTGGCCTTCTTCGAGCACAACGCCCGCCGGACCTATGCCATGGATGCGGACGGCGACACCTCTTCCAGGGGGTAAAAGAGGTGTCGCCGCCCGCGGCTGAGATGGCCTAGAACTCGTCGTCGCGGATCATGCCGCGCAGGCGGGTCAGCGCGCGGTGCTGCGTCACGCGCACGTTGCCCGCGGAGATGCCGAGCGCTTCGGCGGTCTCCTGGGCCGAGAAGCCGACGGCGATGCGCAGGGTCAGGATCTCCTGCTGCACCCGCGGCAGCGACGCGAGCAGCCGGCCCAGGCGGGCGCCCAGGTCGAGGCTCAGCGCGCGGGTCTCCGGCTCGTTGCCGACGAGCGGGCGCTCGGGAAGCTCGGGGACGGGCTCGGAGCGGTCACGGGCGACGGCGCGGTAGGCGTCGGCGACCTTGTTGGCCGCGATCGCGTGGACGAGGTAGAGGAAGGAGCCGCCCCGGTCCTGGTAGTCCGGCAGCGCCTTCAGCACGGCGAGGCAGACTTCCTGCGCGACGTCGTCGGCCGACAGGTAGGAGAGGTCGCGGCCGCCCATGCGGGCCCGGCAGTAGCGGACCACCACCGGCTCGATCATCTGGAGCAGGTTGTGGATCGCGGCCGGGTTGCCCTCGCCCGCGTCCTTCACCAGGGGGTCGAGATCCTCCTTGGTGAGGCGTCCGCTGGGCCGGGGCAATGACTCCGGAGTGCGATAATCGCGGACCTCACTGACGGATTCCTCAGTGGTCCTCGGCGGTGCTGTCATGAGTCGTCTCCCCGGCCGACCCTCGACCGTCGCTGCCGGGGGTTCCACTCTCCGTGACCGTTCGGTTGCAGATACTCCGGGAGGCCCGGGTTCATCCGCGTTCCGTGCGACGCTGGGTAATCGTAAGCACGTCATGCCGCATCAGTCCAGATTTCAACCACCAATACCCCGTTCGCAGGAGCGACCGTGATGTTCCCGCGACCAGCCGCGGCACATTGCGATTAATCGGTTTCAGGATGTGCCGACTTCACCCGTCAGTGGAGAACGACCACGGAAGTGGCAGTCAGGGTGACGGCGAGCGACGCCAGGGCGGGCATGGCGGGGTGGAGCGGCCTCGGTTCGGGTGCACGCAGCGCCCGTTCGCGCTGAACACCGATGCCGGCGAGGACTACGGACGTCGCAGCGGCGAAGAGGACGGGGATGAGTGCGAGGCCCCAGTGGTGCTGGGCGGCGGAGTGGAGGAGGAGGGCGGTGCAGGCGGCGGACCCCAGAGCGGTGCGCCACCAGGCGAGCCCGGTCCGTTCGGCCTGCGCCCCGGCGGGGGCGGTCACGAGGGTGTCCCGGCGGCGAAATAATCGCGAACGGCCCGCAGTCGGGGGAGGTGTGCGAGCCGGTCGCCCCGGGAGTTTCGACGCTCACGGTCCGTTGGGCAGTGGTAGCGGCGGGGGTTGGCAGGCTGCCAATTGTGACCCGGCGTAGTCATGAGGGCACCAGCAGACCCGCGATCGGCCAACCCGGTGGCGACGCCTTCGGTCACGAAATCACCGGCGGAGGGGTTGCGGTGATGAGCCCGGCGAGTTCGCCGTTTGCTCGCCCGGCTCCCGTCGCGGCCGGAGCGCCCGGGCAGGGGTTCGACGGTGGGCCGCCCGGCTGACCAGCGCACCGTCGAGCTCCGGTCGGAGGTCGTGGTGCAGCCGGAGCGCCTGGGCAGGGGTTCGACGGTGGGCCGCCCGGCTGACCAGTGCACCGTCGAGCTCCAGTCGGAAGTCGTAGTGCGGCTGGCGAGCCCGGTGCCGCTGCACCACGAGCCGGCGGCGGCTGCCGTCACGAGACCACCAGCAGCACTGCCGCCGCCACGATCAGCGCCAGCAGCCCGCCGGTCAGTGCCACGATCATCCAGCTCCGCGGCAGCGGCTCCCCGGCCCGCATCGCGATCTGCACCCGCCGCCACCGCGGATAAGCCGTCGCCGCGAGCACCGCCGCCAGGGCCACGCACAACCCCGCCAGCACCGCGCTCGCCGTCGCCGGGGCCGGGATCAGCTGGTGCACCGCCACGCCGCCCGCGACCAGGCCGAGTGCCGTCCGGAGCCAGGCGAGGAACGTGCGCTCGTTGGCCAGCGTGAAGCGATAGTCCGGTTCACTGCCGCCCGCGTGGGGCTTGATGTCTTCCGAGGCCACGCCCGCAGACGCTAGCCGGTGTGGGCGGCCGTGGCCCCTTCGGCGCGGTGCGCGAACACCCACCAGCGCAGCACCGCGAACCGCACGAACCCGCCGACCAGACTGGCCAGCAGCAGCGTGCCCGTCTCCTCCCACGACGTCGGCCGCTCGACGATCGCGTCGAGGATCGCGAGCACCGCCGAGCCGTACCCGGCGTAGAAGGCGAACGTGAGGAGGTCCTGCAGGTGCCGCTTCCCGGCGTTGCTCTGCCGCCCCGCGAAGGTGACGCGGCGGTGGAACTCGGTGTTGCCGATCGTCGTCAGCGCGATCGCGACCAGGTTCGCCACCTGGGAGCCGAGCTCGTCGCGCAGCAGCAGGAACAGAACCGCCTGGACGCTGGTTGTCACCACGCCGGCCACGACGTACCACGCCGCGTGGGTGCCGAGCTCGTGGTGACGGTCCGGGTCGGTGGCGAGCAGCCGGTGTTCCGGTGCGCACCTGGTGGTGGCCATGATCCGAAGCTACCCCGCATTCACAAACTTGTGAATATGTTAAACCGGTTGAAGAAATGTGATCCCGGTGACACCGCCGGGGTTTCGGCCCCCGGCACCTCGGGTAGGTCACCGGCGATGACCACTTCCTACGCGCCGGGAGAACCCTGTGAGTGACCGTGACACGGCCGAACCGGAAAGCCTGTCTCCCAGCGAAGCGCTGGACGAGGACGAGCTGCGCGTGGACCCGCTCGAAGCAGGTGTCGAGCCGCCCGAACACTGGAGCGCCGCCAACCGCCACGGCACCACGCCCAGCGAGATCCGCGAGGGCGAGCCGATGGCGCAACGCCTCGCCGAAGAGGAGCCCGACGCCGAGCCCGAGCCGGTCCCGGAGCGCCCGCTCGCCGCGACCCCCGCGGACGAGCTCGACGAGACCGTCGAGGACGCGCCCGCGGATTTCGAGGAGGTGGCCCCCGTTGACGAGGTGCCGCACCGGCACGCCGACCCCGATCCGGGGGAGCAGGCGGACTACGCCGGCGGCTCCGTGGCGGACGCGATCCGCCAGGCCCGGCAGGGCTGAACCGCTCAGACTGCGCGTCCGAACGGCGGCCCCTAGCGTGGGGCACCAGTGCATCGGACCGCGACGAAGGGAAGGCCGAAGATGCTGACCGTGACCGAAGCCGCCGCCGAGGCGATCACCGCATTGACCAGCCAGGGCGAAGGGGACGCCGGGCTCCGCCTGGCCGTTCAGAACGCCGAGGGCGAAAGCGCGCAGCTGGCGCTTTCGGTGGCGCCCGAACCCGCCGAGGGGGACAGCGTGCTCGGCGCCGAGGAAGGCCCCAAGGTGTTCCTCGAACCGCAGGCTGCGGCGTTGCTCGACGACAAGGTGCTCGACGTCCAAGAGGACGACGCCGGCGGCGTGGCGTTCGCCGTGCTGCCGCAGCACACGAGCTGACCGCGGCGGACGGGCCTTTCGCAGCGGCGCGGAAGGTCCGTCCGCTAGCGCGGCCGCCAGGTGCTGACCAGCACCGCGGCGCGCACCCGCAGCAGTTCCGCCGCGTTCGCGCGGGCGTGGTCGAGTGATTCGGCGTGGTTGACGAGCGCGCTGCTCGCGATCACGCCCAGGCTCGCCAGCCCGGCTTCGTCGAGCTGGATCCGGCCCGCCAGCGCCATGAGCGGCACCCCGCGCGGCCGGGCGCGTGCCGCGATCCCGGCCGGCGCCTTGCCGTTGAGGCTCTGCTCGTCCAGGGAACCCTCGCCGGTGATGACGAGGTCGGCGCCGTCCAGCGCCTGGTCGACCCCGGTCAAGCCGGCGATGAGGTCGAACCCGGATTCGACGGTGGCGCCCAGCCCGGCGATCGCGCCCGCCGCGACCCCGCCGCCGGCACCCGCGCCCGGCACCTGCGAGACGTCGGGCGCGCCACCCACCTGTAGTGCGTGCGCCCAGCGCCCGAGCGCCTCGTCGAGCAAAGTCACCTCCGCGGGTCCCGCACCCTTCTGCGGCCCGAACACCGCGGCCGCGCCGTCCGGGCCGAGCAGCGGGTTCGTGACGTCGGTCGCGACCGCGACGCTCACCCCGGTCAGCCGCTCCCGCACCGGCGTCAGCTCGGTCGACGCGACACGCGACAGCGTTCCCCCGCCCAGCCCGACCGGCGCGCCGAACGCGTCGAGCACACCGCCGCCGAGCGCGCTCAGCATCCCGGCGCCGCCGTCGGTGCTGGCCGTGCCGCCGACGGTCAGCACGAGCCGGGTGGCACCGTGCATGAGGGCGTCCGCGAGCAGTTCCCCGACCCCCCAGGTGTGCGCGCCGAGCGCGGTTTCCGGGCTGGGCTCGACAAATTCGATCCCGCACGCGCGCGCCGACTCGATGTAGGCCGTGCCGTCGAGCACCGCGTACCGCGCCTTGACCGCCTCCTCGAGCGGGCCGCGGACGGTGAGCCGGACGATCCGGGCGCCTGCCGCTTCGAGGACGTCGAGTGTTCCTTCACCGCCGTCCGCGACGGGGCACGTGACGATTTCGGCGTCAGGCAACGCGTCACGCACGCCGAGAGCGATCGCTTCCGCGGCCTCGACCGCGGTGAGACTGCCCTTGAACTTGTCGGGCGCGATGACCACACGGGTCACGGCTTCACCTCCGTCAGCGGGGGACGCCCGGCGAGCACCGCCGCGACGTTGCGGGCCGCCAGCACGGCCATCGCGGTGCGGGTCTCGACCGTGGCGGACCCGAGGTGCGGGCTGAGCACAACGTCGTCGCGGCCGAGCAGCCGCGGTTCGACCTCGGGTTCCTTCTCGAACACGTCCAGCGCGGCGCCCGCGATCTCCCCGGCTTCCAGGGCGTCCGCCAGCGCGGCCTCGTCGACGACCGGCCCGCGGGTGGTGTTCACCAGATAGGCCGTGGGCTTCATGGCGCGCAACGCGGCCGCGTTGATGAGGTGCCGTGTCTCGGGTGTCAGCGGGCAATGCAGGGAGACGACGTCCGCGCGCTCCAGGAGTTCTTCGAACGAAACGAACCCGTCCCCGTGGTTCGACCGTCCCGAGTAGACGACCGTCATCCCGAACGCCTCGGCCCGCTTCGCCATCGCACGGCCGATCTGGCCGGGGCCGACGATGCCGAGCGTCTTGCCCTGCAGGCCCGAGCCGAGCAGGAAACCGAGGTGGAACGACCACGGTGTGCGCGAGCGCAGCAGCCGTTCACCCTCGCCGATCCGCCGGGTGACCGCGAGCAGCAGCCCGAAGGCGAGGTCCGCGGTCGCGTCGGTGAGCACACCCGGCGTGTTCGTGACGACGACGCCGCGTTCGGCGAGCGCTGGGACGTCGACGTTGTCGTAGCCGACGGCGACGTTCGCGACCACCTTCAGCCCGGGCCCGGCGGCGTCGGCCAGCGCACTGTCGAGCCGGTCGTGCAGCATGCCGACCACGGCGTCCGCGCCGGCCACGAACTCGTGCAGCTCGGCCGGGGTGAGCGGCCGGTCGAGGTCGGACACGGCCACCTCGCCCGCTTCGGCCAGGACCTTCACCGCGTCGTCGGGAATCCATCGGGTCACCGCGATCTTGGGCACCCCGACAGCCTAGTTCACGGCACCGGCGATTCAGCCCTGCTGGACCGCGTCGAGGACGATCTCCGACTGCGCGGCGGCCCCGGCACCGTTGGGGTGGAAGGGGAACGCGAGCAGCAGCGGGTTGCTGACCGAAATCGGGATGAGCCCTTCGATGTAGCGCACCGTGGGCGCCTGGCACGCGTCGTGCCCGACGGTGGGTGAGTAGGTGTCGACCAGTTCGGCGCCGTTGTCCGCGGCGACGCGGGCGAGCATGGCGTTCATCTGGAGGAACTTCGCCTGCAGGTAGGCGATGTCACCGTCGGCGACCGGGATCACCGGCCAGCACCCCTTCCCGCTCACGGGCAGCCCGGCGAGGTAGTTCACCAGCAGGATCCGCGCCTGCGGCGAGCGCTCGTGAATCTGCTGCAGCGCGTTCGCGACCTTCGGCCCGGTCGCGATGACAGCGTTTTCCAGCTGGTCGACACCGCCCGCAGTGAACTTCGCCTTGCACGTGCTCACCGGCAGGAGGTTGAGGCACTGGGTCACCGCGCCGGCGATCCCGACGTCGTTGCCGCCGATGCCGACGGTGACCAGGTCGGTCGACGGTGTGAGCCGGTCGAACTGCGGTGGGTTCGTCCCGCCCAGCGGCAGCTTCTGCGGCTGCGTGAAGTCGGTGGTCGTCGCGCCGCCGCAGCTGGCGTCGCGAAAGGTTTCGACGCCGAGCGCGCCGGCGACCGTGTGCGGATAGTCCGAAGTGGACTGTGCGCAGTCGAGCGGGGTGAACTCGGTGGTGGGCGGGAAGGTGACGAAGACGTCGGCGGTCCAGGAATCGCCCAGTGCGACGTATTCGTGGTAGCGCGTGCTCGCCGACGCCGGAGCGGCGACAGCGAGCGCGGCGATCACGGGCACGGCCAGGAGAGTGGTCAGGCGCCTGCGCATGCTGCCTCCGTTGGCGAGCGATGAAGTGAAGGACTTTCACATTCGACGCCTGCCCGGTGAAAAGTCAATGCGGCTCACCCGTCCCGGTGACGCCGGTCGGCGTGGGTATTCAGGTATTCAGACCCTGGTCAGCCGCACCACCGCGCTCGCGTATCCGCTCCCGGGCAGCTCGACGTCGAGCCCGTGGCTCAGCAGCACCGCGCCGTCGTGCACCACGCCGTCCTGGTCGCGGTACCGCCCGGCCGGCTCCAGCCCGGCGAGCCGCGGCGGTGTGAACGGGCGGGCGAACTCCGTGGGCCGCCGCCAGAAGAAGACCACCACTTCGTTGTCCAGCACGTACTGGACCGCGGTCAGCGCCGCCGTGGCCGGATCCGCCAGCCGGTACAGCGCGCCGTGCTGCACCACCGGCCGGATCTCCTTGTACAGCGCCACGAGCGCCTTCGCCTCGTCGAGCTCGGCGGCACTCCACCGCGGCAGGTCGCCGCCCAGGCCGAGCACGCCGGCCATCGCGACGTGGAAGCGGAAGCTCAGCGGCGCCTCCCGGCCGGTGGTCGGGTTCGGGCTGTCGGTGACCCAGGCCGACATCGTGCCGGCGGGGTAGAGCTGGCCGTACCCGTGCTGGATGGTGATCCGGTCGGCGGCGTCGGTGTTGTCCGACGCCCAGATCTCGTCGGTGCGCGCGAGGATCCCCAGGTCGGTGCGCCCGCCACCGCCCGCGCAACCCTGGATCCGCAGGTCCGGGTGGTCGGCGCGCAGCCGGTCGAAGATCGTGTGGACCGCGCGGACGTGCTCGACCCACAGGCGTCCCGGATCGTCGTTCGACGGCCAGCCCGCCTCGGTGAACGCGCGGTTCATGTCCCACTTGAGGTAGTCGATGCCGTGCGCGCCCACCAGCCCGTCGAGCCACTTGTGCGCCCAGTCCGCGACGTCCGGCCGCGCGAAGTTCAGCACGAGCTGGTTGCGCAAGGTCGTCCGTTCCCGGTTGGTCATGTGCAGCACCCAGTCCGGGTGCGCGCGGTAGAGATCGCTGTCCGGGTTGACCATCTCCGGCTCGACCCACAGCCCGAACTTCATGCCGTGCGCGTGGACCGCGTCGACGAGCGGCCCGAGCCCGGCGGGGAAACGCTGCTCGTTGGCGGTCCAGTCGCCGAGCCCGGCGGTGTCACCGGTGCGGGCGCCGAACCAGCCGTCGTCCATGACGAACAGCTCGGCGCCGAGCTCCGCCGCGGCTGTCGCGAGGGACGTCTCGGTTTGCTCGTCGACGTCCCAGCCGGTCGCTTCCCAGGAGTTGTAGACGATCGGCCGCAGCTCGCCGGGGTGCGGCTGGACGAACTCGCGGACGTAGGCGTGCCACCGCCGGCTGGTCCCGCCGAAGCCGTCGGCCGTGTAGAGGCCGGCGAACACCGGCGTCTCCCAGGTTTCGCCCGGCCGGAGCCGCCACGAGACGTGCTCGTGCCCGAACCCGCCGGTCCACGTGACCCGCCCGGTGTGCGTGCGCTCGACGGTGATCCGCCAGCTCCCGCTCCACGCCAGCGCGGTGCTCCACACTTCGCCGGACGTCTCCGTGGCGTCGCCCGCGTCGAGCATCACCCACGGGTCGACCTGGTGGCTGGACACGCCGCGACGGCTGGTGAGCGTGGTTTCGCCGACCGGCAGCGGTTCGCGCACCACGCCGTACTCGGCACTCCACGCGCCCGAAGTTCGGGTGAGTCGCGCGCCGTCGCGCCGGGGGAGCGTCCACGACGCGGAATCGGTTCGCAGCAAGGAAATCGGGGCGTCCCCGATGTTGCGCAGGGTGGTCCACCGCTCGACAACGTCGCCGCGGAGGCGGTAGTGCAGTGAGACTTCCAGTGGGTAGTGCCGGTCGGCGAGGCGAAGGACAAGCGCGTCGTCCTCGATCGCGAAGCCGTCGTAGCGCCACTCCAAGGCCGACGTCCCGTCCTCGTAGCGCACGGCCAGCGCCGAGACGCCGAAGAACGCGCCGCCCTCGGCCGGCAGTTCCAGTCGCTCGTCACCCGGCTCGTCGAAGCTGCTGTCGGCCGGGTTGCGGCGCGCGGCGACCTGCGTGGCCTGGGCCAGCGTCAGCGGCGGGCCCCAGTGGACGTGCCGCGGCCGGTCGTCCGAGTCGAGCCGGAAGGCATACGAGCTCTCGGGGGTGCGCAGCAGCCAGAGCCGGTGCGCGGGGTCGTGTTCCACGAGCGACATGATCCCGAGCGTAGGCATGACCAGCAGAAAAATAAATTCTTGACGAAGTTAATTAATCCTGCCTACCCTTCCGGCCATGCCTCGCAGTGCACCGGCAAGGGCGCCGATCACCAGTCCCGCGGCAGCGACCGTGTTCACCACGGTCCTGACCGAAGGGCCGGTCTCCCGCGTCGACGTCGCCCGGCGCACCGGCTTGTCGTCGGCCGCCGTCACCAAGGCCGCCCGGCCGTTCATCGAAGCCGGCTACCTCGAAGAGCTCGCCTCCGAAGGCCGGACCGCGCCCGGTGCCGGCCGTCCCGCGAACCCCCTGGCCATCCGGCCCGACCGCGAGTACTTCGTCGGGGTCAAGATCACCGGCGACGACCTGATCGGCGTGGTCACCGACCTGCGCGCCGACGTCCGCGCCAGCGCCCACCACGCGCTGACCGGCCACGACGTCGACCACGTCGTGCAGGCGCTCGCCGACCTCGTCGGCGAACTCCTGGCCGGGCCTACTCCGGACGGCACCAGCAACCTCCGCGAGCGGGCCTACTGCCTCGGCGTCGCGGTGTCCGGCGACGTCGACCGCGCGTCCGGCGTCGTCCGCTACTCGCCGTTCCTCGGCTGGCGGGACGTGCCCCTCGCCGAGCTGCTCGACGAGGCGACCGGCCTGACGACGACGCTGGAGAACGACGTCAAAGCGCTGACCGTGGCCGAGCAGTGGTTCGGCGAGGGTGTCGGCGCATCGTCGTTCGCGCTGGTCACGGTGGGTACGGGCATCGGCAGCGCGCTCGTGGTGAACGGCGACCTGGTCCGCGGCGCGCACGGCGTCGCCGGCGAGATCGGGCACGTCCCGGTCGCCGACGGCGGTCCACCCTGCCACTGCGGCGGCCGGGGGTGCGTCGAAGCGATCGCGTCCACCGAAGCGATCCTCACCCGGGCCCGGTTCATCGCGGGAGAACCCGCGCTGACCATGGACGACGCGGTGACGCGCGCTCGCGGCGGGGACGAGCCGCTGCGCGAGGTGTTCGCCGCGGCCGGCCACGCGATCGGGCTCGGCCTGGCCGCGCTGGTCAACCTGTTCGGCCCGGAGCGGGTCGTCGTCTCCGGGGAAGGCGTCGCCACCTACGACCTGTTCGAGGAGCAGATCCGCCGGACCTTCGCAGTCCAGGCGTTCGGCAGCGCCGCCCGCTGCGGCCTGGTGATCCGGCCGCTGCCGTTCGAAGAGTGGGCGCGGGGCGCGGCCGCCGTCGCCATCCAAAGTCTTTTTGTCGCCGAGAGCGTCTAAGGAGTCCCTTGTGAGCCCCATGAATCGCAGAAGCTTCCTGGTCGGTTCCGTCCTGTTCGCCGGGGGAGCGGCCCTCGCGGGCTGCACCTCGGACCCGTTGAACAAGAACGCGGGCGCTGCTTCGGGCGCCAAGGTCACGTTGCAGCAGTGGTACCACGCGTACGGGGAATCCGGGACACAGCAAGCGGTCCAGCGCTACGCGCAGGAGTTCACCAAGGCCAACCCGGACATCGCGATCAACGTCAGCTGGATCGCCGGCGACTACGAGACCAAGCTCAACTCGGCGATGCTCACCGCGCAGGCGCCCGACCTGTTCGAGCTGGGCGACTTCCGGTATCAGAACGTCAAGAACGGCCTGCTCGCGCCGCTCGACGACGTCGTGGACCCGGTCAAGGCCGACTTCAGCCCGGCCGCGCTGGACACCGTGACCGTCGACGGCAAGATCTACGGCGTCAAGATGATCGACGACGTCATGATGCTGTACTACCGCAAGTCCGCGCTGCAGGCCGCGGGTGTGCAGCCGCCGCAGACGTTCGCCGAGCTGCTCGACGCGACCCGGAAGCTGAACAGCGGCAAGCAGAAGGGCCTCTACGTCGGCACCGACGGTGTCGGCGAGGCCGCGACGCTCCTGCTCTGGTCGTCCGGCGGCGACTTCTTCGACAGCAGCGGCAAGAAGGTCGCCTTCGCCTCGCCCGAAGCGATCGCCGCGATCGGCGGGCTCAAGCAGCTGCACGACACCGGCGGCCTGCTCCAGGGTTACCCGACCGACTGGTCCGACCCCGGCGCGTTCGCCAACGGCGCCACCGCGATGCAGTGGGGCGGCCTGTGGTCGCTGCCGGACATCAAGAAGGCCCTGGGTGACGACTTCGGCGTGATCGCGTGGCCGAAGTTCGGCGACACCGGCAAGCAGGTCGCGCGGGTCGGCGGCTGGTACCAGCTGGCCAACGCGAAGTCTGCTCATCTGGATGCGGTGAAGCAGTTCATCAATTGGCTCTGGATCAAGAACGCCGACCTGCAGAAGGACTGGTGTGTCCAGTACGGCTTCCACATCCCGGCTCGCAAACCGGTCGCCGCGCAGACGACCGAGTTCTCCAGCGGCCCGGCGAAGGACGCCGTGACGATCTCGCAGCAGAACGGCAAGTCGTACTCGGGGCTCTGGAACAAGGCGTCGGCGACGCTGTTCCTGCAGGCCGCGACCAAGATCGCGAACGGGCAGGCCGACCCGGCCGCCGAGCTCGCCGACGCGGCGAAGAAGGCCCAGGCCGAAGTCGACAAGCAGCTGGCCTGATGACGGCCGTGATGGAGAAGGCTCCGGCGGTCCGGGTGGTGGCGAAGCGGCGCCGCCGCCGGGACTGGCGCGCGATCGGCGCGTTCACCGTGCTCACCGGCCCGGTGGTGCTCGGGCTGGGGCTGTTCAAGTACGTCGCGATCGCGTGGAGCTTCCTGCTCAGCTTCAACGACGCCCGTGGCACCATCAACATCGGGCACTGGATCGGCTTCGACAACTACGCGTTCCTGCTCGGTGACGACGCCTTCCGGACGTCGCTGACGACGATCGCGCTGTTCACGGTGTTCATCGTGCCGATCACCTTCGTCGCTTCGCTGGGCCTCGCGGTGCTGATCAACAGCATTCGCCGCGGCAAGGCGTTCTTCCGGACGGTGTTCCTGATCCCGGCCGCGGTGTCCTACGTCGTCGCGGCGCTGGTGTGGAAGATGGCGCTGTTCAACGGCCTGCCGTCCGGTGTTGCGAACGTCCTGGGCGGGCTGTTCGGCGCCGACCCGGTGCCGTGGCTGTCGGAGACGAGCCCGCCGGTGTACTGGGTCGCGGTGGTGACGCTGCGGCTGTGGCTGCAGGTCGGGCTGTACATGATCCTGTTCCTGGCCGGGCTGAAGGCGATCTCGCCGTCGCTGTACGAGGCCGGCGAGCTGGACGGCACGACCAAGTGGCAGGCCTTCCGCTACATCACGCTGCCGCAGCTGCGGAACACCTCCGTCGCGGTGCTGCTGCTGATCCTGATCGCGGCCTTCCAAGCGTTCGACGAGTTCTACAACCTGTTCGGCACCGGGCTTTCGGGCACCGCGACCGCGCCGGTGAAACCACCGCTGGTCTACCTCTACGACTCCGCGCTCGGCGACCAGAACTACGGCGTCGGCTCGGCGGGCGCGTTCCTGCTGACCGTGCTCATCGTCGTGATCACCCTGCTGCAGGGCCGGTTCGTCGGCTTCGGGAAGAAGGACTGATGGCCGTCCTCACGGTTCCCCGGAAGGCGCCGAAGTACGTCCTCGCATCGGTCCTCGCGGTGATCTTCCTGCTGCCGTTCTACATCATGGTGCGCAACGCGCTGATGACGCGGCAGCAGGTCAGCTCGCCGGACTGGTCGTGGCTGCCGGACCCGCTGTCGTGGGTCAACTTCGGTGACCTGTTCGCCGACGCGTCGGTGCCGATGGCGCACTCGCTCTGGAACTCGTTCCTGGTCGCGATCGTGACCGCGCCGGTCGGCACGCTGTTCGGCTCGATGGCCGGGTACGCGCTGGCCCGGATCAACGTGCCCGGTCGGCGCGCGGTGTTCACGTACGTGCTGGTCACGCTGATGATCCCGCAGTCGGTGACGTTCGTGCCGACGTTCGTCGTCGTGGGTTCGCTGGGCGGGGTCAACACCGAGTGGGGGATCATCGCGCCGAACCTGTTCAGCGCGTTCACCGTGATCCTCTTCCGCAACTTCTACCTGCGGTTCCCCGCCGAGATCGAGGAGGCCGGGCGGCTCGACGGCCTCGGTTACCTGGGTGTCTACCGGCGGCTCGTGCTGCCCAACTCGGGGAGCATGATCGCGTCGCTCGGGGCGCTGATGTTCATCGAAAGCTGGAACGCGTTCCTGTGGCCGCTGGTGATCGGGCAGGACCCGTCGTCGTGGACCGCGCAGATCGCCCTCTCGACGTTCCTGACCGCGCAGTCGGTCAACCTGCCGGCGCTGTTCGCCGGCGCGCTCGTCACCATCGCGCCGCTGGTCGCGATGTTCCTGGTCGCCCAGCGGTTCATCGTCAGCGGCATCGCGGCGAGCGGGCTCAAGGAGTAGGTCCCCTTCCCCTTCATCCGAGGAGTGTCTCTTGAAGCGCCTCCTTTCCGTTTTCCTTGCTGTGCTCGGTTTTCTCGCCTTCTTGGTACCTGTCGCCGACGCCCGGACGCCGTTCGTCAAGCCGTTCATGGGCTGGAGCAGCTGGAGCCTCGAGTCGTCGACCCGCGCGGGTTACGGCACATCGTGGCTGAACGAATCGCACGTCCGTGACGCGGCCGTGGCGCTGGCTTCGAAGCTCAAGCCGGCCGGCTACACCAACGTCAACATCGATTCCGGCTGGAACGCGGACCTCTCGTGGGTGTTCCACACCGACACCAACGGGATCCCGGCGCCCGATCCGGGGCGGTTCCCGTCCGGGATCCCCGCGTTGGCCTCCTATGTGCACGGTCTCGGGCTCAAGCTCGGCCTGTACGCCGTGACGGGCCTCGAAAAGGAGGTCTACAACAAGAACGCGCCCATCCTCGGGACGTCGTGCCACGCCCAGGACATCGCGTACCGGCCGCTGACGCCGTCCAACGGCTGGGGCGGCAACTGGAAGGTCGACTTCAGGAACCCGTGCGCGCAGAAGTACTACGACTCGATCGTGGCGCGGTTCGCTTCCTGGGGTGTCGACTTCGTCAAGGTGGACGGCACGACGGCGGACAACGTCGCCGACATCAAAGCGTGGTCTGCGGCCATCGACCACTCGCGGCGGCCGATGTGGCTGACGGCGAGCGCGTGGCCGGTGCCGCGGTCCATCGGGCCGTCCCTCGCTCCTTACGCCAACGGCGTGCGGATCGACACGGACGTCGAGTGCTACTGCGACACGGTGTCCACGTGGGACAGCTCGGTCAAGGCGCGGTGGGCGGACCTGCCCGGCTGGCAGGGTGTTTTCGGCCCGCAGTACCGGCCCGACCTGGACTCGATGCCGATCAGCAACAACACCGGCAGCGGCATCCAGGACGGGATCGACGACGTCGAGCGCCAGAGCGTGATGACGTTCTGGTCGATGGCGTCCTCACCGCTGTACGTCGGGGGAGACATCTACTTCCTGGACGCGACCGCGGTGTCGATCCTGACGAACCCCGAGGTGATCCGGGTGGACCAGGCCGGGTCGTACGCATCGCAGGTGACCGGCGGGAACCTCCAGGTGTGGAAGAAGCGCGCGCCGGACGGCCGGACGTACGCGGCCGTCTACAACCTGGGTTCGTCTCCCGCGGACATCACGGTGGACTTCGCTGCCCTGGGCGTTCGCGGTTCGCAGCCGTTGCGTGACCTCGTCGCGCGGACGGACCTCGGGCGGTCGCGGGGCTCCTGGACCGCTTCCGCCGTGCCCGCCCACGGCTCCCGGCTGGTGCGGATCGGCTGATCTTCGTTCCGAAGGGGACTTTCCTCGCCCGCGCACGCGAGGAAAGTCCCCTTCGTCGTGCCTGCGTCATCCATTGGGTGGAAGACATCTGGTCGGCGCCCCGGTCACCGTGCTATGTTCGGTTTCAGAACGAGTGTGCGTGATGCGAACAGTTTGGAGCACGTGATGGCGGAGCTGCTGTCGCTGGAAGAGGCCGTGGCCCGGCTGGTGCACGACGGGGACACCGTCGCGCTCGAGGGCTTCACGCACCTCATCCCCGTCGCGGCCGGGCAGGAGATCATCCGGCAGCGGCGCAAGGACCTCACGCTGGTGCGGATGACCCCGGACATCGTGTACGACCAGCTGATCGGCGCGGGCTGCGCACGCAAGCTGATCTTCTCGTGGGGCGGCAACCCCGGTGTCGGCTCGCTGCACCGCTTCCGCGACGCGGTCCAGCACGACTGGCCGGTGCCGCTGGAGATCGAGGAACACAGCCACGCCGGCATGGCGAACCGGTACGTCGCCGGCGCGTCCGGCCTGCCGTTCGCGGTGCTGCGCGGTTACACCGGCACCGACCTCCCGGCGCAGACCGAGACCATCAAGCCGATCACGTGCCCCTTCACCGGCGAGCGGCTGACCGCGGTCCCGGCGCTGAACCCGGACGTCACGATCGTCCACGCGCAGCGCGCCGACCGCAAAGGCAACGTTCAGATCTGGGGCATCACCGGCGTCCAGAAGGAAGCGGTGCTGGCGGCGAAGCGCTCCCTGGTGACGGTGGAGGAGATCGTCGACGAGCTGGAACCCCGCCCCGGCGCGATCGTGCTCCCGGCCTGGGTGGTCACCGCGGTGGCCGAGGTCCCGGGCGGCGCAAAACCGTCGTACGCGGCGGGCTACTACGAGCGTGACAACGCGTCCTACCAGGCGTGGGACGAGATCGGCCGCGACCGCGAAGGGTTCACGAAGTGGCTGAACGAGCTGACCGGGGTGACGGCATGACCCGCTTCCACCACGAACCCGGCTCCCCCCAGAGGCCGGGGGCCGCTGTCCCCTTCCCCGAGGCAGCGGCCCTCGGCCGGAGCCCCGCCCCGGTTACCCGCCCCGAGTCCGCGGAGGTTACGGCATGACCACCGACTACACCTCCGACGAGATGATGAGCATCGCGGCGGCCCGCGCCCTCGGCGACGGCATGTCGTGTTTTGTCGGCATCGGCCTCCCGAGCAAGGCGGCGAACCTCGCCCGCCGCGCGCACGCCCCGGACCTCACGCTGATCTACGAATCCGGCTGCCTCGGCGCGAAGCCGTCCCGTCTCCCGCTCTCCATCGGCGACGGCGAGCTGGCCGACACCGCCGACGCCGTGATCAGCGTCCCGGAGGTGTTCAACTACTGGCTCCAGCCCGGCCGCATCGACGTCGGTTTCCTCGGCGCCGCCCAGCTGGACAAGTTCGGCAACATCAACACCACGGTGATCGGCTCGGACTACCACGATCCGAAGGTCCGCCTCCCCGGCGCGGGCGGCGCCCCCGAGATCGCGGCCTCCTGCGGTGAGGTCTTCATCGTGCTGCGCCAGAGCCCCCGGGCCTTCGTGGAGAAGGTCGACTTCGTGACGTCGTTCGGCCACGGAACGGGCAAGGGCGACCGTGAGCGCCTGGGCCTCCCGGGCCAGGGCCCGACGCTGGTGGTGACGGACCTGGGCCTGATGCGCCCCGACCCGGAGACGGCCGAGCTCACCCTCACCGAGCTTCACCCGGGCGTGGACCTCGACCAGGCGATCGCGGCGACGGGGTGGAAACTGAAGGTCGCGGACGACCTGAAGGTCACGCCCGCCCCGACCGAGCAGGAGCTGACCCTCCTGCGAGAACTGGAGAAGGCGTGACGGTGTTCCTCCACTCCGGTCTCCTCGTCGTCCCGCGCGCCCACCACGCCTGCCGTGGCAAGGTGAATCGGTGACCGTCGCCCCGCGGGCGGCTCTCCCCACCGCACCGAACCGTCCCCACCCGACCACCCCGGCGACCCCGCACCGCCGATCCGGAAGGTGAACGCATGACCGACGTCTACGTCCTCGACGCGATCCGCACCCCGTTCGGCCGCTACGGCGGCGCCCTGTCCGCCGTCCGCCCGGACGACCTCGCCGCGAGTGTGCTCAAAGCCCTCCAGGCCCGCAACGACCTCGACCCGTCCACAGTGGACGAAGTCACCCTCGGCGACGCGAACGGCGCCGGTGAGGACAACCGCAACGTCGCGCGGATGGCGGCCCTGCTCGCCGGCTGGCCGACCAGCGTCCCGGGCAGCACCGTCAACCGCCTCTGCGGCTCCGGTCTCGACGCGGTGATGCAGGCCAGCCGGGCGATCCAGGTCGGTGACGCCTCCCTCGTCGTCGCCGGTGGTGTCGAGTCGATGACCCGCTCGCCGCTGGTCATGCCGAAGCCGGAGAAGGCGTTCCCCGCCGGCAACCAGACCCTCTACAACACCGCGCTCGGCTGGCGCATGGTCAACCCGGCGATGCCGTCGCAGTGGACCGTCTCCCTCGGCGAGTCCACCGAACAGCTCGCCGAGCGTTACGGCATCGGCCGTGACGAGCAGGACGCCTTCGCCGCGCGCAGCCACGTCAACGCCGCCAAGGCGTGGGACGAAGGCTTCTACGACGACATGGTCGTCCCGGTCGACGGTGTCGACCTGGCCCGCGACGAGGGCATCCGGCCGGACTCCAGCCCCGAGAAGCTGGCGAAGCTGAAGCCCGCCTTCCGCAAGGAGAACGGCACCGTCACCGCGGGCAACGCCTCCCCGCTGAACGACGGCGCCTCGGCGCTGCTCCTCGGTGACGAGGCGGCCGCGGGCCGGCTCAACGCGACCCCGATCGCCCGGATCGCCGGCCGCGGCGCGGCCGGCGTCGACCCGGACGTGTTCGGCATCGGCCCGGTCCGTGCGGCGGAGATCGCGCTGGAGCGCGCCGGCATCGGCTGGGACGACCTGGCGGCGGTGGAGCTCAACGAAGCCTTCGCCGCGCAGTCGCTGGCTTGCCTGCGCGACTGGAAGGACCTCGACCCGGAGATCGTCAACACCCACGGCGGCGCGATCGCCATCGGCCACCCGCTGGGCGCGTCCGGCGGGCGGATCCTCGGCACCCTGGCGCACGACCTGCACCGCCGCGGCGGGGGCTGGGGACTCGCCGCCATCTGCATCGGCGTCGGCCAGGGCCTGGCCGTCGTCCTCGAAGGCCGCTGAGGAGGCGACGTGGCTACTCCGACCGAACTGAGGCTGCCCCGCTACGGCGAGGAGCCCGAAGGCACCCACCCGCCGCTGGACTACACCGGCTACCGCTCCACGGCGCTGCGGCACCCCACACAGCCGCTGGTGCTGTTGCCGCAGATGCTCACCGAGGTCACCGGCCCGCTGCTCGGGCCCGGCCGCCTCGGTGAACACGACAACGACCTCACCCGCGGGCACGCCGGCGAGCCGCAGGGCCAGCGGATCATCGTCACCGGGCGGCTGCTCGACGGCGACGGCCGCCCGGTGCGCGACTCGCTCGTCGAGATCTGGCAGGCGAACGCGGGCGGCCGCTACCGGCACACCGGCGACCGCTGGCCCTCGCCGCTCGACCCGAACTTCGACGGCCTCGGGCGCGCCCTGACCGACAGCGACGGCCGCTACACCTTCACCACCATCAAGCCCGGCGCGTACCCGTGGAAGAACCACGACAACGCCTGGCGTCCCGCGCACATCCACTTCTCGGTGTTCGGCTCGGCGTTCACCCAGCGCCTGGTCACCCAGATGTACTTCCCGGACGACCCGCTCTTCTCCCAGGACCCGATCTTCAACTCGATCCCGGACGAGAAGGCCCGGCAGCGCATGGTCTCGCGCTACGACCACGAGATCACGCAGTCCGAGTGGGCGCTCGGGTTCCAGTTCGACATCGTCCTGCGCGGGCGCGAGGCGTCGGTGTTCGAAGACGAAGAGGACGAAGACGAATGACCAAGCTGCTTCCCACCCCTTCGCAGACCGTCGGCCCGTACCTGTCGATCGGGCTGCCCTGGCCCGACGGCCCGTACGTCGTGCCCGAGGGCACACCCGGCGCGTTCTGGATCCGCGGCATCGTGCGCGACGGCAACGGCGACCCGGTCCCGGACGCCATGATCGAGACCTGGCAGGCCGACCCGGACGGCGGGTTCCGCCACCCGGACGACCCGCGCGGCGAGGCGGCCGGCGAGTTCCGCGGCTTCGGCCGGTGCCCGACCACCACCGACGGCACCTACGGGATCCTCACCCTGCTGCCGGGCGCGGTGCCCGGCGAGGGCGGCACCACGCAGGCCCGGCACATCGACGTGTCGGTGTTCGCGCGCGGCCTGCTCAACCGGGTCGTCACACGGATCTACTTCGAGGACCAGGACAACTCCGAAGACGCGGTGCTGGCGACCGTCCCGGAGGAGCGGCGGGCCACGCTGATCGCGGCGACGACCGAGGACGGCTACCGCTTCGACGTGCGGCTCCAAGGTGCCGGCGAGACCGTCTTCTTCCGGGTATGACGAGCGCGAACGGAGGCGAGGGCGTGGGTGCCGTGCGGCTGCACCGGGTCGTCGAAGGGCCCGAGGACGCGCCGGTGGTGGTGTTCGGCGGGTCGCTCGGCAGCGACGTCCGGATGTGGGAGCCCCAGGTGGTGCCGCTGCTGGAGCGCGGCTTCCGCGTCGTCCGGTACGACACGCGCGGGCACGGCGCGTCGCCGGTGCCACCCGGGCCCTACGACCTGGACGACCTGGGCGCCGACTTCCTCACCATGCTCGACGACCTCGAGATCGAGCGGGCGCACCTCGTCGGCCTGTCCCTCGGCGGGATGACCGGGATGTGGCTCGGCGTGCACGCGCCGGACCGGATCGCGAGCCTGGTGCTCTGCTGCACGTCCGCGAAGCTCGGCCCGCCGCAGATGTGGGCGGACCGGGCGGCGACGGTCCGCGCGGAGGGCACCGGGGCGGTGGCGAAGCCCGGGGTCAGCCGGTGGCTGACCCCGGGGTACATCGAGCGGCACCCGGACCGCGCCGCGTTCCTGCGCGCGATGATCGCCGGGGTCCCGGCCGAGGGGTACGCGGCCTGCTGCGGCGCGATCGAGCGGATGGACCTGCTCGACGTGCTGCCGAAGATCACCGCGCCCACCCTGGTGATCGCGGGCGCCGACGACCCGGCGACACCCCCGGAAGGGCACGCCGACCTGATCGCGGCGGGCATCCCGGGCGCCCGGCTGGAGGTCGTGGCGGACGCCGCGCACCTGGGCAACTACGAACAGCCCGAGGAGTTCACCAGGCTCATCCTCGGGCACCTGGAGGCGATGTGACGGACGAACGCCACGAGCAGGGCATGAAGGTGCGGCGCGAAGTGCTCGGTGACGAGCACGTGGACCGCGCGGTCGCCGGCACCACCGACTTCAGCCGGCCGTTCCAGGACTACATCACCGAAGGCGCCTGGGGTTCGGTGTGGTCCCGCGACGGCCTGGACCGGCGGACCCGCAGCTGCGTCACACTGGCGGCGCTGACCGCGTTGCAGGCGCACAACGAGCTGGCGATGCACGTCCGCGCCGCGGTCCGCAACGGCCTCACGGCGGCGGAGATCGGCGAAGTGCTGCTGCACACGGCGGTCTACGCGGGTGCGCCCGCGGCCAACGCGGCGTTCGCCATCGCCCAGCGCACCCTGGCCGAGCTCGGCGAGCCGAGCGCCCTGCCGGCCGACGCCGGATAGGGTGCCGCGCATGGACACGGGGAGGCCCATCGAAGCCGAGCTGGACAGCGAGCCGGCCCACCGGGGCGCCCACCACGTGCAGTCGCTGGAGCGCGGGCTGGCCGTGATCAAGGCCTTTCACGCGGGAGCGGCGGAGCTGACGTTGAGCGACGTCGCCCGCGCGACCGGCCTCACCCGCGCGGCGGCCCGGCGGTTCCTGCTGACCCTGACCGACCTCGGTTACGTCCGCACGGACGGCAAGTACTTCTCGCTGACGGCGCGGGTGCTGGAGCTGGGGTACTCGTACCTGTCGAGCATGACGCTGCCCGAGGTCGCGCAGCCGCACCTGGAGCACCTGTCCACCGGCGTCCACGAGTCGAGCTCGGTCTCGGTCCTGGAGGGCACCGACATCGTCTACGTGGCGCGGGTGGCGGTTTCCCGCATCATGACGGTCAGCATCAACGTGGGCACCCGCTTCCCGGCGTACGCGACGTCGATGGGGCACGTCCTGCTGTCCGGGCTGAGCGAGGCGGAGCTGGAGGCGTACTTCGTGGTGGCCAGGCTGGACCGCCTGACCGACCGCACGGTCACCTCCCCGGACCGCCTGCGAACGGAACTGGCCAAGGTGAGCGAGCAGGGCTGGGCGATGGTCGACCAGGAGCTGGAGGAAGGCCTCCGCTCGGTGGCCGCCCCGATCCACGACCGCACGGGCCAGGTGGTGGCGGCGGTGAACCTGTCCACCCACGCCAGCCGGACCACGGCGGACTCGGTCCGGCAGGACCTGGTGCCCCCGCTGTTGGAGACGGCCCGCGCCATCGAGGCGGACTTGGCGGTCGGCGCCCCGGGCCGCGCCCATGGCTGAGCAGCCCCGGACGCGCGCGGCGAAATTCCCGTGGGCCGCCCGGCTCGTTTCTCCGTCAGCGGCGGTGCGCTCATGACCCGACCCGTCGCCGGGCTTCTCCTCGCCGCCGGTGCCGGCCGTCGGTTCGGTGGTCCCAAAGCCCTCGCCGAACTCGACGGGCACCCCCTCGTCCTCCGGGCCCTCCGAACCCTCGCCGCCGCAGGGTGCGACCCCATCCGGATCGTGGTCGGCGCCGCCGCCGAGGAAGTCCGCGCACTCCTGCCCGACCCCGCCCAGGCCGTCGAAGCCGAGGACTGGGCAAGCGGCATGGGCGCCTCCCTCAAAGCCGGCCTGGCCGCCCTCGCCGGCACCGACGGCCCGGAAGCCGCGCTCGTCCACCTCGTCGACCTGCCCTGGGTCGGGCCCGAAATCGTCGCAAGAGTCGCCGACGGCGCCACTGCGGACAGCGTCGCCCGCGCGGCCTACAACGGCGTGCCCGGCCACCCCGTCCTGCTGGGCCGCCGCTGGTGGCCCGAGATCGCCGAAACCGCCCAGGGTGATCGTGGCGCCCGGGACTGGCTGGCCGGCCGGGGCGACCTCCGGCTGGTCGAGTGCGGTGATCTCGGCAGCGGCCGGGACGTCGACCGCCGGGCCGACCTGCCGGGCTCGGCCCCGTAGGCGAGCGCCCCCGGATCAAGGCCGCGCACAGCCCCGCGGCCGCCTACGATCGACTTCGTGACGGACTCGCCTGAAGAACTCGCCGCCGCGCTCGACGCGACCGGTTACCTCGCCGACGACGGGCTTGCGACCGCCGGGTTCCTCGCCCTGCGGATGGGCCGTCCGCTGTTCTGCGAAGGCGAGCCCGGCACCGGCAAGACGTCGCTCGCCCTGGCGCTCGCCACCGCGCTGGACCTCCCGCTGATCCGTCTCCAGTGCCACGAGGGCATCGACGCCGGCCAGGCGCTCTACGAGTGGGACTTCCCGCGCCAGCTGCTGCACCTGCGCGCCCTCGAAGCGACGAACGACGGTGTGGTCGACGTCGAGACCGCCGAGCGCTCGCTCTACACCGAACGCTTCCTGCTGGCCAGGCCGCTGCTGCAGGCCCTGATCAGCGCGCCGTGCGTGCTGCTCGTCGACGAGATCGACCGCGCCGACGACGAGTTCGAAGCCTTCCTCCTGCAGCTGCTCGACGAGCACGCCGTGACCATCCCCGAGTACGGCGAGGTCCGCGCCGAAGTGCCGCCGCTGGTGGTGCTGACCTCCAACCGGACCCGCGAAGTGCACGACGCCCTCAAGCGCCGCTGTCTCTACCACTGGCTGGAACACCCGGACCTGGTTCGGGAGGTCACGATCCTGCGCCGTAGGATCCCGCAAATAGGTGAACTCCTTGCTCGGCAGGTCGCTGAAGCGGTGCATCGTCTCCGCGAAATGGACCTGCTGAAGCCACCAGGAGTTGCGGAGTCACTCGATTGGGCGAGAGCCCTGTTGACTCTTCAGCGTGACGAGCTGGACGCGGCATCGGCGGCGCGGACGCTCGGTGCCGTATTGAAATACAGCGAAGACCTCGACCGGGTCCGGGCAAAGCTCGACGCCTTGTTCGCCTGACCGGCCGGTTCCGGGGACGACCGAAGGCGCGGGAGGACCGGCGGAATGAGTGTGGCGGAAACGACCGAGGCGAGGCCGCTGGCCGAGCCGGAGCCGGACGAGGCCCACCCGGCCGATCCGACGGCCACCCGGCGGGGGTGGCGCGGCAAGCTCGCCGCCGTGGCCGCGATCCTCGGCGGCACCGCGCTGATCGCCGTGCACGCCTCGTTTTACGGTTACTGGCTGATCGACGACGCGGCCATCACGTTCGCCTACTCGCGCAACGTCGCCGACGGCTTCGGCCCGGTGCTGCAGCCCGGCGCCTCGCCGGTCGAGGGGTACTCCAACCCGACCTGGATGATCCTGCTCGCCCTCGGCAAGCTGGTCGGCCTGTTCGACCACGGCACGCTGTTCGGCATCTCCGACCAGATCCTCTTCCCGAAGGCGCTGGCCCTGGCCTGCTGCCTCGGTGTCCTCGTCCTGTTCTACTTCGGCGCGAAGACGCTCAGCCGCCGCCCGGCCCTGATCACCTTCCTCGCCGGCGCCGTGCTCGCCGCGATCCCGTCGTTCGTGATCTGGTGCTTCTCGGGCCTGGAAAACTCGTTCTACGCGCTGACCGTCGCCGCGCTCGCCGTCGTGATCCTGCGTGCGGTCCAAGCCGGCAAGCTCCTGGACTTCCAGGTCGCCGCCGGCACCGGTCTGATCGCCATGCTCGCCGCGCTGACCCGGCCCGACGGGATCATCTACGCCGGCGCGTACCCGATCACCGTCCTGCTGTTCCTCAAGCGGGACCTGCTCGGCCGCAGCGTCCGCGCCGTGGTCGTCTCGGTCGCCGGGTTCGCCGTGCCGTACGGCGCTTACGTGGTCTTCCGCTGGTTCGAGTTCGGCCGGCTGGTGCCCAACACCGCGGTCGCGAAGGGGCAGGAGCCGCCCACCCTCGAGGACCTCGCCGCGCCCGGCCAGATCGTCGCCTACGTGGGCTGGCTGGTCGTCGCGGTCGCCGTCGCGTGCCTGGTGATGCTGCTGGTCCGCCCGTCGCGGCTGCGCACCGGCTTGATCGCGCTGCTGGTGCCCTTCGGGCTCACCGTGGTCGCGTTCGTCGTGCTCGAGTACGACTGGATGGGGCAGCTGCGGTTCGCCACCCCGGTGTGGACGCTCGGCGCGTTCGGCGGCGCGGTGGTCGTCGTCGAAGCGCTCGCCGCCGCCCGGCTCCGCGGCCGGATCGTGCTGGCCTGCCTGCTCGTGGTCGGGCTCGTCAGCTCGCTCAACGGGCTGTACGAGCAGGGCACGCAGTACCGCGCCAACGTCAAGACCGCGATGTGCATCGTCGCCGAGCGCGACGCCCGGGCCATCAACGGGTTCTCGGACATCCTGAAGCTGCCCGCCACCGCGCAGGTCGGGCTCATCGACCTCGGCGGGACGTCGCTGGGCAGCCGCATCCGGGTGCTCGACCTGGCCGGGCTCGGGGACAAGCCGATCGCCGACTACCTGCACAAAGCCGACATGGCCGGCCTGCGCGACTACGTGTTCACGCAGGCCAAGCCCGAGCTGGTCACGTTCATCGGCTCGTGGATCACCACCTTGCAGTTCGACAAGGACCCGCGGTTCGACCGCGACTACGCGACGATCTTCGTGAACGGGCCGATCGGCAACCTGACCGTCGACTCGCGCAACTGGGTCAGTTTCCACGTCCGCCGCGATCTCGTCGACACCGCGAAACTCGCGGAACTGCAGGCCTACGCGAACAAGACGCTGCCGCCGGTCCTGGAACTCAACAAGACCGCGGGGCTGCGTGGCTGCGCGCCCATCACGCCGGGCATCAAGGCCGCCTGACGAAGCGAAACGCCCGCCCCGGTGGTCCACAATGGACTGCCGGGGCGGGCGTTTTTTAATGCGTTGCCGCGCCGGGAACGGTGCGGCATTCTCTTTTCAGCACAGCAAGGCACCGGACCCCGAGAGGAGGAGATCGTGACCCGACAAGAGAACCGCTGCGGCGCGATCTCCCACGCCGTTCGCTGAAATCTTCCTGAAGGCTCTTCGCGCCCACCCCTCGCTACCTCGGGTCGGTCGCCGCGAAGAGCGCGGTCTGCGCCTGCCCGGGGAGGGGCCTGCGCGCAGACCGCCCCGTCCCGGTAGCTCAGCAGGACAGAGCGCGGCGCTACGAACGCCGAGGTCCGAGGTTCGACTCCTCGCCGGGACGCCGAGAAGCGCACAATGGAGAACATGACCACGGTCTCCGACCCGGTGGCCGGCTACGCCGGGTTCGCCGCCGCGCTGCGTGACGCCGGTGTCGCCTGCGACGCGCACCGCGTGCAGGCGTACCTGGCGGCCGTCGCCGAGATCGACGTCGCCGAGCCGACGCAGCTGTACTGGGCCGGGC
Organism: Amycolatopsis sp. NPDC051758; assembly: GCF_044453095.1. Classification (NCBI taxonomy): domain Bacteria; kingdom Bacillati; phylum Actinomycetota; class Actinomycetes; order Pseudonocardiales; family Pseudonocardiaceae; genus Amycolatopsis; species Amycolatopsis sp. NPDC051758. The sequence continues at coordinate 139,086 of NZ_JBITCJ010000006.1, read as the reverse complement.
GGCTGACGCTGTGCTCGAGCCCCGACGACCTCCCGTGTTACGAAGAGGCCTTCAGCCAGTGGTTTTCGATCGAGACGTCCACTCCGCAGCGCACGAAGTCCGTTGTCCCGAAGCAGGCCAGGATCGCGCCGCTCGTCGACGCCGAAGGTGGGGACGCCGAGGGCGGCGAAGGTCAGGACCAGCTGAAAGTCGCCGCGAGCGCGCAGGAGGTGCTGCGCCACCGGGACCTCGCCGCGCTGACCACCGCCGAGCGTGAACACCTCCGCGAGCTGCTCGCCACCCTCCGCCCGAAGCCGCCACGACGGCCCGCGGCCCGGCAGACGCCGTCGCGGCGTGGCCGGCTCGACCCGTCGCGCACGCTGCGCGCGATGCTGGCCAGCGGCGGTGAGCCGGTCCGGCTCGCCCACGTCCGCCGCGGTTCGCGCCCGCGCAAGGTGGTGCTGCTCATCGACGTCTCGGGTTCGATGAGCCCGTACGCCGACGCCCTGCTGCGGTTCGCGCACGTCCTGACGCGGTCCGCGCCCCAGTCCGTCGAGGTCTTCACGCTCGGCACGCGGCTGACGCGGGTGTCGCGCCAGCTGCGCCAGCGCGACCCGGAGCGCGCGATGCTCGCGGCGGGCTCGGCGGTGCCGGACTTCGCCGGCGGCACCCGCCTCGGCGAGACGCTGCGGGCGTTCCTCGACCGCTGGGGTCAGCGCGGCGTGGCGCGCCGCGCGGTGGTCACGGTGTTCTCCGACGGCTGGGAGCGCGGCGACACCGGCCTGCTCGGCGAGCAGCTCGCCCGCCTGCGCCGGCTCGCGCACGCCGTATTCTGGGTGAATCCGCACGCCGGCCGTGCGGGGTACGCTCCGGTCCAGTCGGGCATCGTCGCCGCGCTGCCCCACATCGACCGGCTCCTGGCCGGGCACACCCTGGCCACCTTGGAACGACTGCTCGGGGAGATTTCCGATGCGTGACGTACTGGACGACGTGTTCCGCCGCTGGTCGGCGGGGGAGACCGTGGGGCTGGGCACCGTGGTCGCCACCTTCTCGTCCGCCCCGCGAGCCCCCGGTGCGGCGATGGTCGTCGCCCCGGACGGCACCGTCGCGGGCAGCGTGTCCGGCGGCTGTGTCGAAGGCGCGGTCTACGAGCTCGCGCAGGAGGTCGTCACCGAGCGCAAGCCGGTGCTGCAGCGCTACGGCGTCACCGACGACGACGCGTTCGCGGTCGGCCTGACCTGCGGCGGGATCATCGACATCTACGTCGAGCACGTCGACCGCGAGTCGATGCCGGAGCTCGGTGACGTCGTCGCGTCCGTGCGCGGCGGTGAGCCGGTCGCGGTCGTCACGATCATCGAGCACGAGCGCGAAGGCCTGGTCGGCGAGCACATGGTCGTCTGGCCGGACCGGATCGCGGGCTCGCTCGGGTCGTCGCGGATGGACGACGCGGTGGCCGACGACGCGCGCGGCCTGCTGGCCAGCGGCCGCACCGGCACCCTGCACTACGGCCCGGACGGGCAGCGCCGCGGTGAGGGGATGGCGGTGTTCGTCAACTCCTTCGAGCCGCCGCCGCGGCTCCTGGTGTTCGGCGCGATCGACTTCGCCGCCGCGATGGCGCGTATGGGCGCCTACCTCGGCTACCAGGTCACGGTGTGCGACGCGCGGCCCGTGTTCGCCACCAGCAGCCGCTTCCCGGACGCGCACGACGTCGTCGTCGACTGGCCGCACCGGTACCTGGAGGCGGAGGCCGCGGCGGGCCGGATCGACCAGCGCACGGCGATCGCGGTGCTGACCCACGACCCCAAGTTCGACGTCCCGCTGCTGGAGGTCGCGCTGCGCCTGAACGTCGGTTACGTCGGCGCGATGGGCTCCCGCAAGACGCACGACGACCGGTTCTCCCGGTTGCGCGAGGCCGGGATCACCGAGGGCGAGCTGGAACGGCTGTCCTCGCCGATCGGCCTCGACCTCGGTGCGCGCACACCGGAGGAGACGGCGGTGTCCATCGCGGCGGAGATCATCGCGCTGCGCTGGGGCGGCGGCGGCAAACGTCTCGCGGAGCTAACCGGCCGCATCCACGGCTGAGCGCGTCCTGGATCCTGCTGCTCCGGGTGGCCCACAAAAGTTCACCCATCCGGACTTCCGCAGATGCGGCGTCCCACGGTGGGTTCGCGCGTATCTGCGGAACGGGTAGTTGAACGTGTGACATCAGGACTTGTCCGCGCGAAGGTGGCGTAGCACGCTCGGGTCTGTGAGCCCGATCACGGTCGGGCCTGGCCGTTCCCGAACCGCCTCGCCGCTGCAGCATCCCCCGGCGGGCATCCGCTTTTTTGGAGGCCTGATGCGCATCTCCGTCACTGTCGACGGGACGAAGTACACCGACGAAGTCGAGCCCCGCACGCTGCTCGTGCACTACTTGCGAGAGCAGATCGGCAAGGTCGGCACCGTCGTCGGCTGCGACACCAGCAACTGCGGCGCCTGCACCGTCCACCTGGACGGGCACAGCGTGAAGTCCTGCTCCGTGCTGGCCGTGCAGGCCGACGGCTGCGAAGTCACCACCGTCGAAGGCCTCGCCCGCGACGGCAAGCTGCACCCGGTGCAGCAGGCCTTCCACGACAACCACGCGCTCCAGTGCGGGTTCTGCACGCCGGGGATGATCATGCAGTCGATCGACCTGCTGGCCGACAACCCCGATCCCGACGAGCAGGCCGTCCGCGAGGGCCTCGAAGGCAACCTCTGCCGCTGCACCGGCTACCAGAACATCGTCCGCGCGGTCCGCGACGCCGCCCAGCACATGAGCCCCGGCGCCGGCCCCGACGCGGAGCGGATCACCGAGACCAAGCACGTCGGCGTGGGTGGTGACTGATGACCGCCACGATCGAACCGGAAGTCGGAAAGTCACGGCGCCGCAAGGAAGACGAGCGGCTCATCACCGGCCGCACCCGCTGGACCGACAACATCACGCTGCCCGGCATGCTGCACATGGCGATCCTGCGCAGCCCGTTCGCGCACGCCAAGATCGTCTCGATCGACACGTCGGCGGCGAAGGGCGCGGCCGGCGTCGTCGCCGTGTTCACCGGCAAGGACCTCGACCCGGACAGCTCGATCGGCATGCCCTGCGCGTGGCCGATCACCCCGGACATGAAGGCGCCGCGCCGCCCGGTGCTCGCCTCCGACCAGGTCAACTTCGCCGGTGAGGGGGTCGCGGTCGTCGTCGCGCGGTCTTCGGCCGAAGCGCACGATGCGCTCGAAGACATCGACGTCGAGTACGACGAGCTGCCGGTCATCCTCGACATGGAAGCCGCGATCGCCGAGGGCGCCCCGCTGGTCCACGAAGACCAGGGCAGCAACACGAGCGCGGTCTGGAAGTTCGACTCCGGCGAGGCCGGCACCGGCGGCAACGTCGAGGACGCGATCGGCTCGGCGGAGGTCGTCGTCAAGCGCCGCTTCCGCCAGCAGCGGCTGATCCCGGGCTTCATGGAGCCGCGGGCCTGTGTTGTCGACCCGACCAGCACGCAGATCACCATGTGGGCGGCCACGCAGGTCCCGCACATCCTGCGCGTGATGTCGGCGCTGACGCTCGGCATCCCCGAGCACAAGCTGCGCGTGATCGCCCCGGACGTCGGCGGCGGTTTCGGCGGCAAGATCGGCGTCCTGCCGGAAGAGATGATGTCGCTGCTCGTCGCGCAGAAGCTCGGCAAGCCGGTCAAGTGGAACGAGTCGCGCTCGGAGACGATGCTCGCCGCCCACCACGGCCGTGACCAGATCCAGGACATCACCATCTCGTCGACGCGAGACGGCCAGGTCACCGGTCTCAAGGTCGAGCTGCTGGCCAACCTCGGCGCGTACAACGGCCTGGTCGGCACCGGCGTGCCGATCCTCGGCGCGTTCATGTTCAACGCGATCTACAAGATCCCGGCGTACCACTTCGCGTGCACCAACGTGTACACGACGACCACGCTGACCGACGCCTACCGCGGCGCCGGCCGGCCGGAGGCGACGTTCGCGATCGAGCGGATCATGGACGAGCTCGCCGTCGAGCTCGGCATGGACCCGATGGAGCTGCGCGAGAAGAACTGGATCAAGCACGAGGAGTTCCCGTTCACCACGGTGGCCGGGCTGACCTACGACTCCGGCAACTACGAGGCGGCCACGGCCAAGGCCAAGGAGCTCTTCGACTACGACGGCCTGCGCGCCGAGCAGGAGAAGCGCCGCGCGTCGGGCGACAAGGTGCAGCTCGGCATCGGCATCTCGACGTTCACCGAGATGTGCGGGCTCGCGCCGTCGCGGGTGCTCGGCTCGCTGGACTACGGCGCCGGCGGCTGGGAGCACGCGGCGATCCGGATGCTGCCCACCGGCAAGGTCGAGGTCATCACCGGCGCGTCCGCGCACGGCCAGGGGCACGAGACGGCGTGGAGCCAGATCGTCGCCGACCAGCTGGGCGTCGCGTTCGAGGACGTCGAGGTCATCCACGGCGACACCCAGTCGTCGCACAAGGGCATGGACACCTACGGCTCGCGGTCGCTGGTCGTCGGCGGGATCGCGGTGGTCAAGGCCGCGGAGAAGGTCGTCGCGAAGGCCAAGCCGATCGCGGCGCACCTGCTCGAATGCGCCGAGGACGACCTCGAGTTCGCCAACGGCAAGTTCACCGTCAAGGGCACCGAGACGTCCACCAGCATGGGTGACGTCGCGCTCGCGGTGTTCGCGGCGCACAACCTGCCCGACGGGGTCGAGCCGTCGCTCGACTCGGACGCGACGTTCGACCCGGAGAACTTCTCCTACCCGCACGGCACGCACCTCTGCGCCGCCGAGGTGGACACCGAGACGGGCCGGATCAAGCTGCGGTCGTACGTCTGCGTCGACGACGTCGGCGTGGTCGTCAACCCGCTGATCGTCGAAGGCCAGGTGCACGGCGGGCTCGCCCAGGGCATCGCGCAGGCGCTGTTCGAAGGCACCGAGCACGACGAGAGCGGCACGCTCACCACCGGCACGTTCGCCGACTACCTGCTGCCGTCGGCGGCCGACCTGCCGTCGTTCACCACCGACCGCACGGAGACGCCGTCGACGACGAACCCGCTCGGCGCCAAGGGTGTCGGTGAAGCGGGGACCATCGCGTCCACCCCGGCGGTGGTCAACGCGGTGATCGACGCGGTGCGGCACTTCGGCGTCAACGACATCGAGATGCCGTTGACCCCGATGCGGGTGTGGCACGCCATGCAGCACGGCACCACCGACGCCGGCGGCCCCGGCCGCGACGAGGCCGGCGGCGGGCTCGGTTCGATCGACGCCACCGGAGGTGCGCAGTGATCCCGGCTTCCTTCGACTACGTCCGCCCGTCCACAGTGGACGAAGCGGTGCAGGCGCTGGCGTCGGCGGGCGAGGACGCCAAGGTGCTGGCCGGCGGGCAGAGCCTGCTGCCGGTGCTGCGGATGCGGCTCGCCACGCCGACGACGTTGATCGACCTCGGGCGCGTCGCGGAGCTGCGTGGGGTGCGCGAGGACGGTGACACGCTGGTGATCGGCGCGATGACCACGCACTACGACGTCCAGCGTGACGCGCTGGTCGCCGAGCACGCGGCGCTGCTCAAGGAGGCGACCGACACGGTCGCCGACCCGCAGATCCGCCACCGCGGCACGCTCGGCGGCGCCATTTCGCACGCCGACCCGGCCGGGGACCTCCTTGCGCCGGTGCTGGCGCTGGAGGCGTCGCTGGTGCTGGCCGGGCCTTCGGGGCGCCGGACGGTGCCGGCCGCGGAGTTCTTCCAGGACCTGTTCACCACCGCGCTGGCGGCGGACGAGCTGCTGGTCGAGGTCCGCGTGCCCAAGCACACCGGGTGGCGGGCGCACTACGAGAAGTTCAACCGGGTCGCCCAGGCGTGGTCGATGGTCGCGGTCGCGGTCACCGTCCGCACCGAAGCCGGGGTGATCGAGGAAGCCCGGGTCGCGCTGACGAACATGGGTTCAACCCCGATCCGCGCTTCGGGTGTCGAGTCGGCGCTGGTCGGGGTCCAGGCCTCGGCCGACTCGATCCGCGCGGCGGCGTCGCACGCGGCGGAAGGGACAAATCCGCCGGTCGACAGCAACGCCGACGTCGAATACCGCCGTCACCTGGCCCAGGTCCTGACGGGCCGGGCCATCGCGGCGGCGGCCGGAGCCTGACGCGGCCGCCCGTGCCCCGGCGTCTCGTCGCCGGGGCACGGGCGCCGGGTGCGGCTAGGGTGGGCGGCGGCACCCTCGTCTTCAGGAAGGAGGTCGGCCCGTGCGGCTCGACCACGAATTCACCGTCCCGGCTCCGATCGGCGAGGTCTGGCAGGCGGTCGTCGACCCCGAGCGGGTTGCCCCGTGCATGCCCGGCGCCACCCTGACCAAGGTCGAAGGGGACAAGTTCAGCGGCACGGTGAAGGTCAAGCTCGGCCCGATTTCCCTGCTGTACAAGGGAAACGGCGAGTTCCTGGAGAAGGACGACGCGGCCCACAAGGTGACGATCAAGGCCTCGGGCAAGGACTCCCGCGGAGCGGGCACGGCGGCGGCAACGGTGACGTTGACCCTGACGGAGGCCGAGGGCGGCACCCACGGCACGGTCGCGACCGACCTGGCGATCACGGGCAAGCCGGCCCAGTTCGGCCGCGGCCTGATCAGCGAGGTGGGCGGCAAGATCCTCGACACGTTCGCGGGCTGTCTGTCGGGCAAACTGGCCCCGGCCGCGGAGCCGGCCCCGGCGCCGGTTGCTGCTGCTCCGGCACCGGCTTCGCCTACTGCCGCGCCCGAGCCGGTGGCGAAGCAGGAGCCGCCGGTCAAGCCGGCCCCGACGACGCCGGAGATCAACACGGAGCCTCGCGCGACGACGTCCACGGACCGGCCGCCGCTGCGGAGCGTGCCGGCGGCGCCGGAGACGGAAGCGATCGACCTGCTCGACTACGCGGGGCAGTCGGTTTTGAAGCGGCTGGCGCCGGTGTTGCTGGGAATCGCGGCGGTGGTCGGCTTGGTGGCGATCATTCGGGCGTTGCGCAAGTAGCGCGGTTGCACGGGCGGTTGGGACGGCGCTGACGGTTCGTGCGCTGAGTTCGCGCCGGTGATCGCTACGCGGTGCCGTGATGTGGCACGCGTTGGTGGTTCGTCAGCTTGTGGCGGCCTGCTCGCTGCAGGCGAATTGGTGCTGCCGTCGTCGGCGGTGGGATTCCCGTTCCTGCGGTCTCGAATCGGCGTTCCCGGGGTGATTCTCTCAAGGCGACACTCCTTTCCCGAGCGTCACCAAAGCCTGCTGAGCTGGGCGGATCTACCCTGTGCGGGTCTTCGCGCACGCGTGTTGCCTGCAATTCCCCCGGACCGGCGACGCGCGTCGTCGGAACGGCTACGCTGGGCAACCTGGTCGGCCGAACTTCGCGCAAGGGGTACGTCACGATGCCGGTCCGTCACTTCGATGGCTTCGGCTCTTGAGAGCCCAGGCCGCCGTGCGCCGGGAAGCGCTTTCCGCCTGGCCGGGCTGGCCCGCGCGATGGGAAATGTGGGCCGGGGCGAAAGCCCGCTGGATCACCTACGCGCTTTGTTGTGAGCTGGTCGCCGTCGGGGCGACCGTGGCCGCGCTGGTCACCGGGTTCGGCGGGCCGGTGCGGCCGGTCTGGTTCGGCGTGCTGGTCGCGCTCGGTGTTGCGCAGGCCGAGATGTCCCGGCGCATCGAACGGCTGCGGCGGTGGATGAGCGGGCAGACGCACATCAACGTCACGTCGGTCTGGTACCTCGCCGGTGTTGTCCTGCTCCCGCCGGCGTGGGTGGCCCTGCTGGCCGTTGCGCTCTACACGCACCTGTGGGTGCGGGTGTGGCGCCAGGTCCGGACGCGGCCCGCGCACCGCTTCGTCGCCAGCACGGCGTGGGCGATGCTCTCCTGCTTCGCCGCTTCGTCCGTTCTTGCGGTGTCCGGGCTCAACGGGACGCCGCTGCAGACGTCACGCGGCCTTTTTGCGCTGTGCCTGGCCGCCGCGGTGTTCGAGCTGGTGAACGTCGGCCTCGTGGCGGCCGGCATCTACCTCTACACGAGCCAGCGCTCGGCGGCCGACCTGATGGGCACCTGGGAGGACAACGCCTTCGAGCTGGCGACGCTGTGCCTGGGCGGGCTCGCCGCGCTGGCGCTGGTCGAGCAGCCGGTGCTGGTGGTGTTCGTCATTGCGCCGTTGCTGCTGCTGCACCGCTACCTGCTGCTGAAGCAGCAACTGCAGGTCGCCGCGGTCACCGACGAGAAGACCGGGCTCCTGAACACGGCCGGCTGGCACGAGTCCGCGGTACGCGAGCATTCCCGCGCCCAGCGGCGCGGCACGATCGGCTTCGCGGTGCTGATGATCGACCTCGACCACTTCAAGCGCATCAACGACACGTACGGCCACCTGACCGGCGACGACGTGCTGGCCGCGGTGGCGGTGGCGATCTCCGGCTCGGTACGCCAGGGCGACACGGTCGGCCGGTTCGGCGGTGAGGAGTTCGTGGTGCTGCTGCCCGCCATCGGCCGTGCTGACGTGCTCGGCATCGCGGAGCGGGTGCGGGTCGCGGTGGGAGAGCTGAACGTCGTGATCTCGACCGGCGGCGGGACGGTCCGGGTGAGCGGCCTGTCGGTGTCGATCGGGGTCGCGCGGCATCCTGAGGCTGGTCCGACGCTTGATGATGTTCTGCGCTCCGCGGATGCGGCCCTGTATCGGGCGAAGGAGGCTGGGCGGAACCGGGTTGCGGTGTGAGCTGGGTGCGGTGTTGGTTGCCGGGCGGTGCCCATGCCGGAGGCTGGGCGGAACCGGGTTGCGGTGTGAGCTGGGTGCGGTGTTGGTTGCCGGGCGGTGCCCATGCCGGAGGCTGGGCGGAACCGGGTTGCGGTG
>NZ_JBITCJ010000006.1:0-130156 GCF_044453095.1 Amycolatopsis sp. NPDC051758 | reverse complement strand
GTGTGAGCCGGGTGCGGTGTTGGTTGCCCGGCGGCGCCCGTGCCGGAAGCGGGTGGCCGCGTTGCAGTGGGATCGAGCGCGGCGTTGCCCGGCGGTGGCCATGCCGGAAGCTGCGCGATGTCGTCGGGTGCGAAGTAGGCGCTCAGCGGCTCCTGAGGGGGTCGTGCCCGGCTCGGCCGGATCGCGGTGTCGGTCGGTTGCGCGGGGGCAAGCTGCCTGCTGCGCCCAAGGGCCAGCCGCAACCGGGCGGTGTGAGGTAGTTACGACCGGTTGCGGTGTACGTGCTGCAGTGGAGCGCTCGGCGGCTTGCGGCCGCCACAGCATTGCGATGTGGGCCCGGTGCGCGGGTTGCGCCGTGGTCAGCCGCGGTGCGCCGCAGCTGCAGCGGCGACGCCAGTAGCGCAGTGGGACCTGGTCGGCGGGCGGGGGTGCCCGTGCCAGGTTGGCGGCACCGCCGAGCCGGCCACAGGCGTGTGATCAATGCCGCGAAATACCCCGGTCGGCCAGTCGTTGGAACCGTTATGACGGGCGCGGATCACGAGACGGACGTGGTGGTGATCGGTGCCGGGCAGGCGGGGCTGTCTGCGGCCTACCACCTGCGCCGGGCCGGGTTCGCCAACCGGACCGGGTTTGTTGTGCTTGATCACGGCAAGCGGGCCGGGGGTGCGTGGCAGTATCGGTGGCCGTCGCTGGTGCTGGGCAAGGTGCATGGCATCTATGACCTGCCGGGCATGGCCTTCGGCGCTCCGGACGTGACGCGGCCGGCGTCCGAAGTCGTCTCGGAGTACTTTGCGCGCTTTGAGAGCGTGTATGACCTCCCTGTTCTACGGCCCGTCGACGTCCAGTCCGTGACGCGGGCGGGGGAGCGGCTGGTGGTTGCCAGTCCCGCAGAGTCATGGGCCGCGCGCGCCGTGATCAGTGCGACCGGCACCTGGGACCGGCCGTTCTGGCCGCACTACCCCGGTCAGGAGACCTTCGCCGGACGGCAGCTGCACACCGCCGACTACACCGGGCCGGAAGACTTCCGCGGACAGCGGGTGGTTGTGGTCGGGGGTGGGGCTTCGGCCGTGCAGCTGCTGATGGAGTTCGCGCCGCTCGCGCGTGCGACGGCTTGGGTGACACGACGTCCGCCTGTCTGGCGTGATGAGCCCTTCAGCGAGGACTGGGGACGCAACGCCGTCGCGAAGGTCGACGAGCGGGTGCGTGCCGGGTTGCCGCCCGAGAGTGTTGTGAGCGTGACGGACCTTGCCGTGACGCCGGAGGTGCGGGCTGCGCGCGCCGCCGGGATTCTTGCGCGGCGGCCGATGTTCTCGCGCATCACGCCGAGCGGTGTCGAGTGGGCGGACGGTTCGCGGTTCGACGCCGACGTCATCCTCTGGGCGACCGGTTTCCGCGCGGCGATCGACCACCTCGCGCCGCTGCACGTGCGTGAACCCGGGGGCGGGATCCGGATGGATGGCACGCGCGTGGCGCTCGAGCCGCGGCTGCACCTCGTGGGGTACGGGCCTTCGGCGAGCACTGTCGGGGCCAACCGGGCGGGACGGGCCGCGGTCGGCGAGATCAGGAAGCTGCTGAGTTCGGACGGTTGAGGTCATGAAACCGAAGCTACCCGAACACCTGTGCGATGGTCATCGCTGGATCGGGTGAAGCTCGGCAGCCGTTTTGTTGTGAACAAAGGGAAGCGGATGGGCGCTGCCCCCGGTTCCCACACTACCCGTGACCACCGACAAAATCGGAAAACGTCGGTGCTTTCCATGGTCCGTCCCGGTTCCCGGTGCAGTGTCCCGGTCATCGGAAACCCTGGTGAGCTGGGAAAACCTGGCGAAACTCACCCTCTTGACCGATTCGGCGACAAGACACGTCTTGTCAGTCGTAACCGATCATCGATACAGTCCGCCCTTAGTTAGTAAAGTTTCTTAACAGTTCGATGAACCGACGCCGCAGCCCACCAGCCACCGCCAAGGCCCGCAAGGAGCGCGACGTGCCGTCAAGCCGCCTACGAACACTCACCCGACTCACCCCGGTGCTCGCCGCCGTGGTGCTGCTGCCCTCGGCCATCACCGCGGCAAGTGCCACCCAAGCCGCCGATGTCCTGCTCTCCCAAGGAAAACCCGTCGCCACCTCGACCGTCGAGAGTTCGTCGTACGCCGGCACCAAGGCCGTCGACGGCAGCACGACCACCCGCTGGGCCAGTGCCGAAGGCGCTGACCCGCAGTGGCTGCGGATCGATCTCGGTCAATCGGCCGCGATCCACCGCGTCGTCCTCAACTGGGAAGCCGCCTACGCCAAGAAGTACCGCATCGAAACCTCCGACGACGGCACGACGTTCACCCCCGCGGCCACCGTCGACAACGGTGACGGCAAGACCGACGAGCTGACCCTCACCGCCCACGGCCGCTACGTCCGCCTCGTCGGCGTCACCCGCGCCACGAGCTACGGCTATTCCCTCTGGGAGATGCAGGTCTTCGGCTCCACGGACTCCTCCGGCGACACCCAGGCCCCGACCACACCGACCGCTCTCACCGCCGGCGCGACGACCGGCACGAGCGTCGCCCTGACGTGGAGCGCCGCCACCGACAACGTCGGCGTGGCCGGGTACGACATCCTGCGTGGCGGCACGGTGGTCGCCACCAGCGCAACCCCGTCCTACACCGACACCGGCCTCACGCCGGAAACCAGCTACACCTACACCGTCCGCGCGCGTGACGCCGCGGGGAACCTGTCGAGCCCGAGCGCGCCGATCACCGTGAAGACGAAAGCCGGGAGTGCAGGCGGATTCGTCCTCGCCGCGGCCGGCGACATCGCCGAACGCTGCACGGCGAGCAGCTCGAGCTGCGCCCACGTCAAGACCGCGAAACTGGTCGAGCAGATGAACCCGGCCGCGGTGATCACCATGGGCGACAACCAGTACGACGACGCCCACCTGTCGGACTTCAAGTCCTACTACGACAAGACCTGGGGCAAGTTCAAGAGCATCACGCACCCCATCCCGGGCAACCACGAGAGTTACGACGACACCCCGTTCAAGGGGTACGAGGACTACTTCGGCGCCATCGCGAAGCCCCAGGGCAAGCGTTACTACAGCTGGGAAATGGGCAACTGGCACTTCATCGCCCTCGACTCCAACGACTTCGTCACCCACGACGACTTCGCCGAGCCGCCCCAGATCACCTGGCTCAAGCAGGACCTGGCCGCCAACAAGAAGGGCTGCGTCGCCGCGTACTACCACCACCCGCGGTGGAGCTCCGGTGACCACGGTGACAACAAGGACAGCATCGAGCTCTGGAACATCATGACCGCCAACAAGGTCGACCTCGTGCTCAACGGCCACGACCACGACTACGAGCGGTTCGTCCCGCAGAACGCCGACGGCAAGGCCGACGCGAACGGCCCGGTCGAGATCGTCGGCGGTTCCGGCGGCGCGAACCTCTACGACCTGAGCCCGGCTCATGACACGACCGCCAAGCTGCTCAAGACCTTCGGTGTCCTGAAGCTTTCGATGACGGACACCTCGTTCCAGACGCAGCTGATCGGCGTCGACAACAAGGTCCTGGACAGCAGCCCGACCTACACCTGCCACTAGAAGGGGACGGGGCATGTACATCGCGGCAAGCCGTACCTCGGACCTGGCGGCCGGCACCGACCGGAAACCCGCGCTGAAGCGGGTCTCCGCCAACGTCGTCGCCCTCGGGATGGTCAGCCTGGTCACCGACGTCTCGTCGGAGATGGTCACCGCCGTCCTCCCGCTCTACCTGGTGCTCGGCCTCGGCCTGAACCCGCTGCAGTTCGGGCTGCTCGACGGGCTCTACGCGGGCGCCACCGCGGTCGTGCGGGTGCTCGGCGGGCACCTCGCCGACCGGTGGCGGCGGCTCAAGGCGGTCGCCGGGTTCGGGTACGGCTTGTCCGCGGTGTGCAAGCTCGGTCTGGTCGCGGCCGGTTCCTCGGTCGCGGCGATCGGGGTGGTGCTCGCCGCCGACCGCACCGGCAAGGGCCTGCGCACCGGCCCGCGCGACGCGCTGATCTCGCTCAGCAGCGAGCCCGGCACGCTCGGCCGGTCGTTCGGGGTGCACCGCGCGCTGGACACCGTCGGCGCGTTCCTCGGCCCGCTGGTGGCGATGGCGGTCCTCGCCCTCAGCCTCGGTAGCTATCCGAGCGTGTTCTTCACCAGCTTCTGCATCGCCGCGATCGCCGTGCTGCTGCTGGCCCTTTTTGTCAAGGACCACCCCGGCGGCGTCGACCGCGCCGCGGTGTCCGCAAGAGCCGCGTTCGGCCTCCTGAAACAGAGCGACTTCAGGCGCGTGACGCTCTGGGCGGCGCTGCTGGGCCTGGTGACGGTCGGCGACTCGTTCGTCTACCTCCTCCTGCAGCGCAAGGGGGAAATCGCGGCGACGTACTTTCCGCTGCTGCCGCTCGGCACTGCCGGGGTCTACCTGGTGCTCGCCGTGCCGCTGGGCCGGCTCGCCGACCGGATCGGCCGCTGGCCGGTGTTCCTCGGCGGCCACGTCGCGCTGTGCCTGGCCCTCGTGCTGGTCTGCGGCCCGGCCTACGCGGTGCTCCCCGTGGTCGTGCTCGGCCTGCACGGTGTGTTCTACGCGGCCACCGACGGTGTGCTGATGGCCGCTGCCGGGCCGCTCGTGCCCCCGGACCTGCGGGCCACCGGGCTGGCGGTCGTGCAGACCGGGCAGGCGGTGGCGCGGATGCTCTCGTCCGTCCTCTTCGGACTGGCCTGGACACTCTGGGACCTGCGGCCCGCGGTGCTCGTCGCCGCGGTCTGCCTCGCCGCCGTCGCCCTCGCCGCCGCGTTCGCGAAGCCGGTGCGGCCGTGAAGAAACTCGTCCTCGCCCTCACCGGCACCGCGCTCCTGGTCGCCGCGGCCGTGACGTACACCGTCAGCGCCCGGCACAACACCGCCGAAGCCGGCCCGGCCGCCCAGCTCACCCTGGACGCCGGCCAGCTGCTGTTCCGCGACACGAAAACCGGGCAAGTCGCCAGTGTCCCCGTTGGCAACACCCAGGCGAAACCACAGGTCAGCGGCCTGAAGTGTGACCGGTTCGCCGTCGCGAAGCAGACCGCCGTCTGCCTGGCCGTCAAGCCGGGGACCCTGCCGGCGGTGACCGACGTCCTCGTCCTCGACGACCACCTCGCCGTCCGCCACACCGAAACCCTGCCCGGCACGCCGAGCCGCGCCCGCGTCTCGCCGGACGGCAAGCGGGTCTACTGGACGCTGTTCGTCACGGGCGATTCGTATGCGGAGACCGGCTTCTCGACCCGCGCCGGAGTGTACGAAGTGGACACCGGACGGCTCGTCAAGACGATCGAGGAGCTGCCGGTCTTCGTCGGCGGCGAGCGCTACTTCGCCGCGGACGCCAACTACTGGGGCATCACGTTCGCCCCCGACGGCAACCGCTTCTACGCCACACTCGGCAGCAAGGGCAAGACGTACCTCGTCGAAGCCGACTACGCGCGCTACCGCGGGAAAACCCTGCGCGAGAACGTCGAATGCCCGTCGCTGTCCCCGGACGCCACTCGGATCGCCTTCAAGAAAAAGGTCGGCGAAGGCGTCTGGCGGCTGTCGGTCTTCGACCTGAAGACGATGAAGGAGACCGAGCTCGCCGAGACCCGCAGCGTTGACGACCAGGCACTCTGGCAGGACGACCACACCGTGCTCTACGGCCTGGACAATACCGTCTGGGCGGTCCCGGCGGACGGCTCCGGCGCGCCGGCAAAACTCGCCGAGGATGCCGCGTCGCCCGCCGTCACGGGGTGACGTCGACCGCCGCGAACAGCGTCCGGACGCAGAGGTCGCGCAGCTCGTCCTGGGTGACCGTCGGCTGGTCGAGCCAGTCGAGGATCACCGTGGCCACGAACGCCAGCCAGCCGCGCACGGCCAGCCGGGTCGTTTCCGTGACCGGCGTCAGCAGGCTCACCGCGTCGAGGATCCGCGACGCGTTCGCGGCCATCCCGGCCTCGCGGATCTCCTGGATCTCGCGGTCGGCGCCACTCGCGGCCCGGTGCACGATCCGGTAGCCGTCGGGGTGGGTGCGCGCGAACTCGAGGTAGACGTCGAGCCCGGCCCGCAGCTGCTCCACCACGGGCAGTTCCGGGTCGGGCGCGCTCATCTCCAGCAGCTGGTCGCGTTGCGCGCGGACGATCGACGCGAAGAAGTCCTTCTTGGTGGGGAAGTAGTGGTACAGCAGGCCGCGCGAGACCTGCGCGATCTCGGCGACCTCTTCGATCCACACCTCGTCGTACGGCCGTTGGGCGAACAAACCGGCGCCGATCGTCAGGAGCTGTTCGCGCCGCTGTTCGGTGCTCAGCCTCGTCCGCATCCCGTGAGCTTACTTGACACGGGTTCAGTAGCGGGGGATCGTGACTCTATTGGATCCGGGTTCAATAGGGAGCAGCCGTGGACACCACCGGGATTCCGCACCGGCCGGGCCGCCTGCCGGTGATCGGCGACCTGATCGGGGCGAACCCGCGCACGCCGTTGCAGGACACCCTGCGCATCGGCAAGCGGATCGGGCCGATCTTCACGCGCAAGATCTTCGGCTTCGAGATCGTCTTCGCCGGCGGCGTCGACCTCGTCACCCAGCTGAACGACGAGACGAAGTTCGGCAAGCACGTCGGCATGGGTGTCGAAAACCTGCGTGCCGTCGCCGGCGACGGGCTGTTCACCGCCCACACCCACGAGCCGAACTGGCGGCTGGCGCACGACATCCTGCAGCCGGCGTTCTCCGCCGAGGCGATGCGGCGCTACCACCCGGTCATGCTGGACGTCGCTCGCGAGCTCGTCGCGAGGTGGGACGCCGCGCCCGGGCCCGTCGACGTCTCCGCCGACATGACCCGGCTGACCCTGGAGACGATCGGCCTCGCCGGCTTCGGTTACCGGTTCGGCTCGTTCGAACGCGCGGAACCGCACCCGTTCGTGACGGCGATGATCCGGTCGCTGCGGTTCGCGCAGCTGCAGAACGTCAAGCTGCCGTTCGTCCGGCGCGCGTTCGCCGGGACGCCCGAGCAGAACCAGGCGGACATCGCGACCATGACGAACCTCGTCGACGAGGTCATCGAAACCCGCCGCAAGGACGGTGAGGAGAGCCGCGACCTGCTCGGGCTGATGCTCACCGAAGGCCACCCGATGACGGGCGAGCGGCTGGACCCGGTCAACATCCGCAACCAGGCGATCACCTTTGTCGTCGCCGGCCACGAGACGACGTCCGGCGCGCTGTCCTTCGCGTTGTACTACCTGACGCGCCACCCCGAGCTGCTGGCGAAGGCACGCGCCGAGGTCGACGCGGTGTGGGGTGACCGCGAGCCCGCCTTCGGAGACGTCGCGAAGCTGCGTTACGTGCGACGCGTGCTCGACGAGGCGATGCGCCTCTGGCCGACCGCGCCCGGCTACTCCCGCGAAGCGCGCGAAGACGTTGTGCTCGGCGGAAAGTACCGGATGCGCAAGGGTGACTGGGTGATCGTGCCGCTGCCCCTGGTGCACCGCGACCCCTCGGTCTGGGGCCCGGACCCGGAGGCCTTCGACCCGGACCGCTTCGAGCCCGCCGCGGTGAAGAAGCGGCCGGCGCAGGCGTACAAGCCGTTCGGGACGGGTGAGCGCGCCTGCATCGGCCGCCAGTTCGCGCTCCACGAAGCGGTGCTGGCGCTGGGCATGGTGCTGCAGCGCTACGACTTCGAGGTGGATCCGTCGTACGAGCTCAAGATCGTCGAATCCTTGACAATCAAGCCGAGCGGCTTCACACTCCGGCCCTGCGTCCGGGCCGCGGCCGGCGCGGTCGCCAGGTAGACGAGCGTGAAGCTGAGCGCGGCGGCTCGCCCCGGCTCAGGACCGCAGGTAGCGCAGCTGGCCGGCCTTCGAGCGCTCGTACTCGTCGCGGCCCGCGAGGTGTTCCGGCACCCCGACCTCCCACCAGGCCCCCGCTTCGGTCCACGCCGACGGCTGCGTCTTCACCACGACCACGGCCGGGCGCTGCTCGGACACCGCCGCTTCGCGCGCCCGCGCGTAGGCCACCCGGAGGTCCTCGACCGAAGTAGCCGGGAAAACCGTGCAGCCCAACGACTCCGCGTGCTGGGCGAAGTCGACCCGTGGCGGCGAAGCGTGTGAAGTTGTGCAGTCGGCGTAGAAGTTGTTGAACGGCTTCCCGCCCTGACCCTGTTGGAGCCGCGCGATCACCGCGTATCCGTCGTTGTCACAGACGACCGCGACGAACGGATGTCCTGCGAAGGCAGCCGAGAACAACTCCGAGTTCAGCATCAGATACGAGCCGTCACCCAGCAGCGTCGTGACCAGGCCCGGGTGGGCGATCGCCGCGCCCCACGCGCCGGACAGCTCGTAGCCCATGCACGAGAAGCCGTATTCGACGTCCATGCTCACCGAACCGGACCCGCGCCAGCCGCCGATCAGCTCGCCTGGCATCCCGCCGGACGCCGTCATGACGTAGTCGCCGGCCGCCGAAAGGTCGTTCACCACGCCGACGACCTGCGCGTACGACGGCACTTCGAAGGCCGCCGACCGCAGTGCGTCGATGTGGGTGTCCCACTTCCCGCGTTCGGCCGCGGCCCGCGAGGTCCACGACGGGTCGACCCGCCAGCTCTCCAGCTGGGCGCCGAGGTCGGCCAGGCCCGCGTCGGCGTCCCCGACGACGGCGAGCGCGCCGTGCTTGACCGCGTCGAACCGGGCCGCGTTGAGCGTGACCAGCCGGACGTCGGGGGAGAAGACCGTCCACGACGCCGTGGTGAAGTCCTGCAGCCGGGTGCCGACCGCGAACACGACGTCCGCCTCCGCCGCGAGCACGTTCGCCGACGTCGAGCCGGTGATCCCGAGCGGGCCCGCGTTCAGCGGGTGCTCGTGCGGCAGCAGCGTGCGGCCCGCGGTGGTCTCGGTGAGGGGGATCCCGTGCCGCTCGGCGAAGTCCAGCGCGCGCCGCCCGGCGCCGGAGTACCGGACCCCGCCGCCGAGCACGAGCAACGGCTGTTTCGCCGCGCGCAGGACACCAGCCGCTTCGGTGACCGCGCGCCGGTCCGGACGCGGCCGCAGGAGCCGGTGTGTCACCGGCACGAACAGGGACTCCGGGAAGTCGTACGTCTCCGCTTGGACGTCCTGCGGCAGCGCGAGGGTCACCGGGCCGGCCTCGGCCGGGTCGGTGAGCACCCGCGCGACCTGCGGCAACGTCGAGAGCAGCTGCTCGGGCCGGGTGATCCGGTCGAAGTAGCGCGAGACCGCGCGGAAGGCGTCGTTCACCGTCGCGGTTGCGTCGCCGAAGTTCTCCACCTGCTGCAGCACCGGGTCCGGCGCGCGGTTGGCGAACGTGTCACCCGGCAGCAGCAGCACCGGCAGCCGGTTCGCGTGCGCGACCCCGGCCGCGGTGACCATGTTCAGCGCGCCCGGCCCGATCGACGACGTCACGACGCCGACCTGCCGCCGGTGTGTCGCCTTGGCGTAGCCGACCGCGGCCAGCGCCATGCCCTGCTCGGTGTGCCCGCGCCAGACGGGGATCTCGCCGCGGTGTTCCTCGAGCGCGGTCCCGAGGCCGAGCACGTTGCCGTGCCCGAAGATCGCGAACACCCCGGGGAACAGCGGGACTTCGCGGCCGTCCAAGGTTTCCGACCGCTGCGCGAGCAGCCAGCGGACCAGCGCCTGAGCCGTTGTGAGCTTCACTGGACACGCCCTTCGTGGCTCGTCACCGGACAGCGCGGGTCGAGCTCCTGGGACTCCCAGGTGTCCCGGACCCAGCTGTGCGCGGGGTCGTCGCAGAACGCCATGGAGCGTTCGGGTGCCGGCCCGGCCAGGACGTTCAGGTAGTACATCGGGTAGCCGGGCGCCGCGACGCACGGACCGTGGTAGCCGCGCGGGATCAGGAAGACGTCCTGGTCGCGCACGGCGACGTCCTCGTCCAGGTCGCCGTCCGACGTGTAGGTCCGGTGCAGGCCGAAACCCTCGCGCGACGGCGTCACCCCGTCGCGGCCGGCGACGCGGAAGTAGTAGATCTCCTCGTTGACGACCTCACACTCGCTCGCTTCGTCGTGCTTGTGCGGCGGGTACGACGACCAGTTGCCGCCCGGCGTGATCAGCTCGCACGCGTTGAGCTTGTCGGCGTGGTCCCACACCCCGGGCACGCCGAAGTTGGTCACCTGCCGCGTGGCCTGCCCGGCGCCGCGGACCTCGACCGGGACGTCCTCGGCGGGGCCGTACTTCGGAGTCAGCCGCCGGGTGCAGCGCGCCATCGGCAGCGCGACCTGCGCGCCGGTCTCGGAAGTCAGCTCGACCTCGGCGTCGCGGGGGACGTAGACGAAGTCCGTGACCCGGGTGAACACCGACTCGCGCCCTTCCAGCTCGAACTCCTCGTCGTCGACGCGGACCGTGAGCGAGCCGGACAACGGGAGCACGAACGCCTCGAACTCGCCGGTCCTGACCGTGCGCGGGAGCCGGGTGCCGATCCGGAGCACCCGCAGCCCCGTGTACGCCCAGCCCGCCGAATCCGGGGTGAGCCGGACCGGGTCGGCGTCGTCGGACAGTGTCCCGAGTGGACGGTGCAGCTTGCTCACTTCGCGGCCTCCAGAACCTTCGCAGCGGCATCGACGGCCGCGCCGACGTCTCCGCCGGGCGGGTAGAGCAGGGTGCGGCCGACCACCAGGCCGCGCACGACGTCGTGGCGCAGCGTCCGGCCCCAGGACGCCAGGTCGGCGGCCGGGTCGCCGGAGGGCACCCCGCCGAGCACGACCACCGGCAGGGTGGTCGCGCCGAGCACGGCGGCCGAGTCGGTCGGGGGCAGTTTCAGCCAGGTGTGCGCGGACGTCGTGCCGAGGCCGGACGCCACGGTGACCGCCCGCGCCAGTGACACGGGATCCTTCTGCAGGACGAGTTTCCCGTCTTCGCGTGTGTAGGGGAGCGGCTCGATCATCGCCACCAGCCCGTACGCCGCCAGCTCGGTGACGGCGTCCGCGCAGGCCTGCAGGGTCGGGACGGTGCCCGGGTCGGAGTCGACGAGCCGCAGCAGCATCTTGCCGCCGTCGAGGCCGCAGTCGACGAGGGTGCGGGCGTCGTAGCCGGTGAACCGGTCGTCGATCTCCCAGTCGGCGCCGGCGAGGCCGCCGCGGTTCATCGAGCCGAAGACGACTTTGTCGTGCAACGCGCCGAGGAGCAGCAGTTCTTCGACGATGTCGGGGGTGCCGAGCAGGCCGTCGACCGCCGGGTTGGCGAGGGCGACGAGCAGTCGTTCGAGCAGCGTGCGCCGGTCCGCCATGGCGAGCGGATCCTCGCCGACACCCAGCGCTCCTCGTGCCGGGTGGTCGGCCGCGACCAGGAAGAGGGTTTCCTGGTCGGACAGCAGTTTCGAACGGCGTTTGCGGGTCGCGTACGCCTGGCGGACCGCGCCCGGGTTCGTGGCGCGGGTGTGCAGGAGTTCGCGCCAGCGCTCGTCGGTGAGGATCACAGCAGCTCCTCGATCTCCGCCGCGGTCGGCATGGCGTCGGCGCAGGCCAGCCGGGACGCAACCAGCGCGCCCGCGGCGTTGGCGTACTCGGCGATGCGCGCCGGCTCCCAGCCGGACAACAGCCCGTGGATCAGCGCGCCGCCGAAGCCGTCACCGGCGCCGAGGCCGCAGACGACCTCGATGCGCTGCGGCTGCACGGTTCGGCGTCCCTCCGGGGTGGCTACCAGCACGCCGTCCGCGCCCTTCTTGATCACCGCCAGCCGCAGCCCGCGCTCGAGCATCCGGTCCGCCGCCGTGTCCGGATCGGCGGTGCCGACGGCGACCTCGACCTCGGTGCGGTTGCCGACCGCGACGGTGACGTGGTCCAGCAGCGCGCCGATCTCTTCCCGCGCCTCCTCGACCGACGACCAGAACATCGGCCGGTAGTCCAGGTCCAGGACGGTGTGTTCACGCCGTCCGCGGGTTTCCAGGATCTTCCGCTGAGTCGTCCGGGCGGGCTCGGCGGACACGCCCGTGCCGGTGACCCACAGCAGCGGCACCGATTCGACGACGTCCCACGGCACGTCCTCGTCGGTGAGCGTGAGGTCGGGTGCGATGGGGGAGCGGTAGAACAGCAGCGGCGGGTCCGCGGGCGGGTTGAGCTCGCAGAACACCACCGGCGTCTGGAGATCCGGTGACGTGCCCACGTGCGCCGAGGACACGCCGAAGCCCTCCAGAGCCTGCCGGACGTAGTCGCCGAAGCCGTCCGGGCCGACCTTGGTCAGCACCGCCGTGCGCCGCCCGAGCCGCGCGGCGGCGACCGCGACGTTGGTCGCGGTCCCGCCGAGCGACTTGGCGAACGTGCTGACGCCGGCCAGGGGCACGCCGCTCTGCTCCGGATAGAGGTCGACGCCCACCCGGCCGATCGTCAGCGCTTCGAGACTCACGCCTTTTCCACCTGCCGCAGTTCGTGTTCCAGGGCTTCCAGTTCCGCACCGCCCGCCATCTGCCGGGTCAGCTCGTTGATGTTGATGTCCTTCTTCTCGTACGACCCGAGCGGCGCACCCCGCTTGAGCAGCAGGAACCGGTCGGCGACCGGATAGGCGTGGTGCGGGTTGTGCGTGATCAGCACAACGCCGAGCCCGCGGTCACGGGCTTGGGCGACGTACTTGAGCACCACCCCGGCCTGCTTGACGCCGAGCGCGGCGGTCGGCTCGTCGAGGATCAGCACCTTCGCGCCGAAGTACACCGCCCGCGCGATCGCGACACACTGGCGTTCACCGCCGGAGAGCGTCCCGACCGGCTGCTCGACGTCGCGCAGGTCGATGCCCATGTCGGACAGCGCCTGCTTGGTCGTCTCGCGGCCCTTGCGCCGGTCGAGCATCTTGAACGGGCCGAAGCCGGTTGTCGGCTCGGACCCGAGGAAGAAGTTCCGCCAGACGCTCATCAACGGCACCACCGCGAGGTCCTGGTACACCGTCGCGATGCCGTGATCGAGGGCCTCGCGCGGCGAGGCGAGCCGCACCGGCTGCCCGTCGATGAGGAACTCACCGCGGTCGTGCTGGTGCACCCCGGCCAGGATCTTGATCAGCGTGGACTTCCCGGCGCCGTTGTCGCCGAGCACGCAGGTGACCTCGCCGGCGTTGACCACAGTGGACACATCGCGCAGCGCGATCACGCTGCCGTAGGTCTTCCCGATATCGCGTACTTCGATCAAGCTCATCGGCGTACCCTTTCCGCGCGTCGCCGGAAGGCGTTGTTCACCAGGACCGCGGCGAGCAGCATGATGCCGAGGAACAGCATGAACCAGTCGCTGTTCCACTGCGCGAACACGATGCCCTGGCGGGCCATGCCGAAGATCAGCGCGCCGATCGCCGCACCGACCGCCGAGCCGAACCCGCCGGTGAGCAGACAGCCGCCGATGACCGCGGCGATGATGTACTGGAACTCCAGCCCGATGCCCTGGTTCGCCTGGACACTGGCGAAGCGCAGGATGTTGATCGAGCCGACCAGCCACGCGCCGAGCGCGGTGCCCATGAACAGCAGGATCTTCGTGCGCACCACCGGCACGCCGACCGAGCGGGCCGACACCTGCGACCCGCCGACCGCGAAGATCCAGTTGCCGAACCGCGTCCGCACCAGCAGCCAGGCGGCGATCGCCGTGACGACGACCCACCAGATGATCGACGACTGGAACTCGGTGCCGCCGATGCTGAACGTGGACGCGAAGAGCGCACCCGCCGACTCGTAACCGCTGGTCGAGCGCATCCCCGAGACCTGGACGGTGTCGGTGACCAGCCGCGTCACGCCGAGGTTGAGCCCCTGCAAGGCGAGGAACGACCCCAGCGTGACGATGAAGCTGGGCAGGCCGGTCTTCATCACCAGCCAGCCGTTGAACGCGCCGACACCGAGCGCGAACGCCAGCGAGACCAGCAGCGCGAGCCAGACGTTCAAGCCCGCCTGCGTCGCCAGGATCGCGGTGACCAGCGACGTCGACGCCGTCATCACCCCGGCCGAGAGGTCGAACTCGCCACCCACCATGAGCAGCGCGACCACCACGGCCATGATGCCCAGGGTCGACGAGTCGTCGAGCCAGGTCGCCACCCCGAGCGGGCTGAGGAACTGGCCGGTGACGACGGAGAAGAACACGAACACGAGCACGGCGCCGAGCAGCGCGCCGATCTCGGGCCGGACGACCAGCCGGTCGGTCAGGCTCTTCTTGGCGATGCGTTCGTCCGGTTCGGTCTGGATCGCTGCGGTCATCGCCGTCCCCTTAGCGGGTGCCGCGCTGCGCGTACGGGGCCACGGTGTCGATGTTGGTCTTGTCGACGAAGCCCGGGCCGGTCTGCACCGGCTTGCCACCGCCGATGGTGTTGCCGTTCTCCTTGTACAGCTTGAGGAACACGATCGGCAGGTAACCCTGCTCGTACTGCTGCTGGTCGACGGCGAAGAGGATGGTGCCGGCCTTGATCGCGGCGACGACGTCGGCGTTCAGGTCGAAGGTCGCCACCTGCGCCTTGGAGCTCGCCTCCTTCGCCGCGTCCACCGCACGGGCCGCGACCTGCGAGTTCAGCGCCAGCACCGCGTCGATCGACGGGTCGGACTGCAGCGCGCCGCGGATCCGGGCCTGCGCGTCGGTCGGGTTGGAGATGTCGACCTGCAGCGTGGTGACGGTGCCGAACGTCTGCTTCGCGCCGTCACAGCGCTGGTTCTGGCCGATGTTGCCGGCCTCGTGGATGACACACAGCAGCTTCGTCTTGCCGGCCGCCTTGAGCCGCTGCCCGGCGCCCTGGCCCGCGAGGCCCTCGCTCTGCCCGACGTGCGCGATCGCGCCGAACGCGGCGCTGGAGTCCTCGCCGGAGTTGATGGTGACGACCGGGATCCCGGCCTTGACCGCGTTCTGGATCGACGTCTGCAGCGCCTGCGGGTTCGCCATCGACACGACCAGGCCACTGACCTTCTGCGCGACGGCGTTGTCGATCAGCCGGGCCTGGTTGCCGGGGTCGCCGTCGGCGAAGTAGTCGACGCCGACGTCGAGGTCCTTGCCCGCCTGCTCGGCGCCGTTCTTGACGACGTTCCAGAAGGCGTCACCGGCGCTGCCGTGGGTGACCACGGCGATCTTGAGCGGGCCGCCGGAGCTCGGTGCGGCGGCGGACGGGGCGCTCGAGTTACTGGCCGAGTTGTCGGCGCTCGGGCCACTGCAGGCGGAAAGGACCAGCCCGGTGGCGGCGATCGCCGCCACGCCGGCCAGCTTCTTGATAGAGAACACAGTCACTCCTTTGGGACCGATTACAGGGAGTCGATGATCTTCGCGAGGTGGGCCAGGCTGCGCCCGGTGTCCCGCCGCGGTGTGTCGTCGGGGCTCGAGTCGCCGAGGGCGGTGTCCTGTTCGAGGACGTACCAGCCGTCGTAGCCGGCCGCCTGGACGGAGCGCACCATCGACGCCACGTCCACGTCACCCTCGCCGAGCGGGGTGTAGATGCCCCGCCCGACCGCGTCGGTGTAGGCCAGCCGGCCGCTGCGGACCTCGGCGGCCAGGTCTTCTCGGACGTCCTTCAGATGCACGTGCCCCACCCGTTCGGGAAAGCGCTTCGCCAGCTCGACCGGATCCGTCCCGCCGATCATCAGGTGCCCGGTGTCGAGGCACAACCCGAGATCGGAATCGGCGAGGAAGCGCTCCACCTCGGCCTGCTGCTCCACGTGCGTCCCGACGTGCGGGTGCAGCACCGTGCGCAGGCCGTGGGCGGCGGCGATGTCGCGGATCTTGCCGGCCGTGCCGACGAGCGTGGCCCATTCGGCGCCGGTGAGCTGCGGGCGTTCGTCGTAACCGTCGAGCCCGGTCGCGGCGGCGAGCACGAGGACGTCACCACCGCACGCGGCGAACAGCGCGGCGGACTCTTCGGCTTCCTTCAGGGCGTTTTCCTGATCGGTGTGGAGGACGACGGCGAGGAAGCCGCCGACGAGCGTCAGGTTGTGCTGCCCGAGCAGTTCCCGGAGCTCCGCCGGGTCGCGCGGGAGGTACCCGGGCGGGCCCAGTTCGGTGGCCTGGACCCCGAGTGCCGCCATTTCGCCGAGCACGGTCGCCGCGTCGAGCACCCGGCCCCACCCCGGGACTTCGCAAACGCCCCAAGAGATCGGCGCGGCGGCTACTCGGATCGTCGCTGTCACCATGGGCCTCCGTTGGTCCGTTGGAGCGCTCTATTGATTAGAGCGCTCTAATCTTGTAGCGTCCGTCACATCAAGTCAAGGCTGAGTTTTTCGTGGTCAGGGGAGGTGCGGTCATGCGTCCGACCATGGAAGACGTCGCCGCGCGGGCGGGAGTTTCCCGCGCGCTGGTCTCCCTGGTGATGAGGAATTCACCGAAGGTCTCCGACGCCCGCCGCTCGGCCGTGCTGCGTGCCGCGAAGGAGCTCGGCTACCAGCCGCACGTCATGGCGCGGTCGCTGGCCAGCCGCACGTCCACCGTGCTCGGCGTGATGGTCAACGACCTGCGCAACGCGTTCTTCGCCGACATCGTCGAGGAGCTGGACAGCGCCGCGCAGGCGGCGGGCTTCGACCTGATCCTCAACACGGGCGGCCGCAGTCCCACGCGCGAGTGGAACGCCTTGCACAACCTCCTTTCCTTCCGCCCGGCGGGGATCATCCTGCTGTCGCCGGTCGTCCCGGCGTCGGCGATCCAGGTCGCGGCCCGGCAGTGCCCGGTCGTGCTGGTCTCGCGGACCGCCCGGTCGTCCACAGTGGACACGGTGAACGACGACGGCGAGGCCGGCTCCGCCCTGGCCGTCGACCACCTGGTCGGCCTCGGGCACCGGCGCATCGCGCACCTCGACGGCGGCGGCGCGGCCGGGGCGGCCCAGCGGCGGCGGGGCTTCGAGGCCGCCATGCGGCGGCACGGCCTGGAGCCGATCGTCGTGCGCAGCGAGCACACCGACATCGGGGGTGAGAACGCCGTGCGGGAGCTGCTGGCCGCGTATCCGCCCCCGGACCTGCCGACGGGGCTGGTCTCCGGCAACGACTTCAATGCCGTGGGGGCGATCTCGGCGCTGGAAGAAGCCGGGCTGCGCGTACCCGAGGACGTGTCGGTCGTCGGCTACGACAACACGTCGCTGGCAGCGCTGCGGCACCTTTCACTGACCACAGTGGACCAGCCACGCAAGGACATGGCGCGGCTGGCCTTCGAAGCCTTGCTCGAACGCGTCCGCGGGGAGCGCACGGAGCCGGTCCGGCACCTGCTGCACCCGTCCCTGGTGGTCCGCGCGACCACCGCCGGAATTTCCGTGACAGGAGGAACACAACGATGAGGTTGGGACTGGCGGGCACCGGCCGGATCGGCACCGCGCACGCGGAGACGCTGAAGGGCTTCGACGAGGTGGAGTCGGTCGTGGTGGCCGACGTCGACACCGCGCGTGCCCGGTCGGCCGCCGCGAAGCTGGGCGTCGAGGCGGCTTCCCTCGACGAGCTGTTCACCGCGGGCCTCGACGGCCTGGTCGTCACGGCGGCGACGGATGCCCATCCGGGCCTGATCATCGCGGCGGTCGACGCGGGCCTTCCGGTGTTCTGCGAGAAGCCGGTCGCCGCGGACATCCCCGGCACGCTGGCCGTGATCGACCGCATCGGCGCGTCCGACGTCCCGGTCCAGATCGGCTTCCAGCGCCGGTTCGACGCGGGTTACGCGGCGGCGCGGGCGGCGGTCGCGTCGGGCGAGCTGGGCTGGCTGCACACACTGCGCGCGACGACGTTCGACCCGGCGCCCCCACCGGCGGAGTACGTGGCGCACTCGGGCGGGCTGTTCCGCGACTGCGGTGTCCACGACTTCGACATCATCCGCTGGGTCAGCGGCCGCGAGATAGCCGAGGTGTACGCGATCGGCGCGAACCGCGGCGAGCAGTTCTTCGCCGACGCGGGTGACGTCGACACCGCGGCGGCAACGCTGACCTTGGACGACGGGACGCTGGCGACGGTGTCGCTGACCCGCTACAACGGCGCCGGTTACGACGTGCGGCTCGAGGCGTTGGGGTCTGTTTCGGGGGTGGTCGTCGGCCTGGACGACCGGGCGCCGCTGCGGTCGGTGGAGCCGGGCGTGGCACCGCTGCCGGGCCCGGCGTATCCGGGGTTCATGGAGCGGTTCCGCCCGGCGTACACGACGGAGCTGCGGGCGTTCCTGGACGTTGTTGCTGGTCGGGCGCCATCACCGTGCGGTGCGGCTGATGCGCTTGAAGCGTTCTACATCGCGGAGGCGTGCGAGGTGTCGCGCCGGGAGCGGCGTCCGGTGAAGCTGGCCGAGGTCAGGCGCTGAGGAGCTTGCGGACCGTGCGTTCCACGAGCGTGACGGCTTTCGGCGGGGGAGTGCGGCCGGTCGAGAGGTAGCGGTGGACCACCGCGCGGGGGACCTCGACGAGGGCGAGCACCACGTCCTCGTCGGTGCAGCCGGTGAGCGGCGGCAGGGCTCGTGTCGCCTGCTTGACGACCTTGCGCAGCTCGTCTTCGTCCTTCGTCACGGCCTCCGACGCTTCCGGTGACCAGTCGGCGGGGCCGAAGGCCTGCTTGCCGGCGTCAAGGACGCGGGCACCCTCGGGGTGCTTCCGTGACCAGTGGACAACGCTCGTCGCGGCTGCCACGGCGGCGTCGACCGTCGTCGCATCGCCGAGGGCTTCGGTGAACGTGTCCTGGAAGTCGCGGACCGTGCGGCGCCAGAGCTCGGCCAGCAGCGCGGGACGGTCCGGGAAGCGGTGGTAGATCGAGCCGTTCGGCGCGCCCGCGGCCTTCGCGGTGGCGGCCATGGTGACGGCGCGGGCGCCGCCGGCGGCGAACAGCGCCGTCGCGGCGTCGAGGAACTGTGCTGTGGTGTGCGTCGCGGGGCGGCCCATGTTGTAGAGATTATGCTCTAATACGTTCTGGAGGACAGTCTCTAGAACGGAGAGTCCCATGGTCCGCAACGTGCACACCCGCCGCTTCCCGGCCGCCGAAGACCGGCTGGTCCCGCTCCTGGAAACGCTCGGCACCCCGGAGGACCGCCTGTGGCCGGTGCCGGACTGGCCGCCGACCCGCCTCGACGGCCCTCGTGTCCCGGGCACCCCGGCCGGCCACGGCCCGGTCCGCTACGTGCTGGAGGAGGTCGAGCCGACGCGGCTGCGGTGCCGCTTCACGGCCCCGGCGGGTGTACATGGCTTCCACGAGTTCTCCGCCGACGGCGACGCGCTCATCCACGTCCTGGAGGCGTCCCTGCACGGCTGGGCGCTGCTGACCTGGCCGTTGTTCTTCCGCCCGCTGCACGACGCGCTGCTGGAAGGACTGCTGGACCGGGCGGAGCTGGCGGTGACCGGACGGGTGGCCCGGCCGGTTCACTGGTCACCGTACGTCCGGTTCCTGCGCGCGCTGGGCAAAATCCGGTCGCGCGGCGGACGTCCGGCCGCGAAACTCCGGGCGTGACAGTTCTGACCCCATTCGACGAGCGGGCGCTGGCGCGGCTGCTCGAAGCCGCCGTCGCCGGAGCAGATCCGCTCGAGGTCATGCCGCCGGTCGAGGGCCCGCCCGGCTGGACCTCGGCCCGTCGTGACGCGTTCCTGGCCTTCCACCGCGGCCGTTGCCTGAACCCGGCGACGGCGGTGGAGCGCACGTGGGTCGTCGACGTGGACGGCACCGCGGTCGGCGCCGCCCGCCTGGAGCCACACGGTGACGCCGTCGAGGCGGGCATCTGGCTGAGCCGCGACGTCCGCGGCCGCGGGATCGGCACGCAGGTGACAGCCTTGCTGCTGGCCGAAGCGCAGCGCTCAGGCGCGGCTCGCTTCATCGCCTCGACGACCCCGGACAACGGCGGAGCCCGGGCCCTGCTGGGCGGAATCGGCGCGGCGCTCACCGCAGACGGGGACGAGGTCGCGGCGGAGCTACCGCTGAGCTGACCGCCGCCAAGCCACCGACTGCGGCGACCCATCGCCGCCGGCGGGTCAGCTGCGCTTGGCCAGCAGGGGCAGGATCTCCGTCCGCACGTACTCCAGCGCATCCCGCTCCGGAAGAATGTGCGGCCCCTGCACCCACACCACCCCGTGCCGCAGCGCCGCCGCCGTGACGCGCTCCCGGAGCGGGCCCACCACTCCCGCGCCGAGCACCAGCGCCTCGTAAGCGCCCAGCCGGGAAAGCACCCCTTCCTCCGAAGCGACGCCGTCCGCGGCGAGACCCGCCGCGGACAGCGCCGCCGTCACCCTCGAGACCGTGGCCGGGTTGCGGCCGAACAGCAGCACCTTCATGCCACCCAGCGTCCAACCTCAAGGGCACTGGAGGTCAAGAGATTTCGAGCTCCGGGGAGTACATCTCGATCCAGTGGTACAGGTCGAGCAGCCGGTCCAGCCCCACCCGCGCCGCCGGGTTCATCGTGGCCGGGTCCACTTCGGACACCCGGTGCGCCCAGGCCTTGTCGACCAGGCCGAACACCGCGTGGCCCGGGTCCGCCAGGACCTCCTTGGTCTGCTGCTGCAGCGCCGCCGCGTAGCCGGGGTCCTGCGTCGACGGGTACGGGCTCTTGACCCGCTGGGCCACCGACTCCGGCAGCACATGAGACGTCGCGTGCCGCAGCAGGCTCTTCTCGCGGCCGTCGAACGTCTTCAGCGACCACGGCGTGTTGTACACGTACTCGACCAGCCGGTGGTCGCAGAACGGCACCCGCACCTCCAGGCCCACCGCCATCGACGCGCGGTCCTTGCGGTCGAGCAGCATCCGCACGAAGCGCGTCAGGTGGAGGTTGCAGATCGTCCGCATCCGCGCCTCGCGCTCGGACTCACCGTCCAGGTGCTCGACCGAGGAAACCGCGGTGGCGTACTGGTCCGCGACGTAGGACTCCAGGTCAAGCTTCTGCCGCAGCTCCGTGGTGTACAGCGACGCGCGGTCGTCCATCATCGACGTCCGGAACGCCAGCCACGGGAACGTGTCCGCGTTGACCGCCTTCTCGTCGTGGAACCAGCGGTAACCGCCGAACACCTCGTCGGCCGACTCGCCCGACAGGGCCACCGTCGACTCACCGCGGATCGCCTTGAACAGCAGGTACAACGACGTGTCCATGTCGCCGAGCCCGGCCGGGATGTCGCGGGCCTTCAGCACCGCGCGCCGCACCGCCGGGTCGCTCAGCTCGGCCGGGTTGAGCATGACGTCCTTGTGCGCGGACCCGACCAGGTTCGCGACGTCGCGGATGAACGGCGAGTCCGCCGTGTCGCGCATCTCGTCCGGCTTGAAGTTCTCTTCCTGGCCGAAGAAGTCGACGGAGAACGTCCGCAGCTGCTCACCCTGCTCGGCGAGGCGGGCCGCGGCGAGGCCGGTGACGGCGCTGGAGTCGAGGCCGCCCGACAGGAGCACGCAGCGGGGCACGTCGGCGACGAGCTGGCGGTGCACGATGTCGGTCATCAGCTCGCGGACGCGCTCGACCGTGGTCTCCTGGTCGTCCGTGTGCTGCTTCGCGTCGAGCTTCCAGTACGTGCGGGTGCGGACGCCCTCGCGCGACACGGTGACGATCGTGCCGGGCTGGACCTCCTCCATGCCCTTCCACAGCGACCAGCCGGGCCGCTTGGTGAACGCCATCAGCTCACGCAGGCCGTCGGTGTCGACCACCTTGCGGGCGAGCGGGTTCTCGAGGATCGCCTTCGGCTCCGAGCCGAACAGCACACCGTCGGCCGTGGGGTAGTAGTAGAACGGCTTGATGCCCATCCGGTCGCGGATCATCACGAGCCGGTCGTCGCGCTCGTCCCAGATTGCGAAGGCGTACATGCCGTTGAGGTGGTCGACCACCGCGTCGCCCCACTGCAGGTAACCGTGCAGCACGACCTCGGTGTCGCTGTCGGTCTCCCACTGGTGGCCGAGCTTCGTCAGCTCTTCCTTGAGCTCGGTGAAGTTGTAGGCCTCACCGCTGTAGACCATCGCGACGTCGCCGTTCGGCGTGTGGACCGACATCGGCTGCCGGCCGCCGGGCAGGTCGATGATGGCCAGCCGCCGGTGGCCGAGCGCGACGTGCGTGCGCACCCAGGTGCCGACGTCGTCCGGGCCACGGCAGGCCATGGTCCCCGTCATGGCGTCCACGACGTCCTGTCGGCGCGTGAGGTCGGCGTCGTAGGAAACCCAGCCGGCGATACCGCACATATGGACCCCTCCAAGCATTTACTTAGCTAGTACAACTATCGGTAACACAGGTGTAACACGGGGCGAAGATCTTGTCTGCCCGAATTGCACGTTCCGCACTCATTCGATTACGCGTTGTGCTGTTGGTCACTTACCCACCCACGGCGGGACGCGGGTGGAGGGCAAACGCTTGCGTGACCGGCGCCACCCGCCATAAAGACGGCGTAAATGCGGGTCAGGACGGCGTTAACGCGCCGTCAGCCGGCCTCCACCCGGGCCCTCGGCGGCCGCACAGTGGCGTCGTCCCTGGTCACCGGACCGGTGACCTGTCTTGAGAGGTGCCTAGTGGCCGACTTGCTCTACGCCGTCCTGCTGATCGGCGTTTTTGTGGTGCTCGCGCTGGCGCTGCGCGGGCTGGAGAAGCTGTGAGCGGCGCCGGGACCGTGGCCAACGTCGTCGGCGGACTGCTGGCGCTGGGCCTGCTCGTCTACCTGTTCGTCGCCTTGATCAGGCCGGAGAAATTCTGATGTCCGACACGACGGCCGGGCTGATCCAGCTCGGCCTCCTCCTCGCCGCCCTCGCCGCGGTCTACAAACCGCTCGGCGACTACCTGGCGCGCGTCTTCTCCACCGAGAAGCACCTGAAAGTCGAGAAGGGGCTTTACAAGCTCTTCCGCGTCAACCCGGACTCCGAGCAGCGGTGGCCGACCTACGCCGCGGGTGTGCTCGGCTTCTCGTTCGTCTCGATCGTCCTGCTCTACCTGCTGCAGCGGCTCCAGCCGCTCCTGCCGTGGAACCTGGGCCGCGGCTCGGTGAGCCCGGGTGTCGCCTTCAACACGGCGGTCTCGTTCGTCACCAACACGAACTGGCAGTCCTACGTCCCCGAGACGACGATGGGCCACTTCGTGCAGATGGCCGGGCTGACCGTGCAGAACTTCCTGTCGGCCGGCGTCGGCCTCGCCGTGGCGATCGCGGTGACCCGCGGCTTCGTCCGGGCGAAGACCGACCGGCTCGGCAACTTCTGGGTGGACCTCACGCGCGGCACGATCCGTGTGCTGCTGCCGATGGCGTTCGTGTTCGCGATCGTGCTGGTCGCGCTCGGCGTCGTGCAGAGCCTCAAGGCGGGCGTCGCCGTGACCAACCCGGACGGCAGCCAGAGCACCATCGCGCTGGCCCCGGCGGCGAGCCAGGAGGCGATCAAGGAGCTCGGCACCAACGGCGGCGGCATCCTCAACGCCAACTCCGCGCACCCCTTCGAGAACCCCACCGCCTGGACCAACCTGATCGAGCTGTTCCTGATCCTGGTGATCCCGGTCAGCCTGACCCGCGCGTTCGGCAAGCTCGTCGGCAAGCCCAAGCAGGGGTACGTCCTGCTCGGCGTGATGAGCCTGCTGTGGGCCGCGTCGCTGGCGATCATCTGGTTTTCCGAGGCGAACGCGAACAACCCGGCCGCACTGGCCGCCGGCGCGAGCATGGAAGGCAAGGAACAGCGGTTCGGCATCGGCTTGACGTCGATCT
Organism: Amycolatopsis sp. NPDC051758; assembly: GCF_044453095.1. Classification (NCBI taxonomy): domain Bacteria; kingdom Bacillati; phylum Actinomycetota; class Actinomycetes; order Pseudonocardiales; family Pseudonocardiaceae; genus Amycolatopsis; species Amycolatopsis sp. NPDC051758. The sequence continues at coordinate 106,623 of NZ_JBITCJ010000006.1, read as the reverse complement.
TCGCCGACACCACCACGGGCACGTCGACCGGCGCGATCAACGGCGCCCACGACAGTCTCTCGGGCCTCGGCGGCGGAGGACCGCTGCTGAACATGCTCTACGGCGAGATCTCGCCCGGCGGTGTCGGCACCGGCCTCTACGGGATCCTGGTCATGGCGATCATCGCCATGTTCCTGGCCGGCCTGATGGTCGGGCGCACGCCGGAGTACCTGGGCAAGAAGCTCGGCAAGCGCGAGGTGACCTGCGCGGCGATCGCCATGCTGGCCATGCCGACCGTGGTGCTCCTCGGCTCCGGGATCGCGCTGCTGCTGCCGGGCACGGCGGGCGCGCTGGGCAACAGCGGCGCGCACGGCCTGTCGGAAATCCTCTACGGCTACGCGTCCACCGGCAACAACAACGGCAGTGCGTTCGGCGGCCTGACCGCAACGAGCGACTGGTTCCAGTCGTCGTTCGGCGTCGCCATGGCGATCGGCCGGTTCGTGCCGATCCTCGCCGTGCTCTGCCTGGCCGGTTCGCTGGCCGCGCAGCGCAAGGTGCCCGAAACCGCGGGCACCCTGCCCACCACAGGACCGCTGTTCGCCACCATGCTCACCGGCACGGTGGTGCTCGTCGCGGCCCTCACGTTCATCCCGGCGCTCGCGCTCGGGCCCATCGCGGAGGCACTCGCATGACCGTCACCGAAGAACGACCTCAGGTGACCGCACCGGAAACCGCCGGGCGCGTCGGCGCCGGGGTGTTCAGCCCGCGCCAGCTCTGGACGTCGCTGCCCGACGCCTTCCGGAAGCTCAACCCGAAGCACCAGCTCGGCAACCCGGTGATGTTCGTGGTGTGGGTGGGCTCCGCGCTCACCACGGTCTTCGCGATCACCGACCCGAGTGTGTTCACCATCCTGATCGCCGTCTGGCTGTGGTTCACGGTCCTCTTCGCGAACCTCGCCGAGGCCGTCGCCGAAGGACGCGGCAAGGCGCAGGCGGAATCCCTGCGGAAGTCGAAGAAGGAGACCGTCGCCCGCCGCCTCACCGAAACCGGCGAGGAGCAGGTGCCCGGCGTCGAGCTGAAGATCGGCGACCTCGTCGTCGTCGAGGCCGGCCAGGTGATCCCGGGTGACGGTGACGTCGTCGAGGGCATCGCGACCGTCGACGAGTCGGCCATCACCGGCGAGTCGGCCCCGGTCATCCGCGAGTCCGGCGGCGACCGGAGCGCGGTCACCGGCGGCACGACCGTGCTGAGCGACCGGGTCGTCGTGAAGATCACGACCAAACCGGGCGAGTCCTTTGTGGACCGCATGATCGCGTTGGTGGAAGGCGCATCGCGGCAGAAGACGCCGAACGAGATCGCGCTGACGATCCTGCTCTCGACGTTGACGATCATCTTCCTGCTCGCCGTCGTGGCGCTGCAGCCGATGGCCCGCTACTCCGGCAGTGAACAGTCCGTGATCGTGCTGACCGCGCTGCTGGTCTGCCTGATCCCGACGACCATCGGCGCGCTGCTGAGCGCCATCGGCATCGCGGGCATGGATCGCCTGGTGCAGCGCAACGTCCTGGCGACGTCAGGCCGCGCGGTGGAGGCCGCCGGCGACGTCTCGACGCTGCTGCTCGACAAGACCGGCACCATCACCTTCGGCAACCGCCGCGCGACCGAGCTGATCCCCGTGGGCACGTCCACGATGGACGAACTCGCGCGGGCCGCCCGGCTGGCCAGCCTCGCCGACGAGACGCCCGAAGGACGCAGCGTCGTCGAGCTGACCGAGGCCCACGCGGGCCAGGACGAACGCGGCGAGTTCGTCCCCTTCACCGCGCAAACCCGGATGAGCGGGCTCGACGTCGGTGGCCGGCGGATCCGCAAGGGTGCCGCTTCGGCGGTTCGCGCGTGGGTGCGCGACAACGGCGGTGAGTTCCCCGACGAGACCGAGCGCGTGGTCGACGAGATCAGCGCCCAGGGCGGCACGCCGCTGGTCGTCGCCGAGGACACCGTGGTGCGCGGTGTGATCCGGCTCTCCGACGTCGTCAAGCCGGGTATGAAGGAGCGCTTCAAGGAATTACGCGCCATGGGCATCAAGACGGTGATGATCACCGGCGACAACCCGCTCACCGCCAAGGCCATCGCCGCGGACGCGGGTGTTGACGACTACCTCGCCGAGGCCAAGCCCGAAGACAAGATGGCGCTCATCAAGAAGGAGCAGGAAGGCGGCCGGCTGGTCGCGATGACCGGCGACGGCACCAACGACGCGCCCGCGCTCGCGCAGTCCGACGTCGGCGTCGCGATGAACACCGGCACGTCGGCCGCGAAGGAGGCCGGCAACATGGTCGACCTCGACAGTGACCCGACCAAGCTGATCGAGATCGTCGAGATCGGCAAGCAGCTGCTGATCACGCGTGGCGCGCTGACGACGTTCAGCGTCGCCAACGACCTCGCGAAGTACTTCGCGATCCTGCCGGCCATGTTCACCGGCATCTTCGCCCAGCTCGGCGCGCTGAACATCATGCACCTGGCCACGCCGAAGTCGGCGATCCTCTCCGCGGTCATCTTCAACGCGCTGATCATCGTCGTGCTCATCCCGCTGGCCCTGCGCGGCGTGCGGTACAAGCCGTCGTCGGCCTCGGCCCTGCTGCGCCGCAACCTGCTCGTCTACGGCCTCGGCGGCATCGTCAGCCCCTTCCTCGGGATCTGGCTGATCGACCTGCTGGTGCGCCTCATCCCTGGAATCGGGTGAATGTCGTGAACACTCTTGTCAAGCAGACCTGGGCCGGGCTGCGCGTGCTGATCGTGATGACCGTCCTGCTCGGGGTGCTCTACCCCCTGGCGGTGTGGGCGATCGCCCGCATCCCCGGGCTGGAGGGCAACGCCGAGGGTTCGGTCGTCACGCAGAACGGCCAGGCCGTCGGGTCGTCGCTGATCGGCGTCGACCCGGTGCCCGCCGACCCGGCGCACGACCCGTGGTTCCACAACCGGCCCTCGGCGCTTTCGAAGGACGCGCTCGGCCCCGGGGACCCGTCGACGTCCGGCGCGTCCAACAAGGGCCCCTACAACGAGGACCTCGTGAAGACCATCGGCGAGCGCAAGGACGCCATCGCCAAGCGCGAAGGCGTGTCCCCCGATCAGGTACCGCCGGACGCGGTGACGGCGTCGGGCTCCGGCCTCGACCCGTCGATCAGCGTGGCCTATGCGGACCTCCAGATCGCCCGCGTGGCCCGGAACACGGGGCTCCCGGTGGACCGGGTGAAGCAGCTGGTCGAGCAGAACACGACGGGGGCCGGGATCGGCGTCGCCGGCGTGAATGTGCTCCAGCTCAACTTGGCCGTGCAAGGTGCGGCCGGAGGGGCACACTGACAGCGTGACCAGTACGAAGAAGCCGCGCCGAGGGGAGCTGAGGATCTACCTCGGCGCGGCTCCGGGCGTCGGCAAGACCTTCGCCATGCTCGGCGAAGCGCGGCGCCGTCTCGACCGCGGCACCGACGTCGTGGTCGGGCTGGTGGAGACGCACGGCCGCGAGAAGACCGCGGTGCTGCTCGACGGCCTCGAGGTCGTCCCGCGGCGGCACGCCGGGCACCGCGGCCGCGAGTTCGACGAGATGGACGTCGACGCCATCCTCAAGCGCGCCCCCGAGGTCGCCATCGTCGACGAGCTCGCGCACACCAACGTGCCGGGTTCGCGCAACACCAAGCGCTGGCAGGACGTCGAGGAGCTCCTCGAAGCCGGCATCGACGTGCTCTCCACGGTCAACGTGCAGCACCTGCAGAGCCTCAACGACGTGGTCGAGCGGATCACCGGCGTCACCCAGCAGGAGACCGTGCCGGACGAGGTCGTCCGCCGCGCCGAGCAGCTCGAGCTCGTCGACATCACGCCCGAGGCGCTGCGGCGGCGGCTCGCCCACGGCAACGTCTACCCGGCCGAGCGGATCGACGCCGCGCTCGGCAACTACTTCCGTCCCGGCAACCTCACGGCGTTGCGCGAGCTCGCCCTGCTCTGGGTGGCCGACCAGGTCGACGTCGCACTGCAGCGCTACCGCGCCGAGCAGCGGATCACCGACACCTGGGAGGCGCGCGAACGCGTCGTCGTCTCCATCACCGGCGGGCCGGAGAGCGAGACGCTCATCCGCCGTGCCAGCCGGATCGCCACCCGCGCCGGCGCCGAGCTGCAGGTGGTGCACATCCTGCGTGGTGACGGCCTGTCCGGGCTCGGGCCCACGGCGATCGCCCGCTGCCGGACCCTGGCCGAAGAGGTCGGCGCCACCTTCCACACCGTCGTCGGTGACGACGTGCCGACCGCCCTGCTGGACTTCGCCCGCGGCGTCAACGCGACCCAGCTGGTGATCGGCACCTCGCGGCGCTCGCGCGTGGCGCGGCTGTTCGACGAGGGCATCGGCGCCTCGGTGGTCAGCCAGTCGGGGCCGATCGACGTGCACATGGTCACCCACGCCGAGGCCGGGGGACGGCTGCGGGCGCGGCTCGGCGCGAGCCCGCTGGGGTTCTCGCGGCTGGTCGCGGGCTGGGTGCTCAGCGTGGTGCTGCCGGTGCTGGTCACCGCCGTCGGGTTCTTCATCCCGGCCGGGCTCGACTTCGCCACCGACGTCATCTCCTACGTGCTGGCCACCGTGGTCGTGGCGTTGGTCGGCGGCCTCGGGCCGGCGCTGGTCGCGGCCGTGCTCGGCGCCGGGCTGCTCAACTTCTTCTTCACACCGCCGCTGTACACGCTGAACGTGCACACCCCGCAGAACCTCGTGACGCTGATCGCGATGGTCGTGGTCGCCGTGCTGGTCGCGCTGGTCGTCGACCAGGCGGCGCGCCGGGCCACGCAGGCGGCGCGGGCGCGGACCGAGGCGGCGCTGCTCGCGTCGTACGCCCGGACCGTGCTGACCCACGCGAACCCGATCGAGCGGCTGCTGGAGAAGGTCCGGGAGAACTTCGCGCTGACGTCGGTGACGCTGCTGGAGAAGCAGGAAGGCGAGTGGCGCGGGGTGGCGACGGCGGGGGAGCACCCGTGCACCGACCCGGACGAGGCCGACGTCGACATCGCCGTCACCGCCGACGTGCACCTGACCCTGCGCGGGCGGGCGCTGCCGGCGGCCGACCGGCGGGTCCTGGAAGCCGTGGCCGGGCAGGCGCTGCTGGCCCTGCGCCAGCAGCGGACGGCCGCCGCCGCGGCCGCCGCCGAGCGCAAGGCCGAAGCCACCGAGCTGCGCACGACGCTCCTTTCGGCCGTCGGGCACGACCTGCGCACACCGCTGACGTCGATCAAGGCGTCGATCGGCAGCCTGCGCGCCCCCGACCTCCACCTGTCCGAAGAGGACACCGCCGAGCTGATGGAGGCCATCGAGCTGTCCGCCGACCGGCTCGCCGGCCTGATCGACAACCTGCTCGATTCGTCCCGGCTGGCCACCGGCGCGGTGAAGCCGCTCCTGCGCCCGGTGGGCTACGACGAGGTCGTCGCCCATGCGTTGTCCAATGTGGACGCTTCGGACGAGGTGCAGGTCGCCGTCGACGACCAGCTCCCGTCGGTGCTCGCCGACCCCGGCCTGCTGGAGCGGGTGGTGGCGAACGTGCTGGACAACGCCCTGCGCCACGGCGGGGCGCCGGTGTCCGCACGAGCGAGCACGCACTCCGGCCAGGTCGAGCTGAGGATCGTCGACCACGGCAAGGGCCTGCGCAAGGGCGCGGCCGACTCGGCGTTCGCGCCGTTCCAGCGGCTCGGCGGCGACCGGGACACCACACCGGGGGTCGGGCTGGGGCTGTCGGTGGCCAAGGGGTTCACCGAGGCGATGGGCGGCACGATCCGCGCCGAGGACACCCCGGGCGGCGGGCTGACGGTGGTCGTCTCCCTGCCCGTGCACAGCGTCCGGTCGGAAGTGGAAGAGGGGGTGCGATGAGCGACATCGGGGCCACCGTGCTGGTGGTGGACGACGAGCCGCAGATCGTGCGGGCGCTGCGGATCAACCTCAACGCCCGCGGGTACAAGGTGATCACCGCGCACGACGGCACGGCCGCGCTCAAGGCCGTCGCCGAGACCAAGCCCGACGTCGTCGTGCTGGACCTCGGCCTGCCGGACCTGGACGGCACCGAGGTCATCGCCGGTCTGCGCGGCTGGACGACGGTGCCGATCATCGTGCTGTCCGCCCGCGGCGACTCGGCCGACAAGGTCCAGGCCCTCGACGCCGGCGCGGACGACTACGTCACCAAGCCGTTCGGCATGGACGAGCTGCTGGCCCGGCTGCGCGCGGCGGTCCGCCGCTCGGCGGTGGCCGGCGCCGACGGTGTCGAGGCGGTGGTGGAGACCGAGTCGTTCAGCATCGATCTGGCGGCGAAGAAGGTCCGCCGCGACGGTCACGAGGTCCACCTGACCAAGACCGAGTGGGGCGTGCTGGAGCTGCTGGTCCGCAACCGCGGCCGGCTGGTGGCGCAGCGGCAGCTGCTGCACGAGGTGTGGGGGCCGTCGTACGAGACGGAGTCCCACTACCTGCGGGTCTACCTGGCGCAGCTGCGGCGCAAGCTGGAGCCGGAACCCTCCCGGCCCCGGCACCTGCTCACCGAGCCGGGCATGGGTTACCGCTTCGAGGTCTGAACCGGCTCCGGTGTGGGTACCTCATGGGGGTGAAGCGACCGACGATCTGGCTGCCCGGCGGGGTGCGCATCCCGCCCGGACTCTCGCTGCTCCTGGCAGTGGGGTGGTCGTTCGGCGCGCTCGCCTGGATCCTGATGGCCTTCGACGGCGGCGCCGTCGAGTGGGTGCGGCTCGCGTCGGCGTCGGCCGGGCTGCTGCTGGCCGGCTACTTCTGGGCCCTGTACGCCCACGTGAACCGCCTCAGGCGCTGAGGCACCCCGCACTCGGGCCGGGGCAGCGTTGCCCTCGTCCGGATACACCGAAGGCCACCGCCGCGGCGGTGGCCTTCGGTGTATCCGTGTCACTGCGCGTGCGTCGGGCTCCCCGTCGACCTGGACGTGCCCGTTGTGGTGGGCGAGCCTGCGGTGCTGGTCCCGCCGCCTCCGCCGGTCGTCGTCGTGGTCGGCGGTGGGTCGTCCGTCGTCGTGGTCGGCGGCGGCGGGGTCTTGGTCGTCGTGGTGGGTGTTGTCTTCGTCGTCGTGACCGGGGGCGGGTTGCCCGTGTCGTCGCGCGGGGGCGGCGGGGGCGGCGGGGCCTGGGTGACCACCGTCGTGGTGGTCTTGCCGTCCGGGCTCACGGACACCACCGTCGTCGGGGCGCTCGACGACGTCGGGGACGACTCCGTGGTCGGTACACCGCCGACCGTCGAGGGGCCGCTCGCCGGGGTGCTCGGCACGGTCTGCAGGCCGGCCTGCGACGTGCCCTGGCCGCCGGTGCCCCCGGTGCCGCCCGCGGTGCCGGCGGGGTCCGGTCCGGCGAGCTCGGCGACGGCGGCGAACGCGGTCGCGACCACCAGGCCGGCGACCCCGAGCACGACGTAGCCGGTGCGGTTCGGTTTGCTGCTCTTGGGCGGCGCGGTGTCGATCCTGGTGATCCGAGAGCTCGAATCCGACCCGTCGGGGCGGGGCATACAGGCTCCTTGGGATTTCGGGGAGAGCGGTCGAGGCCGGGTGATCGGGGCACGGCGCCCGCGGCGGGGGAGCGACCTCGGCGGCGAGGTTATCACCGGCGTGCGGGTATTCGCCCAGGTAGTGGGCTTGATCAGTTACTGTGCGCGGTCAGTTGACCCGAACGGGAGGAATGGCGTGGGTGGGGAAGAAACGCACACCCGGGTGACGGCGTGGGTTCGCGGTCGCGTCCAGGGTGTCGGTTTCCGCTGGTGGACGCGCAGCCGCGCGCTCGAACTCGGGCTGGTCGGGAGCGCGAGCAACCTCGCCGACGGCCGTGTTGAGGTCATAGCGGAGGGTAGTCGATACCACTGTCAGCGGCTGTTGGCCGCGCTGCGGTCAGGAGAATCACCCGGAAGTGTGGAGACCGTCGTCGAGCGCTGGTCCGAGCCGAAAGGCGGGCTCAGCGGCTTCGTCGAGCGGTAGCTCCCGGCCTTGGTACATCCGGGGCGCGTGGGACGCAGGAGGTTGCTGAGCAAGCGCGCGCTGTGCTAAGGCGCGCCGATGAGGGGGCGCGTCCGGCGGTGCCCGGGAACCCCCGGGTAGCCTGGGACGATTGAATCGCCAGTACCGGCAGCCAGAGGGGTCAGCACCCAGTGCACCTGAAAAGCCTGACGCTCAAGGGCTTCAAGTCCTTCGCTTCGGCCACCACGCTGCGCTTCGAGCCGGGCATCACCTGCGTGGTCGGGCCGAACGGTTCGGGCAAGTCCAACGTGCTGGACGCGCTGCGCTGGGTCATGGGCACCCAGGGCGCCAAGGACCTGCGCGGCGGCAAGATGGAGGACGTCATCTTCGCCGGCACCGCGGGCCGCGCCCCGCTCGGCCGCGCCGAGGTCACCCTCACCATCGACAACGCCGACGGCGCGCTCCCCATCGAGTACGCCGAGGTGTCGATCACCCGCCGGATGTTCCGCGACGGCGCGAGCGAGTACGAGATCAACGGCGACCGCTGCCGCCTGATGGACGTCCAGGAGCTGCTGTCGGACTCCGGCATCGGCCGCGAGATGCACGTCATCGTCGGGCAGGGCCAGCTCTCGGCGATCCTCGAGTCCAAGCCCGAAGAGCGCCGCGCTTTCATCGAAGAGGCCGCCGGCGTCCTCAAGCACCGCAAGCGCAAGGAACAGACCCTGCGCAAGCTGGCCAACATGCAGGGCAACCTCGACCGCCTCGGCGACCTCACCACCGAGCTGCGCCGCCAGCTCAAGCCGCTGGGCAAACAGGCCGAGATCGCCCGCAAGGCCCAGTCGGTCCAGTCCGAGCTGCGCGACTCCCGCCTGCGCCTGCTGGCCGACGACCTGGTCACCCAGCGGGGCACGATCGAGCGCGACGAGGCCGACGAGAAGACCGCCCGCCAGCGCCGCGCCGAGGTCGAGCAGACCCTCGAGATCGTCTCCGCCGAAGAGACCGAGCTGGAGTCGTCGCTCGCCGAGGACGCTCCGCTGCTCCAGACCGCCCAGGAGACCTGGTACAAGCTGTCGGCGCTGGCCGAGCGCCTGCGCGGCACCGTCCGGCTCGCGATCGAGCGCCAGCGGCACCTCTCGGCCGACGTCGCCGCGCACACCGGCGGCCGCGACCCCGAAGAGCTCCTCGAAGAGGCCGAGCGCGTCGCCGAGCAGGAAGAGGAGCTCAACGAGGCCGTCATGGCGGCCCGGGAGCTGCTCGCCGAGACCGTGCTGCGGCGCGAAGACCTCGAACAGCGCGTCCAGGCCGCCGAGCGCGCGCACTGGGCCGCCGTCCGCGCCATCGCCGACCGCCGTGAGGGCATGGCCAAGCTGACCGGCCAGGTCGAGGCGCTGCGCAGCAAGAACGGCGCCACCACCGACGAGATCGACCGGCTCAGCGTCTCCATCGAAGAGTCCGCCGAGCGTGCCGAAATGGCCGTCGAAGAGCTCGAAGTGGCCAAGGCGGAGGGCGGCGTCGAGGAGTCCGACGACTCCGGCCTGATGGACCGTCACGACCGCGCGGTCGAGGCCAACAACGCGGCCAAGGCGCGCGTCGAAGAGCTGGTCAAGGCCGAACGCACCGCCGAGCGCGAGATCGCGTCCGAGAAGGCGCGCGTCGAGGCGCTGTCGATGGGGCTGCGGCGCAAGGACGGCGCGGGCGCGCTGCTCGGCGCGTCCCACGAGCTGCCGGGCCTGCTCGGCTCGGTCGCGGCGCTGCTGACCGTCGAGCCGGGGCACGAGGTCGCGCTGGCCGCGGCGCTGGGCCCGGTGGCCGACGCGATCGCCGTCACCGGCGGCGAAGACGCCCTGCGCGCGCTGAAGTACCTGAAGGACACCGACTCCGGCCGTGCGGGCATCCTGCTCGGCGGGCCCGAGTCCACTGTGGACACCTACTCGTGGCCGTCACTGCCGGAAGGCGCGCGCTGGGCGCGTGAGGTCGTCACGGCGCCGGCGCAGCTGCGGCCCGCCGTCGAGCAGGCCCTCGACAAGCTCGCCCTGGTCCGCGACCTCGACTCGGCGCGGCACCTGGTGGCGGTGCACCCGGACGTCCGCGCGGTCACCGCCGAGGGAGACGTCTTCGGCGCCCGCTGGGCGATCGGCGGCTCCGGCAAGCGCGAGAGCGTGATCGAGGTCCAGGCCGCCGTCGACGAGGCGGGGGAGCGGCTCCGGACGGCCGAGCGTTCGCTGGAGCGGTACGCGGCCGAGCTGGAAGGCGCCCGCGCCGAGCAGCAGGCGCGTCGTGAAGAGGTTTCCCAGGCCAAGGACGCCCTCGGCGACGCCAAGGTCCGCAAGGCCCGTTCGTCGGAACGGCTCAGCCGGCTGCAGCAGGCGGCCCGCCAGGCTCAGGCCGAGGTCGAGCGGCTCACCGGGCAGCGCGCGAAGGTCGAGCAGAGCCGCGTGCAGGCCCTGGCCCAGCTCGCCGAGCTGGAGGAGCGGCTCGCCGCCGTCGCCGAGCAGCCGGTCGAGGACGACCCGGACACCGCCGAGCGCGACGCGGCCGCCGAAGAGCTGGCCGTCGTCCGGCAGGAGGAGATGGAGGCGCGGCTCGCGCAGCGCACCGCCGAGGAGCGGGCGCGCAGCATCGCGGGCCGGGCCGAAGGCCTCCGCCGCGCCGCGCACGCCGAGCAGCAGGCCCGTGAACGCGCCGAGCGCGCCGCCACCGCCCGCAAGCGCGGCGCCGAGATCGCCAACGCCGTGGTCAACGGCGGTGAGATCGCGCTGGAGCGCATCGAGCACTCCGTCCAGCGCGCGGCCGCCGAGCGTGACCAGGTCCAGGCCCGCCGCCAGACCCGCGAGACCGCGCTGACCGGCGTCCGCGCCAAGGTCCGCGAGCTCACCGGCGAGCTGGAGAAGCTGACCGACGCCGTGCACCGCGACGAGGTGCTGCGCGCCGAGCAGCGGCTGCGGCTGGAGACCCTCGAAGCCAAGATCGCCGAGGACTTCGGCATCGGCCTCACCGACCTCGTCCAGGAGTACGGCCCGGACGTCCCGGTCCCGCCGAGCGCGGGCGAGCTGGCCGAGTACGAAGCGGCCAAGGACCGCGGCGAGGACGTCACCCCGCCGCCGCCGATGCCCTACGACCGCGACACCCAGGCCCGCCGCGCCAAGCGCGCCGAGAAGGACCTTTCCCTGCTGGGCAAGGTGAACCCGCTCGCGCTCGAGGAGTTCGCGGCGCTGGAGGAGCGCTACAAGTTCCTCTCCACGCAGCTCGAGGACCTCAAGGACACCCGCAAGGACCTCGAAGCGGTCATCAAGCAGGTCGACGAGAAGATCCTCGAGGTCTTCGCCGGCGCGTACGCGGACGTCGCCCGCGAGTTCGAGACGGTGTTCAGCGTGCTGTTCCCCGGCGGCGAGGGCCGGATGGTCCTCACCGAGCCGGACGACCTGCTGAGCACCGGCGTCGACGTCGAAGCCCGCCCGCCGGGCAAGAAGGTCAAGCGGCTTTCGCTGCTGTCCGGTGGCGAGAAGTCGCTGGTCGCGGTCGGCATGCTGGTCGCGATCTTCCGCGCCCGGCCGTCACCCTTCTACGTCATGGACGAGGTCGAGGCCGCGCTCGACGACACGAACATGCGCCGGCTGATCGGGCTGCTGGAGCAGCTGCGCGACTCCTCGCAGCTGATCATCATCACCCACCAGAAGCCGACGATGGAGATCGCCGACGCGCTCTACGGCGTGAGCATGCAGGGTGACGGCATCACGAAGGTGATCTCGCAGCGCCTGCGCACCGCCGACGACGAACCCGTCGCGGTCGGCTGAGCTGACACCAAAAGGGCGGCCGCACTCGCTGGTGCGGCCGCCCTTTCTTGTCACATCTCGTCTTCACGCGGCGCGCGCTCGTCCAGGGACTGGCTAGCCGGCCACCCAGAAGGCGTAGTCGGCCGTGTAGCGGACCGCCGTCTGTGCGCCATCCGTGCAGGTCCCGGCCGGCGCGAGCCCACCCCGCGTGTTCAGCCGCTGGACGTAGGTGACCTTGCCGAAGATCCCGTCACCGGTGTTGAGGTTCGCCTTGAGCAGCACCGCGGGGATCGCGCCCTCCCGCGGGGAGGTCGCCACCGCCGTCGCGCCGACCGTGCTGCCGTCCACGATGGACGTCCACACCGGACCCTTGCTGTGCAGCGCCACCGGCTTGCCGTGCTTGGACAGCACCGCCGCGGGCTGGATCAGCGTCCACGCGCCGGCGGTGCAGCCGTAGATCTGCACACCCTCGGCCGGGTAACTCGCCAGCGCCACGTTTCCGGCCGGGACCTTGATGGCGTCCGGCACCTTCGCGCCCGCCGGCGTGGCCGAAGCCGTCGCCGCGCCGCCGAGCAGCAGGGCGCCGATCGCGAGCGCCACCGTCATCCGCTTCATGAAGTCCACCTTCGAAATCCTCCCGCCGCTTCTCGGCGGGCTCCCGAACACCGACACGGGCGCCCGCCGGAAACGGTTCAGAAGGATCAGGCGGCGGGAACCTCTTCCGCCGGCGGAACCGCGTCGGCCTCGGCCGCCTTCGGGTCCGGAGTCCGGTGACGCAGCGAGAGCAACCCGCCCACGACCAGCGTGATCACCACACCGAGGAGCGTGTACCACGGGTACGCGAGCGCCACCCGGTCCCCGGCCGCCTTGCTGAAGTCGATCCCGATCAGGCCACCGGTCTTCGCGCTGAACTTCACGCCGAGGATGACGAACGCCATCACCACGACCGTGGTGACGAACGCGATGATCGCGTCCACCTGCCGCGCCTTCTTGATCAGCAGGCCGAGCAGGAACGACCCGAGCAGCGCGCCGTAGGTGTACCCGGTGATCGCCAGGCCGAGCTCGATCACCGAGTTCTTCGTGGTGGAGAACAGCGACGCGAACACCGCGAACACCACGGCCCAGATCAGCGTCCACATGCGACCGTGCTGGAGCAGCTTCGAATCCTCCGGCGAGCGCTTGGTGAACCGCTGGTAGAGGTCGGCCACGGTCGACGTCGAAAGCGCGTTGAGCGCCGAGGCCAGCGCACCCATGGTCGAGGCCAGCACACCCGCGATGAGCAGGCCCGACACCCCGACCGGCAGGTCGTCGATGATGAACCGGGAGAACACGTCGTCCGGGCTCTGCAGGCCGAGCTGCGCCACCGACTTACGGCCGTTGAACACCCACAGCATCGCCCCGACCAGCAGGAACAGCGCGAACTGGATGGTGACGATGATGCCGCTGCCGATCAGCGCCTTCTGGCCGTCACGCAGGCTGCGCGTCGCCATCAGCCGCTGCGCGATCAGCTGGTCCGCGCCGTGCGAGGCCATCGACAGCGCCGCGCCGCCGAGCACCGCCGTGATGAACGCGTACGGGCTGGTCAGCAGGTTCTTCGTGAAGTCGACGAGCATGAACTTGCCGTCGTCGGACGCCTGGGTCATCCAGTCGCCGGGCAGCTTGTTCAGCAGCACGATCGCCGCCACCGCGGCACCGCCGAGGTACAGCGTCAGCTGGATGACGTCGACCCAGACGACCGCCTTGATCCCGCCGATGTAGGCGTAGATCAGCGTCAGCGCGGTCAGGATGACGACGATCACCCAGTAGTCCAGGTGGATGTTGTAGTGCCCGAGGATCACCTTGATCGGGATCGCGCCGGCGAACAGGCGCACCCCTTCGGCGAGCAGCCGGGTGATCACGAACGTCACCGACGCCGTGCCCTGCAGGCCCGAGCCGAACCGCTTGCCCAGGAACGCGTACGCGCTCACGAGGTTGCCGCGGAAGTACCGCGGCAGCAGCACGAACGCGGCGATGACCCGGCCGATGATGTAGCCGAAGGCCAGCTGCAGGAACAGGAACGCGTTGCCGAACACCAGGCCCGGCGTGCTGATCACGGTGAGCGTCGAGGTCTCCGTGGCCACCACGGACAGCATCACCGCGCCCCACGGCAGGCTGCGCTCGCCGACGAAGTAGTCGGCCGCCGACCGTTGCTTCCGGCCGACGAGCACGCCTATCAGCGGCATCGCCGCCAGGTAGACCACGATGATGGCGAGGTCGACACCGCGCATGGACTTCTCCTACTGTCTGTTCATCCGGCCTTCTCCGCGACTCGCAACCGCGTCACGGCGCCCCCCAGCGGGGCGGGAAGGATCAGTGGCCCGGCACCCGGCACGAGCGCGCCCAGCAGGCGCGCCCCGCGGGCACCGGTCGCCGACGGCACCGTACCGGGTACGCCGCACCAGGTCAGCCAGCCGAGCAGCGCGGTCAGGTACGCCTCCTTGCCGGCGCCGGGCAGGCCGAGGTCGTCGCTCGTCTTGAGCACTGCCGTCGGCAGGTTCCGGGCCAGCGCCGCCATCAAGGCCGGGTTCGCAACACCGCCGCCGGAGGCGATGACCGTCGTGACGCCGTGGCGGAGGCACTGGTCGGCGACGGTCACCGCGGTGAGCTCGGTCAGCGTCGCCAGCAGGTCGCCGGGGTCGAGCGGCGGCAGGCCGGCCAGAGCGGCGTCCAGGAAGGGCGCGTTGAAGTGTTCCTTGCCGGTGGACTTCGGCGGCGCGGCGGCGAAGTACGGGTCGGCGAGCAGCCGCAGGAGCAGGTCCGAGCGCACCGAGCCGCCGAGCGCAAGCCGTCCGTCGACGTCGCTGCGCCGCCCGGTGACGCGGTAGGCGGCCAGGTCGAGCAGGGCGTTGGCCGGCCCGGTGTCGTAGGCGATCGCCGGCGCGCCCGCGGCGACGACGGTGATGTTCGCGATGCCGCCGAGGTTGAGCGCGGCGACCGGCCGGGCGGTGTCCTCGGCCAGGCTGCGCAGCCACAGCTGGTCGAGCGTGCTCGCCAGCGGCGCGCCGTGGCCACCCGCGGCGACGTCGCGGGCCCGGAGGTCGGCGAGCACCGGCAGCCCGGTGCGTTCGGCGATCCAGGCCGGCTGGCCGAGCTGCAGCGTGCCGTGGACGGTGCCGTCCTCGACCCAGTGGAACACCGTCTGGCCCAGCGACGCGACCAGGTCCGCGGTGCCACCGGCGAGCTCGACGGCCCCGCGCAGGGCCGCGTCGGCGAACGCCTGGCCGACGCCGGTGTCGAGCCGTGTCAACTCCCCGGCGGTGCACGGGTTCGGCGGGAGTGCGGCGAGCAGGCCTTCGCGCAGCGGTTCCGGGTAGGCGATGTCGAGCTCGCCGAGCGGGGTCAGCACCACGGTGTCGTCCTCGGCGTGCAGGTCGGCGGCGGCGACGTCGATGCCGTCGAGCGAGGTGCCCGAAATCAGGCCGATCACCCGGAAGCCGTGGCTGGTGCGAATCCCCATCCGGAGGGGTTTAGTGCAGGCCCCCGGGTGACGCAACCCACGTGGTGAAGTCTTGGCCCAATCGGGATCTACATCGTTACGAATTGCCTGGGCGGACGGGGTGTCCGGGATGGTGCGGTGCGGATGAAAGGATGGGGCCGTGTCGAGCACCTGGTTCCTGTTCGTAGTCCTCGCCGTTGTTGTGCTGGTCGCCCTCCTGGTGACCGGCCTGCTGGTCGCGCGCAAGCGCCGGATCAGCCTGGACGCCCGGCGTGAGGTCGAGGAGAAACCGAAGGGCGGCAGTTACGCGGCCAGCGGCGGCATCGCGCTCGCGCCCGGGGGCACCGCCGCCGAGGTCGAGCACCCCGTCGAGGACCGGCCGGAGACCGACGGCCAGCCCGCGGTGGGCGACGACGCGGCGGTGCCGCGCGACTCGCCCCAGCGCACGGTGCGCGACGTCAAGCTGCCCGAGGCGGAAGAAGAAGCCGAGCCCGTCACCGAGGAGATCGACCCGGCGACCGGCCGCCTGGAGCGGCTGCGCGGCCGGCTGTCGAAGTCCCGGTCGGTGCTCGGGACCAGCCTGCTCGGCCTGCTCGGCGCCGGTGACCTCGACGAGGACTCCTGGCAGGACGTCGAAGACACGCTGCTGATGGCCGACCTGGGCGCGGCCACCACGAACCACGTCGTCGAGCGGCTGCGCGACGAGCTTTCCCGCCGTGCGGTGCGGAACCCGGACGAGGCCCGCGAAGTGCTGCACGAGGTGCTGACGGCGGAGCTGTCCACCGACAGCGAGCGCGCGGTGCGGGCGCTGCCGCACATCGTCGACGGCCGGAAGCAGCCCGCGGTGGTGCTGGTGGCCGGCGTCAACGGCACCGGCAAGACGACCACCACGGGCAAGCTCGCCCGCGTCCTGGTGGCCCAGGACAAGACGGTCGTGCTGGGCGCGGCGGACACGTTCCGCGCGGCGGCGGCCGACCAGCTGCAGACGTGGGCCGAGCGCGTGGGCGCGGAGGTCGTCCGCGGCAAGGAAGGCGCCGACCCGGCCGCGGTGGCGTTCGACGCGGTCAAGCGCGGCGTGGACACCGGCGTCGACGCGGTCCTGATCGACACGGCGGGCCGCCTGCACACGAAGACCGGCCTGATGGACGAGCTGGGCAAGGTCAAGCGAGTCGTCGAGAAGCAGGCGAAGGTCGACGAGGTCCTGCTGGTCCTCGACGCGACCACGGGCCAGAACGGCTTGATGCAGGCCCGCGTGTTCGCCGAGGTCATCGACGTCACGGGCATCGTCCTGACCAAGCTGGACGGCACGGCCAAGGGCGGCATCGTGTTCCAGGTCCAGCGCGAGCTGGGCGTCCCGGTGAAGCTGGTCGGCCTCGGTGAAGGCCCGGACGACCTGGCGCCGTTCGAGCCGGGCGCGTTCGTGGACGCCCTGCTCGGCTGAGCTACCAGCGCGGTTTCTCCTTGGCGGTGTCCGGGATGACGAGTCCGGACTCCGTCGTGGCTTCGGCGTCCAGGTCATCCGGATAGCGGTGTTCGGGCCTCTCCAGAGCCGTGTCCGGGATGACCATGCCGGACGCCGTGGTGGCCGGCGCGGCCGGCGACCTCGTGGGCCGTCCCGGGAGTGCGAGGGAGTCCGATCGCCCGAGGCCGAGCTGTTCGGCGAGCGCCCCGGTGGGGGCGGACGTCGTGATCCGGAGCCGGTCCAGGTGGTTGCCGGCGAGCCAGTGCCTGACCTGGCCGATTCCGCGCAGGACCGGCGCACCGCCGAAGGCGGCGGGCAGGTCGACGATCAGCGCGGAGATCAGGTAGTCGCCGCGCGGGAGCCGCAGGTGTGCCGTCTCGCCGAGCACCATCGGCAGCGCCAGTCCTCTCGGCGCGCCGTCGCCCCGGTGTGGTGCCGACTGGAAGGCCAGGATCACCGGTTGCCGGGCCGATCGGCCCGCAACGGGTGCCACGAAGACGTCGAGATCGCTGGTCGCGTCCGCCGCGGCGAGCCAGTGCCGGTGCACCGGGAGTGGTGGCTGGATGGTCCGGCGCGGCCCGTCCAAGACCCGGTCGACAGCGCGTTCGGCGAGCCGGCCGACCACCGCGCCGACCACCGCCTGGCCCAGCCGGATGAGCGATCCGGTGACCGGTTCCAAGTCGTGCCCCTTCCCTTTGCCGGCAAGAGCCACGAGACCACTCGCTTGATACAGCTACAGCCGTGACGGCGGCAGCCGGAACAACGGCGTCCCGTCCGGCTTGCGCAGGCCCAGCTGCAGGATCACCGGCGCCGTCGGGTGGTGGGCCGGGATCACCAGCGGTGACGTCCGGCGGGCCGTGACCGTCAGCCGGGACCAGCCGATGCCCTGCAGGGTCTGGCCGGATCGCTTGCGCGCCAGCGGATCGACGATCATCGCCGCGCCGAAGTAGTCGCCGCCCGGCAGGTTCACGCGGGTCGTGTGGCCGAGGACGATCGAGAACACCTTGCCCGTGCGGCTGCCGTCTTCCTGCAGCGTCAGGATCACCGGCGTGCGGGTCCGGATCGTCAGCTGGTGCCGCACGGAGATTTCGACGGTCCCCGGCGCCGACCCGCCCGGGCGCGGTGGCCACGCGGGCGGCAGGGGCGGCCCGTCGAGCGCGCGGTCGACGAGCCGGTCGAGCAGGTTCGAGGCGGCGCCCTGGGCGAGCCAGGCGAGTGCGCCACCGGTGTGCCGGTCCATGGCCGTCCCTCCGCGAAAATCGGGTGACGGGCGGGTGTACGCCGGCGCAGAATCCCGTGATGCCCGGTTGACGCACGTCCGCTCGTTCGCCTCCTCGTACCAGACGTCCCAAAGCCGTCATTCACTACGAGAGAGGACCGAAGCATGCCCATCATCCCCGGTGCGCGCGTACTTTTGCGTACCATTTCGGCAAAAGATCGCGCCCGGGTGCGCGAAATCCTGGCCACCCCGGAAGTCGCCCGCTGGTGGGGCGACCCGGACCACGAGGTCGACGGCCTGTACGACGTCGAAGCCGGCTACACCAGCTACGTGATCGAACTCGACGGCGAGGTCGTCGGGATCATCCAGAGCTGCGAGGAATTGGAGCCGCAGTACCACCACGCCGGGATCGACATCTCCGTGCACCCGGACTTCCACGGCCGCGGTCTCGGCACCGACGCGCTCCGCACGCTGGCCCGTCACCTCTTCGACCAGGGCCACCACCGCCTGACGATCGACCCGGCGGCGGCGAACGAGACCGCGATCGCGGTCTACACGAAGGTGGGGTTCCGCCCGGTCGGCGTCATGCGCGACTACGAGCGCGCCCCGGACGGCACCTGGCACGACGGCCTGCTCATGGACCTCCTGGCCGGTGAGCTGGCCTAGACCGTGACGGTGGCCTGCGAAAGGCTGGCGCCCAGCGCGTCCGCCACCCGCTGCACCGCCGGGGCGATGTGCGCCACCGCCTCGGCGGTCAGCCGGCCCGACGGGCCCGACACCGAAACCGCCGCGGGCACCGGCGCGCCCGGCACCGCCACCGCGACACAACGCACCCCCAGCTCCTGCTCGGCCTCGTCCAGCGCGTAACCCTGCGAAGCGATCCGAGCCAGCTCGACGGCGAGCGCGTCCGCGTCGGTGAACGTGTGCTCGGTGTAGGCCGGCATGCCCGTGCGGCCCAGCAGCTCACGCACGTCTTCGGCCGGCAGGTGCGCCAGCATCGCCTTGCCGACGCCGGTGCCGTGCGGCAGCAGCCGCCGGCCGACCTCGGTGAACATCCGCATCGAGTGCTTCGAGGGCACCTGGGCCACGTAGACGACTTCGTCGCGCTCCAGGACCGCCAGGTTCGCCGTCTCGCCGACCTCTTCGACCAGTTCCGCCAGCAGCGGGCGCGCCCAGGCGCCGAACTGCATGCTCGCGTTCTCGCCGAGCCGGATCAGCCGCGCGCCCAGCGCGTACCGGCGGTTGGTGTTCTGCCGGACGTACCCCAGGTCGACCAGGGTGCGGATGAGCCGGTGGATCGTCGGCATCGGCAGCCCGGACAGTGTCGCGAGCTCGGACAGGCTGGCTTCACCGCCGGTGTCCGCGAGGTGTTCCAGCAGCTCGAAGGCACGCTGCAGGGACTGGACGCCGCCATCGCGCCCGTTCTTCTCCGCTGCCACCGGTGGTCCTCCTTACGTCTGCGTTGAGCTTCCGCTATGCAGAAACTATAGTCCGGCTGGTAGAAAACCGTAGGGCCGTTATCCAAAGATCCGAACCCTCGAGGTGTTCCACATGTCTTCTGAAGTCCAGGTGCTGGGCGACCCGGTCGAGCGCGGCGACGAGATCCTCACGCCGGCGGCGCTCGACTTCCTCGCCGGCCTGCACGACGCCTTCGCCGGCCGTCGTGACGAGCTGCTCCAGGCGCGGAGCAAGCGTCGCGAGGAGGCCCGAACCACCGGCAAGCTCGACTTCCTGCCGGAGACGAAGGAGATCCGCGACGGCGACTGGAAGGTCGCCGGCGCGCCCGAGGCGTTGCGAGACCGGCGTGTCGAGATCACCGGGCCGACCGACCGCAAGATGACGATCAACGCGCTCAACTCCGGCGCCAAGGTGTGGCTGGCCGACCTCGAGGACGCCAACACCCCGCACTGGGCGAACGTCGTGTCCGGCCAGGTCAACCTCTACGACGCCACCCGCGAGTCGATCACGCTGGAGAGCGGCGGCAAGAGCTACGCGCTGAAGGACGGCGTCGAGCACGCCACGATCGTGGTCCGCCCGCGCGGCTGGCACCTGCCCGAGCGCGGCCTGTCCTTCGGGGGCCGCCAGGCGGTCGGCGCGCTCGTCGACTTCGGCCTGCACTTCTTCCACAACGCGGCTGAGCTGCTCAAACACGGCAAGGGCCCGTACTACTACCTCCCGAAGATGGAGAGCCACCTCGAAGCGCGGCTCTGGAACGACGTCTTCACCCACGCGGAGAAGACGCTCGGCATCGACCACGGCACCGTCCGCGCGACCGTGCTGATCGAGACCATCCCCGCCGCGTTCGAGATGGAAGAGATCCTCTACGAGCTGCGCGAGCACGCGTCCGGCCTCAACGCCGGCCGCTGGGACTACCTGTTCAGCGTGATCAAGTACTTCCGCGACGCGGGTGAGAAGTTCGTGCTGCCGGACCGCAACGCCGTCACCATGACCGCGCCGTTCATGCGCGCCTACACCGAGCTGCTGGTGCGCACCTGCCACAAGCGCGGCGCCTTCGCGATCGGCGGCATGGCCGCGTTCATCCCGAGCAAGGACCCCGAGGTCAACAAGGGCGCCTTCGACAAGGTGCACGCGGACAAGTCCCGGGAGGCCGGCGACGGCTTCGACGGCTCCTGGGTCGCGCACCCGGGCATGGTCGAGCTCTGCAAGGAGGAGTTCGACAAGGTCCTCGGCGACCGGCCGAACCAGCTCGAGCGCACGCGGGACGAGGTGAGCGTCACCGCCGAGCAGCTGCTGGACGTCGCCTCGACGCCGGGTGGCGCGACGGCGGGCGGCCTGCGCGCGGCGGTCGACGTCGGCGTCCGCTACATCGCGTCCTGGCTGGGCGGCACCGGCGCGGCGGCCATCCACAACCTGATGGAGGACGCGGCG
Source organism: Amycolatopsis sp. NPDC051758 (assembly GCF_044453095.1). Taxonomy (NCBI): domain Bacteria; kingdom Bacillati; phylum Actinomycetota; class Actinomycetes; order Pseudonocardiales; family Pseudonocardiaceae; genus Amycolatopsis; species Amycolatopsis sp. NPDC051758. The sequence continues at coordinate 85,856 of NZ_JBITCJ010000006.1, read as the reverse complement.
ACCGCGGAGATCTCGCGTTCGCAGATCTGGCAGTGGGTCAAGAACGGGACCACTTTGGACACCGGCGACGTCGTGACGTCGGAGCTGGTGCGCGGGGTGCTGGCCGAGGTTCGCGGCGAGCTGGCCGGCGAGCTCAAGCCGGAGCTGCTGGAGCCGGCCGTGGAGCTGTTCGAGCAGGTCGCGCTGGCCGACGAGTTCCCGGACTTCCTGACGCTGCCCGCTTACGAGCGGATCAAGTAGTGCGGCTTTCCCAGGACGTTTACGACGCCGCCGACGCGCGCCTGGCTTCGGCCGACGCGCGCGTCGCGGCGGCGTACCCGGGGGAGCGGCCGGGGCGGCAGCCGGTGCACACCGTCTACGTCCCGGCTTCGTTGTACCGGACGCGCCTGGTCGCCGACTGGGGCAAGCAGGCGATGCGCGTCTTCATCGAGCACGAGAACCTGCTCGGCGTCGACGCCGACGTCTACGAACGGGTGCGGGCGAAGCTGCTCACCGAGCCGATCGAGGACCTGCGGATCGACTTCGAGGACGGTTACGGCCGGGTCCCGGACGACGTCGAGGACGCCGCCGCGCTGGCGGCCGGGCAGACCCTGGCGACCACCGGCGGGACGCCGTTCTGCGGCATCCGCTTCAAGAGCTTCGAAGCGGCGACGCGCCGGCGCGGGATCCGCACCCTGGACCTGTTCCTCACCGGGCTGCTGGACAACGGGCCGCTGCCGCCCGGGTTCGTCGTCACGCTGCCGAAGGTGACGGCGGTCGAGCAGGTGTCGGTGGCGGCAGAAGTGCTGGCACGCCTGGAATCGGCGTACGGGCTCGAGCCGGGTGTCCTGCGCTTCGAGGTCCAGATCGAGACCGCTCAGTCCATTGTGGACATCGATGGGACGCTGTCGGTGGCGCGGATCGTGCACGCCGCGGACGGCCGCTGTTCGGGTCTGCACTACGGCACGTACGACTACAGCGCCGGGCTGGGCATCGCGGCGGCGTACCAGAGCATGGAGCACCCGGCGGCGGACCTGGCCAAGCAGCTGATGCAGGTTTCGGCGGCCGGCACCGGTGTCCGCCTTTCGGACGGCTCGACCAACCGCCTGCCCATCGGCGACGCGCTCCCGGAGGCGTGGGCCGAGCACCTGCGCCTGGTGCGGCGTTCGCTGGAGCGCGGCTTCTACCAGGGCTGGGACCTGCACCCGCACCAGCTGCCGACCCGCTTCGCGGCGACGTACACGTTCTACCGCGAAGGGTTCTCGGCGGCGGTGGAGCGGTTGCGGGCGTACGCGGAGAAGCAGGCCGGGGGAGTCCTCGACGAACCGGCGACGGCCCAGGCGCTCGCGGTGTACCTGCTGCGCGGCCTGGACTGCGGTGCCCTGGACGAGACGGAGCTGCCGTTCGGGCGGCCGGAGCTGGAGAAGTACGCGCTGCGGCTCGCGTGAGGGTCACTCACCGAGCCGGGCGCGGTCGGCGGCGGACCGGCCGGCGTGCCAGCCCTCGTGGCTGCGCACGGTCACCGATTTGCTGACCACCGCGGGGAAGAGCGTGGTGAAGGCCGACTCCACCGCCAGGTCGTGCGACGCCAGCACCGGCAGCAGCCGGTCCGGGTCCGGCGACTCCGCGATCGTCGCTTCGGCGGCCTGGTCGAGCCGCTCGCCGACGCGGGTCGCGTAGGAGACGAGGAACGACTTCCGGAACGCCCGGTCCCGGCCGGCCGGGTCGGCGATCATCGCCCGGGTGGCCTGGACGAGCAGGGACGTGGTCAGCAGCGCGACGGCGTCCAGGTCGTCCTCGTCGCCGACGACGGTGACGAAGTCCCAGCGCGAGTCGTAGACGGCCCGGCAGCGGTTCGCCTTCGCGACCACGTGGACCAGCAGCGACTTCGCGTCGACGTAAGGGGTGTCGAGCCAGATCCGGCGGGACGCGGGCAGCTCGGGCCCGGCTTCGACCAGCACCCGGTCGAGGGCGTGCCGCGTCATGAGCTCCTGCGCCTTCGCCGAAAGGGCTTCGGCCTCCTCCGGGAACGAGCTCGATTCGGCTTTCGCCAGCAGCGCGCGGACGCGGCTCAGCTTCTTCTCGTCCACGGTGTGGCGGGCCGGTGCCGCGGTTCCCGGCGGGGTCAGCGCCGGCAAGGTCAGCAGGAAGCCCAGGGCTTCGATGACGGAGGTCAGCGCCTCGGCCGAAGTCAGGATGTGCTTCGCCGCCCACTGAGTCAGGTGCGGCTCGGACTCCGTCCACCAGCGGACGGCACCCACCTCGTCGAGCTGGTCGCGCCAGTCCGTGAACTGCTCTGCATACGCGGCCGACGTGTCGAGCACGAAGGACCGGGCGAACTCGTCGACGCGCCGCCGGGCGGCTTGGTCGAGGTCCTCGGGCAGCCAGCCGCCCAGGCAGACCCGGGCGATCAGGTGCTGTCCGGCCCGGTGGGCGCCTTCGGCCGCCTCGGCCGGCAGTTCGAGGCCCGTCGCCAGCCGCTTCGCGCTCTTCCCGGCCGCGCCGCGGACTCCGCGCGCGACCTCGTAGGCGGCGGCCAGCAGCGCGTCGCCGAACTCCTCGGCGGTCCGCGGCCTCGCGGTCTCTTCGGCCGGAACGCGTCGCTTCTGCTTGCTCACGGGGCGAGTGTGCCGCAGCCCGGTCACCTTCCCGGCGGCCGCCCCGTCGGGAAGGCATGCACACCGCCGTCATCATCACCGTGATCGTCCTGAACGCCGGAATCGGCGTCGCCGACCTGCTCAAGGCCCGTTTTGTGCTCGCCACTTCGGCCGCCGTCGACGTTCCGCCGAGCTGGCTGCCGATGCTCGGGACGGTGAAGCTCGCCGGCGCGGCCGGTCTCACGCTGGGCCTTGCCGGAGTTCCCGCCCTGGGTGTCGCCGCCGCGATCGGCCTGGTCCTGTTCTACGTCGGGGCGATCGTCGCGCACGTCCGGGCGCGCAAGTTCACCACCGGCGCCGTCCCGCTGCTCTTCCTCGGGCTGGCTGCCGCGACCTTGCTCTAACGCAGGCGCGGGCGTCGTTCGCCGCCTGCCGGGCCGACGTGATCTCCGGATCCACGCCGTTCATCAGCCGGCCTGGTCGCCGGCGCGCAGCGCGAGGTAGACGTCGAGCTGGTCGGTGAACTCGGTGAGGTCCGCGCCGAGCAGCTCGCCCGCCCGGCCGATGCGGTAGCGCAGCGTGTTGACGTGGACGTGCAGCGCCTTCGCCGCCCGCGTCGGCGAGCCCGAGCACTCGAGGAACACCCGCACCGTGTGCACCAGGTCCGTGTGCTGCTCGGCGTCGTACTCCAGCAGCGGGCCGAGGACCCGCCGCCGCACGGCCGCGCGCAACCCGTCCGGCGCCCCGGCCAGCAGCAGCTGGTGCACACCCGCTTCACCCGCCGGCACCACCGCGACGCGCCCCGGGCGCCGGGCCGCCACCTCCAGGGTGTACCGCGCGGTCTCCCACGCCTCGGCCCGCGGCCCGGGATCGCTGACGCCGCAGAGGATCCGCTTGGCCCGGAGCAGAGGTTCCACAGTGGACAGTTCGGTGCCGGCGGCGGCAGGCCACTGCGTGGTCGCCGCGTACGACGTCTCTCCGGTGGACTCGAGCAGCCGCCCGTCGGGCAGCAGCTCTCGCAGGACGTCCCGGCTCTCGTCGCTGCCTTCGGTCCGCAACGCGACAACGCGCACCTCGCCGGGCAGCTCGGCGTCGGGGGGAGCCATCCGCGCCCGCGTGACGCCGACGAGCCCGGCGAGCTCCTCGGCCAGCTCGGCCTGCGCGGTGCTCACCGTCCCGCCGACGGCGATCAGCCACGGCACGGCGTGCTTGCCCTCCACCGGCAGCAACGTCAGCGGCCCGGGCTCCTTGCCCGCGTACCGGCGGACGACCTCCTCGACGGGCATCGGCAGCGGGGTCGTCCCGGCGACCACCCGGCCGAGGGCCGACAGCACCCAGCAGGGCAGGCCGAGCTCCGTCGAAGCGCGCTCGAGGAGCGTCTCCATGGGTGCGTCCGCGGCGGCGTGCAAACGTTTGCGCGAGCTGTCGGACGCGGCCGCCAGCGCCAGCACCACCTGCTCGGTGATCACGGAGAACGACAGGTCGGCGGGCACTTCGAGGAGCGGGATCCGGTGCCGCTCGCAGGCGTCGACCACGTCGTCCGGGATGCCGTCCGAGTCGGCGCCGGACGCGGCCAGCGCCGCCGCGCCCGACCGCGCCAGCGCGGCCACGAACGGCTCGGCGTCCCCCGGCTCGCGCCACCAGAGCAGGCCGGAAAGCACCAGCTCACCGGCCGACAGGTACCGTCCGGGGTCGGACAGCTCCGTGACGTAGATGCGCGTCACCGGCCGGTCGAGCAGGTCGGCCCCGGCCCGCGGGCGCAGCCGCAGCCCCGGCAGGCCCAGCAGAGTTTTCACGGTCGTCATCAGGCTTGTAGGAAAGCACAAACACCCGGCCGTCCGCTCGGGTGCGGTTCATGGCCCGTGCCGTTGCCGCCCGCGGCCCGTTGGGCGTCTACTGGTCTATCGCCCTCACGAAGGAGCAAGCGTGGAGTTCCTGCGTCCTGCGACGCTAGCGGAGGCTTTGGCCCTCAAGGCCGAGCGTCCCGATGCCGTGCCCATCGCGGGCGGCACCGACGTCATGGTCGAGCTGAACTTCGACCACCGGCGCCCCGAGGCCCTGCTGGACCTGACCACGGTCCCGGAGCTGGCGGAGTGGTCCACATCGGACGGAACGGTCCGGCTCGGCGCCGGCGTCCCGTACAGCCGCGTCATCGCCGAAGTGGGTGAATCCGTCCCGGCGCTGGCCATGGCCTCGCGCACGGTCGGGTCACCGCAGATCCGCAACCGCGGCACGGTCGGCGGCAACCTCGGCGCGGCGTCACCGGCCGGTGACACCCACCCCGTGCTGCTGGCCCTGGACGCCCAGGTCGAGGTCACCTCCGTCCGGGGGAGCCGGACGCTGCGCGCGGAGGAGTTCTACGTCGGCGTGAAGCGCCACGCGCTCGAGCCGGACGAGCTGATCACCGCGATCCACCTGCCCGCGCACGCCGGGCCGCAGCAGTTCGCCAAGGTCGGGACGCGCAACGCGATGGTCATCGCGGTCTGCTCGTTCGCGCTGGCCCTGCGCGACGGTGTGGCCGGTGCCGCGGTCGGGTCGGCCGCGCCCACGCCACGCCGCGCTCGTGAAGCCGAGGAGTTCCTCAACGCGGAGCTGCCGTGGGGCTCGTCGGAGCCACTGCCGGACTCACTGAAGCGGCGCTTCGGCGAGTTGGCAGCCGAAGCTGCTTCGCCGATCGACGACGTCCGCGGCAGCGCCGCCTACCGCAAGCACGCGCTGTCGGTGCTCGCACGGCGTACGTTGACCTGGGCCTGGGACGAACACCGGACGGGGGAGCGCGCATGCGCCTGAATGTCACGATCAACGGCGAAGAGCGGCAGGCGGACGACGTCTGGGAGGGCGAGAGCCTGCTCTACGTGCTGCGGGAGCGCCTCGGCCTGCCGGGCTCGAAGAACGCCTGTGAGCAGGGTGAATGCGGCTCGTGCACGGTCTACCTCGACGATCTCCCGGTGTGCGCCTGCCTGGTCGCGGCCGGGCAGGCCGAGGGCCGCGTGGTGCGCACCGTCGAAGGCCTGGCCGACGGCGACACCCTCGACCCGATCCAGCAGTCCTTTGTGGACCAGGGCGCCGTGCAGTGCGGCTTCTGCACGCCGGGCCTAATCGTCGCCGCGCACGACCTGCTGAACCGCGTCCCCGATCCGAGTGACGAGGAGATTCGCGAGGCCCTCGCGGGCAACCTGTGCCGCTGCACCGGCTACGAGAAGATCCTCGACGCGGTGCGCGTGGCGGCGAAGGGTGGTGTCGCGTGAGGACGCTCATCACCGGCGGGGCGATCGCCACCGTCAGCGGCGAGGAGTACGCCAACGGGTACGTCGTTGTCGAGAACGACCGGATCGCGGAAGTCGGCGAAGGCGTCTACACGGGTGAGTTCGACGAGCGTGTCGACGCCTCGGGCTGCCTGGTCACGCCCGGCCTGATCAACACCCACCACCACCTCTACCAATGGGCGACCCGCGGGATGGCCGCCGACCACACGCTCTTCGAGTGGCTGGTCGCGCTCTACCCGGTCTGGGGCCGGCTGGACGCGGAGATCACGCACGCCGCCGGCACCGCCGGGATGGCGCGGCTGGCGCTGACCGGCTGCACCACCGTCGCCGACCACCACTACGTCTTCCCGCGTGACGGCGGTGACCAGGTCGCGGCGCTGGCCGCGGCCCGGCAGCGGATCGGCGTCCGACTGCACGTCGTGCGCGGGTCGATGGACCGCGGCGAGTCCGACGGCGGCCTGCCGCCGGACAACCTCGTCGAGACCACCGAGGACGCGCTGACCGGCACGGAAGCCGCGATCGACCGTTTCCACGACGCCTCGGCCGAGGCACACCTGCAGATCGCCGTGGGCCCCTGCTCACCGTTCTCGGTCACCGAGCGGCTGATGTCCGGCGCGGCCGAACTGGCCCGTCGTAAGGACGTCCGGCTCCACACCCACCTCGCCGAGACGCTCGACGAGGAGCAGCAATGCCTCGCCGAAGTCGGCTGCACACCCGCCGAGTACGCCGACAAGCTGGGCTGGCTCGCCGAAGACGTCTGGCTCGCCCACACCATCCACCTCGCGCCCGAGGCGATCCGCCGGTTCGGCGCGACCGGCACCGGCTCGGCGCACTGCCCGACGTCCAACGGCCGCATCGGCGCGGGCATCGCCCCGGTTCGCGACCTCCTCGACGCCGGTGTGGCGGTCGGCCTCGGCGCCGACGGCGCCGCGTCCAACGAGTCCGGCGGGCTCGGCGAAGAGCTGCACCAGGCGTTGCTGCAGGCCCGCCAGCGCGGCGGGCCCCGCGGGCTGACCACGCGGGAAGCGCTCTGGATGGGCACGATGGGCGGCGCGCGCTGCCTCGGCCGGGCCGACGACCTCGGCTCGATCGAGCCGGGCAAACTCGCCGACCTCGCGATCTGGGACCTGACCGGGCTGAACCACGCGGGCATCACCGACCCGGTCGCGGCGCTGGTCCTGGGCACGACACCACCGGTGCGACGGCTGTTCGTCGGCGGGAAGGCCGTGGTCGAGGACGGCACCTTGCGGGAAGCCGACGAGTCCGGGATCGCCGCGGAGCTGGCGTCCGCGAGCGCAAGACTGCGGGAGGACCGATGACTGTTTCCGTCACGACGCAGACGGTCAACGGGGTCGGGACCTCGCCTCGTCGCCCCGACGGCACGGTGAAGGTGCGCGGCGAGTTCGCGTACTCCTCGGACCTGTGGCACGAGGACATGGTGTGGGGCGTGACCCTGCGCAGCCCGCACCCGTACGCGCGGATCACCGGCATCGACATCACCGAAGCCCTGAAGGTGCCCGGGGTCTACGCGGTGCTGACCCATGAGGACGTCCCGGGCGTCAACCGGTACGGCCTGGAGCACTCCGACCAGCCGGTGCTCGCTTCGGATGTGGTCCGGTACCAGGGTGAGCCGGTTGCGCTGGTCGCCGCCGACCACCCGGAGACCGCGCGCCGCGCGATGAAGCGGATCGTCGTTTCCTACGAAGAACTCTCTCCCGTGACGGACTCCGAAGCGGCTGTCGCGGGCGAAGGTCCTTCGCTGCACTCTGGTGGGAACGTCGTCCGGCACGTGAAGATCCGCCGCGGGCCGCAGGATGCTGCCGCGGAAGTCGTCGTCTCGGGCGTCTACGAGGTCGGCATGCAGGACCAGGCGTTCCTCGGCCCGGAGTCCGGGCTCGCCGTGCCGGACACCGAAGGCGGCGTCGACCTGTACGTCGCGACGCAGTGGTTGCACGTCGACCAGCAGCAGATCGTCGCCGCTCTGGGGTTGCCGGTCGAGAAGGTGCGGCTGACGCTCGGCGGTGTCGGGGGAGCGTTCGGCGGGCGCGAGGACCTGTCGATGCAGGTGCACGCGTGCCTGCTGGCACTGCACACCGGCAAGCCGGTGAAGATGGTCTACAACCGCGAAGAGTCCTTCTACGGTCACGTCCACCGCCACCCGGCGAAGATGTACTACGAGCACGGCGCCACTCGCGACGGGCGTCTGGTGTACGTCCGGACGCGGTTGTACCTGGACGGCGGCGCGTACGCGTCCTCGACCGGCGCGGTGGTCGCGAACGCCGCCACGCTCGGCGTCGGACCGTACACAGTGGACAGCGTCTCGGTGGACTGCTGGGGCGTCTACACGAACAACCCGCCGTGCGGCGCGATGCGCGGCTTCGGCGCGGTGCAGGCGGCGTTCGGTTACGAGTCGCAGATGGACAAGCTCGCTGCTGCCTGCGGCCTGGATCCGGTCGAGATCCGCGTCCGCAACGCGATGACCGAAGGCGACCTGATGCCGACCGGCCAGGTGGTCGACTCCGCCGCGCCGGTCGCGGAGTTGCTCGACCTGGTGCGCGCCAAGCCGATGCCGCCGGACCGGCCGTTCGACCTGCGGCACATGCCGGGCGGGGTGTCGAACACGACGCACGGCGAAGGCGTCGTCCGCGGCGTCGGGTACGCCGTCGGCATCAAGAACGTCTGCTTCTCCGAAGGCTTCGACGACTACTCGACGGCGCGGGTGCGCCTGCAGCTGGTCGGCGGCGAGCCGGCGGCGACCGTGCACACCGCGGCCTGCGAGGTCGGCCAGGGCCTGGTGACGATCATGCAGCAGATCGTCCGGACCGAGCTGGGTGTCGAGCAGGTGACCGTGCTGCCGATGGACACCTCGATCGGCAACGGCGGCTCGACGTCGGCGTCAAGGCAGTCATACGTGACCGGCGGCGCGGTGCAGGCCGCGTGCGTGGCGGTGCGAGCGCGGCTGCTTTCCCGGTTCGACACGAAGGTGCGCGTGGTCGGCGGCAAGCTCGTCGCGGCCGACGGCCAGGTGGTCGCCGACCTGGTGGACGTCCTCGCCGACGACGTCTACGACGAGACGGCGGAATGGCGGCACCGGCCGACTTCCGCGCTGGATCCGGAAACCGGGCAGGGCACCGCGCACGTGCAGTACGCGTTCGCCGCGCACCGCGCCGTTGTCGACGTCGACACCGAGCTGGGCCTGGTCAAGGTGGTCGCGCTGGACTGCGCCCAGGACGTCGGCAAGGCGCTGAACCCGCAAGCCGTGCTGGGCCAGATCCAGGGCGGCTCGGCGCAGGGCCTCGGGCTGGCCGTGATGGAGGAGATCCAGACCTCCGGCGGGAAGATCCGGAACCCCTCCTTCACCGACTACCTGATCCCGACGGTCCTGGACATGCCGCCGATGAGCATCGACGTCCTGGAACGCCCGGACCCGCACGCGCCGTACGGCCTGCGCGGCGTCGGCGAGCCCCCGACGATCTCGTCGACCCCGGCGATCGTGGCGGCGATCCGCGCCGCGACCGGGCTCGCGCTCACCCGCGTCCCGGTGCGGCCGGAGCACTTGACCGCTACTTGAGCTGCCAGTTCTGGTTGGCGTCGTCGTTGCACCCCCAGAGCTCGAGCTGAGTGCCGTTGACGTTGCCGGCGGGCTTGTCGCCGCCGGTGACGTCGACGCAGAGCCCGGCCTGGGTGATCGAGCCGTCCGGCGCGAGCTTGAACTTCTGGTTCGCGCCGCCGTGGCAGGTCCAGACGATGAGCTTGGTCCCGGCGGCGCTGCTGCCGCCGTCGGCGTCCAGGCACAGGCCGTTGGCTTTGAGCTCACCGGCGCCGGTGAAGGTCCAGGACTGGTTCGCGCCGCCGTCGCAGTCCCAGATGTCGACCTTGGTGCCGGGCGTGGTGACGTTGCCGTTGATGTCGATGCAGCGGGACGACGACGCGCCCTGCAGCGGATGGGCGGTGTTGATGCTGGAGCCGGACGCGTTGGCCTTCACGCGGTAGATCACGGTGCTGTGCGAAGGGACGTTCGCGCTGATCGTGCCGGTGGTTGTGGTCAGCTCCTTCGACCACAGGTTGGTCAGCCGGTAGTTCGACGCGGCGGGCAGCCCGGCCGCGGCGGCCGTCGTCGAGACGGTTTTCGTGGTGCTGTTCTCGTTGAACAGCACGACGGCGACGTCCCCGCCTTGGAGCGGCTTCGCGAGGACGTCCAGGCCGTTGCCGGTCGCGATGCGCGTGGCCTGCTTGCCGAGCGGGTCCTGGTCGACCGCGATGACGTCGCCGTTCAGGTAGGTCGAGAAGGTGGCAACGCTGGCGCTGCGCAGGTCGGCGCCGGCGATCAGCGGCGCGGCCATCGCGGCCCAGAGCGTGAAGTGGGCGCGGTCCTCCTGGAAGTCCATGCCGTCGCCGACTTCGAGCATGTCCGGGTCGTTCCACGCGCCGGGTTTCGCTGCTTGTGCGAGCCCGACGTTCTGGCGGTAGATCGAGTCGATGCTGCCCCAGTTGTTGGTGATGTCCCCGGTGGTGCGCCACAGGTTGCCGACGTCCGGCGCCCAGGTGGACGGGCTGAAGTTGCCCCATTCGCAAATGCTGTAGGCGATCGGGCGGCCGGTGGCCTTGAGCGCGTCGCGCATGGCGGAGTAGCGGCGGACGTAGTCCTGCTGGGTCTCGCCGCCCGGGCTGCCGCAGTTGTCGTACTTGAGGTAGTCGACACCCCAGCTCGCGAAGCTGTTGGCGTCGGTCTGCTCGTGGCCGAGGCTGCCGGGGTAGTGCTGGCAGGTTTCGCTGCCGGCGCTCTCGTAGATGCCGAACTTCATCCCGCGCGCGTGGATGTAGTCACCGAGCGCTTTGAGGCCGCTGGGGAACTTCGCGGGGTCGGCAACGAGCTTGCCCGCGGAGTCGCGGGTCTTGGTCATCCAGCAGTCGTCGAGGTTGACGTAGGTGTACCCGCGGTCGCGCATCCCGGAGCTGACCATCAGGTCGGTGGTCTGTTTGACCAGCGTCTCGTTGATGTTGCACTCGAAGGTGTTCCAGGTGTTCCAGCCCATCGGCGGGGTTCTCGCGAGCCCGTTCTCCAGGGCATCGGCAGGTGGGGTGGTGAGGGCGGCAGCGGCAACGGCGGTGGCGAGGACGGCGAGGACTCGGCGCATGGCGGCTCCAACCGGACGACGGTGTAGGCAGGAGGACTAGACCACTGCGTAGCTTCGATGTCCGATGCTGCGTGGTCAAGCGCCATGTTGAGTATTCTTGTTGGATTCCCGACTAAAGTTGCTCGCTTTGGAGTCGCTTGGCGACGTCCACGCTGGTCGCGCCCGCGACGGCCATGGCCTCGGTGTCCCGCAGTGCCCGGCAGAGCACAAAGGCGCCTTCGAGGCTGTTGACGACGGAGATCGTGAGCGTCCGGGCAGCCTCCCGGCTGAGCCCGAACTTGGCGAACTTCTCGGTACCGGCGTCGATCCACGCGGTGAAGACCTCAGCGGTGGCTTCCCGCAGCGGCTCGTTGGTGCTGGCGACCTCGAGGGCCACGGTCGCGATCGGGCAGCCTTCGACGTAGTCGGTCGCTTCGAGCGTCGCGATCCCGGCGGCGAAGAAGGCTTCGATCCCGCTGATCAGGTCGGGCGCGGGCGCGATGAAGAGGTCGAAGAGCTGGATGTAGGCGAGCCCGGACTCCCGGACGACCTCGGTGCCGAGCTGCTCCTTCCCACCAGGAAAGAAGTGGTAGAGCGACCCGAAGGGCGCGTTGGCCTCGGTGACGATCTGTTTGAGCCCGGTCCCGGTGTACCCGTTGCGCCGAAACAACTCGGCACCGGCGGCCATGATGCGTTCCTTGGTCCCTGCCACGGTCCCGAGGATACGCGCTTGCTAGAGCGTTCTACCGAGTCCGGCTTGTCCACACCCCGGCCGTGATGTGGACAAACCGGCGCTGACCACCGGTTTTTCCGGGTTTCGTCGGCCACCCCCGATACACTGGATGCGGGGCCGGTCCCCCGGAGAGGGCGGGGGCTGCGCTGGGGTGAGGTTGCCCGAGGCGGGCGCCGCGCAGGGGTCGGGTGGCTAGGGCGCCGTCAGTGGATGTCCCAGGCCGGGCCCGGGTCCTCGGCGTCGTCGCGCAGGATCGTGCCCTCGATCAGCCCATACGGGCGGTCCGCCGCGTAGAACACCTCGTTGTCGTTCTTCAGCCCGAACGGGTTCAGGTCCACCAGGAAGTGGTGCTTGTTCGGCAGCGACAGCCGCACCTCGGCGACCTCCGGCCGCTGTTCGAGCACCGCCTGGCCCATCGCGTACAGCGTCTGCTGCAGCGAAAGGCTGTGCTTCGTCGCGAACGTCTCCAGCATCAGCCGCCGGACCTCGCGGTGGCTCTCCGCCCAGTTGATGCCTTCACCCTGGTAGCGCCACCGCGCGGTGACGGCGGTGGCGAGGATCCGGTCGTCGGTCTCGGCGAGCGTCGTGTACTCGTCGCGCGGGAAGCCGTGGAACTCCGAACCGGTCGACTTGAGCAAGGTCAGGCCGTCGATGCCGGACACCACCCACGCGCGGTCGCCCTGGATCGTGACGACCGTCGTGCGGCGTTCGTCGCCGGAGCGGCTGAACGCGTGGTCGTGCGGCTCGCCGCCGACGGTGATCCGGTCCCAGCCGTGCTCGTCGACCTTGATCCGGGCGCCGGAGATGTTTTCCTGCGTGCCGGTGAAGTGGCGCGCCAGGCGCAGGCCGAAGTCCTCGATCTCGCCGACCGGCGCCTCCTTCGCGAAGGCGTACACAGTGTTCTTCTGCGTGTCGGTGGCGAGCACCCCGGCGTTGTCGCCGGTCAGGTGCGTCTCGGCCAGCTCGCCGCGCAGCGACGTCGACACGGTGAGGTCCTTCAGGTGGTGCACGGGGCCGTCGCGGCGCACCGTCACCAGGCGGACCTCCGCCTTGCCGTACTGGTTGGGGCCCAGGGTGATGGCCACGGTTCAGCTCCCTCGGTAGGTCGAATAGGCGAACGGGCTGAGCAGGAGCGGCACGTGGTGGTGCGCGGTGCCGTCGGAGATCCGGAAGGTGAGGGCCACCTCCGGAAAGAAGGCGTCCGGGCCCAGGTAGGCGCCGGTGTCGAAGACGAGCCGGTAGACGCCGGCGTCCAGGGTCTCGGGGCCGAGATCGCGGATGCGGCCGTCGTCGTCGGTCCGGCCGTCGGCGATCGGCTTCCCTTCGCCGGTCTCGAAACGCACAGAGATTCCCGTTGCGGGGCGGCCGGTCGCCGTGTCGAGGACGTGGGTGGTCACGAGGCTCACGCGGTCACCGCTTTCGCGAGTCGGAGTTCGGCGATCTTCAGCAGTTCGCGCCCGGCGACGGCGAGTTCGGTGGCCGGGTCGTTGTCCAGCCTCTCGCGGAGGACCTTCAGGAGCTCTTCACCGCTGCGGCCACTGGCACAGACGAGGTAGACGTGCCCGAACTTGGCTTCGTACTCCGCATTCGCGGCGGCGAACGCGCCGGCGTTGTCCACACCGGACTGTTCCGATCGTGACCACTCGCCTTCGGCGCCCGGTTGGGTCGGTTTCTCCCCGATCCGGGGATGGGCGGCCATCGCCTGCCGGATCTCGTCGCTGCTCAACGGCAGCTCGGCGGCGGCCTTCAGCGCGTCCAGGTCAACGTACGGCCGACGCTCGAGAATCGTGTCCACCCAACGGGGGACGGCAAGGCAGGCCGTCAGCGCCGGACGTACGTCGCCGGCGTCGGCGGTGTTGAAGTCGGTGAGGGTGAGCGGCACGGGGAACTCCTCGTGAGTGGCGTCCCGCTGACCGTACGTCGGTGCCGGAGTTCCGTCAACATTTTGTTGAAAGCGCTGGTCAGTCGGCTTCCCGGTTGAGGTAGTTGTAAACGGTGAACCGCGTGACCCCCAGCGCGTCGGCCACTGACGAGACGGATTTCCGCAGGCCGAAGGCGCCGCGTTCGCGCAAAAGCCGCACCGCACGCTGCTTGCCAGGGCGGTCGAGCTCCGCCAGCCGGGCACCCAGTTCGCGCTCGACGTCGGCGATCAGCCGAGCGAGCGCGTCGTTCAGTTCGACGACCGGAGTGCTGCCGGCGGCCTGCTGCTCGACCGTCGCATCGGGAACCGCCTCGTTCCCTTCGTCGGCGGCTCGGCGCACCTGCAGCGTGACCTGGGTGGCGCCACCGTCGAGGGCGGCCTGCGTGATCGCCGGCAGGGCCTCGAGAAGGCTCTTCGCGTCACCGCGGGCGAGCGTGCCGAGCGGCCCGAAGTCGGTGTCCAGCCCCGCTTCCGCGGCCGCGTCGCGCGCGGCGAGCGCGTGCTCGGGTGGCGACCCCTCGCCGTGGAACGGTTCGCTCGTGAACTCCGCTTCAAGCCGCACGAGGATGACCGTAACGCGCCGCGTCCGTCGTTGACGAGCGGCGCGGGCCGTGGTTACTGTCGTTGTGCGAAACCGTCTTTCCGTACTGTGAAATCGGCGGTGGTTCAATCCTCCCGGAGAAGGGTTTTCGGATGGATCTTGTGGTGCGCGCAGCCCGGGCCGTGACGGCCGAGGGCGAGGTCCCGGCGACCCTCGGTGTCGACGGCGGGCGGATCGTCGCGGTCGAACCCGGCGGTGCCTCGCTGAGCGGCGATCGTGTGCTCGAGCTCGGTGACGACGTTGTGCTGTTGCCCGGACTGGTCGACACCCACGTCCACGTCAACGATCCCGGCCGCGCCGAGTGGGAGGGCTTCGAGACGGCGACCCGCGCGGCCGCCGCGGGCGGGGTGACCACGATCGTGGACATGCCGCTCAACAGCCTGCCGCCGACCGTCGACGTCGCGGCGCTGGAGGTCAAGCGCAAGGCGGCAACCGGGCGTGTGCACGTCGACGTCGGGTTCTGGGGTGGCGCGATCCCCGGCAACGTCTCGGACCTGCGCGGTCTGCACGAAGCCGGCGTGTTCGGCTTCAAGTGTTTCCTGCTGCATTCCGGCGTCGACGAGTTCCCGCCGCTCGACCCGGCCGGCCTCGACGAAGCGTTGCGGGAGCTGAGTTCGCTCGACGCGCTGATGATCGTCCACGCCGAGGACGCGCACGAGATCGACGAGGCACCCGAGCCGCACGGCGGTCGTTATGTCGACTTCCTGCGGTCCCGGCCGCGCCTGGCGGAGAACCTCGCGATCTCGCACGTGATCGAGGCGGCCCGCCGGAACTCGGCGCGGGCGCACATCCTGCACCTGTCCTCTTCGGAGGCGCTGCCACTGGTCGCTTCGGCGCGCAGCGAGGGTGTGGCGTTGACGGCGGAGACGTGCCCGCACTACCTCAGCTTCATCGCCGAGGAGATCCGCGACGGCGCAACGCAGTTCAAGTGCTGCCCGCCGATCCGCGAGGCGGCCAACCGCGAGGAGCTCTGGCGGGGGCTGGCCGACGGCGTGATCGACTGCATCGTCAGCGACCATTCGCCGTGCACGCCGGAGCTGAAACGCTTCGACAGCGGCGACTTCGGGGAGGCCTGGGGCGGGATCTCGAGCCTGCAGCTGGGGCTCCCGGCGATCTGGACGCAGGCGCGGCAGCGCGGGTTCGCGCTCACCGACGTCGTCCGCTGGATGGCCGAACGCCCGGCCGCGCAGGCCGGGATGCGCCGCAAGGGCCACCTGGCGGTGGGCCACGACGCCGACTTCTGCGTGTTCGCGCCCGACGAGGCGTTTGTGGTCGACGTCGCAAAACTGAAGCACCGTAACCCGGTCAGCGCCTACGACCGGCGCCCGCTCGCCGGCGTCGTGCGCTCCACCTGGTTGCGGGGCAACGAGATCATCGGCGACGAGCCTCGTGGCACGTTGCTGACCCGGGGGAACTGCTGAAATGGAGGCCGCTTTGTCTGACCGTCCTGAATGGACAGAACTGCCCGACCTCGCCTCGCGCCGCTTCGGCGGGACGGTGATGTGGGCGAGCGACGAACTGTTCGCCGAGAAGGAGAACCTGGTCAACCCGTGGATCCCGGCGCACCGCGCCGAGACGTTCGGGCCGAAGGGCCAGGTCTACGACGGCTGGGAGACCCGCCGCCACCGCGAACCGGGCGACGACCAGGCGATCCTGCGCCTCGGGCTGGCGGGCACGGTCACCGGCGTCATCGTCGACACGGCGTTCTTCAAGGGCAACTACCCGCCTTTCGTCTCCGTCGAGGCGGCGTCGGTGCCGGGTTACCCGAGCGCGGCGGAGCTGGCGTCGGCGGACTGGGACGTCCTGGTCGACCGCGCCCCGGCGGCAGGCCACACGGAGAACTTCTACGCGGTCAACGGCTCCCGTCGGTACACCCACGTCCGCCTCACCCAGCACCCGGACGGCGGTGTTGCCCGCCTGCGGGTGCACGGCGCCCCGGTCCCGGACCCGGACCTGCTCGACCTGGACGCGCTCGACCTGGCGGCCCTGGAGAACGGCGCCCTGGTCACCGGGTGCAGCAACAAGTTCTATTCATCGCCGAACAACATGCTCTCGCCCGGGCTGGCCGCGCACCAGGCCGAAGGCTGGGAGACGGCCCGCCGCCGCGACGACGGCAACGACTGGGTGACCCTCCGCCTGGCCGGCGCCGGGATCGCCCGGTTCGCCGAGCTGGACACGAGCAACCTCAAGGGCAACGCGCCCGGCTGGGCGTCCGTCAGCGGCCGCGACACCTACGGCGAGTGGGTCGACCTGCTGCCGAAGACCCGCCTGCAGCCGGACACCCGCCACCGGTTCGCCCTGAAGGACGCCCCGGAGATCACCGAGGCCCGCCTCGACATCTACCCGGACGGCGGGCTGGCGAGGCTGCGCCTGTTCGGCCGCCTCACCGAAGCGGGCCGCACCAACCTGAAGGCCCGGTTCGCCAAGACGCGCTGAAGTTCGTGGGCCGTCGGTCTCACCGGCGGCCCACGAGCAGCCTTCGGGTCAGCCCGCGTCGGGACGGTTGAGGTAGGCCGAGGCCAGCGACAGGACACACGCGCAGCCGACGATCGCGCTCACCCACCACGGCAGGCCGGCCACGATGCTCCAGACGAAGCCCGCCGCCGCCAGGACGGCGACGAGGATGTTCCGGAACTGCAGCGGGGTCGGTTTGGCCATGCCGCCAGCCTCTCACGCGCCCGCGTCAGACCTCCGCGCGCTCCCCGGGTTCGAGCAGCACGAGCCGGTCGGCCAACCCGGCCGCCTCGAACTCCTTCCGCAGCACGTCCGGACCCTCGTGGAAGTGCTGCCAGCCCCGGAAGTGCAGCGGCACGACCTTGGCCGAACCGAGCTCCTTCGCCGCCTCGACGGCGTTCTCGCTGGTCAGCGTCAGGGGAGCCCCGTCGAAGAGCTTCGTCCGGGCACCGCCGGCGAAGAGCACCGCGACGTCGACGCGGAACCGCGACGCGATCTCCCGCACCAGCCCGACCGACGCGTTGTCCCCGCTCACGTACACCGTGGGCAACCCGTCGCCGCTCAACACGAACCCGGTGACCTCCCCGGTCAGCTGTTCGGCGCCCTCCGGCCCGTGCAGCGCCGGTACCGCGGTCACCGTGAGCGGCCCGACCTGCGTCTCCTCCCACGGCGCCAGGCCGCGGGCGGTCCCACCCAGCCGCCCGGCCCCGCTGGGCGTGATCAGCGTCAGCGGCACGGTCGCCAGGTACGCGCGACCCCGGTCGTCGAGGTTGTCGGGGTGCTGGTCGTGGGAGAGCAGCACGGCGTCCACCACGCCGACGGCGTCCTCGGTCAGCACCGAGTCCTCGGTCTTGACCAGCACACGCTCGCCGATCGAGTGGTCACCAGGAGGATCGAACGTCGGGTCGGTGAGCAGCCGGACGCCACCCAGTTCCAGGAGCGCGGTCGGACCACCGGACAGCGTGATTCCCAGTTTCTCGGTCATGCCGGGGCCAACAGCGGGAACGGACGTTGTCTTCCCTAGGGTGCCGACTGCCTCCTCGAACTGATCACGCCGGTGTTGAACCCGGCCAGGTGCAGCCCGCCCGCGAATCGCGCGTGTTCGATCTTCACGCACCGGTTCATCACGACGTCCAGCCCGGCCTCCCGCGCCCGGTCGGCCGCCGGCTCGTGCCACAGCCCGAGTTGCAGCCACAGCGTCCGCGCGCCGGCGTCGACCACCTCTTCGGCCACCTGGGGCAGATCGTCGTGCTTCCGGAACACGCTGACCAGGTCCGGCTCACCCGGCACGTCCTTGAGGGAGGCGTACACCGGCTTCCCGAACAGCGTGTCCAGCCGCGGGTTGACGAAGTTGACCTCGTAGCGCGTCGACGAGAGCAGGTAGGTGGCGACGAAGTAACTCGGCCGCGCCGGGTTGGCGGACGCGCCCACCAGCGTCACCGACTTCGTCCGGTTCAGGATCGCGCGCCGCTCGACCGCTCCGACCGCATACGTCATCCGGCCACCGCCTTCCCCAATGCCTGGTCGAGATCCCAGAGGATGTCGTCGACGTCCTCCAGGCCGATCGACAGCCGGATCAGGTCGGGCCCGACCCCCGCGGCGGCGAGCTGCTCCTCCGACAGCTGCGCGTGTGTCGTCGAGGCCGGGTGGATGACGAGCGTCCGCGCGTCCCCGACGTTGGCCAGGTGTGACAGCAGCTCCACCGATTCGACGAACTTCTCGCCCGCGCCCCGCCCACCGGTGATGCCGAACGAGAACACCGCGCCCGGCCCGGCCGGCAGGTACTTCTTCGCCAGGTCGTGGTGCGGGTGTGAAGAAAGTCCGGCATACGAAACCCACGCCACGCGCGGGTCCGCTTCGAGGTACTCGGCGACCGCCCGGGCGTTGGCGACGTGAGCGTCCATCCGTTGCGGAAGTGTCTCGACCCCTTGCAGCAGCAGGAAAGCCGAGTGGGGTGAGAGGACGGCGCCGATGTCCCGCAGCTGCTCGGCGCGCAGCCGGGTGCAGAACGCGTACTCGCCGAAGTTCTCCCAGTACCTGAGGCCGCCGTAGCTGTCGACGGTCTCGGTCATCCGGGGGAACTTCCCGTTGCCCCAGTCGAACTTCCCGGACTCGACGACGATCCCGCCGAGCGTCGTCCCGTGGCCGCCCAGGAACTTCGTCGCCGAGTGCAGCACGATGTCGGCGCCGTGCTCCATCGGGCGGCACAGGTACGGCGTCGCCAGCGTCGCGTCGACCACCAGCGGGATGTCGTGGGAGTGCGCCAGGTCCGCCAGCGCCGCGAGGTCGGCGATGCCGCCACCCGGGTTGCCGATCACCTCGGTGTAGAGCAGCCGGGTCCGGTCGGTGATCGCCGCCGCGTAGTCGTCGATGCCGCCGCTGACGAACGTCGTCTCCACGCCGAAGCGCCTGAGGGTGCCGGTGAGCTGGGTGACCGTGCCGCCGTAGAGACCGCTCGCGGACACGATGTGGTCGCCCGCCTCCGTGAGCGCGCTGAAGGTGAGGAACTCCGCGGCCTGCCCGCTCGCGGTGGCGACCCCGCCGATGGCGCCTTCGAGGCTGGCGATCCGCTCCTCGAACGCCGCCACGGTCGGATTTCCGATACGGCTGTAGATGTTCCCGTACTTCTGCAGGGCGAACAGGTTCGCCGCGTCGGCCGCGTCTTCGAAGACGAAGCTCGTCGTCTGATAGATCGGCACGGCGCGCGCGCCCGTCGCCGGATCGGGTGTGCCGCCCGCGTGCAGTGCGCGGGTGCGGAAGCCCCAGGTGCGTTCACTCATCGGTTCTCACCGTAACCGTCCTCCCCTCCGGGTGGCCATGCCTCCCGGTTCGTGGGCGTGGCCATTTCGTGCTGTCGACCGTAGCACGGAATACCATTCCGTGCGCTACACTCGAACGTATGAACTGTGCTGCCTGTGGCAAGCCGCTGCCATCTCGGCGCGGATCCGGCCGAATTCGCCGCTATTGTGATGCGACTTGCCGGAGCGCCGCCCGCCGGGATCGCGATCGCGTAAATGCGGACTTGACAACTCCGGGTCGTCAATACATTCTTGACAGCATGCCCAAGCACGGGCCGCTGGCCGAGGTCGGCGAGGCACTGCAGAAGGTCCGCGCCGCCGAGGCGAAACTGCGGGAGACCGTGGACGCGGCGAGGACGGCCGGGCACACGTGGCAGGAGATCGGCGACCTGCTGGGCACCAGCCGGCAGGCCGCCTTCCAGCGGTTCGGCCGGCCGGTCGATCCGGCGACGGGGGTGTCCATGGTGGAGCTGAAGCTGCCCGACGCCATCCACCGTGCCGAGGGGCTCGTGGCAGAGCTCGTCGGCTGCCGGTGGCACGAAGTGCGCCGGGACTTCGACGACCGCATGCGCGAAGCGGTCGGGGAGGACGAGCTGCGGCTCGCCTGGGCCCAGGTGGCCGGGTCGGTAGGTCGTTACGAGCGGATGGGGGAGCCGTATGCGCGGTCCACGGGCGACTACACCATCGTCCACATGCCGCTGGCCTTCGAGGCTGGTGAGCGGACCGTGCTGGTGACCTACCGCGGCGACGGGCAGGTGGCCGGGTTGTGGATCCGGTCGGGCGAAGAGTAGCCGGGAACTGACGAAGGGGAACGATGAAACTGCAGGGGGAGCAATGAGAACAGCGATAGCGAGTGTGGTTGCGGTCCTGGCGCCGCTGGTGGCTCCGGCCGCCGAGGCCGCCGAAGTGCCCACAGCGAGCCAACAGCTCGAGTGGGTGGTGGACGCGACCGGGCGTGTCCCGGTGTCCGACACCGAAGTGCGGGCACACATCGCCGAGGTCCTGCTGACCGCGGCCGGGGGCCCGGCGGGCGTCAACGCCGCGCTCACCGGGCTCGGCCGGCTCGAGGTGAAACGCCTCGTCACCGAGGCGCCGGATCACGTCGAGGCCGCGGTCCACGGCCCGACCGACGACTACCTGCTGGACCTCCACGTGGACCAGGCCGGGCTGATCGACGGGCTCCGCTCCACCCCGGACGACCCGGTGCCGTCGTCGTGGCCGGAGGTCGACACCCAGCTCGCGGCGCTCGGCGCTCGTGTGTCGTTCGGCGCGTCCGAGATCCTTCCGGACGGGCGCTGCCGTGACGTGCACGGCGTGCGTGACGACGTGCAGCGGCCACTGGGTTCGGCGTTCAAGCTCTACGTGCTGGGTGCGCTCGGCAAGGCGGTCGCCGAGCACAAGGCGTCCTGGACCGAGCAGCTGGCGATCCGCGACGATTGGAAGAGCCTGCCGTCCGGGGTGCTGCAGAACCAGCCCGCCGGGACGAAGCTGCCGCTGTCGGAATACGCCGACAAGATGATCTCGATCAGTGACAACACCGCCACGGACCACCTGATCCACCGGCTCGGCCGGGATGCCGTGCAACGGCAGCTCCTGGCGTTCGGCAACCAGCGGCCGTCGGCGAACATCCCGTTCCTGACCACCAAGGCGATGTTCGAGCTCAAGGCCGCGCAGTACCCGGCCCGCGCCGACGCCTACCTGGCGTTGCCCCGCTGGGCGCGTCCTGCGGCGGTCGCCGGGCTGGAACGGCTCCCGCTCACCGGGCTCGCCGCCTGGCCGGCGCCCGAGAAGATCGACGACATCGAGTGGTTCGGTTCACCGGACGACATCTGCCGTGCGTTTTCCGGGCTGCAGAAGGAGAACCAGCCGGAGATCGGGCACGCGCTGTCGCTGAGCGACGGCGGGCTGGGACTCGACCGGGCGAAGTTCCCGCAGGTCTGGTTCAAGGGTGGCAGCGAACCCGGCGTGCTGACCCTGAACTACCTGGCGCGCACCGCGGACGGCCGCTCGTTCGTCACCAGTGTCATGGTGTCGGACCCGGCCGCACCGTTGAACGAAAACCACGTCGCGGCGCGGGGAATCGCCGTCGCGAAGGGCGCGGTGGCGCTCCTCGCGGCTACGCTTCGTCCGTGACGGTGCGGTGGAGCCTGACGATCGACTGCGCGGGTCCCCGCGCGCTGGCAAGGTTCTGGGCGGTGGCCCTCGGCTACATCGAGCGGCCGCCGCCCGCCGGGTTCGCCAGTTGGGAAGCCTGGTTCGAGCACCACGGTGTGCCCGAGCAGGAATGGGACGACGGCGCGTACCTCAGCGACCCGGAGGGTGTTCTGCCGAACCTCAGCTTCCTCAAGGTGCCCGAGGGGAAGGTCGCGAAGAACCGTCTCCACCTCGACGTCCAGGCCGGTGGTGGCCGGGAGGTTCCGTGGGACACGCGCTGGGAGCGTGTTGTCGAAGCGGTCGCCCGGCTTACCGCAGCGGGTGCGACGGTCGTGCAGGAGTACGAGCTCGACGGCCGCCCGGACCACGTCATGATGGCCGATCCGGAGGGAAACGAGTTCTGCGTGCTCTGAGCTGTCGATCCGGCCGCTGCGCGTTCGTGTGGTGGGTGGATCCGATCCGGCTCAGGAAGGAGCGGTCATGTCGTTCACGGCCGAAGAGATCGAATACCTGCGTTCGCAGCCGCTTGCTCGTGTCGCCACGCTCGGCGCGGGTGAGCAACCGGACCTCGTCCCGCTCGCGTTCGAGTACGACGGCTCGCAATTCTGGGTCGGCGGTGTCGGCGCGGCGGTGAAGGCGACGCGCAAGTTCCGCAACGTCGTCGCCGGCCGCCGGAAGGTCGCTGTACTCGTCGACGACTTGGTGTCGCTACAGCCGTTCATCGCGCGGGCGATCCGGGTGTACGGCGTCGCGGACGACCCCGTGGAACGGATCGGCCTGGTCGGACCAGGGCTGTACTCGCGGATCACTCCGGAGATCTCGTGGAGCTGGAACATGGCGGGCGAGCCCGCGGGTGAGACCTGGTACGAGCCGAGGAGGGCGGTGCATGGTTAGTTGATCAGTTCCTTGTGGAGGCTCGGGTTGCCGGCGTGCCACGGCCGCACGCTGCCGAAGCGGACGAGCTCACCGTAGGTCTGCGGGTCGAAGTCGCCGAGCACCAGGTCGAGCACCGCCCGTGCGGCCTGGTCCGGGGGCTGGGCGTGGCTGTATTCGGTGAACCACGGACGTGATGCGCGGGTGTCGACCATGCCCGGGCAGACGGCGGCCACCAGGGTGCCCTCGGCGAGGTCCCGGTCCCGGCGCTCGGCCGCCACCGCGCGCATGGCCGCGACCTGCGCGACCTTGGACGGCACGTTGATCCACTCCGGCCAGCCCTGCTCCTGTGCGGTGCCGGCGTGGATCGCCGAACGCCAGTCCTCGACGGCCTTCTCGACGTCGGCGAGCGAGACGCCGTCGAACCGGGGCCGCAGGGCCTCGGGCAGGTGGCCGAGGGTGCCGAGCGAGCTGGCGACGATGATCAGCCGGCCGCCCGGCCGGAGGATCGGGCCGAACGAGCGGAGCACGGCGTGGGTGCCGCCGTTCGCGACGTCGAGGAAGACGTCGGCCTGTTCGGCCTGTGGCCGGTCGGGTTGGAGCGGCCCGACGGCGTTGGAGAGCACGATGTCCACCGCGCCGAGACGGTCGCCGAAGCGGGCGACGGCGTCGGCGTCGGAGACGTCGAGGACGTGGCCTTCGACCCGGCTGCGGGTCGCCGGGTCGTCGGCGACCCGGGTGGCGGCGGCCGCCACGCGTCCGGCGTCGCGGCCGGTGAGGAGGACGACGTCCTCGGGAGCGAGGCGGGCGGCGAGGCCCTGGGCGAGGGCGAAGCCGAGGCCCTGGTTGGCCCCGGTCACCAAAGCAGTGCGTGTCATACCTTCACGCTAGGTCCGTCCGGGCCATGCGCCCAGCGAGAAATCGGCAGGGCTGGTATGCGTATTCGTCATGGACTTCGGTGACGTCTCCCTCGTGGCCTTGCGGGTGTTCCGCGAGGTCGCCGAACGCGGCACGCTCACCGCGGCCGCCGTGGCGCTGGGCTACACGCAGTCCGCGGTGTCGCGTCAGATCGCCTCGCTCGAGCGCGTGGCCCGGACACCCGTGCTGGAGCGGCGTCCGGACGGCGTGCGCCTGACCGCGGCCGGGACCGTCGTGCTGCGGCGGGCGATCGCGGTGCTCGACGAGATCGACGCCGCCGGGCGCGAGCTGGCCGGGCTGCCCGCCGACGCCGGGACCGTGCGGCTGGGCTGGTTTCCCAGCGCGGGCACGGTGCTGGTGCCGCGGGCCGTCGCCGAGCTGCGGCGGACGCACCCGGCGGTCACCGTCGTCAGCCGGGAAGGCACAACGCCGGTGCTCGTCCGGGCGCTGCGCGCGGGCACGGTCGACCTGGCCGTGCTCGGCTCGATCCCGCCGTTCCGGCCGCCGGACGCCGAGACACCGGCGTTGCGCCTGCGGACGCTCGCCGAGCGCAGCCTCTGCCTCGCCGTGCCCGCCGGGCACCCGCTGGCCGGGGCGGACGCGGTCGACGTCGCCGATCTGCGGGGGCAGCGCTGGATCGCGGGACCGTCGGCGGGGGAGGACAACCTGATGGGCGTGTGGCCCGGGCTCGACGAACGGCCCGAGATCGCCCACACCGCACGCGACTGGCTGGCCAAGCTCAGCCTGGTGGCCGCCGGGTGCGGGCTGACCACGTTGCCCGCGTCGCTGGCCGAGGCCGTTCCGCCGGGGGTGCGGGTGGTGACCGTGCGCGGCGGGCCCGCAGAACGGCGGCGCGTGGTGCTGGCGCGGCTGCCGGGACCGCTGCCCGAGCCCGCGGCGCTGCTGGCCGAGGCTCTGCGCCGGGCGGCCGCCACCCTGCCGAACCGCCGGGATGACTGAGATCACCCGCGGAGTTGCGGGTTCCTGTCACATCGGCGTTCGCAGCAGGGTCTACTCCTACGAACCCGGTGGAAGGAACAGGACACGGTGGATGAGCTGACCGAGCGGTTCGAGCAGGAGCGGCCCCGGCTGCGAGCGGTCGCCTACCGGATGCTCGGTTCGGCGAGTGAAGCCGACGACGCCCTTCAGGAGGCTTGGCTGCGGTTCGACCGCACCGACATGACGGAGATCGAGAACGTCGGCGCCTGGCTGACGACCGTCGTCGCCCGGGTGTGCCTGTCGATGCTTCGCACGCGCCGCAACCACCGTGAGGAGCCTCTGGACGGGCAGCCCGAACCGGGTGAGGACCGCCGGGATCCCGAGCAGGAGGCGGAGCTGGCCGACACCGTCGGGCTGGCGCTGCTGGTGGTGCTCGACTCGCTGGGGCCGGCCGAGCGGGTCGCGTTTGTGCTGCACGACATGTTCGCCGTGCCGTTCGACGACATCGCGCCGATGATCGACAAGACCCCGGCGGCGACCCGGCAGCTCGCGAGCCGGGCCCGCCGCCGGGTCAAGGGCGGCGCCACGGCCGACGCGGATCTGCCCCGGCGGCGCAAGGTCGTGGAAGCGTTCCTGGCTGCGTCTCGCGGGGGCGATTTCGAAGCGCTGCTCGCGCTGCTCGATCCGGACGTGGTGCTGCACGCCGACCGGTTCGTCGGCCCGAGCCCGGCGCCGGTTGTGCTGCGTGGTGTCGAGAGTGTGCGCATGGGCGCGGTGCTGGCTTCCGAACGGGCCCGCGCCAGCGAACTCGCCCTGGTCGACGGCACGCCGGGCCTCCTCCTGGTACGCGAGGGACGGCTGGCGGTCGTCCTGTCGTTCCAGGTCGACGGCGACCGGATCACCGGCATCGAGGTCATCGCCGACCCGGAGCGGCTGCTGGGGTTGGAGCTGTCCGTCCTCGACTGACGCGGTCAGCCCAGCGCGGCGCGGAGGCGTGCTTCGCGCTCCGCCGGGGTCTGGCGGGGGCAGCTCACGCACTTCGGATTGCCGACTTCGTAGATCAGGCAGCACGAAGCGCGGCGCACGGCAGGCGTGCGTCCGACGTGCACGAAGCGAGGCTTCGGCAGGTCGAGCCCGATCGCGGCCACCAGCGGTTCGGCCAGGGCCAGGGCCCGCTCCGGATCCGGCGTCCACAGCAGCCGGTTGCCGATCGAGTCGGTGGCGATCGCACCCAGCGCGCGCTCGCGAGCCCCGGTGACGGCGGCGATCGTCGTGATGGCGGCGCCGAGCGTCCCGGCCAAGGCGGCGCCCAGCTCGGCCGGCCCGCCGGAGAGGCGGCGGGTGGACCGGGCGCCGAGGAACCGGCCATCGGCGACGAGGTCGAGTTCCATGGCGTCCAGGGCGGGGTCGGCCAGCACCAGACTGGCCGAAGGAGTGGCTGCTGGGGGACCGGCTGGTGCCGCAGCCGCTGAACGGTCGGCCGTGGCGAGGTCGGCCGGTGCCGCCGCGGTATCGGCCTGCGTCGGCCTCGCCGCGGAGAGACTCTCGGAGGCGGCCGACAGCTCCACCAGCCCGGCCGACACCGCCGCGGCCAGGCTTTCCACCGCCGGAGCCACCAGCACCGACGACAGCGAGTACCACCAGATCGTGCCCAGCACCTCCGGCCGCGCGCAGCCGTACAGCTTTGCCGCGCCGCCGATGCGGGCCCGGACCCACTCGGGGTCCGCGAGCCGGGTCGCTGAGACCGTCCAGTCGGGCTTCACGACCTCCAGCCTTCCAGAACCCCGCAGGACAGCCTCACAGCCGCCGGTAGGTGGAGACCGTGAACGACAGCGTCACGACCTGGGACTCACTCAGCGCGTCCAGGCGCTCCCGCCGGCCGCCGCGGTCCAGGTGGTGGGCTGCCGGGCCCATCTCGACCGCCTGGCGGACCTGGGCGGCCGTCAGCTCCACCTGGTGCCGGACCGGGGTGCGGGCCGTGCGGGCGAAGTACTCGCCGAGGGTGCCGTCCAGGCGCTCCTCCTTGCGGCCGTCGACCGCCAGCACCAGGTCACCCAGCTCGCCGAGGTGGTCCGGCGCGGGCGCCGCGACCACCAGCAGGCCGCCGGGGCGCAGGACGCGGTGGAACTCCGGCCCGTTGCGCGGCGCGAAGACGTTCAGCACCGCCGACGCCACCCCGTCGCCCACCGGCCACGGCTCCCACAGGTTCCACACCGCCGCGCCGAGCCGGGCGTGGGCGCGGGCCGCGCGGCGCAGGGCGACCGCCGAGACGTCCAGCGCGAGGCCGTGGGCGGACGGCACCTCGTCCAGGACGTGGGCCAGGTAATAGCCCGTGCCGGCGCCTGCGTCGATCACCAGGTCGTCGGCGTCCGCGCAGACCCGCGCCAGCTCGTCCGCGAGCGGCCGGTACGCGCCCGATGCCAGGAAGTCCGCGCGCGCGGCGACCATCGGGGCCGTGTCCGCCGTGCCGGCCGGGATTCGCGCGTGCAACAAGTTCACGTAACCCTGTCGCGCTAGATCGAACGAGTGGCCGTTCTCGCAACGCAGCGTGCGTCCGGCTGCCCCGATCGGGGTACCGCACACCGAACATCGCAACGCATCCACGACCCGGGGTGGCAGTGGGTCATTCCCGCGGTCGGCAGAGGTCATGGGGATATTCGACCACGACGTTTCGCAACCGGACACTCCAGCACAGGTCGCGGGAAACCTGGCCGTAACAACCGGGCGCGGACAGTTCACGCGGGTGAAACCTTGCGAGCCGTCCCGTGAAACACCGCGCGCCAAAACTGCCTTCGCATGAACCCAGGGCACGGGAGGACGATGTGCTGAACGCAGGAGACACCGCATGGGTATTGGCCAGCGCCGCGCTGGTCATGCTCATGACACCGGGACTGGCTTTCTTCTACGGCGGCATGGTCCGCGCGAAGAGCGTCCTGAACATGCTGATGATGAACTTCATCGCGCTGGCCGTCGTGGGGGTGCTGTGGGCCCTGTACGGGTTCACGATGTCCTTCGGCGACGACGCCTTCGGCGGGTTGCTCGGTAACTTCCACTTCGCCGGTCTCGAGAACACCTTCGGCAAGCTCGCCGGGTTCGCGACCGCCGCCACCGACACCAGCCCGGCGGTCGCCTGGCCGGGCTCGGACGGCCTGCCGATCCTTGCGTTCGTGATGTTCCAGCTGATGTTCGCGATCATCACGCCGGCGCTGATCTCCGGCGCCATCGCCGACCGCGCGAAGTTCTGGGGCTGGACGCTGTTCGTCGTCGTCTGGGTGACGATCGTCTACTTCCCGGTCGCGCACTGGGTGTTCTCCTTCAACGGCTTCGTCGGCGAGAACTCCGTCGGCGGCTGGATCGCCAACAACCTCAAGGCGCTCGACTTCGCCGGTGGCACCGCGGTCCACATCAACGCCGGCGCCGCGGGTCTCGCGCTGGCGATCGTGCTCGGCAAGCGCCGCGGCTGGCCGAAGGACACCGGCCGCCCGCACAACGTGCCGTTCGTCCTGCTGGGCGCGAGCCTGCTGTGGTTCGGCTGGTACGGCTTCAACGCCGGTTCGGCGCTGGCCGCCAACGACCTCGCCGCCGTCGCGTTCACGAACACCACCGTCGCCACCGCGGCCGCCGTCCTCGGCTGGCTGATCGTCGAGCAGCTGAAGTTCGGCAAGCCGACCACGCTCGGCGCGGCTTCCGGCGCGGTCGCCGGCCTGGTCGCCATCACCCCGGCGTGTGGTTTCGTGAGCCCGCTCGGCGCCATCGCGATCGGCCTCATCGCCGGTGTCCTCTGTGCGCTGGCCATCTCGCTCAAGTTCAAGTTCGGCTTCGACGACTCGCTCGACGTCGTGGGCGTCCACCTGGTCGGCGGTATCGTCGGCACGCTGCTGATCGGCTTCTTCGGCACCACCAGCGTCAACTCGCTGGGCGCCGACGGCCTGTTCTACGGCGGCGGGTTCACCCAGCTGGGTCGTCAGGCGATCGCCGCCGGTGCGGTGCTCGTGTACTCGTTCGTGCTGTCCTTCATCATCGGCTTCGTCATCAAGAAGCTGGGCGGCTTCCGCGTCAGCGCCGAAGACGAGGCGACCGGCATCGACGAGGCCCAGCACGCGGAGAGCGCGTACGACTTCACCGGGTTGTCCGGCGGCGGCCTCGGCTCGCCGTCCACCATCCCGGTCAAGTCCACTCCGGCTGCGAAACTCGAGGAGAGCAAGGCATGAAGCTCATCACGGCGATTGTGAAGCCGTTCACGCTCGACGACGTCCGCTCGTCGCTGGAGCAGCTGGGCGTGCTGGGCATGACGGTCAGCGAGGTCCAGGGGTACGGCCGCCAGAAGGGCCACACCGAGGTCTACCGCGGTGCCGAGTACTCGGTGGACTTCGTGGCCAAGCTGAAGATCGAGGTCGTCACCGACGACACCAACGTGGAGAAGGTGCTCGACGCCATCACCACGGCCGCGCACACCGGCAAGATCGGCGACGGCAAGTTGTGGGTGACGCCGGTCGAGACGGTCATCCGGGTACGGACCGGCGAGCGCGGCACGGACGCTCTATAGGCGTCCGGGATGGCCGACGGGGGCGAACTGGTCAAGGCCACCGAGCGTTTGCTCGAGGGCAGGCACGGGAGGCTGGGGGCGTCCGCACTGCGGGCGGCCCTGGTCGACCTCTACGAGTTCTGGCTGGGCAGGGGAGCCTCGGCGGCCGGCGTCGACACCGCGGAACCGGGTGTCGCGCTGGTCGCCGTGGGCGGGCTCGGCCGCCGGGAGCTGGTGCCGTTCTCCGATCTCGACCTGCTGCTGGTGCACAACGGCAACAGCGGCGTCGGCGAGATCGCGGACGCGCTCTGGTATCCCTTGTGGGACGCGAAAGTCGGGCTCGACCACTCGGTCCGGACGCCCGGTGAAGCGCTGAAGGTCGCTTCGGAGGACCTTCGGACGGCGATGGGCCTGCTCGACGCCCGGCACATCGCCGGGGATGCCGAGCTGACCGGCCGATTGGTGTCCGCGGCGCGCGACCAGTGGCGCCGCACCGCGCGCAAGCAGATCCCCGACATGACCGCTTCGGTCCGGCAGCGCTGGGCCCGCAGCGGGGAGATCGCGCAGTCGGCCGAGCCCGACCTCAAGCACGGCCGGGGCGGATTGCGGGACTTCGCCGTCCTGGAAGCGCTGGCCGCCGCGCAGCTCACCGCTCGTCCGGGCGAGGAACTGCTGACGGCCAAGGAACTCCTGCTCGACGTCCGGACCGAGCTGCGGCGCGAGATCCGGCGCGAACGGGACGTCCTGTCCGCGCCGGAGGCCGAGCTCGTGGCGTCCGAACTCGGCTTCGGTGACCGGTTCACCTTGGCCCGCAAGCTGTCCGGCGCCGGACGCACGATCGCGTACGCGCTGGACGTCGCACTGCGGTCCACTGTGGAGCCACCGAAGACGCGGTTCGGGCGGCGGCCGGCCCGCACCCCGCTCGCCGAAGGTGTGGTGCTGCACGGGAACGAGGTCTCGCTGGCCCGCGACGCCGTCCCGGCGAAGGACCCGGCGCTGCTGCTGCGGGTCGCCGCCGCGTCGGCGCGCACCGGCAAGCCGATCGCGCTCGGCACGCTCAAGGCGCTGGCCGAGTCGGCTCCCGAGCTGCGGGCGCCGTGGCCGTCCGACGCGCTGAACGCGCTGGTGGAGCTGCTGGGCGCGGGGGAGGGCCTGGTCGACGCGGTCGAGTCGCTCGACCGGACCGGGCTCTGGTCACGGCTGTTCCCCGAGTGGGGTGCGGTCCGCGACCTGCCGCCGCGCTCACCGGTGCACCAGTGGACGGTCGACCGGCACCTCGTGCGCACCTGCGTCGAGGCGGCCAAGCTGACCACCACGGTCTCGCGGCCGGACCTGCTGCTGATCGGCGCGCTGCTGCACGACATCGGCAAGGGCCGCGACGCCGACCACTCGGAGCTGGGCGCCAAGATCTCTGCCCAGGTCGCGGCCCGGCTGGGCCTCGACCCGGCCGACGCCACGACGGTGTCGTTGATGGTCCGCCACCACCTCCTGCTGCCGCACACCGCGACCCGGCGCGACATCAGCGAGCCGGCCACGGTTGGGCGGGTGGTGAAGACCCTGGACAGTGACCTCGTCCTGGTCGAGCTGCTGCACGCGCTCACCCAGGCCGACTCGCTGGCCACCGGGCCCGGCGTCTGGACGGACTGGAAGGCGCGGCTGCTCGCCGAGCTCGTCACCGGCTGCGAGGAAGTGCTGCGCGGCAAGGGGTTCACCGCGCCGTCGCCGATGGATTCCGAACAGCGGGAGCTCGTCGCGCAGGCAGTGGCGTCGGGCAACGGCGAGATCCGGATCAGCTCGCAGGGCAAGGTCGTCACGGTGCTGCTGGCCGTGCCGGCCCGCGCCGAGCTGCTGGCGCCCGCCGCGGGTGTGCTGGCGCTGAATTCGATGGAGGTGCACTCGGCGGTCCTGCGCGGGCACGACGGTGGCCGGGCCGGGGTGTTCACGGCGTCGCCGAAGTTCGGCTCACTGCCGGACGTGACGCTGTTGCGCGAGCAGTTCGCCCGCGCGGTTGCCGGCACCCTCCCGCTCACCCAGCGCCTGGCGGCGAAGGAACGCGACTACGGCTCGCCCGACGCGGCCACCGTCCCGCCGAAGGTCCTCTGGTTCGACGACGAGACGAGCGGCCCCGACACGGTGGTCCTCGAACTGCGCGCCGCCGACCGGATCGGCCTGCTGTTCCGGGTGGCGGGCGCCCTGCGCCGCTGTGACGCGGAGGTTCGCTGGGCGAAGGTCGCGACGCTGGGCGGCGCGGTGGTGGACTCGTTCGCGGTGACACCCCGCACCGGCCGCATCGAGCCGGGGTGGCGCCGGGAAGTCGAGCAGGCGGTGCTGGCCGCGGCTTCGTGAGTGGTCTCGCCTGAGCCGGGTCGTCGCCCGGCTCAGGCGAGCAGCGCCGCGGTGGTGGGCTGACCGAGCCACGTGTGCAGCGCGTCTTCCAGGCCCGGCCCGCCGGACCACACCACGTAGCCGTCCGGCCGGACGAGCTGCGGCTCGGCACCGGCGCGCGTCTCGACCCGGTCCGCCCACCCGTCCGGAAGCGCCGCACCGGCCAGCACGGCGCGGCCGTCGGCTGCGGCCGGAACGTCGGCGCGAGCGGACACCCCCGGATAGGTCAGCCCGATCCCCGAGATCTCCAGTGCGACCGCGTGCCGGGCCTCCGGGACCGCGAGCAGTCCCGTGACGATCTCCCGGACGGCCGCGGCGTCGGGATCCGGCACCCCGAGCACCGCCTGCGCCCGCGTGCTGAGCAGCACTCGCGCGGCGACCGGGTGGCGTTCGTCGTGGTAGCTGTCGAGCAGGCCGTCGGGAGCGTGCCCGCGGACCTGCGCCGCCAGCTTCCAGCCGAGGTTCACGGCGTCCTGCAGGCCCAGGTTGAGCCCCTGGCCGCCGACCGGGAGGTGGATGTGCGCGGCGTCGCCGGCGAACAGCACGCGGCTGTGGCGGTAGTGCTCCAGCTGTCGCGCAGCATCGCCGAAGCGTGACGCCCAAAGCACTTCGCCCACCTCGATCCCGGGGCCGTGCGCGGCGGTCAGGGCCCGCTGCACCTCGTCCGCCGTGACCGGCTCGTCGCGGCCGAGCCGTTGCTGCTCTTCGCCGAAGACGACGGTGCGATAGCGCCCGCCGGAAAGCGGCAGCAGGTAACCCGACGCCTGGGACGGCAGCTGCCAGCCGTCGGCCAGCCCGGTGGGCTTCGCGGCGAGCGTGACGTCGGCGACGACCAGCGAGATCCGCGCGGACGTGCCCGGGAACGCGGCGCCCAGCAGCGTCCGCACCGTGCTGTGCCCGCCGTCGGCCGCCACGAGCCAGCCGGCCCGGTGGTCGCGGCCGCCCGCGGTGACCGTGACGCCGTCGTCGTCCTGCGCCACGGCGGTGACGGCCGCGTCGCGCAGCACCGGGGTGCGCAGCCGCGCCTCGATGGCCGCCGCGACGTGCGCCTGCTCGACGCCGAGCTGGTACGGGAAGCGGGTCGGCAGGTCGGTGTAGCCGATCGGGAGCCCCGAGAAGTGCCCCGCGGGCAGCCGCACCTGGACGTGCGGCTCGATCGCGGCGAGCAGGCCACGCTCGGCCAGCACCTCGACCGACCGGGGCTGCAGGCCGAGCGCCTTCGACTGTGTCGTGGGCTGAGCGTCGCGTTCCAGGACCAGCACGTCGAGCCCGGCCCGCTCCAGCTCGAACGCGGCCAGCAGGCCGGTCGGGCCCGCGCCCGCGACCAGGACGTCAGGCATCGAGGTTCTCCTTCTTGAGGTACCAGAGGTGCCAGACGATCAGCGCGGCCAGCATGGCGAACCACTGCACGTTCGTGACCAGCGAGATGAGGTCGATCGGCAACGTGTAGACGAGCACGATGTGCGTGATCGCGCTGACCACCAGCACCCCGCCCCAGGCCGCGGTGTTGATCCGCAGACCGCGGCGGAACCGGGCATCGGTGTCCCAGCGGGCCGCCCACGCGTCCGCGCCCTCGGCGCCGCGCTTGACCTCGGCGATCGTGCGGCCGAGGGTCAGCTGGGCCGGCTTGCCGACGAAGACCGTGACCAGCATCCACGCGCCGAACAGGCCGCCCAGCGCGGCTGTCCAGCCTTCCCGGATGGCGAGGGTGCGCGGGTCGTCCGACAGCAGGCCGAGCACCACCGACAGCACCAGGACGCTGATCGTGACCAGAGCGATGAGGTCGACCTTGCGGTTGCGCACGACGGTCCACAGCACGTACGGCGCGGCCACCAGGACACCGGCCATCAGCGCCCACCACTGGCTGACGCCCGCCGCGCGCAAGCCGTAGAAGAGCGCCATCGGCACGAGCACTTCGAACACGACGTTCAGCACGTTGGCACGGACCACCCGGCGCAGGCCGGCGTCGGGCTCGGACTTCTGTTCGATCATCATTCGGATCCCCCAGCGGATTCGGGTGCGGTGGCCCGCACGTACAGGTCGGCGAGCTCACGGCCGATGCGCGCGAGCTCGGTGGGTTCGGGCACGGCGGCGGCCGCGGTGGCGACGACGGCGTCGAGGCCGGCGGTGAGGGCGAGCGCCGTGGTCCGGGCGTCGAGCGGCCCGAACGCCCCCGCTGCCTGTCCGGTGCGAAAGTGCTCTTCGAACAGCGCGAGCCGCCCGTTGACGCCGGCGCTCTGCGAACCGGCGTTCTTCACCAGGTCGATCAGCGCGCGGACTTCGGCCGGGTGCTCGCCGACGAGCTCGACGTTCGATTCGACGAAGGCACGCAGTTGCGCGACGTGCCCGACCGCGGCGTCGATGCGAGGCCCCATGAACGCCCCGGTGATCTCTTCGATCTCCGTGACGCACGCCGCGAGCAGGTCGTCCTTGCCCTTGAAGTGGTAGCTGATCATGCCGGTGCTCGACAGGCCGGCGTGCTTCGCGATCCGGCTGAACGACGCCTTGGCGTAACCGGCCTCGGCGATCACTTCGATCGCCGCCCGCACGATCTGGGCCCGCCGGCCGGACTCGGTGAACGTTCTTGCTCGCATGAGCAAAATTTAGCTCGCTCAAGCAAAAATGACAAGTCGCCTGGTCAGCGGTGGGAAAGAGGGGAGCGGGTCAGGCGGTCGCGGTGCCGTCGACCACTTGGTTGCGGCCCGCGTCCTTGGCTCGGTACAGGGCCTTGTCCGCCGCCTGAAGGAGCCGCTCGACGGCCGTGCCGCCGTCGGGGTAGGTCGCCACGCCGATGGACGCCGACAGGGCGCCGATGACGCGGACCTGGCTGCCGTCCTCGTACTCGACCTGGAGGCTCTCGATCGACGACCGGATGCGCTCGGCGACCGCGAGGACCGCTGCCGGGCCGATGTCGGGGAGCAGGACCACGAACTCCTCACCGCCGAAGCGGCCGACCGAGTCGTAGTCGCGGACCGCGCTCTTGATCGACGACGCCACGGCGCGCAGCACCGTGTCGCCCGCCAGGTGGCCGTGCGCGTCGTTGATCAGCTTGAAGTGGTCCAGGTCGATCATCAGCACGCCGAACGTGCTTCGTGTGCTGCGCTGCGCCCTGGCCAGCTCGCGCGACGCCAGCAGGTGCCAGCCGGTCGTGTTGAACAGGCCGGTCTTCTCGTCGGTCGTCGCGGCGATCTCCAGCTGCTTGATCAGCACCGCCCGGTGCAGCACCAGCAGCGGCGGCACGATCGCGACGGCGAGCGCGGGCAGCGTCGCCAGGGTCAACGCCGTGAGCAGGCCCAGGCAGAGCGTCGCGACCTCGAGGAGGTTGTCGCCGAGGCCACCGAAGAACGCCTTCACCGAACGCGTCGTGATCGTCAGCGCCGGGACGATCGTGATCGCCGAGACCAGGAAGTACGTGACCGCGGCGAGCGTGATGGCCGTGACGCCGCGCCAGCCCGACGTCAGCGCCGTGTACATGTCGCCGACGCCGAGCCGGGCGAGCACCAGCTCGGCCGAGTAGCACGTGACGACGACCAGCGTCGCGTTCAGCGTGGTCCGGAAGGGCGGGACGCGCTTCATCCGTGCGAGGCTGCGCGTCGCCAGGTGCAGGTAGAGGACGGCGATCAGGGCCGTGACGAGTGCGGGCGGCAGGAGCAGCACGCCGGCGAACGTCCAGACCGAGGTCAGGTTGATGTGCGGGGTGTCGGACACCAGCCGCCGGACGCGCTCGACCTGCCGGCCCAGCTCCGCCTGCAGCACGCCGAGGCCGGCGAGGACGCCGAAGACGACCAGGTCCCACGTGTGGACCGGCACCGCGACGGCGGTCCGGACGGTGGCCACGAGGGCCACGGACTCGATGAAGAGGCAGTAGAAGAGGAGCGACCCGCGCTGCCGCCAGAGGGTCCAGTGAGCAGGGTTCAGCGCCCCACGGATCCGGCCCACGCGGGGTTCGGCCGGACGGGCGCCGTCCATACTCAAGGCGGGTGCAACTCCCCTGGGTGATCCGACGATCCGCGTCCACTTCACCACATCGGGCGACCGCGATCGACGATTGCCACACGTTCGGAGCAGCGAAGGGAGACCGCCGTGCGCAACCGCGAATCCTGATCCGTCGCAGTCCGTCACCACGTCTGAAAGGAGCCTGTCGTGCGCAATCGCGAGTCCTGAACCCACGCCCGCCCGTCATCAGGTCCGGAAGGAGAACAGCCGTGCGCAACCGCGAGTCCTGACCACGCCGTGCACCCGAACCGATCCCAGTACGAGAGGGGAACGTCACCATGCGCAACCGTGAATCCTGAGGAGCCGCCGGCCCGGGTGGGGCCGCTCAGGCGGTCGCGCCGCCGTCGACCACGAGGTCGTGCCCCACGGTGAAGGCCGCTTCGTCCGAAGCCAGCCACAGCACCGCGGCGGCCACCTCGGCGGTGGCCCCCACCCGGCCCAGCGGAATCGCGTTCTTCAGCCGCGCGGCGCGGTCCGCGTCCGTCTCGCCGGGACGCAGCGACATGTCCGTGTCGGTCGCCCCCGGGCTGACCGCGTTGATGCGGACGCCGTCGGCGATGTGGTCGCGCGCCGCCGTGCGGGTCAGCGCGCTCACCGCGGCCTTCGACGCCGCGTAGGCCGCCATGTTCGGCAGCCGGCCGTGCACGCCGATGTTCGACGCGATGGTGACGATCGCGCCGCCGCCGTGCGCCCGCATGTGCGCGATCTCGTGCTTGAGGCACAACCAGGTGCCGGTGAGGTTCGTGCCGATCACCGCGCCGAAGTCCTCCTCGTCGAGGTCCGCCACCGGGGCCGGCGACCCGAGGATGCCTGCGTTGTTGACCGCGACGTCCAGCCCGCCGTGTCGCTCGACGACGGTGGAGACCATCCGAGCCACGTCTGCGGAGTCGGTCACGTCGACCGTCACCGCGCTCGCCGCGCCCCCGATCTCCTTCACCGCGGACGCCAGTCGCTGCTCGTCCCGGCCCGCGACGACGACCGTCGCGCCCTCGGCGGCGAACGCCTTCGCCGTCGTCAGCCCGATGCCCGAGCCGCCGCCGGTCACCAGGACGATCTTGCCCGCGAAGCGTGCCCCCATGTCTGCCTTCTTTCTGGTCCGATCAGTCTTGAATGAGTAGTCGCATCGCTTGCGAGACGGCCGCCTCGAGCCGGCTCGCCGCGTCATTGCCCTTGCCCAGGACACGCAGGCCCTGGAGCACCGTGAGCAGGAACCGGGCCAGCGCCGCCGGGTCGCTGCCGCCGGGGAGTTCGTGCTGCGCCTTCGCGCGTTCGAGCGCCATGGTGAGGGCGACCTCGAGGGTGTCCCAGCTGCGCTCCACGACGCGGGCGACCTCGGGGTCGCGGGGGAGCAGCTCGATCGCCGCGTTGACGACGAAGCAGCCGATGGGCCCGGCTTCGCCGAGGATGTCCGCGACGTAGCCCTCCAGAAGCCGGCGCACCGCGGGCACGCCGGGGCCCGGCTGGGAGAGGTCGGCCATGACCCGCGCGTCGGTCCGCTCTGCGTAGCGCTTCAACGCCGTCACGTAGAAGTCGTGCTTCGTGCCGAAGGTGGCGTAAAGGCTTGCCTTCGCGACGCCGAGGTGCGTAACGAGGTCGCTGACCGACGTCGCTTCGTAGCCCTGACGCCGAAACAGCGCAAGCGCGGCGTCGCACGCTTCGTCGACGTCGAACTCCTTCGCCCGGGACATGATCAAAATCCTAGCCTTATCGAGAACGATCGGTCAAATAAGTGGACGGCGGTGTGTCGTCTCCGATGACGCGGCGTGCGGTGGCACTATGGCTGCTCTGACCGGCCTGAGGGGGTGAGCGATGCAGGACCCGCCGCGGCTGACGCTGCCGCCGACGGTCGTCGCCACCCACCTGCGTTCCTGCGCCGAGGACCTCGCCGCGGGCCTGCGCACCGGTGGCCCGGGCGCCACCACCACCGAACTCACCGACGTCGTCGCGCAGCTGGTGGCCGGCCAGGAAGCGATCTCGCACGCGCTCGCCGGGCTTGCCGCCCGCGTCGAAGGCGGTTCGAACGCCCTCGCCGCGGCCCCGCCGCTGGACGTCGAGGTGGTCACCGAGGTGCTCCGCGCGGCGGCCATCGCGGCCAGGTGTTCGGCCGAAGCGCTCGACGAGGTCACGCCGTCGTTCGAATGTGTGAGCGAATCCGTCGCGCCTGACACCCGTTTGTAGCTGTCGGCACGCTCGGCCGCGTGGTTAGCCTGGGAGCTGCGGAGGTGGCTCGCATGCGCGCAGTGTGGACGGGCACGATCGGGTTCGGCGACTACGCCGTTCCGGTGAAGGCGTACAGCGCCACCGAGGAGCACGAGATCCCGCTGCACCAGGTGCACGAAGCCGACGGCGGCCGCGTCCGGGTGAAGCGCGTTTGCGAGGTCGACGGCGAAGAGGTCCCGCCCGAGGAGATGGTCCGCGGTTACCCCGTGCCCGGCGGTGACGTCGTGCTGCTGTCGGACCACGAGCTCGCGTCGCTCCCGATGCCCGCCCGCACGATCGCCATCCGCGGCTTCGCCCCGGCGGCCGACGTGGACCCCATCTGGTTCGCGAAGAGCTACTACCTCGAACCCGAGCCGGCGGGCACGAAGCCGTACGTGCTGTTCAGCGAGGCGCTGCAGCAGTCCGGCCGGATCGCGCTGGTCACCGTCGCGCTTCGGCGTCGCGAGACGCTCGGTGCGCTGCGCGTGCGCGACCAGGTGATCGTCCTCGAGACGATGCTGTGGCCCGACGAGGTGCGCACCCCCGACTTCCCGTTCCAGCACACCGACGTCGACATCCGGCCCGGCGAGCTGCGCCGCGCGGTGAACCTCGTCGAGGAGCTGACCGGCGAGTTCGACCCCGGCGAGGTGCCCGACCGGTACCGTGAAGCGCTCCAGGCGTTGATCCGGTCGAAGATCGACGGCGCCGAGGTCGTCCAGCCGACGGCCGCCGAGCAGGCGGAAGGTGTCACCCGGCTGCTGGCGGCGCTGCAGGACAGTGCCTCCGAAGCGGAGGACGCGCGCAACGCGGCCGTCGCGAAGGCCAAGGCTGCCGCTTCGAGGGCGGCGAAGGCGCGTACGACGGCGAAGCGAGCCGCGACGCGCAGCCGTGGACGCACGAAGACGTCCGGCTGAGTATTACTACCCACGGGTAATTGAGGGTTCTCCCACTGCTGGCCGGGTCCCCGGCGCGGCAGACTTCCTTCTGCCGGCGGATACCGGATCGCCGGCAAGGGGGGAATGACCGGACGGCCCCTGGGGAGGTGAGCCGTCCGGGCACCAGGGTTCCGGGGCGGGCCGAGGGAGGAGCGGCCCGTGCCGGAACCCGTGTTCGCACCGCGGGGAGGCGGTGTGAGCGAAGGGGGTGTCTTGAAGGTCGCCGCGGAGAGGTCGAGGGGTCTCCGCGGCGGCTTTCAGGCGTCCGCGACCCGCATCAGCAGCTCCGACGCCAGCTTCAGCAGCTGCCGTTCGGTCGGCGACAGCGTCGACTCCAGTGCGCCCGCCAGCCAGCGTTCGCGCTGGATGCTGTAGTGCCGCAGCACCATCAGGCCGTCCGGGGTGATGCTGATCAGCGACCGGCGGCCGTCCTCCGGGTCGGTCGTGCGGGTGACGAGCTCACGTTCGGTCACCCAGGCGAGGATCCGGGTCAGCGACTGCGGCTGCAGCCGTTCCGCCTCGGCCAGCTCGGTCGGCGTGTGCGTGCCCGCCCGGTAGAGCCGGCTCAGCACCGCCAGCACCGCCGGGCCGGGGCCGTTCGGGTCGCGCTCGGCGCGCATCCGCCAGTTCAGCCGTCCGACCCCCTCGCGGACCCGCCACGCCAGATCGGCCAGCTCGGGGTCCGCGCTGACGGGCGAGGCGACGTCGGGTTCGGGCTGCATGAGCCCAGATTAGGCGGTTCCGCGGACCAGCCGGGCATAACGCCCGTCGCGCGCCAGCAGCTCCTCGTGCGTCCCGCGTTCGGCGATCCGGCCCTCGTGCAGCACCACGATCTGGTCGGCGTGCTCCACAGTGGACAGCCGGTGCGCGATCGTCAGCGTGGTGCGGCCGGCGGCGAGCCGGTCGAGCTCGGCCTGCACCGAGCGCTCGGTGCGGGTGTCGAGCGCGCTGGTCGCCTCGTCGAGGATGAGCACGGGCGGGTTGCGCAGCAGGATCCGGGCGATCGCCATCCGCTGCTTCTCGCCGCCGGAGAAGCGGTAGCCGCGCTGGCCGACGACGGTGTCGTAACCCTCGGGCAGCCCGGCGAGCGTGTCGTGGATGTGCGCGGCCTTCGCGGCGGCTTCGATCTCCTCGTCGGTCGCGTCCGGCTTCGCGAACCGCAGGTTCTCCCGCACGGTGTCGTGGAACAGGTACGTCTCCTGCGACACCATCCCGACGCCGGCGGCGAGCGAGGCGAGCGTCACGTCGCGGACGTCGGTGCCGTCGATCTCCACGGATCCGCTGCTCACCTCGTACAGCCGGGCCACCAGGTACGCGAGCGTCGTCTTGCCCGAGCCGGTCGAGCCGACGAGCGCCGTCGTGGTCCCGGCCGGGACGTCGAGGGTGATGTCTTCCAGGGTGAGCGGGCCGTCCTCGTCGTAGCGGAAGGAGATGCCGCGCATCGCGACGTCGCCTCGCCGTACTTCCAGCGTGCCCGCGTCCGGCTTGTCGCTGATCTCCACCTGCAGGTCCAGCACCTCGAAGATCCGCCCGAACAGCGCCTTCGACGTCGCCACGTTCTGCCCGATCGTCTGCATCGCGCTGGCCGGCGCGACCAGCCGGTTGAGCATGCTGGTGAACGCCACCACGGTGCCGAGCGAGATCGGCGACGCGCCGCCCGCCAGCGCCAGGCCGGCGATCCAGTAGACGAGCGCGGGGATGACGGTCAGGCTCATCCCGCGTGACGCGATCTGCCAGCGCCCGGCCAGCGCGGCGGCCCGCTCGAGCGTCGCGATCTCCCGCGACTCGGCGCCGAAGCGCTCGCGCATCGCCCGCTCGTTGCCCATCGTCTTGGCGAGCAGCACGCCGGTGACCGAGAGGGACTCTTCGACCATCGTCGTCAACCTCGCCATCCGCCGTGTCCGGCCGCGGGCCAGGTTCCGCCGCCGCTTGCCGAGCCGCAGCGTGAACAGCAGGAACAGCGGGACGACGATCAGCGACAGCAGCGCGAGCTGCCAGTCGAGCACGACGAGCGCCACGGTGATCGCGATGGTCGTGGTCGCGTTCTGCACCACCGAGCCGGCGGTCGTGGTGATGACGTTGTCGACACCGCCGATGTCGTTGAAGACCCGCGAGAGCACTTCGCCGCTCTTCGTCCGCGTGAAGAACCCGAGCGACATCCGCTGCAGGTGGCCGTAGACCGAGACGCGCAGCTCGTTCATCACCCGCTGCCCGATCGTGTTGGACAGACCGGTGGTGGCGACGCCGAGGGAGCCGCTGCCGACCGCGCAGACGATCATCCCCGCGGCGAGCAGGCTGATCAGGAGCGTGTCGCGGTGGGGGAGGGCGTCGTCGAGGATCTCGCGCAGGAGGAACGGCGAGACGACGCCGAGCCCGGCCTGCACGACGATCAGCGCGAACAGCGCGGTGAGGGGCACGCGGTGCGGGCGGAACAGGCCGGCGATCCGCCGGAGGGAGACCGGCTCGTCGGTGTCGACGGCCGGTTCGGCGAGGGACGGCCGGGGTCTGGTCGCGGAAGTCATACACGTATGTTTACCGAATCGGCGGACGCAAGCCAGCGAATATCCCCAGGTAAAGCCAATTTTACCGAGTTTCGCGTGCATAGTACTAAACGTATGTGTACTACTCGCGTGCGCGACCTTCGCGTACCCGCAAGGTGTGGGAGCCGGAGCGACTACCCTCGGAGGGGCCGGCCCGGTCCGGCGCGCCACTCTCGACCCAGCTGGAGCGTGCACACCCGTGTTCGACACCCTCTCCGATCGGCTCACCGCCGCCCTTCAGACGCTCACGCGCAAGGGCAGGCTGTCCGACGCCGACATCGACGCCACCGCGCGCGAGATCCGCATCGCGCTGCTGGAGGCCGACGTCGCCCTCGGCGTGGTCAAGACCTTCATCGCGAGGATCAAGGAACGGGCGAAGGGGGCCGAGGTCTCCCAGGCGCTCAACCCCGCGCAGCAGGTCGTCAAGATCGTCAACGAGGAGCTCGTCGGGATCCTCGGCGGCGAGACCCGGCGGCTCAACCTGGCCAAGACCCCGCCGACCGTGATCATGCTCGCCGGTCTGCAAGGTGCCGGTAAGACGACGCTCGCGGGCAAGCTCGCGCTGTGGCTGAAGAAGCAGGGCCACGCGCCGATGCTGGTCGCCTGCGACCTCCAGCGCCCGAACGCCGTGACGCAGCTGCAGGTCGTCGGCGAGCGCGCCGGCGTCGTCACCTTCGCGCCCGAGCCGGGCAACGGCGTCGGCGA
Organism: Amycolatopsis sp. NPDC051758; assembly: GCF_044453095.1. Taxonomy (NCBI): domain Bacteria; kingdom Bacillati; phylum Actinomycetota; class Actinomycetes; order Pseudonocardiales; family Pseudonocardiaceae; genus Amycolatopsis; species Amycolatopsis sp. NPDC051758. The sequence goes on along the minus strand of NZ_JBITCJ010000006.1, from coordinate 44,221 downwards.
CCCGGTGGACGTCGCGCGCCGCGCCATCGCCGAGGCCAAGCACGCGCAGCACGACGTCGTCGTGGTCGACACCGCGGGCCGCCTGGGTGTCGACGAAGAGCTGATGAAGCAGGCCGCGGACATCCGCGACGCCGTCCAGCCGGACGAGACCCTGTTCGTCGTCGACGCGATGATCGGCCAGGACGCCGTCACCACGGCCGAGGCGTTCCGCGACGGCGTCGGCTTCAGCGGCGTCGTGCTCACCAAGCTCGACGGTGACGCCCGCGGTGGTGCCGCGCTGAGCGTCCGCGAGGTCACCGGCCAGCCGATCCTCTTCGCCTCCAACGGCGAGAAGCTCGAGGACTTCGACACCTTCCACCCGGACCGGATGGCGTCGCGGATCCTCGGCATGGGTGACGTGCTGACCCTGATCGAGCACGCCGAGCAGGCCTTCGACCAGGACCAGGCCGAGAAGGCCGCGGCGAAGCTGTCCAGCGGCCAGCTGACCCTGGAGGACTTCCTCGAGCAGATGCTCGCGGTCCGCAAGATGGGCCCGATCGGCAACCTGCTCGGCATGCTCCCGGGTGCCGGCCAGATGAAGGACCAGCTGGCCCAGGTCGACGACAAGCACCTGGACAAGCTGCAGGCGATCATCCGCGGCATGACCCCGGCCGAGCGGGACGACCCGAAGATCATCAACGGCTCGCGCCGGCTGCGCATCGCCAACGGCTCCGGCGTCACCGTCCGCGAGGTCAACGACCTGGTCAACCGGTTCTTCGAGGCCCGCAAGATGATGGCCCAGATGGCCGGCCGGTTCGGCTTCGGCGGCGGGGGCGGCGGCTCCAAGTCGCGCAAGGGCAAGAAGGGCAAGAAGGGCCGCGGCCCGACCCAGCCCAAGGTCCGCGGCGGCTTCCCCGGCGGCGGCATGCCGATGCTGCCCCCCGGCGGCCAGATGCCGGGCGGCATGCCCGACCTGTCGCAGCTCGGCGGCATGAACGACGTCCCGGGCTTCGACCCGTCGAAGTTCAAGCTGCCGAAGAACCCCAAGGACAATTGAGCACCGCGCTCCACGTCGCCGGGGTGATCCTGCCCGGCGGCGAGCCCGGGGAGTTCTGGGTTCGTGACGGCCGGATCTCGTTCGAGCCGGTGCCGGGCGCCGAGACGCTGGGCCGGGACGGCTACCTGGTGCCCGGCCTGGTCGACGCGCACTGCCACCCCGGCATCGGCGTCGGCGGGCCGGTCTCGCTCGAGGAAGCAGCGGCCCAGGCCGTGGCCGACCGGGACGCGGGCACGCTGCTCATCCGCGACTGCGGCCTGCCGATCGACGTCCGGCCGCTGCAGCAGCGCGCGGACCTGCCGACGATCATCCGCGCCGGCCGGCACCTCGCGCTGACCAAGCGCTACGTCCCGGGGCTCGGCATCGAGCTGGACGACCCGGCGCAGCTGCCCGCCGCGGTCGCCGACCAGGCTCGCGACGGCGACGGCTGGGTCAAGCTGGTGGGGGACTGGATCGACCGCGGCGCCGGCGACCTCGCGCCGCTGTGGCCGGACGACGTCCTGGCCGAAGCGGTCAAGGTCGCGCACGACCACGGCGCCCGCGTCACCGCGCACGTGTTCGGCGAAGCCGCGCTGCCGGGGCTGATCGCGGCCGGCATCGACTGCCTCGAGCACGGCACCGGTCTGAGTGCCGGCCAGCTCGAGGAACTGGCGCACCACGACGTCGCGCTGGTGCCGACCCTGATCAACATCGAGAACTTCCCGGGCATCGCGGACAAGGCGGGCAAGTACCCGGCCTACGCGGCGCACATGCGGGCGCTGCACGCCGGCGTCGGCGAGATGGTCGCCACGGCCGTCGAAGCGGGCGTACGCGTCTTCGCGGGCAGTGACGCGGGCGGCATGGTCGAGCACGGCCGGCTCGTCGACGAGATCGAGGCCCTGCACCGCGCGGGCATGACCCGGGAGCAGGCCCTCGCGAGTGGCTCCTGGGCGGCCCGCGACTGGCTCGGTCATCCGGGCATCAGCGACGGCGCACCCGCCGACCTGCTCGTCTACCCGAGCGATCCGCGCGAGGACCTGGGCGTCCTCCGGCATCCGCGGCACATCGTGCTCGGCGGTGTGGTGTACGGGTAGACCCCGCTTTTTTCCTTACGGGGTCGGCACTTTAGCGTTGGGGCCGTGACGGACGACGACGGCGCACGGCGCGTGCTGGGGGCGCACTGGTGTTTCGTGGCGTTCTTGGCCGGGATCGCCGGTTACTACCTGATCAACCTCGTCATCGCCGCGGCGGTCAACCGCAACGTCGGTGAGTTCGACCCCCTGGAGCTGCGCGACATCGGCCCGCTCCTGCTCCTGGCGTTCGTGCCCAACCTCCTGCTCGGGCTCGGCCCGGCGGTGGGCTCGTGGCTCTGGGGCCACGGGCTGCGTGCCGACTTCGGCCTCAAACCGACCTGGCGCGACGTCCGGATCGGCCTCGCCTGCGGGGTGCTCGCGCTGGTCGCCGGGTACGGGCTCAACCTGATGCTGATCGCGGTCTACGGCGCCGACGACGTCTCCGACAGCCCGCTGACCGACCTCGCCGACACCTTCGACGGCGACACCGTCTGGCTGGTGCTCGCCGCGGTGATCGTCATCGCCGGCGCGCCGATCACCGAGGAGCTGCTGGTCCGCGGCACCCTGTGGAACGCGCTGTCGTTCCACCGGATCCCGCCGTGGGTGGTGCTCGTGGTGACGGCGCTGGTGTTCGCCCAGCTGCACGGCGAGCCGACCCGCACCATCGCGCTGTTCGGCCAGGGCATCGCGATCGGGCTGGCCCGGCACCTGTCCGGCCGGGTGAGCGCCGGGGTGATCGCGCACGCGGCGAACAACCTGCCGCCCGCGGTCCTGCTCTTCGTCGCGCACTGACGTTGCGATGATCGATGGACAGTAGTCGGACGGATACTGTGTGATCACCTTCCGGCGGCTAGGCTCGGGGCAGGAGCCGAGCGATCGCGGAGGGCAGGCGTGACCACTTCCCAGCCTCGGGACCCGGCTCCCGACGCGTTGCCCGAGCCCGAGGAGCCCGCGGCGGCCGCCTTCCTCCCGGCCGCGCCGCGGCACCGGTGGGGGTTCGGGGCGTTCCTGCTGGTCGAAGTCGTCCTGCTGTCGTCCGCGGCGTTCGTGTCGGTGCTGGTCGGCGACACCGGCCCCGGCCCGCTGCCGATCCGGGTCGTGCTGCTCGGCACCATGCTGCCGACGATGATCGCGGCCGCCGTCGCGGTGCTGATCACCTACGTGCGCGGCAACGGGCCGGTGATCGACCTGCGGCTCGAGTGGCGCTGGGCCGACGTCAAGACCGGCTTCCGGTACGGCTGCGTCGGGCTCGTCTTCACCACCCTCGGCGCCTACCTCTGGACGCAGCTGGTCGGCGACGCCAACGCGACGTCGGCGATCAGCGCGCTGGTCGAGGACCGCAAGATGTCGGTTTCGGCGGCCGTGGTGATGTTCGTCTACCTGTGGCTGCTCGGCCCGATCTGCGAAGAGGTCATCTACCGCGGCCTGCTCTGGGGCGCCGCGGAACAGCTGCAGTGGCGCAGCGAACGCTGGGCCGGCGCGGCGGCCTTCCTGCTGTCGACGGCGGTGTTCGCGGCCAGCCATCTCGAGCCGTTGAGGACGACGTTGCTGCTGGTCATCGCGATCCCGATCGGCCTGGCCCGGCTGGTCACCGGACGGCTGCCCGGCAGCATCGTCGCGCACCAGGTGAACAACTTCCTCCCGGCGCTCACCATCCTGCTCGGCGCGCTCGGGGTGGCCTCTTTCTGAGCCTCTTTCCGGGCCCGCCGACGCCGTCTGGCAGAATGGCACACTGCCTGCTTCCGCCGGACCCTCTCACCGTGCGAAAGCTCTGACCTCCGGGTGCCCGCGTCCGTGTCCCCACTCGGCCCGCGTGCGCCCAGCCCAGCACCAGAGAGATTCGAGGAGAACCCACACCCGTGGCCGTCAAGATCAAGCTGCAGCGCCTCGGCAAGATCCGTGCGCCGTACTACCGCATCATCGTCGCCGACGCGCGCACCCGCCGGGACGGCAAGGCCATCGAGACGATCGGCAAGTACCACCCGAAGGAAGAGCCGAGCCTCATCGAGGTCGTCTCCGAGCGCGCGCAGTACTGGCTGGGTGTCGGCGCGCTGCCGACCGAGCCCGTCCAGCGCCTGCTCGAGATCACCGGTGACTGGCAGAAGTTCAAGGGCCTGCCGGGCGCCGAGGGCACCCTGAAGGTGGCCGAGCCGAAGCCGTCCAAGCAGGACCTGTTCAACGCGGCCCTGGCCGCGGCCGGCGAGGAGCCCTCCACCGAGGCCACCACGCCGAAGAAGAAGTCCGCCCCGAAGAAGGCCGAGGCCGAGAAGGCCGAAGCCGCCGAGGGTGAGAAGGCCGAGTGAGCTTTCTGGCTGACTCCCTCGAGCACCTGGTGCGCGGAATCGTCGACAACCCGGACGAGGTCCGGGTCGAGCTGCTGACCACGCGCCGTGGCCGGACGCTCGAGGTGCACGTGCACCCCGACGACCTCGGCAAGGTGATCGGCCGGGGTGGTCGCACCGCGACCGCTTTGCGCACCGTCATGGGCGGCATCGGTGGCCGCGGCGTCCGCGTGGACGTCGTCGACACCGACCGCTGAGCCGGTCTTTCACAGAACGGTCAAGATGGACGTCGTAGTCGGCCGCATCGCCAAGGCGCACGGAATCCGCGGGGAGCTCGCGGTGGACGTGCGCACGGATTCACCGGACCAGCGGTTCAAGGTCGGTGCGGCCGTCACGACGAAGCTGCGTGACGGCAGCAGCAGGGAACTCACCATCGCAGCCGCCCGCGATCACAGCGGGCGGCTGCTGGTGCGTTTCGAGGAGGTCCTGACCCGCGACGTCGCCGAGACGCTGCGGGGCGCCCTCCTGCTCGCCGACACCGACACGCTGTCGCCCACCACCGACCCGGACGAGTTCTACGACCACGAGCTGGCCGGCCTGCGGGCCGAACTGCTCGACGGGACCGTCGTGGGCAAGGTCGTCGAGATCGTCCACTCGCCCGGCGGCGAGCTCCTGCAGCTGGACGTCGAAGGCCGCGAGGTCTTGGTGCCGTTCGTCCGGGCGATCGTCCCCACCGTGGACGTCGCGGGCGGCCGGGTCGTGCTCGACCCGCCCGAGGGCCTGCTCGACGCCGAATGAGGGGGAGCGAGTGAAGTTCCGGAAGAAGGCCGCCTTCACGGCGGCCGTCGTCGTTTCGGCCGCCGCTGTCGTCGCGGCGCCCGCACAGGCCGCGAGCCCGGTCTACGGCGACTTCTCGATGATGTTCCAGCGCAGCGCCGGCCAGTACGCGCCGCCGGGCGAGAAGGCGTACCAGTGGGCCTGGTCGCCGCAGTCGGCCACCGAGTCGCAGATTTCCTGGGGTGACCCGGTCAGCTGGCCGCCGTCGTACGCGGAGCACTTCGTCCGCGACGGCGACTGGGTGCTGCTCGACGGCTGGGGCGGCAACGGCACGTACTACACCGAGCGCGTGACCAGCGAGTCGCTCTGCCTGGGCGGCGCCTGCACGGCGCTGCCTTCACACGGCGGGCAGCAGCACTACGTCCGGTGGACCGTGCCGGCTTCGGACTACCGGCTGGTCGCCGACGGCGTCGTCACGGAGCAGAGCAGCGGCAAGACCTTCCGGTTCCGGCACACGCAGACCTGGGGCGCGCCCGCGCCGTGCAGCTCCGCCCGCTTTGGCGCCCGCACCTGCATCACGCAGAGCGAGTCGTGGTCGTCCGACCAGGACCTGCCCGCCGGCTCGCCGATCCGCGAGACGTTGCGCCGCGACATCAAGATCGCCCGGGGGCTGGGCATGGCCTTCAGCATCGACCAGCAGGTCGAGTCGCCGTGGCACGCCGAGGCCACCGAATACTGGAAGTGGTGACCGCGTGCGGATCGACGTCGTCACGATCTTCCCGGAGTACCTCGACCCGCTGCGCGCCGCGCTGCTGGGGCGGGCGATCGACCGCGGCCTGATCGAGGTCGGCGTGCACGACCTGCGCGACTGGACCCACGACGTGCACCGTGCGGTCGACGACGCGCCGTACGGCGGCGGCCCCGGCATGGTGATGAAGCCGCAGATCTGGGGCCCGGCGCTGGACGACGTCTGCCGTCCGGAGACGCGCCTGGTCGTGCCGACGCCGGCGGGCCGGCCGTTCACCCAGGAGCTGGCGCACGCCTACGCCGAGGAGAAGCACCTCGTGTTCGCCTGCGGCCGGTACGAGGGCATCGACCAGCGGGTCGTCGACGACGCCGCGCGCCGGATGCCGGTCGACGAGGTGTCGATCGGCGACTACGTCCTGGTCGGCGGCGAGGCGGCGGTGCTGGTCATGGTCGAGGCCGTCGTCCGGCTGCTGCCCGGCGTGCTCGGCAACTCGCGGTCCGCCGCCGAGGACTCGTTCTCCGACGGCCTGCTCGAGGGGCCCAGCTACACGCGCCCCGAAGTGTGGCGCGACCTGGCGGTGCCGGACGTGCTGCGGTCCGGAAACCACGCGCTGATCGACCGCTGGCGGCGTGACCAGGCCCTGGACCGCACCGCCCGCCGCCGCCCCGATCTCCTGGCCAGGCTGCCGGAAGGTAGTCTCGACAAGCACGATCGCGGGGTCCTGGAGGGCTTGGACCCCGAGCAGGCATAGGGCCGGTTCCCGTGCCGGAATCCCGGTCTGTAATACTTGACAGGTTGGCGTGAGTGGACCTCCTCGTCCACGAGCCCGCCATCAGCCCCCCGGGTCGCCCGCAGCGGCACCGTTGCGCGCCCGGGATCTGTACGCAAGCCATACCGAAGACGAGGACGGACCACCGATGAACACCCTGGACGCGCTGGACAAGCAGTCACTGCGTTCCGACATCCCGGACTTCCGCCCGGGCGACACGCTCAAGGTGCACGTCCGCGTCATCGAGGGCAACCGCGAGCGCAACCAGGTCTTCCAGGGCGTCGTGATCCGCCGTCAGGGCGGCGGCATCCGGGAGACCTTCACCGTCCGCAAGGTCTCCTTCGGCGTCGGCGTGGAGCGCACCTTCCCGGTGCACTCGCCGAACATCGCCGAGGTCGAGGTCCACAAGCGTGGTGACGTGCGGCGCGCGAAGCTGTACTACCTGCGTGACCTGCGCGGCAAGAAGGCCAAGATCAAGGAGCGCCGCGAGAACCGCGAGACGGCCTCGGCCAAGTAAGCGACACCGCGGTAACCGGTAGCCTGACGACGTGGCCGAACCCGTGTCCCAGAACGCTCCTGAGGATGACCCCGATCGCTCCGAGGAGGACAAGCCCAGGCTGTCCCGCTCCGAGGAGCGCGGGGGATCCCGCCGGCGGCGAGCCAAACCCGCCAAGAAACGGTCGTTCTGGAAGGAACTGCCGATCCTGCTCGTGATCGCCCTGGTGCTCACGATCCTGATCCAGACATTCCTCGCGAAGGTCTTCATGATCCCCTCGGGGTCCATGGAGGCCACCCTGCACGGGTGTCCCGGGTGCACCGGCGACCGGATCCTGGTCGACCGGGTCACCTACGACTTCACCGAGCCCTCGCCGGGCGACGTGATCGTGTTCAAGGGCCCGCAGGCGTGGATCAACAACGAGATCGCGCCGCAGGAGTCGAGCAACATCGTCGTCCAGGGCCTGCGCGGTCTCGGCTCGCTGGTCGGGTTCGCCCCGCCGGACGAGCGCGACTTCGTCAAGCGGGTGATCGCCGTCGGCGGCCAGACCGTCCAGTGCTGCGACCCGCAGGGCCGGATGATCGTGGACGGCAAGTCGCTCGACGAGCCGTACATCCACTGGGAAGACCCGTCCGTCCAGGAGCAGAAGACCTTCGACCCGGTCAAGGTCCCGGCCGGGATGGTCTGGGTCCAGGGCGACAACCGCAACAACTCCGACGACTCCCGGTTCCAGGGCGGCGGCGGCGTGAACGGCGCGGTCCCCGTGGACAACATCATCGGCAAGGCGCGGATCATCGTCCTGCCGCCGGGCCGGTGGGGCGGGATCACCGACCACAACCCGCAGGAGTCGGCCCAGCCGGTGGCGCTCGGCGCGCCGGCGTGGCAGAGCGGTCTCCCGCTCGGCGCCGGGATCGCGGCGGCCTGGCCGGTGCTGTTCTTCGGGCGCAAGCTCAAGTCCGGACTGAGCCGGGCGGCCGGGCGAAAACGCTAACCACCCCGATCCGTGTCGGCAGACGGGTGATCCAGCCTTGACTCTTCCCGTTCCCCTCACCGTGGCCGAGCCCATCCGGCCGCCGCGGGCCGTGGTGCGCGGCGACCTCTTCTGGGGTCTGCAGGGCGCGCTCGACCGTCGTGGCCTCGGCCCGGTCGCCGGTGTGGACGAAGCCGGCGCCGGGGCGTGCGCGGGGCCGCTGGTGGTCGCGGCCTGCGTGCTCAAGCAGGGCGATGCGGCGAGGCTGACCGAGCTGACGGACTCCAAGCTGATGACGGCGAAGGCGCGGGACCGGGTCTACGACCTGGTCCTCGCCCGGGCCGTCGACTATTCGGTGATCGTCATCCCGACCGCGGAGGTCGACCGCTACGGCATCCGGGTGATGAACCTGGAGGGCATGCGCCGCGCCGCGGCGGCCCTGCGGGTTTTTCCGGGCTACATCCTCACCGACGGGTTCCGGGTCCCGGGCCTGACCGCCCCGAACACGGCGGTGATCAAGGGCGACCGTTCGGTGGCCTGCATCGCGGCGGCGTCTGTGCTGGCAAAGGTGACGCGGGACCGCATCATGGCCGGCTACCACGACGACCTCCCGCACTACGGTTTCGACGTACACAAGGGTTACAGCACGTCGGACCACCTGGCGGCGCTGAGCGAACACGGCCCCAGCGACGTCCACCGCTGGTCGTACACGAACGTCGCAACGGTGGCCATCAAGCACGGCGTACGCCCCGCGCGGCCGGTCCTGCTGACCTACGCGGCGCTGGAAAAAGCCATGGAACCGGGGGCCACCGCGGGCCTGGCCGCGGTCCTCGACGAAGCACTCGAGCCACAACTCACCCTGCCGTTGCATGCCCCGGCCGCGGGTGTGGGTCACAATGAACGCTCCGCCGGCGGAGCAGCAGCACGATCCCGAGGAGGGGCGCGGATTTCATGAGCGCAGAGGATCTCGAGAAGTACGAGACCGAGATGGAGCTCTCGCTGTACCGCGAGTACCGCGACATAGTCGGCCAGTTCTCGTACGTGGTGGAGACCGAGCGGCGGTTCTACCTGGCCAACGCGGTCGACGTCCAGGTCCGCGACGGCGGCGGCGAGGTGTACTTCGAGGTCCGCATGTCCGACGCGTGGGTCTGGGACATGTACCGCCCGGCCCGCTTCGTCAAGCACGTGCGAGTGATCACGTTCAAGGACGTCAACGTCGAAGAGCTCGACAAGCCGGACCTCCGCCTGCCCGAGGACGGCCCGTTCTCAGGCTGAGTTCTTAGTTCGGCTCGCGCCGGCTCATCCCAGACGGATGAGCCGGCGCGAGTCGTTTCGGCGGCGGTTCACCCGTGTCGACCCTCCAGTCACCACTGGGCCGCATCGCCCTAGCACAGCGGGCCGACATTTTGCCGGTTCCACCGGCATTCCGTGCACCAGTTGTCCACATACCCCCGGTTGTCCACAGCCCGGCGATCCGGGGCTGGTTCCCCCGCCCCGCGCCCCGGCATCGTCGAACGCACACGCACCGTGATCGCCGGGACCGTCCTGGTGACCGGCGCGGACCGACGAGGGGGCGCACACGATGACGGGCACCGACCAGCTCGCAAGACACCGCCGCGAACTGGGCGCTTGGGGCGAAGACCTCGCGGCGCGGCACCTGCAGGACCGCGGCCTGGTCCTGCTCGACCGCAACTGGCGCTGCCGCGAAGGCGAGCTCGACCTCGTCCTCACCGACCGCGCCCGCGTCATCTTCTGCGAGGTGAAGACCCGCACCGGCACCGAGTTCGGCCTCCCCTCGGAAACCGTCACCGAAGAGAAGGTCGGCCGCGTCCGGCGCGCCGCCCAGCGCTGGCTGCGCGAGTACCGCATCGGCTGGTGCTCGGTCCGCTACGACGTCGTCACGATCCTCGCCGAAGTCGGCACCAGCCCCCGCATCCAGCACATCGAGGCGGCGTTCTGATGCCCATCGCCAAAGCCTGGTCCGCCGCTCTCCTCGGGATCGACGGCCGGGTGATCGAGATCGAAGCCGACCTCGGCGGCGGGCTGAGTCGCGTGACGCTCGTCGGGCTTCCCGACGCCGGGCTGCGCGAGGCGAAGGACCGCGTCCGATCGGCTGTCCGGAATTCTGGTCAGCCTTGGCCAGACGGCAAGGTGACACTGGGGCTCTCGCCGGCGAACCTGCCCAAGGTCGGCTCGGCCTACGACCTCGGCATCGCGGCGGCCATCCTGGCCGCGACGGGCGCCGTCCCGGCGACGCGGTTGCTCGGCACCGTGCTGCTCGGCGAACTCGCCTTGGACGGACGGATTCGGGCGGTTCGCGGCATCCTCCCGGGCCTCCTGGCGGCACGTGCTGCGGGATATGGCCGGGCTGTCGTTCCCGAAGACTCGCTCGTCGAGGCGGCTCTGGTGGACGGCATCGAAGTCGTGGGAGCGCCTCACCTACGCGACCTGGTGGCCTGGTTGAAGAGTGAAGCCGACCTGGCGCATCCGGAACCGCCTGCCCCGGCGGCGACGCCGGAGGTACCGGACCTGGCCGACGTCGTCGGTCAGCCGGAGGCACGCTGGGCCCTCGAAGTCGCCGCGGCAGGTGGCCACCACCTCCTGCTCACCGGACCGCCAGGCGTGGGCAAGACGATGCTGGCGAGGCGGCTGCCCGGGCTGCTGCCACGGTTGTCGTCCGAGGAATCCCTGGAAGTCACAGCGGTGCATTCGGTCGACGGCTCGCTGTCGAAGTCTTCACCGCTGGTCACGGTCCCGCCGTTCGTCGCACCGCACCATTCGATCTCCATTGCGGCGCTGATCGGGGGCGGTAGCGGAATCGCCAGACCCGGTGCGATCAGCCGCGCCCACCGTGGGGTGCTGTTCCTCGACGAGGTCTGTGAGTTCGGCGGGCAGCGTCTCGAATCGCTGCGGACGGTGCTCGAGGAGGGCGAGGCGCGCATTGCGCGGGTCAAGGGTTCGATCACGTACCCGGCGCGGTTTCAGCTGGTGCTGGCCACGAATCCGTGCGCGTGCGCACCACCGAAGGATGTCGACTGCGTGTGCTCACCGACGGCCCGGCGGCGGTACCTCGGCCGACTGTCCGGACCATTGTTGGACCGCGTCGATCTGCGGGTCCGCCTCCGGCCGCTGAGCGCGATGAGTGCGCATGACACCGGGACGGCGGAGTCGTCGGAGACGGTCCGGGAACGAGTGCTTGTAGCTCGTGACCGTGCTTTGGCCAGGTGGCGTGAGCATGGTTGGCGCTCCAACTCGGAGGTGCCGGGGCCCGCCTTGCGACGCAAATTTGCCCTGCCGGCCGAGGCGACGATCCTTCTCGACCGCGCAATGGACCGCGGTGCCTTGAGCGGCCGCGGAGCTGACCGCTGCCTGCGTATCGCATGGACGTTGGCGGACTTGGACGGCGAGTCCCAGCCTGGTGCCGAACAGGTGGGGTCGGCGCTGTCCTTCCGCGAGCGGGTTGCAGCATGAGCGTCGACGAGCTGCACCGGGCTCGCGCCTACCTGCTGCGAGTAGCGGAGCCACCCGCGCCCGCACTGGTCGCCTTCGTGGCCCAGCACGGGCCGGTGAAAGCCGCCAAGCTGGTTCGCCAGGGCGACTGCCCGGCCGAGGTGCTGAAGGCGACCGAGGCGCGCCGGGGTTACGACCTCGTCGACCAGGACTTCGCCCGGGCCGCGGCGGCGGGTGCGCGGCTGGTTGTGCCCGAGGACGACGAATGGCCGGCCTGGCCGTTGCTCACCCTGGACCTCGCCGCCCGGCGTGGGGTGGCCGAAGCCGTGCCTCCGCTGGCCTTGTGGGTCGCCGGTGACGTTGCGCTCGGCACTGCCGCTGATCGCGCCGTTGCTGTTGTCGGCGCTCGCGCGGCGACGCCGTACGGCGAGAACCACGCTGCCGAGATGTCCTATGGCCTGGCCACCCGGGGTGTGCCCGTCTTCTCCGGCCTGGCCTACGGCATCGACGGTGCGGCGCACCGCGGCACCCTCGCCGCCGATGGGGTCACCGTTGCGGTGCTGGGCTGTGCCGTCGACGCGGGCTACCCGTCGGGGCACGTCGGCCTGCTGAACCGGATCGTCCGCAACGGCGGCGCGGTCGTCAGCGAGTACCCGCCCGGCACGCCACCGGCGCGGCACCGCTTCCTGGTCCGGAACCGGCTCATCGCCGCGCTCACCGAGGGCACCCTGGTGGTCGAGGCGGGGCGGCGCAGCGGCGCCCGGAACACCGCGAGCACCGCCGGCGCGCTCGGCAAGGTGGTGATGGCGGTGCCGGGCCCGATCTCGTCCGCGATGTCCGTCGGCTGCCACGACCTGATCCGCGACGCCCGGGCGACGCTGGTCTCCACCGTCGACCAGGTTCTCGAGACCGTGGGCCGCTTCGGGATCGCCGAGGACACCTCGGCCCGGCCGAAACGCCCGACCGACCGGCTCGGCCCCGATGCGTTGCGGGCCTACGAGGCACTCGCGGTGCGCGCCGACCGGTCCGATGCCGAGATCGCGGCCGAAGCCGGCCTTCCACTGCGGACGGTGCGCTCCCTGCTGCCGGCACTGGAGATCGACGGATTCGCCGTCCGCGGGGAAGCGGGCTGGCGACGACGAAAGGAAAACGCGTGAAAGCCACGAATTCCGGGAGAAATCGTCGAAAGTGTTCGGCCGGTCCGGTGGGCCCGCGTGGCGATCCTTGACCGGCGGCGGTTGTTCGCGCAGCGTGACATCCATGCCGCCACCACGCTCCGGTCGTGCTCGCCGTCCGGACCTGCGCGCGCTCCGGGCCGCCCTGCCCGAGCCGGTCCAGGCCGTCGTCACCGGCTACGAACGGCACCTCGGGCTCGAGCGGGGCCTGTCCGCGCACACCGTCCGCGCGTACGTCGGCGACGCCGTGTCGCTGCTGGGATTCGTCGTGGACGGTGGGGGCGCGCTCGCGGACCTGGACCTCGCGCGGCTGCGGGCGTGGCTCGCCGCCCAGCAGACCGGCGGGGCGAGCCGCACGACGCTCGCGCGCCGGGCGGCGTCGGCGCGGACGTTCACCGCCTGGGCGCACCGCACCGAGGTCCTCGGCACCGACCCTGGCGGCCGGCTCGCCGCGCCGCGGGCGCACCGCACCCTGCCCGGGGTGCTGCGCGCCGGGCAGGCGGGGGAGGTGATGCAGGCGTCGGCGGCCGGCGCGGCCGAACGGGATCCGGTCGCCCTGCGTGATCGCGCGATCGTCGAACTGTTGTACGCGACCGGCATCCGCGTGTCCGAGTTGTGCGGTCTGGACGTCGGCGGGGCGGATTTCTCCCGTCGTGTCGTGACGGTCCTCGGCAAGGGCGGGAAGGAACGCGTGGTGCCGTTCGGCGTCCCGGCCGCGGCGGCGCTGACCGACTGGATCGAGGAGGGGCGTCCGAAGATCGCCGCCGAAACCGCCGGTGACGGCGTCGAGCCCGCGCTTTTCCTTGGCGTCCGGGGCAAACGCCTCGACCCGCGCGCGGTGCGGCGCGTCGTGCACGACGCCGTCTCGGCGGTGCCCGGCGCGGCCGACATGGGGCCCCACGGCCTGCGTCATTCCGCGGCGACACATCTGCTCGAAGGGGGCGCCGATCTCAGGAGCGTTCAGGAACTGCTTGGTCACGCTACGCTTGCCACGACGCAGCTCTACACTCATGTGACCGTCGACCGGTTGAAAGCGATCCATGACCGAGCGCATCCCAGGGCCTGAGGCGGCCCGGGGAGCCTCGCCGGGGTCGTCACCAGCGGGCCCGGCGGCGCACGCGCATCCGCACGAGCACGGAGACGACACTGAGCCGCATGCCGAGAACGACTGTGCAATGACCGCAGGACCGCACGTGACCGAAGCCACCGGAGTGAGCACTCGCGGTGACGTCGCCGCGCCCGGGGAAGCCCGGGACGGCACCGAGGTCGACGCCGGGATCGCGGTGCTGTGGCGCCAGTTCGCCGACAGCCCCGACCAGGCGTCGCGCGATCGGCTCGTGCTGCACTACGCCCCGCTGGTCAAGTACGTCGCCGGCCGGGTCGGCACCGGTCTCCCGACCCACGTCGACGTGGGTGACCTCGTGCAGTCCGGCATCTTCGGGCTCGTCGACGCGATCGAGAAGTTCGACCCCGAACGCGGCCTGCGCTTCGAGACCTACGCGATGCAGCGCATCCGCGGCGCGATCCTCGACGACCTCCGCTCGCAGGACTGGGTGCCGCGCGCCGTCCGCAGCAAGGCCAAGGAGGCCGAGCGGGCGATGGAGCGCCTCGGCGCCCGCCTGCACCGCACCCCGACCGACGCGGAGCTCGCCGCCGAGCTCGGCATCGGCCTCGACGACCTGCGCGACTTCTACGGCCAGCTGCAGCTCACCAGCGTCGTCGCGCTGGAGGACCTGGTGGCCGCGGGCAAGGACAGCGGCTCGCTGGTCGACACGCTGCCCGACGACGACGCCGTCGACCCGGTCGCGGTGCTCGTCGACCAGGACAACCGCCGTCAGCTGGCGCAGGCCATCGCGCAGCTCACCGAGCGCGACAAGATCGTGGTCAGCCTCTACTACTTCGAGAGCCTGACCCTCGCCGAGATCGGCAAGGTCCTCGGTGTCACCGAGTCGCGGGTCAGCCAGCTGCACACCCGCGCGGTCATGCGGCTGCGCGCCAAGCTGGTCGAGCAGACCGGCGCCTGATCACCGACCACCTCCCCACGGCTTGAGCCGGTATTCGCCGACCTCGCCGATCAGCGCGAGCGGATCGACGTACTCCTCGCCGCGCCGGACGCCCCAGTGCAGGCAGGCCGCCACCAGGCAGCCGGGGTGCCCGGTGAGGACGGTGCCGAGCACCTGGCCCCGGTAGACCTGCTCGCCGACGGCCACATTCGCCGCGACGGGCTCGTAGGTGGTGCGGAGCCCGCCGTCGTGGTCGACGGACAGCACCGGCCGCCCGGCCACGAGCCCGGCGAACACGACCACTCCCACATCGGCCGCCAGCACCTCCTGACCGGGGACGGCGGCCAGGTCGACCCCGCGATGCCCGGGGCCGTACGGTGTTTCGGGGGCGTCGAAGTACTTCGTAACCACCGGAACGGGTGATAACGGCCAGGACAGCCGCGCTTGCCGGGCGGTTCGCGGGGCGAACGCCGAGGCGGGCTCGCTCGTCCAGGCCACGGACATGGCAGGTTCGCCGGCCGGCACCGGCCGGGAGCCGGCGTCGGAGATGCCGGCCGCGTCCGAGATCGGCCTGCCGCTCGCCCCCGCCGGGACGGTCGCGCTGCCTGCCGCCGGCGAGGGCGGTCCCGACCCCGCAAGAAACGTGAGCTCGCCGGCCCATCCCGTCGACACGGGTGGCGATGGTCCGAGGCCGCCCGGAGCAGCAGCCATCCCCAACCCGTTCGCCACCTGCACCCCGGCGTCCGGCAAAACCGCCGCAGACGTCGGCCCAGCAGCACCTCCAAGACTCAAGAAAATGCCCGTGACCAGGGCAACCACCACCACGAACCACCCCGGCGCCCGGCGCCGGAAACCACTGATCAACTCCATGGCTCCAGCCTGCGGCACCACCACCCGCCGTGGGGGCGCGTCGCCGAATCTGTGGACAACCGGACCCGATGTGGACAACTCCGCGCTCCAGCGGCCGCCGGTGGGGGAGGGGCTGGTGGCAGGGGGTAGAATCTTCTCCGCGGTCCGCGTGAGCGGGCTGACTTCGCGTGCACGTGCGCGTTTCCCCGGTTCAGCACCATCCACCCGGGCGATTCGCACGGTGTCCGGCGGTCCCTGAAGTCGTAGCTCCAGGGTCCGGGCACCGGCACGGGCACCAGGGCGATCGGCCACCCGGCCGTGAGCGACAAAACCGAGAAAGCGCGCCTGCGAGCGCGCACGACACAGAAGAGGTTGATTCCGGCAATGGCCGTCGTCACCATGAAGCAGCTGCTCGACAGCGGCGTGCACTTCGGGCACCAGACCCGTCGGTGGAACCCGAAGATGAAGCGCTACATCTTCACCGAGCGCAACGGCATCTACATCATCGACCTGCAGCAGACGCTGACCTACATCGACCGTGCCTTCGAGTTCATCAAGGAAACCGTCGCGCACGGTGGCACGATCATGTTCGTCGGCACCAAGAAGCAGGCGCAGGAAGCCATCGCGGCCGAAGCCTCGCGCGTGGGCATGCCCTACGTGAACCAGCGCTGGCTCGGCGGCATGCTGACCAACTTCCAGACGGTGCACAAGCGTCTTCTCCGCCTGAAGGAGCTCGAGTCGCGTGAGCAGACCGGCGGCTTCGAGGGTCTCACCAAGCGCGAGATCCTGACGCTGACCCGCGAGAAGGACAAGCTCGAGAAGACCCTCGGCGGTATCCGCGACATGGCCAAGGTGCCGAGCATCGTGTGGATCGTCGACACCAAGAAGGAGCACATCGCCGTCGGCGAGGCTCGCAAGCTGAACATCCCGGTCGTCGCGATCCTGGACACCAACTGCGACCCGGACGAGGTCGACTACCCGATTCCGGGCAACGACGACGCGATCCGTTCGGCTGCACTGCTGACCAAGGTCGTCGCCGAGGCCGCGGCCGCCGGTCTGATGCAGCGTTCCAGCCGCAACGGTGCTTCGGCCGACTCCAAGCCGGAGCCGGGTGTCGCCACCGACGAGCCGCTGGCCGAGTGGGAGAAGGAGCTGCTCGCCGGCTCCGAGACCGCCGCCGCCGACGCGACCGAGGCGGCCGCGGCCGTCGAGGCCCCCGTCGAGACGCCGGCCGAGGCCCCCGCCGAGGCCGAGCAGGCGACCGCCTCCTCCTGATGTCCCACCCACTCGTGCGGCCGGCCGTCGCGGCCGGCCGCACGGGTGTGGCAGCCCCCAGAGATTTCACGTACCTGAAAAGGACGGATTTACCAGAATGGCGAACTACACCGCCGCTGACGTGAAGCGCCTGCGCGAGATGACCGGCGCCGGCATGATGGACTGCAAGAAGGCGCTGGAGGAGAACGACGGCGACTTCGAGAAGGCCGTCGAGTTCCTCCGCATCAAGGGCGCCAAGGACGTCGGCAAGCGCGCCGAGCGCGCCACCGCCGAGGGCCTGGTCACCGGCGAAGGCGGTGTCCTGATCGAGCTCGACTCCGAGACCGACTTCGTCGCGAAGAACGCCGACTTCCAGGCGCTCGCCGCGAAGGTCGTCGAGGTCGCGAAGACCCTCAAGACGAACGACGTCGAGGCGCTCAAGGGCGCCGAGCTCGACGGCAAGACCGTCGCCGAGGTCGTCCAGGAGCTCTCGGCCCGCATCGGCGAGAAGCTCGAGCTGCGCCGCGTCGTGGCCTTCGAGGGCCAGACCGCGACCTACCTGCACCGCCGCGGCTCCGACCTGCCGCCGGCCGTCGGGGTGCTCGTCGAGTTCACCGGTGACGACGTCGAGGCCGCCCGCGGCGCCGCCATGCAGGTCGCCGCGCTGCGCGCGAAGTACCTGACCCGCGACGAGGTGCCCGCCGAGATCGTCGAGAACGAGCGCTCCATCGCGGAGAAGACCGCTCGTGAAGAGGGCAAGCCGGAGCAGGCCATCTCGAAGATCATCGAGGGCAAGGTCAACGCCTACTACAAGGACAACGTCCTGCTCGAGCAGGCGTCGGTCAAGGACAACAAGAAGACCGTCAAGGCCCTGCTCGACGCAGCGGGCGTGACCGTCACGAAGTTCGCGCGCTTCGAGGTCGGCCAGGCCTGAGGCCAGGTCCGGGCGTAGGTTCCACCCAGTGCCCCGTCTCCGTCCATCGGGGACGGGGCACTGTCAGGTCTGAAGAAGAAACAGCGGTCGAGGGGCCTAGGAGGCGACATAGATGGGTGACCGGGTCGAAGGTGGCTACCGGCGGGTGCTGCTGAAGCTGGGCGGCGAGATGTTCGGCGGTGGTTCGATCGGCGTCGATCCGGATGTCGTCCACTCGGTCGCGCAGCAGATCGCCGACGTCGCCCGCACCGGCGTCCAGGTCGCCGTCGTGATCGGCGGTGGCAACTACTTCCGGGGCGCCGAGCTCTCGCAGCGCGGCATGGACCGTGACCGCGCCGACTACATGGCGATGCTGGGCACCGTGATGAACTGCCTGGCGCTGCAGGACTTCCTGGAGAAGGAGGGCCTGCCCACCCGCGTGCAGACCGCCATCACGATGGGCCAGGTCGCCGAGCCCTACATCCCGCGCCGCGCCGAGCGGCACCTGGAGAAGGGGCGCGTCGTGATCTTCGGCGCCGGGGTCGGCATGCCGTACTTCTCCACCGACACCGCGGCCGCGCAGCGCGCGCTCGAGCTGGGCTGCGAGGCCGTGCTGATGGCGAAGGCCGTCGACGGCGTCTACACCGCGGACCCGAAGAGCGACCCGACCGCCGAGATGTTCCGCGAGATCACCCACCGCGAGGTGCTGGAGCGGGACCTCAAGGTCGCCGACGCGACGGCGTTCAGCCTCTGCATGGACAACAACATGCCGATCATCGTGTTCAACCTGCTCACCGAGGGGAACATCGCCCGCGCGGTGAGTGGTGAAAGAATCGGCACACTGGTCAGCACCCCCGCCGACGGGGTACCTGCCTAGACCTGCTGGGATCAGCCAGGGCCACACCATCACAACAACGGGAGTAGCCGTGATCGACGAGACCCTCCTCGATGCCGAGGAGAAGATGGAAAAAGCGGTGTCCGTCGCCAAGGACGACCTGACGTCGGTGCGCACCGGCCGGGCCACTTCGTCGATGTTCTCGCGCATCGTGGTCGAGTACTACGGCGCGCCGACCCCGCTGAACCAGCTGGCCAGCGTCAACGTGCCGGAAGCCCGGATGGCGCTGATCAAGCCCTACGACCAGACCCAGCTCAACGCCATCGAGAAGGCCATCCGCGAGTCCGACCTCGGGGTCAACCCGAGCAACGACGGCCAGGTCATCCGGATCGTCATCCCGCAGCTCACCGAAGAGCGGCGCAAGGAGATGGTCAAGGTCGCCAAGGGCAAGGGTGAGGACGCGCGGGTGACCATCCGCAGCATCCGCCGCAAGGCCAAGGAAGAGCTCGACCGCATCGGCAAGGACGGCGAAGCGGGCGAAGACGAGGTCGTGCGCGCGGAGAAGGAGCTGCAGAACCTCACCGACACGTACTCGCACAAGGTCGACGAGCTGGTCAAGCACAAGGAAGCCGAGCTGCTCGAGGTCTGATGGCACAGGTGAGCGAGGAACGCGAAGACCGGGTGGACGGCGCCGGCGAAGAACCGGCGGCCGGTCCCGGGACACCGGAACCGGCCGTGGCCGGCGAGCCGGCATCGGCTGCTCCGGAGGGAACGGCGCCGGCCGAGGCTTCCCCCGAAGCCAAGAAGGCCTCCAAGGCGGGCCGGAACCTGCCCGCGGCCATCGGGGTCGGGCTGCTGCTCGGCGCCGCGATCATCGTTTCCCTGCTCACCGTCCGGTTCCTGTTCATCGGGATCATCGCGATCGCGATCGCGGTCGGCACCTTCGAGTTCGCCGGGGTGCTGCGCCGGGTCGCCGACATCCGGGTCGCGATGATCCCGGTGCTGGTCGGTGGCCAGGCGATGATCTGGCTGGCCTGGCCGTTCGGCCGGGAGGGCGCGCTCACCGCGTTCGTCCTCACCGTGCTCGCCTGCCTGCTGTGGCGCCTGCCCGGCGGCGCGAAGGGCTACCTGCGCGACATCAGCGCGTCGACGTTCGCCGCCGCCTACCTGCCGCTGTTCGGCGCGTTCGCGGCGATGCTCGTGCCACCTTCGGACGGCGTCGGGCGCGTGCTCACCTTCCTGATCGGCGTGGTCGCGTCGGACACCGGCGGGTACATCGCCGGCGTCCTCGGCGGCAAGCACCCGATGGCGCCGAGCATCAGCCCGAAGAAGACCTGGGAAGGCTTCGCGGGTTCCCTGGTCGGCGGCGTGGTGGCCGGCGCGCTGACCCTCAGCCTGCTGCTGGACGGCCACGTCTGGCAGGGCGTGATCTTCGGTGTCGCGATCGTGCTCACCGCGACCCTGGGCGACCTCGTCGAGTCGCTGATCAAGCGCGACCTCGGCGTCAAGGACATGGGCACGCTGCTGCCCGGGCACGGCGGGATCATGGACCGCCTCGACTCGCTGCTGCCCTCGGCCGTGGTGTCCTGGCTGCTGCTCTCGGCGTTCGTGCCGCTGGGCTGAGTGGGATCGGTCTCGGGCGGTCACCCGCCCGGCCCCACCCACCTGCGGTGGGAGGTTCCGCCTACCAGCGATAGGTGATGGTTCGTGGACCGCCGAAGTGTCCCCGGGTTTCACTCGGGGTATGCCCGCCGAAACCCGTGCCCCGGCCAGGCTCGCGCTCGCCGCCGTCTGCCTGGGCTTCCTGATGATCGCGCTCGACGCGACCATCGTGAACCTCGCGCTCCCGGCGATCGGCGCCGACTTCGGCGAGCCGTCGACAGCCGCGCTGCAGTGGGTCGTCGACGCCTACACCGTCACGCTGGCCGCGTTCCTGCTCACCTGGGGCGCCGCCGGGGACCGGTGGGGTTCACGACGCGTCTTCGAAGTGGGCGTCGCCGTCTTCGTTCTCGCGTCCATCGCCTGCGCGCTGGCCGGCTCGGCGACGTGGCTGATCGCGGCGCGGGCCGTGCAGGGCGCGGGCGCCGCGGCGCTGCTGCCGTCGTCGCTGGCGCTGATCGTCCACCAGTTCCCGGACGCGCGGGAGCGAGCCCACGCCCTCGGGGTGTGGGGTGGCATGAGCGGGGCCGGGCTCGCCGCCGGGCCGGTGCTCGGCGGGCTCGCGGTCGGCCTCGCCGACTGGCGCCTGGTCTTTGCGGTCAACGTCCCGGTCGGGATCGTCGCCATCGTCCTGACCCGACGTGCGGTCGTGGAACCGCCGCGCCACCCCTCGACCCGGCTCGACTTCGCCGGCCAGATCCTCGGCACGGCGTCACTCGCGGGGTTCGTCGCCGGGTTCATCGAGTCCGGGCACGCCGGCTGGTCCGCGCCGGCGACCCTCACCCTGGTGGCCGGGGGAGCCGTGGCCGGTGTGGTGTTCGTGGTGGTGGAGAAGCGCGTCCGGGAACCCGTGCTCCCGCTGAAGATCTTGAAGATCGGGAACTTCGCGGTGGCGACCGGGATCGGCGGCCTGTTCAACTTCTGCCTCTACGGCACGCTCTTCTGCCTGGCGCTGTACCTGCAACGCGCCTGGTCGCTCGGCGCGCTCGCCGCCGGGCTCGCGCTGGTGCCGCTGACGCTGGTGGTCGGGCTGAACGCGTTCTTCAGCGGACGCCTCACCGGCCGCTTCGGCCCGCGGGTGCCGATGGTCGCGGGTGCGCTGGCCGGGCTCGCCGGTTCGGTCGGCTTCGCGCTGTTGCCCGCGGACCGCGCGCTCGTGGTGTTCGTTGTGGTCTCGGTCGTCTTCGGCTGCTGTTCGCTGGCGATGCCCGCGATGACGTCGCTGGCGATGAACTCCTTGCCGGGCAAGGCCGGGCTGGCCGCCGGCGTGCTCAACGCGTCGCGCCAGACCGGCGGCGCGATCGGGGTCGCGCTGGTCGGCGCGCTGCTCCCGGCCGCCGGGATGTGGCTGGTGGCGGCCGGGTACGCGCTGGTCGCGGGGCTGGCGCTCCTCGTGCGTCAGTCGTCGTAGGGGTCGTCGACCTCGGCGCGGCCCCAGCCTTCGGCGACGCGCGAGTGGTCGATCACGGCGAAGACGGCGCCTTCCGGGTCGGCGAGGATCGACATCCGGCCGAACGGGGTGTCGTAGGGCTGGATCACGACGGTGCCGCCGTTCATGAGCGCCTCGCCCGCAACCGCGTCGACGCCGCGGGCGGGGTCGATGTCGAAGTACACGAGCCAGTGCGGTGGCGTTTCGAGCCGGTACTCCGAACCCATCACGTAGCGGTACAGCACGGGCTCGTGCTCGATGAGCCATTCGGCGTAGTCGAGCGATTCGCCGTCGCCGATCTGGTGGCTGGAGTAGTTGAAGAGCTTGGTGTAGAAGTGATCCGCCGCGACGCCGTCGTGGGTGTTGAGGTCCGCGCCGCTGAAGGTGTTGGGGATCCCGGTGACGAACTCCCAGTCCGGCGGGACCTCCCAGAACACCACCGGCGCGCCGCACGCGTCGTAGGCGTGCAGGATCGTGCCGCGCTGGGGGATCGGCATCGGGCCGAGGGTCAGCCGGCCGCCGAGGTGTTCCACCCATTCGGCCGCACTTGCCGTGTGCGGCACGGAGATGTGCGGCATCCAGCCCAGCGGCGCACCCTGCGCGGCGCGGTAGAGCCCGCCGACGGGAACGCTGTTGAGCGTTGCGATGGCGTACCGCCCGTCGGACGTCGCCGGATCTCGCTGAGTGGCGTACGTCCAGCCGAAGAGGGCACCGTAGAATCTTTCCGCGATGGCCTGCTCGCGGCAGGCCAGCTCGATCCAGCACGGAATTCCGGCCGGGACCGGGGACGGGGTACTGGACGGGCCGAATGCCATGAAGTGCTCCTCCCGAGACCCACCGAATTCTAGGCGTGATCCGTAAGGTTTCCGCCAAGATTTCGTCGCCGGAAAATCACTGCCGGCGAGATGAGCCCCGGAAGGAGCAGCGGTGCGGTGGTCGTCGCGGCGCGCGGAAGTCGTGCCGAGTCCGAACATCTGGTACTACCAGGCCGATTACGAGCTGGAGAACCGGGCGCAGGACGTCGGCGGCGAGATCTGGCGCGTGCTGCGCGAGGAGTTCGACTGGGCCGGCCGGGACGTGCTGGACGTCGGCTGCGGGGACGGGTACCACCTGCCGCGCTTCGCCCGTGACGCGCGTTCGGTGCTCGGCGTGGAGCCGCACGAGCCGTTGGTGCGGGACGCGGTGAAGCGGGTGGACGGCCTGCCGAACGTGGAGGTGAAGCTGGGCCGGGCCCAGCGGCTGCCGGTCCGCAGCGCGAGTGTCGACGTCGTCCACGCGCGCACGGCGTACTTCTTCGGGCCCGGCTGCGAGCCCGGGCTGGCCGAAGCCGACCGGGTGCTGCGGCCGGGCGGGGTGATCCTGATCGTCGACCTCGACGTGACCAGCGAGCCCTACGGCGGCTGGATGCGTGCGGACCTACCGCACTACGATCCGGCCGCCGTCGAGCGGTTCTTCGCCCGGGCCGGGTTCGGCTGCCGCCGCGTGGCCACCGAGTGGCGCTTCGCGACCGCCGCGGACCTCGAAGCCGTGCTGAAGATCGAGTTCAGCAAGCCCGTTGCCGAACAGGCGATCACGGAGTCCTTGCAGCGTAACGGGAATCGCGGCGAAGACCTGACGCTGCCGGTGGGCTACCGCGTGCACACGCGGGTCAAGCCCACCGGCCTCGTCCTGCCAGGTCACTCTGCGGTCTCGTCGGAAGGAGCCGAGGACTCGTCCTCGTCTTCGCCCAAGATGCCGTAGAGCGAGCGCCGGGCGTCGTTGAGCACCTCGGCCGCGCGGGCCTGCTGGCTCTCGGTGCCCGCGCGCATGATCTGCACGACGGCGGCGGCCAGGTTCTTGCCGGCCTTGGCCAGCCCGACCTCGGACGCGTCGACGTCCTGGGCGATGTGCTCCCACGGCGGGGTGCTGTCCTGCTCTTCCGCGGCGGTGCGGCCGGCGTCGGTCAGCTCGAAGAGCTTCTTGCCGTGCTCGTCCTTGCTGATGACCAGGCCTTCGTCGGCCAGCAGCTGCAGTGTCGGGTAGACCGAGCCGGGGCTCGGGCGCCAGAAGCCGCCGGAGCGCTCGCCGATCTCGCGGATGATCTCGTAGCCGTGCCGGGGCTGCTCGGCGAGCAGCGCCAGGATCGCGGCGCGGACGTCACCGCGGCGGCTGCGCCGTCCACCGTGACCCCGCCTGCCCGGTCCGTGGCCGCGACCGCGTCCACCACCAGGGCCGAAGCCCGGGGGGAACTCGCCGAAACCACCGAAGGGGCCAAAAGGTGCGCGCCCACGCTCGTGGGCGAAGGGGTGTCGTTGCCTACGCATGTCTGTGTTCCTTTCTCGAACTGTTGCGACACGTTCACGATATATCGGAAACAGTCGGATGGCAACCTCGGTCCGGTGATACCGCTCACGGAGCTTGAGCCTTCAAGTGCCGCGCCATAGATTAGGCAAGCCTAAACACCTGTTAGCAAAGGTAACGACCCGTGCGGACCCGCTCGCTCCCGCTGACGGCCGGGCTGCTGGTCCTCGCCGCGGCTCTGGTCGCCGCCGTGCTGCTCAGCGTCGCCGTCGGCACCCGCGGCCTCGCCCCGGGCACCGTGCTCGACGCGCTCTTCCACTTCGACCCGGCGAACCCCGACCACCTCGTGGTCCGCGAGCTCCGGCTCCCGCGCACGCTCGCCGGAGTGCTCGCCGGTGTCGCGCTGGGCCTGTCCGGCGCCGTCATCCAAGGCGCGACGCGCAACCCGCTGGCCGACCCGGGGCTGCTCGGCGTCAACGCCGGTGCGGCGCTGTTCGTCGTGCTCGGCATCGGCACGTTCGGCATCACCAGCGTCGGCGGTTACGTCTGGTTCGGCTTCGCGGGCGCCGCGGCCGCCGGAGCTGTCGTCTACGGCGTGAGCTCCCTCGGCCGGGCGGGGGCGACACCGGTGAAGCTCGCCCTGGCCGGGGCCGCGGTGACGGCGGCCCTGGCTTCGGTGACCAGCGCGCTGCTGCTCACCGACGCCACGACGTTCGACCAGTACCGGTTCTGGCAGGTCGGCTCGCTGACCGGCCGGGACGCGACGACCGTCAGCCAGGCGGTGCCGTTCGTGGTCGTCGGCGTGGTGCTCGCGCTGGTCGCCGCCCGGCTGCTCAACGCGCTCGCCCTCGGCGAGGACGTCGCCCGCTCGCTCGGCCAGAACGTGCCGGTGGCGCGGCTGGTGTGCGCGCTGGCCGTGGTGGTCCTGTGCGGTTCGGCGACGGCGATCGCCGGGCCGATCGGATTTGTCGGGCTGACCGTGCCGCACGCCGCCCGGCTGGTCACCGGGCCCGACCACCGGTGGCTCCTGCCGTACTCCGCGTTGCTCGCACCGCTGCTCCTGCTGGTTTCCGACGTCGTCGGCCGCGTGGTCGCGCGCCCGGCCGAGGTCCAGGTCGGGATCATCACCGCGCTCGTCGGCGCGCCCGTGTTCGTGGTCCTGGTGCGCCGCCGGAAGGTCGTGGCGGTGTGAACGCCGTCGAGGTGGTCGTCGCCGTGCGCCGCCGCGGGGCGGTCCGGGCCCGCTCGGTGTCGCTGCTGCTCTTCGTCGCGATCGTCGTGGTCTTCGCGCTTTCCCTGGCGGTCGGCGACTTCCCGGTGCCGCTCGGCGACCTGCCCGGCCTCGTTTTCGGCGGTGACGGTGCCGGCCGCGCCGCTTACGTCGTCACGGAACTCCGCCTGCCGCGCGCGGTCACGGGCCTCCTGGTCGGCCTCGCGTTCGGCATGTCCGGTGCGCTCTTCCAACGCCTGCTGCGCAATCCGCTGGCCAGTCCGGACGTCATCGGCGTGACGCAGGGCGCGAGCGCGGCGGCGGTCGTGGCGATCGTGCTCTTCGGCGCCGCGGGCACGGTGGTCTCGGCCGCGGCGCTGGCCGGCGCGCTGCTCACCGGCGCCACGATCTACCTGCTCTCCCGGCGCGGCGGTGTGCACGGCTACCGGCTGGTGCTCGTCGGCGTCGGGGTCGGCGCGGTGCTCACCAGCGTCGTCTCGTACCTGATGACCTGGGCCGACGTCGCGCTCGCACAGCAGGCCCTGATCTGGCTGACCGGCAACCTCAACGCCCGCACCTGGGACCACGCCGTCCCCCTGGCCGCCGCGCTCGTCGTCCTGCTGCCGGCGGCGCTCGTCCAGAGCCGGGCGCTCACCGGGCTGCAGCTGGGCGACGACACCGCCGCCGGGCTCGGCCTGCGCGTCGAACGCAGCCGCCTGGCCCTGCTGCTGGTCGCCGTCGCCCTCGCCGCCTTCGCGACCGCGGCCGCCGGCCCGATTTCGTTCGTCGCGTTCGTGGCCAACCCGATCGCGACCCGGCTCGTCGGCGGCGCCCGCGCGGGCCTCCTGCCCGCTGCGCTGACCGGCGCGCTCGTGGTGCTGCTCGGCGACTTCGTGGCCCAGCACCTGCTCGGCGAGCAGCTGCCGGTCGGCGTGGTCACCGGCGCCGTGGGCGCGCCGTACCTGCTGTGGCTCCTGGGCACCGCCAACCGGGCCGGGCGAGTGTGAGGGGAACGCCATGACACTGCACACCGAACACCTCGACCTCGGCTACGGGCCGCTGCGCGTGGTCAAGGACCTGTCCGTACGCATTCCCGAGGGTCGCGTGACGATGATCGTCGGGACCAACGCGTGCGGGAAGTCGACACTCCTGCGCGGCCTGGCGCGGCTGCTCACGCCGACCGCCGGCGCCGTCTACCTCGACGGCAAGGGCATCACGACGTTGCGCAGCAAGGACGTCGCCACCGTGCTCGGCCTGCTGCCGCAGTCGCCGACCGCGCCCGAGGGCATCACCGTCGCCGACCTCGTCGGCCGCGGCCGCTACCCGCACCAGGGTGTCTTCCGCCGCTGGAGCGACGAGGACGACGACGCCGTCGCGAAGGCGATGCTCGCGACCGACACCGTCGAGCTGGCCGGCCGCGCCGTCGACGAGCTTTCGGGCGGGCAGCGCCAGCGCGTCTGGATCGCCATGGCGCTGGCGCAGCGGACGCCGATGCTGCTGCTCGACGAGCCCACGACGTTCCTCGACATCGCCCACCAGGTCGAGGTCCTCGACCTGCTCTCCGAGCTGAACGCCGAGGACGGCCGCACGATCGTCATCGTCCTGCACGACCTCAACCTGGCCGCCCGCTACGGCGATCACCTGATCGCGATGAAGGACGGCCGGATCGCCGCCGAGGGCGCGCCCGCCGAGATCCTCACCGCCGACCTCGTCGCCGACGTCTTCGGCATGCCCTGCCGCATCATCGAAGACCCCGTTTCCCGCACCCCCATGGTCGTCCCGATCGGCCGCCGGCGGGCCACCCCGGAAGGAAGCCCTCATGAGTCCTAAGTGGACGCGACTGGCCGCCGCGCTCGCGGCCGTCACGCTGCTCGCCGCCTGCGGCCGGCCGGAAAGGCCGAGCACGTCCGGTGTCGGCGACCAGGACGTCGCCACCGGCGGCCGGCTGTTCTCGACCGCGGACACCGAGACCGCGAAGCTCGGCGCGGACGCCGGGCCCGGCGTCTTCCCGCGGACCGTCACGCACGCGCTGGGCAAGACCAAGCTGGAGAAGAAGCCCACGCGGGTCGTGGTGCTCGACAGCGGTGAGCTGGACGACGTCCTCGCGCTCGGCATCACGCCGGTCGGCATGGCCACCAACGCCGGGCAGAACGACGTGCCGGCCTACCTCGCCGGCCGCGCCAAGGGCATCCCGGCGATCGGCGGGGTCAGCAACCTCAACCTCGAGGCGATCGCCGCGCTGAACCCGGACCTGATCCTCGGCAGCAAGCTGCGCGCCAACGACCTCTACCCGCAGCTGTCGAAGATCGCGCCGACGGTGTTCAGCATCCGGCCCGGGTTCCCGTGGAAGGAGAACCTGCTCCTGATCGGCGCTTCGCTGGGGGCGGAGACGCAGGCGACCGGACTGCTGAACGACTACCAGAAGCGCGCCGACGAGGTGAAGGCCGCGGTCAAGGGCACGCCGAAGATCTCGCTGCTGCGGTTCCACTCCACCGGTATCCGGCTCTACGGCAACCTGTCGTTCATCGGCGTCATCCTCAAGGACACCGGTCTGGCACGGCCGGCGAACCAGGACATGAACGAGCTCGCCGCGCAGATCTCGAGAGAACGCATCGACGAGGCCGACGCCGACTGGATCTTCTACTCCAGCCTGGGCGCGGGGCCGGGCGCGGACGAGAAGGCCGTCACGAGCAGCGGGCTGTGGGCCGGGCTGAGCGCGGTCAAGGCGAACCACGCGATCCGGGTCGACGACTCGGTGTGGTTCCTCGGCCTCGGCCCGATCGGGGCGATGCAGGTCCTCGACGACCTGAAGAAGTACCTCGGCTGAGAAGATTCGCGGCGTGCCGGAAACCATCGACGAGATCGACGCGCGCCTGCTGCAGGCGCTGGGGGAGGACCCCCGGTCCACGGCGGTCGCACTGGCCGAGCGGCTGGGCCTGTCCCGCAACACGGTGCAGGCCCGGCTCACGCGGCTGGAGCAGCGCGGGGTGCTCAGGTCGTTCGAGCGCCGCATCGACCCGGCGCGGCTGGGCTACCCGCTGCGGGCGTTCGTCAACGCGCAGGTCGACCAGCGGCGCCTCGCCGAGATCGCGGACGCACTGGCCGAGATCCCCGAGGTCACCGAGGTCTGCGGGCTGACCGGGGCGAGCGACCTGATGGTGCAGGTCGTGGCGGTCGACGCCGACGACCTCTACCGGATCGCCGGGCGCATCCTCGCGTCGCCGGGCGTGGAGCGGACGAACATCTCGCTCGTCATGCGCGAGCTCGTCCCGTACCGGCTGACACCCCTGCTGGAGCGTGCGCATTCTGCGCACCCGGAGGCCTGAGCCGTCCTTCCGTGGTGTGCATTCTGCGCAGTCACGGTGACATCGGTTGTGCGATGCGTCCACTGGTGCTGTCCTGGTGGGCGCTTCCTGCACGAAAGGTGTCGACGATGACCCAGGTCTCCCCGTCCGCTCAGGCGACCGGCACACTCGCCTCGATCGAGCAGCGGGTGCTGTGGCTCGCCACGGCGATCGTGCACCAGGCCAACCGGGTCCGCCCCAACCCGTCCGGGCTCAAGGTCGGCGGGCACCAGGCGTCGTGCGCGTCGCTGGTGTCGATCATGACGTCGCTGTGGTTCCGCCACCTGCGACCCGAGGACCGCGTCTCGGTGAAGCCGCACGCGTCGCCGGTGCTCCACGCGATCAACTACCTGCTCGGCGAGCTGGACGAGGCGTACCTGCCGACGTTGCGCGAGTTCGGCGGGCTGCAGAGCTACCCGAGCCGCGCGAAGGACCCGGACCCGGTGGACTACTCGACCGGCTCGGTCGGCATCGGCGCGACCGCGCCGATCTGGGGCGCGCTGGCCCGCCGTTACCTGACGACGCGGGGCTCTTCCGCCGGTACCGGGCGGCAGTACTCGCTGGTCGGCGACGCCGAGCTGGACGAGGGCGCGATCTGGGAGGCCATCCTCGACCCGGCGGTGGCCGAGCTGGGCGAGATCGTCTGGATCGTCGACCTCAACCGCCAGTCGCTGGACCGCGTCGTGCCGAACATCGCGGCCGGGCGGCTGCAGGGCATGTTCGACGCGGCCGGCTGGCAGGTGCTGACGCTGAAGTACGGGCGGCTGCTGGAGGAGCTGTTCACCCGGCCCGGCGGCGCCGAGCTGCGCGCGCGGATCGACGCGATGCCGAACCCGGAGTACCAGCGGCTGCTGCGGTGTGACGCCGCCCAGCTGCGCGACCGGCTTCCCGCGGGTGACTCCGCACTGGCCGGCTTGGTGGCGTCGCTGGACGACGAGACGCTGCTGGCCGCGATCCGGAACCTCGGCGGCCACGACCTCGGCTCGCTCGACGAAGTCTTCGAGTCCATTTCGGACAGTCGTCCGACCGTCATCTTCGCCTACACCGTCAAGGGCCGCGGCCTGCCGACGCAGGGACATCCGCAGAACCACTCTTCGCTGCTGACCGCTGCGCAGATGGAGGAGCTGGCATCGTCGCTGGGGACGGACCTCGCTTCGCCGTGGGAGGGCTTCGCGGACGGGTCGTCCGAAGCCGCGTTGTGCGCTGAAGTTGCTTCGCGCCTTCGCCGTCCGGACGTCCCTTCGGCGCCTTCGCTGGAGCTGCCGGTCGACATCGGACGTACTCCGTCCGGGACCGCGACTACGCAGGCCGCACTGGGGCGCGTTCTGCTCGACCTGACGCGCGAAGCTCCCGAAGCGGCGAAGCGCGTCGTGACGGTCAGCCCCGATGTCAGCTCGACGACCAACCTCGGCGGCTGGGTCAACAAGGTCGGCGTCTGGTCGGCGACCGAGCGCCGCGACTGGTTCGAGGACGACCCCGAGACGATCATGCACTGGCGGGAGAAGCCCACCGGCCAGCACGTCGAGCTGGGCATCGCCGAGACGAACCTGGTCGGCCTGCTCGGCGAGCTCGGCGCGACCTGGAGCCGCTGGGGCGAGCCGCTGCTGCCGATCGGCGTCATGTACGACCCGTTCGTCGAGCGGGCGCTGGAGCCGTGGTCGTTCGGGATCTACGCGGGCGGGCAGTCGATCCTGATCGGCACGCCGTCCGGCGTCACGCTCGCCCCGGAAGGCGGCGCGCACCAGTCGATCACCACCCCCTCGATCGGCATCGAACAGCCCGGCTGCACCAGCTACGAACCGGCGTTCGCGATCGACACCGAATGGACGCTGCTGGCGGCGCTCGGCCGGCTCGGCAAGCCGGGCGGCACGTCGGCGTACTTCCGGCTCTCGACCCGTCCCGTCGACCAGACCCTGGCCGACGTGCCCGCCGACCCGGCCGCCCGCGAACGCCGTCGCCGTCAGGTCGTCGCGGGCGCGTACCTACTGCGGCGTGCTTCGTCGCCGGCCGTCACGCTGGCCGCGATGGGCGCGCTGGTGCCGGACACCCTGGCGGCGGCCGAGCGGCTGGCCCAGGTCGGCGTCGAGGCCGACGTCGTCTGCGTGACCAGCCCGGGCCTGCTGTTCGAGGCGGCCCAGGCGCGGTCCGGGCAGGGGAGCGCCCAGGCGTGGATCCTCGACCAGGTCTTCCCGGCGTCCCGGGCGCGGCCGCTGGTCACGGTGCTCGACGGCCACCCGCACACGCTGGCGTTCCTCGCCGGGATCAACCGGGTGCCGTCGGTAGCGCTGGGCGTCACGGGCTTCGGCCAGTCGGGGTCGCTCGAGGAGGTCTACCGCTACCACGGCATCAACGCCGACGCGATCATCCGCGCGGCGCTCGACGTGGTCGCCTAGGAGAACGTCGCGCCGGCGAGCATGGTGTTCATCTTGTCGTCCCAGCCGGGGAACGACCCGTACTGGACAACGAGGATCTTGCTCGTCGGCAGCCACCACATGCGGACCTGGTTGTTCTGCGTCTCGTCCTCGCAGGTGACCTGCCAGCGGCCGTACTCGGCCTTCTTCGGGCCGACCGGCGCGAACCCGGACTCGAGCAGGTTGCTGCCGGTGGCCACCGCGGCCTGACCCGGCGGCGAAGCGGCGGTGATGCACGTCGGCACGTCGGTGCCGGTGTACCAGCCGAAGGGCCGCTTCGCGCTCGGGAGGTTGATGGGCGCGTTCGGGTCCGAAGTCGCTTCGCGCAGGTCCAGCAACCGCGCTTCGCAGACGACGGTGCCTTCGCTGATGCACCCGTCGAGCAGGCCGTCGTCAGTGCGAGTGGTGTACTTCGCGCCGACCGGCAGGGCCACGTGCAGGGTCCCGACGACGAGCTGCGGCCCCGCGGCCTTCGTCACCGTCGGCACGGGCTGCGCCTGCCCCGCGGTCGACGTGCTGCAGGCCGCAGCGCTCAACACGGCCGCGACGGCCACGACGATGTGCCGGAAGGACACGGGCTCACCTCTTTCGTCCGCCCTTGGACTCACGAACGCCCCTCCCGGTTTCGCCCGTGACCTGGGGTACACCCGGCCAGGGTGGCCCGGGCGCGGCCGGAGGGCGCGTGGGACACTGGCTAGGTTATGACTGCCCTTCCCCTCGTCTTCGACGCGCCCAAGCGTGGCTTGCCGCCGCGCCACCTCGCCGACCTCTCGGCTGCCGAGCGGGCCGCCGCGGTGGCCGAGCTGGGGGAGAAGCCCTTCCGCGCGAAGCAGCTGTCGAACCACTACTTCTCGCGCCTGACGGTCGACCCGGCGGAGATGACCGACATCCCGGCGGCTTCGCGCTCCCGGCTCGTCGAGTCGTTGATGCCGACGTTGCTGACCGAGGTCCGCGCGCTGGAGGCCGACAAGGGCGCGACGCGCAAGACGCTCTGGCGCGCGCACGACGGCACGCTCCTGGAGAGCGTCCTGATGCGCTACCCGGACCGCGCGACGCTGTGCATTTCGAGCCAGGCCGGCTGCGGCATGGCGTGCCCGTTCTGCGCGACCGGCCAGGGTGGCCTCGACCGCAACCTGTCGACGGCGGAGATCGTGGACCAGGTCCGCTCGGCCGCGGCGGTCATGCGCGACGGCACGATGCCGGGTGGGCCCGGCCGGCTGTCCAACATCGTTTTCATGGGCATGGGTGAGCCCCTGGCCAACTACAAGCGCGTGGTGGCGGCGGTCCGGCGCATCACCGATCCGGCTCCGGGCGGGCTGGGCATCGGGCAGCGGTCGGTGACGGTGTCGACGGTGGGTCTGGCGCCGGCGATCCGGAAGCTGGCGGACGAGAAGATGCAGGTGCGGCTGGCGGTGTCGTTGCACACGCCGGACGACGAGCTGCGGGACACGCTGGTGCCGGTGAACGAGCGGTGGTCGGTGGACGAGGTCCTGTCGGCGGCGCGGTACTACGCCGACACCTCCGGGCGCCGGGTCTCGATCGAATACGCGCTCATTCGGGACATCAACGACCAGCCGTGGCGGGCGGAGCTGCTGGCGAAGCGGTTGCGTAAGCACCTGGGTCAGCTGGTGCACGTGAACGTCATTCCGCTGAACCCGACGCCGGGGTCGAAGTGGGACGCGTCGCCGAAGCCGGTGGAGCGGGAGTTCGTGCGGCTGGTCAACGCCGGCGGAGTAGCCTGCACGGTGCGGGACACCCGGGGCCAGGATATCGCGGCTGCCTGTGGTCAGCTGGCTGCTGAAGGCTGATTTTGTTCGTTTCGATGTTGGAGAGTTCGTCGTGATGTATGCCCCCAGCCTGCTGGACCCGGCTGCGGACGAGCTTCGGCTCGGGGACGTGTGCGGTCGCGGCGCTACTGAGGTGGCGCGCGAGGCGCGGACGTTGTTGGGTGAGCGGTTCAGCTCGGTGACGTTCATGTACGTGTTGATGCGGGCGTTCGAGGTCGAGTACACCGCGGCGTGTGACGCGTCGCGGTGGCACGAGTTCCACGGTGGCCCGCGGGCGCTGTCGGATGCTGACCTGGAGAAGCTGCTCGCTCCGTGGCTCGCCGGCTGACCATCGTGGAGCCAGGCCAGCGGTGAGTTGGCACGGCAGCGGCCAACTACTGCGGGCCGATCCGTCGCCGGCATCACCCGGCGCCGCTTGTGCATAGGCCCATCGATGGTGCGGCTCATTCGCTGCACCGTGATTCAGCGATTCGCGATGCTCGAGGACGGTTGCGACGCCAAATCTCGGCGGAAGCGACCGCGCTGGATGATGCCGCCATCGCTTTGGGTGACAGCGAGCGCGCGCCAAGTGGCGTGACCCGTCATCAAGGCGGTCGTCAAGGTGTACTACCAGGCGCAGGAAGCCTTCGTGACACGGCAGGGCTGAACAACGAGCGCTTCGTGCAGCCTGCCCGGTGTCAGTTCGGGGCCGTGCCGCCGAGCGCGAGCAGGTGCTCGGCGTTGTGGTGCGCGATTTTCGCCCTGTCCGCCTCGGAGATGGTCGCCTCCTCGAGGAAAGCTGCCGCCCCGTCGTTGCCGATGAACGGGTAGTCGACGGCGTGGAGAATCCGGTCGGCGCCGACGGTGTCGATGCAGTACCGCAGCTGGGCGTGGCTGAACATGCCGCTCGGAGTGATGAAGACGTTGTCGGCGAAGTATTCGCGGAACGTCCGGTCGAGTCCCGTGATCCGTGGGGGAAGGGCCTCGTCGATCCGGTCGAGGTAGAACGGGATCATCTCGCCCCAATGCCCCAGGATGAACTGCAGATCCGGGTAGCGGTCGAGGACGCCGGAAAGGGTCAAGTGGAGGAAGTGGACCGCGGTTTCCTGGTGCCAGCCCCAGGCCGCGGTCTGCAGCCGGGCGGTGACCTGGGGCGAGAGGCCGTCGTAGTTTTCCGCGCTCGTCGCTCGCGGCGGTGGGGCCGGGTGCAGGTAGAGGGGGACGCCCAGCTCCGCCGCGGTGCGCAGGATGGGATCGAACCGTGGCCGGTCGAGGAACTCGTCGTCGGTGCGGCCCATGATCATGGTGCCGACGAAGTCCAGTTCGGAGACGCAGCGCCGCAGTTCCCCGGCGGCGATCTCGGGCACGGCTGTGGGCAACGCGGCGAACGCGGAGAACCGGCCGGGGAAGCTGCGCATCGCCTCGGCAGCGCGGTCGTTCGCGGCGCGAGTCAGCGCCGGGGCGACGTCGGGTGGCAGGAACGCGGTTTGGCACGAGAGCACCTGCATCGTGATGCCGGTGCGATCCATGTCCGCCACCCGTGCCGCGCCGATGTCCGCCAGGACTTCTGAGGACGGCGCGTACGGCAGCCCGCTGCCGGCGGCGTATGCGGTGGCGAAACCCGGGCTCAGCTCAAGAATTTTCTTCGCCGACAGCGCCGTGATCGCCGGCTCGGCGAAGTGCTCCTCGAGGGTGATGATGCGCATGGAAGGCCTCTGACTCGTGCGACGGGAAAGGTGACCCCCCGGATCCTCCGCTGCCGACCCATGCGGCGTCGGTTCCCCAGCTGGCGAGCAGGCGCAGCGCTTCTTCCGAGGGGGAGGCGGGTTCCGCGTGGTAGATCGACAAGGCTTGGTCCTGGTCGCCGGGGAGGCTGAACGTTTCGTAGTGGACGGTCAGCGGCCCGACGAGCGGGTGCTGAAGCCGCATCGTGTCGTGGGTCTTCCGCTTGACGTCGTGGGCGGCCCACATGGTGCGGAAGTCGTCGCTCTTGACCGACAGCTCGCCGACCAGTTCGGCCAGCAGGGGGTCGTCCGGGTGCCGGCCGGAGTCCAGCCGCAGTTGGCCGACGACGTCGGCGGCCTTTCTGCGCCAGTCGGGGAACAGGTCGCGGGACGCGGGGTCGAGGAAGACGATCCGGGCCCAGTTGCGGTCCCGCGGGTCGCGGGCGGCCCAGTCGCCGAAGAGTGCAGAGGCTGTCCGATTCCAGGCGAGGACGTCCGTACGGCGGCCCCAGACGTAGGCGGGCACGCTCTCCATCGCGCTCAGCATCTGCAGGAGCACCGGCCGCACGTGTTGACGTTGGGGCGCGGAACGCCGCCTCGGCCCGGGCTTCGTGAGGTGCAGCAGGTGGGCGTGCTCCGTCTCCGAGAGCTTGAGAGCGGACGAAATCGCGTTCAGCACTTCCAGCGAGACGTTGCGGCCGTTGCCCTGCTCCAGACGCGTGTAGTACGCGACGGAGACGCCGGCGAGCTGAGCCAGCTCTTCCCGCCGCAAACCCGGCACCCGGCGACGACGGCCGTACTCGGGCAGCCCGACGTCGGAGGGCTGCAGCCGGGCCCGGCGGCTGCGCAGGAACTCGCTCAGCTCCGCGCGCGGGTCGACCGGCGCGATCACGGGATCGGGAGGGGTGGCCATGTCTCCAGTATCGCGCGGGAACCGCCCCCGAGCCTGTCCTTGGCAGTAGCAGGCAGCGACGACGCCCGTCCGGGTGTCACCCGTCGTCCCGCACGGGCCACCGCTTCCACACCGCGACGTGCAGGATCACCGCGGTGCTCAGCGCGTTGAGCATGACGTGCGTGGTCCAGCTCCACTCGCGCGCGGCGGGCACGTCGAGCGCCCGCGCGAGCTTGGGCAGCAGCCACACCAGCAGTGCGGTGAGGATCAGCTCGATCGCCACGGCGAGGGTGCGGCCGGGTGCGGGGGTCAGCCGGATCGCCGGCCAGGCCTCGAACAGCATGGTCACCAGCAGGACGCAGCCGACGGCGGTCCCGGCGGTCGCGGTGATCCGGACCCCTGGCCAGCCGAGGACGCCGGCGGCGAGCAGGTAGGCGCCCCACCCGCAGGCGACCACGACGACGTTGCCGAGCATCAGCCGCAGCCGCGTCCGGCCGATCCGCGCGAACGGCCAGCCGCGCAGCGCGACCCAGAAGAGCATCTGCCACGCGCCGATCGAGGTGAACCAAGCGCCGTACTCCTCGGATTCGATCGCGTGTGAGTGCACCACGGCCAGCCAGGCGACGAGGCCGAGCACCCAGCACAGCGCCACGGCCGTGAGCCCGGCCGGAAGGCGGCCGAGCCGGTTCAGGGGCCGGCGTTCGCAGACCAGGGTGAGCTGCAGGACGATCGTGAAGATGCTGCCGGACAGCGAGTTCGCGGCCGGATCGAGGCCGGGGTGTTCCGCGCTCGGCGCGAACACCCCGATCAGGTCAGGTCCGTGGACGATGAGCTGGCCCAGCGCGGCCAGCACCAGGCCGCCGGCCACGACGAGGGCGGTGTCGGTCGGGCCAGACCAGGGTCGCGGGAGCAGCGTGCCGGGCCAGTCCTCCCACCAGAACGCGACCACCGCCATGATCGGCAGCGCGAAGATGATCAGCGGTCCGAAAAGGACCAGCGAGTGGTGGGCTCCGCCCGCGCCGACGGACAGCAGCACCGTCACGGGGACGACGAACGCCAGGCCGATCAGCCCCCGCCGCGGCTGGTGGCTTCGGGCATCGGCCAGCGCGGCCGGGCTGAGCGCGTCCGGCCGGCTGACCGCCGGTCTGTCCTCAGAGGACATCTTCGAGCCGGATCGGCAGCCGGCGCACGCGGCGGCCGGTCGCGTGGAAGACGGCGTTCGCGATGGCGGCCGCCGAGCCGACCATGGCGACCTCGCCGGCGCCCTTCATGCCGACCGGGTTGAACGTCAGGTCGGGTTCGTCGATGAAGTCGACCTCGATCCGGTGGATGTCCGCGTTCACCGGCACGGGGTACTCCTCGAGCGTGGTGTTGAGGAAGCCACCGAACCGCTCGTCCACGGCGCTTTCCTCGCGCAGCGCCTCGCCGATGCCCCACACCACGCCGCCGCGGACCTGGCTCGCCGCGGTGACCGGGCTGGCCACCCGGCCGCAGTCCACGACGGAGACGACACGCGGCACGCGGATGCGCCGCGTGGTCGGCTCGACGCGGACTTCGACGAAGTGCGCCACCCAGCTGAACGTGACGAACTCGGGGTAGACAGGGCCGGCGAAGGCGAGTAGGCCGCCGCTGAGCCGGTCGAGGGCCGGCCGGCCCTGGCCGGGTGCAACGACGGCGGACTCGGCGCACACCTCGGGCTCGCCCTTGGCCCGGACCGCGGCCGAGATGTCCACGTCGCCCGAACCGGCGACGTCGAGGGCCTTCCGCAGCTCGTCGAGGGCGGCCTGGACCGCCGACAGCGCGCTCGCGGTGCCCCAGGAACCGGCCGTGAGGTGCTGCGGGGCGACGCGGGTGTCGCCGACCTCGACCACCACCCGGTGCACCGGCACGCCCAGGTCGCGCGCGACGAGCAGCGCGATGGCCGAGCGGATGCCCTGGCCCATCTCGTGCCCGCCGGCGGCGACGGTGACGGTGCCGTCCTCCCTCGCCGTCACGTGCGCGATGTTCGGGACCATCCCACCCGGGTAGCAGCCGGCCGCCACACCCCAGCCGATGAGCGAACCGTCGTCGGCGACCATCGAGCCCGGTTCCGGGGAGCGGTTCTCCCAGCCGAAGCGGGCCGCGCCACGCCGCAGGCACTCGGCCAGGTGCCGGCCGGAGAACGGCAGGCCGGTGACCGGGTCGACGGCGGCGTCGTTGGCCAGCCGCAGCTGTACCGGGTCGCGGCCGGTCGCGTGCGCCAGTTCGTCCACGGCGGACTCGAACGCGAACATGGCCGGGCTCTCGAACGGCGACCGCATGAACCCGGGGGTCTGCACGTCGGTGCGCACGAGGCTCTGCCGGCCGCGGAACGCCGGCGTCGCGTAGAGCCGGGACGAGACGTCCGTCGCCAAGGAGATGAACAGGTCGTGGCGCGAAGTCTGCTGGTCGACCTCGTGGATCGCGGCGAGGAGCTGCCCGTTCTCGTCCGCGCCCAGGTGCACCCGGTGCACCGAGTTCGGCCGGAAGCTGCCGACGTGGAAGGTCTGGGGCCGGGGCACCACCATCTTGACCGGCCGGCCGAGCCGGCGCGACGCGACCGCGATCGGCCCGAGGTGGCCGTACAGGGAGTTCTTGTTGCCGAACCCGCCGCCGAGGTAGGGGGAGCTGACTTCCACGTCGGCGGGGTCCAGGCCGAGCTGGGTGGCCAGGCCGAACCGGACCGCGTCCGCGTTCTGCGTGCTGTCGTTCACGATCAGCTTGCCGTCGTCCCAGTGCACGACGGTGGCGAACGGCTCCATCGGCACCGGGTGCTGCGGCGGGTGCTCGTAAGTTTCGGCGATCCGCACCGGACTGGCTTCGAAGGCCGCGTCCGCGTCGCCGACGTGGATGTCGGCCAGGTCCGGGACGGGGATCGCCTGTTCCTGCAGCACGGTCTCGGCGCCTTCCGCACCGATCTTGACCGTGAACGGCTCCGTTTTGTACTCGGCCGTGATCGCCAGCGCGGCTTCGGTCGCGGCGACCAGGTTGTCGGCGACGACCAGCGCGATCGGCTGGCCGCGGTAGGCGATGTGGTCGTCGCGCAGCGGCTGCAGGCTCTGCACCGCATAGCCGTTGGCCATGAGGAAGCCGACGTCGCGCAGATCGTCCGGGCCGAACTTCGTGATCACCAGGCGGACGCCGGGCACCGCTTCGGCCGCGGCCGTGTCGACGCGAATGATGCGTCCCTTGCCGATCCGCGCGGTGGCGTAGGCCGCGTAGGCGATCCCGTCGGGCACGCGGTCGGCGGCGTAGCGGGCGCGGCCGGTGACCTTCTCGAGGGCGTCGACGCGGCGGGTGTCCGGCTCTTCGGTGGCGGTCATCGGACGGCTCGCTCTCCGGCGGTGCGCAGCGCGTCGGCGACGGTGCGGATGCCCAGTTCGACGCGGAATCCGTTGGCGGCACCGGGTCGTGCCCCCGCGAACGCGACCTCCCCCGCGTGCCGGGTCGCCTCTGGAGTCAGCCGCCGTCCGAGCAAAGCCTGTTCGGCCTCGGTGGCCCGCCACGGCCGGGTCGCGACCCCGCCGAGCCCGATCCGGCACTCGTCGACGAAGCCGTCGGCGTCGAAGGTCAGGCCGACGGCCGCCGACGCCAGGGCGAACGCGTAGGACTCGCGGTCGCGGATCTTGAGGTAGGTGGAGCCGCGCCCGGCCGGCGTCGCGGGCACGCGGATGCGGACGATGAGCTCGTCCGGCTCGAGGACGTGTTCGCGGGCCGGGTCGTCGCCGGGCTCGACGTGCAGCTCGGCCAGCGGAAGACTGCGTTCCCCGCGGGGCCCGGCGACGTCCACCACGGCGTCGAAGGCGATCAGCGCGATGGCGAAGTCGCCGGCGTAGGTGGCGACGCACGAGCCGCTGCCGCCGAGGAGGGCGTGGCCGCGGTCGTGCCCGCCGATGGCCGCGCAGCCGCTGCCGGGCTCCCGCTTGTTGCACGGGAATTCCGAGCCGTTGCGGAAGTACGCGCACCGGGTGCGCTGCAACAGGTTTCCGCCGACGGTCGCCATTGTCCGCAGCTGTTGCGACGCGGCACGCCACAACGACTCGGACAGCCCGGGGTAGTCCGTGCGGATCGCCGGGTGATCGGCCACGTCCGCCATGCGCGCCCCGGACCCGAAGACCAGTTCGTCCTCGCCGACCTCGATGGTGTTCAGCTCGGCGAGCCGGTGCACGTCGATGACCGCGGGCGGGGTTTCGATGTCCAGCTTCATCAGGTCGTAGAGCGTGGTGCCGCCGGCAAGGATCTTCGTCCCGGGCCGCGCGGTGCGCAGCGCGTCGAGGGTGGCGGCCAGGGTTTTCGTTGCGGTGTAGGTGAAAGCGTGCATCACGTCACGACCCGTCCACGGTCTGGCGTACCGCGGCCACGATTCCCACGTACGCGCCGCAGCGGCAGATGTTGCCGCTGAGGTACTCGCGGATCTCGTCGTCGGTACGGGTGTGCCCCTCGGCGATGCAGGCGATGCCGGACATGATCTGGCCGGGGGTGCAGTAGCCGCACTGCAGCGCGTCGTTGTCGATGAACGCCTGCTGGAGCGGGTGCAGGCCGCCGTCGTCACCGGTGACACCCTCGATGGTCGTCACCGCCTGGCCGTCGACCTGGACGGCGGGGGTCAGGCAGGACAGCACGCGCCGGCCGTCCACGTGGACCGTGCACGCGCCGCAGTGGCCCTGGTCGCAGCCCTTCTTCGTGCCGGTCAGCGCGAGCCGCTCGCGCAGCACGTCGAGCAGCGATTCCCGCGGGTCCGGTCTGAGCCGGACGGCGCGGCCGTTGACCGAGCAGGCCAGCGGGTGCGTCGAGTCGTTCGTGGACATACGGCGACGGTAGGAGGTGACGTCGGGCCGCGCTTTCGCCTGGTTGCGGTTCTTCGTTCGGTTTCTTGCGGGTCGCCCGACCCTGTCCCTGCCGGTGGTAGGCATGCGGGAGGTAGGACGAACGGATGCCTGGCTGACACCGCAGTTCCGAAGCAGGCTTGATCTTGTCTCACGGTCGCGAAGAAACAGGAGATGGTGATGAGTTTTCGGTCGATCAACCCGGCCACCGGCGAAGTGGTGAAGGAATACCAGCTGCAGTCGGACGCGGAAGTGTTCGCGGCGCTGGAAAAGGCGGACCGGCTCTACCGCGAGGACTGGAAGTTCCGGCCCGTTGCGGACCGGGCTCGCATCGTCGGGCGAGCCGCGCAGATCCTGCGCGATAAGCGCGACGAATACGTCGAGTACCTGACGCTGGAAATGGGGAAGGTGACCCGGTTCGGCTACTTCGAAGTCGACCTCGTGGCCGATATCCTGGACTACTACGCCGAGCAGGGCGAGGAATTCCTCGCGGAACAGCAGCTTCCCGGTGAACCCGGAGCGAAGCTGGTCACCGAACCCATCGGGGTCATCCTGGCCATCGAGCCGTGGAACTTCCCCTACTACCAGCTGGCCCGGGTGGCCGCGTCCCAGCTCGTGGCCGGCAACGTGGTCCTGCTGAAGCACGCCGAAAGCGTGCCGCAGAGCGCACTGGCGTTCGCGCGGCTGTTCGAGGAGGCGGGTGCCCCGGAAGGGGCGTACACGAACCTCTTCTGCAGCATCGAGCAGATCGCCGCGCTGGTCGACGACTTCCGCGTGCGCGGGGTCACCCTGACCGGCAGTGAACGGGCCGGGACGGCAGTGGGGGAGCGCGCCGGCCGCAACCTCAAGAAGGCGGTGCTGGAACTGGGCGGCAGCGACCCCGCGCTCATCCTGCCGGGCGCGCCGCTGGACCACGCGGTCGAGCAGGTCGTGATGGGCCGGACGTACAACTCGGGGCAGGGCTGCGTCAACATCAAGCGCGTGATCGTGGTCGGCCGGGACCGCGGCCAGGAAATGCTTGCGGCGTTGAAGGAACGCTTCGCCGAGATCAAGGTGGGCGACCCGAAGGACCCGGACACCCTGGTCGGCCCCCTGTCGAGTGAACGCGCGCTGGACGTGCTGCTCGGCCAGATCGCGGAGACGAAGGCCGGGGGAGCGCGCATCGTGCACGGCGGCCACCGGGTGGATCGCCCGGGGTTCTACCTCGAGCCGACGATCATCACCGACATCGACGAGACGAACCCCCTCTACCAGGAGGAGGCGTTCGGCCCCGTACTGTCCTTCTACGTCGTGGACAGCGAGCAGGAAGCGATCCGGCTGGCGAACGCCACCCGGTTCGGGCTGGGCAGCTACGTCTTCGACGCCGACGTGGAGCACGCCCAGGAGGTGGCGGCGCGGCTCGAGGCCGGGATGGTGTACATCAACTCGTGCTTCGTCGATTCGCCGAGCCTTCCGTTCGGCGGGGTCAAGAACTCCGGCTTCGGGCGTGAACTGTCCGAACTGGGCATCGGGGAGTTCTTGAACCGCAAGCTGGTGCGTGTCGCGCAGTGACGCGGTGCGGGGGACGGGCGGGAACACCGCCTGTCCCCGGCAGTGGTAGGCACGCGGTGCGTAGGCAAAGCGTGGGTCTGGGTAACCCGCCACCGCCGGCGCACCTTGGGAGCATGACCGAAACACTTACCCGAGGCGCGCCCGCGGTGACCCG
Source organism: Amycolatopsis sp. NPDC051758 (assembly GCF_044453095.1). NCBI lineage: Bacteria > Bacillati > Actinomycetota > Actinomycetes > Pseudonocardiales > Pseudonocardiaceae > Amycolatopsis > Amycolatopsis sp. NPDC051758. The sequence goes on along the minus strand of NZ_JBITCJ010000006.1, from coordinate 2,348 downwards.
CGGCCGCCTTCCGCACGCCGCGTTGTCCGGCCTCTTCCTGGCCGGGTTCATCAGCATTCTCACCGAATGCCTGCCGGCCGGTCTGCTGCCGGAGATCAGCCGGACGCTGGGCACCGACGTCGCGCTCACCGGCCAGATCGTGACGATCTACGCGCTGGCCACGGCGCTGGCGGCGATCCCGTTCTCGCGCGTCACCTCGGCGTGGCCCCGCCGGAACGTGCTGCTGCTGGCGCTCGGCACCGTCGCGGTCGCGAACGTGCTGACCGCGGTGTCCACCGGCTACACCCTGACCATGGTGATCCGGTTCGCCGCCGGCCTGGGCACCGGGCTGATCTGGCCGCTGCTGGGCGGGTACGCCGCCCGGCTCGCGCCCGACGGCCGGCAGGGCCGCGCCATCGCCATCGCGCTCGCCGGCACTCCGCTGGGCCTGGCGCTCGGCATTCCGCTAGGCACCTGGCTCAGCGGCTTCGGCGGCTGGCAGACCGCGTTCTGGGCCTCGGTCGCGCTGATCGGGCTGACCATGGTGTGGGTGCTCACGACGCTGCCGAACCTGCCGGGACAGCAGGTGACGGACCGCTTCACCGTCCGGCAGGTCCTGGTGCTCCCCGGCCTGCGCACGATCCTGTTCGCCCTGACCGCGTACATGGTCGCGCACAACATCCTCTACACCTACATCACGGACTTCCTCGGCTCCGCCGGCATGGCGAGCCAGGCCGGCTGGGTGCTGTTCGCCTTCGGCGTCACGTCCGTGTTGAGCGTGGTCGTGGTCGGCTCCCACATCGACCGCCACCTCCGCAAGCTGGTCGTCGGGAGCACGGTGCTGTTCGCGGCGAGCGTGCTGGTGCTGGCGGTGCTCTCCGGGGTGCCTGCGCTGGTGTACCTGGCCGCGGCGGCCTGGGGCCTGGCGTTCGGCAGCTCGCCGAGCCTGTTCGTCGGCGCGGCGATCACCGCGACGAAGGAGGCGTCGGACGTCGCCCAGTCGATCACCATCACGGTGTTCTCCACGTCCATCGCCCTCGGTGGGTTCCTCGGGGGACTGCTGGTCGCGGACCTGGGCGCCTCGTCACTCACCTGGGCCTCGCTGGTCCTGCTGGCCGCGGCGGCCGCCGCGGTCTTCGGCGGAAAGCGTCATGCCTTCCCGCAAAAAGCCAAGTGAAGAAGGAGAACCGGAAATGAGCAGCACCGAAACAAGGTCCGGGCACTGTCTGTGCGGCGCGGTCGGCTACCGCTTCGACAGGGAGCCTGAAGCCGTCGTCCTGTGCCACTGCGACGACTGCCAGCGCCACACCGGCTCGGCCTTCTCGCTCAATGTCCTGGTGGCGAGGGACGCGGTCGAGATCAGCGGAACTCCCAGGTCGTACCAGACCAAGGGAACCGAGAACGGCGAGCTCCGGGACAGGTTGTTCTGCGGGGACTGCGGAACCCCGATCCTCACGATCCTCCACGAACGGCCCGAACTGATCATCGTCAAGGGCGGCACGCTCGACGACCGCAGCGGCCTCGAACCGGCCGCCGAGGTGTGGTCGCGGCGGGCGCAGGACTGGATCACCCCTGACCGCGGCCGGCCCCGGTTCGCGGGTGACGCGCCCTAGGCGTCGATGTTCCGGCGCGTGGTCCGGTAGGTGCTCGGCGACACCCCGGTCTCGCGCCGGAACGCCGTCGTCAGCCGGGCGGGTGAACTGAAGCCGCACAGCTCGGCGACGTCGGTGACGGACAGATCACCGCGTTCGAGGTGGTGCCGGGCCCGGTTGACGCGGACGGTGGTGAGGAACTGGTGCGGGGTTCGGCCGGTCGCCAGCTTGAACACACGGAGGAAGTGGAACGGGCTGAGCGTGGCCACCGCCGCGATGTCGGTGAGCGTGAGCGCCCGGTGGTGGTTGTCGTGGATGTACGAGATGGCCCGGCGGACGCGCAGGTCCTCGCCCCGGACCGGACGCTGGGCGAGCGGCGGGCCGTACCGGGTCGCCAGGTGCGCGGCCAGGTAGGCCCCGGCGGTTTCCGCGTAGAGCGGGTCGGCGCCGGCCAGCGCGGCTTCGCCGAGCCCGCCGGCCACTGCGGCCAGCAGCGAGTCGTCGAGGGTCGGCGCGTCCGGCCAGCCGAGCCGCGCGGCGGCCGCTCCGTAAAGCTCGGCCGCGGTGCGCTCGAGCAGGCCCGCGGGCAGGAACACGTGCGTGGTCGAGAACCGGTCCGGCTCGCGCCAGCGCAGCCGGACCGGCCGGGGGGGGGGGGGGGCCCCCCCCCCCCCCCCCCGGGGGTTTGGGGGGGGGGGGCCCCCCCCCCCCCCCCCCGGCCAAAATTATGGGGGTGGCCGCCTACCCCCAGAAGGGGGGGTGGGCCCCGGGCACCCA
>NZ_JBITCJ010000005.1:0-768043 GCF_044453095.1 Amycolatopsis sp. NPDC051758 | reverse complement strand
TGTCGGTGATCTCCTTGCGGTTCACCGACTCGAAGAACGCCTTGCGCAGGTCCTTGTCCGCGAACATGCGCTTGAAGTTCAGGTCGAGGTGCTCGAAACCGCGCTGCGGAGCGGAACCGTAGGTCACGCCCTGCGCCGCGAGGCCCTTCATCGTCTGGGCCGCGGTGGCGTCCGGCTGGGTCGACGCCGCAACGTCGATCTCACCGTTCTGCAGCGCGGTCGCCATGGCCTTGGTGTCTTCCATGGCGCGGACGACGATCTTCGACGGGCCACCCTTGCCGCCGACCCACATCGGGTTCTTCTCGAGGGTGACGGCCTTCTGGTTGGCGTCGAACGCGGTGATCTTGTACGGGCCCGACGACGGCATGATGTCCGCCTTGAAGCCCTTCCACTCGTTCGTCCAGAAGTCACCGGCGGCCTTGACCTGGGCCGGGTCGCCGGTCGGGGCCAGCTTGGTGATGTCGGCGATGCCGGTCTTGGCCTCGAGGATGTGCGCGGGCATGATCGCCGGAGCGTTGAACAGGCCCTTGAAGTCGAGGTACGGCTCGCTGTAGTCGGTGACGAAGGTCAGGTTGTCCTTGCAGGTCGCCTGCTTGATCAGCGAGTAGCCGGTGGTCGAAGCCGAGTTGAACGGGTTCTTGCCGTCCGGGCCCTTGGCCAGGCCGCTCTGCGACAGCCACGCCAGGTACATGTCCTTGCAGTCGTACGGCTGACCGTCCGACCACTTGACGTTCGGCTTGATCTTGTAGGTGACCTGCTGCGGCTCCTTCGACGTGACATCCCACGAGTCGAAGACGTCGCTGTTCAGCAGCACCCTGTCGTTGCCGTCGAGCTTCAACGGAGCCGCGAGGACGGGGGCAAGCGTGTAGCTGTTCGCGAGGGTGCCGGCATCGGCGGTCTGGTTGTTGTAGGCCGAGTACCCGTCGTCGATACCGATCGTGACCGTGCCGTCGTACCCCGGGGTGTCCGCGAGCTTGAACAAGTCACCGCTCTCAGCCTTGCCGACAGCCAACGCCTTGACGTCGGTCGGCGATCCGTTTCGAGCGCTTCCTGGATCATCATCACTGCAGGCGCTCGCCAGCAGCGAAACACCGACCAGACACGACAAAACCGAGATCAACTGAGATTTTTGCACGACCGGATTCCTCCCCTGGCGGCCAGAAAAGGCCTCGTCCGGCCATGATCTATACCACGTGACTCGACCTCGGCGCGACCTGTCGCGGCCCGTTCGACAGCCCGATGACGAGAAAGTCAGCCTCCGCACCAGCTGACGATGCCGCCGGTCCTACTGCTTCCCCCGCACCACCTGAGTCCGCGACGTTCAACGCCGGCGTCACCAACTGCCTGAACTGCACGGATACCTCGACGATCCTGACGAGCCGGCGCGCTCGACCACCACCGGTCACCTGCCGCAAGCCGGCACCGACCTCCGTCCAGTCGATCAGTCGCCGAACCGTGTTTGGTACAACACCGTGCCCAACTCCTGCGAAGCGCTACTCAGCTTCTCGATCGACTCGCGGATCTTCGCCGAGTCAGTACCCTTCAGCGCCCGGTCCAACTCGGCGACCGCGGACCTGACCTTGCCCTTGAGGCCCTCCGGCAGCTTGTCGTCGTTGTCCTTGAGGAACTTCTCCGTCTGGAAGACCAGCGTCTCCGCCTGGTTGCGCGTCTCGGCCTCTTCGCGACGGGTCCTGTCCTCCTCGGCATACGACTCGGCGTCCAGGATCATGCGCTCGATGTCGTCCTTCGGCAGCGCGGAGCCACCGGTGATCGTCATCGACTGCTCCTTGTCCGTGCCCAGGTCCTTCGCCAGGACATGCACGATGCCGTTCGCGTCGATGTCGAACGTGACCTCGATCTGCGGCACACCACGAGGAGCCGCGGGAAGGCCCGTCAGGTCGAAGACGCCGAGCTTCTTGTTGTGCGCGGCGATCTCGCGCTCACCCTGGAACACCTGGATCTGCACCGACGGCTGGTTGTCGTCCACGGTGGAGAAGATCTCCGAGCGCTTGGTCGGGATCGTGGTGTTGCGCTCGATGAGCTTGGTGAACACACCACCCTTGGTCTCGATGCCCAGCGACAGCGGCGTGACGTCCAGCAGCAGGACGTCCTTGACCTCGCCCTTCAGCACACCGGCCTGCAGCGCCGCGCCGACCGCGACGACCTCGTCCGGGTTCACGCCCTTGTTCGGCTCGCGGCCGCCGGTCAGCTCCTTGACCAGGTCCGACACGGCCGGCATGCGGGTGGAACCACCGACGAGCACGACCTGGTCGATGTCGGCGACCGCGATGCCCGCGTCCCGGACGACGTCCTTGAAGGGCTGCCTGAGCCGGTTGATCAGGTCCGACGTCATCCGCACGAACTCGGCGCGCGTGAGCGTCTCGTCGAGGAATAGCGGGTTCTTGTCCGCGTCGACCGTGATGTAGGGCAGGTTGATGCCGGTCGAGTTCGAGCTGGACAGCTCGATCTTCGCCTTCTCCGCCGCCTCACGGATGCGCTGGAGCGCCATCTTGTCCTTGGTGAGGTCGATGCCGTTCGTGGCCTTGAACTTGTCGACCAGCCACTTGACGATGCGCTCGTCCCAGTCGTCACCACCGAGGTGGTTGTCACCGGAGGTCGCGCGGACCTCGACGACGCCTTCGCCGATCTCCAGCAGCGAGACGTCGAACGTGCCGCCACCGAGGTCGAAGACCAGGATGGTCTGTTCCTGGTCGAACTGGCTTCGCTGGACGACTGGCTGAGTCATTCGGACGAGTTGCGGGGCCGGGTGAAGGTGACTACACCACCACCCGGCCCGGAGCACATGGGATCCGCGCTCGATCTTCTGACGGTCGCCGTCGGCGCGGGCGGAATGTTGACGGTCCTGGCGAATTCGCTGAAAACCTGGTTGAGCCAACCGCGCAGGTCGACCGTGACCGTCCAGGTCGTCAAGCCGGACGGCGTCCGGGTCAAGATCACCGGTGAGAACCTGCGTTCCGCCGACGAGCTCGCCGATCTGCTGCGAACCAGCCTGCACGGGGATCAGGACGACTGACGGACGACCGTTCCGTTGGTCAAGCAGCGTGTCGAAGACGATCCGCAGCTCCATCCGGGCCAGGTTCCGGCCGGGGCACTGGTGGATGCGGATGCTCGCCGCCGGCCGGCCACTGCTCTCCGCCGCGCCAGCGGCGCAGCACCTCACGGTCGATCAGCTGATCGACAGGAAGGCCGTTGGCGACGGGATGACGCACCCGCTGCCCGCGGCGCGGCTTCCGCCTGCGCTGCGGCAGCCGCCGACAGCATTCCCAGCCCGACCGCCAGGACCGCCCCCGGCAATCGCTCACGACAGTCGCCCAGCCGGTCCTGGTCAAACGATCGCGTAGAAGATGACTCCTGGGTAGTCGGGTCGCGACCACAAGCGATACCAAGCCAGTGCTCGGATCCATCCCGATGGTGACGGGGACCGACGGGCCGAATTCGGTCCGCACCCCCTGCCGCCTGAACAGTTCCCGGAAAGCGTTGACGTACCCGGATATCTGCCCCTTCGTCCGCTCGACCAGGCCGTACTTCTTCGATGGCGCCTTGATCTCGTAGACGTAGATGGTGCTGTCAAAGTGAATGGCGGGGTCAGGCCGGCCCTCCTGCACGCCCGGATTTTTACGGACGCGCCGGCGAGCAGCTGCTGCGTTGGCTTCTTGCCGTGCGGGTTGACATAACTGAGAAACCTGAATCCGGTCGCGTCGCCGTAGATGTAGGCGTGACTGAAAAAGGTTGCAAAGTGGGGATGGCGGCTCGTAGGCACCGTCGTGTGTCTCGGTGAAGGAGAGTCCGGCTCCCCGCGGTCCGGGGGCCGGCCGTTGACCTTGTGCCAGCCGGTTCTCCTCCGCTTGGGCCCGGGTCCCCGCCCGTCGCGCCGCGAGGTCGGTGATGGCTGCGTTTTCGGCGGCCATGTGCGCAGCGTGTGCTGCGTCGACGGCTGCAAACGTCAGCTCATGGGTTGCCGCGACGACCACTGCCAGGCTCCGAGTCCGCGCGATCCTGTCGGCGGCATCCGACGCGAGCCTCCTTTTGCCGAACCCGATCCGTCCACCAACCCCCGGTGGCGCTCCGCGGCAGCACGGTCGGCGATTGCTCCATTGTGGACGCTTCGTCCGTGAACCGGGGTGACCGATCCTACCAGTACCGCACCGAACAGACCGCGCACGGCGCAGTCCTCTCGTCGTGCTCACACAGGGCGTTGCGGGATGCCTCCGATCGGCGGAGGTCCGTCAAGCGGCCGCGCAGCCATTCCAGCAAGGTCGGCCGCCGGAACTCCGACAGCCTCGGGGCACTGACTGGATCAATCATGGGACGACACCTCGTTGTCTCGTCGGTCAAGGCCGCACAACCGAATCGAAGCGTTTTCCACATGCTCCGATGATCACACGCCGAGCATGCGCCGCAGATCCGGCGCATGGCGCCGCGAAACGGGCACGAACTCATGACTCCGGGAGTCCATGATCAGGAACAGCTCTCCCTTGATCCCCCGCTCGATCTCCGCCACCCGACGCAAGTTGACCAGAAACCGCCGATGCACCCGCCGGAATCCATAGGAAGCCAGAGAACGCTCCACGTTGTCCAAGCCGCGGGTAGCCGCCTGGATTCGACCCCGCTCCGTGACCAGCCAAACGATGTTCCGGTCAGCCTCGGCGTAGCGAATCTCCGACGGAGCCAGCAGCACCAGCCGATCATTGCGCATCCCGATGACGCACCGCGGCAGCGGCCCGACCACGTCGTCGGCGCCGCCCTCGTATGCCTCACCCTCCTGAACCCCGAACGCGCACAGCATCCCCACCACGTGGCTCGCGTCGACGACCGGCCGCATGGTCAACGGCGTCGGCTCTTCACCAGGACACACGGGCAACCGCGCATAGCCGCTCCACTCGGCGCTTCCCTGCGCTCGATCCTTCGCCCACCGCAGCACTTCCGGCAACCCCGTGATGTCCGGGGTCCAGCGCTCCGCCGGTTCGGTCGCGCCCGCGGTTATGCGGGCTTTGGCGGTCAGGCCGAGCATCGCGACAGCCGATTCGTTCGCGGCGAGGACGTTTCCCCCGCGATCCATCGCCATGAACGAACCGCCGGCTTGGGCACACTTCCTGGTGAACTCGGCGATGACCTTGTCGGCTTCGTAGATGGCGCGCCGGTAGATCTCCTGTTCCACGCACGCGGCCGCTTTGGTCAGCCACGGTGGCACGCGCTCGGACAGTGATGCGTTCCAGCGCGAAATGTTGATCGACGCGACCGGTGCGCCGGTCACCACGTCGCGGACGGAGGTGCCCGCGCACGCCCACTGGTGGAACGCTTCGCACCAGTGTTCCGGCCCCGTCACCGTCACCGGGCCGGACACCTCGAGCGACGTGCCCATCCCGTTCGTGCCGGCGCATTCCTCCGACCACGACGACCACGGCGCGAGGTTGTGCAGTTCGGCGCGCCGCTGGGCGGAGGGGTCGCCCCAGGCGCCGAGGACTCGGCCGTCCCCGTCCGTCACCGTGACGACGGCGCCGTCGTGCTCGACTTCCTGGCCGGCCAGTGCGCCGAGGCCGCCGAGCGCGGTGAAGATCACGCCGTTGTCGATCCGCTGGGCCTCGTCACCCTCGGCCCCCGGTGCGACGTCCAGGGTGCGGTCCACGTCGTAGCGATCCCGGCACCGGTACCACGAAGCCAGGATCTCTGGCCGCACACCCGATTCGACGATTTCGCCCGCGGCGAAGTTCTCCCACGCGCGGGCCACTTCCTTCGCCGACGAGGTGGCCATCAGGGAGCCGGCGGACCCGGAGCGGCGCGGGGCGATCACCAGTGGCGGCACTCTCCCGGTCATCGCGACCTCCTTGTCGCCGGGCGAAGTGGCTCACGACAAGTTCACGCCGTTCGGCCACTTCGCTGTAGAACTACCCGATCGGACGGGTAGGCTGAGCGCAGAAATCCGGGCAGACTTCGAGGATATGCCCGCCTGGTGGCGAAACGCCGTCCCGACCGCTGGTGGGTGAATGGCCGCCGCCCGTCATCGACGCACCACCGTTCGTGGGACGTTCGCCCGCGGTCGTCACGCACTCCTTGCCCTCGCTCCGATGCCCGGTTTAGCTTGCTACGAAGGCCAAACGCCGCGCCCGGGCCCGACAGACCAAAGGCGGTCTCCCCATGGCACAGGTACGCCAGCTCGACCCGAGCCCCCGCGGCCGTGGTGGCGCGACGGTGTACCAGGCGTGGGAACGGTTCGCGCGCGGCGGGGACGACCTCAGCGGGGTCCGGCCCGAGATCGCAATCTCCTGGCACCGGTGCCGTGACCAGTACCGGGTCGACCCGGGCCTGACCGAAGCCCCGGCGGCCGTCGCGGACGTCGGCCACGCGTTGGAGCACGACGTCGTGTTCGCCGAACTCGGCTTCCGCGCCGCCTCGCTGGCCCACGAGGTCGGCACCCTGGGCGGCATGGTGACCATCACCGACGGCACCGGCCGGGTGCTGGCCCAATGGGGTGACCAGGCCACGCAGGACGTGGCCGCCGAAGCCAACCTGGCCCGGTGGTTCTGCTGGTCCGAGGGCGCCACCGGGACGAACGGCATGGGCACCGCGCTGATGTCCTACGCCCCGGTGCTGATCCGCGGCGCCGAGCACTGGTGCCGGGCGTTCCACGACTGGACCTGCGCCGGGGTGGCGGTCCGGGACGTGGTGACCCGGGAACCGGTCGCGGTGCTCAACATCTCGTGCTGGCGCGGTGATCTCCCCGGCACGGTGGGGGCCTGGCTCGGCAACGCCGCCACGATGACCCAGCGCATCCTGCGCCGGCGTGCGAAGGACGACGGCGCCGAGCTGATGGCCGCCTTCAGCCACGTCCGGGCGGGCTCGAGCGCGGCGCTCGCGGCCGTGGACGCCGCGGGCCGGGTCGTGCTCGCCGACGACACGGCGGGTGTGCTCCTCGGCATCCCGGGCTCCACCCCGGCACCCGATCCCGCGGTGCGGTGGAAACCGGAACTGCCGGAATTCATCCGGGCCGCCAAGTACGCCGCCGAGCAGGCAGGGCGCAACCCCGATTGGGCCGGCTCTACGCAGATCTCCACCCGGCTCGCCGACGAACCGACGTCGATCAGCTTCCAGCCGGTCTTTCTGTCCGGGCATCTGGTCGGCAACGTCGTTTCGTTCGGCGTGGCCGAAGGGGATCCGTTGCCCCGGGCGAAAGAGGACGTGCCGCCGCACGTGCAGCCGCACCGGATGGTCGCGACGCGCGAGAACCGCATGGTCCTGCTGTGGCTGCCCGAGGTCTCCTTCGCGCAGTCGGACGGCAACGACGTGTGGCTGTCCACCGACCAGGGACTGCTGCGCTCCGCCTCGCCGGGCCTCGACCGGCTCGAGGCCGAGCTGACCGATTCCGGGTTCCTCCGGGTGCACCGCCAGTACGTGGTGAACCTCAGCCGGATCCGGGAGGTCGAGCGCCGGCACAAGGGCGAGCTGTTCCTGGTCATGGACGACGACGCCCAGACCATGGTGCCGGTTTCCCGGCGCAACGCCCCGACCGTGCGCCGGGCGCTGGAGATCTGACCCGGCGGGCCGGTGGCCGAGACGACTCGACCACCGGCCCCGGGTCAGCGGCGGCTTCCCGTCACAGGGAGAACACGATCAGCGCGGCCCCGTGTCCCTGACCGGACAGGCCGGGGACGATGCCCTCCAGCCAGCCACCCCAGCCGACCGCCACCGCGATGTACTGCTTGCCGTCGACGGTGTAGGTGCTCGGGCTGCTGTGGTGACCGCAGCCGCACTGGAAGCTCCAGAGCTTCTCACCCGTTTCCGCGTGCAGCGCCAGGAAGTCCCCCGCGGGTGTGCCGGCGAACACGACGTTCCCCGCGGTGCTGAGGGTCGACGCGGCCATCGGCATGCCGTCGAGCCGGTAACGCCACTTCTCTTCACCGTGGGAGTCGAACGCGCTGACCGAGCCGGCCATGTTGTCGATGTCGACTTCGACGGCGGCGCCCCAGTAGGGCATGCCTTCCTTGAACTCGCGACGACGCCGGGTGGCGGTGGCGCCCACGTCGGCCACCGGGACGTAGAACAGGTCGTGGTCCGGGTTGTACGACACGTGCGTCCATTCCTTCGCACCGGCCGGGCCGGGGAAGAAGTGGCAGGGTTCGCCTTCCTTGTCCGGGTACTTCCGCGCGGTGACCTTGCCGTCGCGGGTGATGACACCCCAGTCGATCCGGTCGACGAACGGCGTGACGTGCTGCAGCTCGCCGTTGGTGCGGTCGATGACGAACATGTACCCGTTCTTGTCGAAGTGGGCCAGCAGCTTCTTGCCGTCCCGCTCGAACAGGGTCATCTCCATCGTGGAGTCGTAGTCCCACAGGTCGTGCGGGGTGAACTGGTAGTGCCACTTGATCTCACCCGTGTCGACGTCCAGCGCGACCACGCTGTCGGTGTAGAGGTTGTCCCCTTCACGGACCTCGCCGTCGAAGTCGGGAGCCGGGTTCCCGGTGCCGGCGTAGTAGAGGTTCAGCTCCGGGTCGAAGGATCCGGTGACCCAGTGGTTCGCGCCGCCGCGCTGCCAGGCCTCGCCGTCGGCGGGCCAGGTCTCCGAGCCGGGCTCCCCCGGCTTCGGCACGGTGTAGGTGCGCCAGCGCCGCTCCCCGGTCTCGAGGTCCCAGCAGTCGATGTGGCCGCGGACGCCGTACTCGCCACCGGAGGAACCGGTGATGAGGGTGTCCTTGACGACCAGCGGGGCGATCGTGGCGCTCTCGCCCGCCCGCACGTCGCCGATGGGCTTCTGCCAGATCTTCCGCCCGGAGGTGGCGTCGAGCGCGACCAGCTGGGCGTTCTGGGTCACCATGTAGACCTTGCCGTTGGCCACCGCGCAGCCACGGTTGACGTTGGCGCAGCACAGGGTCACGTCGATCGGGATCGCGTGCTTGTAGCGCCACAGCTGTTCGCCGCTCTTCGCGTCGAGCGCCCAGAGCCAGCCGTCCCAGCCGGTGACGAACATGACGCCGTCGACGACCAGCGGGCAGGCCTCGAACGCGTAGGTCGAGGCGGAGGCGATCATCCCGCTCGCGCCCGCCTGGAAGATCCAGGCGACCTTCAGGTCCTTGGCGTTCCCGGCGTTGACCTGGTCGAGCAGGCTGTGCCGCTTGCCGTCGTAGTCGCCGTAGTAGGTGATCCAGTTCTGGGATTCGCTGCGCGCCTGGAGGATGCGCTCGTAGCCGAGGCCGCGCGTCACGTCCGGCGCGCTGTGCGGCAGGTTGGACAGCTTTCCGTGGTCGAACGCCTTGCCGGCGTCGAGGTATTCGAGTGTCATCGTGTCTCCTGCCTTTCTACGGCCGCGGCTGGGCGGGTCGGTCGAGCTTGGCCTCCGGCGGCACCTCGCCGGTCACGACGATGGCGGCGGTCAGGCCCCGGCCCTCGTCGTTGCCCGCCGGCGAGCCGTACCAGTAGCAGCCGGGACCGTCCAGTTCGATGGTCGCGCTGCCCTTCGAGTGGTTCAGCAGGCCGATGAACTGCTTGTCCCCGTTGCTGGGCAGCAGGCAGGCGTGGGTGTTCTTGTCGTCGTTGATGATCGTCAGCTCGAGGACGCCGGAGTGCGGCATGATCAGCACTCCCGGCTCCCACGCCATCGCGTCCTCACGGATCCGGATGGTCGCTTCCATCGTCCCGTCGGCACGCTCGGTCGCCTTGGCGATCGTGCCGGACCCGAGCACGGCACCGATGGTCGCCTTGTTCTGTCCGCGCAGTTCGGCCAGGAGGTCTTCTCGTTCCTGGGTAGTCGTCATCGGACCTCGCCTCCAGGTGCTGGTTCGCACTCTTGTTGTCCTGCAACGAGTTCGGACTCTACCGCTGGGGACACCGGCACGATATCCGTTGCCACAGAACAGCCCGGGTCCACCGTTCGCCCGGCGAGAGGTACCGTTCAGCGCAGGTCGAACCGATCGAGTTCCATGACCTTCACCCACGCCCCGACGAAGTCCCGGACGAACTTCCCGCCCGCGTCGTCACTCGCGTAGACCTCCGAAAGCGCTCTCAGTTCGGAGTTCGAACCGAAGAGGAGGTCGACCCGGCTCGCGGCCCACTTAAGCTCGCCGGTGTCCCGGTCGCGGCCTTCGTAGGTCGCCGCCCAGCCGTCCCCGTCCCGCTTCGGCGCCCACACCGTCGCCATGTCCAGCAGGTTGACGAAGAAGTCGTTCGTCAGCGACCCCGGCGCCGAGGTCAGCACCCCCACCGGAGAACGCCGGTGGGTGGCGCCGAGCGCCCGCAGCCCGCCGATCAGCACGGTCATCTCGGGCGCGCTCAAGGTCAGCAGGTTCGCCCGGTCGACCAGCAGGTGCTCCGGTGGCAGCCGGAAACCGTCGCGCAGGTAGTTCCGGAAGCCGTCCGCCCAGGGTTGCAGTGCGCCGAACCATTCGACGTCGGTCCACTCCTGGGTCGCGTCGGTGCGCCCGGGCCGGAACGGGACGTCGGCCTCGTGGCCACCGGCCGCGGCGGCGTGCTCCACCGCGGCACACCCGCCGAGCACGATCAGGTCGGCCATCGAGATCCGCTTGTCCCCCGGCTGGGCGGTGTTGAACCGCTCCTGGATCGCCTCGAGCACCGGCAGGACGACGTCCAGCTGCCCGGGCTCGTTGACCGGCCAGCCGCGCTGCGGTTCGAGCCGGATCCGCGCGCCGTTCGCCCCGCCGCGTTTGTCGCTGTCGCGGTACGTCGAAGCCGACGCCCACGCCGTCGCCACGAGCTGCGCCACCGTCAGGCCGGAGCCGAGGATCTCCTGTTTGAGGGTGGCGACATCGCCGGCGTCCACCAGTTCGTGGTCCACCACCGGCACCGGGTCCTGCCAGATCAGCCGTTCGGCCGGGACGAGCGGCCCCAGGTACCGCCGGCTCGGGCCCAGGTCGACGTGCGTGAGCTTGAACCAGGCCCGCGCGAACGCGTCCTCGAACTCATCCGGGTGCTCCAGGAACCGCCGCGAAATCGCCGCGTAGACCGGATCCTCCTGCAACGAGAGGTCCGTGGTGAGCATGACCGGGTGGTGTTTCACGTCCGGGTCGAAGGGGTCCGGCACGGTGCCCTCACCCTGGCCGTCGGCCGGGATCCACTGCCACAGCCCCGCCGGGCTGAGCTCGACGTCCCACTTGTAGTCGAACAGCGTCTCGAAGAACGTGTGGTCCCACTCGACGGGCGTGCGTGTCCACATCCCTTCCAGTCCGCTGGTGACCGTGTCCGCCGCGATGCCGCTGCCGTGCTCGCCGGCCCAGCCCAGGCCCTGCGCGGTGAGCGGCGCGGCCTCGGGTTCGGGCCCGCAGGTCACCGGGTCCGCCGGGCCGTGGGTCTTGCCGAAGGTGTGCCCGCCGGCGATGAGCGCCACCGTTTCCTCGTCGTTCAGCCCCATCCGTTTGAAGGTCTCCCGGATGTCGCGGGCCGCGAGCCGCGGGTCGGGATTGGTGGCCGGGCCCTGCGGATCGACGTAGATCAGCCCCATCTCGGTGGCGGCCAGGGGCTCGTCGAGCTCGCGCAGGCCGCTGTACCGCTCCTCTGCCAGCCACTTGCGTTCCGGACCCCAATACGTCTCGTCGGGCTCCCACACCTCGGCCCGGCCGCCGCCGAACCCGAAGGTCCGGAAGCCCATGGACTCCAGTGCCCGGTTGCCGGCGAAGACCATCAGGTCCGCCCAGGAGATCCGGCGCCCGTATTTCTTCTTCACCGGCCACAGCAACCGGCGCGCCTTGTCCAGGTTCCGGTTGTCCGGCCAGCTGTTCAGCGGGGCGAAGCGTTGCATCCCGGCGGCCGCACCACCGCGGCCGTCACTGACGCGGTAAGTACCCGCGGCGTGCCAGGCCATGCGCAGCACGAGGGGGCCGTAGTGCCCGAACTCGGCGGGCCACCAGTCCTGGGACGTCGTCAGCACTTCGTCGAGGTCACGCGCCAGCTCGTCGAGATCCAGCGTCGCGAATTCCGCCGCGTAGTCGAAGTCCGCGGGCCGGCGTCGGCGCAAGGGCGTCAGGTCGATCCGGTGCGGCCACCAGTCGTTGGCGTCGCCGCTCGCCGCCGGCGGGTTCCGCCGCCGGGACGGCCGGGTCGCGCCCAGGACCTTGTCGTAGGTGCGGTAGACGTGGGTATCGGGATTCTCGGGCATCCGGTGTCCTCGTCACCCACGCTTCAGCCGAAGGCCACGGGCAGCAGGATCGCCGCGGCGAGCAGGGCGATCCCGCTGAACAGGTCGGACCGGACCCGGACGACCTTGGCGGCCAGCCGCCCCACGTACAGGCCGGCGAACGACATGACCACGGTCATGGCGCCGAACGCCAGCATCGGGACCACGAGGGAGACCCCGGCGATCCCCAGGCCGGCGCCGGCGACGAAGTTGTCGATGCTCAGCGAAAGCGGCATCCCGAAGAGCGTCACCCAGGGGTGGTCCATGTCTTCCGGCTCCGGGTGGCGGATCGCCCCGACGATGAAGTACACGCCGTACAACCCCAGCGCGGCCGCCCCGATGTACTCCGCCGAGTCACCGAGGAAGTCACCCAGGTAGTGCCCGAGGAACCCGCCCAGCAGCGGCCCCACCGCATCCCACACCCCGAACACGAGGGCCACCTGCAGGGCGCGCCGCCAGCCGAACGGGATCGTCCCGATGGCGATCGACGAGCGGAAGTTGTCGAGACTGAGGCCGAAGGCGAGTGCGATCAGCGGAAGAAATTCAAGCGTCACTTGAACCACCTCGGGAGAAGGACCAGGCCGGCGGAAGGCCCCCGTCGGATTCCGGGAGCCTTACGCCGACGCGGGGACCCGGCTGTCAGCCCCGGTAGAAGTAGCCGGTGACCTCAGCGCACACCTCGACGATCGTGTACTCCGGAGTTTCCCATTCCATGTCCTGATCCTCCTGTCGACCTGCGCCCGGCGCCTGGGCGGAATTTCGCGGACACAAAGAGCTTCTTGGATTCGGGCGAGCCGCTACAACCGATCTTGAACCAGCGGTCGGCAACCGGTGCCGAACGGCGCCCCGGCACCCACGAGTGGGACTACCGCTCGCGCGCCGAAACCGTCGGCCTGCGGTGGACGAGCTGCCCGCTGGGGTCCTTCTGGTTGGCCCGGACCACGGCGTCCTGCACCAGGTGGTGGTCCGGCGAGTGCCGGCACACCGGGTCGGTGCGTCCCGCGTCGCCGGTCAACGCGAAGGCCTGGCACCGGCAGCCGCCGAAGTCCACTTCCTTGCGCGGGCAGCTGCGGCACGGGTCGGGCATCCAGTCCGTGCCGCGGAACGCCTCGAATGCGGCGGACTCCGTCCAGATCCACGCGAGGTCGTGGTCGCGCACCGAAGCGAACTCCATCGTCGTGATCTCGGCGGCCACCGGGCAGGGGTAGACGACGCCGTCCGGGGCGACGGTCAGCGCCGTCCGCGCCCAGCCGCCCATGCACGGCTTGGGGTAGGACTCGTAGTAGTCCGGGAGGATCCAGAGCAGCTCCAGCTGTTCTCCGAGCTCGGCCTTCCGGCGTTCGTAGACGCCGACCGCGTCGTCCAGCTGGGCTTTGCTCGGCATCAGCAGTTCGCGGTTGCGCAGCGCCCAGCCGTAGTACTGGGCGTTGGCGAGCTCCAGCCGTTCGGCACCCCACTTCACGCAGACGTCGATGATCGTGTCCAGCCGGTCGAGGTTCAGCCGGTGCAGGACCACGTTCATGTTCAACGGCAGCCCGGCGTCGCGGATGATGCGCGCGGCCGCCTCCTTACGGTCGAAGCGCTTGCTCGCCGCGATCAGGTCCGTCGCTTCGGCGGCGTCGCCCTGGATGCTCAGCTGGGCGCTGTTGAGTCCCGCCGCGACGAGTGATTCCGCGCGGCGCTCGGTGAGCCCGAGGCCGCTGGTGATCAGGTTCGTGTACAGGCCGAGGCGCCGGCACTCCGCGACCAGCGTCTCCAGGTCGCCGCGGACGAGCGGTTCCCCGCCCGAAAAGTGGACCTGCAGGACACCGAGCCCGGCTGCCTCGCCGAGCACCCGCAGCCAGTGGTCGGTGGTGAGCTCGTCCTGCCTGTCGAGCAGGTCCAGGGGGTTCGAGCAGTAGACGCAGTGCAACGGGCATCGGTGGGTGAGCTCGGCGAGCAGGCCGTAGGGCGGCGGTGTCCCGGTCACTTGACCACCACCCAGCCGCGTCCGCTGGCGTCCTGGAGGAACGCCATGACGTCGTTCGTGAGGTCGGTCGCCTCGAAGTCGTGTTCGAGCCTCTCGACCAGCTGCTGCACGGTCCGGCTGCCGTCGCAGAGTCCCAGGATCGCCGCGCCGGACTTGTTCAGGAGCACCACGCGTTCCGGCAGCAGGAGCAGCTCGACGTCCCGGACGCTGTCGTGCTTGAGCATCGCCTTGGTCGCCAGCCGGGGCGTGGCGGTCAGATCGTCGCTGTCCATCACGAGCTCTTGCTGTACTCGAGCTGCACGGCGTCGAGCAGGCTCCAGAGGACGTCGCACTTGAACTCCAGGGCTCGTGCGCAGGCGTCCTGCTGCTCCCGGGACGTCGCGTGGTTCAGCACCAGCTCGAGCAGATGCGCGATGTCCTTCGGCTGCTGGGTCAGCCGGGCCCGGAAGTAGTCCAGGCCTTCCGGCGCGATCCACGGGTAGTGGTGCTCGACGTCGGTGATCCGGCGGCTGAGCAGATCCGGCGCGAACAGCTCGGTCAGCGCCGACGCCACGGATTCCAGCCACGGCCGCCGGCGGCAGAAGTCCACGTAGGCGTCGACGGCGAACCGCGCTCCGGGCAGGACAGTGTCGTTGTCGAACAATTGCTCGCGGGTCAATCCGACGGCTTCGCCGAGACGTACCCACTTCTCGATGCCGCCCTCGTCGCCCGTGCGCCCGTCGTGGTCGATGATGCGCTGGATCCACCGGCGCCGGTCGTCGCGGCCGGGGAGCTTGGTCAGGATGAACGCGTCCTTCACCGGCAGGTTCACCTGGTAGTAGAAGCGATTCCGCACCCAGCCCCGGAATTCCTCTTCGGTCAGCGAGCCCGCGTGCATCCGTTCGTTGAAGGGATGCAGGTGGTGGTACCGCTTTTCCCCGATCGACCGCAGCCGCGCTTCGAACTCTTCCGCGGACCAGGCGTTCATCCGTCCACCTCCGGGGCGGCTGCAGGGGTGACAACGCTTTCCTCCGACCACCTTCTGCGCCCCGCGCCGGGCCTGGCTACCGATCACGAACGACCGGCACCGGATCACGGACGAACGGCGACCGTCCCCGCACCAGCGGACCCGGTCGATCAGTTCGCCTTGAGCCGGATTCCGGCCAGGCGGGCCGCCGCGGCGAAACCGTCGTCGGTGCCGGGCCAGTGGGCGCGCACGGCATCGAGTCCCGCGCGGCGGACGACGCCGCGCAGGACGGCGGTGGCGATGATGGCGTCGTCGGCGTGGCCGAGCACGGGGATGAAGTCGGGAATCAGGTCGATGGGCATGGCGAGGTAGACCAGCAGGAGACCGAGCCGGATCCGGACACCACGGGGCATGGCCGGGTCCGCGGCCAGGCGCCGGATGAGCCGCAGCACGTCAGGCAGCAGCCGCAGGGCTTCGCGCAGGAGCCCGCCCCGCGGCCGGACGAGGACGAGCGCGACGATCAGCGCGAGCCAGGCCAGCACGAGCGTGACGGCGACGCCGATCAGCAGGTCCCACCAGAACGAGCCGGTCATGGCCGGTCGACGGCGCGGAGCCGCGGTGCCGGGCGGTCGGGGGCTTCGGCGTGGAGGGCGGCTGCTTCGAAGTCGGCGAGTTCGGTGGCGGCCTCGTCGACGGCGTCCCGGGCGTCCTGGCCGGCCGGCGCGGTGAAGTAGTCGCGAGCGGCGATCTTGGCCAGCCAGCTCCGGAACCGCTGCAGGTCGGCCTCGGACTCCTCGACTTCGGCATACGTCGTGTTGCCCTTGGCCCGTTCTTCGGCGAGTTCCCGGCGCAGCGCGGGAAGCCGCTCGAGGACTTCGTGGTACTCGACGTCGCGAGACGCATTGAGCTCGGCGATCACGGCTTCCTCCTCGGCCGGATCGGTGAAGGTCATCGTCAGCACCCGCGCGGTGCCGCCCTGGTGGCGAACCCGGTCGGCCAGCCGGCGGACCTCCCGCACCACCTCCGGCCGGGCGGGCAGCAGGCACACCGACTGCTGCAGGTAGAGCGCACCGAGAGAGCGGAGCTTGCGCCAGACCTGCACCCGCAGCGAGTCGGGCCCGCCGGCGGTCGACACGCTGATCACCAGCCAGGCCTCGGCACTCATCCCGTCAGGTTACGTCCGTAACATCCGGCTGGTCCAGGTGTAACAGGCCCGCCTACCGGGCCTTTGCACCGGCGCGCAGCTGTTCGGCCAGCCGCTCGAGTTCGGCCGCCGCCGCGGGTGAGGTGCTGCTGAGGCCGCTGTGCACGGCCGTCGCACTCCGCAAGAAGCGCCGCAGCACGACTATGAGCAGCCATTCCGGCAGTGTCTGCAACGCACGGAACGCGCGCGGGACCGGCGGCGCCGGCAGGGCGGCCAGGTTCCGCCGCATCAGGCGGAGCATGTCGCGGACCGCGGCCGGATCCCCGGCCAGCGCCACCGGACCGCCGGCCGCGGCCACCGCCTGCCCGAGCGGCACCTCGAACGCGGCGTGCGTCGTGAGCCAGGCCGCCATCCGCGGCTCGACCTTGGCCTTGATCCCGGCGGTGCGCAGCGCCCGCAGGATCCGGTCCGTTCGCGGCGTGGTCCCGCCGCCAGGTTCCCCGATCGACATCGTGACCAGCCGGGACAGCAGGGTGGCCCCGCGGTGGCGGATCACGTCTCCGTCCACCGTGCCGCCGGCCACGGGAAAGCCGAGCAGCACCCGATCGTGGCCGAGCACCGCGCCCAGCGGCTCCGCACCGGCCGCCCAGTTGAGCAGGAACAGCACGTCACCGCGGACATCGGCGAGTGCCTCCAGCACCGCCTCCACCTGGTGGGCGCGGACCAGGACGGCGATCAGGTCGTACTCGCCGGCGGGCTCCTCGACCACCGGTACCGGCACCCGCCTGACCGGGTTGTCCCGCTCGGCGAGCTGAACGCCGTGGCGGCGCAGGGCGGCCAGGCGCTCGCCCCGGGCGAGGAGCGAGACGTCGTGCCCGGCTTCATGCATCTGGACGGCGAACACGCTGCCGGCGACTCCGGCGCCGTACACGAGCAGCTTCATGGTAACCCTCATTCATACGTTCGTTTGAATCATACGTACGTATAGTAG
Source organism: Amycolatopsis sp. NPDC051758 (assembly GCF_044453095.1). Lineage (NCBI taxonomy): Bacteria > Bacillati > Actinomycetota > Actinomycetes > Pseudonocardiales > Pseudonocardiaceae > Amycolatopsis > Amycolatopsis sp. NPDC051758. The sequence goes on along the minus strand of NZ_JBITCJ010000005.1, from coordinate 750,854 downwards.
GCACACATGGCGCCGCCCGACACCCGCTCCCAGCTCCTCGACGCGGCCGAACGCCTCTTCGCCGAGCACGGTTTCCAGGGCGCCTCGGTCCGCGCGATCACCGAGCTCGCGGGCGCCAACCTGGCCGCCGTCGGGTATCACTTCGGCTCGAAGGCGGAGCTCCTGGCCGCGGTCGTCCGCCGCGTGGTCGAGCCCATCAACGCCGCGCAGACCGCCGCGCTCGACCGGCTGCTCGCCCGGACCCCGGACCCGCCGGTCATCGAACTGGTCGAGGCCTTCGCCGGGCCGTTGTTCGACGAGATGCTCGCCGGCGACGAACGCGGCGCCCGGACGTCCCGGCTGATCATGCGGATCATCGGCGACCCGCCCGAGGAGATGCGCACCTGGACCGGCTCGGCCGAGGACACGGTCCGCGACCGCTACCTGGCGGCCTTCGAGCGCGCCCTGCCCGGGCTTTCCCCGGAAGAGCTGTGGTTCCGGATCCGCGGGATCCTCGCCGTGGCGGCGGTGGACCGCGTCGAGGTCTACAACCGGCGCCTCCCGGCGAACGTGTCCCCGCCGGCGGGTGAGGCGGCCCGGGGCTGGGCGATCACGTTCCTGGCGGCGGCGATGAGCGCGCCACCGACCGGGAGCTGACGACTAGGGACTCACGGAGAAGCGCAGCAGGTTTCCCGACGGGTCCCGGACGTGCAGCACGTCCGCCGAAAGCTCGTGCGGGTAGCTCGCCGCGGTGAGCCGCGCGGAAAGCTCGTGCACGCGATCTTCGTTGGGGAGCACCAGATCGACGCCGACGAGCCGGGCGCTGTCCTCGGGTGCGGGCGCACCGCCGTCCAGGCTGAACCGGTTGGTGAACACCAGCAACGCGCGATGCTCGGCCACTCCGACCGCGAGGAACATGGTGCCCAGCCGGCCTTCGACTCCGAAGCCGAGCAGGTCGCAATAGAAGGGTTCGGTGGCCGCCAGCTCCGGGTCGGTCACCTTGAGCTGGACGTGTCCCAGCTCGGTGCCCGCCGGAAGGCCGTCGAACGGCAGGTCCCAGCCAGGCTCGCCGGAGAAGTCCCGCATTTCCAACGGATCGGCGACGAGCACCGGCCGGCCGTCCTGCCAGCGCCACTCCTCTCGCGGCCGGGCACAGGTGACTTCGACGCAGTGGCCGTCCGGGTCCACGACGTAGATCGAGCGCGCGACAACGTGATCGGTCAGCTGGAACTCGGGGTGCCGGGCCGTGTAGTGCCGGACGAACCGGGCCAGATCCGCCGGGGTCGGCACTTGCGGCGCGAAGTGGCTGAGCCCGGCGCTCGACGACGGCGGCGGCACCGCGCCGGGGCACTGTCGCAACGAGACGAACGCGCGCTCGGGAACTCCCAGCCGGGCACCACTTTTGTCGCGGTCGTGCAGCCGAAGGCCGATGTCCCGCGTGTAGTACGCCACGCTGCGGTCGAGGTCGGCGACGGTCAGTTCGACGGCGCCCAGGGCCACGTTCTCCGTCATTTTGTCCGGCTCCCCACCGCGAACACGCGCTCGAACGGCCGGGTCAGGCGCGAAACGACGCCCATCGTCCGGAAGAACCGGACGATCTTCCGGGGCGGACCGTCGACGAACATCGTGTCGAGGCCCTTTTGTGACGCGGCCGCCGACTTGGCCGCCCGGGGGAACATCGTCTTCTCGTAGACCGCGAGCGCGGTGCCGAGGTCGTCGTGGGCCAGGATCGCGCGGGCGAGATCGGCGCCGTCGATCAGCGCGAGGTTGGCTCCTTCACCGGCGAACGGCGACATCAGGTGCGCGGCGTCGCCGACCACCGTCACCCCGGGGACCCGGTCCCAGGTGAGCCCGATCGGCAGGGCGTAGATCGGGCGCGGCCAGATGGTGTTGTCGCAGTCGCGGATCAAGCCGGTCAGGGACGGGGACCAGTCCTCGAACCGGCTCAGCAGCGCCTGGCGCGCCGCGGGCGGGGATTCCCAGTCGACACCGCCGGCGGAGACCCAGTCTTCGGGGACACGGAAGCCGCAGCCGAGGGCGATGGTGTCGCCGCCGTGCCCGCCGATGTACTTGTTGTCCGAGAGCGCGAAGAGGCTTCCCCGGCCGGTCAGGGCGAGCGCGTCCGGGTGTTCTCTGGCCGCGTCGGACAGCCGGATCTCGACGATGGTGATCCCGGTGTAGGCGGGCTTGGCCGGAGTCAGCAGGGGCCGGATCTTCGACCACGCGCCGTCGGCTCCGACAACCAGGTCGGCGCTGACCTTGCTGCCGTCGGCGAACTCCAGTTCCGCGGGCCGCGCGGCGACAACCTTGTGTCCCCAGGCGATGGTGCCCGGCTCGAGGGAGTTGATGAGCAGCTGCCGCAAGGCTTTCCGGTCGATCTCCGGCCGGCCGCGGCCACCCGGTGGCTCCTTGTGGTCGATGTGGACTCGCGCGTTCTTGTCGAGCACGCGGACGGCTTCACCGCCGTCGTGCGTCCGTGCCCGGAACGCCTCGAGCAGACCGGCCTCTTCGAGGGCGACCTGCCCGGTGTCGGTGTGGATGTCGAGAGAGCCGCCCTGCTGGCGGGCGGCCGCCGTCGCGTCCGCTTCGTAGACGGTGACGGCCCTCCCGTTCCGCTGGAGGATGCGCGCGCAGACCAGGCCGCTCAGGCCTGCTCCCACGATCGCGATGCTCGGTGTCGGCATGGTCGTTTCAGCCTCTCCTCGTCCGGAAGGTCGTTAACGAACGGTATTCGTGAAGAACGCCGTTCGTCAAGGAGCCGCTGATTTGACGAACGGCGTTCGTGACGAATACCGTCGGCCGATGCCGTCTCGCGACCCTTTCCGCGAATCCCACGTGGCGAGCCGCCGCAACCGGCCGGCGAAGGCCCCGCTGAGCCGCGACGCGATCGTCGCGGAGGCGCTGCGCCAGATCTCGCAAGACGGCGGCGGGATGAGCCTGCGCAAGATCGCCACCGCGCTCGACACGGGTCCGGCTTCGCTCTACGCCTACGTCGACGATCTGAGCGAGCTGCAGGCACTGGTCCTCGACCACGCGCTGGATGAGGTCACCGTCGGCGAGGCCGGCGAACCCTGGCGCGACCGTCTCGAACGACTCCTCCACTCCTACGCGGAAGTCCTGTCGAAGAGCCCCACCCTCGCCCAGCTGGCCTTCCAGACGGTCGCCGTCGGACCCAACGCGCTGCGCATCGCCGAAGCCCTCCTCGAGATCCTGGCCGAAGCCGGCGTCCAGCCGACCGCCGCGGCATGGGCGATCGACATGCTGACGATGTCGATGGCGGCGGTCGCCGCGGGACACGCCTACGGCCTGGACCCTGCCGCGCCGGACAGCCCGGTCACGCAGGCGATCAACCGCGTGTCGGCGAGCGAGTACCCCCGCGTGCACGCGGCCCGCGAGGAGATCATGTCCGGCACGGGCGAGGAGCGGTTCGCCTGGTCGATGGACGTCCTCGTCCGCGGCATCCTCTCGTCCGGGCAGCCGCACCCCTGACCGCCGGCCGTTGTCACTCTTGAAGAAGCGCTATATCGTTTCTCCATCGCGATGAATTGAAACGATTCAAGACCACTCCCTGCAACGACGGAGGAAAGTGCGATGAGATCGCGGATGGCGGGAATCTCGGCCGCGCTGGTGGTCGTGCTGGCCATGCCTGTCGTGGGATCGGCTCCGGTGCTGGCCGACCCGGCCGGGGCGAGAGGTCTGCAGGCCGGGACGCTGACGGTCGAGCACCAAGCGGACCCGCTCGGCGTCGACGTCACCAAGCCCCGGCTCGGCTGGGTGCTGAGTTCGGACCGGCCGGGTGCCGGGCAGTCGGCGTACCAGGTGCAGGTGTCGACGGCGCCGGGCCGGGCAGGCGATGTGTGGGACAGCGGCCGGGTGTCGTCGGCCAAGTCGTTCGACGTCGAGTACGCCGGAGCCGGCCTGCGTCCGCGCACCCGGTACTACTGGCGCGTCCGCGTCTGGGACGCCGAGAGGCGCACATCGGCGTGGAGTGAGCCCGCGTGGTTCGAGACCGCATTCCTGAGCGGCAACGACTTGCAGGGCGACTGGATCGGGGCGCACGCGACGCCGGCCGCCACCTCGCTGCAAGGCGCAAGCTGGATCTGGTACCCCCAGGGCAATCCGGCGGACTCCGCGCCGGTCGGCACCCGGTACTTCCGGCGGACGATCGACCTCCCCGCCGACGCGCAGGTGACGGCAGCCCACTTCCAGCTCACCGCCGACGACAACTTCGTCCTCCACGTCAACGGAAAGCAGGTCGCCGGCTCGCCCCAGGTGACCGACTCGTGGCGGACCGCCGTCGACGTCGACCTCACGGCCGAGCTGCACCCCGGACGGAACGTCCTCGCGATCCAGGCCGCCAACGCCCAGCCCGGGCCGTCGGGGCTCGTCGGCAAGCTGCACGTCGAGACGTCGAACACGAACCCGGTCGACGTCGTCACCGACGCCGCCTGGAAGTCGTCCGACACGGACACGTCGGGGTGGCAGCAGTCGGACTTCGACGACTCGGCGTGGCCGGCGGCGCTGGTGGCCGCCGCGTACGGATCGGGCCCTTGGGGAAACTCGGTCACGACGGCGCCGTCGCCGGAACCGCTGCTGCGCAAGGACTTCGCGGCGAAGAAGCCGATCAAGTCCGCGCGGGCCTACATCGCCGGTCTCGGCTACTACAAGCTCTACCTCAACGGCCGGCGGGTCGGCGACCACGAGCTCGACCCGGGATTCACGGTCTACGACAAGACGGACCTCTACACGACGTACGACGTGACCCAGGCCCTGCGGTCCGGCGACAACACGATCGGCGTGAGCCTGGGGCGCGGCTACTACGCGATGACGAACCCCGACGAGTGGAACAGCTCGCCCTGGCACAGTGAGCCGAAGCTGAAGCTCGAGCTCGACATCACCTACGCGGACGGCACGAGCGGGCGCGTCGTCAGCGACGGGAGCTGGACGCTCGCCGACGGTCCCACCACGTCCGAATCACTGTGGTTCGGTGAAACCTACGACGCCCGGCTCGAGCAGCCGGGCTGGAACACCACCGGGTTCGACGACTCCGGCTGGCGCCCGGCACGCGTCGTCCCGGCGCCCGCGGGAGCGCTCCGGGCGCAGTCGTTCCCGCCGATCAAGGTGACCGGGACGCTCCCGGCCGGGAAGGCGACCACCCCTGCCCCCGGAACGACGGTCCGCGACTACGGCACGCCGACCGCGGGCTGGGCCGGGGTCGCCGTGCGCGGACCGGCCGGCGCCGCCGTGACGATCACCTACGGCGAGAAGCTGAAGGCCGACGGCACCGTCGACAACATCGGCGGTTTCGGGATGCAGCTGCAGAAGTACACCTACGTCCTCAAGGGCGGCGGGCTGGAGACGTTCACACCGAGCTACTCCTACGCCGGGTTCCGGTACGTCCAGGTCACCGCACCCGAAGGAGTCACCGTCGAGTCGGTGACCGGGCAGCGTGTCCACACGGCGGTCACCAAGACCGGGGACTTCACCAGCTCGAGCGACCTGCTCAACCGCTACCACGACGCACAGGCGAACACGATCCTCAACAACCTGCACTCGGTGCCGACCGACACCCCGATGTACGAGAAGCGGCCCTACACCGCGGACGCCTTCCTGGCCGCCGACTCCGCCATCGCGAGCTTCGATATGCGGAACTTCTACGAGAACTGGATGCGCGCCCACCGGGACGACCAGACCCCGGCCGGGAACATCGGCCAGACCGTGCCGGGAACCGTCGGCGCCAAGGAGGTGATCGACCCGGTCTGGTCCGCGAGCTTCGTGCTCGTCAACTGGGACCTCTACTGGTACTACGGTGACGTCCAGCCGCTCGCGGACAACTACGCGGCGATGAAGGCGTGGCTCGGGTTCTTCGAGAAGAACATCGCGCAGACCGGCTACATCTACACGGGCGGCAGCTATGCCGACTGGCTCGCGCCCGGTTATGCCCAGCCGCCCGAGGGCGCGCGGCTCGCGGGCACCGCCTACATCCACAAGACCACCACAACGATGGCGGCGATCGCCCGCGCCCTCGGACACAACGACGACGCGGCGCGCTTCGACAGCCTCGCGGGCACGATCGCCGGCGCCTTCAACACCACCTTCTTCGACAAGGCGAAGGGGGCGTACTACGACGATCCCGCGGCGGGGTACCGCCAGACCAGCAACCTGCTGCCGTTGAGCCTCGGCATCGTGCCGGAAGCGGCCCGCGCCGGCGTCGTCGCGAACCTCGTCGGCGACATCAAGGGGCGGGGCGTCCACCTGAACACCGGTGCGCTGGGCACGAAGCTCATCCTGCCGGTGCTGACGGACACGGGGAATTCTGAGCTCGCGTACAGCGTCGCGACCAACCCGTCGTATCCCGGCTGGGGTTACTGGTTCCAGACCCTGGGCGCCACGACGATGTGGGAGGAGTGGCCCGCCGGGTCACGGTCTCATCAGCACGCGTTCATGGGCACCGTCGACGACTGGCTGTATCAGGACGTCGCCGGTATCGAGCCTGCGGCGCCGGGCTATACGAAGGTCAGGATCCAGCCCTCCCCCGTCGGTGATCTGCGGAATGCCTCCGCCGAGGTCGAGTCTCCGCTCGGCCAGGTGCGCTCGGCTTGGACCCGGGACCGGAACCGCTTCACGTTGCGGGTAAGCGTGCCGGTCGGTGCGACGGGTGAGATCTTCGTGCCGGTCCGCCAGGGTGACAAGGTCGCCGCTCCGGCCGGTGCGAGGTGGGAAGACACGCGGAACGGCTATGCGAGGTACCAGGTCGGCTCCGGAACCTACGAGTTCCGGGCCGGTTAGTGTCGCGCGCCTGAGGTTCGTTCACGGCGGACCCGAGCGCCCCAAGGCGGCCTTGGGTGCGTCTCACGCACCGAAGGCCGCCTTGGGTGCGTCAGACGCACCGAAGGCCACATTGGGGCGCTCGGGTCCATACCCGTGTCACGGCGTGACCTCCGCGATCCGCGAAAAGCTGTTCTGCGCAGCCGCGACAACGATCCGCACCTGGGTGGTGGTCACCGGCGCCGGGAACGGGATCCACCGGTACACCGCCGCATTGCCGGTCACGTGGACCTGGTCGGCCCACTGCGCGCCGTCCCAGGTCTGGACGGTGAAGTCGGTCGGCACACCGTCCGGATGGGACGCGAAGCCGACGCCGGTCAGCGCCGTCGCCGCGGGAGCCGTGACGGTCAGGGTGTCCGGGTACTGGCTGTCGGTGTCGTCGTTCCAGAACGTCGCCAGGTCGTGGTCGATCGCGTTCGACGCCAGATACGTGCGGGTCGCGCCGTTGACGACGTTCGGTGCGTGCTCGCTCGACGCCGAAGCCGTCGTCCCGCTCGCCCAGCTGCCGAACACGGGCACGTTCACGGTCGTCTTCGCCTCCCCGCCGCGAGGCGCCTTCACGGTCAGCGTCACCGGGTACAGGCCGCTCTTCACCCCCGCAGGCACGGTGATCCGCACACTTCCCGGCGTCTCGGACGTGGCCGGACTCAACGGGATCTGGGTCGCCGTCGCCGTCCACCCCGAAGGAACCTGCGCGCCGAGCGTCGCCTGCGTGTCCACTGTGGACCGGCCTTCGACGACCACCGGGATGTCACCACTGCCGCCCGCGGTGATCGCGGCGGGTGTGCCCGTGGTGAGCGAGAGCCGGGTGAACGGCGTGCGCGGCGGCGTCACGGTGAACGTGTAGTCGCCCGAACCGGCGGTCAGGGTGAGCGTTTCGTCGTCGGCCCGGCCGACCGTCAGCCCGGGGTCGGACTGGGCCGCGTGGCCGTCCACGAAGATCGTCCGGCCGTTCTCGCGCACCGACGACTGCTTGCCCCCCAGCAGCGGCAGTCGGATCGTCGCCTTCGCCCCGACCGGAACCGTCGCGTGGTAGGTGAGCGTGCTGCCGTCGCGCCGCCACGAACTCACCACGGTCCCCCGCACGGTCTGCTGCTGCGCCGTCACGTGCGTGAGGTTCCCGGCGACGGCGGGCGCGAGCGTGAACTCACGCCATCCGGGCGTGCCGGGCTGGATCCCGGCGAGCTGCTGCTGGAACCACTGCCCGATCGCGCCGCCGAGGCCGATGTGGTCCTTCGACGACGTGCCGTCCGGCGCCGAGGAGTTGTCCCACTTCTCCCAGATCGTCCCCGGTCCCTGGTTCACCATGTAGCCGAAGCTCGGGTAGTCGGTGCGCTGCGCGATCGCGAGGGCGACGTCGTTGCGCTGGTACTTGCCGAGCGCCTGGAACACCAGGGTGGTGCCGACGAACCCGGTCGTGACGTGGTTCTGGTGCGCCGCAATGTCGGCGACCAGCCGGTCCACTGTGGACTGTTCACGCCCGGCCGGGACGAGCCCGAACACGAGCGGCAGGGCGTAGGCCAGCTGCGTCCCGGTGCCGAAAACGCCGGTCTCGGCAGAGTAGAAGCGCTTGAGGAAGCCGGTGGCAATCTGCCCGGCGAGGGCGTGGTACTTCGTGGCGTCGGCCTGCTTTCCCAGGACTCCGGCCATCTTCGCGAGCAGTGTCGCGTCGAAGTAGGAGAAGCCGGTCTGGAAGTAGTCGTGCGGGGTGCTGACCGTCGAGAGCCAGTCGTCACCCCAGGACGTCGGCGGGTTGACAACGACGTGGTCGGCGTCGCTGATGGTGCCGAGGTAGTCGACCCACGCCTTGACGTCGTCGTAGTGCGTGGCGAGCAGCTGCGTGTTCCCGTACTGCGTATAGGAGTCCCAGATGATCTGCGGGTACGCGGTGCCCCACGCGGGGTCGGTGAGCCAGTCGGTGCGGCCGTTGACCGGCGCGACCGACGGCAGGCTGCCGTCGGCGTTCCGGCTGGTCACCATGTCGCCGAGCCACTTCGTGTAGAACGCCTGCATGTCGAAGTTGGCCATCGCCTCCTGGTCGGAGTCGGCGGCGTCGCCGAGCCAGCCGTGCCGTTCCCGGGTCGGGCAGTCCATCTGGATCGACTCGAGGTTGTTCAGCTGCGTCTGCGTGACGGCGGCCTGGATCCGGTCGAGCCCCGGGTCCGAGGTGTCGAACCCGCCCGTCGAGGCGACATCGGTGTGGATCTCCTGCGCGGTCACGGTGACGACGGCGTCGTCGGGCACGCCGGTCAGCTCGGCGTAGCGGAAGCCGGCGTAGTTGAAGTGCGGCAGGTAGGTCTCCGTCCCGACGCCACTGAAGACGTAGTGGTCGGTCTGCCGCGGCGGTTCGGAGCCGTTGAAGCTGATGTTCGCGGTCGTCACCCGACCGTTCGCGTCGAGGATCTCGCCCTTCTTCAGCGACGCCGTCGTCCCGGCGGGCTGGGCGGCCCGCAACGTCGCCTGGCCGGTGCGGTTCTGGCCGAAGTCGTAGACACGCACCCCCGGCGCGGGCCGGGTTTCCTTCACCGGCTTGAAGTTCGCGACGATCCTGGAGGGCGGGGTGGTGTCGGGCTGCAGCTGCGTGACACCGCTGTCGACCACCGCCGGATTCGGCCCGTGGACGCCGATCTCGGCCAGCCGGAAGGTGCAGCTGGTACCCACGCAGGCGAGCTTCGTCGCGGTCACCCGCACGTACCGGCCGATGACGTTCGCGGGCAGGGTGACGGCCGCGGTGCCCGGGTTGGCCTGGTCGGCGTCCGTGCGGTCGGCGACGGTCGTCGCGGTGGTGAACGCCGGGTCGTCACTGACCTCGACCCGGTAGCGCACCGGGAAGCCGGCGCCGGTGAAGTCCCCTGCGGGGTCGTTGGTCGGCCGCGCCGGGAACAGCGCCAGCGAGCCGATCTTCTGCGCCGAGCCGAGGTCGACCTGCGCCCACTTCGGGCGGTCGGCACTCGACTCGATGGCCGAGTGGTAGCCCTCGGACGCGTCGATCGAGCCGTCGATGCCGTCGGTCGCGGCCGCCGGGGACCAGCCGCAGCAGGTGGTCGTGTCCGATGCCGTCACCGGTTTGCCCTGCGCCAGGCTCTGGCGATGGGACGCCGGGGCCACGGCGTGTGCGGCGGGCCAGGCGCCGGCGTCGAACCCGGCGGTGTCCCAGCCCGCGATCTCCTTGCGGGCGTCGTAGGTTTCGCCGTAGTAGAAGTCGTCGACGGTCACCGGGCCCGCGTGGGCCTTCCAGTCCGGGCCGGTGCCGAAGCGCGCGGTCGAGCCGTCGGTGTAGGTGACGTTCAGCTGGGCGACGAGCGCCGGGCGGCCGGTGTACTGGCCCTTCCCGGCCATGAACGCGAGCGCGTTGCGGCCGGGCTTGACCAGGCTCGTGACGTCGAGGTCGCGGTAGAGCACGCGGGCGGCGTAGTCGGTCACCGCGGAGTCGAGCACCCGGTCGGGCTGGACGCGGGCGCCGTTGAGGTGCGGCTCGGCAACACCCTGCGCGCCGAGGTACAGCCGGGCGCGGGCGACCGGCTTGGTGACGTCGAAGCTGCCCCGGACCAGCGCGCCGTCGTCGACCTGCAGCCACCAGGCGGACCAGTCGGCGGGCCGGAGCAGGCCGGTGTCGAACTTCGCGGGCGCCGACCACGGTGACGGCCGGCCCTGGCTGTTCCAGGTCCGCACCGACCACTGGTAGGTGCGGTCGCTGTCCAGCGCCGGCCCGGTGTAGGCGACGTCGACCGAGTTCCCCGACGGCACGCGCCCGGAGTCCCAGTGGGACCGCGGCCCGTCGACACGGATTTCGTACGCCGTCTGGGTTTCCGCGCGTCCGGAGTCGTTCACCGTCCACGCGAACGTCGGTTGTGGACCGGCGGCCAGGACGTTCGACACCTGGCCGTCGGCCCGCAGCGACGTCGGCGGCAGCGGGCCGCCGTGCGCGGGCTCCGCCGTCGCGGTCGAGGGTGTGAACGCCGCGGCGAGCGCGAGCGCGACAACAACGGTTCGCCTCTTCATCGAGGTTCCCGACCGGCGCATGAACGTCTCCTGACGCCATAAAACGTTTCAATCAGCCGAAAGACTTCTTACAACCTCCGTCGCGGGGAAACAAGGAACGGCGTTGATCCTGTCCGGAAGAAGCCGAAGAAGACACTCGATCAGCTCAGCGCACCTTGTTCGCGCAGGTGATGCAGATCCGCGTCGCCGGGAGGGCGGCAAGCCGGCCTTCCGCGATCGGTCCCCCGCAGCGTTCGCAGGTTTCGTAGACGCCGGCGCGCACCCGCTCGGTGGCGCGGTCGAGGTCCGCGAGGTCGTCCTGCGCCTGCCGCAGCAGGGCTTGGACCTGCGCCCGTTCGAACGCGATCGTGGCGCCTTCCGGATCGTGCTCGTCGTCGTTGCTGGTGAACTCCGACGCCGCCACGATCCCGTCCCGCTGCCGGGCGAGCGCGCCGGCCAGCCGCGCGGTCTCGGCACGGGCCCGGGCGATCAGCTCCGTCGCGGCACGCTCGTCCATGCGCGAAGTCTGCCACGAACCTTGACGACCGTGACCCCCGTCACGTAGGTTCCGTCGTTGAATCGTTTCATGCACTGAAGATGAGCGAGGCAGGAGACCACCATGAGGATTCTTCGCCCGCTCCTCCTCGCATTCGTCACGATGCTGGCCCTGGCGCTCCCCGCGAGCGCGGCCCCGTTCACCACAACCGTGACCAACTTCGACACGCAGGGCCACCAGGTCGTCCGGTTCGACACGAACGGCGATTCGGTGGACGCCCACGACGGCGAGATCGCCTTCTTCACCGGGACGTACTACCTCTACGGCACCAGCTACGACTGCGGATTCGCCTGGCAGGCCACCAGTTCACCGTTCTGCGGGTTCAAGGTCTACACCTCCCCCGACCTGGTCCATTGGACCGACCGGGGCCGGCTCTTCGAACCCACCGGCGTCTGGCAGACGCGCTGCAACGGGGCCACCTACGGTTGCTTCCGGCCGCATGTCGGCTACAACGCGCGGACCCGTCGGTACGTGCTCTGGGTGAACGTCTACGACAACCAGGTCGGCTTCCGGGTGCTCACCAGTGCGTCGCCGGCCGGGCCGTTCACCGAAGCACCGGTGCCGACGCTCGCGGTGAACAACAACGCCCCGGCGGGCGGGGTGAACAACGGTGACCACGACGTCTTCGTCGACACCGACGGCACCGCGTACCTCGCGTACACCGACTGGCGCAGCAACGGCGACCTCGTCGTGGAGCGGCTTTCCGGCGACTACCGCACCGGGACGGGCCAGTACACCCGGCTCGGTCAGCAGCAGACCGAAGCACCGGCGCTGTTCAAGCGTGGCAACGTTTATTATCTGACCTACTCCGACCCGAACTGCGGTTACTGCGCGGGCACCGGGACGTCGTACCGGACGGCCGCGAACCCGCTGGGCCCGTGGTCGGCGCCGGTGAAGATCAGCCCGGACTCGTGCGGCGGGCAACCGGCGTTCGTCTCGGCGATCCCGACGACGTCGGGCACGACGTACCTCTACGCCAGCGACCTCTGGAACAACGCGCAGCGCAACGAAGCCCTGGCGAACTACTTCTGGGCCCCGCTGACCTTCACCACCACCGGGGCGATCGAGCCGATCAGCTGTCGGAGCTCGTTCTCCCTCACCCTGTCGACCGGCGCCGCCGGGCACCAGATCCCGCCGCGGGACGTCGACCAGGCGGACGGTGTGAGCGGATTCCGTTCCTATTGCGACGTCGGCTCCGGCGTGGCCCGGTTCCAGACCTTCGTGCCCGGCCGGACCGGCCGGCTGTCCGCCGTCTCGTACACGAGCTTCCAGGCCGGCAACCCCGGCGCGGGCCTCGAAATCAGCGTCTACCGGGCGAACGAGGAGTTCCAGCCGACCGGTGACGCGCTGAGTTCGACGGTGGTGCCGGCCGCACAGATCGGCTGGTCACCGCGCAACGTCACGGTGGCGCCGGACATCTCCGTCGTGGCCGGGCAACGGTACGGCCTGCTGGTCCGCTCGGCGACCACCACGGGCTGCTACGGCTTGGCGTACAACGACTCCAGCCCCTACCCCGGCGGCGGCGAGGCGTACAGCAACGACAACGCCTCGACCTTCCGCGCCGAAGCCGGCCGCTCGCTCAAGTTCTCGACGAGCGTCAGCCGGTAGCCCTACTCGGTGTCCACTGCCGCCAGCAGAGCCATCCCCACGGCGACACCCAGCATCGTGAACACCCCGCGCGGCCAGAAGATGTGACTGTCCAGGAAGGACACTGCGGAAACGATCAGCACCACGGCTCCCGGCGCCGCCCGCAGACGCGCCCGCAGCACGACGTCGACGGCCAGGATCACGGCCGCCACGAGGAAACACCCGGCGCCGAGGTAACCCAGCAGGTCACCGATCTCGAACACGGCACCGACAACCGGAGTCACGCCACCCTGGGCCGTGACGACCGTGCCCGCCGCGATGCCGGCAACCGCGTCGAGACCGCCGTAGAACGCCGCGAAGCCGAACGCCGCCAGCCGGCCCGGCCAGCGCAACCACGGCGGTGCCGGGGACAGCTGGAACCACACGGCCGCGGCGAGCAGCGGGAAGACCGGCAGGAGGAAGACGTGCAGGTGGGTCCACCAGCCGGCGGTCGTCACGTCGAGCTGCCCCGGATGCGCCGATCCGAATCCTGCCAGCAGAACGCCGGGAGCGGCGGCGAAGAGGACCTGCGGCCATCGGCTGTGCGGCATCGGGCCAACGTAGCCGCGTCACCACGGCGCCGGAATCGATGCCGTGCTTATGGATTCCTTACGCACTCGCGTCCGTAAGGGATCGGTAACCGCCAATCCGGACCGGCTGGGCGATTTGTCCCGTTGAATGAGGCAGCAACGAGGACGAGGAGAACAAGATGAACCGCAGGCTGTGGCTATGGCTTTCGGGTGCCCTGGGCGTGGTCCTGGCCGTCGGCCTGTATTGGTTCCAGCCGTGGCAGCTCTGGACGAACGAAACGGTCCAGGAAGCCGTGCCGGCAACGTCACCACCCTCGACAGCACAACCCTCGGCACCGCAGCCCGCACCGGCCGCCGAACCACGGGAACTGGCGGCCGGGACGCTGATCAGCCACGAGCACCGCACGAGCGGGACCGTCCGGATCCTACGGACGGCCGACGGCTCGCTCGTGCTGCGCCTGGAGAACCTCGACACGAGCAGCGGCCCCGACGTCCACGTGTGGCTCACCGACGCCCCGGTCAAGCCGGGCAAGGACGGCTGGGACGTGTTCGACGACGGCCGGCACCACGACGCCGGCAAGCTCAAGGGCAACAAGGGAAACCAGAACTACGCGCTCCCCGCAGACCTCGACCTGGCCGCGTACACCAGCGTGAGCATCTGGTGCGACCGGTTCAACGTGTCCTTCGGCGCGGCGGACCTGGCGAGCTCCCCGTCCTGAGCCGGCGACCTACTGCGCCGCGGTCAACCCGCCGTCGATCGTCACGATCGTTCCACTGATGTAGGCCGCGCGACTCGAGGCCAGGAACGTCACCAGGTCCGCGACCTCCCCGGGTTCGGCCGTCCGGCCCGACGGCAGCGCGGCGAAGCTCGCGTCCACATCGGAATTGGCCGCACGCATGGCCGTGATGCGTTCGGTGGCGACCGGACCCGGGTTGACGCCCACCACGCGGACGCCGTGCCGCGGGCCTTCGCCGCCGAGCGCGCGGGTGAAGGCCATCAGCGCGGCATTGCCCGCGCCGCCCGCGATGTAGCTCGCCGTGGGACGCTCGCCGCCGGTGCCGATGACGTTGACGATCACACCGTGGCCGCGTTCGCAGAAGCGCGGGTAGAACTCCCGGGTGAGGTCGACGTAGCCGTACACCTTGAGGTCCCACGCGTGCCGCCAGCGGTCGCGGCTCACCTGGTCGAGCGTGCCGGCCGGGATGTCACCCGCGTTGTTCACGAGGATGTCCACTTCGGCCGTCGCGAGCTGCTCGAGGGCGGCCGGCTCGCGCAGGTCCGCGACGTGCACCGTCACCTCGACGCCGTGGGTCTCGCGCAGCTTCCGCGCCAGGCTCTCCAGTGCGTCTTCACTGCGCGCCGCCAGGTGCAGGTCACAGCCCTCGGCGGCGAGTGCCTCCGCGATCGCCGCGCCGATGCCCTTCGAGGCGCCGGTCACCAGTGCGCGCCTGCCACGGAGATTCAAGTCCATGGCCGAACGTTATCCCGCGACGGCGACCGCGGTCCGCCTGCCCGCCACGGTCAGCGCCGCGATCGCGGCCGCACCCACCAGGGACACCGCGGTGCACACGACAACGGCGACGTTCCAGCCCGCAACCAGGTTCGCCGGTGTTGACGGCGGATGAACGGCCACCAGGGTCACCACCGTGACGCCGAGCGCCGCGCCGACGTAGCGGCTCGTGTTGTTGATCCCGCTGCCCATGCCGGCCCGGTGCGGCGGCACACTCGCCACCGCTTCGCGCCCCAGGGAAGCATTGACCACGCCGGTGCCGAGCCCGGCCACCGTCAAGCCGGCGAACAACCCGCCCAGACCCGAATCCGGCGTGAGGAACGCCAGCGGCACCAGCCCGGCGCTGACGACCAGCAGCCCGGCGCTCATCCGCGCACCGCCCGACAACGTCGCGGGCAGCCGGCGGGTCAGCAGCGCCGAGACCACGCTGGTCGCCGACCAGACCAAGACCGTCAGCGCCGCCACCAGCGGGCTCAGCGCCAGGCCCTTCTCGAGCACCGTGCACACGAACACCATCAGCGCCGTGACACCGGCACCCGCCACGAACGCGCCGATCGTCGCGGACAGCAGTGCCGGGCGGCGGAACAGCGTCAGGTCGAGCATCCCGCCCTCGGCCCGGGCCTGGTGCGCGACGAACGCGCCGAGCAGCACCACCTCGGCCACGATCAGCGCCAGCTCGAGCGGGCTTGTCCAGCTCTGCCGCCCTTCGGTGAGCGCGGCCAGCAGCGCCGCGAGCCCGCCCGCCAGCAGCAGCGACCCGGTGACGTCGATCGCCCGCTTCCGCCCGGACACCGACTCTTCGAGCAGCACCCGCCCCAGCACGGCGACGCCGAGGGCCAGCACCGTGGCGACGACGTAGAGCGTGCGCCAGCTGCCGAACCCGGCGCCGGCCAGCGGACCGAGGGCGATCCCGGCGCCGAGGCACGCGCCCCACACGCCGGTCGCCCGGCCGCGCCCGGCGGGGTCCGGGAAGGCCGGCCCGAGCACCGCGAGCCCGCACGCGATCATCGCGGCGGCGCCGAGCCCTTCCACGATCCGGCCGGCGATGAACGTGACCGGCTCGGGGGCGACCGCGCAGATCAGCGACCCGGCGGCCAGCACGGCCGCGCCGGCGACGAAGACGCGTCGCCGGCCGAAGTCGTCGCCGATCGCGCCGACCGGCAGCAGCGCGACCGCCAGCCCGAGGCTCATCGAGCTGAGGATCCACGTCGTCGCGACCGCGCCGGCGCCGAGGCCGCCGGTCACCGCCGGGACGATCGACAGCGGCGCGGTGAAGACGAACAGAGCCAGCAGGGTCCCGCCGCCGGAGGCGACGAGAACGGCTCCGGGACGACGCTCCATGCATGCTCCAGTTGATTCGGTGACCGAACTCTTTTCCGGAGGCTAGCACGTTTGGTTCGGTGAGCGAACTCTTCTGTGGCACACTGGGATGCATGGCACTGCCGCGCGAGTACACCAACCAGGCCTGTTCGATGGTCCGCGCGCTGGAGGTCGTCGGTGAGCGCTGGACCCTGCTGATCGTCCGGGACGCGGTGTTCGGCGTCCGCCGGTTCAGCGACTTCCTCGAGCACCTGGGCATCCCGCGCGCGGTGCTGACCGAACGGCTCGAGTTCCTGGTCGGCGAAGAGGTGCTGACCCGCGTCCCCGGTCCGGGCAAGCGCAGCGAGTACGAGCTGACCCCGAAGGGGCTGGCGCTCTGGCCGGTCGTCCGCAGCCTGGCGGCCTGGGGCGACGAGTACTACGCACCGGCCGGCCGGCGGCGCGTGTTCGTGCACGCGTCCTGCACCGGCGAGGTGACGCCGTCCGGTGTTTGCCTCCGCTGCGGCGAAAACGTGCCGGTTGCCGACACCCTGATCACCCCCGGGCCGGGCTTGGCCCCGCGGACCCCGGACGACGACCAGGTGACCACGGCCCTCGCCGGCCCGCGGCCGCTGCTGCACCCGATTCGCTGACGCCCTGGGCCGCAACCGCCGAGCGTGCCACACTGGCCGGACCATGAGCGACGATCCGGCGCTGCGCAAAGAGGTCCGAGCCATCCTCGCCACGGCCAAGGAGGCCCTCGAGCGCGACCTGAAGAAGCTCCGCCGGAAGGTCCAGCCGGTCGGTTTCGCCCAGGAGGGCGGGATGGTGCGCACGATGCCCGGCGGGTCCTACCTCGTGGTCGAAGACCTGGATCCGGTGGACCACGGGATGGGCGGCACCCTCGGCGACGAGATTCTCACGCCGGGATACCTGTGGAAGTTCCAGAACCGGAAATGGGGCTACTGCGAAATGACGTTGACCGTCAGCGACCGGCGTGAAGCCGAACTGACGTTGACCCGGAACGCGCAGCTGCGCGGGAAGTTCGCCGAAAACTCGAGCAGGCACCCCGCCACCCGGGAAGGGTGGAAGCAGGTGCTCGGCACCCTGAACGCGCGTCACTGAGCGGCTCGCCGGTCGAGCAACGAGGAAGACGCCGCACGCTCCCGCGGTGAGCACCCTTAGTCGGACCCCACATCCGGCGAAAGGTGACCTCGATGCGTCCCTATCGGATCGACATCCCCGATTCCGAACTCGAGGACCTGCGGACGCGGATCGCCTCGACCCGCTGGCCGGCCGCGGTGTCGGTACCCGGCTGGGAACGCGGCGTGCCCGCCGACTACCTCCGCGAACTCGCCACGTACTGGCAAAGCACCTACGACTGGCGCGCCGCCGAAGCGGAACTCAACCAGTACCCGCAGTTCATCACCGCGCTCGACGGCGTCGAGGTGCACTTCCTGCACGTCACCAGCCCCGAACCGGGTGCGAAGCCGCTGCTGCTGACCCACGGCTGGCCCGGCTCGATCGTCGAGTTCCTCGACGTCATCGGCCCGCTGTCGGACCCGGCGGCCCACGGCCTCGACCCGGCGCAGGCGTTCCACCTGGTCATCCCGTCGATCCCGGGGCACGGGTTCTCCGGGCCGGTCACCGAGCCCGGCTGGGACGTCAACCGCGTCGCCGCCGCGTGGGCGACACTGATGCAGCAGCTCGGCTACACCGACTACGTCACCGCCGGCGGCGACTGGGGTTCGCTCATCTCGCTCGCCCTGGCCCACCACGCCCCGGACCAGGTCAAGGCCGCGCACGTGTCGATGCTGCTGACCGTGCCCTCCGGCGACCCGGCCGAGTTCGAGAACCTCACCGAGGCCGACGGCGCCCGGCTGGCGGGCCTGGGCCGGTTCGACGCCGAGCTGTCCGGCTACATGAAGGTCCAGTCCACCCGGCCGCTGACCATCGGCTACGGCCTGACCGACTCCCCGGTGGGGCAGCTGGCCTGGATCGTGGAGAAGTTCCACGACTGGAACAACGGCGTCAAGACCGCCGACGAGCAGGTCGGCCGCGACCGCCTGCTCACCAACGCCAGCCTCTACTGGCTGACCGGGACCGCGACGTCGTCGGCGCAGTTCTACTACGAGTCGGGCGCGCACCTCGGCGCGATCTTCACCCCCGGCGTCGCACCCGACGAGGTCACCGTGCCCATCGGGGTCGCCGTGTTCGGCCAGGACCCCGCGCTGCCGATCCGCGCGTTCGCCGAGCGGGACTACCCCACCATCACCCGCTGGAGCGAATACGAGCAGGGCGGCCACTTCGCTGCCCTGGAGCAGCCGAAGCTCTACGTGGACGACATCCGGAAGTTCGTCGCCTCGCTCGGGTAGCCCGGTCGCTCGTCCCGCGGCGGTTCACTCCCGCGGCGGGACGAGCGATACCTGGGAGGGAGTTCCCGGCCCCGCAGCCCGGGCAGCCTCGGGGCATGGTTCCGCTCTCCGTCCACGACGGCCGGCGCCCGCCGCGCTGGGCCGTCGCCGCCGCACACACCGTTCCGCTGCTCACCTTGCCGTCCGGGCTCTGGCGGCTGGCCCTCGCCGCCGGGGTCGACGTCGGCATCCGGCCCGTTCCCGTGGTCACGGTCGCCGACGCGATCAGCTTCGTCGCGCTCAGCGTCCTCTGCGAAGGCCTCGCCCTGCTGACGCTCGGCCTGGTGCGGCCCTGGGGCGAGCGTGTCCCGCGGTGGCTCCCTCTGCTGGGCGGCCGCCGGGTCACACCGTTCGCCGCCATCGTGCCCGCCGCGCTCGGGTCCGTCGCCCTCGCGCTGATCTGGGCCTACGCCTTCCGCGCCTTCCCCGACATCGAGGGGCTGCGGTTCGCCGAACCGGCCCGGCACGTCCTGGTCGTCGCCTGTTACCTGCCGCTGCTGCTGTGGGCGCCGCTGCTCGCCGCGGTCACCTGGGCCTACTACCTCCGCCGCTGCCGCTACTGAGGGCCGTTGGTCAGCGAAAGGTTGAACGTGTAGCGGGACGCCCGGTAGACGTGCCAGCCGTACTCCACGACGCGGCCGGTGTCGTCGTACGTCGTGCGCTGCACGGTGAGCAGCGCCGCGCCCGGCTCCTCGTCGAGCAGCTCCGCGTCTTCTTCGGTCGCCAGCCGGGCGCCGATGTGCTGCTCGGCCGCGTGCAGGCGCACTCCTGCCGAGCGCAGCAGCTGGTAGAGGCCCTTGTCGCGCAGCTCGTCGTCGGCCGGGTTGATGACGCCGTCGGGCAGGTAGTTGTTCATCAGCGCGAGCGGCTCGCCGTCGGTCGACCGGATCCGCGCCAGCCGCCGCACTCGCGTCAGGTCCGGCGCCTCCAGCAGCTCGGCCACCTCGGCGTCGGCGTCCTCCACGCGGTTGGCCAGCACCACGGACTCCGGTTTGCCGCCCAGCCCGGCGAGGTCGTCGAACAGGCTGCTCAGCCGCAGCGGCCGCGCGACCTTGGTCCGGACGACCTGGGTGCCGACCCCGCGCCGCCGCACGAGCAGGCCCTGGTTGACCAGCGTCTGGATGGCCTGGCGGACGGTCGGCCGGGACAGCCGCAGGTTCGCGGCCAGGTCGATCTCGTTGCCCAGCCGGGCGCCCGCCGGCAGCCTGCCGTCCTCGATCGCGGCGTGCAGCTGCCGGGAGACCTGGAAGTACAGCGGCTCGGGACTGCCGGGATCCAGCTCGATCTCCCGGCCGGGGTCCCAGGCCGGGTGCGTGACGTCCGGACCGGACGACGACGGAGGGGTGCTCACCACCGGAGCCTACCGTCACCCGGCCGGATGACTGCATGTCCATATGTCTTGACAAAGTCTCCGAGCCGCTGGCATCGTCGAACGCGTGACGGACATGGTGCGGCGCATCGTCGCCAAGCGGGTGCACGACCCGGGCACGATCGCCGAGGCGGCCGCGAGCCGCGTGCGAGCCAAGACACCCTTCAACAGCAAGGGCCGCACGATGATCATCGCCGCGGACCACCCGGCCCGTGGCGCCAACGCCGTCGGCGGCGACCCCACGGCGATGGCGAACCGGGGCGAACTCCTGGAGCGGCTGTGCCTCGCCTTGGAGCGGCCCGGGGTCACCGGTGTGCTGGCGACCGCGGACATCCTCGACGACCTGCTGCTGCTCGGCGTGCTCGACGGCAAGACGGTCATCGGGTCGATGAACCGGACCGGGCTGGCCGGGTCGAGCTTCGAGGTCGACGATCGCTTCGCTTGCTACGACGCCGAAGCGATCGACCGGATGCGGTTCGACGGCGGCAAGACCCTCACCCGCATCTGCCTCGACGACCCCGCCACACCGAGCGTCCTGCAGAACACCGCGAGGGCGGTCGACGAACTGGCCGACCGCAAGCTCCTTGCACTGGTCGAGCCGTTCCTGTCGCAGTGGACCGGCGGGCGCCTCAAGAACGACCTCTCCCCCGACGCCGTGATCAAGTCGATCACCATCGCCGCCGGACTGGGCCGCTCGTCGGCCTACACCTGGCTCAAGCTGCCGGTGGTGGACGACATGGAACGGGTGCTCGCCTCCTCGACCCTGCCGGCCGTCCTGCTCGGCGGCGAGGTCACCGACCCGGACGCGGCCTTCGCGGCGTGGCAGCGCGCGCTCACCCAACCGACCGTGCAGGGCCTGGTCGTCGGGCGGTCGTTGCTCTACCCCCACGACGGTGACGTCGCCAAGGCTGTCGACACCGCTGTGGGGCTGTTGTGAACGACCGGATTCAGCGCACTACCCGTGGGAGCACCGTGAACACCATCGAACACTGGATCAACGGCGTCGCGACACCGGCGGGCTCGACCCGCACCGCACCGGTCTACAACCCGGCCACCGGGCGGCAGCGGGCGGAGGTCCTGCTCGCCGAAGCGTCCGATGTGGACACCGCGGTCGCCGCCGCGGGCAAGGCCTTCGAATCGTGGGGCAACTCCTCACTGTCCCAACGGACCAAGGTGATGTTCGCGTTCCGCGAGCTGCTGGTGCAGCACGAGGACGAACTGGCCCGGCTCATCTCTGGCGAACACGGCAAGGTCGTGGACGACGCCCGCGGCGAAGTGGTGCGTGGCCGCGAAGTCGTCGAATACGCCTGCGGCATCGCCGACGCCCTCAAGGGCAGCTTCTCCGACCAGGTCTCCCGCGACGTCGACGTGCACAACTTCCGCCAGCCCCTCGGTGTGGTCGCCGGGATCACGCCGTTCAACTTCCCGATCATGGTGCCGTTGTGGATGCACCCGATCGCGATCGCCACCGGCAACACCTTCCTGCTCAAGCCGAGCGAGCGTGATCCGTCCGCGTCGAACCTGGTCGCCGAGCTGTACGCCGAAGCCGGACTGCCCGAGGGTGTGTTCAACGTCGTGCACGGCGACAAGACCGCGGTCGACGCGATCCTCGACCACCCCGACATCGCCGCGGTCTCCTTCGTCGGCTCGACCCCGATCGCCAAGTACGTGCACCAGCGCGGCACCGCGGCCGGCAAACGTGTCCAGGCCCTGGGCGGAGCGAAGAACCACGCCGTCGTGTTGCCGGACGCCGACCTGGAGTACGCCGCCGACCACCTCACCGCGGCCGCGTTCGGCTCGGCCGGGCAACGCTGCATGGCGATCTCGGTCGGCGTGGCCGTCGGCTCCGCTGGGGACAAGCTGGTCGAGATCCTCGAACGCAAGGCCCGCGAGGTGAAGGTCGGCCCGGGCAGCGACCCGGCGAGCGACATGGGGCCGGTCATCAGCCCGGCCGCCCGCGAGCGCGTGGCCGCCGCCGTCGCCGGCAGCGGCACGCAGGGCGCCACCGTGGTCGTCGACGGCCGGGGCCTGCAAGTCGAGGGCCACGAAGAGGGCTTCTTCATCGGGCCGTCCCTTGTGGACAACGTGACGCCGGAGATGGACGCCTACCGCGAGGAGATCTTCGGCCCGGTGCTGGTGATCGTGCGTGCCGAGACGGTCGACGACGCGATCGCGATCATCAACGCCAACCCGTACGGCAACGGCACCGCGATCTTCACGGCGAGCGGCGAGGCCGCCCGCAAGTTCCAGCGCGAGGTGAAGGTCGGCATGATCGGCGTCAACGTCCCGGTCCCGGTCCCGATGTCGTACTACTCCTTCGGCGGCTGGAAGGACTCCCTCATCGGCGACAGCCCGATCCACGGCCCGGAAGGCGTCCGCTTCTACACCCGGGCGAAGGTCGTCACCACCCGCTGGCCACACACGGAGGCCGCCTTCACGTTCCCCACCTCGACCTGAGCCACTACCGGTCAGGAGTCCGTGCGCCGCGACGCCTCCTTCGACTCGGGCCCGCTGACCTAGCTGTATTGACCCGTGAGGTTGGGGACGCGGCTTCGCCGGGGTCGCGGCAGCGGCCGGCCCATCGGGCGGCGGTGGTGACCGAGACCTGGAACCGTTCCGCGGCTCGCCGCAACGGCCACCGGTCTTCGACGACGCAGCGGGCCAGGCGCAGCCTGCCGGTCGGGGTCCGGAGTGAGTTAGCGTGGGCCACGAGGCTCCAGGTCGCCGGTGCAGATGCCGCAATCCACACCGAACCCGGAGGCCCTCCCCGCGCCAAGATCATCCGAGCACGTGTCGGCCCGTACCCAACCTCCGCGGTCGGTACACCTAGCCCGTGTTGCGGCGCACCGGTTCCTGGCACCATTGCCGGCTCGGGCATCGGCACCCGGCTCGGCGACCCCGGCGAGGCGCACCTGCCCTCCGGCGTCCTGCCCGTACTCGTCTTCGCCCACGGCCACCTCGTCAACGCCAACCTCAGGCGCAAGCTGATGCCGTTGCCGGCCGACGGCTTCCGGTGCTTCGACCCCTCGCTCAGCCACTGGACTCCTCCCTGTTCCCGGCGAACCGGAACGCCGACCCCTCACCACCGGGGATCGCCCGGCTGACCGCCGCCGACGCCGGGCAGGTTCGGCCTGCTCAAGGCGACCACGCGAACGCGGCCGAGCGGATCGCCCGACAGCCCGGCGCGACCTTCCGCACCCGCCCCTCCACCTAACCGGAACACCTACCTCCGGTTTTCCGGTACGGTGGCGGCAGGACGAACCCAGGAGGTCGCCAATGGGATACCGAGGCCCGCTCCCGAAGAAGGCCGTCGACCGCGTGAACACCTGCGTCGGCACGCTCCGGACGTCACCGCGCTGGGGGCGGATGGTGCGCCGCCACCTCACGCAGGTCACCTACACCGGACGGCGGTCGGGGCGCACCTTCAGCACGCCCGTCGGCTACCGGCGGGCCGGGGACGTCGTCACCATCGGCGTCCGGATGCCCGACGCGAAGTCGTGGTGGCGCAACTTCACCGGCGACGGCGCGCCGCTCTCGCTCGAGGTCGACGAAGTGAACCGCAGCGGGCACGCGGTAGCCCGGCGGGACGAGAAAGGCCGGGTCACCGTGACCGTCCGGCTCGACAACGGCGTCTAGCGGGCCATCCCGTGCCAGAGCAGGTCGGCGAGCCCCTCCGCCTCGCGCTGCCACTCCCCGTTCGGGTCCAGGAGCAGCAGACCGGCCAGGCCGCGCAGCACCTGGACCGGCTTGAGGCCCGGCCGCACGGTTCCGGCCGCGACATTGGCTTCCAGCAACGTCGACACCGCGCCGACCATCGCGTCGTAGGCGCTCGCGGGGAGCTCGCCGCGCGACGCCGTCGCCGTGCGCAGGGCGTCGGCGAGGCCCTTCTTCGTCATCATGTAGTGCGCCAGGTGGTCGGTCACCCACACCCGGAACGCCTCGTCCGGGGCGTGCTTGTCCAGCAGCACCGGCACGATGTCCACGATGTGCCGGACTTCGCGCTGGTACACCGCCAGGATCAGCGACTCCGGCGTCGGGAAGTGCCGGTACACCGTGCCGACGCCGACTTCGGCCTGCTTCGCGATCGCGTTGAACGAGACCTCACCCGTCTTGGCCAGCGACGCCGCCGCGGCGACCAGGATGCGCTCGTGGTTGCGCCGGGTGTCCGCACGCCGGGGGCTGACCGAACCCGTCGTCATCGTCCCTCCCGGAAGTCTCGTCGTCCCGCTGAATGTAGTGCAGGAACCCGCCGGAGCTGGACCAACTCCAGCAGGCACCCTTCGTTGCGAACCGGATTGTAATCCGCTAGCCTCGCGAACGGGTCATCAAGCGGATGAATATCCGGTACCCGTTCGCCGCCACCACCACCGTCAGGTCCACCACCCGGACGAGCTGCGGAAAGAGACCAGTGGACATCTCACTCGAAGTCAACGGCACCACCGAACACCTGGACGTCGATCCCGGCGTCACCCTCCTGGACGCGTTGCGCGAGCGCCTCGACGTCACCGGCCCGAAGAAGGGCTGCGACCGCGGCCAGTGCGGCGCCTGCACCGTGCACGTCGGCGGCCGGCCCGTGCTCTCGTGCCTCACCCTGGCCGCCACCGTCAAGCAGCCGGTGACCACCGTCGAAGGACTGTCCACTGAGGACAGCCTGCACCCGGTGCAGCAGGCCTTCGTCGACCAGGACGCGCTGCAGTGCGGCTTCTGCACCTCCGGCCAGATCATGTCGGCGGTCGCCGCCGTCGAGCAGGAGGTCACGGACGTGCGGGAGTTCATGTCCGGCAACATCTGCCGGTGCGCCGCCTACCCGAACATCGTCAAGGCCGTCGAGCAGGCAAGGCGGGCCGATGCGTCCCTTTGAGCTGACCGCCCCCACCACCGTCGAAGCGGCGCTCGCCACCCCCGGCACGTTCCTCGCCGGCGGGACGACGCTCGTCGACCTCATGAAGCTCGACGTCCTCACGCCGCAGCACGTCCTCGACATCAACGAGGTGCCGTTGCGCGGCATCAGCTCCGGTGACGGGCTGCGGTTCGGCGCGCTGGAGCGGATGAGCGCCATCGCCGCCCACCCGGACGTCTACCCGGCGATCTCGCGCGCCCTGCTGCTGAGCGCGTCGCAGCAGATCCGGAACATGGCCAGCATCGGCGGGAACCTGCTGCAGCGCACGCGCTGCTCGTACTTCCGGGACGTCGCCTCGCCGTGCAACAAGCGTGAGCCCGGCAGCGGCTGCTCCGCGATCGAGGGCGCCAACCGGATGCACGCCATCCTCGGCACCAGCGACTCTTGCGTCGCGACGCACGCCAGTGACGTCGCCGTCGCCCTGGTCGCGCTCGACGCCCGCGTGAAGCTGGCCGACGCCGAGGGAACCCGCGAAGTCGCCCTGCGCGACTTCTACCAGGTGCCCGGTGACACCCCGGCGCTGGAGAACGACCTGCGGCCCGGCGAGCTGATCACCGAGGTGATCGTCCCGCGGCTGGACTGGGCGGCGAACTCCACCTACGTCAAGGTGCGCGACCGGCAGTCCTACGAGTTCGCGCTGTGCTCCGCCGCCGTCGCGCTGGACGTCCGGGACGGCGTGGTCGCCGACGCCCGGGTCGCGGCCGGCGGGGTCGGCACGGTGCCGTGGCACCTGCCCGCCGTCGAAGAGGCCCTCAAGGGCCGCCCGGCGACCGAGGCCGCCTTCGAGGAGGCCGTCTCGGTGGCGGCCGACGGCGCCCGGCCGCTGTCGGAGAACGCGTTCAAGGTGCCGCTGCTCAAGCGCACCATCGTCCGCGCCCTGCTCGAACTGACCGAGGGGAGCACCCGATGATCACCCGGCTGGACGCGCCGCTGAAGGTCACCGGCGGGGCCAAGTACGGCGCCGACCACTCCTTCTCCGGCATGGCCTACGGCTACGTCGTGCTCAGCACGATCGCCCACGGCGAGATCGAAGCCATGGACTTCTCCGCGACGCGGGAGGCCCCCGGCGTGCTCGGCGTCTACTCGCCGTTCGACCCGCTGGAGATGCGCACGGCCACCTCGCCGCTGTTCGGCGACACGTGGGTTCCGTTGCAGGACAAGGAAGTCACCTACTACGGCCAGCCGATCGGCTTCGTCGTCGCGGAGACGTTCGAGCAGGCCCGCGACGCGGCGGCGCTCGTGAACGTCGCCTACCGTGCGCTGCCGGCGAAGACGTCGCTGGCCGAGGGCCTCGCGACGGCCGAAGACGCGCCGCCGGCCCGGGACGGCGCGCCGCCGACCCTGGAGGTCCTCGAAGACGGCGTCGAGTCCATCGCGGACGCGTTCGCCGCGAGCCCGGTGGTCGTCGAGGCGACCTACACCACCGCGACCCAGAACCACGCCGCGATGGAGCCGCACTCCGCCGTCGCGGTGTGGGACGACGGCGTGCTGACGATCTACAGCGGCAACCAGGCGTCGAACCTGCAGGCGATGGAGCTGGCCAGCGCACTGGAGCTGGACCTGGCGGCCGTGCACGCGGTGAACCCGTTCGTCGGCGGCGCGTTCGGCGGCAAGGGCCGCACGTCCGCGCCGGCGTTCCTGGCCGCCGCGGCGGCCCGGGCGCTCAACCGGCCGGTGAAGGCCGCGCTCACCCGCGAACAGGTCTTCACCGCGACCGCGGGCCGCGCCGCGACGGTCCAGACCATCAAGCTCGGCGCGGAGCGGGACGGCGGCCTGGTCGCCGTCAGCCACGACTCGTGGTGCAGCACGGACACCGCCCGCTCGTTCGTCGAGCCGACGTCGCACGGCACCTCGCGCGAGTGGTACGCCACCAAGAACCTGGCCATCAGCCAGAAGGTGGTGCCGCTGAACATCCCGCCGACGACGTTCATGCGGGCCCCGGGTGAAGCGCCCGGCTCGTTCGCGCTGGAGAGCGCGGTCGACGAACTCGCCGTCGCGCTGAACATGGACCCGATCGAGCTGCGCATCCGCAACAGCTCGATCGCCCCGCCGGGCAACGACCTGCAGTGGTCGAGCAAGCACCTCGACGAGTGCTTCCGCGTCGGCGCGCAGCGGTTCGGCTGGGCGCACCGCCCGGCCGGCTCGTGCACCGACGGCGACTGGCTCGTCGGCACGGGTGTGGCCACGGCGATGTTCCCCGCCCTCCGGTTCCCGGCCACGGTCGGCATCACGCTGCGGGCGGACGACACCGCCGACGTCGCGACGAGCGGCGCGGACCCGGGCACCGGCCTGCTCACCGTGCTGTCCCTGGTGGGCGCCGAATCGCTGGACATCCCGGCGGAGCGGATCACGCCTCGGCTCGGTGACTCGGCGCTGCCGCCGGGCGGCCTGTCCGGCGGCTCGACGGCGACGGCGAGCGCGGGCACGGCCATCATGATCGCCGCCACCAAGGCGATCGACGAGCTGGTGGCGCTCGCCGCCGACCCCGGCGCGCCGTTCGAGGGCGCCGAGGTCACCTACGCCGACGGCCGGGTTTTCGCCGACGGCCGGTCCATGACGTTCGGCGAGCTGCTGCGCGCCGTGGGCCGCGAGACGCTCGAGGTGACCGGTTCGTCGGCCCCCGGCGAAGAGGTCACCAAGCACTCGTTCAGCTCGTGGGGCGCGCAGTTCTGCGAGGTGCGCGTGCACCGGTTGACGCGTGAGGCGCGGGTGTCACGGATGCTCGGGGTGTTCGACGCGGGCCGGATCATCAACGACAAGGCGGCCCGCAGCCAGATCATGGGCGGCATGATCTGGGGCGTGTCGGCCGCTTTGCACGAGGGCCTGGAGATCGAGGCCAACGGCCGGCTCGCCAACGGCGACTTCGCGAGCTACCTGCTCCCGGTGAACGCCGACATCCCGGAGGTCGACGTCCACTTCGTCGAGTACCCGGACACGCTGCACAACGCGGTCGGCGCGCGGGGCCTGGGCGAGATCGGCACGGTCGGCATGGCGGCGGCCGTCGCCAACGCGGTGTACAACGCCACCGGCACCCGGGTCCGGCACATCCCGATCACCATCGAGGATCTGCTCGCAGACTGACCGGACCGGCAAGAGCGGCAGAAATGCCGGCCGAAGGGCGGGGCGCCGGCGAGCGCCCCGCCCTTCGGCTGTGCCGGGCTCCGGGTTTTCCCGCGATCGGCCACTTGGCGGATCGTGCCCGGCGCCGTTACCCATCCGCGACAACGATGACGACCTTCGCCGATGACGCCGGACGGGTCCCGGTCCTAGGCTGTCGGGCGCGGCGCCGAGCCGCCCGCTGTTGATCCTCGAAGGGACCCCCGCATGACCGACCCCGTCGTCCCCACCACGTCCGGCGCGGTCCGCGGTCAGGTCACCCCCGCCGGTGTCGCGCGGTTCCGCGGCATCCCCTACGCCGCCGCACCCGACGGCGATCTCCGCTTCTCCGAACCTGTCCCGGCTCCGCCGTGGGAAGACGTCCGCGACACGCAGAGACCCGGGCCGACCGCGCCGCAGCGCCGCCACGACGTGCCCGGGATCGACCTCTCGCCGATCAGCGGCGCCGGCTGGCGGCCGGGCCCGGAGTACCTGACGGTCGACGTCTGGACCCCGCAGCTGGGCGCGGCCGGCCTGCCGGTGCTGGTGTTCGTGCACGGCGGCGCGTTCCTCGGCGGCACCGGCTCGGCGGCGGTCTACGACGGGACCGCGTTCGCCCGGGCCGGCGCGGTGCTGGTGACGGTGCAGTACCGGCTCGGCATCGACGGGTTCCTGCCGGTCGACGGCGGTGCGACCAACCTCGGCCTGCGCGACCAGCTCGCGGCGCTGCGCTGGATCCAGGAGAACATCACCGCGTTCGGCGGCGACCCCGGCAACGTCACGCTCTTCGGCGCGGCCTCCGGCGCGGTCAGCGTGGCGTGCCTGCTCGGCTCGCCGCTCTCCCCGGGGCTCTTCCACCGCGCCATCGTCCAAAGCGGACACCCGGACATGGTGCGCGACGGTGTCCAGGCGCGGCGGCTGGCCAAGGTCGTCGCCGACGAGCTGAAGGCGGAACCGACCGCCGAAGCGTTCCGGAAGGTGTCTACCGAGCAGCTGCTCGACGCGCAGGACGCCGTCCTGCGGCCGGGCGGGGCGCCGGACCTGCGGGACGCGCTGGGCTACGACCGCGGTTACGGGCTCAGCCCGTTCCTCCCGGTGGTCGGCGACGACGTTCTGCCGCAGCACCCGGGCAAGGCGATCCGGGCGGGCGCGGGCGCCGACGTCGACCTGATCGCGGGCAGCTGCAGCGAAGAGATGCGCCTGTTCCTGGTGCCCTCCGGCGCGCTCGAAGCCGTCACCGACGACCAGGCGATCGCGTCACTGGCGGTGTCACACCCCGACCCCGCCGGCATCCTGCACGCCTACGGCCTCGGCACCGACCGCACCGCGGGTGAGGTCCTCGTCGAGGCCCTGACCGACCTGGTCTTCCGCGACGGGGTGCGCGACCTCGCGGCCAACCACACCGGCCGGACCTACCGGTACGAGTTCGAGTGGGGCTCTCCCCTGCTCGAGGGCAGGCTGGGCGCGTGCCACGGGCTCGAACTGCCGTTCGTGTTCGACGCGCTGGGCGCGCTGTCCGGGCCGCGGAGCCTGCTCGGCGAGCACGCGCCGCGGGAGCTCGCGAGGGACCTCAACAGCGCCTGGCACCGCTTCGCCGCCACCGGCGCGCCCGGCTGGGCGGAGTACACGGACGACGAGTCGCTCTACCACGCGTACTGATCGGCTCCCGGCCGCCGTCGCCGCTTGCTCCACCGGGCTGGACTCCGCCGCCGGACGGTTGACTATCCCCCGGTTCCGCTGCCAGGCTCAGGCCGCCCGGACGGCCGGATGAACGGGGACCACCGATGCCCGAGGCGGGCTCTGCCGCACCGCCGCGCGCGTTCGTCCGCACGCTCTTGCGCAGCGGCACACCGGCGGAACCCACCGGACCGGTCGACGACACCGCGGACCTCACCGCGGTCGGCGACGCGACGCTCGCCCGTGCGTCGCGCTACTGGATCGTCGTGCCGCTCGCCTACCGCATCGCCGCGTTCGTCAAGGTGTTCATCGGCTTCGCCGCGGCGAACGGCGCCGTCGGGCTCGGACCGGCGCTGGGCGCCACCGTGTTCGCCGTCGCGGCCAACACCGTCGCGATGGTGTGGGTGCTGCGCAACGGCGGGTTGCGGGCCCGCGCCACCGGCCGCGCACTCGGCTTCGACCTCGCGATCGGGGTGCTGCTCAACTTCACCGTGGCGGTGACGGCCCCGGCCGCGGTGCAGCCGTTCGCCATCGACGTGTCCTGGACGTGGCTGGTCGGCGCGGTCGCCATGTGGGCGGGGACCTCCGGGCTGCCCGCGGCGCTGTGGCTGTTCGCGGCGGCCGTCCCGCTGCGGGCGGCGCTGACCCTGGCCGGCGGCCTCCCGCTGGGCGACCCGCTGGCGATGACCCGCTCGATCGGCTGCCTGGTCGCGCTGGCCGTGGCGATCGTGCTCGCGGTGGCCATCCTCGTCCTGCTCGGTGTCGGCACCCGGTTCGCCCTCGACATCGGGCTCCGGCGCGGCCGCGAGGCCGAACGCCGCCGCACCCGGCGCATCATGCACGACAGCGTGCTGCAGACCCTCGAAGCGCTGGCCATTTCGGCGCCGGGGGACGACGCGCAAGCCGTCACCCGGCTCTCGGAGCTGCGTTCGGTGGCCAAGGCCGAAGCGGCCGAGCTGCGCCGCCGGATCACCGAGCCGGTGCCCACCGGGCCGTCCCGCGGCTTCGCCGTCGAGCTCGCCGACGTCGCCACCGAAATGGCGCGCGACGGCCTGCGCACCCAGCTCGTCGCCGCGGACTTCGCCGACGACAACAAGGTCTCCCACGACCGGCGTGCCGCCCTGTGCGAAGCCGTCCGGGAAGCGTTGCGCAACACCGTGAAGCACTCCGGGACGAAGCAGGTCGTGCTGCGCGTGGAGAAGCGTGACGGCGGGATCGCGGTGGTGGCCCGTGACCAGGGTCAGGGCTTCGACGTCCAGGACCGGCCGCCGGGCTTCGGCATCAGCCAGTCCATCGTGGCGCGGCTGGCCGAGGTCGGCGGGCACGGCACGGTGGATTCGCAGCCGGGGCGCGGCACCCGCGTCACGATGTGGGTGCCGGGCTAGTGATCAGCCGGGCGACCTGCGGTGCGTGGGTGAAGACCAGCCCGTGATCGGCGTCCAGCCAGGACGTGGTGACGTCCGGGCGTTCGCGGACGAGCCGGTCGACACCGGCCCGCCAGTTCCGGTTGCACCGTTCCACGAGCTCTTCGCCGCCGTCACCGGCCATCGACGTCGACACGATCAGGCTGATCGGGCGGTCGATCTCCCGGTACCGGCCGAGGATCTTCGCACGGACGTCGTCGATTTCGACGTTCAGGTCGAGGATTTCCGGTCCGCTGAGCAGCACCCGGCGCGCGGGGTCCTGGCGCGCCGCCTGCTCCTTCGCCATGTCGTCCCACATCGCGCGGAACACCGGCAGGTCGGCCTCGGTGAGGAACGGTTCGGGCACCGGGATCGCCCCGTCGACGAGCACGAGCCGGGCGAAGGTGCCCGGGTGCCCGGCGGCGTGCTGCAGCACCAGGTCCGCCCCCAGCGAATAACCCACGAGCACCGGTGGTTCGCGCAGGGGGAGACTCGCCAGCACCGCGGTGAGATCGCCGAGGAACGCGTCGAAGGAGTACCGCCCGGCCGCTGAAGCCGAGCCGTGGCCGCGGAGGTCGAAGGTCACCACGTCGTGGTCGCGCCGCAGCAGCTCGATCAGCTCGTGCAGGTCGGCCTGGGTCGAGTTCAGCCCCGGGCACAGGACCAGCGGCCGGCCCCGGCCGCCGCGGGACACCGGGATCGTGACGCCGTCGTGGTGCACCGTGCTCCGCCGCATGGCGCAACCGTATCCCGCGTCCGGTGACAACGGGCCTGCGCTGCGGCACAAGACCACCGCCGGTTCGGGGCGCACCATGGCCGGACAGTCACCAGGTGAGGAGAAACCCCATGGCCGAACCGGGTTCGCTGCGCCGAGACGCACTGGGCACCCCGGGTGTCGTCTTCCTCGTCCTGGCCGCCGTCGCGCCGTTGACCGGCATCGTCGTCATCGCGTCGCTGGGCATCGCGCTCGGGAACGGCGGCGGCATGCCGGGCGCCTTCCTGCTCTCGGCCGTGATCCTCGTGCTCTTCGGCGTCGGCTACGCGCAGATGAGCAAGGTCGTCACCGGCGCGGGCGGGTTCTACGTCTACGTCACCAAAGGACTGGGCCGTCCGCTCGGCCTGGTCGCGGCGCTGATCGCGTTGCTGGGCTACAACTGCTTCGTCGCCGGGGCGGTCGGGACGAGCGGGTTCTTCACCGCGAACGTCGTCGAGCAGGTTTTCGGGTGGCACACGCCGTGGCAGCTCTGGAGCCTGCTGTCGGCCGTCGCGGTGTTCGCGCTCGGCCGGCGCGGCGTCGACGTCAGCGCGAAGGTGCTCGGGGTTTCGCTGGTCCTCGAGGTGTCGATCCTGCTCGTGCTGGACGTCGCGGTGGCCGTCCGCACCGGACTCGACGGGCACGCGTTCGCACCCGGCGTGGTGTTCTCCGGGTCGGTCGGGATCGCCTTCCTGTTCGCCTTCAACGCCTTTGTCGGCTTCGAAGCGACCGGCTTGTTCAGCGAAGAGGCGCGGAACCCGCACCGGACGATCTCCCGCGCGACCTACACGGCGATCACGCTGATCGGCGTCTTCGCCGCGTTCACGACGTGGGCGGTGGTCAGCGCGACCGGCGTCGCCCAGGCCGGGCAGGCCGGCCAGGACCACCTCGCCGCCGGGGATCTCGTCTTCTCGATCAGCCGGACCTACCTGGGGTCGTTCCTCACCGACGTGATGATGCTGCTGCTGGTCGTGAGCCTGTTCGCGGCGCTGCTGGCGCTGCACAACTCGGCGACGCGGTACCTGTTCGCGCTCGGCCGGGCCCGGGTGCTGCCCGCGGTCCTCGGCCGGACGAACGCTTCGAACGGCGCGCCGTACCTCGCCAGCGGGACGCAGATCGGGTTCGCGGCGCTGATCGCCGCGGTCTACGCGCTGGCCGGGCTGGACCCGCTCGCCGACCTCACGGCCAGCATGACCGGCATCGGCACGCTCGGCGTGATCGCGCTGCAGGCCCTGGCCGGGGTCGCCGTCGTCGCGTACTTCCGCAAGCGGCGCGACCCGCGGCTCTGGCGCACCGCGGTGGCGCCCGGCCTCGGCGGGCTCGGCTTGGTCGCCGTGACGGTGCTGGCGATCGTCAACTTCCCCACCCTCGCCGGCTCCGCCGCGCCCGCGATCGCGCTGCTGGTGGTGGCCGTGGCCGCCGGGCTCGGCCTCGCGGCCTGGCTGCGGCGCCGCCGGCCGGACGTCTACGCGGGCCTGGAGGCGCTCGGCGTCGACGCCGAACCCGTCCCCCGGTAGCTCAGGCCGCCTGCCGGGCTTCGCGCTCGGCGGCCAGGCTGGCCCGGCAAGCCGTGGTCAGCTGGGTGGTGGCGGCGCTGCCGCCGTGTCCGCACCGCGGGCACGACATCAAGACGGTCAGCGAGAGTTCGTCGACGGCCACGGCCAGTTCGGTCCTGCAGTCGCGGCACCAGCGGTGCCGGGTGACCGGGCTGACGTGCAGCGGCGAGGCGACACACTGGTGGATCCACCGGCCGTGCACGTGGCAGGTCAGGCGGTCGTCCGGCGCCAGCAGGCCCATGTCCTCGGCGTCGTCTTCGGTGGCGAGCAGGACCGGCAGGCTCCGGACCCGGGCCGGCGTGGCGGTGGTGATCGAGGCGGTCATCGTGGTCCCCTTTCCGGTGCTACCCGGACGTCGAACCGGAGCCGCCGGAATCGACATCCGGACGGGATTGGCCGGAACCCGGCGGTTCCTGGCATTCCTGCCACTCCTCGGCACCCGCCCGGACCACTAACTTCGGCTCGTGTCGAAGTTCCTGCTCTCGGTCCACGTCCTCGCGGCGATCCTCGCCGTCGGCCCGGTCGCCGTCGCGGCCAGCATGTTCCCCGCCGCGGTCCGGCGAGGTGATCTCAAGTCCGTGACCCTGCTGCACCGCATCTGCCGCGTGTACGCCTACGCCGCCGTCGCGGTGCCGGTGTTCGGGTTCGGCGTCGCCGGCACCATGCACGTCATGGGCGACCCGTGGCTGATCGTGTCGATCGGCCTCACCGCCGTCGCGGCCGCGGTGCTGGCGCTGCTCGTGCTGCCACGCCAGAAGCGCCTGCTCGCCGAGCTCACCGGGGAGTCCACATCGGACACCCTGGGCCGGCGCGCCGCGCGGCTGGCCATGGTCACCGGCGTGTTCAACCTGCTGTGGGCGGTGGTGACGGTGCTGATGATCGTGCGGCCCGGCTCGTCGACCGGGGCCTAGACCGCCACCGTCGCCGGCACGCGGACCGCCACGAAGTCCGGCCGCCGGCGCAGGCCGAAGCCCAGGGAGAGGTAGAGGCGGATCGCGCCGGTGTTGCTCGCGGCCGCGTGCATCATCGGCGTCTCGCCCCGCTCGCGGATGCCCGCGGCCACGGCGAGCACGAGCCGCGTCGCCAGGCCCTGCCCCCGATGCGCCGGGTCGGTGCAGACCGCGCTGATCTCGGTGAAGCCAGGCGGGTGCAGCCGCTCTCCCGCCATCGCGACCAGCGCGCCGCCGCGCCGGATCCCGAGGTAGGTGCCGAGCTCGACGGTCCGCTTCCGGAACGGCCCCGGCTGCGTCCGCGCGACGAGGTCGAGCATCTCCGGCACGTCCGCGGGGCCCAGCCGGACGGCTTCCGGCTCCGGCGCGGCCGCGATGCCTTCGTCGACGAGCTGCACACCGGGGATCTCGTCGAGCACCTCCCACCCGGGCGGCGGCCGCTCGGCGGTGGCCGCGAGCACGACGACCGCCCCCGGGCCGGCCAGCGCGGCGACGTCCCGCCAGTCCTGCGCGCCGGGATCGTCCGGGAGGGCGAGGAACGGCGCGACGTCCTCCTGGTAGCGCAGCACGCGCCCCCGTCGTTCCGCGAAGCGGGCGTGCGGACCGGTCAGCGACGCCCACGCCGGGTTGTCGAGTGGAGAAGCCATGCCGCCAGCATGCGGAAAACAGCCGGGCCGGCGGCGCTGCTCCCACATCCTGAGCGTCGTCGATAGGGTGCGCTCGTGGGTTCCCAGGTGCCGGTGTGGATACCGATCGTCGTCGCGCTGCTCGGCCTGGCCGGGGTGCTCCTCACGCAGGTCCTCTCGGGCCGGCGCGAAGCCCGGCGGATGACCGAAGAGACGGCCCGCGAGGAGCGCCGCTGGCAGCGCGAGCGGGAGGCCCGGACGCACGAGACGCGCGCTGAGGCCTACGCCTTGCTGCTCGGCGCGCTGGAGGCGTTCGACGGGGTGCTGTTCCAGGCCCGCGCCGTCCGCGAGGCGGGCGATCGGCTCGACGAGCACCAGGTGACCGAGCTGCGGGGGGTCCGCAGCGAGACCCAGCACGCGCTCGGCCCGGTTGCCCTGCACGCCCCGGAGGCGGTCCGTCGGCTGGTCAGCGACGCCGCGCTGCCGCGGATGCGGCTCACCACGATGCTGCTCGACGCCGACGGCGACACCACGAAGACCCGTGCCGCCTGGGACGCGGGCCAGCGCGGTTACCGCGTCATGCGCGCCCGGATGCGGCAGGACCTCGGGTTCGACGCGGAGCCGGTGGAAGAGCTGTTCGGCGCTCAGCCGACCGGGGTCAGCGCGTCGTCCGAGAGCACCTCGGAGCCGGCCGAGACGACCAGCCGGCCCCCGGAGATCGTGTAGCGGTAGTCGCCGTTCACCGCGACGAAGCCGTCACCCGCGGCTTCGGCCGGCAGGAGGATGTGGGTGTCGTCCGAGGCCGCCTGCCCGCGGGCCTGGCCGTCGTAGAAGACGCGGCCGTCGGGCGTCTTGCAGACCGTGATGAGGGACTTCGCCGTCTGCGCCACCAGCAACGCCGTCCCAGCGCCGCCTGGCAGGTATCGGGCGGCGTCACCGGGGCAGGGCTTCTCGGCCGGGGCGGCCGAGGTCGACGTCGACGGCGTGGCCGGCGGCGTCAGGGCGTTCGCGGTCGTGACGACGGTCTTGGTCGTCGGCAGCGCGGGGGTCGTGTACTCCGGGAACGGCCCGGACGCGGCCGGCGCCGGCTTCGAGCGCCCGGCGAACAGCAGGACCCCGGCCACCGCGACCCCGGCGACCAGCATCAGGGTGAGCAGCACCCACAGCGCCCGCACGCGAGCCCGGCCCGGGGCCAGGCTCGCGCAGGTGCCGCACCGCCGGGCGGCGGGGTCGTTGACCGCGCCGCACTGCGCACAGGTCCAGGGGGAACCCGCCATCGGGCCTCCTTCGGCCCGGCGCCACGCCACGCCGGCACCTCATCGTCACCGACGAGGGCGCTCGCTGCAACGGCTCGTTACGCCGGCTGGACGACGTTGACCATCCACGGGATGCCGAACTTGTCGACGCAGGCACCGAATTCGTCGCCCCACATCTGCTTTTCGAACGGAACCGAAACGGTGCCGCCCGCACTCAGCTTTTCCCAGTAGCCGCGGAGGTCTTCGGCGTCGTCGCCGCTGAGGCTCACCGAAATGTTCGTGCCCGGGTTGTGCTCCATCCCGGCCGGGGTGTCGGACGCCATCAGCGTGAAGCCGTTTTCCGCCTCCAGCTGGGCGTGCATGATCTTTTTCGCGTCCGCTCCATCGGGTGAACCGAACTCCCCGAACGTGTTCACCTTGAGGGTGCCGCCGAAGACGCTCTGGTAGAACTCCATGGCCTGGCGCGCGTCGTCGCGGAAGCTCAGGTAC
The DNA here is from genome assembly GCF_044453095.1 of Amycolatopsis sp. NPDC051758. NCBI lineage: Bacteria > Bacillati > Actinomycetota > Actinomycetes > Pseudonocardiales > Pseudonocardiaceae > Amycolatopsis > Amycolatopsis sp. NPDC051758. The sequence goes on along the minus strand of NZ_JBITCJ010000005.1, from coordinate 714,054 downwards.
GGATTCAAGACGGAAGCCACTGCAGACTCCTTCGGTCGAAGAGAGCAGCATCCTCGCAGAAGCCTCCGACCACGCCAAACGCGGAAATTTCAGACCACGAACCGGCGGTTCGCGGCCGGTTCCAACGGGAGCGCGCCGTGCAGCGCGGCGCGGGCGCGCACCTCCAGCGTGCCGTCCAGGGGCCGGCCGCCGGCCGCCGGCGCGGGGTGGAACGTGCCGCGGTCGAACAGGTACACCAGCGCGAGCTTCCGGTCGCGGCGCCCGGTCGGCTCGGCGAACTCCACGGTCGCGGACCGCAGGCAGCCGCCGTACCCCGCCCGGGCCAGCCGGTTCGCGACGTCCACCAGGTCACCGGTCAGCACGCGCAGGTCGTGGTTGCGGCGCCAGCACCGGACCGTCGAGCGGCCGTCGAGGTCCAGGGTCACCAGCGGGTGCACCGGAAGCCGCGCCGACGTCGCGGCGATCAGCTCCGCCTCGGTGCGGGCCAGCGCGTCGCCGTCCACCTTGAAGCCGACCGTGCCGCCGCCGGTGGGCGTGAGGCCGAGCGCGGCGCGCATCCGCGGGGCGGCCGCGGCGAGGCTGTAGAGGGACTGCAGGTCCGGACGGGACGTCCAGCAGCGGACGAGCTTGCTGTCCAGCAGGGTCACGGGCGTTGTGTCCTATCTCCGGTCGAAAAGACCGCCGGACCGGGCGCACTGGCAATGTCCACAGTGGACGTCAGGCGCGGGGACGCGGGGTCGGAAAGGACAGCATGCCCCCGCCGTCCCCGCTTCCGGAGCGGAATCGGACGATCACGCGGCGAACGGCACCGGCGCGCCGCCGAACGGTCCGTCCGGCGCAGGTTCGGCCGATCAGCGGTATCCCTTTCACCTCACCCGGCCGAAATCACGACCTTCCCGAAGTTCTTCCGGCTCTCGAAGTGCCGGAAGGCTTCCACGGCCTCCTCGAACGGGTGAACGCGGTCAACAACCGGCTCGATCGGCCGCACCGCGAGCCACCGGAGGAGGTCCTCGGTGTCCTCACGGCTGCCGACCCAGATCTTGCGCACGGTCGCGCCGCTGCGGAACAGGTCCATGAAGTCGATCGGCGCACCGCCGGCGCCGACGAAGCCGACCACCGCGATCTCGGCGTGGTGCGTCCCGGCGGCGACGAGCGACTGCGCGAAGGTGCCGGGCCCGCCGACCTCGACGATCCGGTCCGCGCCGCGGCCGCCGGTGGCCTCGAGCACCGCCTTGCCCCAGTCCGGCGTCGCGACGTAGTCGATGACGACGTCCGCGCCGAGTTCGGTCAGCCTGGCCGCCTTCGCCGCACTCGACGTCGTCGCGACGACACGTGCCCCCTGCGCTTTCGCCAGCTGCAGGGCGAACAGCGAGACACCGCCCGTGCCGAGCGTGAGCACCACGTCGCCCGGCCTGAGCGGCGTGCCGCCGTTGAGCGACGTCCACGCGGTAACGGCCGCGCACGGCAGCGTCGCGCCCTGTTCGAAGCCCACCGAGTCCGGCAGCCGGACCAGCGCGTGCTCCGGGACCGCGCGATATTCGGCGAGCCAGCCGTCCTGGCCGTTGCCGTACCCGACCAGGTGGTCCGGCAGGCGACCGGCGATCCAGTTCGAATGGAAGCTGTTGATCACGCGGTCGCCCACCTCGAACCGCGTGACACCGTCGCCCACCGCCGCGATCTCACCGGCGGCGTCGGACACCGGGATCAAGCTCCCGGGCCCGTTGACGAAGTGGTCACCGTTGAGGATGAGCAGGTCGCGGTAGTTCAGCGACGTCGCCCGGACCCGGACGAGCACCTCCCCGCGCTGCGGCTCGGGCGGCGGCTCTTCCCGCTGGACCAGGCGACCGGCTTCGGGACGGTAGACACGCACCGGGCAGCTCCTTCATGTTAACCAATTGGCTAACATCGACCATGGCACAACGGCTCACTCCCCGGCAACCAGGGATACTCGGAGCATGGCCAGCCGCACGTCGACCCCCTTGGACCACCCGGCCCTCGAAGACGTCTCGTTCCCCGAGGCGCTGGAGGCGCTGCGCGACCCCTACCGGCTGGCCATGATCGCCGCGCTCGCCGGCGAACCCGGCCAGTCGTGCGGCGCGATCATGCCGCCGGTCAGCAAACCCGCGGCGTCGCGGCACTTCAAGATCCTCCGCGCGGCCGGCCTGCTGAAGCAGTGGGACAGCGGCACCCAACGGCTGAACGCGCTGCGGCGCGAGGAGTTCGACGCCCGCTTCCCCGGCCTGCTCGACCTGGCCCTCACCGAAGCCGCGCACCTGCGGGACTGATCCCGACCTTGGCGTCCCTTCTTCGCCAACCAGACATTTAGCCTTGCTAATAGTTCTGAGTCAGAGCTACCTTGGCGCCATGACCGAACTCGCCGAACGGCTGCTGGGCACCGTCCAGGGCATCCGCCGCGTGGTGCGCCGCCGGGTGCGCGCCGACGTGCCCGGCTTCCCCCTGCCCGGCGCGCAGGTCGAGGTCCTGCGCGTGGTCGCCGATCACCCCGGCGTCGGCGTCGCGGCGGCCGCCCGCGAGCTGCACCTGGCGACCAACTCGGTCAGCACCCTGGTGAACCAGCTCGTCGAAGCCGGGCTGCTGCACCGCGAACCCGACCCGGACGACCGGCGCGCGACCCGGCTGGAGCTCACCGCCGCGGCCACCGGCCGGATGGCGGCCTGGCGCGGCGCCCGGATCGAGCTCGTCGCCGAAGCACTCACCGGACTGTCCGAAGAGGACACCGAGGCGATCGAACGGGCCTTGCCGGCCCTGGAGAAACTCATGGGCATCCTGAAGGAGCAGCCATGACCGAACCCGCGGTGCGGTGCACCGAACTGAGCCATTCCTTCGGCACCACCCGCGCGGTCGACGGCGTCGACCTGGAGATCCCGGCCGGCGAGGTGTTCGGCCTGCTCGGCCCGAACGGCGCGGGCAAGACCACCACGCTGCGCATGATCACCACGTTGCTGCCCACCGCGGCGGGCCGGATCACGGTCTTCGGTGTCGACGTCGCGCGCCGCCGGATGGCCGTGCGGCGGCTGATCGGCTACGTCCCGCAGCAGCTGTCGGCCGACGGCGCGCTGACCGGCCGCGAGAACGTCTCGTTGTTCGCGCGGCTCTTCGACGTGCCGCGCGCCCGGCGCGCCGAACAAGTGCGCAATGCGCTGGAGCTGGTCGGGCTGGAAGGCGACGCCGACCGCACCGCGAAGACGTACTCCGGGGGCATGATCCGCCGGCTCGAGCTCGCCCAGGCCCTGGTCAGCTCGCCGCGGCTGCTCATCCTCGACGAGCCGACGATCGGGCTCGACCCGGTCGCGCGTTCGTCGGTGTGGGAGCGCATCGCGGAGATCCGGGCCGCGACCGGCATGACCGTGCTCGTCACGACGCACTACATGGACGAGGCCGAGCAGTACTGCGACCGCGTCGCCCTGATGCACGCCGGCCGGATCCGCGCGCTGGGCACCCCGGCCGAGCTGGAGGCCGGCCTCGGTCCGGAGTCCACTTTGGACGACGTGTTCCGCGAGGTCACCGGGAACCGGCTCGAAAGCGACGAAGGAGGGATCCGCAGTGTCCGTGCCACTCGCCGCACCGCCCGCCGTCTCGGCTGACCCCGGCCCGCTGGGCCGGCTGCGCGTGCTTTTCGCCCGCGTCGGCGCGATGTGCCTGGTGGAGCTGCAGAAGCTGCGCCGCGACCAGACCGAGCTGGTCACCCGGGCGATCCAGCCCGCGCTGTGGCTGCTCATCTTCGGGGAGACGTTCACCCGGATCAAGGCGATCCCGACCGGCTCGACGCCGTACCTCGACTACCTGGCGCCGGGCATCCTCGCGCAGTCGGCCCTGTTCATCGCGATCTTCTACGGCATCCAGATCATCTGGGAACGCGACGCGGGAGTGCTCGCCAAGCTCCTCGTGACACCCACACCCCGTGCGGCGCTCGTTGCGGGCAAGGCGTTCGCCGCCGGGGTCCGCGCGCTCGTCCAGGCGCTGATGGTGCTGATCCTGGCCGCGCTCCTCGGGGTCGGGCTGACCGCGAACCCGCTGAAGCTGCTGGCGATGGCCGTGATCCTGGTGCTCGGGTCGGCGTTCTTCTGCTGCCTGTCCATCGTGATCGCCGGGATCGTGCTGTCGCGGGAACGGCTGATGGGCATCGGGCAGGCGATCACGATGCCGCTGTTCTTCGGCTCGAACGCGCTGTACCCGGTGGACCTGATGCCGCCGTGGCTGAAGGTGCTCAGCCACGTCAACCCGCTGAGCTACCAGGTCGACGCGCTGCGCGGGCTGCTGATCGGCACACCCTCGCACCTCGGGCTCGACTTCGCCGTGCTGGCCGCCGCGACCGTCGCCGCGATCGCGGTCGCTTCGGCACTGCTCGGCAGGTTGGCCCGATGAGGCACATGTCTCACCGAACGGAAGCTTCATCGCGGAATGCCTAATGTCGATTCCGTGAATCGTGGCCGGGGCGTGGTCCCCTTTGTCGGATTGTGCCTGCTCGCCGGAATTCTGGTGGCCGGAACGGTGGCGCCCGCCGCCATCGGGGCGGGCCTGTTGTCGAATCAGGTCAGTGATTCGGTGGACGCCATTTCCGCCCAGCTGGCCGCCGCCGATCCGCCGCTGACGACCACGGTGACCGACCGGGACGGCACGCCGATCGCGACGCTGTGGGCGCAGTACCGGCTCCCGGTCGCCGCGGCCGGGATCGCGACGACGATGAAGGCCGCCATCATCGGGATCGAGGACCGCCGGTTCTACACCGAAGGCGGCGTCGACGTGCAGGGCATGCTCCGCGCAGCGGTGAACGACACCGCCGGCGGCGCGCTGCAGGGCGCGTCGACGATCACCCAGCAGTACGTCAAGAACTACCTCGTGAACGTCGTCGACCGGACCAACTCGATCGCGCAGGAGGAAGACCGCGAAGACTCGCTGGCGCGCAAGCTGCGTGAAGCGAAAATGGCCGTCCAGCTCAACAACACCACGAGCAAGGACGACATTCTGGCGAATTACCTCAACGTGGTCGAATTCAGCGGAACCGTGTACGGGGTCGGCGCCGCGGCGAAAGCCTATTTCGGGACGACGGCGGACAAACTGACCGTGCCGCAGGCGGCGTTGCTCGCCGGAATGGTGAACAATCCCAGCGTCTACAACCCGTACACGCACGCCGACCGGGCGCTGCAGCGGCGGAACCTCGTCATCGACGCCATGGTCTCCAACGGCTCCCTCCCGGCGTCCTACGCCCCGACGGCGAAGGCGGCGCCGCTCGGGCTGCTGCCGGACGGCCCCGTCACGCCGTCCGGCACCTGCATGGGCGCGGCGCCGGACGCCGGGTTCTTCTGCGCCTACGCGGAGAACTACCTGGTGCACGCCGGTCTCACTGCAGACCAGCTGGCCACCGGTGGGTACACGATCAAGACCACCCTCGACCCGCGTGTCTCCCAGGTGACCAAGGACGCCGTCGATGCGAACGTACCGACCACCCAGGACGGCGTGGCCAACACCTTCGCCGTCGTGCAGCCGGGTTCGAGCGGCCACCAGGTGCTCGCCATGGTCGCCAACCGCAACTTCGGCACCGACCCCGCTCGTGGTGAGACGTCCACGGACATCGTCGCCGACGCGAGCAACGAGTTCGGCGCGGGCTCGTCGTTCAAGATCTTCACCTCGGCCGCGGCGCTCGTCAGCGGCAAGGCGGGCTTGGAGACACCGCTGCCCAACCCGGACAGCCAGTGCTTCACCCCGCCGAACGCCGACAGCCACACCGCGTGTTACACCGTCCACAACGACGGCCACTACGCGGACCCGATCTCGCTCGCCGACGGGCTGGCGACGTCACCGAACGTCGCGTTCGTCGGCCTCGAGAACCAGGTCGGGATGCCCGCCGTGCTCGACATGGCGCAGAAGCTGGGACTGCGGAACACCCTCGCGACCAACGACGCGGGTGCGGCGCCCAACCCCGCTTCGGGCAATCCGCAGTACAACGAGCCGCAGTCGAAGTACTTCCAGAACCTGCTGTCGTTCACCCTGGGCAACAGCCCGGTCAGCCCGCTGGAGATGGCGAACGTCTCGGCGACGCTGATGAGCGGCGGCGTCTGGTGCCCACCGAACCCGATCCTGTCGGTCACGGATCGCAACGGGAACGCCGTGCCGGTGCCGCAGCAGGCGTGCGAGCAGGTCATCCCGACCGGCGTCGCGAACACGCTCGAGGCGGGGCTGAGCAAGGACACGACGGACGGCACGTCGGCCCAGGCCGCCCACGCGGCCGGCTGGACCCGCCCCGACATCGGCAAGACCGGCACGACCCAGCAGAGCGAGTCCGTCGCGTTTGTCGGCGGCGTCGACGACTACGCGGTGTCGTCCATGGTCTTCGCGGACGGCTCGCACCCGCGGGAGATCTGCCCGGGCACGCCGGTGCACCTGGGGAACTGCGGCCACGGCGCGTTCGGCGGCACGGTCGCCGCGCCGCCGTACTTCCACGCGATGAGCGAGCTGCTGGCGGGTGTGCCGGACCGGCCGATCCCCGGGCCCGATCCGGCGTACCTGACCGCCCGGAGCTGACGCGGCCTAGCGCGGCTCGAGGAACACGAGCGGGATCTCGCGCTCGGTCTTGGTCTGGTACTGCGCGTAGTTCTTGAACTCGGCGGCGATCTTCGGCCACAGCCGCGCCCGCTCGCCGGCGTCGGCGATCCGCGCGCGCATCGGACGCTTCGGCGCGCCCTTGAGCGACACGTCGACCTCCGGGTTGTCCCGCAGGTTCAGGAACCACGCGGGGTGCGTGTCGTCGCCGCCCCGCGAGGCCACGACGACCAGCGCGTCACCTTCCTGGTGCGGCGAGGTCAGCAGCACCGTCCGCGGCTGCCCGCTCTTGCGGCCGATCGTGGTGAGCTCCAGCACCGGCATGGCGGCCTGCCAGCCGACCCGGCCGCCGGTGAGCTTGATCAGGCCGCGGTGGACGGCGTTCATCGTCTTCAAGGCGCGATCGCTTGGCATGATCACAATCTAGTCCCGGCCGGCGGCGCTCACCGTTCGGCCCGTATGTCCCCTTTGCCCGGTACTTGTCCTGACCGGTTCTACAAAAGCGCCACGGAACGCGGCGGCGGTGTGCGACGCTGCGCGGCGAACGCAGGATCGAAAGAGAGAAGACCAATGCTGATCTGGGGCTGGCGTACGCGGATCTACGTGCTGGCGATGACGACCTTCCTGTGCGGCCGGTGCGGCAACCCCGCTTCGCACGCGGTGCGCAAGGCGGTCACGAAGTTCACGCTGTTCTTCATCCCGCTCTTCCCGATCGGCGTCAAGTACACCGCGCAGTGCACGTTCTGCGGCATCGAAAACCGGATCCCGAAGGAAGACGCGGTCCGCCTGCAGGCGCAGGAGGAGCAGGGCCAGGCGGCGCAGCAGCAGGCCGCGCCCGGGTACCCGCAGCAGCCGCAGGGCTTCGACCAGCCGCAGCATCCGTCGCAGGGATTTCAGCAGCCGCAAGGGTTCCAGCAGGCCCAGCACCCTTCGCAGTCACAGGGGTTCCCGCAGCAGCAGCACCCTTCGCAGCCCCAGGGCTTCCCGCAGCCGTACCCGCAGCAGGGCCAGGGCCAGCAGGGCCAGTTCCCGCAACAGGGTCACTGACCGTTCACCGTCGTGAACGCGGCGGCCGGTTCTCCCGGCCGCCGCTGATTTAACTCACGGAGCGAACACGGCGGTCCGGACCGTCGTTGTGGCACCCGATCGACCTCCACAAGCGCCCACCGGCCCGATCACGGCCCGCCGCGTCAGGCACCCACCGGCGCAAACACAGCCGTCCGCCGAGCAACCCGGACCGCCGTCGCGGCGAACCGCCCGACCACAGATGCGCCCACCGGCCCGATCACGGCCCGCCGCGCGTCAGGCACCCACCGGCGCGAACACAGCCGTCCGCCGAGCAACCCGGACCGCCGTCGCGGCGAACCGGCCGTAGACCGCAGCGACCAGCGCGACGTCCACCGCCGCCCGCGCCCCACGCGGCCCGTCACCGCCGCCGGCCCACTCGCGCAACTCCCCCTCCGCCACGGCAACGAGCGCGACCGCTTCGTCGAACCCCGCGCCGTCCCCACCGGCAAGGTGCTCCTGCAAAGCCCGGGCCACATCCACCGCATGCGAACCCAGCCCGGCGAGCGCCGGCCGGGCCGCCGCCGGAACGGGCCCCCGCGGCTCCGCGACCTCCCGCGCAAGACCACCCATCCGAGTGAGATCCGCAGCGGTGTGGATGGCCGCGACCACCGCCTTCACCTCCCCCTCCCGAGGCGCGTGCAGGGCCAGCAGCGCACACGCCTGGTCCTCGCACGCGGCGCCGAGCGCGGCGACCGCGGCAGCGTCTTCCCGCACCCGTCCGCCCAGCGTGTGGTCACTTTCGAGCGCCGAGCGCGTGGCCTCTTCGAGCACGATCGCAACGAGCGCGCACAGGTCCGCCAGGCGGTGGGCGAGGGTGACGAGCTCCTTCTGAAACGCCGTCGGCATGGCGGCAGGAAACCAGCCCGGCCGCGCTTCGGCATCTTGTCGCCCGGCCCGGAATTGTCGGACCCCCGTGCTCTCCTCATCGGCAAGAGCGGTGCACCCCGCACCCGGAGGAGAAGGAGGAGCCCGATGGCAGGCGAAACGACGGTCACCGTGGTCGGCAACCTGACGACCGACCCCGAACTGCGGTTCACCCCGGCCGGCGCCGCGGTCGCGAACTTCACGGTCGCGTCCACGCCGAGGACGTTCGACCGGGAGTCCGGCGCCTGGCGCGACGGCGAGCCGATGTTCCTGCGCTGCAGCCTGTGGCGGCAGTACGCGGAAAACGTAGCGGAGTCGCTCGGCCGCGGCGCGCGCGTCGTCGTGCACGGCCGGCTGAGACAGCGGTCGTACGACACGAAGGAGGGCGAGAAGCGCACCGTGACGGAGCTGGAGGTCGACGAGATCGGCCCGTCGCTGCGCTACGCGACCGCGAAGGTGACCAAGGTGAGCCGCGCGAGCGTCGGTGAGGGCAGCTCTTCGTGGACGCCGGAACCGGTGGTCGCGGGCGCTCCTCCGTTCTGAGCCCCATCCGTTCGCGTCCGGCGTCCGAATGACCGTCGACGGAGAGTCGACCCGGCCTGGACTGCCGGCGGCGACCATCGGAGGGACGCCGTGGCCGGACCGTTTCCGGATGAACTGTCGAAATCCCGTCAGCCGGTTCGACGCATGAGCAGGACGATGCCGAGCCACGAGCGGGAGGGACCGAAATGACCAGGAACGAGCAGACCGGACCAGCGGCCGTGCGGACCATCGTGAACCACCGGATGCTGTCGATGCTGCGAGCGGTCGGCGCCGGTCGCGGCTGCGTCTCCTGCAGCAGCGAACCCGACCTCTTCATCGACGGCCTCTCGTGCGGCGACCAGTTCGCCGCGCACGCTCTCGCCCACCAGGGCCTGGTCCGCGCGGCCCACCCGGGGCGGCCGGGCGAGCGGGTCCCGGCGAAGCTGACGGCGGCCGGCGAGGCGATCGTCAACGCGGAGCAGCAGCAGGCCGCCTGACCCGGCGGCCCGACCTTTGACAACTCCAGAAAGCAACGGCGCCCGGCCACACCGCCGCACGCACCGCCCGGCCACGGGCTGGTTGCGCGGCCACCACTCCGCTTGCGCACCATGGCGAACCGACCTCGGGCTGGGGCGCCGACCCCCGGCCCGGACCGTCGAACGCGGCCCGCCGCGGACCGCGACTACCGTGGCGGACATGAGCAACACCGAGGCCGACCCCGCCGCGCTCGCCTGTGGCGACCGGCCCGCGGCCGCCGACCCGGACCGTCCGGACGTCGAGATCCTCACCCCGCGCGACGTCCCGCTGGGCGGCCCGCGCGCGATGCGGGTCCGCCGGACCCTCCCCCAGCGGGCCCGGTCGCTGATCGGCGCCTGGTGCTTCGCCGACCACTACGGCCCGCACGAGGTCACCGCGCCGGGCGCGATGGACGTCGCCCCGCACCCGCACACCGGTCTGCAGACGGTGAGCTGGCTGTTCGCCGGCGAGATCGAGCACCGCGACAGCCTGGGCACGCACGCGACGGTCCGGCCCGGCGAGCTGAACCTGATGACCGGCGGCAACGGCATCTGCCACTCGGAAGTCTCGACCGCGGCGGCGAAGACCCTCCACGGCGTCCAGCTCTGGGTGGCCCTGCCGGAGCGGCACCGGCACACGGCACGCGCCTTCGACCACTACGTGCCGTCGGTCAACCGGATCGACGGCGCCGAGATCCGCGTGTTCCTCGGCTCGCTGGCCGGGCGGACGTCACCGATCCCGACGTTCACCCCGCTGCTGGGCGCGGAGCTCGTGCTCGGCCCGGACGCCCACATGTCCCTGGGCATCGATCCCCGTTTCGAGCACGGCGTCCTGGTCGACACCGGCGATGTGGTCGTCGCCGGCACCCGCGTCCGCGCGGCCGAGCTCGGCTACGTCGGCACCGGCTTGCGTTCCCTGACGCTGAGCAACCGCGGTTCCGAGCCGGCGCGGTTCCTGCTGCTGGGCGGGACCCCGTTCGACGAAGAGATCCTGATGTGGTGGAACTTCGTCGGCCGGACCCACGAGGAGATCGCGGCCTTCCGCGAAGCCTGGCAGGCGGAGTCCGACCAGTTCGGCGCGGTCACCGGTTACACGGGCACCCCGCAACGGCTGCCGGCGCCGGCGTTGCCCGCGGTCCGCATCAAGCCGCGCCACAACCCGGGTTCAGGCCAGGAACCCCGCCACGGCTGAGACGAACCCGGTCGCGTCGTCCAGCCAGGGATAGTGCGCAACGCCGGACATGGCGACCGCACGGCCGTCCGGGAAGAGCTGGGCGAAGTCCTCCGCCACCGCCGGGCTGAGGATGAAGTCCAGTTCGCCGGCCAGCACCAGCACCGGAGCGGCAACGGCGCCGAGCGCAGCCCGGGTGACCTCGGGCTCGAAGGCGCCGGCGGAGTTGTAGATCCGCGCGGCCGTGCCGTTGCGCTGGCCGGGCTCGGCGGCTTGATGCTGGTGGGCCGCGGCATCCCAGCGGCCGTAGTACATCGGCGCCACGGCAGCCCAGTCGGCGCTGGTCGCGGTCCGCGCGGCGATCGACTCGTAGGCGGCGGCCGCGCCGTCGAACCAGGGCGCGCCGGCACGCCGCGCCATGATCCGCCGCCGCTCGGCGACCGGCAGCTCCAAGCCGACCGTCCGCGGGCTCGGGGTGATCAGCGCAAGCCTGCGCAGCCGGTCGGGATATCGAGCCGCATACCGGACGGCCAGGCTCGCCCCGGCCGAGTGCCCCAGCAGGTCGAGCCGCTCAAGACCGAGGTGTTTGCGCAACGCTTCGACATCCTCGACCTGGCGATCACACCGATAGCTGGCCGGATCGGCTGGCACCTCGGAGTCACCGGTCCCCCGCAGGTCCAGCACGGCAAGCCGGCGACGAGCGCCCAGCCCACCCAGATCCCCGAGATACGCCCCGGCCCGCATCGGCCCCCCGGGCAGGCACACAACCGGAGGTTCGGCACCGGAGCCGGCGAGGCGATAAGCGAGCCCGGTCCCGTCCGGCGCGGAGAAGATCGGCATTCCCGACCCTGGCACCTCCCGGCCACCCGGGCAACCCTCACCCGCACCGGCGCGGCGCCCAGCCTCAACCACATCGGCAGCAAGACTCGTCATCCCGCCCCGGCATTTCGCGACCAGGTCAGGTCCCACCGGCACCGGCGCGGCGACCCTCACCCCGACCAGCCCCAGTGTGCACACACCAGCGGCACAACTCGCGCCCCGGCACTGCGCGACCGAGTCAAGCCGCCCCGCTCGCGCCGGCCGGGTGACTCGGCCCTCACCCCGACCAGCCCCAGTGTTCACACCAGCGGCACAACTCGCGCCCCCGGCACTTCGCGACCGGGTCAAGCCGCCCAACTCGCGCCGGCCGGGTGACTCGGCCCTTGGCCCTACCTGCCACCTCGCCGGCACCTTCCCGGCACCGCGACCGTCACCGCTCCCGCGCGAGGTAGGCCTCCAGCGTCGCCAGCCGATGCCCTCGCGCAAACCGCTCGACCTCCGCCGGATCACCTCCGCCCTCGATCAGCGCGAGCAACCGCTCGTGCTCCTCGACCGAAGCCGGCGCCCGGCCCGGCACCGACGAAAACGTGCTGTCGCGGACCGCGGCCAGCCGGGTCCAGCAGCGCTGCACCAGGTCGACCAGGTTCGGGTTCGGGCAGGCGCTGAACAGCACCTCGTGGAACTCGGCGTTCAGCGCGGTGAACGCGAGCGGGTCGAACTCGGCGAGGCTTCGGCGCATCCGCTCGTTCAACGAGCGGGCCCGGGCCAGCGCGTCCAGCGTGAGCAGCGGCGCGGCCAGGCCGGTCGCCGCGCCCTCGACGATCGCCACGGTTTCCATCGCGTGCCGGTAGGCGGTGGGGTCGATGGCGATCACCCGGGCGCCGACGTTCCGCTCGAACTGGATCAGCTCTTCGGCCTCGAGCCGGCGCAGGGCCTCGCGGACCGGCACCGCGCTGACGTCGAGCTCGCGGCCGATCTGGTCGAGCACCAGCCGGTACCCCGGCCCGTAGCGGCCGTCGAGGATCCTCGCCTTGATCGTGTCGTAGGCCAGCTGGGACTTGGTCACGGCCGGTCTTCCGGAGGACGCGCTGATCATGTAGGAAACCATATATTGTCTCGCCGACGGACGACGCCCAGGAGGCCGTGCCGATGCCGCTGTCCCAGCCCGCTCCCACCGCGGCCGATCTGATCGTCGACGGGCTGCGGGCACACGGCGTGGACACCGTCTTCGGCCTGCCGGGTGTGCAGACCTACGACCTGTTCGACAGCCTCGCCCGCGCCGGCGGCGAGATCCGGGTGATCGGCGCCCGGCACGAGCAGACCGTGGCGTACATGGCCTTCGGGTACGCCCAGGCGACCGGCCGCACCGGCGTTTACAGCGTGGTGCCCGGCCCCGGTGTCCTCAATTCGTCGGCCGCGCTCCTCTCGGCGCACGGGGCGAGCGCGCCCGTCCTGTGCCTGACGAGCGAAATCCCGCGCGCGTACCTCGGCCGCGGGCTCGGGCACCTGCACGAGATGCCCGACCAGCTGGCCACCCTGCGGACGCTCACCAAGTGGTCGGCGCTGGTCGAGCACCCGGCCGGAATCCCGGACGCGCTGGCGACCGCCTTCCGGGAGGCGGCGGGCGGGCGGCCGCGGCCGGTTTCGCTGGCGGTGCCGTGGGACGTGCTGGGGCTGCGCGGCCCGGCCGACGCGGTGGGCCCGCTGCCGCTGCCCCGGCCGGTCGTCGACCCGGTCGCGGTGGAGAAAGCCGCGGAGCTGCTGGACGGCGCGAAGCACCCGATGATCATGGTGGGCGGCGGCGCCCGGCACGCGTCCGCCGAGGTCCGGGCGCTGGCCGAGCGGCTGCAGGCGCCGGTGGTGCCGTTCCGCGGCGGGCGCGGCATCGTGGGTGACGACCACCCGCTCGGCTTCACCTGCGTCTCCGGCTTCGAGCGGTGGGCGGAGACCGACGTCGTCGTCGGCATCGGGTCGCGGATGGAGCTGTCCTGGTTCCGCTGGCCGGACAAGCCCGCGGGCCTGAAGACGATCCTGCTCGACATCGACCCGCGGCAGGCGACCCGGCTCGAAGCGGACGTCGCGATCGTCGCCGACGCCGCCGACGCCACGGCCGCGCTCACCGGAGCCGTCGGTCCACAAAGGACGGATCGGACGGCGGAGTTCACCACGCTGAAGGCCACCGTGGCCGAGCGCTTCGCCGACGTCGGGCCGGAACTGGAGTACCTGCGGGCGATCCGGGACGTGCTGCCGCGCGACGGCTTCTTCGTCGAGGAGATCTGCCAGGTCGGCTTCGCGTCCTACTTCGGGTTCGAGGTCTACTCCCCTCGCACCTTCATCACCTGCGGCCACCAGGGCACGCTCGGCTTCGGTTACCCGACCGCGCTCGGTGTGCAGGCGGCCCATCCCGGCCGGCCGGTGGTTTCGGTGGCCGGTGACGGCGGCTTCATGTTCGCCGCGCAGGAGCTGGCGACAGCCGTCCAATACGGACTGAACGTGGTGGCGGTCGTGTTCGACAACGGTTACTACGGCAACGTCCACCTCGACCAGGAGCGGCTGTTCGAGGGCCGGGCGCTGGGCGGGCGGCTGCGGAACCCGGACTTCGCCCGGCTGGCCGAGACGTTCGGCGCGCTCGGCCTGACCGCGCGCACCCCGGACGACCTGCGGGGCGCGCTGGACAAGGCGTTCGCCGCGGGGCGGCCGGCGCTGGTGCACGTGCCGTGCGAACTGGGCGCCGGCGCGTCACCGTGGAAGTACTTGATGCCGAAGTCGGACCGCAGCTAGCCGGCGCGCACCCGCTCCAGCGCGGCGAACACCCGCTCGACGTCGGCCGGGGTCGTCCGCCAGTTGCTGAAGGCGGCACGCAGCGCGGGCCGGCCGTCGTAGACGGTCGGGGTCAGGAACGTGGTCCCGTCCTCGGTGATGGCGCGGACGAGGGCGTCGATCCCGTCCTGGCCGACCTCGGCGGCCGGGCTGAAGCAGACGACGTTGAGCCGCACCGGCGCGAGGAGCCGCCAGTGTGGTGAGGCGTCGATCCGCGCGCCGAGGTCCCGGGCCAGCGAGACGCAGCGTTCGACGATCTCGCGGTGCCCGTCCCGGCTGTAGGCCACGAGCGAGAACCAGGCCGGGAGGGCGCGCAGCCGCCGCGAGTTCTCCGGGGTGAGGTGCAGGAAGTCCGGCGTCTCACCGATTTCGCCGAGGTAGGCCGCGTTGTTGCTGAACACCCGCAGCTGCAGGTCGCGGCGCCGGGTGAACTGGACGGCCGAGTCGTAGGGCACGTTGAGCCACTTGTGCAGGTCGACGACGACCGAGTCGGCTTGGTCGAGGCCCGCGACCAGCTCCGCGTGCTCCGGGGTCAGCGCCGCGAACGCGCCGAACGCGCCGTCGACGTGCAGCCAGAAGTCGTGGTGCTGCTTGAGCTCGGCGATCGCGCGCAGGTCGTCGAAGTCGACGGTGTTCACCGTGCCCGCGTTCGCGACGACGATCGCCGGGCCGTCGAGGGACTCGAGCGCCTCGGCGAGCTTCGCGACGTCGACGGCTTCTCGGTCCGGGAGCACCGGAATCTTCCGCAGCGCCGTCCGGCCCATTCCGAGGAACGACAACGCCTTCAGGATGCTCGAATGCGGTGAACCGGACAGGACGGTGACCGGGCCGAGCGCGGCGAGGCCGGCTTCCGAGATCGACACCCCGGCCCGCTCGCCGAGCCATTCGCGCGCGAGGGCCAGGCCGGTCACCGTGGACATCGTGGCGCCGGTGACAAACGCGCCGGAGAACTCCGCGCCCAGCCCGAACAGCTCGGCCAGCCAGCCGACGGTCTCGCGTTCCAGCTCCTGGGCCGAGGAGTCCATCCCGCTGGCGGGGTTCTGGTCGTAGGCCGCGGTCAGCCAGTCCCCGGCCAACGACGCCGGTGTTGCGCCGCCGGTCACGAACCCGAGGTAGCGGGGACCCGCGCTGGCCGCAAAACCGGGCTCCCAGTGCTGCGAGAACTCCTCCAGCGCTCCCCGGCCTCCGACACCCCGGAGCGGCAGAGGCGCCCGTGCCACGGCGACCGGCGAGACGGCGGCCGCCCGGTCAGGCAGCCCGGCGAGTGCTTCGCCGGCGAGTTTCCTTGCCGCGTCGAGAAGATCGGGCAGGGAGTTCAGGTCTTCGGCCAGCCTCGGGTGCATCTCCCCGACGGTAGGCGGCACTCCCGCGGCTGTCGCGGGCCAATCCCCCGAAACTGGCCCGCTCACCAGGCCCGGACCACCGTGTCGCCCCGCCGATCACGCGTGATGCCCCTTCAATCACGCGAGATACCCGCCCAATCACGGGTAAAGCCCGCCCGATCACGCGAACCGACCCTCCAGGCACGCGAACCGACCCTCTAGGCACGCGAACCGACCGTCCAGGCACGCGAGCCGACCGTCCAGGTGCGCGAGCCGACCCTCCGGGTGCGCGAGATCCCCGAAAGTCCACCGGTCAGTGCCGCCGGAGCCGCCGGACGCGTCCCTCGGCCGGGTCGAACGTGACCCGGCGCAGCGGCCCGGCGAGCAGCAGCACGACCGTCAGTGCCGACAGCGCGGCGAGCACCATCGCGGCGACGAACTGGGCGGCCCCGGACGTTGCCGTGCCGAGGACCGCGAACCCGGCGAGCACCAGCGCCGGCGGGGCGAGCAGGCCGCACAGCATCGGGATCGGCGGCACCCGGTCACCGTCGGGGCGGCGGGCGGACACCACCGCCGCCCCGGCGCAGGTGACCGCGGCGACCAGGAGGCAGCCGCCGACGGTGTCGCTCAACCGGTGCCAGCCCAGTGCCACGGCCGCGGCCGCGACCCAGGCGACGACGACCCCGCCCGCGACCAGGGCCGGCAGGCGGAAGCGGCGGGGCAGGACGATCGCGAGCGCCACCAGCACGGCCATCGCCGCGCTGACGTGCCCGCTCGGGAAACTGTTGTGGTCCGCGACGCCGAAGCGGTCGCCGGTGCTCGGGCGGTCCAGGACGTACAGCTTGAGCAGCTGCGCCACCACCAGCGGCGCGGCCAGCAGGAGCAACGCCGTGACGCCGAGGGCGAACCGCCGCCGGACCAGGGAGATCACCACCAGCAGCACCGCGACGGCGCCGAGCACGACCACCAGGTCGGCCTCCTGCAGCGGGACCGCCCAGCTCACGGTGGCGCCCGCGGCCTGGGCACTGCGGACGACCCCGTTCTCGACGCCGCGCCCGGCTTCCGTACGCACGAAGAGCAGGTAGGCCGCAACGAAGGCGAGGGCGAACCCGGCCGCGCTCGCGGCGAGCACCGCGGTTCGGGACACGGCCCGGGTCACGAGCGCGTGGCGAGCGGGCGGAGGGGTCACGGGTCGCGTCTCGAAAAGGATCACTGCCATGTCCCCGAGTCTGGGCGCGGCATTTCGAGATCCCGTCAGAGCGATGTCATGGTTTTGCTACAAGATCCGCCCGGGTCGCCATGACGTGCGCTTTTCCGAATAATGGCGCCGTGGCCGAGGTACTGGTGGTAGAAGACGACGCGGCGGTGCGGGAAGGACTGCAGCTGGCCCTGCGCCGGCAGGGGCACGTGGTGCACACCGCGGAATCGGGTGAGCTCGGCATCGAGGTGCTCGTGCACCACCGGCCCGACATCGTCGTGCTCGACCTGATGCTGCCCGGCATGGACGGCTTCGAGACCTGCCGCCGGATGCGGGCGTCGGGGCCGGTCCCGATCATCATGCTCACCGCGCGCAGCGACGACTTCGACGTCGTGGCCGGGCTCGAAGCAGGGGCGGACGACTACGTGGCCAAGCCGGTCGAACCGCGGGTGCTGGACGCGCGGATCCGGGCCGTGCTGCGCCGCGCGATCGCCGAGCGGCCGAGTGAGCCGGCGCAGCCCGAGGAACGGCACGGCGACCTGGTGATCGACCGGGCGGGGCTCGAGGTCACCAAGCGCGGCGTCCCGGTGTCGCTGACCCCGACCGAGCTCAAGCTGCTGCTGGAACTCTCGCGGACACCCGGGCAGGTGTACAGCCGCCAGCAGATCCTCGCCGCCGTGTGGGACCACGACTACCTCGGGGACTCCCGGCTGGTCGACGCCTGCGTGCAGCGGCTGCGCGCGAAGATCGAGGACGTGCCCGCGAAGCCGGACCACGTGCAGACCGTCCGGGGGTTCGGCTACCGGTTCGGCCGGTCGTGAAGCGGCTCCGCTCCTGGCTCGCCGGGCTGAGACCGCGCCTGGTCGCCGCCTTCGCGGTGATCATGATCCTCGGCGCCACGACCGGGGCCGGCGCGAGCTACGTCAACGCCCGCAACGCCATCCTCGAGGGCATTCAGGACCAGACGATGCTGAAGCTGCGCGACCAGATCGTCGCGTACCTGCCGACCGTGTCGCTGCCGCCCTCGCAGGCCACCCTCGACGCGTTCGCGGCGGCGCTCAAGTCCAGCGACGCGCTCGTCGTGTACCGCGATCTGCACTCGTCGTCGGGCATGACGCCGGAGAGCGTGCCCGCCGAGCTGCGCCGGGCCGTGGCCCGCGGCACGACCATCGAGTTCCAGCGGGTCGACGCGCAGGGGTACCCGTGGTTCCTCGTCGGGATCCCGGTGCAGACCGGGACGGGCACCACGCCCAGCGGTCTCGAGGTCTACGCGGCGGTGTCGCTGAGCCAGCAGCAGGCCGCGATCGACGACCTCGCCCGCCAGGCGTGGCTGTACTCCGCACTCGTCCTCCCGTTCGCGGTGGTGGTGGCCCTGCTGGCGGCGCGGCAGGTGCTGCGGCCGGTCCGCGCGCTGAACACCGCGGCGAACCAGCTCGGCCGGGGACGGCTGGACGTGCGGCTGCGGGTGAAGGGGTCCGACGAGCTGGCGCAGCTGGTCACGACGTTCAACCACACCGCTGCCGAGCTGGAACGCACCGTCGGCACGCTGCGCGCGATGGAGGCCGACGCGCGGCGGTTCGTCGCCGACGTTTCGCACGAGCTGCGCACCCCGCTGGCGGCGATGAACGCGGTCACCGACGTGCTCGACGAGGACGCCGAGCAGCTGCCGCCGGACACCGCGGTCGCGGCGCGGCTGGTGTCGGCCGAGACGCGGCGGCTGACCCGGCTGGTGCAGGACCTGATCGAAATCTCCCGGTTCGACGCCGGGCGCGCCGAGCTGCGCCGGGAGGAGCTGGACGTCGCCGCGGCGGTCACCGACAGCCTCGCCGCGCGGGGCTGGGAACCCGGCGGCGACCTGGTCGCCGAGCTGCCGCCCGGGATCACCGCCCGGCTCGACCGGCGGCGGCTGGACATCGTCGTGGCGAACCTCGTCGGCAACGCGATGCGCCACGGTGCGCCGCCGGTCGAGGTGGTGCTGCGGAATGAGCACTGGGACGTCGTGCTCACCGTCACCGACCACGGGCCGGGCATCCCCGACGCGGTGCTGCCCCGGGTCTTCGACCGTTTCGCCAAGGCCGACACGGCACGCGCGCGGTCCGAGGGCAGCGGGCTCGGGCTGTCCATCGCGCGGGAGAACGCGCGGCTGCACGGTGGTGACATCGTCGCGGCCAACACCGGCGCCGGCGCCCGGTTCGAGCTGCGCCTGCCCCGGGAGGCGCCGTGAAGAAGCTCTTCGTCGTCCTGGCGGTGCTGCTGCTGGCCGGCGCGTGCGGGATCAAGCCGACCGGGGCGGTCCCGGCCGGGCCGGCGCCCACCCTGCCGAACCCCGAGCCCGGCGGCCGCGGCACGGACCTGACCCTCTACTTCGTCATCGACGGCCGGGTGGCCCCGGTGACCCGGCCGGCGAGCGGCACGGCCGGGGTCAGCACGGCGTTGTCGATCCTGCTGAACGGGCCGTCCGACACCGAGGCGGCCGAGGGTTACGTGACGAGGCTGCCGCCCCAGAGCGGGCCGGTCGCCCTGGCTCCCGGCCCGCCGGTGGTGATCACCTTGCCGTTCCCGATCAACCGGCTCACGTCGATCGCGATCAACCAGCTGGTCTGCACCGCGTTCGCGGCGCTGGCCGCCGAAGGCAGCTACGCCGTGGACGGCACCGTCACGCTCAGCGGGCCGGACGGCCAGCTGCCGTCGCGGGCGTGCCAGGCGTTCTGAGGGGAGCCCAGTTCGTCCACTATGGACGCTCCGGCGCCGTGGCCGAGGCGACGAAGATCGGGATGGCCAGGAAGAACCGTCCCGCCGCGACCCGCGCCGACTGCTCGGCCAGCCATCCCTCGACCTGGGCCGCCGCCACGACCCCGGACGAGCGGGCGGCCGCCGCGAGCCCGTCGAGCAGCGGCAGCAGGCTCCCGTCGGTGTCGACCATCGTCCTGACTTCGACCGCGATCTCGGCGAACCCGGCGTCGACCAGCAGCGCCCGGTACTGCCTTGCCGCGCGGGGGCCGGCGATCGTGTCCGCGCGGGCGTGGACGATCACCCGGGTCAGCGACGGGCGGTCCGAGTCGAGGACCAGCGTGTCCCAGTCCTGGCCGCACAGCACCACCCGGCCGCCCGGCGCCAGCACCCGCCGGGCTTCCACGATCGCCGCCGCCGGGTCGGTGAGCTCGTGCAGCACCTTGTCGGCCCGGTAGCCGCGGAACTCGCCGTCGGCGAACGGCAGCCGGAGCACGTCGGCCTCGACGAACTCGAAGGCGCGGGTGCGGGCCGCCGCCAGCATCCGCGGGTCGCGGTCGGCGCCGACCGCGTGGATCCCGCGGGCGCCGAGCTCCGCGACCGCCCGGCCGCCGCCGCAGCCGACGTCCAGCACCCGGTCACCGGGCCGGCAGCGCAACAGCTCGTACGTCACCTCGCGCAGCTCGGTGGCGCCGGGCAGCGCGTCGGCCCGGTCGAGCCGGGCCAGCAGCGGGTGTTCGGCCGTCATACCTGCCATCCTGCGACTTCATGCCGACCTGAAGTCAAGGAAAATCCTCAGCCGGGGTAGGGCCGGACCGCCCGGGCCTCGGCGAGTGCCCGGGCCCACCAGCCCAGCTGGTCGAGCATCGCCTTCGCCGCGACGGCGGCGCCGTCGTCCTTCGGCACACCGTCGGCTCCGAAGCGCGTGTGGGCGCCGTGGAAGCTCACCGTCTCGCGGATGGTGGCCGCGTGGAGCTCGGCGAACACCGCCCTCAGGTGCTCGACCGCCCGCAGGCCGCCCGAAATCCCGCCGTAGGAGACGAAGGCGACCGGTTTGGCCGTCCATTCGGCGCGGTGCCAGTCGATGGCGTTCTTGAGCGAGGCCGGGTAACTGTGGTTGTACTCCGGCGTGACCACGACGAAGGCGTCGGCGGCTTCGAGCCGCGGCGTCACCTTCGCGACTTCGGCGACGACGGCCGCGGACGGGGTGGCGCCGAAGGCGGGCATCACCAGCGGCAGGTCGGGCTCGGCGAGGTCGACGACGTCGACCTCGAACCCGCCGTGGTCACCCGCGACGCCGGCCAGCCAGTCCGCCACCACCGGGCCGAACCGTCCTTCCCGGACACTTCCCACGATCACCGCGACCCGTACGGGAGCTTCGGACACGCTTCCTCCTTGACACAGCGGCATTGTTGCCGTCCGGGTCAGGATGAGACCTCAAGCTCGCTTGAAGTCAAGCGCGGGGCTGTGGTTGGCTGGGACCATGGTGAACGCCACAGCCCGGACGCTGCCGGACCTGACGGTCGGCGAACTCGCCCGCCGCAGCGGAGTGCCCGCTTCGGCCTTGCGGTTCTACGAAGACGAAGGGCTCATCCGCAGCCGGCGCACCGCCGGCAACCAGCGCCGCTACTGTCGCGACGCGCTGCGGCGGGTGACGTTCATCCGGATGTCCCAGCGGGTCGGCATGCCGCTGTCGACGATCCGGGAGGTGCTGGCCCTGCTGCCGGACGATCGCACTCCGACCCGCGCCGACTGGGCGCGGATCTCGCGGTGCTGGCAGGACGACCTCAACGCGCGGATCCGGCAGATGGAGCAACTGCGCGACCAGCTCGGCGACTGCATCGGCTGCGGCTGCATGTCACTGGCGAAGTGCCGGCTCGCCAACCCGGGCGACCGGCTCGGCGCCGACGGCCCGGGCCCGCAGCGGCTCGCCGACCACCGCGGTGACGGTTACGAAGATTGAAAGTTACCGGCGTTCCAGCAGGCCGCGGACGAACATCGCCTGCCCGGCGTGCTGGATGTCGTCGTCGAGGACGCTGACCAGCCGGACGCCCAGGGTCACCGGCGGGTCCCAAGCCTCGTCGACCACGCGGTCCAGCTTCGTGCCGTCGAGACCTTCGAGGAACTGCACGGTCTGGTCGTGCACGGCGTCGTAGTAGCCGGTGAGCAGGCCGGGCTTGTCCACCCGGACCGCTTCGACGTCGGCCGGGCGGTGGCCGTAGCCGGTGTCGCCCGCCGGGAACGGCAGGCCGAACCGCGAAAGCCAGTCCTGACCGGTCCACACCTGCTCGGTCCCGGCCACGTCGGCGACGTGGTCGTCCTGGACCCGGGTCAGGTGCCACACCAGCCAGGCGATCGAGTTGGCCTCGTCGTCCAGCCGGGTCCGGAGCTGCTCGGCGGTGAGCCCCTCCACCGCCGCGTGCACGTTCTCCCGGACCCGGCTGAACCCGTCGACGAGCAGTTCGGCCACGTTCATCGGCTGCCTCCCGTTGCTGGACCCGTTCACCGGCGTGCTACCCGATCATGCCCGCCGGCAAACGGTTCCCGCTAGCGCGGCAGCAGCTGGTCGAAGAACGAGCGGTACCGCCGCAGCGCGACGCGCAGGTCCTCGGTGGCCGGTTCGCCGTGCTGCCACTGGCCTTCCAGCTCGCTCTTGTGCTCGGCGAACGTGGTGGCCAGCGCGCTGATCACGGCCGCGACCAGCTCGTCGGCCTCGCGGACCGCCTGCTGCGGGTCGTCGACGAAGCCGGTCTGGACGTTCTGCCAGCGGTCGCGGAAACCGGTGACCTTCTCCTCGTCGATCAGCGGCGGCGCTTCGTCGCCGGCCCCGTGGCGACCGTTGTCCGGACGCGCGTCCGTGGTTGTGGTCGCGGTCGTGGTCTCCGGCTGGGCCGACGCCGACGCCAGGTCGGCGGTGCTCAGGTTCTGGTCGCTGCCGCGGTTCTCGTCGGTGCCGGGCTCGCGGAAGTCGGCCTGCTCCTGGCCGGGGACTTCGGTGTCGCCGTCGCGGAGATCGGTGTCACCGTCGCGGAGATCGCCCGGTTCACGGACGTCGTCGCGGCCGGTGAAGTCCTCGTCGTGGTCGGCGCTGTGCCTCGTCAGGTGGTCGGTCATGTCAGCGTCCTCCGTTCCATTCGGTCCGCGGCTGCGCGGATGCCTGTCGCTCGGGCTTTTCGGTGTCACCGCGGTCGGCGTCGTGCCGGTCGGCACGGTCGCGGCCACTGTGGTCGTGGCCGTTCCGCCGCTCGTGGTCGTCGGCGTGCCGGTCATCGGCGTGCCGGTCGTCGTCGTGCCGGTCGTCGTCGTGCCGCCGCTCGTCGCTGCCGTCGGTCAGCAGGTCCTCGAACACGGTGCGGTAGCGGACCATCGCGTCCCGGAGGTCCTCAGTGGACGCTCCGTCACGCTTCTGCTGCGTGGCGTGCGCGGTCCGGTAGTCCGTCAGGGTCTTGGCGTGCTGCACCGAAAGGTCCTGCACCTGCTGCTCGTAACCCTCGGTCGGGTAACCGCGTTCGGCCATCAGCGCAACGAGGACCTGGTCGGCCTCCTCGACCGCGGTGGCCGGGTGGTCGACGAACTTTTCCTGCACCAGCGCCCACTTCTGGGTGTAGCGCTCACGCGCCTGCGCCGAGAGCGGACGGATGTCGAGCTCCTTGTGGCGACGCTCCCGCTCGGCGAGTTCCCGTTGCGCGGCACGCGGGTTGTCGCTTTCTTCGACGGCCCGGTCGTACTCCGGACCGAACCGCTGCCGCAGCCGTTTTCGCTGCATTTCCTGTGTCACCAGCCAGATCACGGCGCCCAGCACCGCGACGGCCACGACGACGATCACAACGATCAGCCATGTGGGCATCGCACAAACTCCTTCAAGGATGTCGAGCCCCCCGATGACTCAGGTGTTCCCGGCCGCCCGGTTCCGAAACCCCGCCACCCACCCTCGACCTCGCGATTCGGCCGACCGGCGGCGTCGGTACCGCCGGATGCCCCGGACCCCGATCGGGTGTAACGACGATAACAAGGAAAGACTAGCGCTGTTACCAGCCGAGTGCTATCGTCGATAACAGAACGACGGAAGCGGCGATACCACCGCCGCCCGACCGGAGAGAAGGAACCGATGAGCACCACAGAGACCCGCGTCGCGATCGTCACCGGCGGCTCCCGCGGCATCGGCCGCCAGGTCGCCGAGCGCCTGGCCGCCGACGGCATGGCCGTCGTCGTCAACTACGCCGGCAACAAGAAGGAAGCCGAGGCCACCGTCGAGGCCATCACCGGGCGCGGCGGCCGGGCGATCGCCGTCCGCGCCGACGTGGGCGACCCGGCCGCGGTCGCGGAGCTGTTCGACACCACCGAGGCCACCTTCGGCGGGGTGGACGTCGTCGCCCACCTGGCCGGCGTGATGAACGCACCCACGCCGATCGCGGACACCGACTTCGACGTCCTCGACCGGGTGCACCGCACCAACATCCGCGGCACCTTCGCGGTGGCCCAGCAGGCCGCGAAGCGCGTGCGTGACGGCGGCGCCGTGATCACCACCTCGACGTCGGTGCTGGGCCTGAACCTGCCCGGCTACGGCATCTACAACGCCACCAAGGGCGCGGTCGAGGCGATCACCATGATCCTGGCGCGCGAGCTGCGTGGCCGCGACATCACCGTGAACACCGTCGCCCCCGGGCCGACCGCGACCGCGCTGTTCCTCGACGGCAAGGACGAGGAGACCGTCGCCCGGATGGCGAAGCAGCCGCCGCTCGAGCGGCTCGGCAAGCCCGAGGACATCGCCGAGGTCGTCGCGTTCCTCGCCGGTCCGGCCCGCTGGGTCAACGGCCAGGTGCTGCGCGCCAACGGCGGCATCGTCTGAGCCCCCTTCGAACACAAGGAGAAGAGCCATGATCATCGTCGTCACCGGCGCCTCCAGCGGGATCGGCGCCCTCTCCGCCCGGGCGCTGGCCCGCGCCGGGCACACCGTCTACGCGGGCATGCGCGCCACCACCGGCCGCAACGCCCCGCAGGTCGAGGCCGCCGCCGCGTACGCCCGTGAACACGGCGTGGACCTGCGCTCGGTCGAGCTGGACGTCTCCAGCCAGGACTCCGCGGACGCCGCGATCGCTTCGATCGTCGCCGAGCACGGGCGGCTGGACACCGTGGTGCACAACGCCGGGCACATGGTGCTCGGCCCGGCCGAGGCGTTCACCCCCGACCAGCTGGCCCAGCTCTACGACACGAACGTGATCGGCGCCCAGCGGGTCAACCGCGCCGCCCTGCCGCACCTGCGCGCCCAGCGCGACGGCCTGCTGGTGTGGGTGTCGAGCAGCAGCGTCCGCGGCGGCACCCCGCCGTACCTCGCGCCGTACTTCGCCGCGAAGGCCGCCATGGACAGCCTCGCGGTCAGCTACGCCGCCGAGCTGGCCCGGTTCGGCATCGACACCACGATCGTCGTGCCCGGCGCGTTCACCTCGGGCACCAACCACTTCCCGAACTCCGGGCACCCGGCCGACGAGGCCGTCGTGACCGCCTACGAGGAGCGGTATGCGGGGCTGATGGACCACGTCGCGGAGAAGCTGGCCGAGATCACCCCGCCCGGCGCGGACGTCGCGAAGGTGGCCGAGGAGCTGACGCGCGTGGTCGGCCTGCCCAAGGGCGAGCGGCCGTTCCGGGTGCACATCGACCCGTCGGACGACGGCGGTTGGCTGGTCGCCGAGGTCGGCGACCGGATCCGGAGCGAGTTCCTGCGCCGGATCGACCTGGGCGACCTGCTCAGCCCGTCCGCGTGAACCGGGTGACGATCACGTGGTCCTTGGCCGGGCCGCGGACCGCCCACTCCTGCCGCCAGTGCCGCGCGTCGAGCACGCGGTAGCTGCCGCGGTACAGGTCGTCGCGGCAGGGGTGGTCGGTGTCCCAGTGCCCGGCACGCAGGTCGAGGTCGTGGAAGAACCCGCCGTGGTCGAAGTGCACGTCGGCCCGGCCGGGCGCGGTGGGCCGGTAGTGCAGCGTGCGCGTCACCGGGCCGCGGTAGGTGCCGAGCCGCATTTCGCCGGCTTCGCGGTAGACGAGGACACCGTCCTCCTCGGTGAAGGTGGCGACGCCGGACACCTCCCCCGCCGGATCGCCGTCGGTGGTGAGGATTTCGCGGTCGAGCCGCCATTCGCCGGCGAAATGCGCGGCGAGGTCGGTCACCGGGAAGTACTCGTCCATCACGACCAGTGTGTCACCCGCCGGACCCCGGCACGCCGGAGAGGGCGTCCGGAAGTTGTCGGACCCCGGCTCTAGACTCGGCCGCGTGGCAGCACCCGAGACCGACCTCGAAACCACCACGGTGTCCGACGCGCTGGAGATCCTCCGGCGCGTGTTCGGCTACGACAGCTTCCGCGGCGAGCAAGCGGCGATCGTGGAGCACGTCGTCGCGGGCGGCGACGCGCTCGTGCTGATGCCCACCGGTGGCGGGAAGTCGTTGTGCTACCAGATTCCCGCGCTGGTGCGGCCGGGTGTCGGCGTGGTGGTGTCCCCGCTGATCGCGCTGATGCAGGACCAGGTCGACGCGCTGCGCAACGCCGGAGTCCGCGCCGGTTTCCTCAACTCCACGCAGGACTACGCGGCCCGGCAAGAGGTCGAGTCGGCGTTCCTGAACGGCGAACTCGACCTGCTCTACCTGGCGCCGGAACGGCTTTCGGTCGAGTCCACCGTGCGGCTGCTCGACCGCGGGAAGATCGCCCTGTTCGCGATCGACGAGGCGCACTGCGTCGCCCAGTGGGGCCACGACTTCCGGCCCGACTACCTCCAGCTCTCCGCGCTGCACGAGCGCTGGCCGGACGTGCCGCGGATCGCGCTGACCGCGACGGCGACCGAGGCCACGCACAAGGAGATCTCGGCGCGGCTGAACCTGGACGAGGCGCGTCACTTCGTCGCGAGCTTCGACCGGCCGAACATCCAGTACCGGATCGTCGGCAAGAACTCGCCGCAGCGGCAGCTGCTGGAACTGCTGCAGACCGAGCACAAGGGGGACGCGGGGATCGTCTACTGCCTGTCCCGGAACTCGGTCGAGAAGACCGCGGAGTTCCTGGTGCAGAACGGAATCCCGGCGGTGCCCTACCACGCTGGGCTGGACGCGCGCACCCGAGCGAAGCACCAGTCGCGGTTCCTGCGCGAGGACGGGCTGATCGTGGTCGCCACGATCGCGTTCGGCATGGGCATCGACAAACCGGACGTCCGGTTCGTCGCGCACCTCGACCTGCCGAAGTCGGTCGAGGGGTACTACCAGGAGACCGGCCGCGCCGGCCGTGACGGGCTGCCTTCGACCGCGTGGCTCGCCTACGGGCTGCAAGACGTGGTGCAGCAGCGGAAGATGATCGACACGTCGGAGGGTGACGACGCCCACCGGCGGCGCCTCGGCGCGCACCTGAACGCGATGCTGGCGCTGTGCGAGACGGTGGAATGCCGGCGTGTGCAGATCCTCAACTACTTCGGGCAGCAGGCCGAGCCGTGCGGCAACTGCGACACCTGCCTGAGCCCGCCGGAGAAGTGGGACGGCACGATCCCGGCGCAGAAGCTGCTCTCGACCATCGTCCGGCTGCGCAACGAGCGGCGGCAGAAGTTCGGCGCCGGGCAGGTGATCGACATCCTGCTCGGCAAGTCCACCCCGAAGGTCACGCAGTTCCAGCACGACACGCTCAAGACGTTCGGCATCGGCACCGAGCTGCGCGAGCCGGAGTGGCGCGCGGTGGTGCGGCAGCTGCTGGCCCAGGGCTGGCTCGCGGTCGAGGGTGACTACGGCTCGCTGGTGCTCACCGAGGCGAGCGCCGAGGTGCTCGGCGGTGATCGCCAGGTGATGCTGCGCCGCGAGCCCGAGCGTGCGGCCGCGGCGAAGGTGCGCGGCCCGAAGCGGGCCGCCGCCGCGGCAGTGGACATGCCCGCGGAGGCGGCCCCGCTGTTCGAACGCCTGCGTGCCTGGCGGGCCGGGGTCGCGAAGGAGCAGGGCGTGCCTGCCTACGTCGTCTTCCACGACGCGACCTTGCGCCAGATCGCCACCCAGCGGCCGTCGTCGTTGGCCGACCTGGGCACGGTCAGCGGGGTCGGCGAGAACAAGCTCGCCAAGTACGGCGAGGGTGTCCTCGAGACCCTGACGGCCGAGTGACCTAGCGGCCGGCGGCCGGTCCCGGCTGGCCCGTCGGCCCCGGCTGCCCGTTCGGCCCGGTCACGGAGTTGACCTTGCGGACCGCACCCGCGATCTGCTGGTGGTACTTGCCCTTGGTCTTGTCGTCGGCGAACTTGGCCGCCTTGCCGACGTACTGGTTCACCTTTTCGGGGTTCTTCTTGGCGTAGGCGCGGGCGGCGCCGGCGGCCCCGGCCAGCACGGTGAGCTTGCGCAGGAATGCCACGGTGGTCCTCCCTCATCGGGTTTCGGTCATCCTGACAACGCGGACGAACCACCCGAAGGTTCCCCGTGTGACGACCGCCAAACCTTCGAGCAGAGCGTGACGGACTGTCACCGGCCGCAAAAATGCCGCGCGGACCAGCACCGGGCACCCCTAGGCTCGCGCTCATGCGCGACCTGGCCGCCCTGCCGAAGGCCCACCTGCACGTCCACCTGGAGAGCACGATCCGGCCGGGCACGCTCCGTGAACTCGGCGAAGCCAACGGCGTCGACGTCCCGGGTGAGCCCCCGGTGTTCGACGGCTTCCGCGCCTTCGCCGACTACAACACGCTCGTCCGGGCCTGCCTCCAGCGTCCCGAGGACTTCGAGCGGATCGCCCGCGAGTACTGCGAGGACGAAGCCGCCCAGGGCACGCGCTACGCCGAAGTCACGTTCACCGCTGCATCCCACGGTGAACGCCTGGGCGACCCGGAGATGCCGCTCGAATCCGTCCTCAAAGGACTCAACGCGAGCACCGCCGGGCTCGAGTGGCGGCTGCTGCTGGACCACTCCCGCCGCCGTTCGGTCGACCGCGCGGAGCGCACCCTCGAACTCGCGTTGAAGTACGACGAAGTCTTCGCGATCGGCATGGCGGGCGAGGAAAACCACTCACTGCGGCCGTTCACGACGGTCTTCGAGAAGGCCCGCGCCGGCGGGCTCCGCCTCCTGCACCACACCGGTGAAGACGCCGGCCCGGACAGCATCCGCGAGGCCCTGGAAATCGGCCGCACCGAACGGCTCGGGCACGGCATCCGGGTCCTCGAGGACCCCGAGCTGGTCGCCGAGGTCCGCGACCGGGGCCTGGCGCTGGAGGTCTGCCCGTCCTCGAACGTGACGCTCGGACTGGTGCCGGCACTGCCCGAACACCCGCTCCCCCGGCTGCTCGACGCCGGGCTGACGGTCACGCTCAACACCGACGTCCCGTCGGTCACCGGCGCCGAGCTGGCCGCCGAATACGCCCGCGTCCAGGAGGCTTTCGGCTACGACGACACCACGATGGCGGACTTCGCACGGGCGAGCGTCACCGCGTCCTTCGCTCCCGAAGCGACCAAGAAACGGATGCTGCACGACATCA
Source organism: Amycolatopsis sp. NPDC051758 (assembly GCF_044453095.1). Classification (NCBI taxonomy): domain Bacteria; kingdom Bacillati; phylum Actinomycetota; class Actinomycetes; order Pseudonocardiales; family Pseudonocardiaceae; genus Amycolatopsis; species Amycolatopsis sp. NPDC051758. The sequence continues at coordinate 684,991 of NZ_JBITCJ010000005.1, read as the reverse complement.
ACGCTTGGCTCACACCGGCAGCAGGCGGGTGACCAGCGTGGAGAGCTGCTGCACCGTGCGGCACTCGTGCATCTCCACCACGTCGGCGTACTCCAGCGCCGCCGAGTCCCCCGTGGACCACAGCGACCGGCGTTCCGGGTTGAGCCAGTAGACGTGCCGGGCGCGGGCCTTGATCGCGCGGACCGCGTCGAGGTTCGGGTCGCCGCCGTTGGTGCGGGCGTCACCGAGGATCAGCACCGACGTGCGCGGGCCGACCGCTTCGAGCCAGTTCGCCGTGAACTGCCGCAGGGAGCCGCCGTAGTCGCTGTGGCCGTCCCAGCGCACCAGCGCCGCTTCGGACAGCATGCGCGCGCCCAGGTGCTCCGGGTCGGCCGCGCCGCCGGTGACCAGGTGGGTGACCTCGTCGGCGCTGTCCACGAAGGCGAACACGCGGATCTTGCTGAACTGGTCGCGCAGCGCCTGCACCAGCAGCATGGTGAAGTTCGCGAACCCGGCCACCGACCCGGAAAGATCGCACAGCAGCACGATTTCCGGGCGTCCGGGCCGCCGGTGGCGGTAGGCCGGGCGCAGCGGCACCCCGCCCGTCGACAGCGACCGGCGCAGCGTGCGGCGCAGGTCGATCTGGCCGCGGGTCGTGCGCTTGCGGCGGGCGGCCAGGCGCGTCGCCAGCTTGCGGGACAGCGGCTGGATCGTCCGGCGCAGCTCGGCGAGCTGCGTGCGGCTGGCGATGAGGAAGTCGACGCGGTCCGGCGCCGGCGCGATGGCGTGCTTGGCGACGCGCTCGCGGCCGCGGACCTCGGCCGCCCGGCGGCGCGCCTCGGTGCGGACCCGGCCGCGGAATCCTTCAACCCGGCGGCGGATCTCGTCGCGGTCGAGCCGGTCGGTGAACTCGCCCCGCGCGCCACCACCGCGCACCGCGGCCAGCACCCGCGCGATCAGCGTCTGCGGCTGGAGCCGCTCCAGGGTCTGGTGGGCCGAGAAGCCCCCGCCCGGGCCGGACGCCGAGCCGTACTGCCCGAGCATGTCCACCGCGAGCCCGGCGAGCTGGGAGAGGGCCTGCTCGTCACCGGCCGCCAGCGCGGCGGCGAGCTCCTCACGCAGCTCCTCCAGCGTGGCCGGCTGGTCTTCGCGGGCCCGTTCCGGCGCGCCGATCCCGGCCGGGAAGTACAGGTCGAACGCGGCGTCGAACACCGCGCGCTGCCCGCCGCGCCGGACCAGCGCCGCTGCCAGGCCCTCGCGGACCAGCGAACGGTCGTCGAGACCGAGCACCTCCAGCGCCGCGGCGGCGTCGACGGTCTCGGCGGGGCCGGCCGGGATGCCCTGGGTCCGCAGTGCCTTGACGAACGACGCGAGCCGCTCCGGCACACCGCCGGTCACGACGCGTCCAGGACCTGTTCGAGCTTCAGGCCGGCCCCGGCCTTGGCGATGTCGTCCTGGTGCTTGAGGACGACGCCGAGACTCTCGCGCACGACCTGCTCGTCCAGTGTCGACGCGCCGAGGGCCAGCAGTGTGCGCGCCCAGTCGATGGTCTCGGCGACCGACGGCAGCTTGCGCAGGTCCATCGCGCGCAGGGCGGCGATCACCCGGACGACCGAATCGGCGAGGGCCGCGTTGATGCCCGGGACCTTGAGCCGGACGATGTCGCGTTCGAGCTCCTCGTCCGGGAAGTCGATGTGCAGGAACAGGCAGCGCCGGCGCAGGGCCTCGGACAGCTCGCGGGTCGCGTTCGACGTCAGCACGGCGAACGGCGCGCGCGTGGCGGTGATCGTCCCCAGCTCCGGCACGGTCACCTGGAAGTCGCCGAGCACCTCCAGCAGCAGGCCCTCGACCTCCATGTCGGCCTTGTCGGTCTCGTCGATGAGCAGCACGGTCGGCTCGTCGGACGAGATCGCGGTGAGCAGCGGACGGCGCAGCAGGAACTCCTCGCCGAAGATGTCGGTGCGGGCGTCCTCCCACGTCTCGTCGCGGCCGGCGGTGATCCGCAGCAGCTGCTTCGCGTGGTTCCACTCGTACAGCGCGCGGGCTTCGTCGATGCCCTCGTAGCACTGCAGGCGCACCAGCCGCGAGCCGCTGACCTGGGCGACGGCCTTGGCGAGCTCGGTCTTGCCGACGCCGGCGGGGCCTTCGACCAGCAGTGGCTTGCCGAGCCGGTCGGCCAAGAACACCGTGGTCGCCACCGCCGTCGAGGCCAGGTAGCCGACCTCGGCCAGCTTCGCCGACACGTCGTCGACGGAGGTGAAGAATCCCGTGCCCACCACGTGCCTCCTAAGCGGTCGCTCACCAGGAGCCTACCCGACCTTCGGGCTAGCATCGGCCGCGTGACCTACGTTGCGGCTTCCGGCCGATACGAATCGATCCCCTACCGGCGCACCGGGCGGTCCGGGCTCAAGCTGCCCGCGATCTCGCTCGGGCTGTGGCACAACTTCGGCCACGACAAGCCCCTGCAGACCCAGCGCGAGATCACCCGCCGCGCCTTCGACCTCGGCATCACGCACTTCGACCTGGCCAACAACTACGGCCCGCCGTACGGCTCGGCCGAGGAGAACTTCGGGCGGCTGCTGGCCACCGACTTCAAGCCCTACCGCGACGAGCTGGTGATCTCCAGCAAGGCCGGTTACGACATGTGGCCCGGGCCGTACGGCGAGTGGGGCTCCCGCAAGTACCTGCTGTCCTCACTGGACCAGTCGCTCGGCCGGCTGGGCCTCGACTACGTCGACATCTTCTACTCGCACCGCTTCGACCCCGAGACGCCGCTGGAGGAGACGGTCGGCGCGCTCGACTCCGCCGTCCGCGCCGGGAAAGCGCTTTACGTCGGGATTTCGTCCTACAACTCGGAGCGGACCGCCGAGGCGGCGCGGCTGCTGCGCGAGCTCGGCACGCCGTTGCTGATCCACCAGCCGTCGTACTCGATGCTGAACCGCTGGATCGAGGAGGACGGCCTCCTGGACACCCTCGAGGAGGTGGGCGCGGGCTGCATCGCGTTCTCCCCGCTCGCGCAGGGGCTGCTGACCGACAAGTACCTGAAGGGCGTCCCCGAGGACTCGCGGGCGGCGCAGGGCAAGTCCCTCGACCCGGGCACCCTGGACGAGAACCGCCTGGGCCGCGTCCGCGCGCTCAACGAGATCGCCGGCCGTCGTGGGCAGTCGCTGGCGCAGCTGGCGCTCGCCTGGGCCCTGCGCGACCACCGCGTGACGTCGGTGCTGATCGGCGCGAGCAGCGTCAAACAGCTGGAAGACAACGTCGGCGCGCTCGGCAACCTCGACTTCAGCTCCGAAGAGCTGACCGAGATCGACGGCCACGCCACCGACGCGGACATCAACCTCTGGAAGCGGTCCTCGGACGGCTGACGACGGACTCACGGCGGGGCGCCCGGCGCGTCCCGCCGTTTTTCCGTCCGACGTTTGACCAGATTTCGTATTTGGTCATACGATGGCGTCATGCCTCCAGCCGAAGACCGCGTCGAGCGGGCCGAGCGGATCCTCGACGCCGCCGCCGAGCTGCTGCTGCGTGCCGGCTACCGGCGCACGACCGTCGAGGACGTCGCCGAGCGGGCCGGCGTCGGCAAGGGGACCGTCTACCTGCACTGGAAGAACCGCGAGGAGCTGTTCCTCGCCGTCCTGCTGCGGGAGTCCGTGCGAAGCATCGAAGACCTCGTCCGGGCGCTGGAAGCCGACCCGCTCGCCGCCCGGCTCGCGACGCTGACCCGGATCCAGTACACCAACGTGCTGGCGCGTCCCCTGCTGCGCGCCAGCCACGCCGACGACGCCGAAACCCTCGGCAAGCTGCTGCCGAAGCTGCACGCCAAGCTCGACCCGCGCCACGACGAGGCCTTCCTCGAGTACCTCGAACTGCTGGCGGCGAACGACCTGCTCCGCACCGACCGGCCGGCGCGTGAGCTCGCCGTCGCCTACCGGGCGGTGCTGCACGGCTTCCTCGTCGGCACGCCCCCGCCGGAGCCCGCGTTGATCGCCGACACCGTCGCCCACGCCTTCGAACCGGTGGCCGTCTCGACGACGCAGCTGCGAGCCGTCGCGCCGCGCGCCATCCAGCTGTTCACCGAATCCGTCGCGCTCGACCGGAAGCGGCTCGAGCGGGCCTACTGAACTGGGAGAGCACATGCGCACCGGGATCCTGATCGACGAACTCGGCGTCGGCTTCGACGCGATGACCGCCCAAGCACGCGAAGCGGCGAAGCTCGGCTACCGCACACTCTGGCTGGCGCAGCGCGGCGGCTGGGACGCACTCACTGCGCTCCCGGCGCTCGGGGCCGCCGCGCCCGGCGTCGAACTGGGCACGTGCGTCGTGCCGACCTACCCGCGGCACCCGATCACGATGGCCGCGCAGGCGCTGACCGTCCAGGCCGCCACCGGGGTGCCGGTCCACCTCGGCGTCGGGCTCAGCCACCGGTCCATCGTCGAGCACGAGTTCGGCTACTCCTACGACCGCCCGATCCGGCACCTGCGCGAATACCTCCAGGCGCTGAACCCGTTGCTGCGCGGGGAAAAGGCCGACGTCCACGGCGAGTCGCTCACCGCGGCGGGCGGCCTGACCACCCCCGGCGCCGAGCGGCCCGCGGTGCTGGTCGGCTCGGTGAGCCCGGGGTCGACGCGGCTGTCCGGCGAACTCGCCGACGGCGTGATCACCACCTGGGCCGGCCCGCGCGCGCTCGGCGAGTTCGTGGTCCCGACGATCACCGAAGCCGCCGCCGGCCGCCCGGCCCCGCGGGTGGTGACCGGGCAGCTGATCTGCGTAACGTCCGAAGTGGACGAACGCCGTGCGTGGGTCGAGGAGAACTACGGCGCCGCGGCGACGGTCCCGGCGTACCGCGCGATCCTGGACCGCGACGGGTACGCGAAGGTGTCCGACAGCGTCATCGCCGGCGACGAGGAAACCGTGCGACGCCAGGTGAAATCCCTCGAGGACGCGGGCGCGACCGAGCTGCTGGTGATGCCGTTCGGCTCGGCGGAGGACCAGGCGCGCACCCGCGAGCTGCTGGCCTCGTGAGCCTCGACCTCGGCGCGGCTCAGGCCGTCCGGTAGCGGGTGGCGAGTTCCGGGCTCTGGCCCCCGAAAGCGGCTAGATCGGCCCGGAACACCGTCTCCAGCAGGCTCGCGTCTTCAACACCGGGAGCGCAGACCACTTCGCCGAGCTCCAGACCGCGCAGCGAGGCCGAGACGACGTCGGCCGCGCTCATGCGGGGTACCGCGCTCAGGTCCATGCCCTGCCGCTCGTGGAACTCCGTGGCGACCACACCGGGGCACACCACCTGGACCCGGACGCCGGTGCCTTCGAGCTCGGCGCCGAGCGTCTGGGACAGGGCGACCAGGTGCGCGAGGGTGCCGGTGTAAACGGCGCGGCGGGGCAGCTGCGAGTGCGGCGCGGGCCCGCTGAACGCGATCATGCCCGCGACGTTGACGATGGTGCCGCGGCCCCGCTCCTGCATGCCCCCGACGGCGGCGCGCGCGAGCAGCGTGGGGGCCAGCACCTTGACGGTGACCAGTTCGCGCGCCTTGTCGGCGGGCAGGTCGGCCAGCGGCATGTAGTGCGCGACACCCGCGTTGTTCACGAGCAGGTCGAGCGGCTCGGCGGCGCAGATCTCCGCGACGGCGTTGATGCCTTCGTCGGTGGCGAGGTCGGCGGCGACGGCGCGCACCTTGACTTCGGTGTGGGCGGCGGCGAACTCGTCGAGGCGGTCCTGCCGGCGGCCGACGATCACCAGGTCGTGGCCGTCGGCGGCCAGGCGCTCGGCGAACGCCCGGCCGATTCCGGACGTGGCGCCGGTGACCAGTGCGAGCTTGCTCATGCGTGGTTTTCCTTCTGTTCGGATCGGGTGGGCGTGGCCGCGGCGGAGCCGAGGAGCGCCAGCTTGTCGGCGGCGTCCGTGCCCGGATCGGGGTGGTAGACGGCGAGCACGAGACCCGGCGCCTCGCTGACGACGAGCTTCTCCCGGTTCAAGACCAGCTCGCCGACCAGCGGGTGGTCGAACCGCACCGTCGCACCGCGCCGGTTCGCGACGTCGTGACGCGCCCACAGTGCGCGAAACCTCGGGCTGGCCAGGGAAAGCTCCCCGACCAGCTCGATGAACCGCGGGTCGTCGGTCTCGGTCCCGACGGACTGGCGGAAGCCGGCCACCAGTCCCTGCGTGGCCCGGTCCCAGTCCGGGAAGAGGGCCCGCTCGGCCGGATCGAGGAAGACGTCTCGCAACCGGTTGGCTCCGGCCACCAGCCGTGGCGAAAGGGCCGCGGCGAGCGGGTTGGCCGCCAGGACGTCGAGGTAACGGCCCTCGACGAACGCCGGCAGGGACAGCGCCGCCAGGAACTTGACGATGCTCGGCGGGACCGTTTCCTTTCGACGCCGGCGACGTCGCCGGCGCGCGGGCCCGGCTTCGGCGAGGCCGATCAGATACGCCGTCGTGTCGTCGTCGAGCTGCAGCACCCGCGCCAGGGACTCGAGGACCTGCCTCGACGGGTTGCGGTCCCGTCCCTGCTCCAGCCGCAGGTAGTAGTCGGCGCTGATGCCGGCCAGCATCGCGACCTCTTCCCGGCGCAGGCCGGGCACCCGCCGCAGGCCGGCGGCCGGGATGCCCGCCTGCTGGGGGGTGAGCAGCTCGCGGCGGGCGCGGAGGTGGTCACCCAGGAGGTTCGGTTCGCCGGTCACCTCAACCACGGTAATCAGCGCCGGCGGCCCGCGCCTGGTCCTGTCACCCCCAGGAACACGAGGGCACCCGGACGCCTCAGCGCGGCGCCGGGAGGTGTGTCGCCTCGGGGAAGAGGTTCAGCGCGCGCAGTGCCGCGCCCAGCTCGGCGATGTCCGCCGGGTCCGTCAGCGACCGGCCCAGCTCCTCGGTGATCCGCTTGAGACGGTGGCGGATCGTGTTGGGGTGGCAGAACATCCGCTCCGACGTCAGCTTCGTCGAGCCCTGGCAGTCGAACCACGCGCGCAACGTCAGCAGCAGCACGTTCCGGTCGTCACCCGGCAGGTCGAGCACCGGCTGGAGGACGTGGTGCGCCAGCTGCACCGACGCTTCCGGCGAGCTGGCCACCAGGCCGGCCAGCGGCGACTCGGTGAACTGCACCATCGCCGGCGTGCCGGGGCTCAGGCTGGACAGCGCCACCCGCGCCAGGTGCAGCGCGCGGGCGGTGTTGCCGAGGCCGGTGAACACCGGGCTCATCCCGACCCGGCCCACCGGGTGCTCGCGGACCAGCTCCACGATCGCCTTCGACGCGCTCGGGTCGCGCAGGGACACCACGCCGACCTGCAGGTCCGGTGTCAGCCGCCAGGCCGACGCGTGGTGCAGCTCCCGCAGCCGCGCCTCGATCTGCGGCAGCGGTTCCTGGCCCAGCCGCGGGGTTTCCGCCGCGACCACGACGAACGTGCCGTCCAGCGACAGGTCGAGCACCCGCGCGATGTCCCACAGCGTGCCCTCGGTCGCGGAGCCGCCGGCGAACAGCGCCTCGACCAGCGCCGAGCGCCGGTTCTGGTGCGCCACCAGGACTTCCGCCGTCGTGTCGCGATAGGACGTCGTGAGGGCTTCGGCGAGGTCGTCGATGAGGGCCCAGATCGCCGACGTCGCGGCGACCAGCCCGGCGAGGTCCTGCTGCTCGCCGCGGGCGGTCAGCTCCACGAACCGGTGCCAGACCTCGGTGAGCCCGATCCGGTAGGCCCGCAGCAGCTCGGGCAGCGGCGAGCCCTGCAGCGCGCGGGCGCGGCCGGTCGCGCGGGCCTGGGACAGGTCCGGGACGTCGGACCCGCGCAGCGTGCGCATGACGTGCTCGAGGTTGGCGCGCACCGAGGCCCGCAGCTCGGCGTGGGTGACGAACCGGGCGTCCTGGTACACCGGCATCTCGGTGCGGATCTGCCGCACGGTGCTGTCGATCAGCTCCGGCAGCTTGCGTTCCACCTCGGCGGCGAGGGCCGCGACCTTCGGCGCCAGCCCGTCGGCCAGCAGCGCCTGGTAGTGCATGGGTGCCCTCCGGTCCCCGACCTCCTCGTCGAGGCCTGAGACCGACATCTAACCCGAAAGCGCCAACCACGACCGGGTGAACTTTCTACAGTAACCGCGGATGCGGAGGTTCTTCTGTAGAACCTCCGCATCCGCGTCGTCACATCTTGGCGGCCGCGCTCTTGATCGCCTCGCGGATCCGGAAGTACGTGCCGCACCGGCAGACGTTCTCGATCGCGTCGATCTCCGCGTCCGTCGGGTTCTTCGTCTTCTTCAGCAGCGCGACGGCGGCCATGATCTGCCCGGGCTGGCAGTACCCGCACTGCGCGACGTCCTGCTCCAGCCAGGCTTCCTGGACCGGGTGCAGGTTCTCGCCGTCGGCCAGCCCCTCGATCGTGGTGACCTCCTTGCCCGCGCAGTCGGAAACCGGCGTGACGCAGGGGTTGAACGCCTCGCCGTCGAGGTGGCTGGTGCAGGCCTTGCAGACGTTGATGCCGCAGCCGTACTTCGGCCCGCGGACCTTGAGCTTGTCGCGCAGCGCCCACAGCATCGGCAGGTCGGCGGGCGCGTCGACGGTGACGGTCTTCCCGTTCACCACGAAGGTGTAGTTCGGCATGGTGGGGAACTCCTGTCAGCGCGGGAACGGGTCGAAGTCGACCGGGAAGGTGATGGGGAAGCTGCGGGGCTTGATCCCGGTGGCCCTGGCGTAGGCGTTGGCGATCGCGCCGACCGGCGCCGGCAGGCCGAGCTCACCCGCGCCGCCGATGGTGTCGCCGGTCGCCGGCATCACGTGCACGGTGACGTCCGTCGGCGAGTTCTTCTGCCGCGCGTAGTGGAACTGGGAGTAGCTGCCTTCCAGCGGCAGGCCCTTGTCGATGTGCAGGCCCGCGGTGAGCGTGGTCGAGATCGCGTCGGTCAGGCCGCCGAGCATCTGCGCCTGGATGCCGCGCGGGTTCACCGGCTTGCCGACGTCGACCGCGATCGTCGCCTTCGTGACGCGGGGGTACTTCGGGTCGCGCGCGTCCAGCTCGACCAGGCAGGCGGTGAAGGACTTGTACTCGCCGTGCACCGCGATGCCCTGCGCGAAGCCCTTCGGCATCGCTTTGCCCCACTCGCCGAGCTCGGCGACCTTGTCGAGCACCGCGCGCTGCCGCTCCTCCTTGATGAACTCACGGCGGAACTGCAGCGGGTCCTTGCCGAGCTTCTTCGCGATCTCGTCGACCATGATCTCTTCGGCGCCGCGGGTGTTCGCCGAGTAGACCGAGCGCCACGCCGAGGTGTGGAACTTCAGCGGCACCTCGTTGAGCAGCTGCGTGGTGACGCCGAAGTTGTACGGCGACTTGATCGTCAGCAGGAACACCGTCTGCGCGAAGCTCAGGTTCCCGGCGACCGGCAGCTTCGCCGCGAACGCCGTGAGGATCTCGCCGAGGCCGTGGCTCCAGTCGGTTTCGACACTGGCGACGCGGTGCTCGAAGGTGAGCACCTGCCCGAGCGCGAAGGTGGCGCGGATCCGGTGGTAGCTCGCCGCGCGCCCGCGGCCGTGGCGCATGTCGTCGATCCGGCTCCACATGAGCCGGACGGGCTTCTTCATCGCCTGCGAGATGTGCGCCGCTTCGAGGGCGGCGTCGAAGAACAACCGGCGTCCGAAGGACCCGCCGCCCTGCTGGACGTGCACGGTGACCTTGTTCTCCGGCAGCCCCAGCTCCTGGGCGATGGTCTGCTTCGCCACGATCGGCGACTTCAGCCCGGCCCAGATGGTCGCGCTGCCGTCGCGGACGTCGGCCACCGCGGAGTTCGACTCCATCGGCGCGTGGCTGGCGAAGGCGAAGTCGAACTCGCCGTCGACGTACTGCGTCAGCAGCGGCGGCACCACGAACGGCAGCGCGGCGCCGCGCAGCTTCTTCTTGATGCTCTCGTTGTCCTCGCCGTCGACGGTGCCCGGGCCCCAGGTGACGTCGAGGGCGTTCTTGCCGTCGAGGGCCTGCCCGAAGGTTTCGGCCATCACCGCGACCCCGGTCTTCACGACGGCGATGTCGATGACGCCGGGCATGGCGCGCACGGCGGCCTCGTTGTTGACCTTCTTCACGGTGCCGTTGATGGTCGGCGGGCGCCGCACCATCACCGGGTTCGCACCGGGCACGTCGAGGTCGAGCGTGTAGACCTGCTTGCCGGTGACCATCGCGCGGGCGTCCTTGCGCGAGGTCGGCGTGCCGACCAGGGTGTGCGCGGACTCCGCCTTGGGCTGGATGGCGCCGACCTTCAGGCCGGAGCGCGCCGCCGGCCCGGCGAGCGTGCCGTAACCGGCCTTGCGGCCGTCCGGCGCGTGCACCGCACCGTCGCGAGTGGACAGCCGGGACGCGTCGGTCCCCCACTTCGCCCCGGCCGCGGCCACCATCCGGGCCCGCGCGGTCGCCGCGGTCGCGCGGACCGGGTCGTACAGCGAGCGCATCGTGTTGGAGCCGCCGGTGAGCTGGTTGAACAGCAGCTCGGAGCGGGCATCGTCGAGGACGACGTCGACCTGCTCGAGCGGCAGGTCCAGCTCTTCGGCGACGAGCATCGCGGTCGCCGTGGTGATGCCCTGGCCGACCTCGGCGCGCGGCAGCTGCAGCCGCGCCCGCCCGTCGGCGGTCATCTCGAGCACGAGCATCCCGGCGGTCGGCACGCACGACAGCGTCAGCACGTCGCCGAGGTCCAGGATCTCCGCGGGCTGCGGCAGCGTCGGGATGACGGCCTCGGCGGTCGCCGGGGCCACCGCGTCCGCGGTCAGCTTGGTGGCGACGGTCAGCGTGGGCGCGGCGACCAGGTAGGTCAGGAAGCGGCGGCGGCCGACCTGCCCTGGCTCGTCCTGCTGCTCGGCAGGCTCGGTGGTGGGACGGGCCATCGGGAATCCCTTCGGGGGCTCCGCGTGCGCGGCAGCACGGACCGGAGCGGCGTGGTGGGGAGGCGGGGACCTCGTGACCCGGGTCACGCTAAGCAGGCATGGTCAGGACGTCAACGCGGAGTAGTCGAGTTCGCCCATCTCTGTGACGAGATGACAGCGGAAGGCCCCGAATGTGTGTGCCGCCACAGTGCCGGACGGCGCAAGCGAGTGCGCCGGGTGGGTCAGCCGGCGTCCGAGCCGCGGGCGCGCCGGGCCTGGATCAGGTCTTCGCGGGCGCGGGCAACGCGGGAGCGGACGGTGCCGACCGGGCAGCCGCAGACGTCGGCGGCCTCGGCGTAGGACAGGCCGAGGACCTGGGTCAGCACGAGCACCTCGCGCCGGTCCGGCTCCAGGCCGTCGAGCAGCAGACCCAGCTCGACGAGCTCCTCGAAGCCGGCCGCGGGGTCGCGGGTGCGCTCGGCGGCGGCTTCCCAGTCGGTGTCGGCGAGCTTGGGCCGCGCACCGGCCGCCCGGATCTGGTCGACGACCACCCGCCGCGCGATGGACAGCAGCCAGGTCCGCGACGACGACCGGCCGGCGAACCGGCGGAGGCTGCCGAAGGCGCGGAGGTAGGTCTCCTGCGTCAGGTCGTCGGCCGAGGCGGCGTCGGTGAGGTGCGCGAGGAAGCGCCAGACGTCGGCCTGCGTCGCGCGGACCCACTCCTCGAGAGCCCGGCGGTCGCCGCGGCCGGCGGCCATCGCCAGGGCCGTGACGCGTTCGTCGTCCTCACCGCGGGTCATGCCACGGAACCTAGCAGTGACCGGGAACCGGGGGGACCCGCCGTCCGACTACTGGAACATGAGGTGCGAGGAATGCCGTGAGGCGCTGTCGGCGAGGCTCGACGGCGAGACCGAGCCGGGTCCGCCGGGGGCGGCCGACCGGCACCTGACGGGCTGCGCCGAGTGCCGCGAGTGGTTCACCGGCGCGGAACGCCTGCGCCGGGCGATGCTGCTGCGCCCGGCCCCGCCGGTCCCGGACCTCACCGCGGCGATCCTCGAGCGCACCCCGGCGCCGTCCGGCGACGGCTGGGGGCTGCGGATCGCACTGGCCGTGGTGGCGATCGCCCAGCTCGGGCTGGCCTTCGCGCAGCTGCTCGGCACGGCCGACGCGCACACGCTGCACGACGCCGTCGCGCTCGCCGGGCACCTCGCGCACGAGAGCGGCGCGTGGAACCTCGCGGTGGGGATCGGCCTGCTGGCCGCGGTGGTCCGCCCCCGGACCGCGGGCGGCCAGCTGCCGCTGCTGACCGGGTTCGTCGGGGTGCTGCTGATGCTCTCGGCGGGCGACCTCGCGGCGGGCCAGGTGACGCTCACCCGGCTCGCGACGCACCTGCTGGTGGTGCTCGGGCTGGCGCTGCTGTACGCGGTCCACCGCGGCCACCGCGATCGCCACACCCCGCTCCCGGCGGCGACCGCCGACGACGGCACGGCGACCACGGGGTCCACTGTGGACGCTCCGGCGGCGGAACGGCCGCGGCCCCGCCCCTTCCGGCGCCAGGCCCACGGCCGCCACGCAGCCTGAGGCCCAGCGGTATAGGGCGTTATACGCAGCTCACTCGACCTGCTTGACCGCCCACTCCGCCCATTCCTGCTGCATCGCCGAGAAGCGCTTGCCCCACTCGAGGACGAGCCGGCCGTACAGCGAAGGGTCGTCGTCACCCCAGTCGATCGCCGCATCGAGCTCGGTCAGGCGCTCGGAGCGGCGGCGGCCCGTCTCCCCCAGGTTCGCCAGGTACTCCCGCGCGCGCTCCGGGCCGACCGCGCCGAGGAAGTAGACGCGCAGCAGGGACTCGTTGCGCGTGACGCGGTTCGGCTCGACCTCGACCAGCCAGTGGCGCAGCTCTTCGCGGCCGGCGTCGGTGAGCTCGTACTCCTTACGCCCGCGTGGGCCCTCGGCGTGGACGCGGATCAGGCCCGCCGTCTCGAGCTTGCCGAGCTCGCCGTAGAGCTGGCTCTGCGTCGCCGCCCAGACGTTGGACATCGCCTGCTCGAAGCGTTTCAGCAGGTCGTAGCCGCTCATCGGGTGCTCGTCCAGCAGGCCGAGGACAGCGTGGCGAAGGCTCATGCCGCCATCATGACATTCCACTCTTGACATGTCCAAGTAGCAGGTTCTAGTTTCGACATGTCGAAGTTGGAACGTCAGGGGAGACGGGCATGAACTACCTGAAGAGCTTCCTTCCGTGGATCGCCTTCGCCGTGGTCGCGACGCAGGCCGACTGGCGCTGGTCCGGCCTGACCGGGCTCGTCCTCGCCGCCGGCCTGCTCGCCCTGGCACGCCGCGAAGGCCGCGAAGCGGGCACGTTGATCATCGAGTGGAGCGCACTCGCCTTCTTCGCGCTGCTCACGGCCGTCGCGTTCGCCTTCCCGGCGTCGCCGCTGAAGACCTACACCGGCGCGCTCACCGACGCCTGGCTGGCGCTGACCGCCTGGGGCTCGCTCGCCCTGCGCCGGCCGTTCACCCTCGGCATCGCGCGGACGATGACCCCGCCGGAGTTCTGGGACAACCCGATCTTCAAGCGGGTCAACGTGATCATCACGCTGGTGTGGGCCGCGAGCTTCACCGTCACCGGCCTCGCCGGCATCGCCCTGCTGAACTACGCGCCGCACGCGACGGCCGCGCTGATCGCGCTCAAGGTCCTCGGCTTCGCCGTCCCCGTCGCCTTCACCGTCCGCTACCCGCGCACCGTCCGGGCCCGCGCCCAGAAAGCCGCGTGACCACCATGACCACCACCGACTTCCACCTCGCCGGCGCCTACGCCCCGGTCCACGACGAGCTCACCGCGTTCGACCTGCCGGTGACCGGCGCGCTCCCGCCCGAGCTGACCGGCTGGTACCTGCGCAACGGCCCGAACCCGCGTGCGGACAGCAAGCACTGGTTCACCGGTGACGGCATGGTCCACGGCGTCCGCCTCGACGGCGGCCGCGCGGCCTGGTACCGCAACCGCTGGATGCGGACGGAGAGCTTCGACGACCCGGATCTCAAGCCGTACAACGAAGACGGCACTCGCAACCTGCACAGCAGCGTCGCGAACACGCACGTCGTCAACCACGCCGGCCGCACACTCGCGCTCGTCGAATCGTCGCTGCCGTACGAGATCACCACCGAGCTCGACACCGTCGGCGTGTACGACTTCGACGGCGAGCTGGCCGATTCGATGACCGCCCACCCGAAGATCTGCCCCACCACCGGGGAACTGCACTTCTTCGGGTACGGCAGCATCACCGCGCCGCACGTGAGCTACTACCGCGCCGACCCCGCCGGCAAGCTGGTCGTCAAGCAGCCCGTCGACGTGCCGGGCCTGACGATGATGCACGACTTCGCGATGACCGCGGAGCACGTCGTCTTCTACGACCTGCCCGTGGTGTTCGACCTGGCGTCGGTCGGCCGGGGCATGCCCTACCGCTGGGACGCCGGCTACGGCGCGAGGCTCGGCGTGCTGCGCCGCGACCGGCCCGAGGCCGGGGTCCGCTGGCTGGAGATCGAGCCCTGCTACGTCTTCCACACGCTCAACGCGTTCGACGCGCCGGACGGCCGGATCGTCGTGCACGTCATGCGGTACGACCACCAGTGGTGGGCGGGCCACGAGGACCCGCCGGCGTCGCTGTGGCGCTGGACGATCGACCTCACCGCCGGCACGGTGACCGAAGACCGGCTCGACGACCGGCCGGGCGAGTTCCCCCGCATCGACGACCGGCTCGCCGGCTCCGACACCCGCTTCGGGCACGTGACGAGCCACGACGCGCTACGCCGTTACGACCTGCACGCGGGCACGGCGGCCGAGCACGTCTTCACCCCCGGCCGCATCCCCGGCGAAGCGGTGTTCGTCCCGGCGGAGCACGGCGAAGGCTGGCTGCTCACCTACGTCTACGACGCGGCGGAGGATCGCAGCGACCTCGTGGTGCTCGACGCCGGGAACGTCGCGGCGGCGCCGGTGGCGACCGTCCACCTGCCGCAGCGGGTGCCCGCGGGCTTCCACGGGAACTGGCTGCCGGACGCGTGAGACCTCAGGCGAACTTGGTCTTCGGCCGTTCCTGCCGCACCCCGTCGACGTAGACGTCCACCTTCTCGTCGAGGAACGCGACCAGGCCCGCGACGCGCGTGCTCTCCGGCAGCGGGGTCGGGTAGCTCCAGGCGAGGTCCTCGTGCCCGGCCACCGAGAAGTGGTCGGCGGCCCCCTTGTACGGGCAGTGCGTCACGGTGTCGATCTTGTCGAGCAGATCCATCCGGACGTCCACGCGGGGCAGGTAGTAGCGCGTCGGCAGGCCGGTCTCGAAGAGCAGGTGCGGCCGCACGGTGTCGGCCACGGTCTCGCCGTCGACCTCGATCCGGACGTGGCGCGAGCTGGGCAGGACGTCGACGCGGACACCGGGGTCGCGCGGGTGCGTGAAGATCTGTTCGTCCTCTTCGAACCAGTCGAACGCGGCGAAGTCGAAGCGGACGTGGCCGCGCAGCTCCTCGATGGGCGAATCCGGGTATTCCAGCGCGCCGTCCACCGCCTCGGCCCGGTCAGCCTTTATCGTCGACAGAACACCTTCTCCCCGGCTGGGCGAGTGCGACGTCCGGCCGGAGGGGGTGAGCAAGCCGCTCACGACGTCCGCGCGCGGGAAGTAGTACGTGGGGTAGTACGGAACTTCCCACACCAGGAGGGGGTGCACGGTGTCCGCGACGACCTGCCCGCCGAGGAACACCCGTACCCGCTTCGCGCCTTGTGCCACGCGGACCCGCCCGCGTACCGGAGTGCTCATGCTCCGGTCAACGGGTCCCGAACACGGCGTATTCCGGCGGAACCGGGGCTCGGACGGCTAGCGTGGCAGCGAGGACGAAGTCGACAGGAGGCAGGCACGGGTGGCCGGCGTAGAAGCTCCCACGGTCGGTACCCCCGCCGGGATGCGCAAGATCAACCAGCGGGCGGTGCTCGACCTGCTGCGCCGCAGCGGACCGGCGACCCGGCCGCAGGTGGCGAAGGACACCGGGTTGTCGAAGCCGACGGTGAGCCAGGCCCTGCTCGCGCTCGAAGCCGCCGGGCTGGCGCGCCCGACCGGGCACACGTCCACCGGCACCGGGCGCTCGGCCGTGCTGTACGAAGCGGACCCCACCGCGGGCTACGTGCTGGGTGTCGACATCGGGCGTGAGCACCTCCGCGTGGCGGTGTCGGACCTCGGCCGCACGATCGTGGCGCGCCGCGACGAGCGCAACACGGCGCGCTCCGGCGCGGCGCTGGTGACGGCGGTCGGGAAGATCGCCGCTTCGGCCGTCGCGGAGGCCGGCTTGACGGCCGGCGACATCGTTGTCCGCGTGGTCGGCTCCCCCGGCGTCGCCGACCCGGACAAGCGCTGCTTCCGGCACGCGCCGAACCTGCCGGGCTGGGGCCGGGCCGGGCTGATCGACGACCTCGAGGCCGCGCTGGGCCCGGACCTGATGGTGGAGAACGACGCGAACCTCACCGCGGTCGGCGAAGGGGAAAGTGGCGCCGCCCGGGGCGCGTCGGTGTTCGGCTGCATCACGATCGGCACCGGCGTCGGCATGGGCATGATGGTCGACGGCCGGGTGTTCCGCGGCGCGACGGGCGCGGCCGGCGAGATCGGCTACCTCCCGTACGGCCGCACGCGGGCGGCCGACTCCCCCGGCGCCCCACCGGCCCGCGGCCACCTCGAAGAGGCGACGGCGGCCCAGTCGGTGGTCCGCGGCGCCCGCGAACTCGGCCTGGGCACGGCAAAATCGGCCCGCGAGGTGTTCCGCCTGGCCCGCGAAGGCGACGACCTGGCCCGCCGCGCGCTCGAAGCCGAAGCCGACCGCCTGGCGTACACGGTGGCATCGGTGGCCGCGGTGATCGACCCGGAGCTGATCGTCCTGGGCGGCGGCATGGGCGCGGCGGCGGACCTGCTGCTGGAGCCGATCGACCGCGCGTTGCGCGCGTTCACGCCGTTGGTGCCGAAGGTGGTCCAGGGCGAACTGGGCGAGGACGCGGTGCTGACGGGAGCGATCAGCGTGGGCCTGCGGGCGGCCCAGGGTCTGGTGTTCGACCGGCGCGTGGGTGCGGCTTAGTGGACACGCCCCGGCGTGAACTCCGGCTTCCGCTCGACGAAGCCGTCGAGGTGCTCTGCGACCTCAACGAATTCGTCGTCTCGCTGGACCGAATCGGCTCCCGGCGGGCCGGCGGCGACGCCGAGGACACGACGGTGGGCCGGTTCGTCGCCGAGTGGGACCTCGCCCGGCGGCTGGCCCGCGCCCGCGGTGTCCTGTCGAAAGCCCTCGACGACCAGCTGACCGCCGCCGAGAACGCGCGGATCGACGAGCGGTGCGAGCAAGGCCGGTTCTTCGGGGACCCCTCGTGATCCGCGTGGGCGCCGCCTAAGCCGCGCGCCAAGCCTCGCCGCCCGTCGACACCCGCCACGGTGTCAGCCGCAGCACCGTGATCCCCGGGTCCCGGAAATCCTCGCCGCCGAGGATCTTCGGGTTGTACCCCAACGGTTCCGGCGTCGAGGCGAACAGGTCCCACAGGTACTTCCGGCTCTCCTCGTCGTCGGCGAACTCCGCCCGGCACTCCGCCACCGCCACTTCGTGCTGCGGGTCCCAGTACGAGCACGACACGTACGGTGACGCCGTCAGGTGCGCGAGCTTGAGCGGCGTCGGGCGGGTGAACAGCCAGCCCGTCAGCCCGGCCGGGCCCGCTTCCCAGATCGGGTGGACCACGCGCGACCGCGGCCGGCCCCGCCGGTCGACCGTCACCAGCGTGCACCAGACGATCCGGTGCGCCACGCGGACGAATGCGCCGGCCAGGTCGGCCGGCACTCTGCTAGATTCCACAACCATGGTTGTGCATCCTACGCCGGACGGCCTGGACCTGTCACTCACCGCTCTCTTCGCGGGCTGGACGATGACGGACGAGGTGCAGCGCCGCCTCGCCGAGCGGGGCTACGGCGACCTGCGGTTCAACGACGGCGTGGTGATCCAGCACGTTCTGGCCGCGCCGCTGTCCATCACCGCGCTGGCCGAGCGGATGGGCGTGACGCAGCAGGCGGCGTCGAAGGCCGTCGCCGATCTCGAACGCCGGAACCTCATCAGGCGCGAGCCCGACCCTGCCGACGCGCGCACGAAGCTGCTGCACCTGACCGAGCACGCCCGGAACGCGGTCGAAGAAACCCGCGCGCTGCGTCAAGAACTCCAGGAGGAACTCGTAAGGGAATACGGCTCCGAACGCGTCGAGGATGCGCGCACACTGCTGGCCTCGATCATCGGCCGCTTCGGCGGCGGTGAC
The DNA here is from genome assembly GCF_044453095.1 of Amycolatopsis sp. NPDC051758. NCBI lineage: Bacteria > Bacillati > Actinomycetota > Actinomycetes > Pseudonocardiales > Pseudonocardiaceae > Amycolatopsis > Amycolatopsis sp. NPDC051758. The sequence goes on along the minus strand of NZ_JBITCJ010000005.1, from coordinate 666,871 downwards.
GCGATCCGCGGCCGGCGCGTGCGGCCGCCGCGCTGATTACCTTCGACGTAATCGACCGCGGAGCCGGGGAAAGCCGACGATGACCGCATGAGCGAAACGAACCGCATGATCGTGGTCGACTGCCTGGAAAACCTGTTCGTGCACAAGGACTTCGACGCCGCGAAGGCCGCGCTGCACCCCGACTTCGTCACTCACAGCCCCGGTTTGCCCGATGGTCGCGACGCGTTCGCCGACGCCGTGAAGAACTCGCCATTGGCCGGGGCGACCGCGGAGATCAAGCACATCGCCGCCGAGAACGACCTCGTCATGGTGCACCTGCAGGTGGCCGGGACGGCCATCGTCGACATCCTGCGGGTCGAGGACGGCCTCCTCGTCGAGCACTGGGACGTCAAGCAGCCGATCCCGGGGTGATCACGCAGGTCCCCGACGCCGTCGCGAGCAGCTTGCCCTCGGCGTCGCGGATCTCCCCCTCGGCGAACGCGATCCGCGAGCCCGCCTTCACCACCCGCCCGGTCGCCCGGATCTCGCCGCGGCCCGCGTGGATCGCGCGCAGGTAGCTCACCTTCAGCTCCACCGACGAGTAGCCGACGCCGGCCGGCAGCGTCGTATGCACGGCGCAGCCGACCACCGAATCCAGCATCGTGGCCGCCACCCCGCCGTGGACCATGCCGATCGGGTTGTACAGCGACTCGTCCGGCTCGGCGACCGCGACAACCTCGCCGGGCGCGATGCGCTCCCAGCGCAGCCCGAAGTGCGCGGCGATCGGCGGCCCCGGGACCCGGCCCTCGGCGACGGCGGTCAGGTACTCCAGGCCGGACATCGTGGCGCCGAGCCGGGCGGTCGCCAGCGGGTCCTCCCAGGTGATGGTCTTCGAACGGACCTGCGCGGCGACGTCGGTCATCTCGGCTCCTCGATTATGACAAGTGTCTTAATCGCAGCCTCGCCCGCCGCGCCTGCGGCGTCAAGCGTGGCGTGACCCAGGCCACCGGTGGTCCGCCCGCGGCCGGGGTGGAATCATCCGGGGGTGAGCATCGACCCCGGCCGCAAGCTGATCGACCCGGAACGGGTGGCCGCGGCGATCGACGGGCTGGGCGACCGCGCCGTCATCGACGAGTGGGCCCAGCGGTTCTCCGTGGTCGCCGACCCCTCGCGGCTCGCGCTGCTGGTCTCGATCCACTACGCCCGCGAGATCAGCGTCACCGACCTCGCCGCGGTCACCGGCATGACCGACACCGCGGTGTCGCAGGCCCTGCGGCTGCTGCGGGCCCACGGCCTGGTCACCACGCAGCGCACCGGCCGGGTGGTGCGCTACCGGCTCGCGGACGCGACCGTGCACGAACTCATCCATCGGGTGCGGCCACACCCCGAACAGCCCGCGAACCAGGGCGAGGACCGGTAGCGTGCGGGCATGACGGGACTGCCCGAAACCATCACCGCCTGCCTGTTCGACCTCGACGGAGTGCTCACCGGAACGGCGGTCCTCCACCGCGAGGCGTGGAAACGGACATTTGACGAATTCCTCCGCACCCGCGACGGTGACGGCTTCCGCGAATTCACCGATGCGGACTACGCGACCTTTGTGGACGGCCGCCCCCGCGCCGACGGAGTGCGTGAATTCCTGAAGTCACGCGACATCGAGCTGCCCGAAGGCACCCCCGACGACCCGGCCGGCGCCCCGACCGTGAACGGCGTCGGCAACCTCAAGAACGAGCTGGTGCTCAAGATCATCGACGAACGCGGTGTCAGCCCCTACCCCGGCTCGATCCGCTACCTCGAGGCGGTCAAGGCCGCCGGGCTGCGGATCGCCGTCGTGACGTCGTCGGCGAACGGCGCCAAGGTGCTCGACGCGGGTGACCTGAGCAAGTACGTCGAAGCCCGCGTCGACGGCCTGACCATCCGCGAGCGGAACCTGAAGGGCAAGCCCGCGCCGGACTCCTTCCTGGAAGGCGCCCGGGAGCTCGGGGTCGAGCCCGCGCACGCGGCCGTCTTCGAGGACGCCCAGTCGGGTGTCCAGGCCGGGAAGGCCGGGAACTTCGGGTACGTCGTGGGTGTCAACCGCGCCGACCAGGCCGCGGAGCTGAAGGCCCACGGCGCCGACGTCGTCGTCGACGACCTCGCCGAACTGCTGGAGGACCGATGACCGAGGAACCACACGGCTACGAGTGCGCGCCGTGGGAGCTGCGCTGGCGCGGCATGGACGTCGACGCCCTGCAGCGCACCGAATCGGCGTTCGCGGTGTCCAACGGCCACATCGGGCTGCGCGGCACCCTCGAGGAGGCCGAGCCGCGCGGGCTGCCCGGCACGTACCTCAACGGGTTCTACGAAGAACACGGGCTCCCCTACGCCGAAGCGGGCTACGGTTATCCCGAAGAGGGCCAGACCGTCGTCAACGTCACCGACGGCAAGATCATCCGGCTGCTGGTCGAGGACGAGCCGCTCGACATGCGCTACGGCGCGGCCACCGCGCACGACCGGGTGCTCGACTTCCGCAAGGGCACGCTGACCCGGACCACGGAGTGGTCGTCGCCGACCGGGCGCCGCGTGCGGGTGCGCACCGAACGGCTGGTGTCCTTCACCCAACGCGCGATCGCCGCGATCCGCTACGAGGTCGAGCCGCTCGACGAGGACCTGCAGCTGGTCGTCCAGTCCGACCTGCTGGCCAACGAGCCGATCGAGTCCGACACCCGGGACCCGCGGGTGGCCGCGGCGCTGGAGTCGCCGCTGGTGGGCGAATTCCACCGCGCCACCGACTACAACGCCGTGCTGGTGCACCAGACCCGCCGCTCCGGGCTGCGGATGGCCGCGGCGATGGACCACAAGATCGAGGTGGACGACGGGATCCGCGCCCGCATCCACTCCGAAGAGGATCTCGCACGGCTCACCGTCGCGGTCGACGTCCCCAAGGGCGGCCGGCTGCGGATCACGAAGTTCCTCGCCTACGGCTGGTCGGCACAGCGCTCGGTGCCCGCCCTGCGCTCGCAGGTCGAGGCCGCGCTGGCCGGGGCCCGGCAGACCACCTGGAAGGGCCTGCTCACCGAGCAGCGCCAGTTCCTCGACGAGTTCTGGGCGACGTCGGACATCGAGATCGAGGGTGATCCGGAGCTGCAGCAAGCCGTCCGGTTCGCGCTGTTCCACCTGCTGCAAGCCGGAGCCCGCGGCGAAAGCCGCGCGATCGCCGGCAAGGGGCTGACCGGGCCGGGGTACGACGGGCACGCCTTCTGGGACACCGAATCGTTCGTGCTGCCGGTGCTCACCTACACGATGCCGGACGCGGCGCGCGACGCCCTGCGCTGGCGTCACTCCACAATGGACAAAGCACGGGAGCGCGCGCACCAGCTGGGCCTGCACGGCGCGGCGTTCCCGTGGCGCTCGATCAACGGCGCCGAGTGCTCGGCCTACTGGCCGGCGGGCACCGCGGCGTTCCACGTCAGCGCGGACATCGCCGACGCCGTGCTGCGCTACCTCAACGCGACCGGCGACGACGCGTTCGAGCGCGACTACGGCACCGAGCTGCTGCTGGAAACCGCGCGGCTGTGGGCGTCGCTGGGCCACCACGACCGGCACGGCGCGTTCCGCATCGACGGTGTCACCGGGCCGGACGAGTATTCGGCCGTGGCGGACAACAACGTCTACACGAACCTGATGGCGAAGCGGAACCTGCTGGCCGCGGCGGAGTCTTGCCAGCGGCACCCGGACGTCGCCGCGCGGTTCGGCGTCGACGCCGTCGAGCTGGACTCGTGGCGCGCGGCCGCCGCGGCGATGTTCCTGCCCTACGACCAGGAACTCGGGGTGCACCCGCAGTCGGAGGGCTTCCTCGACCACGACGAGTGGGACTACGAAGGCACGGAGCACGCCCACTACCCGCTGCTGCTGCACTTCCCGTACTTCGACCTGTACCGCAAGCAGGTCGTGAAGCAGGCGGACCTGGTGCTGGCGCTGTACCTGTGCGGCGACTCGTTCAGCCCGGAGGAGAAGGCCCGCAACTTCGCCTACTACGAGGCGAGGACCGTGCGCGACTCCTCGCTGTCGGCGGGCACGCAGTCGGTGGTCGCGGCCGAGGTGGGACACCTCGACCTGGCCTACGACTACCTCGCCGAAGCCGCCCTGACCGACCTGCACGACGTGCACAACAACGTGCGCAACGGCCTGCACATGGCGTCGCTGGCCGGCGCGTGGCAGGGCGCCGTGGCCGGGTTCGGCGGCCTGCGCGACCACGGCTCGACGCTGGCGTTCGCGCCGCGGCTGCCCTCGCAGCTGGACCGGATCACGTTCCGCCTGATGTTCCGCGGCACCCGGTTCCAGGTCGAGATCGACCCCGACCAGGCGACCTACCACGTCCTGGCCGGCGAACCGCTCGAGGTGCTGCACCACGGCGAGCGCATCACGGTCACCGTGGAACCCCAGCGGTTCGCGATCCCGAAGATCGACGCGGGTGACCCGCCGAGGCAGCCACCGGGCCGCGCGCCGATGCGCCGCGACTCGGAGAAGGTGCGTCAGTACGCGGAACCGACCAACCCGGTCACTGTGGAAGGTCGCTGACGACGTCCCGTCCGGGTGGGGCCGGCACGTCTTCGGTCCCACCCGGGTTGACGTCGGGGTCCGGCGCGGTCGGCACGTCGTGCGTCAGCGCGCCGGGAGTCGGGAGCTTCGGGAGCTCTTCGTCTTCGTCGTCGCGGGAATGGCTGTGCTGCTGCTGGCTCATGCTTCCGGCATACCCGGTTTTCCCGGCCACGACCAGGGGTCAGGCCGCGGACCGGCGTTTGGCCGCCGCCACCGCCTTGTCCTGCAGGGTGAGGAGCAGGCCGTCACGGGTGGACCACGGGCAGATCGACACCTTGCCACCCGCCACCGTCAGCAGCGCTTCCGCGACGATCGCGCCCGCCAGCGCCTGGTGGGCGCGGCTGCGGGAGATGCCCGGCAGCTCCGCGCGCCTCGACGGCGGCAGCGCGGCGAGCCGCGGGATCCACGCGCGCAGGTCGTCGAGCCGCAGTTCGCGGCGCTTCCCCGGGCGGACGCCCGAGAGCCGCGCGAGCTGCTGCAGCACCTTCGAGCAGCCGACGACCCGCGGGTCGTCGACGTTCGCGGCCCCGAGTGTGGTGGTCACGACGTCGAGCGCGTGTGCGCGCAGCGCCTTGACCTGCTTGTTCGACACCCGCTCGCGCGGCAGCCAGTCCCGTGTCATCGACCGCGCGCCCAGCGGCAGGGACCGCGCGAACGTGGCCTTCTCCCCGCAGCCCGCGGCCAGTTCGACCGTCCCGCCGCCGATGTCGAGCACCAGCAGCGGCCCGGCCTCCGCGCCGTACCAGCGGCGCGCGGCCAGGTAGGTCAGCTCCGCTTCGCGCGGACCGGAAAGAAAGCGCAGCTCGACGCCGGTCTCCCCGGCGACGTGCCGGACGACCTCGGCGGCGTTGGCCGCGTCGCGGATCGAGGACGTCGCCAGCGGGTAGACGCTGCGCACGCCGTGGCGGTACGCCGTGGTCATGCCCGCGGCGACGGCGGCCGTCACGGCGGCGATGCCCCGGGCGGTGAGCCGGCCGCGGTCGTCGAGTTCGCGGTCGAGACGCAGCCGCGTCTGGTGGTTCAGCACCGGCTCGCGCGGTGAGCCGTCGACCGGCACCACCACGAGCCGGGCACTGAAGGACCCGACGTCCAGCACGCCCACCGCGGGCTCTTCGATTTTTCGCACAGCTCGGCGCACCTCACTTCCGGGCAGTGGGTATCCCCCGTCGGACCGGGTGAAACCACCAATCTTGGCCGATCCCGTATCGATTTGCCGGGCATTGACGGATTCCGGCCCGCCGGACGCGCCTTTTTGACGTGAAGGTCACAGTCCGATAACCCGATCGAGTGAACCATGATAGCACTGGACACGATTCGGTAACGCCCGCCGTCGGGCGGCGATTAATCGGACATAGAACCCGGTGCGGAGCAGGCGAAAGTGATCAAACGACCCGAGCGGCGAGCCCAGCTCGTGCGGCCGGCCGCCGTGGTGCTCGCGGTCGTGGCCGGGCTCGGCTGCGTCCTGCTCGGCGTCACCACGGTGCTCACCCCGGGCGCCCCGGTCACGCGGGCCGTGGACCGGCCCGCCCCGGCAGCAGCCGGCGCCGCACCGGTGATGCTGCGGATCCCCGCCCTCGGCCTGGTGCTGGACCACCTGGTCGGCCTCGGCCACATCAGCGGCCGGCGGGAGCAGCCCGGCACGGCGCTCGGCGTCGGCTGGTTCACCGACGGCCCGGTCCCCGGCGAGCCCGGGGTCGCGGTGCTGTCCGGGCACGCCGGGTTCGGGTACACGGCCGGCGCGTTCGCCCGCCTGGGCAAGCTGGAGCGCGGCGACACGATCATCGTGGGCGACGAGGGCGGCCGCGAATCCCTCTTCACCGTCGACAAGGCGGAGCTCTTCCCGGCCGACGCGCCGGACAGCAAGCTCGTCGCCCCCGAAGGCTCCGGCCCCGAGCTGCGGCTGATCACCAGCGACGGTGCCCACGACAACGCCGGGCTGCGCAGCACGAGGGTCGCCGTCTCCGCGATCCCCGCGGTTTAGATCAGCTCCCGCAGCCGCGACACGGCCGCCACCCGCGCCTCGCGGCCGGGCAGCAGCGGGTTGACCACGAGCGTCGTCGCGCCCGCTTCCTTGAACGCCGCCAGCCGCTCCTTCACGTACCCGGCCGGGCCGACCAGCGAGATCGCGCGCAGCAGCTCGACCGGCACGGCGGCCGCGGCCTCTTCCTTCTTGCCGTCGAGGTAGAGGTCCTGGATCAGCTTCGCCTCGGCCTCGTAGCCGTACCGGCGGGCGAGGTCGTTGTAGAAGTTCTTGCCGCGCGCGCCCATTCCGCCGATGTAGAGGGCGAGGACCGGCCGCAGGTGGTCGAGCAGCGGCTCGACGTCGTTGCCGATCGCCAGCGCGGCGGAGACGAACGTGTCCAGCTCGCCCAGCTCCGGATCGCGCTTCGCCTTGCCCTCGGCCAGGGATTCGCCCCAGACGTCGGCGGCCTTCTCCGGGTGGAAGAAGATCGGCTGCCAGCCCTCGGCGATCTCGGCGGTGAGCGCGACGTTCTTCGGCCCGATCGAGGCCAGCAGCACCGGGATGCGCTCGCGCACCGGGTGGTTGATCAGCTTGAGCGGCTTGCCGAGGCCGGTGCCCTGCTCCGGCGGCAGCGGGATCGTGTAGTGCTTGCCGTCGTGGACGACGCGCTCGCGGCGCCACACCTGGCGGCAGACCTCGACGATCTCGCGGGTCCGGCCGAGCGGCGCGTCGTACTTCACGCCGTGGAAGCCTTCGATGACCTGCGGGCCGGACGCGCCGAGCCCGAGGATGAACCGCCCGTCGGAGACGAAGTCGAGGCCGGCCGCGGTCATCGCGGTGAGGGTCGGCGTGCGGGTGTAGATCTGGAAGATGCCGGACGCCAGCTGCACGCGTTCGGTCTTGGCCGCGAGGTAGCCGAGCTGGCTGACCGCGTCGAACGAATACGCCTCCGGCACGAAGGCGACGTCGAGGCCCACCTTCTCCAGTTCGACGATGTCCGCGACGCTTTCGGCGAACCCGCCGGCGTAGTTGATCGCGGTCCCGATCCGCATGGCCACCTCCGTTGCTGAGCAAGCGCTTAGTCGGATCCTAACGGGACGCGGCGGTCCGCACCCGGACGATGTGCGACCCGCCACTCAGCGGCCGGTCAGGGTGCGGACCACCAGCTCCGCCGACGCCCCGGCCCCGAGCGTCGTACCGGCGTAGCGGACGTCCGCGCCGAGCGTGCCCGGCGGCGGGTCGTCCCGGACGGTGAGCCACACCGTGACCATCAGCAGCCAGCGCACGATCAGGTAGCCGAACAGCAGCACGCCGACGAGCGTGCCGAAGGTGGCGACGGCCGGTGAGCGGCCCAGCAGGTGCAGGTAGAAGCCGCCGATCTGCTGGATCGCGCCGAGCCCGAGCGCGGCGGCCCCGGCCGGGCGCAGTGTCGAGCGCAGCGGCAGGGGTTTGCGCGGCAGCCGGGCCAGGCACCAGGCGATGACCAGCCAGTTCGCCGCGAGCCCGAGCAGGAGCGAACCCGCGACGAGCACGAGGTGCGCAAACCCGCCGTCGAGGCCGGTCAGGCGCAGCAGCCCGGTGCCGGCCGCGCCGGTGAGCGCCGCCAGCCCGAAGGAGACGGTCATCGCCAACCCCACGCCGGCCAGCGCCAGGACGTCGGCGACGATGCCGCGGAGCAGCGGCCGCGGGGTCCGTTCCTGGCCGAGCATCGCGGTGACCGCGTCGCGGACGTTGCTGATCCAGCTCCAGCCCGAGTAGGCGGCGACGGCGAGGGCGAGCAGCCCGATGCGGCCGCGCTCCCCGACCACGGTGTGCACCACGTCGGTGACCTGCGTGCCGAGCTCGGGCGGCAGCGCCCCGCTGATGACCCGGTCGAGCTCGGCGGCGAGCAACCGGTCGCCGGCCAGCACGAACCCGGCCACCGAGACGGCGACCATGATCAGCGGCACGAGCGCGAGCAGGCTGAAGAAGGTGACGGCGGCGGCATAGTGGTCACCGTCGCGTTCCCGGTAGCGCGCCAGCGTCGCCCCGATCCGCCGGAGCGGCCTGCCCACGACGGCCTTCACCGCTCCACGTCCCACCGGCCGACCCTCTCATCCGCGTACGTCCTTCGCAGTCCGGACCCGGCGGAGGGTGAATCGTCACGGCGTCAGCTCGGAACCACCGTCCCGCGCACCTCGCCGAACCCGATCCGGGTGCCCCCCGGGCCGGGCGCGGTCGCGCTGATCACCACCTCGTCACCGTCCTCCAGGAACGCGCGGCTCTGACCGTCCGGCAGCTCGAACGGTTCCCGCCCGCCCCAGGACAGTTCCAGGAACGACCCGCGCTGGTGACGCTCCGGGCCGCTCACCGTGCCGGAGGCGTACAGGTCGCCCGTGCGGAGGCTCGCGCCGTTGACCGTCATGTGGGCCAGTTGCTGCGGAGCCGTCCAGTAGTGCGACGCGAACGGCGGGCTCGACACCAGGTGGCCGTTGAGACGGACTTCGATCGCCAGGTCCAGGCCCCACTTTTCGCTGGTGCGCAGGTATTCGAACGGTTCCGGGTCTTGGGCCGGGCCCTCGACGCGCGCGTGCTGCAGTGCGTCCAGCGGGACGACCCACGGCGACACCGACGTCGCGAAGGACTTGGCGAGGAACGGGCCCAGCGGCTGGTATTCCCAGGCCTGGAGGTCACGCGCCGACCAGTCGTTGACCAGGCAGACGCCGAAGACGTGCGCCTCGAAGTCCGCTGTGGACACCGGAGTGCCGGTGACGGACGGAACGCCGACGACGAAGCCGACCTCGGCTTCGATGTCCAGCCGCTGCGTCGGGCCGAACTCCGGCACGTCCACGTTGCGCGGCTTGCGCTGCCCGTACGGCCGGACGACCGGCGTCCCGGAGGTGACGACGGTGCCCGCCCGGCCGTGGTAGCCGATCGGCAGGTGCTTCCAGTTCGGCGGCAGCTCGGCGGCGTCGGGCCGGAAGATCTTGCTCGCGTTGAGGGCGTGGTGCTCGCTCGAGTAGAAGTCGACGTAGTCGGCGACCTCGAACGCCAGGTGCGTGGTCACCTCGGTCAGCGGCACCAGGTGCGGGCGCAGCTGGTCGGCGTACCGGGGCTCGGTCAGCCACTCGCGGACGCTCTCGCGCACCTCCCGCCAGGTGCCGGGCCCGGCGGCCAGCAGCGGGTTGAGCACCCCGTCGGTGAGCAGCGGCGCAAAAGCGGCGGCGGCCTCGGCTGCGGCGGCGGTCAGGTCGAGCACCTGATCCCCGACCGGCACCCCGATCCGGCGCTCGGGCGCGCCGGCCACCGAGAAGACGCCGTAGGGCAGGTTGTCCAGGCCGAACGGCGTGTTGTCGGCGAGGTCGAGCCAGGTCACGTTCACTCCTCGGTCGGAGCGGCTTGCGCCGCTGCTGGTCTGCGTGGTGGTCGGGATCCGGCGCGGTGCCCGAAAACGTGCGCGTCACCGGCCGGACCCGGACGAGTCACCGTCACTCCTCGGCCCGAGCAGCCCGTGCCGTCACCCAGTCGGCGACCACGTCCGCCAGTACCGGCAGGGGCAGCGTTCCGCTGCCGAGCACCGTGTCGTGGAACTCGCGGATGTCGAACCGCTCGCCCAGCTCCCGCTCGGCGTCGGCGCGCAGCCGCTCGATCTCCAGGCGGCCGACCATGTAACCGAGCGCCTGCCCCGGGTGCCCGGCGTAGCGGTCGATCTCCGCCTCGATCTCGATCTGCGCCATCGGCGTGTTGTCCTTCAAGAAATCCACCGCCTGCTGGCGGCTCCAACCCAGCGCGTGCAGCCCGGTGTCCACCACCAACCGCGCCGCGCGCATCGAATCCTGCGTGAGCAGGCCGAGCCGGGCGACGTCGTCCGAGTACAGCCCCATCTCCTCCGCGAGGCGCTCCGCGTACAGGCCCCAGCCCTCGGCGTACGCGTTGAACATCGCGATGCGCCGCAGCAGCGGGACGCCGGTCAGCTGCTGCGCCAGCGTCAGCTGGAAGTGGTGCCCCGGCACGGCTTCGTGGAACGCGATCGCTTCGCCCAGGGTCCGCTGCCGCTGATCGGCCTCGTGCGTGTTGGCGTAGTAGGTGCCCGGCCGCGAACCGTCCAGCGACGGGTCGATGTAGTACGCGATCGAGCCGCTCTCGGCCTCCGCCGCGGGCACCGGCGCGACCTCGCACCGCTGCTCGGGAAGGCGGCCGAACCACTGCGGCGCAACGGCTTCCGCTCGCTCGATCGTCGCCCGTGCGGCGTTCAGGAGCTCGTCGCCGTCTCGCCAGCGCAGCGCCGGGTCGGTGCGGATCCGCTCGAAGATCTCGGCGAGGTCGCTGGTGCCGAACACCTTGCCGCCGACCTCGCGGTACTCCTCCGCCAGCTGCTCGATGATCGCCAGCCCCGTGTCGTGCAGGTCCTGCGCCGTGCGCTCGGTCGTCGTCTCGGCCCGGATCAGCGCCGCGTACAGCTCCGGCCCGCCCGGCAGGTCGCCGATCCCGGGTGACGTCTCCGGGCGCGCGACCGGCACCACCTCGCCGGCCAGGAAGTCCCGGTACCGCGCGTACGCGGGCCGCACGACCTCGGCCAGCAGCCGGTCGCGCTCGGCTTCGAGCCCGTGGACCGGCACCTTCAGCGGGTCGTTCTCCGCGTCGTCCAGGTAGCGCTCGACGTACCCGACGCCGATGCGCGCCAGGAACTCCGGCGGGGTCAAGCCCTCGGCGAGCGCGGCCCGCTGCCGCTCGACCAGCTGGTCCAGGTAGGTGCCCACCGCGGCGAGCCGGCTCAGGTAACCGCGGGCCTTGGGCTCGTCGTCGAGCACCGTCTGCGGCAGCATCATCAGCAGCTCCAGCGCCGGCGCGGCCAGCCCGTCGCTCACCGCGATGTCGGCCCGCCGCGAGTCCAGCACGTCGAGCTGGGTGCGTGCCTGCCAGATCACGACGTCACGCGTGACGCGCTGGGCGGCCGGCAGCGCCGCCACATCGATCGCCTCCGCGCGCGCGATGAGCGCGGCGAACCCGGCGCGGTGCCGGGCGGCCGCCTCGGCGGTCTGGTCGGCGAGCCGGTCGTGCGTGCCCGGCAGGCCGCACAGCGACGGGAACAGCGGCTGCGCCTCGAACATCAGCTCCAGGCACTCGTCGGCCAGGCGATCGGGTGTGTCCCCGGCCCGGCTCGCGACCCAGTCTTCGACGACCTTCGCCAGCGCGGACAACGGCAGCATGCCGTGCCCCAGCACGGCTTCGTGGAACTCCCGGATGTCGAACCGCTCGCCGAGCGCCTGCTCGGCTTCGGCCCGCAGCCGCTGGATCTCCAGGCGTCCCACCATGTACCCGAGGGCCTGCGCCGGCCAGCCGGCGTACCGGTCGATCTCGGCCTCGATCTCGAGCCGCGCCATCGGCGTGTGCTCGACCAGGTAGTCGATCGCCCGCTGCCGGCTCCAGCCCAGCGCGTGCATGCCGGTGTCGACGACCAGCCGGCCCGCCCGCATCGAGTCCTGGGTGAGCATGCCCAGCCGCGAGACGTCGTCGGAGTACAGGCCCATCTCGTCCGCGAGCCGCTCGGCGTACAACCCCCAGCCTTCGGCGTAGGCGTTGAACATGCCGATCCGCCGCAGCAGCGGGACGCCGGTCAGCTGCTGCGCGAGCGTCAGCTGGAAGTGGTGCCCCGGCACGGCTTCGTGGAACGCGATCGCCTCGCTGGTGAACCGCGGGCGCTTGGCCGCTTCGTGCGTGTTGGCGTAGTAGGTGCCCGGCCGGGTGCCGTCCAGCGACGGCTGGAGGTAGTACGCGATCGTGCCGCTCGCCGCATCGGCCTCGGGCACCGGCGCGACCTCGCACTTTTCCGCCGGGATGCGGGAGAACCACTGCGGGGCCACGGCTTCCGCCCGCGCGATGGCGTCCCGGGCGGCGGCCAGCAGCTCCTCGCCGTCCCGCCAGCGCAGCGCCGGATCGGTGCGCAGCCGCTCGAAGATCTCGGCGAGATCGGTGGTGCCGAACACCTTTTCGCCCAGTTCGCGGTACTCCGCCGCGAGGCCGTCGATCAGCGCCAGCCCCGTGTCGTGCAGGTCCTGCGCCGTGCGCTCGGTGGTCGTCTCCGCGCGGATCAGCGCGGCGTACCGCTCCGCCCCGCCGGGCACGTGGGAAATCCCCGGTTCCGTGTCCGGCCGCCCGACCGGTTCGACCTCGGTGCGCAGGAAGTCGCGATAGCGCGCGTAAGCCGGGCGGACGACCTCCGCGAGCAGGCGGTCGCGCTCGGCCTCGAAGCCGTCGACGGCGGCGGTCGTGCCGACCTTCAGCGGGTCGTCGTCCGGCGCCGCGAGGTAGCGGTCGACGTACTCGACGCCGACCCGGGCGAGGTAGGCCGGCGGGACGAGGCCGTCGGCCAGGCTCTCGCGCTGCCGCTCGGTCAGCTCGGCGAGGAAGGTCTCGATCGCGGCGAGCCGGCTGAGGTAACCGCGCGCCTTCTTCTCGTCGTCCAGCTGGTAGTACGGCAGGTACAGCAGCAGCCCCAGCGCCGGCCCGGTGAGGCCGTCGCTGACCGCGATGTCGGCCGTCCGCGCGCCGAGCCGGTCGGCCTCGACCTCGGCGGAGGCGACCACGACTTCGCGCGTCACCGCCTCTTCGGGCGTCAGGCCGGCCACCGGCAGCGCCCGGGCGCGAGCGGCCAGGTCGAGGTACGCGGCGCGGTAGCGCTCCTGCGCCGCCCGGGTCTGGTCACCGAGGCGGTCGTGGTCACCGGGCAGGCCGAGGACCGACGCGTGCAGCGGCTCCTGCTCGAACGTCAGCGCGACGAGCTCGTCCGCCAGGCCGTCGGCGGTGTCCCCGTGCCCGGCCACCCATTCGTCGACGACGGAGGCGAGCACCTCCAGCGGCAGCGCACCCCCGGCGAGGACGACGTCGTGGAACGCGCGGACGTCGAACCGGGAGCCGAGCCGCTGCTCGGCGCGGGTGCGGATCCGCTTGATCTCCAGGCGCCCCACCATGTAGGCCAGCGCCTGGCCCGGCCACGCGATGTAGCGGTCGACCTCGGACTCGATCTCGGGCAGCGCCTCCGGCGTGTGCTCGACCAGGAAGTCCACGGCCTGCTGCCGGGTCCAGCCCAGCGCGTGCAGCCCGGTGTCGACGACCAGCCGGCCCGCCCGCAGCGAGTCGCCGGTGAGCATGCCGAGCCGCGCGACGTCGCCGGAGAAGAGCCCCATCTCGTCGGCGAGGCGCTCGCTGTAGAGCCCCCAGCCCTCGATGTAGGCGGTGAACATGCCGATCCGCCGCAGCAGCGGCAGCCCGGTGAGGCTCTGCGCGGTGCTGAGCTGGAAGTGGTGCCCCGGCACGGCTTCGTGGAACGCGATCGTCTCGGCCGGGTGCCGAAACCGCTCGGTGGCCTGGTGGGTGTTCGCGAAGTAGATGCCGGGCCGGGAGCCGTCGTCGGCCGGGCGCAGGTAGTACGCCGAGGGCGCGCCGGGGGCGGCCTCCTCCGGCACCGCCTCGACCGTGCACTCCTGCGCGGGGATCCGGCCGAACCACTTCGGCGCCTCGGCGGTGGCCCGGGCCACGGCCGCGCGGGCGGTGTCCAGCAGCTCGTCGGCGCTGGTCCAGCGCAGGGCCGGGTCGGTGCGCAGCCGCCGGAAGATCTCCGCCAGGTCGTCGGTGCCGAACACCTTCAGCCCCAGCTCGCGGTACTCGGCGGCGAGTGACTCGATGACGTCGAGCCCGGTCCGGTGCAGCTCCGCCGGGGTGAGGCCGGTGGTCGTGTGCACCCGCGCGAGCCGGGCGTACGCCGCTTCGCCGCCGGGCAGCCACGAGAGGCCGGGCCGGTCGGCGGGCCGCCCGTGCGGCTTGACCTCGGCGAGGAGGAACTCGCGGTACTCGGCGAAAGCCGGGCGGACGACGTCGGCGAGCAGTTCGTCCCGCCGGCGCTCGAACTCCTCGTCCGGCGCCGGCTGGCGGCGCAACGGGTCGGCCGCCGGCTCGGCGAGGTAGCGGTCGACGTGCGCGACCGCGGCGTCGACCAGGTGGGCCACCGGGACCAGGCCGTCGGAGACGCCCCTCGCGTGCCGGCGCGCGGCCTGGCGCAGGTACGCCGGAATCGCGGCGAGCCGCCCGAGCTGGGCCTCCGCCGTCTCACCCGGCGTCACGGTGGTCATCGGCAAGGTCAGGAGCAACGTCGCCGCGGGCCCGATGGAGAGGTCGGTGACGGTGAACTCGGCCGTCCGGCTGTCGATCACCGCGATGCGGGCTTCGGCGGAGGTGATCAGGACGTCCCGGGTGACCCGGTCCTCGGCCGAAAGATCTGCGGCCGGCAACGCCTGCGCCCGCTCGAGCAACGCCGAGAGCCGGGCTCGGAAGGCCTGCTCGGCTTCGACGGACAAGTCCGGCAAACCGGGCGAGGCCGGGCGGACGCCCAGCACCGCCGGCGTCAGCGGATCGGCGGCGAACAGCGCTTCGACGAACTCGTCGGCGAGTTCGGTGACCGCGGTCATGGCGGGACCCCCAGCTTCGATGATGTGCTCCAAGCCGACCCTAACGGAGATCACCGACAAGAACGCCGGGTCGTTCGCCGGGGGCGGACGGCCTTCGGCACGACCCGATCGGCGAAGCGGTAGCGTTCACCGAGTGGCCGTGACCGATCCCGTGGATACCCGCCTGCTCGCCGCACTCGCCGACCTCGGCAAGGCGGCCGTGCACGAGCTCGCGGCCAAGGTCGGCATGGATCCCCGTGAGGTCGCCTACCGGCTGGTCGCCCTGTCCGGCAGCGGGCTCCCGCTGCTCGTCGGTGTCGAGAGCGACCCGAACGGCCTGCGCGCGGCCATCGCCGGCGCGCCGCCGTCGTGGGCGAACCGGCCGCCCGGCACCCCGCAGTTCCCGCCGTCGCAGCCGGTGCCGCAGCAGCCCGGCCCGCCGATGCCGCCGAACCAGGGCACGCCGTCGGGTCCCCACAACGTCCAGGGTGTGCTGTCCGGTCCGTACAACGTCCAGGGCGCGCCTTCGGGGCCGTACAACGTGCAAGGAGCGCCTTCGGGGCCGTACAACGTCCAGGGCACGCCGTCCGGGCGCTACCCCGGCCCGCCGCCCCGGCCGCCGCAGCCGCCCCGCCCGCCGCAGCAGCAGTTCGCGCCGCCGCCGGTGCCGCTCGACCCGTCGGTGAGCACGTGGGGCCTGCCGCAGACGGCATCGTGGGCCCGCGGTGACGAGCCCGCCCGGCCCACCGGGGTCCCCGGCGGCAAGCAGGGCCGGCTCGGCGAGGTCATGGAGACCCAGGGCCTGGAGGGCGAGCAGTTGTCGGTGCAGCTGCTGGAGGTCCAGGACCCGGCGGACTTCCTGTTCAGCGCGGCCGGCTACCGCCTGGAGGAGGGTGAGCGCTCGGTCGTCGTGCACACCGAGATCACCAACCGCGGCGCCATCCCGTTCGCGTCACTGCCGGACAACTACCTCGAGCTGCTCGCCGCCGACGGCACCGCGATCGGCAAGGCGCCGGTGTCGCTGACGTCCCGGCCGCCGCACAAGATCGGCGTCAAGCCCGGCGAGACCCTGGGCGGCCACACGGTGTACGTCCTCCCGGACGCGACCCGCGTGGTCTCGGTCCGCTGGAGCCCGCGCCCGGAGCCGGACGAGCGCACGCTGACCTGGTCGATCGACGATTAGTAGCTCTCGTCCTGCAGGATCTTCAGCGCGTTCGCCAGGTCGTCCGGGTACTCCGACTCGAACTGGACCCAGCGTCCGTCCGACGGATGCGCGAACCCCAGCGTCTTCGCGTGCAGCCACTGGCGGTTCAGGCCCAGCTTCCGGGCCAGCACCGGGTCCGCGCCGTAGGTCAGGTCGCCGACGCAGGGGTGCTTCAGGGCCGAGAAGTGGACGCGGATCTGGTGCGTCCGCCCGGTTTCGAGCTTGATGTGCGCCAGCGACGCCGCGCGGAACGCCTCGACGACCTCGTAGTGCGTCACGCTCGGCCGGCCGCCCTGGACCACCGCGAACTTGTAGTCGTGGCGCGGGTGGCGGTCGATCGGCGCGTCGATCGTGCCGCGGGTCGGGTCCGGGTGGCCCTGGACGATCGCGTGGTACCCCTTGTCGACCGTGCGCTCCTTGAACGCGCGCTTCAGCACCGTGTACGCGTGCTCGCTCTTGGCCACGACCATCACGCCGGTGGTGCCCGCGTCGAGCCGGTGCACGACGCCCTGGCGCTCGGCCGCGCCCGACGTCGCGATGCGCAGGCCGGCCGCGGCGAGGCCGCCGACCACGGTCGGGCCGGTCCAGCCCGGGCTCGGGTGCACGGCGACGCCGACCGGCTTGGAGATCACGACGATGTCATCGTCGTCGTGGAGGATCTGCATGCCCGCGACCGGCTCGGCGATGATCTCCACCGGGTTCGCCGGCTCCGGCAGGGTGACCTCCAGGAGGCCGTCCGCGGTGAGCCGGTCCGACTTGCCGGCCGGCCGGCCGTTCAGCAGCACCGCACCGGACTCGGCGAGCTCGGCGACCACCGTGCGGGACAGCCCGAGCATCTTGGCGAGGCCGGCGTCGACCCGCATCCCGTCGAGCCCGTCGGGCACCGGGAGCATCCGCGCGCTCACGCCTGTTCCCCCTGCTCCTGCTCGGCCTGTCCGGTCTTCTTCTTGTCCTTGGTCGACGTGCCGTCGTAGTCCTTGCCCAGCAGGGACAACAGCACGATCAGCGCACCGCCGACGCAGATCGCCGAGTCGGCGATGTTGAAGATCGCGAAGCCCTTGCCGTTGGGGGCGAACGCCGAGATGAAGTCGACGACGTGGCCCTGCAGCCCGCCGGGCGCGCGGAAGATGCGGTCGGTGAGGTTGCCCAGCGCCCCGGCCAGCACCAGGCCGAGGCCGATGGCCCAGCCGATCGAGCGCAGCCGCCGGGACAGCCAGATGATCGCGACGACGACGGCCAGCGCGACCAGCGCGAGCACCCACGTCATGCCGGTGGCCATCGAGAACGCGGCGCCCGGGTTGCGGATCACCTGCAGGTAGATCAGCCCGCCGAGGATCCGGACCGGCTCCTTGCCCTCCAGGTTGGCGGTGACCAGGTTCTTCGTCACCAGGTCGATCGCCCAGAACACGACCGCGATGGCGAACACCCAGCCGACGCGGCGCTTCGGCAGCAGCGGCTTCGCCGGGACCTCCGGGTTCTCCGGCGCGTCGGCCGCGGGATCGGGCACCACCTCGGCGGCGGTGTCGGTGTCGGGTTCTCCAGCGCTGGGCTCGGTGCTCACCGGTCCATTGTCCACGGCTGGTCAGGGTGTGTCGGCGGCAGTGTCGCGCGGGCGCCGCAGCAGGACCGCGAACGCGGCGGCGAACAGCACGCTCGCAGCGGTCAGCGCCCCGGTCACCGGGGTTGGCAACAGCACGCTGACCAGCGTGAACGCCACCGTCACCGCGAACACCGGCCAGCTGCGCTCGTACGCGGCCAGCACCAGCAGCCCCAGCGCCGCGAGGAGCGGGCCCCGGGTGTCGCCGGACATCCGCAGCTCGACGGCGCCGACCAGGTCGAGCAGGGGGACGGCCACCAGCGCACCCAGCGTGCCGAGCACGAACCGGACGGGCCGCGGCGGCGTGCCGGCGCGGCGCAGGTTCAGCCAGTACCAGCCCGCGACGGCGAGCACCACGCAGGCGAGCCCGGCGAGCCAGCCGAGCGCCGCCGCCGGCACGCTCCACATCCCGTAGGCGTCGGTGGGGTACCAGCCGGCGCCGCCGGCGCCGAGCCCGGACAAGCCTTGGGGCAGCTGGTAAGCATGCGCGTACACGACGTCGCCGGCCGCCGGCGTCTCCGGGACCAGGGCGACCACCGCCATCACGAGCTGCGCGAACCCCAGCGCGGCCAACGGGAACCAATACCGGCGCGATCTCCCCATCGGGGCAGGATAGCGGCCGCGATCAGCAGAAGGGCGGCAGCTCGCGCGGGTCGCCCACCGGCGCCCAGCGGCCGTCCGCCTTCGTGTACTCCCAGCGCGCCCCGCGGGCGACGATCTGGCGCAGTGCCAGCACCACGCGGTCGACGTGCTCCTCGGTGCTGCCGAGGCCGAGGCTGACGCGGACCGCCTGCCGGCCGTTGCCGCCGGTGATGCCGATCAGGCGCTCGGCCGCGATGTGGGCGCAGAACGCGCCGTCGCGCACGCCGATGCCGTACTCCGCCGAGAGGACGGCCGCGAGCCAGCCGGGGTCGAAGCCGTCGACGACGAAGCTGACCGTGCCGACGCGGTCGACCGGGGCGTCGAACAGCCGCAGTTCGGCGCAGCCCGGGATGCTCTCGAGACCCTTGCGCAGCCGGGTGAGCAGAGCCTGCTCGTGCGCCTCGACCGCGTCCCAGTTCCGGCTCAGGGTTTCGCAGGCGACCCCGAGCGCGTACACGCCGACGGTGTTGGGCGAGCCGGCTTCGTGACGCTCGGGCCCGGTGTTCCAGACCACCGCCTGCTCGGTGACGAGCTTGGTCGCGCCGCCGCCGGCGAGGTACGGCCGGGCCGCGCGCAGCCAGTCGGCACGGCCGATCAGCGCGCCCGCACCGAAAGGCGCGTACAGCTTGTGGCCGGACAAGGCGACGTAGTCGACGTCCAGCTCCTTGATCGAGATGCGGCGGTGCGGCGCGAGCTGGGCGGCGTCGAGGGCGATGCGGGCGCCGTGTTTCCGGGCCACCGCGGCGATCTCGGCGACCGGGAGCAGCTCACCGGTCACATTGGACGCTCCGGTGATGACGACCAGTCGCGGTCCCTCCGGGGATTCCGCCAGCGCTTCGTCCACAGCGGACACCGCGGCGAGGCGGGTGCGCGGGGTCGGGATCCGCCGGACGTGGGGGCCCTGCCAGGGAAGCAGCGCCGCGTGGTGCTCGGTGTCGAACACGACCACCGAGGTGTGCCGCGGCAGGCTGCGGGCGAGCAGGTTGAAGGAGTCGGTGGTGTTGCGGGTGAACACGACGGTGTCGGTCCGCCGCGCGCCCACGAAGCGACGCAGGGTGTCGCGGGTGCGCTCGTACAGCTTGGTCGAGACCTGCGACGCGAAGCCCGCGCCGCGGTGGACGCTGGCGTACCAGGGCAGGAACTCGTCGACGGCGCTGCGCACCGCGTCGAGGCACGGCGCGCTCGCGGCGTGGTCGAGGTTGGCGTAGCCGATGTCGCCGCCGGTGACGAGCGGAACCCGCAGCGACGCGCCGGCGACGGCCGGGATCTCCTGCGGGACAACGGTTTCGACCAGCTCGACGGGAGTGACGGTGCTGGTGCGGTCGATGGCGAGTGTCATCGGGTGCCTCCTCGGCAGTCCGGGGGACCCCCGGCGAGGGGCCCGCGCTTGCCCGTCGCACAACACGACCGGCCCGGTCTTCACCCGGGGCACCCCACCGCGGTAGGAGGGTTGCCGGCCAGCAAGCCGGGGCTTGACGCTGGCACTCATGACCTGAGTTGAAGGTAACCGAAATCCGGCGCGGCGGCCAACCCTCGCTTCACATTCTGAGACGCCGCTCACAAGTCCCGCAGGATCGGAGAAGCGTCAGAGCTTCGCGCGGAAGTGGCCTGGCAGCTGCGTCACGGCGTGGTCCGAGAGGTGCGTCGCGGTGCCCGTGTACTGGTCGGCGCCCGCCGTGAAGAGCCAGCCGCCCAACGTCTTCCCGTCGATCGGCTCGCCGAGCGCGGCCGCGACCGTCGTCGACACCCGGCTGTACGCGAGGCCGTCCCAGTTCGCTTCGGGGGCAGCCGCGTCCGGCAACGTCCAGAGCGTGAAGTGCACGTGGGCGCCGGTGCTGCTGCCGCCGCACGGGAGCGCGTTGCCGGTCGAGCCGAGCTCGTCCCCGGCTTCGACCTGCTCGCCGTCGGTGACCTTGATGTCCTCCATGTGGTAGTACCCGGTGCGCCACCCGCCGGCGTGGTCGATGGTCACCCAGTCGCCGCCCGCGCAGTGCTGGAGGTGCACCGTGCCGGCCAGCGGCGCCCGCACGGTCCGGTCGGCCGGGCTGAGGTCGACGGCGTTCTTCACGCCGGTGCTGCCGTCGTCGGAGTGGATGCCGGCCGAGTACACCTGCTGGCCCGCCTTGAACGGCAGCGCCAACGCGGGGAAGGGCGCCACTTCGGCGGTCGCGGCCGGGGCGGCGAGCAGCCCGCAGGCCGCGGTCATCACGGCGGCCAGCACCGCCCCACGAACGTGCAGTTTCGTCACCGTGTGTACCCCTTTGGCCGTACACTCACCCATTCGAACTAACCGGATCGAGCGCAGAGTAGGCCAAAGGTTGGATCACTGGGAAGATCACGTGAGGTTTTCGTGAGGGACGATCACCCTCGCGGAAAAAGATCACCAGGTCAGTGAGCCGACCGGACAAGGACCGGACAACGCCTGTTCAGCGCGCTGACCGGGACGAAACGGGCATCACTCGTGCTTGAGCAGGCATCACTCGTGATCGGAGGGGCATCACGCGTGTCTGGCGGGGCGACACGAGTGGTCCGATCGGTCACGGCCCGGCCACGACCACGAACGGGCTAACGGCCGGACTCGCCCTTCCAGCGGGCCAGGCGCCCGGCCCGGTCCACCGCGCGGAGCCGGCGTTCGACGGCGTCGCGGACCGTGCTCGTGGTGACCACCAGCAGCTGGTCGTGCTCCTGGAGCCGGCTGGTCTTCTGCGGGGTGAAGCCGGCGCCTTCGCGCACGACCAGGCTGACCGTCGCGCCGACCGGCAGGCGCAGCTCGGACAGGTACACGCCGTGCAGCTTCGACCCGGGCTGGATGCGGACCTGCAGCAGCTCGGCGTCCAGCTCGTCCAGCGGCGCGGAGTCGACCTCGATCTCGTGCGGCTCGGACTTCCTCGACAGCCCGAGCCAGCGCGCGAGCGGCCCGAGTGTTGCGCCCTGGAGCAGCGTCAGCACGATGACCAGCACGAACACCGCGTCGACCAGCCGTTGCGCGCCGGGCAGCCCCTGCGAGAGCGGGATCATGGCGAGCACGATCGGCACCGCCCCCCGCAGCCCGGCCCAGGACAGGAACGCCTGTTCGCGCCACGGCAGCTTGAACGGCAGCATCGACAGCACAACCGACACCGGCCGGGCCAGCAGCAGCACGACGGCGCCCGCGACCAGGCCCGGCACCAGCGTCTCGAGCAGCCGGCTCGGCGAGGCGAAGAGCCCGAGCAGCACGAACAGCCCGATCTGCGCCAGCCAGCCGAGCCCTTCCGCGAACGACAGGGTGTCCGAGCGGTGCGGCAGCCGCGAATTGCCGAGCACCAGCGCGGCGACGTAGGTGGCCAGCAGCCCGGACGCGTGCAGCAGCTGCCCGGACGAGTACGCGACGATGCACACCGCGACGGTGGCGAGCGGGTAGAGGCCGGTCGACGGCAGCGCGGCCCGGCGCAGCGCGATCCCGCCGAGCCAGCCGAAGGCGAGCCCGATGGCCAGGCCCGCGCCCAGCTCGTAGACCACCAGCAGCGGGAGTGTCCAGTCCACGGTGGTGCCTTCGGCCAGCACCACGACGGCGATGTAGGCCGGCGCGTCGTTGATGCCGGACTCCAGCTCCAGCGCGCCGACGAGCCGTTTGCCGACCCCCGCCGTGCGCAGCACCGAGAACACCGCCGCCGCGTCGGTCGAGGCGAGCACCGCGCCCCACAGCAGGGCGAACCGCCAGTCGAGGCCCAGCAGGAAGTGCAGTGCGGCACCGGTGACCGCGACGCTCACCACGACGGCCACTGTGGACAGTGCGATCCCGATGCCCAGCGCGGGTTTCACCGCCGACCACCGCGTTGTCAGCCCACCTTCGGCGAGGATCATGACGAGCGCGGCGAGCCCGAGCGACTGGGTCAGCTCCGGGTTGTCGAACCGGATGCCGAAGCCGGCTTCGCCGAGCAGCACGCCGATCCCGAGGTAGAGCAGCAGCGAAGGCAGGCCGAGCCGGATCGACACCCGCACGGCGAGCACGGAGGCGAGCAGCACCACACCGCCGATGCCGAGCAGCACGGGAAGCTGGTCCATGCCGCCTCCCTCCGAGTGCCGTGGGCCTCAGAATAGTGAGACGGCGGGGTTAACTCGTTCGTGTACCGCTGAGGCACGCCGCGGACGCGGTGTGTTAAGGCCCACCGAGCGCGGTGAGATCAACACCGAGCGCGGCGAACGGCTTCTCCGCCGCGGGAAGCACCTTCACCGCGCGGTGTCCGTCGTGGCCGACCCAGCCCGCGCCGACGGCCCGGTCGAGCAGCGCCGCGGGCACCGCGCCGGCGAGGTGGTCGCGCCGCTCCGTCCAATCCAGACAGTCGCGCAGCAGCGGCCGCCGCCCGGCGGCGACCGGCACCCCGAGTTCGGCCAGCACCTCGCGGCCGCGTCCGGTGAGGGCGAGCCCGTCGCCGGCGTCGACCAGGCCGGTGGCCAGCATGCCGTCGCGGACGGCGACCCCGAGCACCCCGGCGAGGTGGTCGTAACAGGTGCGCGCGAACCCGAGCCGCTTCACCCGCAGCGACGACTTCAGCCCGGTCACCGGCCGGTGCTCGGCGTGCTGGGCCAGGTGCTCGATCAGCTCCGCGACCCGCGGGTCGGCGATCCGGACGTACGACGCGCGCCCCTGCTTGACCCGGGCGACAAAACCGGCGTCGGCCAGGCGGGTGACGTGCTCACTCGCCGTCGAGAGCGCGATCCCGGCCGCCTTCGCCAGCTCGCCGACGGTCCAGGCCCGCCCGTCCAGCAGGACGAGGCACATGGTGGCGCGGCTCGGGTCCGCGAGCACCGCGGCCACCTCGGCCAGCGCGATCGTCTCCATGCCGACCACGGTACGGCCCGCTCACTTCGCCCACGGCCGAACCGACGTACCCGAAGGGTCGGCTCGCGTACCTGGACGGTCGGCTCGTTGGCCGACCCTCTGGGTACGCGAGCCGACTCCCTGGGTACGCGAGCCGACCCTCCGGGTACGGGGGTCAGAGGGACTTGAGGAACTTGGCGGCCAGGGTGACGGCCGGGCCCGAGTCGTTCGAGTCCTCCAGGACCACGGCGAAGGCGACGGTGCCGCGGTAGCCGACGAACCAGCCGGTGGCGTTCGCGCCGTCGCCGAACTGCGCGGTGCCCGTCTTGCCGAAGACGGTCCCGGCGCCCGCCGCGGCACGGCCGGTGCCGCTGGTGACGACCGCACGCATCATCGTCCGCACCTGGCCGAGCACCGACGCGGGCGGCGGCGAGTAACCCTTGACGACCGTGGTCTCCAGGTCGTGCCACAGCCGCGGCGTGATCGCCTTGCCGGACGCGACCGTGGCGGCCATCAGCGCGCCGCCGAGGCAGCTCGCCTGGATCTTCCCCTGGCCGAACCCGTCCTCGACCTGCTCGTCCTTGCTCGCCGCGGGCTCGACCTTGCCCAGCTCGGTCTTGACGCCGGGGATCTCGTAGTCGGCGTTGAGGCCCAGCTCGTCGGCCGCCTTCTGCAGCCCGTTGGCCGGCAGCGCCAGCGCGAGCTGCCCGAACGTCGTGTTGCAGGACCGCGCGAACGCCGTCTGCAGGTTCGTCGCGCCCAGCTCGAAATCCTCGTTCTTGACCGTGCGGGTGCCGATCGTCGCGACACCGGGGCAGTCGACCGGCGAGGTCGCGGTGAGGCCGCTCTGCTGGACGGCGGCGACCGAAGTCGCGATCTTGAACGACGAACCCGGCTCGTACAGCCCGTTGAGGGCCTTCGGGGTGTTCCCGGCGGCGGAGTTCTGCGCGACGGCGAGGATGTCACCCGACCCGGTGTCGAGGGCGACCAGCATGGCCGAGCCCTGGTAGCTGTTCACCGCGGCCTGCGCCGAGTTCTGCGCGGCCAGGCTGAGGCTCGACGTCAGCGCCTTCGCCCCTTCGGCCGACGCCTTCCCGAACAGCGTCTCCACGCTCTTCCCGCTGGTGTCGACCCGCTCGACGGCGAAGCCGCTGCCGGCCGCCGCCGTGACCTGCCCGGTGAGCGCCGAACGCAGCAGCGGCGCCGGGTCGCCGTCGACCGGTCGCAGCCCGCCGGGCCCGCTGATCAGCAACGGCTTTCCGTCGCGGTCGGCCACGGCCGTCGAGTCCTGCACGGCCGTGCTGACCACCAGCCGCTGGCCGGCCTCCAGCTTCGGGTGCAGCAGCGACGGCGCCCAGCGCACGAGCCACTTCCCGCCGGCCTGCGCGAGCTGGAACGGGACGTCGTAGGTCCAGACCTGGCCCGCCTTCAGCGCCCACGACATGCTGAACGTCCCGCCGGTCAGCTTCGCCCCGGCCGGGGTCGGCTGCAGGACGGTCAGCTTGGCCGTCAGCGACGACGGGTTCAGCGTGTTCCGCGCGTCCCGCAGGGCCACCGCGGCCGCCGGGGCGGCGTCGGTCAGCCGGCTCGCCGCGTCGGGGTTGTTCTCGGACACGTCCTGCAGGTACTCGGTGATCGCCGACTGCGGATCGATCGCGCCCGGGCTCTCGACGCTCGTGGCCCCGGCTTCCGCGGTCGGTGTCGCGTCCCCGCCGTTCAGCACGAAGAACGCCGCCACCACGACCACGACGACCAGCAGCGCGCCGCCGATCAGGATGCCCCGTCTCTTGGCAGGACTCATTCCGCGTACCCCTCCCCCAAGGAACACCACCGCCGTGGGTGGCCAGCCGATCCTAGTGGCCACCCACGACAGCTTGTCAGGCTTTTTCGACCGAAACCGTCACCTTCGTGCCGTCGCCGACCGTGCCCGCGAAACCCTCGGCCACCGGACCGTGGGTCACCGACGTCGCCAGCGTCTCCGACGCCAGGAACTCCTGGTGCGTCCGAGCCGCTTCGACGACGTCGGCCGGAGCGTCGACGGTCAGCGCGATCCGGTCGGCGACGTCGAGACCGGCGTCGCGACGCGCCTGCTGCACCACCCGGACCAGGTCGCGGACCAGGCCCTCGGCCGCCAGCTCCGGCGTCACCTCGGTGTTGATCAGGACGAGCCCGGACCCACCGGGCAGCTCGGCCGCCGCGCCGCCACCCTTGGCGACCAGCCGGCGCTCGAACTCGCCCTCCTGCAGCGAGATCCCGGCCGCGACGACGGTGTCACCCTGCAGCGACCAGTCGCCCGCCTTGACCGCCTTGATCACGGTCTGGACGTCCTTGCCCAGGCGCGGGCCGGCGGCGCGGGCGTTCACCGCGACCTCGAACCCGCCGTGCGCGGCGACGTCGGTGGTCAGCTCGACCGCCTTGACGTTCACCTCGTCCCGCAGGATGTCGGCGAACGGCGCCATCAGCTCGGCATCACCGGCCGCCACGACCAGCGAAGCCAGCGGCAGCCGCACCCGCAGCTTGTTCGCCTTGCGCAGCGACAGCGCCGACGACGCCACCTGCCGCACCCGGTCCATCGCGGTGACCAGCGCGGCGTCCGCGGGCAGGTCGAGCGCGTTCGGCCAGTCGGCCAGGTGCACCGAGCGGCCGCCGGTGAGGCCGCGCCAGACGACCTCGGTGGTCAGCGGCAGCAGCGGCGCCGTCACCCGCGAAGTCACCTCCAGCACGGTGTGCAGCGTGTCGATCGCGTCCTGGTCGCCGGCCCAGAAGCGGTCCCGCGAGCGCCGCACGTACCAGTTCGTGAGGACCTCGAGGAAGTCCCGCACGGTCTGGCACGCACCGGCGACGTCGTAGTGGTCCATCGCGTACTCGACGTCGGTGACCAGCTCGTGCGTCTTCGCGAGCACGTACCGGTCGAGCACGTTCCGCGAATCCGTGCGCCACTTGCCTTCCACGCCTTCGGCGTTCGCGTAGAGCGCGAGGAAGTAGTACGAGTTCCACAGCGGCAGCACGGCCTGGCGGACGGCGTCGCGGATGCCCTTGTCGGTGACGACCAGGTTGCCGCCGCGCAGGATCGGGCTCGCCATCAGGTACCAGCGCATGGCGTCGGAGCCGTCGCGCTCGAAGACCTCGTTGACGTCCGGGTAGTTGCGCAGCGACTTGGACATCTTCGCGCCGTCGGAGCCCAGCACGATGCCGTGCGCGACGCAGGCGCGGAACGCCGGCCGGTCGAACAGCGCCGTCGCGAGCACGTGCAGCAGGTAGAACCAGCCGCGGGTCTGCCCGATGTACTCGACGATGAAGTCGCTCGGGTAGTGGTGCTCGAACCACTCGGCGTTCTCGAACGGGTAGTGCACCTGGGCGTAGGGCATCGAGCCGGAGTCGAACCAGACGTCGAGGACGTCCGGGACGCGGCGCATGGTGGAGTTCCCGGTCGGGTCGTCCGGGTTCGGCCGGGTCAGCTCGTCGATGTAGGGCCGGTGCAGGTTGTCCAGCCGCACGCCGAAGTCGGCCTCCAGCTCGTCGAGCGAGCCGTAGACGTCGGTGCGCGGGTACGCCGGGTCGTCGGACTGCCACACCGGGATCGGCGTGCCGAAGTACCGGTTGCGGGAGATCGACCAGTCGATGGCGTTCTCCAGCCACTTCCCGAACTGGCCGTCCTTGACGTTGTCCGGGTACCAGGTGATCTGCTGGTTCAGCTCGACCATCCGGTCCTTGAACTGCGTCACCGCGACGAACCACGACGAGACCGCGCGGTAGATCAGCGGGTTCCGGCAGCGCCAGCAGTGCGGGTAGGAGTGGTCGTAGGTCTCGTGCCGCAGCAGCACGGAACCCTGCTGCCCGGCCGAACCGGTGCCGTTCTTGAGGTCGCGGACGATGTTCGGGTTGGCGTCGAAGACCTGCTGGCCCTCGTAGTCGGGCACGGTCGCGTCGAACTTGCCGTGCGCGTCGACCGGCGTGACCGGCGGGATGCCGGCCGCGTCGGTGACCACCTTGTCGTCGGCGCCGTAAGCGGGCGCGATGTGGACGATCCCGGTGCCGTCGTCGGTGGTGACGTAGTCGGCGGCCAGGACGCGGTGCGCGTTCTCGGTGCCGGTGAAGTACGGGAACGGGGGTGCGTAACGGGTTCCGAGCAGCTGCTCACCCGTGTAGCGCGCGACGACCGTCGGCTCTTCGCCGAGCTCACGCTCGTACGCGGCAACCCGCGCTTCGGCGAGCAGGAACCGCTTGCCCGGGAAGCTTTCGCTCTCGACGACGACGTACTGCACCTCGGGGTGCACCGCCGTGGCGAGGTTCGACGGGAGCGTCCACGGCGTCGTCGTCCAGATCAGCAGGTAGGTGCCGTCGAGCTCGTTGTCGTTGTCCTGCAACCGGAAGCCGACGGTGACGGCCGGGTCCTGGCGGTTGCGGTAGACGTCGGCGTCCATGCCCAGCTCGTGGTTGGACAGCGGCGTCGCGTCCCGCCAGCAGTACGGCAGGACGCGGTAGCCCTCGTAGACGAGTCCCTTGTCCCACAGGCGTTTGAACGCCCACAGCACCGACTCCATGTAGGTGACGTCGAGGGTCTTGTAGTCGTTGTCGAAGTCGACCCAGCGCGCCTGGCGGGTGACGTACTCGCGCCACTCGTCGGTGTAGCGCAGCACGGACTCCTGCGAAGCCGCGTTGAACTTCGCGATGCCCATCTCTTCGATCTCGGACGTCTCGGTGATGCCGAGCTGGCGCATCGCCTCGAGCTCGGCGGGCAGGCCGTGGGTGTCCCAGCCGAAGCGGCGCTCGACCTTGCGGCCCTTCATCGTCTGGTAGCGCGGCACCAGGTCCTTGACGTACCCGGTGAGCAGGTGGCCGTAGTGCGGCAGGCCGTTGGCGAACGGCGGGCCGTCGTAGAAGACGTACTCGTTGTCGCCGTTTTCGCCGGCGGGGCGCGCGTCGATGGATGCCTGGAACGTCCGGTCCGTCTCCCAGTAGGCGAGGACCTGCTTCTCCAGCTCGGGGAAGGACGGCTGCGACGGCACTCCTGCGCCGTCGTCCAGCTTGGCCTGGGGGTACATCCGGGTGCTCCTCGGTTCGTCGCTCTCGTACGGACGACCGGGTTCCCGGTCACCCACACGGGGACGAGACGCCTTCCGGCGTTCCGCGGTACCACCCCGCTTGCCCGGCAGAGTGCACCGGGCCGCTCGTTCGGCGGCTGTCACGGGCCGCACCCGTCCGGTTCTACTGAGAGCGGTGACGCTCGGTTCTTCCGGAGGCTCCCCGGTGATGGCCGGATCAACGCCTTGCTGATACCAGGTTAACCGGCCCGCGCAACCGGGTTGTCACGAGGGGCACGCTTCCGCACGCCCGCCATCGTCACGCCGATCGCCACGAGCCACAGCGCCCCCGCGATGAGGCCCGTCCGGTGCAGGCCGCCGAGGAACCCCGCACCCGGCTCTCCCACGACCGCGCCGAGCACCGCCACGCCGAGCGCACCCCCCGCCTGGCGCGCCGTGTTGTTGACGCCGCCGGCGACGCCGGCCCGCTCGGGCGGGATGCCGCCGACCGCAGCCGTCACGGCCGCCGTGGTCAGCAGGCCCATCCCGACACCGAGGCCAAGCAGCGTCGGCAGCAGGGCCGGGTAGCCGCTGTTTTCCTTCAGCAGCAGCAAGTTCAGCATTCCGAGTGTGCCCAGCGCGAGCCCGGCGACCATCAGCGGCCGCGGCCCGAAGCGGGCAGTCAGCCGGCCCGCGACCGGCGCCAGCACCGACAGCGGCCCGAACAGCGGCAGCACCTCGACGCCCGCTTCCAGCGGCCCCGCGTGCCGCACGCCCTGCAGGTACAGCGTCAGCACGAGGACCGACCCGATGCCGACGAAGTTCATCACCGCCGCGACGAAGTTCGGGCTCGACGTCCGGCGCGCGACGTCCAGCGGCAGCATCGGATCCGGCGACCGGCGCTCGACGGCCACGAACACGGCCAGCGCGCCGACGGCGACCGCTCCGGCCACGACGCTTCCGGCGATGACCGCGTAGACCCCGATGCCGAGAGCGGGCGCCGCGGTGGCGGCGCCGGCGACGTCGATCCGCCGGCCGGGCGCGCGGTCGCCGCGCGGCACGAGCCGCCGGGTCGCGAGAACGGCGGCCAGCACCACCGGGACGTTGAGCCAGAACACCGGCCGCCAGCCCACCACTGTGACGATCACGCCGCCGAGCACCGGGCCCGCTGACAGCGCCAGCGCCGACACCCCCGCCCAGATCCCGAGCGCCCGCGCCCGCTCGGCGTGGCCCGGGTAGGCGTTCGTGATCACGGCGAGCGTGCCGGGCAGCAGCAGCGCGGCGCCGAGCCCCTGCCCGGCGCGCGCGGCGACGAGCCACGGCGCCGACCCGGCGAACCCGCACGCCGCCGACGCCGCGCCGAAGATCACGAAGCCCGCGACGACGACCCGGCGGTGGCCGAAGACGTCACCGAGCGCGCCGCCGGTGAGCAGGAGGGCGGCCAGGACGACGGAGTAGCCGTCCACCACCCACTGCAGTGCGACGAGGCCGGCGCCCAGGTCCGCGCCGAGGGCGGGCAGGGCGACGTTGACCACGGTGACGTCCAGCTGCACGAGGAACATGCCGGCGCACATGGTGACGAGGAGAGCGGAGCGCATGTCCCCAGTGGACCGCCGGGACACTTCCGTCGCGGTGGAAGTGTCCCGGGAGCATCCTGGGGACATGGATGGCGACGCCGACATCGCCCGCACCGCCGCGCTGTTCGCGGACCCGGCGCGGGTCCGCGTGCTGCTCGCGCTGGGCGACGGCCGGGCGCTGGCGGCGTCCGTGCTGGCCGCCGAAGCGCGGCTGTCCGCCCAGGGGGTCAGCGCGCACCTGGCAAAACTGCGGGCGGCGGGCCTGGTCGTCGCCGAAAAGTCGGGACGGCACCGGTTCTACCGGCTGGCCGGCCCGGAACCCGCCGAGCTGCTGGAGACGCTGGCGCGGTTCTCCCCGGCCCAGCCGGTGACGTCCCTGCGCGAGGGCACCCGCGCGGAAGCGCTGCGCACGGCCCGGACCTGTTACGACCACCTGGCCGGCCGGCTCGGGGTCGCCGTCACGTCGGCGTTGCTCACGCGGGGTGCGTTGGCGGCGCAGGACGGGGTGACGGGCACCGGTCGCCGGGAGGGCGACCGGATTTCGGCTCCGCTGCGCGAACACCCGTACACGCTGGGTCCTCGTGCGGCGTCGGTGTTCGGTTCGCTGGGCGTGGATCTCGACGCGGCAGCGGCCGGACGCCGTCCGCTGCTGAAGTTCTGTTTGGACTGGAGCGAGCAGCGGCACCACTTGGCGGGGGCGCTCGGCGCGGCCGTCGCGACGCGCTTCGGTGAGGCAGGCTGGGTGCAGCGGCGTGGCAAGACGCATCGGGCCCTGCGTCTGACGCCGGAAGGCGCGCAGGCGTTGCGGACCCACCTCGGCGTTGCCTAGCGGTGCGCGGCCACCAAGGTCGCGTCGGGAGCGCAGCGGTCACACGGCGTGAAGCCGAGTTGACGCGCTTCGCCGATGCCGATCGGGATGCGTTCGCGGCTGCCGAGCCAGACGCAGGTGGTGAGGTGGTAGCGCGGGTGCTCGTCGACCACGACCACTTCGTCCTCGAGGTCGGCCAGGATCGCGATGTCGGCCGCCGAGGTCTCTTCCTCCCCCGGGTCGGATTCGTCGACCTTCTCCGCCGCGGGCGGTTCGTCCGGCACCACGGCTTCGGGGGTGTCGGCCGGGTCACCCAGCTCGCCCGCCGCCGGGATCAGGACGGTCTGTTCGGCTTGCTCCGGTTCCTCCGGAGCCGGTTCGGGCTCACCCTCGGGCTTGGCCTCGGGCTCAGGTTCGGATTCGGCGATCTGGGTGCGTTCGGCCGCGGGAACCGCGGACCGGCGACGACGGCGCAGCCAGTCGGCGACCAGGATCACCCCGGCCAGCACCGACAGGCCGATCGAAACCCACGCCCACAGCGAAGAAGCGGTGATGAGCGCGGAGACGAGCAACCCCAGAGCCGCCAGTACCAGGACCAGCACGATGTAAAGCACGCTGAATTACAGCACGAACCGGGCAAGATCGTCCGTCGACCCGCCCACGTGCGGTACCGGATCGACTCCGAACCGTGGCACCACCGCGCCGGCGTCGCGGAACGACGCCGGCGGGGGGGTGACCTATGAAGAACCGGCTCAGCCTGCCTCGGCCCGCGGGCCGAACGAGTAGCCCTGGCCGCCGCTCGACGAACCGGACGACTGCCCGGAGTTCGAGGACGCCGAGGCCGGTGCGGCCGAGCCGCGGTCGTCGAGCTCGCGCAGCTGGGACTCGAGGAACCCGCGCAACCTCGTGCGGTACTCCCGCTCGATCGTGCGCAGCTCTTCGATCTTCTTGCCCAGCCCGCCCTTCTCGGAGTTCAGGCTGTTCATCGTCTCGGTGTACTTCCGCTGGGACTCGCGCTCCAGCGTGGTCGCCTTGTCGCGCGCCTGGCGCTCCAAGGTCTCCGCCCGGGTCCGCGCGTCGTTCAGCATCGTGTCGACGCGGGTCCGGGCCTCGTTGACCATCGAGTCGGACTTCGCCCGCGCGTCCGAGAGCAGTTGCTCGGACTTGGTGCGGGCCTCGGCCAGCATCCCGTCGGACTCGGTCTTCGCCTCGGCGGTCAGCCGGTCGGCCATCTCCTGGGCGAGCCCGAGGACCTTGGCCGCCTGCACGTTCGGCTCCGTGCTGTCGCCGACCATCGAGTGCGCCTGGGTCTGCTCCATGGCGGACTGCGGCGGCGGCACCGGCGCGAGGCGCCGGGACGGTTCTTCTCGCATCGGGGGCGCCGATTTGGCACTGTCGAGCTCACTACGAGTCGACTCGAGCTCGGCGTCGAGCTGCTCCATCTGCTGGCGCAGCTCGTTGTTGTCCTCGATCAAGCGGGCCAGCTCGGTCTCCACCAGGTCGAGGAACGCGTCCACCTCGTCCTCGTTGTAGCCCCTCTTGCCGATGGGCGGCTTGCTGAACGCGACGTTATGCACGTCAGCGGGGGTCAACGACATCAGATCACCTCACGCACTCCATGGCCTGCAGGGTCCACCCAAGTTTCCCCGATCAACTTGGAGTCGCCAGTTGCATCGCGAAGAACACAACCAACAGCAGCACCATAATCGACAAGTCCAGTCCGACGCCGCCGATCCGAACCATCGGGATGATTCGCCTGAACAGCCGAACCGGCGGGTCCGTCACTGTGTAGATGGTCTCGAGCGTCACCGCAACCCCTCCGGCCGGATGCCACTCACGCGCAAAAGTCCGGACGAGTTCGATCACGATCCGTGCCGTCAGCAGCAGCCAGAAGGCGAACAGCACGTACCAGACGACCAGCCACACAGCTTCCACGTACCTACTCTAACCGGGCGTCCTCGTAGAAGACGCAGTTGAGGGGGTCGACGCGGCATCGGGTCGACAAAATCACGTTTGCTTGCGCCCAGCGGTCAGGGCGACTTTAGCCGCGCAAGAATAATCCACCCTCGGCAATCCGTCGGCGGTCTTCCGCCGTCACGTCCACATCGGGCGGTGAGAGAAGGAACACCTTGTTGGTGACCTTGTCCATCGACCCGCGGAGCGCGAACGCCAGCCCGGCGGCGAAGTCGACGAGCCGCTTGGCGTCGGCGTTCTCCATCTCGGTGAGGTTGATGATCACCGGGATGCCTTCGCGGTAGTGCTCCCCGATCGCCCGTGCCTCCACGTAGCTCGTCGGGTGCAGCGTGGTGATCCGGCTCAGCGGATCACGCATCGGCGGCCGGGCCGGCTCGGTGACCGGGCGCAGGCGCGCCACGGGCTCCGGCTGCCGGTCCATCGCCAGCGCACCGTGGACGGCGGGCTCGGACCCGGCCACGGAGCGTGAACGACTGCGGCTGACGGGCTCGTCGTACGTGTCGTCGACCTCGCGGTACCGTGAGCGCGACGACCGGGGAGCCGGCTCCTCGTAGGAGTCGTACTCGTCGTCGTAGCCTCGCCGGTAGTCGTCTTCGACGTCGTAACCGTCGTCGTCTGCGGGCACCATCCCGAAGTAGGCCTTCAGCTTCTGCAGCGCGCTCATGCCTCTCCCTAGCCCTAGCCGCTCCCGCACCAACGATTCTCCACGCCGTCAGTGCCCCGTACGGACGACCACTAAACGTGACGGCCGCACGAGCTCCCTACGGCGAGGCTAAACCGCGCCCACCGAGCAACGCGGTTCCGACACGCACAGACGTCGAGCCGTGCGTGATCGCCTGCTCGAGATCATGGCTCATCCCGGCGGAGACTTCTGCGGCATTCGGGTGATCTTTGCGGAGCCGCTCACCGGCCAGAGCGAGCCGTTCGAAGGCCGCCGCGGGGTCGGCGCCGAGGGGTGCGACGGCCATCAGACCGCGAAGTCGCAGTTCACCCGTGTGAGTGACACGCTCGGCCAGCGCGCCGAGCTCGCCGAGCGGGCAGCCGCCGCGTTCCGGGTCGTCGTCGAGGCTCGCTTGGATCAGTACATCGAGGGGATCGTCACGTATCTGGGCGTCTCGGGCCGCACGTACCGCCTTCGCGAGCGCGTCGGCGAGGCGGGCCGAATCCAGGGACTGCACTTCCTGCGCCCACTCGACGACGGACCGCGCCTTGTTCCGCTGCAGCCGGCCGACCATGTGCCAGCGCAGCACCGCGTCCGGCCGCAGCGCGGCGACCTCGGCCGCCTTCGGCCCGGCCTCCTGGTCGCGGTTCTCCCCCACGTCGGTGACGCCGAGGTCGGCCAGCAGTGCGGCGTCGGAAGCGGGGAACGTCTTGGTGATCGCGATCAGCTTGACCTCGTCCCGCGCCCGCCCGGCGGCCCGGCACGCGGCGGCGATCCGTTCCTCGACCTCGGCCAGGTTCGCGGCCAGCTCGGCCTTCCGATCGCTCATGCTTCGATCCAAGTGATCCCGGCGAGCCGCCCGGTCGTGCCGTCGCGGCGGTAGCTGAAGAGCGTCTTGTCCTCGTTCGTGCACCGCGGGTCGACGCCGATCTTGCCGACGCCCAGGCCGGCGAGCTGCTGCCAGAGCCCCGCGCGCATGTCGAGGCCCGGGGTGCCCTTCCGGGTTTTGCACGCGCTGCCCGGGACGTGCTTCTCGACGTCGGCGGCCATCGCGGCCGGCACCTCGTAGCAGTCGCCGCAGATCGCCGGGCCGAGCAGCGCCTCGATGCGGCCCACC
The DNA here is from genome assembly GCF_044453095.1 of Amycolatopsis sp. NPDC051758. Classification (NCBI taxonomy): domain Bacteria; kingdom Bacillati; phylum Actinomycetota; class Actinomycetes; order Pseudonocardiales; family Pseudonocardiaceae; genus Amycolatopsis; species Amycolatopsis sp. NPDC051758. The sequence goes on along the minus strand of NZ_JBITCJ010000005.1, from coordinate 632,520 downwards.
TCGGCACCGGCTTCCCGCATGGCCTCGACCGCCGCCGGCACGACGCCGACCCGCGTGCCGACGCGCCCGGCGTGCACCGCCGAGACCACGCCGGCCTCGGCGTCCGCCAGCAGGATCGGGACGCAGTCGGCGACCAGCACCACGAGCGCAACCCCCGGGGTCGCGGTCACCAGGGCGTCGGTCGCTTCGGCGGCGCTGGTCTCGGAGCCGTCCACAGTGGTCGCCGTGCGGCCGTGGACCTGCTCCATCCAGGCCAGCTTGTCCTCGGCCAGGCCCAGCTCGCCGGCGAGGCGCTTGCGGTTCGCGTAGACGTTCCCCTCGTCGTCGCCGACGTGGTCGCCCAGGTTGAAGGTGTCGTACGGCGGCCGTGACGCGCCGCCCGCCCTGGTCGTGACCACTCGCCGAACCCGCACGAATCCTCCTGAACGTCGCTGAAGGCCACCGCCCACCGACTCTAGTCAGCGGGCGATGGCCTTCAGTGTGGTGTCTGCTAGCGCCGCATGAACGGCGGCACGTCGACCTCGTCGTCCGACGGGTCGTCGTGCACCGGCATCGCGCGGCCGGGCAGGCTGCCCTGGGTCGCGTTGGAGCCGATCGGCGAGTAGCCGCGCGAACCGCCGCCGGGCTGCGGGAGCCCACCGGAGTTCTGGCCGGACGCCGAGGGCAGCGGCGAGTGCGACCGCGGCGGCGCGACCGGGTAGCCGGAGCTGCCCGCCGGCGGCACCGGGGTGGCCCCCGACGGTGGCCCCTGCTGGTTCGAAACCTGCCCCGCCGAGGCCGACGCCGTGGTCGAGCCCTGGCGCGAGCCGGAGCCGAAGGTCGACGGGTCGAGCTTCTTGTGGGTCGGCGCGCCGGCGTCGAAGCCGGCCGCGATCACCGTGACGCGGACCTCGTCGCCGAGGGAGTCGTCGATGATCGTGCCGAAGATGATGTTGGCGTCCGGGTGCGCGGACTCCTGCACCAGCGACGCGGCTTCGTTGATTTCGAACAGGCCGAGATCCGAACCACCCGCGATCGAAAGCAGCGCGCCGTGCGCACCATCCATGGAGGCTTCGAGGAGCGGCGAGTTGATCGCCTTCTCCGCCGCCTGGATGGCTCTGCCTTCACCGCGTGCGCTCCCTATACCCATCAGGGCGGAGCCCGCGCCGGACATGACGCTCTTGACGTCGGCGAAGTCGAGGTTGATCAGGCCCGGGGTGGTGATCAGGTCGGTGATGCCCTGGACACCGGACAGCAGCACCTCGTCCGCGGAGCGGAACGCGTCCATCAGCGAGACGCCGATGTCGCCGAGCTGCAGCAGCCGGTCGTTCGGGATCACGATGAGCGTGTCGCACTCGTTGCGCAGCGACTGGATGCCGTCTTCGGCCTGCTTGCCGCGGCGCTTGCCCTCGAAGGTGAACGGGCGCGTCACCACGCCGATGGTCAGCGCGCCCAGCTTGCGGGCGATCTGCGCCACGACCGGCGCGCCGCCGGTACCCGTGCCGCCGCCTTCACCGGCCGTCACGAACACCATGTCGGCGCCCTTGATGACCTCTTCGATCTCTTCCCGGTGGTCCTCGGCGGCCTTCTGGCCGACCTCGGGGGCGGCGCCCGCGCCGAGGCCACGGGTCAGCTCGCGGCCGATGTCCAGCTTGACATCGGCGTCGGACATGAGCAGTGCTTGTGCGTCGGTGTTCACCGCGATGAACTCGACACCCTTGAGGCCGACCTCGATCATGCGGTTCACGGCGTTCACGCCGCCACCGCCGATGCCGACCACCTTGATCACCGCAAGGTAGTTGTGCGGGGGCGTCATCGAAGTCCGCCTTCCTGATCGTTGTGCCCGTACAGCCCGCCGGTGAGTGATCAACTCTCAACCTAAACCCCAGATTGAGAGTTATGTCAACCGCCGACGTTAGGCAGGACGGTAGGCACCAGGCAGGCTCTAATCCAGTAGGCACGCCGTGTGTCGCAAAGGTGTTTTGCCACAACACGTTCGAGCGCGCAAGAGCTGGGAGCCGCGAACACCGCCCCGGCCCGATCTGCTATGGCGCAAGATCAGGCCGGCGCCGGCATGCTCATGAGCACCTCCGTGGGCGCCCCGCTGGGCGATCCACCGGCCTGTTCGACACTCACCGCGAGCTTGTCGACGGACCCCACGCCGTCGGCCACGACCAGGCCACCGGCGTCGGTCGAGGCGATCACCCCGGCCGAGCGCGGCGCGTTCCCGCCGGTGATCAGCCAGGCCTCGTACACCTTGCCGCCCGGCTGCACCGGCAGCCCGGCGTCCATCACCATCACGCGGTTCAGGGACTTCGACACGATGACCGTCACGCCGCCGCCGATGGGCGCGTCGCCGTGGACGGTCTTCGTGTCCGGGGCCGCGAGCAGCGCCGCCACCGGCTCGTACCGCTGCCTCGCCTGGTCCAGCCGGCTCTGCGCGGTCTGGAGCTGCTCCTGCTGGGTCAGCGCGATCCCGCCGAACACACCGCCCGCGGCGAGGCCGATGACGGCGGCCGCGGCCGTCACGACGACCGCCCAGCGCGGCGCCCGCGCCGAGCGGCGGTGCCGTTCGGTGACGGGCCGGGTCCGCGGCGGCAGCTGGCGGGTGGCGTGCATGGCGGCCATGACGCGGTCCTTGAACTCCGGCGGCGGCTCTTCGGCCATCGCCGCGCCCAGCCGGGCCGCGGTCGCGCGCAGCTCGGCGACCTCCTGCGCGCACGAGTCGCACTGCTCGAGGTGGCGGCTGAACTCCGCCCGCTCGAGGTCGGACACCGCGTCGAGCGCGAACGCGCCCGCCAGGGTGTGCATCTCGGGAGTGCTCACGCGGTCACCCCCAAGCAGTCCCGCAGGCGGATCAAGCCGTCCCGCAGCCGCGTCTTGATGGTTCCTTGCGGCGTCGACAGCACTTCGGCCACCTCGCGATACGTATAGCCCTGGTAGTAGGCGAGCAGCACGGATTCGCGCTGCAGATCGGTCAGGAAGGACAGGCACTTGCGCACCTGGGAGCGTTCGAGCCGGGCGGTGACGGACTCGGCGACCTCGTCGAACGGCCGGCCGCGGGCGGCTTCGAAGGTCGCCTTCTGCTCCCGCTCGGTGCTGGCGCGCGCCGAGCGGACGCGGTCGACGGCCCGGCGGTGCGCCAGGGTCATCGCCCAGTTCAGCGCGGAGCCCTTCTCGGGCGAGTACCGCGTCGCGGTGCGCCACAGTTCGACGAGCACCTCCTGCGCGACCTCTTCGGACTGGGCGGCGTCCCGCACGATCCGCCGCACGAGCCCGAAGATCGGCCCGGAGAACTGGTCGTAGAGCAGCTCGAACGCCCGCTCGTCACCCTTGGCGACGCGCACCATCAGCTCTTCGGCGGTGGGCCCGGCCGGGACCTCGTCCGAGGGCACCGGAGCCAGGGGGCGCGAGCGGGCCGGCTCATCCATGCAGCTGTCCTCCGGCGTTCTGCGGGGTGCGCGGCACGACCGCGGCCTTCCGCAGCCACAGCACGACGCCGTGGCGGCGGATCAGCGCGGACACCCGCTGCGGCAGCAGCGGCCGGGCCAGCACGAGCCGGGCCAGCCACCGCGGGTTCACCGGTCGGCGAACCCCCCGGAGCGTAGCGACCAGCGGCGTCGAGTTCTCGCGGCGCAACGCCACGGTGAGGTCGAGGAGCGCTTCCGGGTGCGGCAGGCGCATCCGGTACTCGCCGTCCATCTCCTGGAACGGCGAAACGTAGAACTCCTTGGCCGTGCGGGCGCGGCCGGCCTCGTCGGGGTGCAGCAGGTAGGCGTGCCGGCCGCCGTAGGTGTTGTGCACCTCGGCGACGACGCACTCCAGGCGCCCCTCGGGGTCGTGGCACCAGTAGACGCTGATCGGGTTGAAGACGTACCCGAGCACCCGCGCGGCGGCCAGCATCACGACCTTGCCGCCCCGCAGGTCGACCCCGCGCTCGGCGAGCCACGAGTCGAGCTTCTCCCGGATCCCCCGCGGATCACTCGCGACGAAGTGGTCGCGGTCGTCGAACCGGGCGAACGGCCGCGACCACCACGGCAGCCGCGGCGGCGCGTCCAGGTCGACCAGCCACAGGTACACGCGGTGCGCGAAGGAGTGCGGCGGGTCGATCCGCCGCACGTGCGCGACCGTGGCGTCGTAGAGCGCGTTCGTCACCAGGCGACCCCGAGGCTTTCGGCGGCGCGGGCCCCCGACGAACAGCCGTCCTCGTGGAAGCCCCAGCCGTGGTAGGCGCCGGCGTAGGCGAGCACGCCGTCGTTCAGCTCGGGCAGTCGTCGTTGCGCGGCAACGGCTTCCGGCGTGTAGACCGGGTGCTCGTAGTGCATCTTCGCGACCAGCGCGTCCGCGCCGGGGCCGTCCCCGGGGTTGAGCGTGACGACGTAGCCGGTCGGCTCGTCCAGCCGCATCAGGCGGTTCATGTCGTAGCTGACCTGGACCGCGCCGGTCGGGGCACCGCACACGGGGGCCCGGTAGTTCCAGCCCGCGCGGGCGTCGGCCAGCGACGGCAGCACGCTGGTGTCGGTGTGCAGCCAGGCTTCGTTCTCGGAGTAGCGGAACGCGCCGAGCACCTCGCGCTCGGCGGCGGTCGGGTTGGCCAGCAGGGCCAGCGCCTGGTCGGCGTGCGTGGCGACGACGACCCGGTCGACCCGGTGCGGCGTGTCGGCGTCGTCGCGGATCTCCACCCCGCGGGCGGTCCGCAGCACCGACCGCACCGGCGTCGACAGGTGCACGGCGGTGAGCTGCTTGGCCGCGCGTTCGACGTATTCGCGGGACCCGCCGACGACGGTCCGCCACGACGGCGAGTTCTTGACGCTCAGCATGCCGTGGTTGCGGAGGAACTCGAACAGGTAGCGCGCCGGGTACCGGAGGGTGTCGCTGCGGTCGGCCGACCAGACCGTCGACACCAGCGGCAGCATGAAGTGGTCGACGAAGTAGCGCGTGTAACCGCCGATGGCGAGGAACGCGCCGAGCGTGACGTCGCCCGCGTCCTTCTCGTCCAGCAGCCGCTTCGCGTGCCGGTGGAACCGCTTCACCTCGGCGAGCATCCGCACGTAGCGCGGCCGGAGGACGTTGCCGCGCTGGGCGAACAGCCCGGGTAGCCCCTTCGCGCCGGCGTACTGCAGGCCGCAGCCGTCGCAGCGGATGCTCATCGACATCTCGGTGTCGCGGGTGCGGACCCCGAGCTCGGCGAACAGCTTCAGCAGCGTCGGGTAGGTGCGCTCGTTGTGGACGATGAAACCCGAGTCCACGCCGATGGTGCCGCCGTGGGCGCTGGGCACGTCGTGGGTGTGCGCGTGCCCGCCGAGCCGGTCGTCGGACTCGAAGAGCAGGACCTCGTGCTTGCGTTGCAGCAGATATGCCGCCGTCAGCCCGGCCACCCCGCTGCCGATGACGGCGATGCGTTCTCCCGTGATCTCCACACCGGTACTTCGCCGCCGCGCCGGATGTGGATTGGATGCAGCCGGCACCAATCCACGACGCAGGAGAGAGCGAATCCCGGACATGCCGAACAGCACCGCGCACCGCCTCGCCTCGTTCGCCGAAAAACTCCTCGGCGGGCAGCTCCCCGTGGGCTTGCGGACCTGGGACGGAACCCGCGTGGGCCCAGTGGACGCGCCCACCGTGGTCCTGCGCAACCGCCGCGCCCTGCGCCGCCTGCTCTACGCACCGGGTGAGCTGGGTCTCGCCCGCGCCTACGTCACCGGTGATCTGGACGTCGAAGGTGATCTCGCCGACGGTTTCCGCCGGATCTGGGCCCTCACCCGCACGGGTGAGATCGATCGAGTGAAGCTCGGGCCGCGCGACTGGGCCGAAGCCGTCTCCCTCGGCGCTCGCCTGGGGGTGGTGGGGCCGCCGCCGAAGCCGCCGGTCGAAGAGGCCCGGCTGTCGGGCAAGCTGCACAGCCTGCTGCGCGACAAGTCCGCCATCGCCCACCACTACGACCTGGGCAACGCCTTCTACCAGCTGCTGCTGGACGAGTCGATGGCCTACTCCAGCGCGTACTTCACCTCCGACGAGCCGGGGTACGGCCTGGCGGAGGCGCAGTCCGACAAGCTGGAGATGATCTGCCGCAAGCTGGGGCTGCGGCCGGGCATGCGGCTGCTCGACGTCGGCTGCGGCTGGGGTTCGCTGCTGGTCCACGCGGCCAAGCACCACGGTGTGCACGCGGTAGGCATCACGCTCTCGGCCGAGCAGCTGCAGCACATCCGCGGCCGGCTCGCCCAGCACGACCTCGAAGACCGCGTCGAGGTGCGCCGGCAGGACTACCGCGAGCTGCCCGACGCGCCGTTCGACGCGGTGGCGTCGATCGAGATGGGCGAGCACGTCGGCGAAGTCAACTACCCCACCTACGCCGCGACGCTGCATCGCATGGTGAAGCCCGGCGGGCGGGTGCTGATCCAGCAGATGTCACGCGGCAACGTCGCGCCCGGCGGTGGCGCGTTCATCGAGCGGTACATCGCCCCCGACATGACCATGCGGCCGGTGGGCCGGACCGTCGAACACCTCGAAACCGCGGGCCTCGAGGTCCGGGACGTGCACGCGATGCGCGAGCACTACGTCTGGACGGTCCGGGCCTGGGCCGACACCCTGGAGGAGAACTGGGCCGACGTCGTCGCGCTGATCGGCGAGACCGGCGCGCGGGTGTGGCGGCTGTACCTGGTCGGCGGGGCATTGGCGTTCGAGGAGAACCGGATGGGTGTGGACCAGATCCTGAGTGTGCGACCGGACGAGCACGGCGTCAGCGGCATGCCGGCGACGCGGGAGTGGAACTGATGCCCCTCGGCGGCACGCTGCTGGTCACCGCCGGCGTCACGCTCGTGGCGACGGTGGTGACCTTCGGGATCGCACGGGCGCGCAAGCGCTACGACACGATCGACACGTTCTGGGGGCTCGGCTTCGCGATCGTCGCGCTGGCCGCGTTCCCCTTCGGTGACGGGCCGCTCCCGCTGCGGCTGGTCGTGACGGCGCTGACCGTGATCTGGGGCGTGCGGCTCTCGCTGCACCTGCACCTGCGCAACCACAAGCTGCCCGAGGACCCGCGGTACGCCCGCATGGGCCAGGGGCCGCTGCGGATGTTCCTCCGGGTGTACCTCTTCCAGGCCGTGGTGCTGTACTTCGTCTCGCTGCCGGTGCAGTTCGCCGGGTACGGCACCGGGTTCGGGGTGCTCGGCTGGCTCGGCGTCCTCGTGTGGGTGATCGGCTTCGGGTTCGAGACGGTCGGCGACGACCAGCTGCGCCGGTTCAAAGCCGACCCGTCGAACAAGGGCAAGGTGCTCGACACGGGGTTATGGCGCTACACGCGGCACCCGAACTACTTCGGCGACGCGTGTGTGTGGTGGGGCCTCTACCTGCTGGCCTGCTCGACGTGGCCGGGTGCGGCGACGATCCTCTCCCCCATCGCGATGACGTTCACGCTGGCTCGAGGAACGGGCAAACCCATGCTGGAGAAGGGCATGGCGAAGACCCGCCCGGCGTACGCGCACTACGTCGAGCGGACCAGCGGCTTCTTCCCGTTGCCGCCCAAGAAGGTCACTCCCCGGTGAGGCCGTCGGTCAGCTCGCGCAGGACGTCGAGGTGGCCGACGTGGCGGGCGGTCTCCTCGATCATGTGCGTGACGACCCAGCGGACGTTGAAGGTCTCCTCCTTGTGCGTCACTTCGTCGTCCAGCTCGTGCTTCGCGACGATCTCGCGGCTGCGGGCGGACTGCTTCTCGTAGTCGGCCAGCAGTTGAGCGAGTGTGGTCTCGGGCGGGACCCGGAACTCGGCATCCGGGTCCTGCTCGAGCTTCGCTTCCCAGACGTCCTCTTCGCCGTCGACGACCACGGCGAACCAGAACCACTCGTTCAGCGTGAGGTGCGCGAGCAGGCCGGCGACGGTCGTCAGCTCGCTCGGCAGGTGGGCTTGGCGAGCTTGCGCTTCGGTGAGCCCTTGGCTCTTCCAGGCGACGGTGGCGCGGTGGTAGTCGAGCAGGGCGGTGAGGATCTCGCGCTCGCCGCCGGTGAGCGGGACCTTCGGGCGCTGCGGTCGTTCGGTCATGGACGGGAGTCTGCCAGGCACCACCGACAAGTTTCCGGATTACCTTGCGCACGATGTAATCGTGGACTAGGTTTACGGACGTGCCGGATGAGTTCCTCTTGGACGAGCAAACCTGCTTCGCGCTCTACGCGGCGTCGCGCGCGGTGACGGACACGTACCGTCCCCTGCTCGGCGAGCTCGGCCTCACGTATCCGCAGTACCTGGTGCTGCTGGTGCTGTGGGAGTCCGACCACCGGCCGGTCAAGGAGATCGGCGAGGCGCTGCACCTGGACTACGGCACGCTTTCCCCGCTGCTCAAGCGGCTTGAGGCCAACGGAGTGGTCACCCGGGCGCGGCTGCCCGAGGACGAACGCACCGTGGTGATCAGCCTGACCGAGGAGGGCCGTTCCTTGCGCACCCGCGCCGCGAGCGTCCCCTCGGCCATCGGCTGCGCACTGGGCCTCGACGACGCTTCGCGGCGAGAACTCATCACAACCCTGCGGCGGCTGACAGCGTCGGCCACCGCGTACTCACATGGAGGCCCTGATGCCCAGCCGTGACGCGACCACCCACTGGGTCGGCGGACTGCAGAACGGAAAGGGCGAGGTCACACTGGACTCGTCCAACGCCGGCACGTTCTCCGTCTCGTTCCCGACCCGAGCGGGCAACCCGGACGGCCAGACCAGCCCCGAAGAGCTCATCGCCGCGGCGCACTCGTCCTGCCTGGCGATGAACCTGTCGGGCGTGCTGGAGTCCCAGAAGATCACCGCGAACTCGATCGACGTCAGCGCAGAGGTAACGCTCGGCCCGGCCGCCGGTGGTGGGTTCGAGATCAGCGGCATCGCGATCACGCTGCGCGCGTCGATCGACGGCGTTTCGGCGGAGCAGTTCGCGGAGTGGGCCGAGACGGCGGAGAAGACGTGCCCGGTGTCGAAGGCCTTGGCGGGCACGACGATCACGCTGGATGCGGCGCTGAACTGAGTGTCTTTCGAACGGCCCCTCGCTTACCGCGGGGGGCCGTTTCAGCGCGCGAACTTGGCGAGGTGCGCAGCCACCCAGGCCTGCCCGAAGTCCGCCAGCACGACCCCGGACCAGTGCCCGGCGATCCGGATGTCGGTCCACAGAGTCATCTTGGGGCCGGCCAGGGTTCCGTGACTGACGTGAACCCGTGAGGCGCCTTCGGTCCAGCAGAAGACGAAGTGCGCGTACATGTACATCCATGCCCGGCGGCCGGATGCGTCCGTCGCTTCCGTTGGCCCTTCGGTTGGATAAGGGGCTTGGTAGAAGACCTGCGTCCGGGTGCCGAAGCGGAATTCTTCCGGGGTGAGTCCTGGGCGCAGCAGCGGGTCAGTCTTCGACAATGGTGATCGTGCCGGTGCCATCGCAGCCGCCGCAGCCCTTTCCTTGACAGTCGCCGCAAGTGCGAGTGATGTTCTTCATTCTCCGAACTTAGAACGAGCAGCCCTCGGTCCGCGATGGTTATTCGCGCAGTCACATCAATTCTGCGGCAACCCTGCACAGAAATCGGATCTCGTCGCCGTTTCTCAAGGCATGGGCTTGGAACAGTTCGAACAGTTCAAGGTGATAGGCGATATCGCGGGGATCACGGAGCACGACCTCACCGGAGAAGAGTTCGGCCGTGACCAGTCGCTCGTCGTAGACGACGAACAGGTTCAGCGGCGTCTCCGGCATCCGGGCCGAGCTCGGCAGGATCGCGATGTCCAGGTTCGGCCTCGCGGCCATGGTGGCGAGATGCTCCACCTGCTCGCGCATCACCGACGGTTCGGCCAGTTGCCAGCGCACCGCCTGTTCGGTCAGCACGAACTCGAACCGGCGCCGCGGATCCTCGAGGACTTGCCGGCTGTCGAGCCGGGCGCGAACCGCTCGCTCGACGTCGTACACCGGCTCGGAACTCACCTTGGGCTGCAGCGCCGAGCGGGCGAAGGCGGCAGTCTGCAGCAATCCGCTCGGAATCGCGGGAAGGAACTGGCGGACGACCGTCGCCGAATCCGAAAGCTTCGCGATCTCCGCTTGTTTGCGCCAGATACCGAGCCGGGCATAGGCGCGCCAAGACGCGTAATCGACGTTGGCCGCCCGAGCGAGCGCCAGCAGCTCGTCGGCCACCGGCAGGGGGACACCGAGCGCACGGACGATCTGCTCCACGTCGATGACCGTCGGCAGCACCTTGCCCGTCTCGATCCGGCTGATCTTCGCTTGGCTCATCGCGCATCGCCCGGCCAGCCGTTCCCCCGACAGCCCGGAGGCGCGCCGCAGCTCTCGCAGCGTCTCAGCCAGGTTCCGGGGAGCACCCTCTTCAGGCTCCAGCATGCCAATCGCGGAATCGCGTGCCGAGCCGGAGTCCGAGATCACGGAGCCGGCGATAATGATCGAGGTCCGGTTGTTCGACGAGTTCTATACCCAGCAAGGCACCGCCGGCATCAAAGTCGAGGTGGATCACCTGCTCGTCGTCGAACAACCAGAAGTCCTGCTCGGTCAGCGGGGACGCAACACCCGACGGCAGATCGACGATCCGGTAGTCCTCACCCGCGGCGACGTTCGCCGGCACGGCCCAGCCCATCACGAACCTGGTGTAGTCGGTGTAGGGCCGCTGGACGAGTTTGACCCGCTGCATGGTTCGCCCACCGGCCGTGACACCACGGACGAACTCGCACCACTCCTCGTTGTACCCGTCCGGCCGGGACGCCCCGGACAAGAACGAATCCAGGTCCTCTTGCTCGTCATCCATGGCGTAGGTCTGCTGGACCTCCATGCGGAAGGCCGACGAACGGAAGGTGTCGAGCTTCGACTCCCACTCGTCATCGGTCAAGCGCACGCCACGCCTCCCTGGCCAGCTCGATCGGCAACTCCACGGCGGATTCACCGGGACCGAGGCTGAGTCCTTCGGCGGTACGCACCAGCTTGCCTTGCACAACGAGGTTCCCGTTGTCCGCGAGATACACCGTAGGGCACGTGCCCTTCGTGCACTCCTCGGCGATCGGCCGTAGCTTCATGACAATCACGGTAATGAGCACACTGGGTGCAAGCAAGGTCACTCAGTGTTCAGTCGCGTGTTCGCATAAGCCTACGTCAGGACGCGGTGACCTTGGCTCGATAAGTCGACTTCTTCGCCTGGTTCCCGCAGATCTCCATCGAGCACCACCGCCGCGTGCCCGGCCTCGACGTGTCCAGGAACAGCGCCCCACACCGAGGACCCGCGCACCGTCGGACTCGCGCAAACTCCGGGGACGTCACCAGATCCAACGCGTCCCGCGCCAGCAAAGCCAGCATCGCCGAAGCCGGGTCCGGTGCCTGCCAGCGCACCTCGCCCGAGGCCGACAACGACGGCGCCGGCACCGGGAGGGCCGCGAACCGGTTCAACCGCTGCCGGGTCGCGGGGCGCAGAGAACCGGTCAGCAACGCATGGATCGCCTCGCGCGCCGCCCGTGCGTCCCCGACGGACGCCGACGTCGGCCGGACAGGAACCGCGTACGGGCCGAACGCGTCGATCCACGCTCCCCACGCCGATGCGTCCGGGAGTTCCTCCTCTTCCGAGGGTGTTCCGCGGTAGCGCAGCGTGCGGATGAAGTCGAGGCACAGCCTGCCCGCTCCCGCGCGGAATCGGTCCGTCATACGGGTCACAGTACGCCGGAACCGGTTTGACTGGTACCGTCGGGAACCGATCAAACCGGTTCCACGAGGGGCGCGCATGACCGAGACCGAGCAAAAAGCCCCGCCCGGCTGGCTCGTGCTGCTGCTGGCCGTCTCCTGTGGACTTACCGTCGCCAACCTCTACTACGCCCAGCCGCTGCTCGCCGAGCTGCGGCACACGTTCGGGGTCGGCGAGGCCGCCGCCGGCGGGGTGGTCACGGCCACCCAGATCGGATACGCCGCCGGGATGCTGCTGCTCGTCCCGCTCGGTGACCGGCTCGAGAACCGCAGCCTGGTCGCGACGCTGCTCGCGCTCGCCTGCGCCGGGCTGGTGGTCACCGGCGTCGCCCCCGGGTTCGCCGTGCTGCTCATCGCCTCCCTGGTCGTCGGCGCGGCGTCCGTCGTCGTGCAGATCCTCATCCCGTTCGCCGCCGACATCTCCCCCGATGCCATCCGTGGCCGGATCGTCGGGCGGGTCGTGAGCGGGCTGCTCTTCGGCATCCTGCTCTCCCGCGTGGTCGCCAGCCTGCTGGCCGAGGTGACCAGCTGGCGCGTCGTGTTCCTGATCTCGGCGGGGGCGATGGCCGCGCTCGGCGTGGTGCTGCGGTTTATCCTGCCGCGGCGCGCGCCCAAGACCGATGTCCACTATGGACAGCTGCTGCGCTCGACCCTGGCCATGTGGAAGAAACACCCTGCGCTGCGCCACCGCGCGCTCTACCAGTCGGCGATGTTCGGGGCGTTCAGCGCGTTCTGGACGACGATCGCGTTTGTGCTCACCGCCCCGCCGTTCAACTACAGCCAGCTCGGCGTCGGCCTGTTCGCGCTGGCCGGGGCGGCCGGTGCCGCGGTGGCGCCGCTGGCCGGGCGGTGGTCCGACCACGGCCACGGCCGGCAGCTCACCGCGGGCGCGTTTGTGCTCTGCGCGGCGGCCTTCGCGCTCGCCGGCTTCGGCGCGCACAGCGTGATCCTGCTGGCGATCGCCGCGATCGCGGTCGACACGGCCGTCCAGGCGACGCTGGTGACCGGCCAGCACGTGATCTACCAGCTCGATCCGTCGGCCCGCGCCCGCGTCAACAGCGTCTACCTCGGCACGTTCTTCATCGGCGGCGCGATCGGCTCCCAGGCCGGCTCCATCGCCTACCACCTGGGCGGCTGGACGGCGGTCGTCGTCTTCGCCGGTGTCCTCCCGCTGCTCGGTCTGGCCGGAATGACACGCACCGAGGTCTAGCCGAACACGTCGCGCCGCGCGGAAACCCACTCCGCATACGTCGTCCCCGGGCGGCCCAGCAGCTCCTCGACAACGCCGGTCGGGACCTGCGGGTGCCGCAGCGTCTCCTCGAAGCCGTCCAGGAGCCAGTCGACGGCGGCTTCGGGGACGCCGTACCCGACCCACTGCGCACGCTGCTCGTCCCGGGTCAGCTCGCGGAACCGGATCTCCTTGCCCAGCACCGATTCCAGCGTCGCGACCTGACCGCGCAGGCTGATCGCCGCCGGTCCACTGAGGACATACGTCTGGCCGATGTGTCCTTCGGTGGTCAGCACCCGGGCGGCCACCGCGGCGATGTCGCCGAGGTCGATCGGGGTCTGCGTCGCGTCGCCGTACGCCATCGCGACCTCGCCCGCGCGAACCATGGGCGCCCAATCGAGCGTGTTGTTCATGAAGACGCCGGGGCGCAGGAACGTCCACGCGAACCCGGCTTCCCGAACCGCTTCCTCGACGGCGCCGTATTCGTTGCCACTGGAGCCTTCGTGGTCGTCGCCGACACTGCTGCCCGACAGCGCGACGACCCGCTTGATGCCCGCGCCGGTGGCCAGTTCGCAGAACTTTCGGACGGTCCGCGCCATCGGGGCGAGGTACACGGCGTCAACACCCTTCAGCGCCACCGGCAGCGTCGACGGACGAGCCAGCGAGCCGACCACCACCTCCGCCTCGTCGGGCAGCGAAGCCCGCTCCGGCTCGACGGTCAGCGCGCGCACCGGCACCCCCGCCGCGAGCAGCTCGTCGACCACCAGCCGGCCCACGCTGCCGGTCGCGCCCGTCACCAGGATCGTCATGACACCCTCCTCGTATCCGTATGCCGTACGAGATCGTACGGCATACGGGAATCAGAGTGCACATAAAAAGGGGATTTCAGGAGGTGATGGTCGGCAGCTCGGGCGCCGCGACGTCGTAAACCTTGCCCTCTTGGGTGAGCAGCGCCGCGAGGACCTTCGCCTTACGGTCGGTCTGCTCCGCCGTTCCCCAGCGGACGATCTTCCCGCTCGACAACGTGAACTCGACACTCGCCGGAGTCTTCGCCGTCGCCGTGGTGACCTGCTTGAGCAGCTGCTCCGGGATCACCCCGAGGACCGCCGTCACCGCGCGCGTCACCGGGTCGTCCGCCGACACCTTCGGCAGCTTGAGCTCCGGCAGCCCCGCCGGGCGGGCGGGCACCGTCTTGAACACCACGCCGCCGCCGTCGACGAGGTGGACACCGTCGCCGCCCGGGCCGCTGTCGAAGAACGCGATCGCCGTCCGCTCGGTCACCGTGATCTCGACCGTGTTCGGCCACGAGCGTGACACCTCGACCGTGGCGATGCCCGGCATCGCGGCCACCCGGTCGCGGATCTCGTCGGTGCTCAGCCGCAGCATGGGCTTGTCGACCGGGACCGCCGCCACCACCCGGATCTGGTCGGCCGGCACCGTGCGGGCGCCCGCGACCGAGACGTCCTTCGCCCCGAGCATCGAGCTGAAGAACAGCAGGTAGACCAGCGCGACCAGGGTCAGCACGCTGAGCAGCGCGACCCACCGGCGGCGCATCTCCACCTGCCGGTTGGGCCGCCGGTTGCGCGGCGCGGGGCGCGCGGCGCGGGTGCGGCGGCGTTCCTCGTCGGAGCGCCGCCCGCGCCGTTCCCGCGCCAGGGCAGCACGATCCCGTTCGTCCTCTTCGGACGGACGGCGGCGTTCCCTGGTCGGACTCATCGGCTCAGCGCTTGTCCAGCTCGACGAGGATCTCCGGGCCCAGCTGCGTCACGTCCCCGGCGCCCATGGTGACGACCAGGTCGCCCCCACGAGCGAGCCCCGCCACCAGACCGGCGGCGACGTCGAACGCCGGCTCGTAGTGCACCGGCACGGTCACCGCATCGGCGATCAGCGCCCCGGTCACCCCCGGCTCCGGCTCCTCGCGGGCGCCGTAGACGTCCAGCACGACAACCTCGTCGGCCAGGGACAGCGCCGAAGCGAACTCCGCCGAGAACAGCTTCGTCCGCGAGTACAGGTGCGGCTGGAACACCACGATGACCCGGCCGTCGCCCGCCGCGGTCCGCACCGCGCGCAGCTGCGCGTTGACCTCGGTCGGGTGGTGGGCGTAGTCGTCGTAGACGCGGACGTCGCCGGCGCGGCCCTTGAACTCGAAGCGGCGGCGCACACCACCGAACGCCGCCAGCCCCTCGGCGAGCCCCTCGGCCGGGGCGCCCAGCTCGATCCCGGCCAGCAGCGCCGCGACCGCGTTGAGCGCCATGTGCTCACCCGGCACCGCGACCCGCACCGACAGCTCGGAGCCGTCCAGCAGGAGCCGCACGACACCGCCGTCCGGCGCCGCGGTGTAGTCGAGGATGCGGGCGTCGCCCTCGTCGCTGACGGTGCGACCGTAACGGCGCACCCGGACACCCAGCTCCGCGGCCTGCTTGCCCAGCTCGTCCGCCGCGAGATCGTCACCGCAGACGATCAGCAGCCCGCCCGGCACGATCCGGCCGACGAACTCGGTGAACACCTTCGTGTAGGCCTCGGCGGTGCCGTGGTGGTCCAGGTGGTCCGGCTCGACGTTCGTCACGACCGCGACCGACGGCGAGTAGGTCAGGAACGAGCCGTCACTCTCGTCGGCTTCCGCGACGAAGATGCCGCCTTCGCCGTGGTGGGCGTTGGCGCCGGACTCGTTGAGGTCGCCGCCGATGGCGAACGACGGGTCGAGCCGGCAGTGCTGCAGCGCCACGGTGAGCATGGACGTCGTCGACGTCTTGCCGTGCGTCCCGGCGATGCAGGCGACGCGGTGGCCCGCCATCAGCCCGGCCAGCGCCTGTGCCCGGTGCAGCACCGGGATCCCCGCGGTGCGGGCCGCAACCAGCTCCGGGTTGGTCTCCTTGATGGCCGTCGAGACGACCACAGCGGACGGCGGCTGCGAAAGCGCCGAAATGTTCGCGGCGCTCTGGCCGACGAACAGCTCCGCGCCCTGGGCCCGCAGCGACAGCAGCGCGCGGGACTCCTTGGCGTCGGAACCCGACACAAAAGCCCCGCGCGCCAGCAGGATCCGCGCGATGCCGGACATGCCGGCCCCGCCGATCCCGATCAGGTGCGCCCGGCGCAGCTCTTCAGGCAACTCAGGCACCAGCGGCCTCCAGGACGATGCGAGCGAGGGTCTCGTCGGCTTCGCGGTGGCCCATACCGACCGCGGCCGCGCCCATCTTCGCGACGCGGTCGGCGTCGGTGACCAGCGGGACGACCAGTTCGGCGACCTTCGCCGGGCTCAGGTCGGCGTCCTCGACCATCAGCGCGGCTCCCGCGTCGACCGCGGGACGGCCGTTCGAAGCCTGCTCGCCGTTGCCGATCGGCAGCGGGACGAACACCGCGGGCAGCCCGACCGAGGTCACCTCGGCGACCGTCATCGCGCCCGAGCGGCAGATCGCGACGTCCGCCGCCGCGTAGGCCAGGTCCATCCGCTCCAGGTACGGCACCGGCACGTAGGCCGGCTTGCCCGGGAACTCCTGCACGACGAGCGTGTTCTTCGGGCCGTGCGCGTGCAGCACGCCGATCCCGGCGTCGGCCAGGTCCTTGGCGGCGCCGGACACCGCGGCGTTGATCGACTGCGCGCCCTGCGAACCGCCGAACACCAGCAGCGTCGGCGCGTCCGGGTCCAGCCCGAAGTGCGCGCGGGCCTCGGCCCGCAGCGCGGCGCGGTCCAGCGACGTGATCGACCGCCGCAGCGGGATCCCGACGACCTCGGCCTTCGGCAGCGGCGTTCCCGGGACGGCGACCGCCACGCGCTTGGCGAACCGCGCGCCGACCTTGTTCGCCAGGCCGGCCGACTTGTTGGCCTCGTGCACGACGATCGGGACACGCCCGCGCGCGGCCAGGTAGGCGGGCAGGGCGACGTAGCCGCCGAAGCCGACAACGACGTCCGCGCCGACCCGGTCGAGCACCTCACGGGTCTTGCGGACCGAGTCCCGCACCTTCAGGGGCAGCCGCAGCAGCTCCGGTGTCGGCTTGCGGGGCAGCGGGACCGGCGGGATCAGCTCCAGGGCGTAACCGCGGGCCGGGACGAGCTTGTTCTCCAGGCCGCGCTCGGTGCCCAGCGCGATCACCGTGGCGTCCGGGCGCAGCCGCATGACGGCGTCGGCCAGGGCGAGGGCGGGTTCGATGTGTCCTGCGGTGCCACCTCCGGCGACCACGACCACGGGCCCCTTGCCCGCGGCGGCTCGCTCGGTTCCCTTGACGGGCTTACTCACCAATGACCTCTCCGGTTCGCGGTACTCCGGGTACCACGGCTCGCTGTTGTCCGCGCGGCCCCGCGAGACGTGGCCGTGCTCGTCCGTGCCGCGCTGCGGCGCACCGGCTCGCGGACCGACCTGCGTCGTTCCTGTGCCGGGGCGGGCCGCGCCGCACGGGGCGCCGGCCTGGCCGCCTTCGCCCCACTTCGCCCCGCCCCCTTGCGCGTGGCGGGCGGGCGGTACGGGTCGGGCGCGGGCAGCCGCAGCAGACGTCCGAATTTACCCGGCCCCTGTGTGCGCAGCGCGGCCACCGCCTCCGGTTCGTGCCGCGCGGCGTTCGCGAGCACGCCCATGATGAGCATGGTGATCACCAGCGAGGTGCCGCCGTAGGAGATCAGCGGCAGCGTGACGCCGGTGACCGGCAGCAGGCCGACGACGTAGCCGATGTTGATGCCGGCCTGCGCCACCAGGAACACCGTCAAGGTGCCGGAGACGATCCGGATCCACGGGTCGATGTTGCGGGTGGCGATCCGCAGGCCCACGACGGCGACCCCGGCGAACAGCGCGAGCACGACGACGCAGCCGATCAGCCCGAGCTCCTCGCCGATCAGGGCGAAGATGAAGTCGTTCTGCACGTTCGGCAGGTAGCCCCAGTTGGACGTGCCCTGGCCGAGGCCCTTGCCGAAGAACCCGCCGTCGGCCAGGGCCAGCTTGGCCTGGTTGGCCTGGAAACCCTCGGCGCTGGTGTCGGCGTCCGGCGACAGGAACGACATGACGCGGTCGAGCCGGTAGGGCGCGATGACGGCGAGCACCAGCACGCCGGCCAAGCCACCCGCGAGGATCACGCCGAAGAGCCGTTTCGGGGCGCCGGCGAACCACAGCAGCGCCAGAAGCACCACCGCCAGGGTGACCGTGCCGCCGAGGTCCGGCTGCAGCATGACCAGGGCGAACATCAGCAGCGCGATCGGCACCACGGGCACCAGCAGGTGCCGCCACTGGTGGATCACGTTGTACTTGATCACCAGGATGTGCGCGCCCCAGAAGGCCAGCGCGACCTTCGCGGCCTCGACCGGCTGGAAGGTGAAGTCGCCGAGCTTGAACCAGCCCTGCGAGCCGTTGACCGTCGAGCCCAGCGGCGTCAGCACGAGCACCAGCAGGCTCAGGCACATGACCGTCGCGGTCGCCGACATCCGCCGGATCCGCTCCAGGTTCACCCGCAGGCCCACCCAGAACACGACCGAGCCGATCGCGACGAACACCAGGTGCTTGGTGAACAGCGAGTACACCCCGCTGCCGGTCTTCGGGTTGTAGGAGCCGACCGAGGACGCCGAAAGCACCATGACGATGCCGATGACGGTGAGCACGCCGGTGAGGGCGAGCACGAGGTGGAACGACGCGAGCGGGCGTGAGAGCCACGCGGTCAGCGCGGTCCGGAAGGTGACGAACCCGCTTTCCTTGCGCTCCCGGCGCGGCCGCTTCGGGGTGGGCTGGGACTTGGGCTCAGTGACCGTCACTCGGCTCCCCCGCTGCGTCGTCGCGGAGGACGTGCACCGCCGCGGCGAACGCGTCGCCGCGCTCGCCGTAGTTGCGGAACATGTCCAACGACGCCGCGGCGGGTGCGAGCAGCACCACGTCACCGGATCGGGCCATCGCGCTGGCCGCACTCACCGCCGCAGTCATGGGTTCATGGTCACCCGGACGGAGGCTGTTCACCGGGACATCCGGCGCGTGTCGCGCCACCGCGGCGGCGATCACGGGTGAATCGACGCCGAGTAGCACAACTCCCCGCAAGCGGCCAGCGATGCTGCTCACGAGTTCGTCGACCGAGGCGCCCTTGAGCTGGCCTCCGGCGATCCAGACGATGCTCTGGTGGGCGCGCAGCGACCCGGCGGCCGCGTGCGGGTTGGTCGCCTTCGAGTCGTTGACGTACCGGACGCCGGCGATCTCGGCGACCTCCACCGCCCGGTGCGGCGCGGGCTGGTACTCGCGCAGGCCCTTCAGGACGGCCTCCGGCGAGACGCCGTGCGAGCGGGCCAGCGCGGCCGCCGCGAGGGCGTTCGAGACGTTGTGGGGGCCGGCCGGGCGGACGTCGGCCAGCGTCGCGAGTTCCTCGGCGCTGTTGTCCGGGTCGGCGACAAAAGCGCGGTCGACCAGCAGGTCTTCGACCAGGCCGAGCTCACCGGCAGCGGGCGTGTCCAGCCGGAACCCGACACGACGGGCGCTCTCGGACGCGTGCTCCTCGGCGATCCGGGTGGACCAGTCGTCGTCGGCGTTGTGCACCACGATCTTGGCGCGGGTGTACGCGCGCCCCTTCGCGGCCGCGTACTCGTCCATCGAGCCGTGCCAGTCGATGTGGTCCTCGGCCAGGTTCAGCACCACGGCCGCGTCCGGCGCGAGCGTCGAGGACCAGTGCAGCTGGAAGCTCGACAGCTCGACGGCCAGCACCTCGTACCCCGCGCGGACCGCGTCGAGTGCCGCGTAGCCGATGTTCCCGCAGGCCACGGCATGCGCGCCGGCCGCCTTGAGGATCGACTCGAGCATGCCCGCGGTGGTCGTCTTGCCGTTGGTGCCGGTGATCACCAGCCACGACGGCGGGTGCTCGCGCAGCTGCCCGACCCGCCAGGCCAGTTCGACGTCGCCGATGACCTCGATCCCGGCCTCGGCCGCGGCGGCCAGCAGCGGTGACGTCGGCCGCCAGCCCGGGCTGGTGACGACGAGGACGACGTCGGACGGCGGCTCGCTCAGCCCCGGCACCAGCTCGGCGCCGAGGCCCTCGAGCTCGGCCAGGCGCTCGGCGTTGCCGTCGGTGACCGTGACCCGCGCGCCGAGGTCGACGAGCACGGGGACGATCGACTTGCCGGTGACACCCGCACCGGCGACGAGGACGTGACGACCGGCGACATCCACGTCAGCCTCCGAGCTGCTCGCTGTAGAACAGGCCGAGCCCGAACATGCAGCAGATCGCCGAGAGCAGCCAGAACCGGATGATCACCGTGGTTTCCGCCCACCCGGCGAGCTCGAAGTGGTGGTGGAAGGGGGCCATCCGGAAGAGCCTTCGCCGGGTCGTCCGGAACACCGCGATCTGCGCGACCACCGAGATCATCTCGACCATGAACAGGCCGCCGATGACGATGGCGAGCAGCTCGGTGCGGGTCGTCATGGACAGCCCGGCGACCAGGCCGCCGAGGGCCAGCGAGCCGGTGTCGCCCATGAAGATCTTCGCCGGGGCCGCGTTCCACCAGAGGAACCCGACACACGCGCCGGTGGCTGCGGCGGCCACGGTGGCCAGGTCGAGCGGGTCCCGGACGTCGTAACAGGCGGCCGCCGGGCCGTTCGCGCAGGAGAGGCGCTCCTGCCAGAACGAGATGACGACGTAGGTGGCCAGCACCATCGCCGCCGCGCCGCCGGCCAGGCCGTCGAGGCCGTCGGTGAAGTTCACCGCGTTCGACCAGCCGGAGATCACGATGTAGCAGAAGATCACGAAGATCACCGAGGGGAAGGTGATCAGCGCCAGGTCACGGGCGTAGGAGAGGCTCTCCGACGCCGGCGTGATGCCCTGTTCGTTCGGGAACTGCAGCACCAGCACCGCGAAGGCGATGGTGACCACCAGCTGGCCGACCAGCTTCGCGGTCTTGTTCAGCCCCAGGTTGCGCTGCTTGCGGATCTTGATGAAGTCGTCGAGGAACCCGACGACGCCCAGTCCCACCGCGAGCATCAGCACCAGCAGCCCGGACACGCTCGGCGCGCCGCTGCGGGAGTTGAACATCCAGTTGATCAAGTGCGCCACGAAGTACCCGGCCACCATCGCGATGATGATCGCGACGCCACCCATGGTCGGGGTCCCCCGCTTGGACTTGTGTCCCTGCGGGCCTTCCTCGCGGATCTCCTGGCCGAAGCCCTGCCGGGAGAAGACCCGGATCAGGTACGGCGTGAGCAGGATGGAGATCAGCAGGCCCGCCGCGGCCGCGATCAGGATGCTGATCACGCGTCACCACCGTTCGAGCGTTCTTCGGAGTTGTCGGATTTCCGGGGTTCGAGCAGGGCTTCGGCGACCCGCCAAAGACCGGCGGCCTTGGAGGCCTTGACCAGCACCACGTCCCCGGGACGGAGCTGATCATGCAGCAGGGCGGCGGCGGCGCCGACGTCGGGTACCAGGATCGATTCCTCGCCCCAGGAGCCCTCCTGGAACGCCCCCTGGTGCATGGCCGCCGCCTCGGGGCCGATCACGACGAGCTTGGCGATGTTGAGCCGGACGACGAGCCGGCCGATCTCGTCGTGGGCGGTGACCGAGTCCGCGCCGAGCTCGCCCATCACGCCGAGCACGGCCCAGGACCGGCGGCCGGACTCGCGTGTCATCGCGGCGAGCGCCTTCAGGCCGGCCCGCATCGACTCGGGGTTGGCGTTGAAGGAGTCGTTGAGGATCGTCACGCCGTCGGGCCGGGTGACGACCTCCATGCGGCGCGCGGAGCGCCGTTCGAGGCCGGAGAGCCGGGTGGCGATCTCCGCCGGGGTCGCGCCCAGCTCGAGGGCGACGGCCGCGGCGGACAGCGCGTTGCCGACGTGGTGCTCGCCGTGCAGCGGCAGCTTGACGTCGGCCTCGCCGGCCGGGGTGATCAGCCGGAAGGAGGCGCGGGCCTCGTCGTCGAGCGTGATGTTCTCCGCGCGGACCTGCGCGGACGCGGTCTCGCCGACGAACACCACGCGAGCCTTCGTGCGGCTCGCCATGGCCGCGACCAGCGGGTCGTCCAGGTTGAGCACCGCGACGCCGTCCTCGGGCAGGGCCTCGACCAGCTCACCCTTGGTCTTCGCGATGCCTTCGCGGGAGCCGAACTCGCCGACGTGCGCACTGCCGACGTTGAGCACGACGCCGATCTTCGGCGGGGCGATCTCGGCGAGGTGGGCGATGTGGCCGGGCCCGCGGGCGGACAGTTCCAGCACCAGGTGCCGGGTCTCCGCGTCGGCCCGCAGCGCGGTCCAGGGGTGGCCCAGCTCGTTGTTGAACGACCCGGGCGGCGCGACCGTCGGGCCGAGCGGCTCGAGCAGCTGCGCGATGACGTCCTTCGTCGACGTCTTGCCGGACGAGCCGGTGACACCGACGACGGTCAGGTTGCCCTCGGCCAGGCGCTGCACGACGAACCGGGCGAGCTTGGCCAGCGCGGCCAGCACCGCGGCGCCGGAGCCGTCCTTGTCGCCGGTCAGCGCGACCGACCGCTCGTGCGCCTCGCCGGGAGCCAGGGGCGGCACGACGATCGCGGGCGCGTCGACCTCACGGGCGGCCAGCACGGCCGCGGCACCGGCGTCGACCGCTTGCGCGGCGAAGTCGTGGCCGTCGACCTGCTCGCCCGGCAGGGCGACGAACAGGCCGCCGGGGGTCAGCTTCCGGGTGTCGAACTCCACACTGCCGGTCACCTGCGTGCCCGGGTCGGCGTGGTGCAGCCGGCCGCCGACGACGTCGGCGATCTCGGCCAGGCTGAGCACGATCACACACTCACCTCGAGTTTGTTGCGGATGGCCGCGGCCAGCTCGTCGCGGTCGGAGAACGGGTGCACAACACCGCCGGCCGCCTGGCCGGTCTCGTGCCCCTTGCCGGCGAGGAAGACGATGTCGCCCGGCCCGGCCAGCGCGACGGCGTGGGCGATGGCCTCGCGGCGGTCACCGATTTCGACGATCTCGCCGCCCTCGGCCGGGCCGACGGCGCGGGCGCCGGCGAGCATCGCGGCCCGGATGGCCGCGGGGTCTTCGGAACGCGGGTTGTCGTCGGTGACGATCAGGACCTCGCTGCGGCGGGCCGCCGCCTCGCCCATCATCGGGCGCTTCGCGGTGTCCCGGTCGCCGCCGCAGCCGAGCACGGTGATGATCCGGCCCTCGGTGCGCGCCCGCAGCGCGTCGAGGCCCTGCGCGACCGCGGCCGGCTTGTGGGCGTAGTCGACGACGGCGGTGAAGTCCTGGCCGACGTGCACCCGCTCCATCCGGCCCGGCACCTGCACCTGCGCGAGCCCGGCGACGATGTGCTCCAGGCCCACCCCGGCGGTGCTCAGGATCGCGGCGGCGAGCACGGCGTTGGCGACGTTGAACTCGCCGGGCAGCGGGATCCGGGCGGGCGCCGAGACGCCGTCCGGGCCGTGCAGGGTGAACGTCTGCTCACCGTGCGGGGTGGCCTCCAGGTCGGTGGCCTTCCACGCGGCGTCGGTGCCGGGATCCGTGGTCACGGTGATCGTCTGCGGGGTGAGCAGCGCCTGCCCCCACGCGCTGTCGACCACGACGACCTCGGTGGTCGAGCGGCCGTCGAACAGCAGCGACTTCGCGGCGAAGTACTCCTGCATGTCCTTGTGGAAGTCCAGGTGGTCCTGGGAGAGGTTGGTGAACGCGCCGACCGCGAACCGGGTGCCGTTGACCCGGCCCAGCGCGAGCGCGTGGCTGGAGACCTCCATCGCCACGTGCGTGACGCCGCGCTCCAGCATCACCGCGAACAGCGCCTGCAGGTCCGGCGCCTCCGGTGTGGTGAACCCGCTGACCAGGCGTTCGCCGGCGATCCGGGTCTCGACCGTGCCGATCATGCCGGTGGTCAGCCCGGCGGCCGCCAGCCCGGCGTCGACCAGGTAGGACGTCGTGGTCTTGCCGGAGGTGCCGGTGACGCCGAGGACGGACAGCCGCAGCGACGGCTCGCCGTAGATCCAGGCGGCGATCTCGCCGAGGGCGGCACGCGGGTCGGCGTGCACGAGGATCGGGACGCCGGCGTCGCGCAGCGCGGGCCGTTCGGCGCCCTCGGCGTCGGTGAGCACCGCGACGGCGCCGGCGGCGACCGCCTGGTCGCTGAAGTCGGCGCCGTGCGCGCGGGCGCCCGGGAGGGCCGCGAAGAGGTCGCCGGGGAGCACGTGCTGCGCCCGCAGCGTGGTGCCGGTGACGGTGAGCTCGGCCGCGTCGGGCGAGTCGGCGATCAGGCGGGCGTCCGCCCTGGCGAGGAGGGTCGCCAGCGGGACCGGGTCGATGCGCGCCGGACGCGGCGGCGCGGGGACCGCTTTCACCGGGCTTTCCGGCACCTGGGAACTGGACGAGGACACGGACACGGCCAAGAGGCTACCGGCGGCCGTCCGGGGGGCCCGCACGCGGTACGGCGATTGCGTGCGGCTGAGGCAGATGTGCTAAACGGCGGTCCGCACCCCGTTGCGCCGCAACGCTTTCCCGGACGCTGGGGACCGATGTGGACATTGGGACGCGAAAAAGCCCCCTCACCCGGGTGAGGGGGCTTTGACGGATCGTGCTCACTGCACGATGAGCGGCACCTCCGGCGACGGCCCGTCCGACAGCGGGATCTGGTACCGCTGCGTCAGGTACGACGCGATGCTGTGGAACAGCGGCGCCGCCGAGTGTCCCACCGGCAACGTCGTGTCCGGTGCGTCCAGCCGGATGCCGACCACGAACCGCGGGTGGTCGGCGGGCAGGATGCCGGCGAAGGTGATGTTGTAGAGGTGGTCGCTGTAGGCCTTCGTCCGCGGGTCGACCTGCTGGCCGGTGCCCGTCTTGCCGGAGATCTGGTACCCCTCGACCGCCGCCGTCGGCGCGGTGCCCTTCTGCAGGCCCTTGCCGTTCTGGGCGACCGCGCGCATCATGTCGCGCACCGCCTTGGCCGTCTGCGGGCTGACCACCTGGACCGACTTCGGCGCCGGCTCCGGCACCGTGGTGCCGTCCGGGTTGACCTTCGCCTTGACGACCCGCGGTTCGACGCGCAGGCCGTCGTTCGCGATCGCCTGGTACATCCCCGCCATCTGCAGCACGGTCATCGACAGGCCCTGCCCGATCGGCAGGTTGCCGAAGGTGGTCGCCGACCACTGGCTGCGCGCGGGCACGACACCGGCGCTCTCGCCGGGCAGGCCGACGCCGGTGCGCTGGCCGAGGCCGAACTTCTTGAGCAGGTCGGCGTAGCGCTCCTCGCCGATCTTCTGCGCCAGCAGCAGGGTGCCGATGTTGGACGACTTGGCGAAGATGCCGGTGGTGGTGAAGTTCTGCGTGCCGTGCGTCCAGGCGTCGTGCACGGTCTTGTCCGCGACCTGCAGCGCGCCGGGCACCGGGATCGTCGACTCGGGTGTCGCGAGGTTGTAGTCGAGCGCGCCGGTCGCGGTGACGACCTTGTTGACCGACCCGGGTTCGAACGGCGTGGTGACCGCCGGGTTGTTCAGGTCGTCGGGGGTCCAGGTGGACTGGTCGTTGGGGTCGAACGTCTTGTCGTTGGCCAGCGCGTAGACCTCGCCGGTCTTGGCGTCCATGACCACCGCCTGCCCGCCCTTGGCGTGCGACTGCTGGACGTAGTCCGTCAGCTGCCGCTGCACCTCGTACTGCAGGTCGGAGTCGATGGTCAGCTCGAGGTCCGACCCCGGCACGGCGGCCTGCAGGTCGCGCTCGGTGCCCGGGATGACGACGTTGTCGCTGCCGTTCTTGGTGTTGACCAGCATCCGCCCCGGCGTGCCCGCCAGGTCGTTGTCGCGGACCAGCTCCAGCCCGACCAGGCCGTGCAGGTTGTGCTTGGACACGTCCGGGTCGTCGGAGCGCCAGTTCGCGGCGCCGACGATGTTGGACGCCAGGCTGCCGCCCGGGTACTCGCGCAGCGCACGCTTCTCGACGGCGATCCACGCGAAGTGCTTCACGATGTCGGCGGCGACCGACGGCTCGACGTTGTGCACCAGGTAGGTGAACGTCGGCTTGTGCATCAGGTCCAGCAGCTGCTGCTCGGAAAGCTGGTTCGGCACCTTGGCCGCGATGTACTTCGCGGCCGCCGCGGTCTCGCTGTCGAACGTCTTCGTGGTGCCGGGGTTCTTCGTGGCGAAGTCTTCCATGCTCTTGCGGAACGCCTTGAGGTTCACCGACAGCGAGCGCACCTCGACGCTGAACGCCAGCTTCGCGCCGTTGCGGTCCACAATGGACCCGCGCTGGGCCGGGATGTCGATGGTCTGGGTGCGCTGCCGTTCGGCCGCGGCCGACAGCGCGCCGGCCTCGAACCACTGCACCTGCACCAGCTTCACGCCGGCGACGAGCAGGATGGCGACCAGGATGAGGCGCACCGCGGAGAACCGGCTGCGGTGCCCGCCGTTGCCCCGGCGCGCGGCCGCGCTGCGCGTCCCCGCGGCGTAGGTCCGCCGCGCGCTCCCCGCGGAACGCGCGCGGACCTGGCCACGGCTCGACGAAGCCATCACTGGCCCGCCGGCGGCGCCGGCTGCTCTTCGGCGGGCACGGCCGGCTGGTCACCCTCGATCGGCGCGCCCTGCTGCGACTGCGTGCCCGCGGCGGGCGCGGCGGGCGGCGCGGCCGGCACCGCGGGCGCGTCCGCCTTGGCCTTCTTGGGCTCGCCGACGAGCGAGGTCTTGCCGTCCGGGCCGACGACGATCCGCGCCGGGTCCCCGCCGGGCACCATGCCCAGCTGCTGGGCCGACGGCGCCAGCGAAGCCGGCGACTCGGCCTTGGCGACGTCGCGCTGGAGCTGCTCCTTCGTCTCGGCCAGGTTCGCGTTGGTGGTGCGGAGCTGCTCGAGCCGGTAGGAGTCGGCGATCGCCTGCGTCGTCAGCCACAGCGTGGTCGCCACGCCGACGGCCAGCAGCGCCATCATCAGCAGCACGAACGAAGCGCGCGACTTCGGCAGCCGGATCTTGAGCTTGAGCTTCGGCGCGTCAGGCGTCCGCTCCGCCTTCGACGCGGGTCGCGGCTCGCGCTCCTTCAGCAGGTCGGCGCGCTGGGCGCGGCGCGCGTAGGCACGCTCGGCCGCGCTGGTGCGGCCTCGCGACGCGCGACGCGGCGAGGCCTTGCCCGGCTCGAGGGTCTGCGGGTCCGGTTCGACCGTGGTCGAGGTGCGGGCGGCGTCGCCGCGGCCCCGCGTTGCCGGCGCGGCCCGGCGGCGGGACTTCGTGGGAGCGGTCATCGCGGCTCTCCGATCCTCTCTGCGGCCCGCAACCGCACCGAAGCGGCGCGCGGGTTGTGTTCGGTCTCCTCTTCGCCGGCCTTTTCGGCCCCCCGGGTCAGGAGCTTCAGCTCCGGTCCGTGCCCCGGCAGCTCCACCGGGAGTCCCTCCGGGGTGCGGGACTTCGCGAGCTCGGCCAGCGCCTGCTTGACCAGGCGGTCCTCCAGCGACTGGTAGGACTCCACGACGATCCGGCCGCCGACGCCGAGCGCGCCCAGCGCGGCGGGCATGGCCCGGCGGAGCACCTCCAGCTCGCCGTTGACCTCGATCCGCAGCGCCTGGAACGTCCGCTTGGCCGGGTGCCCGCCGGTCCGCCTGCTCGCCGCCGGGACGGCGTCGTAGAGCAGCTCGACCAGGCGCCCGCTCATCGTGAACGGCTCCTTTTCGCGGGCGTTCACCACGGCCCGGACGATCCGCTGCGCGAACCGCTCTTCGCCGTAGTCGCGCAGGATCCGGATCAGTTCGCCGGGTGCGTAGGTGTTGAGGACGTCGGCGGCGGTGAACCCGGTGGTCGGGTCCATCCGCATGTCCAGCGGGGCGTCCTTCGAGTAGGCGAAGCCGCGCTCGGCGCGGTCCAGCTGCATCGACGAGACGCCGAGGTCGAACAGGATGCCGTCGGCGCGGCGGATGCCCAGCCCGGCGAGGGCTTCGGGGAGTCCGTCGTAGACGGTGTGCACGAGGTCGACGCGGTCGCCGTGGCGAGCCAGGCGCTCGGCCG
The DNA here is from genome assembly GCF_044453095.1 of Amycolatopsis sp. NPDC051758. NCBI lineage: Bacteria > Bacillati > Actinomycetota > Actinomycetes > Pseudonocardiales > Pseudonocardiaceae > Amycolatopsis > Amycolatopsis sp. NPDC051758. The sequence continues at coordinate 604,750 of NZ_JBITCJ010000005.1, read as the reverse complement.
ACTTCTCCAGCGCGGCCGGGTCGCGGTCCAGCGCGACGAGACGCAGCCGAGGGAACGCTTCGAGGAGGGCATCGGAATGCCCGCCGAGGCCGACGGTCGCGTCCACCAGGACGCCGTCACGGTCGGCGAACACGGGAGTGAACAACTCGACGATGCGCCTCAGCAGCACCGGGACGTGCTCGGGTGCCGTCATGTTCCCCTCCCCCTTTCTCGCCTGGGCGGCCCGGGGGAAAGACAGCGGATGCCGTCAGGTCCCTGTCCGCCCGCTGCTGACCTGGTACCGGGGAAGGTGCACCAGGGCCATTGAGCGGACAGAGGCCTCACGGCATCCGAGTGGGCGTCCCTGTTCGTGCGGGCACTGGTGTACCCCCGTCCCCCGACGACGTGGGTCCACCGCGACCGCACGCCTAGAAGACGCCCGGCAGTACTTCCTCTCGAGCCTTCGCGTAGCTGTCTTCGTGCTCCTCCAGGTAGCCCTGCCACGCTTGGGCGTCCCAGATCTCCAGCCTGGTGATCGCCCCGATCACCACGCACTCCTTGCTGAGCCCCGCGTAGCGGCGGAGCTCGGGCGCGATGCTGATGCGCCCCTGCCCGTCCGGGCGTTGTTCGTCCGTCCCGGCGAACAGGTAACGCTGGTAGGCCCGAACCGCCTCGTTCGTGAACGGGGCCTCGGCGACCTTGCGCGCCATCTGCTCGAACTCGGCGCGGGGGAAGACGAAGAGGCAGTGGTCCTGCCCCTTGGTGAGCATCAGCCCGCCGGCCAAGGCGTCGCGGAACTTCGCGGGCAGCGCGAGCCGCCCCTTGTCGTCCAGCTTCGGGGTGTGGGTGCCGAGGAACACGGCCTCCACCTCCCTACCGCCCTCGGCAGCGAACTACCTTGAACGGCTACGGGGCTTCCCTTCCGCCCCACTGGCCACCACCGTACCCCACTTTTCACCACAGTCAACGCGTCAAAACCGCGTCTCACTCCGTCGTGTGCTTTGTTTGCCCAGGTCAGCCGGGTGGGGGTTGGTGGGGGGTGCGGTGGGGGACGGTGGCCAAGATCCCCCGCACCGGGGGCCGGAGCAACCTCAGCTGTTCCCCGTGCGTCCGCATAACGGCCGCGAAAGAACCAGTCCCCTCCCCCGTGGGGCCGAGTGGGGCCCCGGGTGGGGCCCGGCGGGGACCGCGGTGGGTCGAGGTGGGGACCCGGGTGGCGCGAAGTGGGGAACCGCGTGACCAGGCGTCACCCCGGTTCGAAAACCCGAACCCGCGTGAGCACAGCCGTCATTCGCGTGATCAGACCCGTAACTCGCGAGTTCCGGCTTCAATCACGTGAGTTACGGCTTCGACCACGCGAGATCCGGGCTTGTTCACCGGGACTTGAGGGCTTGCTCACGGGTCCTGCCCGTCCGGACGGGCTTCGTGCCCCTTCGGGCAGCCGGTCAGTCTTCGGGGGTGACCAGGGCGGCTACGCGCGCGGCCAGCCGGGAGCTGTCCACCGGCATCACGTTCACCCACTCCTGCCCACCGCGCCCCGCCGTCTTCGTCGCGCAGTACGCGCCGACGTCGGTGTCGAACCACGTCAGCCCGCCGACCCGCGCAACCCGCCCCGAGGCCGACCGGCGGCTGACGCTGAACTGCCCCGCCGCGTAGACCGGCCGGGCCTGGATCGCCAGCACCTCCTGCTGCTGGGCCGACGCCGCCGCCGACTGCGCGCCGCGGACGGCTGGGTCCTCCGAAGCCGGCAGGCTCACGCCGTAGCCCGGCCCGGCCGACAGCTCCGGCAGCACGTCGACGATCGCCGTGCAGAGCTCGCCCGCGGTGATGCCGTCCAGGCCGATCGTCTGCTCCGGCTGGGTCGCCAGGACGCCGCGGCGGCCGCGGACCGCCGTCACCGCGCGGAACGGCACGGCCGCCGTCATGTCCGCCAGCGCTTCGCACGCGACGAACACCTCGCCCGTCGCGAGCAGGGTCAGCCGTTCCACCAAGGCCGGTTCAAGACGAGAGCCGTCGTAGAGCCCACGCTCGGCGAGGTTTTCGTACACCGCCTTCCGCACCTCGGCGCGTTCCTCGTCGGTGCCGCCGACGCTGCGCACGCCGAGCGGCTCCGGCGGGCGGTCGTGACCGAGGTCGGTCCAGAGGATGTCGAACGCCGACGCGGAGACGCGGATCAAGCCTGCCCCAGCGCCGGTGGGGCCGGGAACGTCTCGGCCGGGACGTGGCCGCGCAGGGCCGTGTCCCGGGTCCGCATGACGTCGACGGCCTTCTGCCGCGCGGCTTCCGCCTCGGCGCGGCGGGCCGCCATCTCGTCGGCCAGCCCGGCCAGGACCAGCACGTTCCCGGACGAAGCGGCGTCCCGGATCATCGACGCCGGGTCGTAGGTCACCGGCGGTGGCATGTCGGCCCGGGCCCGCGCGGCCGCGTCCGCCTGCGCGCCGATCGCGGTGCCGACCGACGCCGACACCGCGGCCGAGTGCGACAGCCACTGCGCGGCCCGGCCGAGCGAGGCGCGCGCCGCGTCACCCGCCTGGCCACGCCAGTTCTCCTGCGAAGAGGCGATCAGCGCGGCGATGTCGGCGGTCGACTCGTGCAGCCGCTTCGCCAGCCCGTCCCAGCGCGCGCCCGCCTCACCCGCGGCGACCGGGTCGTTGTCCCGCTCGACCTCGGCGGCCATCGCCTCGTGGCTGTAGGACTCGTACCTCGCGGCAGGGACGGGTGGTTCCACGGCGCACCTCTCGGAGTCAGGGCAGCTTGGGTTCGACCAGCCCGGCCACCGTGCCCGCGCGGCGGCAGGCGAGCGGGGTGTCCGAGAAGCCGGTGTTGCTGACGTCGATCTGGACACTGGCCGCGTCGCCGACCCCGATGAGCACGGCGCAGGTGCCGTCGGCGGCCTTCTTGTCCGCCACCTGCAGTGCCGGGTGCGCGCCGACCTTCGTCTTGGTGGCCGTCTTCTTCGCGACCTCGAGGTCGGCGAGGCCATCGGTCTCGCTGAGCGTCACGGTGACACCGAAGGTGCCGGGCACGGTCCAGTCGCACGCGCGGGCGCCGGCGATGTCCTTCGGTTTGCCGAGCACGCTCACCCCGGCGGTCGAGCGGTCCTGCGGGCCGAGCAGCGTGCACGGGTCGATCGCGGCCAGGCCGGTCCAGGCGACGACGGGCGGTGGTTGCGCGCTCGCGGTGGCGTGGCTGGAGGTGTGGCCGACGGCGGCGGGCTGGGCAGGCTGCTGCCCGCACCCGGCGAGCAGGAGCACAGCCGCCGGCGCCCACAGATACTTCTTGCGCACCCGGTCAGCCACCCGTGCAGTCGACGCCGTCCGCCGCCGTCTCGTCGGCGTGCTGGTACTTGGCCAGCGCCTCGCCGATCCGGTGCTTGAGCGTCTCGAGCTCCCGGCCGAACGCGGTCAGCTGCTGCACGGCCGAGCCCTTGCCGCCGATGCCGTACTCGGCCATGAACTTGCCGATCTCGCCGGCGTACCCGCCGCCGAGCGGCACGGTCCGGCCGAGCACCTTGGCTTCGCGGACCATCTCCCCGACGACGTCCTGCAGGGCGCCGATCTTCGTGTAGGCGTCCGTGGCCAGCTCGGGCGCGACCGCGAACCCGCGGACGTCGTACGTCTGCCCCCGCGCCTCGCTCATGAGCGGTTACGCCTCTCTGTAGCCGGGCGAACTCGTATCGGAGCATAGAACAGAGCAGGGTGTCAGCAGGAGCGCCCAGAATCGGGTGACAACACACCCGTTCGGGGTATCGTCCCTGCTTGCGCAGTGTCATCGACCGCCATAACGAGCGTCAGCATCGGGGCATCGCGGGGTTCCGCCCCCTGGTTCGCCCGGGTTTGACACACTGGATGGAAGGCTGGTCGCTGCGCGGACAGCAGCCAGGGGGCCGATCGGCCCGGTTGTGCGCACTCTGCGCCCAGCCATGCGCCACCAGGAGGTCGAGTGACGTCGAGAATCCAGTCTGCGGCGCCCGGATCGGGCGAGCAGGCATCCGGGCGGACGCCTTATCCGGCGGACGCCTCGGGCAACGGCCGGGTGAACGCCCGGCCGGGCAGAGTGTCGCTGGACGAACTGCACGAGGTCGCCCGGCGGATCGCCGCCAACATCGAACGGGTGCTGGTCGGCAAGCCCGACGTCATCCGGATCGCCCTGGTCACCCTGCTCGCCGAAGGCCACCTGCTGGTCGAGGACGTGCCCGGCGTCGGGAAGACGTCGCTGGCCAAGGCGCTGGCGAGGTCGATCGACTGCACGGTCAGCCGCATCCAGTTCACCCCGGACCTGCTGCCCAGCGACGTCACCGGTGTCTCCATCTACAACCGCCAGTCCGGCGACTTCGACTTCCGCCCCGGCCCGGTGTTCGCGAACATCGTGGTGGGCGACGAGATCAACCGCGCCTCGCCGAAGACACAGTCCGCGCTGCTCGAGTGCATGGAAGAGCACCAGGTCACCGTCGACACCACGACCTACCGGCTCGAAGAGCCCTTCATGGTGATCGCCACGCAGAACCCGATCGAGATGGAAGGCACCTACGCGCTGCCGGAAGCCCAGCGCGACCGGTTCACCGCGCGGGTGTCCATCGGCTACCCCGACCAGCAGGCCGAGCTGGCCATGGTCGACGAGCACGCCGGGCACAACCCGATCGAAGACCTGCAGCCGGTGTCCGACGGCGAGACCGTGCACCGGCTGATCGAGACGGTCCGCGGGGTGCACATGGCCCCCGAGGTCCGCCGGTACGCGGTCGACCTGGTGGCCGCCACCCGGCAGGTCCCGGAGATCCGGCTCGGCGCGTCCCCGCGGGCGACGCTGCACCTGGTCCGCGCGGCGCGCGCGCAGGCGGCGCTGTCCGGCCGCGACTACGTCGTCCCCGACGACCTGCACACCGTCGCGGTCCCGGTCCTGGCGCACCGGCTCATGCTCACCACCGAGGCGCACGCGGCCCGCCGCTCGGCGACCGACGTCGTGCGCGCGGTGCTGCACCGGGTGCCGGTGCCGCAGGGCTCCCGGCCCTAGTCGGCCGGCGAAGGGGAAGAGAACCGCATGCTGCGTGCCCTGTCCGGCCTGACCACCCGCGGCCGCTGCCTCCTGGCCGCGGGGATCGCGGCCGCGGTGTGCTCGTTCGTGCTCAACGAACGCGACCTGCTGCGCGTCGCGATCTTCGTGGTGGCGCTGCCGCTGCTGGTGGCCGTGTTCATCTCGGCGACCCGGCTGCGCATCGGCGCCACCCGCGCGCTGCGCCCCCAGCGGGTGGCGGTCGGCGGCAACGGTGAGGTCCAGCTGGAGCTGTGGCGCAGCGGCCGGCTGCCGGCCGGCGAGATCCTCCTCGAGGACGGCGTGCCGTACGCGCTGGGCTCGCGGCCGCGGTTCGTCGTCGAACGCCTCCCCCACGACCGCCGCGTCGCGCTGCGCTACCCGCTGCAGCCGGTGCTGCGCGGGATCCAGCAGGTCGGGCCGCTGCGCGCGACCATCACCGACCCGTTCGGGCTGTGCGAGTTCGAGCGTGAGCTGATCGGGCACTCGCGGCTGGTCGTCGTGCCCCGGGTGGTCCCGCTGTGGGGCCTGCCGAGCGGCGCCGGCATCGGCGTCGGCGACGACGGCACGGTCCGGCTGCACGCCGGGCAGGGTGAGGCCGACGTGATCGTCCGGCAGTACCGCCAGGGTGACGACCTGCGGAAGGTGCACTGGCGCTCGACCGCCCGCCGCGACGAGATCATGGTGCGCGTCGAAGAACGGCCGTGGCGCGGCGGCACCACCGTGCTGCTCGACCACCGCGCCGCCGCGCACCACGGCTCCGGCCCGGCCGCCAGCCTGGAGTGGGCGGTGTCCTTCGCCGGGTCGGCCGCGCTGCACCTGCGCCGGTCCGGGCACCGCGTCCGGCTGGTCAGCGAGCACGGCGCCACGCTCGCCGACACCCCCGGCGACGGCGGTGACCACTACGACCACGTCGTGCTCGACGCGCTGGCCGCGCTGCAGCCCGCCCACCAGCGCGACATCACGCTGGCGAGCGACCCGGCCGAGGGCCAGGAGCTGATCGCCGTGCTCGGCACGGTCAGCACCGAGGCCGTGCACGAGCTCACCCAGTTCCGCCCGCGCGGCATCCGCAGCCTCGCCGTCCTGCTCGACACGCCCACGTGGTCGGCCGGGGTGAGCGCACCCGAGCAGCGGGCCGCCGCCACCGAGGATTCCGCCGCACTGCTGCGCGCGGCCGGCTGGGGCGTGGTGATCGCCGGGCCCGGCTCACCGATGCCCCAAGTCTGGGCCGAGCTGTGCCGCAGCGGCGCCCGCCGCGGCACGCTGATCGGCGGTCTGCGATGAGCACGCACTCTGGGCTCCGCCCCGCGATGAGCACCGCCGACCTCTCGGCCCCGGTCGGCGACAGGCGGACGGACACGACCACCCGTGCGGGGCACCGCACCGCAATGAGCACCGCCGACACCCAGGCCCCGGTCGGCGACAGGCGGATGGACACGACCACCCGCACCTCCCACCACCACACATCGCGGCTCGCGACGAGCCCGTTCCCCACCCCGGCCCCGATCGGCGGTACCCGATGAGCACCGCCGCCCCGCCGCGCCCGTCCGCGAGCCCGCCGCGGCGCCCGGCCTCCCAGCACCCGCTTTCGGCCTGGCGCGGCAGTCTCCTCGCGCCGGCCGCCGCAGGGATCGCGACGCTCTGCGCCGCGACGTCGGTCACCAGCGTCGTCTCCGGCCTCGCCTGGTTCGGCTACCTGTTCGTCGCGGTCCTGCTGATCGCCGCGACCGGCCTGGCGCTGCGCTCGCTGCAGGTGCCGACCGTGCTGGTCGGCCTCGGCCAGCTGCTCGTCCTGCTCTTCCTGATCACCGGCGCCTTCACCACGCACGGGATCCTGCAGGTCATCCCAGGTCCGGAAGCCTTCGGCGAGATCGGGAACACGCTCTCCTCCGCCGCCGAGCAGATCCGCGTCGGGCTGCCGCCGGTCGAGGGCAGCCAGCCCATCCTCTGCCTGGTCACCATCCTGATCGGCCTGGTCGCCGTCCTGGTCGACACGCTGACGGTCGCCGCCGCGGCGCCCGCCGCGACCGGGCTCGTGCTGCTCTGCGTCTACGCCGTGCCCGCCGCGTTGAGCGAGGAAATGCTGCCGTGGTGGACGTTCCTGCTCGGCGGCGCGGCCTTCGCCGGCCTGCTGGCCGTCGACGGCAACCACCGCCACCAGCGCTGGCGGACCCGTGAGGCACCCGGGCGCAGCGGCAAGCCGGGAGTCCTGTCGGCGCCGGTCGCGGTGGTCGCCGCGGCGATCGTGCTCGGCCTGTTCGGCGGGGCGATCACCTGGGTCGGCACGGTCGGGCGGATCCCGTTCGGCGCCGGCGGGGACGGCCCCGGCGCGGGCTCCGGCGGGTTCGGCATCCAGCCGTTCACCGAGCTGCGCGGCATGCTCGACCAGGGGTCCAACCGCGAGCTGTTCAAGGTCCGCGGCCTCGGCACCGACCGGCGGCTGCTGCGCGCGATGACGCTGGACACCTACTACCCCAACAAGGGCTGGGGCCTGCACGACGAAGGCCGTTCGCAGCAGGGTGTCCCGGTCGGGCCGCAGCTGCCGCCCGCGCCGGGTGACGACGGCAGCGGCTCCGCCCGCCGGATCGACATCGAGCCGACGAGCTGGCGCGACAACTGGCTGCCGGTCTACGGCGCGCCGCGGGTGATCGACGGCGCGACCAACGGTTACCTCTACGACCAGGTCAGCGGCACGGTCTTCACCACGCGCAGCGAGACACCGCCGGTCTACGTCGAATACGCGTCGCTGAAGGAGCCGACCGCGCCGGAGCTTCGCGTGACGTCGCGGGTCGACGACCTGCCCCCGCGCTACACCCAGATCGACCGCGTCGACGACCGCGTCCGCGCGAAGACGCAGCAGCTGGTCGGCGGCGCGTCCAACGACTTCGACCGGGCCTCGGCGATCTGGCGGTACTTCACCGCGCAGAACGGCTTCGTCTACGACACCAGGACCGCGCCGGCGAACGACGCCGACGCGCTCGCCGACTTCATCCTCAACGGCAAGCGCGGCTTCTGCGAGCAGTTCGCGTCGGCGATGGCGGTGATGCTGCGGGTGGCGGGCATCCCGTCGCGGGTGGCGATCGGGTTCACCCCCGGCAACCAGGTCAACGACTACCTGTCGATCAGCACGCAGGACGCTCACGCGTGGGTCGAGGCGTACTTCGGCGACAAGGGCTGGGTGACGTTCGACCCGACCCCGCTGTCCGACGGTCGCGGCATCACCCCGTCCTACCTGCAGGCCGGCACGGCGGCCGGCCAGACCCCGGACGACACCCAGATCGCGCCGAGCACGGTCCAGTCGAGCGCCGCGCCGACCGGTGCGCCGCGCGACACCGAGCAGAACACGGCGCAGCAGGGCCCGACGGAAGCGACCGGCAGCGACGACTGGCTCACCACCCTGGCGATCACGCTGGCGCTGCTGGGCCTGGTGGCGCTGATCGTCGCGATGGTCCTGCGCCGGTTGCTCGGCGGGCGGAACGGGCGCCGGGCACCACCGCCGGAGCACGAAAGCCTGCCGGCCGCCGAGGATCGCAGTGAGGGTTCGCTGCTCGTGCGCGCTCCCGCGCCGGTGGCGGCGCCGTCGAAGGTCCAGGCGGTGCTCGGCTGGCTGCCGTTGCTGGCGGTCGGGTTCTGGATCGCCGCACTCGGCTTCCTCGCGGCGACCGTGGCCTGGTGGCTCGGCCTCATCGTGGTGATCCTGCTGCTCCTGGTCGCCGGTCCGGCGATGGCCCGCGAGGTTGTCCGGCGACGGCGGCTGCAGCGCATCGACCAGCACCAGCCCGGCGCGGCCGACGCGGCGTGGGCGGAGCTGCGCGCCGAGTGCGCGGACCGGAACCTGCCCATCCCGACCAGCGACACGGTCCGGGTGGCGGGGCAGAAGCTGGCCGCGAAGCACCACCTCGACGACGAAGGACGCGACGGCTTGCGCACGGTCATCGGCGTGCTGGAGCGGTCCTGGTACGGCGAGGACGACGCGTCCCGGCCCGAGCTGTCCCCGGCCTTCGAAGGGGTGCGCCGCAGCCTGCGCCGCAACGCGCCGCTCTCCTGGAAGGGCCGGCTGTTCCCCCGCTCGGTCTTCCGCAACCGCGACTGACCGGCCACGCCCGTGTCCCCCGGGGCATCACGCGTGCGCCGAGAGGCATCACGCGTGATCAGGGAGGCATCACGCGTGATCCGGCGGGCATCGTCGTGATGCCCCGCCAATCACGCGTGTTGCCCCTTCGATCACGAGTGATGCCCGTCCGGACACACGTGCTGCCCCGCTGATCACGGGATCTCCGGTCGGGCGGGTCACCCGGGTGGGCGTCACCCGCTGTCACCGCGGCCGGCAAACCTCCGCCGGGGCTTTTGAGCACACAAGAAGATCCGCGTCCCACCCGGTCGGCGGGACGCGGATCTTGTGGTCTTACGGCGCTACTGCTCTTCGAAGCGCTGGCGGAAGCGCTCCTCCATCCGCTGGGTGAACGAGCTCCGCCGGCCCGGCTGCTTGCCGCCCTTCGGTCCCGATCCACCGCCCTTGCCGTCCGTTTCGGCGCCGTGCCGAATCGATGTGACGGCCAACATGACCCCGAAGAACATCACGAGGAACCCGAGCACGCTGATCAGCGGGATGTCGGCCACCCGGAACTGCGGCACCACCACGCCCAGCACCAGCAGGGCCACGCCCACTACGAACAGGGCGATGCCCTGGATACGCCGTCGGCGAGCGGGGCGACGCAACCGGGTGCCACGCACCGTGGATGCGAACTTGGGGTCCTCGGCATAGAGCTCGCGCTCGATTTGATCGAGCAGCCGCTGCTCATGCTCGGAGAGTGGCATCTTTCCTCCTCCGGCACAGCTGTCGCGGGCGCCGGGCCGCGCAACGTCCTGGACCCAACAGCCAACCCCAGGCGGGGTGGCACTGTCCAGGATACGAGGCCCGCGCCCGGACGACTACCCGATCCCGCATCCAGTAGGGATCGAATTGGGCTAATTCCCGCCCGGACGGGGTTGCGGACCGTCACCGCCGCCGGTTCAGGGCTCCCGCGGCGCCAGCAACGAGGCCGGCCGGACCGCCGCGGACCCGAACTTCGACCGCGCGACGTCGGCCGCGACCTCGGCGTCCCGCCAGCGCGGCGCCGGCGAGTCGAACACCAGCTGCTCCCCCGCCTCGCCGGTGTCCAGGCCCTCGACCCGGACGCCGATCAGCCGGACGGCCCCGGTCGGCGCGTGCTCGGTGAGCAACGCCACGGCCACGGCGTGGATCTCGCGGGCGACGTCGGTGGCCGAAACGAGCGTGCGGGCCCGGGTGATCGTCCGGAAGTCCGCGAAGCGCACCTTGATCGAGACGGTCCGGCCGCGCACGCCCCGGCCCCGCAGGGTGGCGCCGACCCGCTCGGCCAGCCGCAGCAGCTCCAGCCCCAGCTCGGCGCGGTCGTGCCGGTCGACGTCGAAGGTGTGCTCGGCCCCGATCGACTTCTCCGGGGAGTCGATGACCACCGACCGCTCGTCGACGCCGTGCGCGAGCCGGTACAGGTGCTCGCCGACGGCCGTGCCCAGCGACTTCTTCAGCCGCTCGGGCGGGAACGCCGCGACGTCGGCGATGGTGTCCAGGCCGAGCCGGCGCAGCTGTTCTTCGGTCCGCGCGCCGACGCCCCACAGCGCGGACACCGGCAGCGGGTGCAGGAACGCCAGCGTCTCCGCCGCGGGCACGACGACCACGCCATCGGGTTTTGCCATGCCCGACGCCAGCTTCGCGACGAACTTGACCCGCGCGACGCCGACCGAGCAGGTGATCCCGTGCTCGGCCGCGACCCGCGAGCGGATCCGGGCCGCCAGCGCCGCCGGCGTCGCGCCCAGGCGCCGCAGCGCCCCGCTGACGTCCAGGAAGGCTTCGTCGAGGCTGAGCGGCTCGACCAGCGGCGTGAGCTCCCGGAAGATGCCCATCACGCCGCGGGAGACCTCGCCGTAGAGCCCGGACGTCGGCGGGATGTTGATCAGGTGCGGGCACAGCCGCTTCGCCGTCGAGAACGGCATCGCCGAGCGCACCCCGAACTTGCGCGCCGGGTAGTTCGCGGCGGCCACGACGGCCCGCGGCCCGCCGCCGGACACGACGACCGGCACGTCCGCCAGCTCGGGCCGGGTACGCAGCTCGACCGACACGAAGAACGCGTCCATGTCGACGTGCAGCAGCCCGCACCCGGTGTCGTCCGGCGGGGGCTCCCCCGGCCGGACGCGGAACCGGCGCAGCCCGCCCGGCAGTTCAGCATTTCGCCCCACGACGAGGACGCTACCGGCCGGGTCCGACAGTTTTTCAACCGCGGAGTCGGAAAGCGGAGTGGAGAAGCGGAGCGATCAGGCCGGGCGCCGGCCGAGGGCGTGCAGCCGGCCCGCGACGTCCCGCAGGGCCGGCGTAGCCGCCGCCAAGCGCTCGAACTCCGCCAGCTCGTCGTCCCGGACGTCGCCGGTGACCAGGTCGGCGATCACGCGGTCGCCCTGCAGCAGCGTCACCTCGAGGCCCGCGGCCACCAGCTGCTCACGCAGGCCTTCGGCGTCGAACCGGCGCAGCACCGTGTCACCGAGGATGACCCCGTTCACACTTTCGAGCAGCTTCCGGGCCTCGCCGACCCGGCCCGCCAGGGCACGCTGCAGCACCGCCGCGTGGCGGTTCGCGACCAGCACCGACACCGCGCCGCCCGGCGCGACCGCCGTCGCCAGCGCGGTGAGCACCGCGGCCGGGTCGTCGACGATCTCCAGCAGCCCGTGCGCCAGCACCAGGTCGGCCGAGCCGGCCTCGACGTGCCGGCCGAGCGCGTCGGAGTCGTCCGCGACCACCGTGATCAGCTCGGCGACGCCCTCTTCCTCGGCGCGGCGCTGCAGCGTCGCCAGCGCGTTCGGGCTGGGCTCGACGACGGTCACCCGGCAGCCCGCCGCCGCGAACGGCACCGCCCAGCCGCCGCTGCCGCCACCCACGTCGACGACGCGGGGGTGCTCGGCGCCCCGGGCGCGGGCGGCCTTCAGCTCGGCCTCGAGCACCCGGCGGACGGCGCCCGAACCCCGGGCGGCCACGGTCTCCGTCTTCATGCCGGACAGGGTAGTGCCCGCCCCGCGCCACCTCCCCGGCTCCTCCCTTCGAGTGAACGCACCCGGCCGGACCAGTCCGGACGCCGACCGCGTGACCTTGCCGGGCGGCACCCCTCGCCCGCACCCGTAGGCTGGTCACCGTGCACACGGTCGCCGTACTCAGCCTCAAGGGAGGCGTCGGCAAGACGACGGTCGCTCTCGGTATCGCGTCCGCCGCCTTGCGTAGGGGCACCCGGACGCTGGTGGTCGACCTCGACCCGCAGGGCAACGCCACCACCTCGCTCGACCCGCCCTACACCGACGCCACCCTCGCGGACGTGCTCGAGACCCCCACCCGGGAGATGCTGGAGCGCGCGATCGCGCCGAGCGTCTGGAGCGAGGACGTCGACGTGCTCGTCGGCGCCGAAGAGCTGGAGCTGCTCAACGATCCCGACGCCAGCAGCGAACGGCTGGCGAACTTCTCCCGCGCGCTGGACGAGCTGCACCGCGAGCCGCTGCGCGAAACGCCGTACGAGCTGGTCGTCCTCGACTGCCCGCCGTCGCTGGGCCGGCTGACGAAGTCGGCGCTGGTCGCCGCGGACGGCGCGCTGATCGTGACCGAGCCGACGATCTACGCCGTCGCCGGCGCGAACCGGGCCCTGGAAGCGATCGAGAAGATCCGCAAGGAGCTCAACCCGGACCTGCGCCCGATCGGCGTCCTGGTGAACAAGCTGCGCGTGCGCTCCTACGAGCACCAGTTCCGGATCGCCGAGCTGCGCGACAACTTCGGCTCGCTGGTGATGCCCACGGCGATCACCGACCGGCTGGCCGTGCAGCAGGCCCAGGGCGCGTGCAGCCCGATTCACGAGTGGCACTCGCCGGGCGCCCAGGAGATCGCGCTGACGTTCAACATGGTGCTGGCGAAGATCCTGCGCTCCAACCGCGCCGGCCGGCACCGCGTCCACGGCGAGGAGCCGGAGGGCCCGGACTGGCCCGAGGGCCCGGCGCCGGAGACCCCCGAGGCCCCGGCCGAGGTGTCCGAATCCGCGGGGTGAGCCGTGCCCGAAGGTGACACCGTCTACCTCGTCGGGAAGCGCTTCGACCGGGCCTTGGCCGGAAAGACCTTGCTGCGCGGCGAGTTCCGGGTGCCACAACTGGCCACTGTGGACCTCGCCGGGCGTGACGTGCTCGGCGTCGGAACGGTCGGCAAGCACCTGTTCACGCGCTTCTCCGGCGACCTGACCCTGCATTCGCACCTGATGATGGACGGCATGTGGGACGTCTACGCGGCCGGCGCGAAGTGGCGCCGGCCCGGTCACCACGCCCGCGTGGTCCTCACCGCGGCCGACGTCCAGGTGATCGGCTTCCGCGTCCACGACCTCAGGCTCGTGCCCACGCCGAAGGAACACGACCTCGTCGCGCACCTCGGCCCGGACCTGCTGGATCCACTGTGGACGGACGAGCACGCGGCCCGGGCGACCGCGGCACTGGCCGCCGATCCCGCGCGAGAACTGGGCATCGCGCTGCTCGACCAGCGTGTCATGGCGGGTGTCGGGAACCTCTACAAGTGCGAGATCGCCTTCCTGCTCGGCGTCACCCCGTGGACGCCGGTGTCCGAAGTGGACGCCGGGGCCACCGTCGCGCTCGCCCGGAAGCTGATCCTGGCCAACGCCGCCGCCGGGCGCTTCGACCAGAGCACGACCGGCCACCTCGACCGCAACCGGAAGAACTGGGTCTACGAGCGCACCCGGCAGGGCTGCTTCCGCTGCGGCGGCCGCACCCTGGTGCGCACCCAGGGCCACGACGTCCAGCGGCGGCCGACTTGGTTCTGCCCGAAATGCCAGCACGGCCCGGCGCCCGCGAGCTAGGCTGAGGCCGTGACGTCGTTCAAGCTCCCGCTCTACGGGACCGACACCGAACGCGGCGACCTGGCTCCCTGAGCCGCGCGCGTCCGAAGTCCGTCACCCACACTTTTCCCCAGGGAGCTCAGTCATGCCCGGAATCCTGACCGGGCAGGCCTTGCGCGCCTTCGCGCACGCCCTGCCCAAGGTCGAACTGCACGTCCACCTGGTCGGCTCGGCGAGCCTGCCGACCGTCCTGGAGCTGGCCCGGCGCCGCCCGGCCGCCGGTGTCCCCACCGACGAGCGCGAGCTCGCCGAGTTCTTCACCTTCCGCGACTTCGCCCACTTCCTCACCGTCTACCTCGCGGTCACCTCGCTCGTGCGCGACCGCCACGACATCCACACCTTGGTGACCGGCCTGGCCACGGATCTCGCCGCGCACAACTGCCGCTACGCCGAAGTCACCGTGACGCCGTACAACCACCTGCTCGACGGTGTGCCCGGCGACGACCTGCTGGCCGGGCTCGAAACCGGCCGGGCGCGCGCGGCCGAACTGGGCGTGGAACTGGCCTGGTGTTTCGACATTCCCGGCGAAAAGGGCACCAAGGCCGGCCAGGAGACCCTCGTGTTCGCGCTGCGCGAACGCCCCGAAGGGCTGGTGTCCTTCGGGCTCGCCGGACCGGAGCTCGGGGTCGGGCGGGCGCAGTTCGAGCCGTTCTTCACGCGGGCGCGGGAAGCCGGGCTGCACAGCGTCCCGCACGCCGGCGAGACCACTGGCCCGGCCACGATCTGGTCCGCGCTGCACGACCTCGGGGCCGAGCGGATCGGCCACGGCACCAGCTGCGCCGCCGACCCGGCACTGCTGGAACACCTTGCGGCCCACCGGATCCCGCTCGAAGTGTGCCCGACGTCGAACGTGCGGACGGGCCAGGTCCCGAGCATCGCCGCGCACCCGGTGCGGCGCATGCTCGACCACGGCGTCGTGGTCACCCTCAGCACCGACGACCCGCCGATGTTCGGCGCCACCCTCACCGGCGAGTACGTCGCCGTCGCCGAAGCGCTGGGGCTCACCGCGGCCGAACTCGCGCGGCTGGCGGAGAACGCCGTCGACGCGTCCTTCCTCGGTGAAGCCCGGAAAGCCGCGCTACGACGTGAGATAAGTGAAATGACGTTGCCGGACACCGGGATCTTCGCCTAGCGTGGCAGTACACAAGAGAGGAGGTGGTCCTAAGTTGTATTCCAACAGGACTTGTGAGGTGGCTGTCCGCTAGCGGATGGCACGTGGAGGACTTTGAGCAGCGTTACAGCTGAGCCACCTTCGGCTCATCGCCTGCTCCACGTGATGCCTGATAGCGAATACCAGGCAGTCACCGTGCCCCCGGGGTTTCCGAGCACCAGTCCGGCTCGGGCTCAAGCGTTTGACGGCGCTTGAGAGACACCCCGGGGGTTCCTTAATGCGCTCATTTGTGCAGGTCACGCCGTCCGCCGACGCCGGACGACCGCCCGGCGATCCGAGCACGGGACGGACGAAACACATTGCCCCGATCTGTCCCCCGGACGGCTGAAGGTCGCTAGCCTGGAAGCATGCTCAGGCCCGACTACCCGGTCACCACGGCTCGGCTGCTCCTGCGCCCGTTCACGCCCGACGACCTCGACGCGCTGAACTCCTTCCAGTCTCGCGCCGACGTCGCCCGCTACCTGTACTGGGGCCCGCGCAGCCGCGCCGAATCGGCCGCGGCGCTGGCGAAACGGGTACACAGCTCGACGTTGACGAAGGAAGGGCAGTTCCTGGCCGTCGCGGTCGAGCTGGCCGCGACGGGGCAGCTGATCGGCGACCTGAACCTCGAATGGCTCAGCAGCGAACACCGGCAGGGCGAGATCGGGTTCGTCTTCCACCCGGACCACCACGGCAAGGGCCTGGCCGCCGAGGCGACCACGGAACTGCTGCGGCTGGGCTTCGAAGACCTGGGGCTGCACCGCATCGTCGGCCGGTGCGACGGCCGGAACACCGCGTCCGCCGCGCTGATGGAACGCCTCGGGATGCGCGAGGAAGCGCACCTGAAGGAGAACGAGATCGTCAAGGGCGAGTGGACCGACGAGCTGGTCTACGCGATGCTCGAAGACGAGTGGAAGGACCTCCAGGCCACCCGCGCGTAGTGGCGCCCTTCACGCGGGAGTGACGCTCCGGTCGCGCGTTCCGGGCGATTTGGCAGCATGGGGGCGTGTTCTTCGACAAGATCGTCCGCCCGGCGCTGTACCGGCTGTCCTACCACGACCCCGAGCTGGTGCACGAGCGCACGATCGGCGTGCTGTCCCGGCTCGGCAAGGTCGCGCCCGCCCTGGGCGGCGCCTTCCGCGTCGACGACCCGGTGACGCTGCTGGGCCTGCGGTTCCCCAACCGCGTCGGCCTCGCCGCCGGGATGGACAAGAACGGCCGCGCGCTGCCCGCGTGGGCCGCGCTGGGCTTCGGCTTCGTCGAGGTCGGCACGGTGACGCGGCTGGCGCAGCCGGGCAACCCGAAGCCGCGGCTGTTCAGCCTCCCCGCGAGCGACGCGGTGATCAACCGCATGGGCTTCAACAACAACGGCGCCGAGGCGCTCGCGGCCAAGCTGGCCCGCGACGGCAAACCCGGCGTCCCGCTGGGGATCAGCATCGGCAAGTCGAAGGTCACGCCGCTCGAAGAAGCCGTCGATGACTACCGGTTCTCGCTGCGCGCGCTGTACCCGTACGCCGATTACTTCGCGGTCAACGTCAGCTCCCCCAACACGCCGGGGCTGCGGCAGCTGCAGGACCGCGGCGCGCTCGCCGAGCTGCTCGGCGAGCTGCGTTCGACGTCTGTCGAGCTCGCCGGCGGGGCCGCGCCGACGCCGGTGCTGGTGAAGGTCGCGCCGGACCTGACCGACGACGCGCTGGCCGAACTCCTGGAGGTCGCGCTCGAGCACGGCGTCGCCGGGATCATCGCCACGAACACCACGCTTTCCCGCGACGGCATCGTGCCCGCGGAAAGCAGCCTGGCCGGACAGGCGGGAGGACTGTCCGGCCGGCCGCTGACCACCCGCGCGGCCGAGGTCGTGCGGTTCGTGCACGACCACACCGGCGGGAACCTGCCGATCATCGGTGTCGGCGGGGTGCTGGGCCCGGACGACGCCGTCCGCCTGGTGGACGCCGGGGCGTCGCTCGTGCAGCTCTACACCGGGTTCGCGCTGCACGGGCCGGGCCTGGTGCGCCGGGTCAGCCGGGGCCTCGCAGCCCGGCGGTAGAGGTGAACCGCACGTAACCGCGCCAGGATTCGTAGCGGTCCAGACCAGTCCCGGCCGCGGTGGGCTCACACCGCACCGCCCAGGGCCGGGAGCCGTCGTCCAGCTCGACGCGGTCCAGCACGAACGGCGCCTTGAGCGTGGCGGCGAAGCGGTCGAACGCGGCCGGGGACAGCCGCCAGCACTCGCCGTCGAGCGTGGCGCCCTCGGCGGCGTCCAGCACGCCCGGCTGCGGCGGTTCGGTGTCCAGGAGCACCATCCGGTAGCGCTCGGTGGTCCGGACCGGTGCGGTGAACCGGGCGCCGAGGCCGGTGAGCTCGGTGTTGAGGGGCTGGCCGCGCAGGTGTGCGCCGAACACGACGACGTCTTCGCCCGGTTCCGGGTAGGGCGTCATGGGTTCGTCGGTGCAGACGGTCGCCAGGTCGAGGCCGATCTGGTCCTCGAACGCCCGCGTCAGGAAGGTGACGCCGAACGGGCGCGAGTCGCCCGGCAGCACCGGAACGGTGACCGCGGCGACGTCCAGGAGGTTCGCGAACGCCGTGCCGGCGGCCAGGCGGTGGCCCACCCCGGCCGGGTCGGCCAGGGCCTCGGCGAGGTCCGGGTGGTCCGGCACGGTGGGCAGGAGGAGGGCGTCGAAGCCTTCCGGCACCTCAGCCGGGTCGGCGACTGGCTCGACGACCGCGCCTGTCGCCGTCAGGCGCTTTACCGTGCTCTCGAACGCGATGCGGGCGGCGTCACCCAGGGACAGCTCGGCCGGGACGGCGATCCGCGGGTGCTCACCGGCGCCGAGCCGGACGTCGGCGGGCCAGGTGCGGGTCGCGGAAAGACCGTCCGGTCCGGTCATCAGGGCGAGCGCCCGCCGGCCGGCGACCAGGCCGGTCGTGTAGACGGAGACGGGTTCGGCGGCGCGGACGCCGGTCATCGGCAGCAGGCCGCGGGTCGGCTTCAGCGCGACGACCGCGTTCAGGGCCGCCGGGACGGCGCCGGCGGTGCTCAGCGCCAGGTCGACGATGCCCAGCGCGACGGCGACCGCCGCACCGCGGCCGCCGGTCTTCGTCCGGTCCCAGGCCGAGGCCACCGGGGCGGGGCCGGTCTTGCCGAGCACCACGGCGCCGGCGGCGGTGAGCCGGGCGACCACCGTGGCGCTGGTTTCCGGGACCGAACGGCCGGACGGCTGCCCGGCGACGTCGATCAGGTCCGGCACGGCGAGGACGGTGCCCGCCAGCGGCAGGTCCTCCCCCGCCTTGACCCGCTCGTCGACGGCCTTGGCGTCGACGAGGACGTCCTCGACGGCACGCAGGGTGGACCAGAGTTCGGGACGGCCGGCGGCGGTGATGCGTTCGAAGGCCGCGATGACGCGCTCGGAGGCGGTGGGCGGGGTGGTGGGGACGGGAGCCGGGTCCGGCGGGAGCGTGTTCACGGGGCGTCCTTTCCTCGGCGGTCGAGAAAGTCCACTGTGTACGGTCGGCGCCGGCGAACCTCAAAGCACGGCGGGCCTCCCGGCGAGTGACACCTCTGCATGCATGACAGAAACGTTAGGTCGTCGACGTTTCCGTAGCGATCTGTTTCCGATTACGCGCATGTTTCGGCACCAAGAGGTGAACAGGGCGCGACGCCGGGGTGAAACGCACGATCACGCACGCCGGGTGACGAAGGGCCGGACGGCCCGGATCCGGCACCCGATCGGCCGAGTTTCAAATCCGAACGGCCCAAGACAGCCCGAATTCGCGTGATGGCGCCCGGATCTCGCGTGACTGGGCCCGGAACTCGCGTGAGGGAAGCCGTAACTCGCGAGTTCCGGCCCGGATCACGCGAGTCACGGGTCTGCTCACGCCGGTTACGGCTCGGATCACGCGAGTTTCCGGCCCGGGTCACGGCCGACACGTGTGATTGGACGGTCGGTTCACGTACCCGGACGGTCGGCTCGCGTACCCGGACGGTCGGTTCGCGTGCCTAAGTGGACCACACGCGTGCCTGGACGGACGACACGGTCAGGAGAGTTCGCGCAGGGCCATGGCCAGGCCGGCCAGGCGGTCCGTCGCGTCGGTGAGGGCCTGTTTGGACGTGACCAGGCCGTCGCTGGAGGCGGCGACCGTGTGGCCGGCCGCGGCGACCAGGCCGCGGTAACCCTCGAGGCCGTCGTCGAGCTGTTCGCGGAGCTTGCCGACCGCCGCGTCCAGGGCCGCCTGCTCGCGGGCGGGCGCGGAGTTGCGGCCGCGTTCGATCGCCTGGATGCGGGCCGCCAGGCCGCGCAGTGCGGCGGCGGCTTCGACCGCGGTCTGCCGGGCGTCCTCGACGGACACTCCGGACACCGGCGTGGTCCCCACCGAAGAAGGCACCGAGAGCTGACGCAGCAGCTCGCTCAGCGAGGCTTCGCACTCGGTGAGCCGTTCCATCGGCTCGCGCGCGGCCGACCCGGCGGGCGGCAGCGGCGGTGGCCCGGCCGGTGCGGCCGGGATCGGGGTGCGCTTGAGTTCACGCAGTTTGAGGCCGCTCCGGACGCTGAACGTGCCGAACACGACGGCTCCGGCGAACGCCATGATCGCCTGCGGCATCATCGCGGCACCGGTGGCGCTCATCCAGCCCAGCCCGGCGGCCACGGTGAGCACGCCGCACAAGATGGTCAGCAGGAGCCACAACGTCATCGCGCGCGACGTCCGGCGCTTGCGGCGTTCGAGCTTCGCCGCGGGTTCGTTCCAGCGGGTCCACTTGGCCCGCGCCTCGGCGAAGGCCGGCACCTGGTTCGCCATCGACGACAGCGTGGTCGTCATGTCCGGCCGCCGCACGGGCGGCCGCTGCAGCGGGTTCGGGCGCGGCCGCTGCGGAGCAGACGGGGGTGCGGGCTTCCCGCCGGCCTGGTCGGCCGGCGGGAAGTACTTCTGCACCTTCTGGAGCTTTTCCTGGGCGCGCACGGCGTAGTCGGGCAGCTTCTCGATGTGCTTCTCCAGCTTCGCACTGAACTCGCTGAAGTCGCGTCGCCTGCCCTGCTGCCCCATGCTCGCCCCCTTCGAACTCCGTGGCCCGCGTGTCAGGCCGGGTTCTTGCCCTGCTCGGCCTGCACGCGCGCCTGGATCTCGCGCTGGATGTCGGCCGAGCTGCTCGCCGGCTTCTGAGCCGCCGCCGCGCCGCCGCCGTCGGTCACCTGGGCGACCGAGTCACCGCGCATCGACGCCCGGATCTGCTCCAGCCGCGACTGCCCGGCGAACTGCGTGGTGGAGGCCTGGACCTCCATCATCCGCCCCTGGACCGAGTTCTGGGCGAGCTCCGCCTGCCCCAGCGCCGTGGTGTAGCGCTTCTCGATCTTGTCGCGGACCTCTTCCAGCGACGGCGTGTTGCCCGGCGCCGCCAGCTGGCTCATCTGGTTCAGCGAAGCGGAGACCTGCTCCTGCATCTTCGCCTGCTCCAGCTGCGAGAGCAGCTTGGTGCGCTCGGCCAGCTTCTGCTGCAGCATCTGCGAGTTGCGCTCCACGGCCTTCTTCGCCTGGGCCGCGGCCTGCAGCGACTGGTCGTGCAGCGTCTTCAGGTCTTCGATGTTCTGCTCGGCCGTGACGAGCTGCGTCGCGAAGCTCTCCGCGGCGGTCTCGAACTCGGTCGCCTTCTGCTCGTCACCCTTCGAGCGGGCTTCGTCCGCGAGGACGAGGGCCTGCCGGGTGGACGCCTGCAGCTTTTCGACGTCGCCGAGCTGCCGGTTGAGCTTCATCTCCAGCTGCCGCTGGTTGCCGATCACGGAGGCGGCCTGCTGCGTCAGCGCCTGGTGGTTGCGCTGCGCCTCCTCGATGGCCTGCTGGATCTGTACCTTCGGGTCGGCGTGCTCGTCGATCTTCGACGAGAACGCCGCCATCATGTACTTCCAGAACTTCACGAACGGGTTGGCCATCTCCTCCGCCTGCCTTCTTGCGTCCCACGGGCCTGAGTACCTCGGGGTGGGGCGTCGCTCCCCTGCACATGCAACGCACCGACCCCGGCGTTGGGTTCCATCGTGTCAGGTCGGCCACGTCCATTCCAGGCGACCCCGGGGGATTTCAGGGTTCGTCCCTGATCACCCCGGTATCCCCACGCGAACGGCCCCGGGCGAGTTGCCCGGGGCCGTCGTCGTGTCCGATCCGTTACTACGCGCCTCTACGCGGCGATGGTCGAGGCCAGCTTCGGCTGCCCGATCGTCGTGCGCAGGGTCGTGTTCATCCGTGGCGCCGGGGAAACCCGCAGGTCGGCGAGGTCGTTGCCGATCAGCCCGGACATCAGGCGGCCGCCTTCGATGCCGGCCGCCGAGGCCTTCGCACCGTGGTCGGGCACCTTCTCCCGGGGCGCGCCTTCCACGATCCGCTCGTCGACCGGTGCGACCTCGACGTTGTCGAGGGCCGAAACGTCCGCCGCCACTTTGTGCAGCAGTTCGCCGAGCGGAAGGTCCAAGGCCTGGCAGATGGACGCGAGCAGCTCGCTCGACGCCTCCTTCTGGCCCCGTTCCACCTCCGAGAGGTAGCCGAGGCTGACCCTGGCGGCGCGGGAGATGTCGCGCAGCGTACGACGCTGGTTGGTGCGGGCATGACGGAGCCGATCACCGATCGCCTCACGCAACAGCACGGTCATCACGCGCCTCCCTTCCGTACAAGTACCCCCTACGTTACCCAGAGCGGCCCCCCGGGCGCAGGAGTTGGTGTCCCCGTACGCCAAGGGCGAACGCCCGATTCAGGCCAGATGTTCCCCGAGCAGGGCAAACGCCGCTCGGACCGATCCGGTCCTGATCAAGTCACGATCACCGCTCAAGGCCAGCGTACGGACTGTGCGTGTTCCCGGCCCCGCCAGACCGACGTGCACCGTGCCCGGCTCGATCCCGTCCTGGCCCGACGGCCCGGCCACCCCGGTGAGCCCGAGGCCCCAGGTGGCGCCGCACCGGTCGCGGGCGCCCTCGGCCAGCTGGACGGCGACCTCCGGGTGGACGGCGCCGTGCTCGGCCAGCAGGCCCGCGTCGACCCCGGCCAGCCGGTGCTTCAGCTCGGTGGCGTAGACGACGAGGCCGCCGCGCAGCACCGCGCTCGCCCCCGGCACCCGCGCCAGCGTGGCGCAGACCAGCCCCGCGGTCAGCGACTCGGCGGCCGCGACGGTCTCGCCGCGCGCGACCAGGGCCTCGACCAGGGCCCGCTCGTCCACGTTCAGCTCCCGGTGACGCGGCGCCCGGCCGCGCGCAACCGGATCGCCCGGATCAGGTAGTCGACGCCGGTGACCACGGTCAGCACCAGGGCCAGGCCCATCAGCGCCCAGCGGACCGGGTCGGCGCCGGCGGGCAGCGGCAGCAGGTAGGCGGTGATCGCGGCGATCTGGGCCATGGTCTTGGCCTTGCCACCGCGGCTGGCCGGGATCACACCGTGGCGGATCACCCAGAACCGCAGCAGCGTGACGCCGATCTCGCGGACGGCGATGACGATCGTGACCCACCAGCCGAGCTCGCCCAGGATGCTCAGCCCGACCAGCGCGGCGCCGGTCAGCGCCTTGTCCGCGATCGGGTCGGCGATCTTGCCGAAGTCGGTGATCAGGCCGTACTTGCGGGCCACCCAGCCGTCCAGCTGGTCGGTGGCCGAGGCGATGGCGAACAGCCCGGTCGCGATCGCGCGCCAGGTGGTGTCGTGGCCGTCGCCGACGAACAGTGCGGCGACGAAGAGCGGCACCAGCACCAGCCGCGACAGCGTCAGCAGGTTCGCGACGTTGAGTGTGGGGACCGGCGTGGCCTCCGGGACCTGGGCGGGGGCGACGCTCTCGTGACCCGTGCCTTCGTCGGCGTCGCTGGGGAGCGCACTCACCGGTCGGCGTCCGGCACCGCGCGCACGACCAGGTCGACGCCCGCCGAATCCACGACCTCGCACCGCAGGAAGTCACCGACCTCGGTCTTCTCCGGCGCGTCGAGGATGACGCACTCGCCGTCGACCTCGGGGGCCTGGTGCGCGGCGCGCCCGGTGAGCTCGCCGTCGTCGTCCAGCTCGACCAGGACGTCGACGAAGGTGCCGATCCGGTCCTCGGCGCGCTGCGCGGTCAGCTCCTCGACCAGCGCGGAGATCCGCGTGACGCGCTTCGTGACCTCGTCGGCGTCGAGCTTGCCGTCGAAGGTCTCGGCCTCGGTGCCGTCCTCGTCGGAGTAGCCGAAGACGCCGACCGCGTCGAGCCGGGCTCCGGTGAGGAAGCGCTCCAGCTCGGCCAGGTCGTGCTCGGTCTCGCCGGGGAAGCCGACGATCACGTTGGTGCGGATGCCGGCCTCGGGCGCGTACTCGCGGATCTGCTCGGTCAGCGCCAGGAACGAGTCGGTCGAGCCGAACCGGCGCATGCGGCGCAGCACCTGCTCGCTGGAGTGCTGGAACGACAGGTCGAAGTACTCGGCGACACCCGGCGTGGTCGCGATGGCCTTGACCAGCTGCGGGCGCGTCTCGGCCGGCTGCAGGTACGAGACGCGGACGCGTTCGATGCCGTCGATCTCCGCCAGCCGCGGCAGCAGCCGCTCCAGCGCGGTGGCGCCGTCGCGGCCGAAGTCCTTGCCGTAGGACGTCGAGTTCTCGCTGACCAGGAACAGCTCCTTGACGCCGTGCTCGGCCAGCCACATCGCCTCGGCGACGATCTCGTCCGGCTGCCGCGAGACGAAGGAGCCGCGGAACGACGGGATCGCGCAGAACGAGCAGCGCCGGTCGCAGCCGGAGGCGATCTTCAGCGCGGCCACCGGCGAGTCGTCGAGGCGCGTGCGCAGCACCCGCGGGCCCCAGCCGTGCTGCGCGTGGCCCGGGACCTCGACGCTCTCGGCCGCGGCGGGCCGCTGGACCGGGCTGATCGGCAGCAGCTTCCGGCGGTCGCCCGGCGTGTGCGAAGCGACCTTGCGGCCGGCGACGACGTCGTCGAGGCGGTCCGACAGCTCCGCGTAGTGGTCGAAGCCGAGGACGGCGTCCGCCTCGGGAAGACTGTCGGCCAGCTCGTGGCCGTAGCGCTCGGCCATGCAGCCGACCGCGACGACCTTCTTGCCCGTGTCGGAGGCCGCCAGCAGCGTGTCGACGGAGTCCTTCTTGGCCGACTCGACGAAGCCGCAGGTGTTGACCACCACGACGTCGGAGTCCTCCGGATCGGCCGCCAGCTCCCAGCCGCCGGCCGCCAGCCGGCCCGCCAGCTCCTCCGAGTCGACCTCGTTGCGGGCGCAGCCCAGGGTCAGCAGGGAGACGCGTCGGGTGGCGGCAGGGTCCGTGGTGGGAGAAGGCACGACGTTGAGGGTAGCCGCCGGGCCCCGGCGGGCCGACGACGGCGTAGCCCGGTCGTGTCGCCGCGCGCGCCGGGCGATGTGGCAGTGTTGACGATCGTGCCGTCCGACTCGCCCCGCCCGACCGTCCGCCGCGCGCGGATCGCCGACGTCCGCAAGGTCAAGGATCTCGTCGACTCGGACGCCGGCCGCGTCCTGCTGGAGAAGGACCTGGTCACGCTGTACGAGGCGGTCCAGGAGTTCTGGGTGGCCGAGACCGCGGGCGAGGTCGTCGGCGCGGCCGCGCTGCACGTGCTCTGGGAGGACATCGCCGAGCTGCGCACCGTCGTGGTCGACAAGGCCGTCCGCGGCCAGGGGGTCGGGCGCCTGCTGGTCGCCCGGTTGGTCGACGAAGCGCGTGAGCTCGGTCTCAGGCGGCTCTTCGTGCTGACGTTCGAGACGAGCTTCTTCGCCGGGCACGGCTTCGTGGAGATCGACGGCGCCCCGGTGTCGCACGAGGTCTTCGAGGAGATGCGGCGCTCGCACGACACCGGTGTCGCGGAGTTCCTCGACCTGCCCTACGTCAAGCCCAACACCCTGGGCAACTCGCGGATGCTGCTCGAGCTCTGACCCCGGTGTCAACCCCGGTCACCTGAGCGATTCACGCGCAATGCCCCAATTCTGAGAGAAATTTTCCGAAAACCTTCTTTCGGGCGGTGACGCACGCCACCCGAAGGCCGAAGCTGAGCGGGCACTCGTCCACTTGATCGGCAAGGGAACACAACGATGCGCACGACACTGCGGAACCTGGGGGCCACCGTGGCGGTGGCCGTTTCTGTCGGCGGAGGCGTCCTGATGGGCGCCGGCACCGCGGCGGCCGTCGACATTCCGACGGTCACCGACCAGTACCTCTTCTCCACCTCCCTGTCCGGGTTCGAATCGATCCGGAACCAGGCGCCGTACGCCGGCCAGCTCGACTGGTCGTCGGACGGCTGCTCGTGGTCGCCGGACACCCCGTTCGGCTGGCAGTTCCTGCCCGGCTGCCACCGGCACGACTTCGGCTACCGCAACTACAAGAAGCAGGGCCGGTTCAGCGAAGCGAACCGCCTGAAGATCGACGACAACCTCTACTCGGACCTGAAGAGCGTCTGCGGGTCCAACGTGGCGTGCAAGGGCGCGGCCTGGACGTACTACCAGGCGGTCCGCAAGTTCGGCGGCTGAGCCGCTCCCCTGGCCCGGGCTGTCCCGGTCCGGGCCAGGATGGGGGCATGGAGATCGATCACCTGCTCAGCACGACCCGCGCCGTGCGGCGCAAGCTCGACCTCGACCGGCCGGTCGAGCCGGCGGTTCTCGAGGCGTGCCTGAACCTGGCACTGCAGGCCCCGACACCCGGCAACGCTCAGGCGTGGCGCTGGCTCGTGGTGCGCGACCAGGGCGTGAAGGAGCGGCTCGGCGCGCTGTTCCGCGAAGTCGGCGAGGCCTACCTGGCCGGGAAGGCCGCCGAGGCCGAGCCCCGGGCGTTGGCGTCCGGGCGGCACCTGATCGACGTCATCGAGCGCGTGCCCGTGTTCGTCATCCCGTGTCTGAAGGGCCGTCCGAGCGGGGAGAACGCGACGGACGCGGCTTTCTACGGCGGGATCTTCCCCGCGGTCTGGAACTTCCAGCTGGCGCTGCGTTCCCGCGGCCTGGGCTCGACGCTCACGACCTACCACCTGTCCCGCGAGGCGGAGGCGGCGGAGATCCTCGGCGTCCCGGACGGCTACACGCAGGTCGGCCTGCTCCCGGTGGCGTACACGACGGTGCCCGACTTCAAGCCGGCCGCGCGCATCCCGCTGTCCGAGGTGGCCTACCTGGACCACTGGGGCGCGCCGCTCAGCTGACCTTCACCGTCGCCTGCTGACCGTCTTCGCTGACCGACACCAGCTCGATCCGGCTGGCGGCGAAGGTGGTGGCCTGAGGGCCGGTGCGCGGGCCGCTGTGCAGCTCGGCCGTGGTGCTCTCGCCGCGGCCGGGCTCGCTCAGCAGGAACGCCAGGGTGGCCTCGCCCTGCCAGATGCAGGTCATGTTCGGACGGCACCGCGAGTCGTTCACCAGGCGCGTGTACCGGACGCTCAGGTCCTTACCCTGCACAGCGGCCTCCTGGCCGACGCGCAGGGTGACGTCTCCCGCGGGAGTGGTGCTCACGGTCGACGGCGCCGACGGACGGCCGGGCAAGGCGGGAGCGCCCTGCCCGGCGGCGACCGAGCTCCCGGCGCCCACCGCGACGAGGGCGAGGGCGAACAGTCCGGCTGCGAATCGCTGCAGGTCCATGTGCTCAGGACGGAACGGACCCGCCGGCGGGTTGCATCCGGGCTGTCCGCCTTCCCGTCCGCAGGCGGGTTATTCGTCGTCGTCCGGGTCCGAGGGCACCGGGTCGCCGCCGCGGATCATGAACAGCACCGACTCCAGCTCTTCCGGCTTGATCAGCACGTCGCGGGCCTTCGAGCCCTCCGACGGGCCGACGATCCCCCGGCTTTCCAGCAGGTCCATCAGCCGCCCGGCCTTGGCGAAGCCGACGCGGAGCTTGCGCTGCAGCATCGACGTCGAGCCGAACTGGGACGTCACGATCAGCTCGGCCGCCTGCAGCAGGACGTCCAGGTCGTCCCCGATGTCCGGGTCGATCTCCTTCTTCTCGCCGGCCTTCTGGGCGGTGACGCCGTCCTGGTAGTCCGGCTGCGCCTGCTCCTTGGCGTAGTTGACGACCGCCGAGATCTCCTCGTCGCCGACGAACGCGCCCTGGATGCGGACCGGCTTGCCGGCGCCCATCGGCAGGTAGAGCGCGTCGCCCATGCCGATCAGCTTCTCCGCGCCCGGCTGGTCGAGGATGACCCGCGAGTCGGTCAGCGACGACGTCGCGAACGCCAGCCGCGAAGGCACGTTCGTCTTGATCAGGCCGGTGACGACGTCGACCGACGGCCGCTGCGTGGCCAGGACCAGGTGGATGCCGGCCGCACGGGCCTTCTGGGTGATCCGGACGATCGCGTCCTCGACGTCGCGCGGGGCGGTCATCATCAGGTCGGCGAGCTCGTCGACGATCGCCATGATGTACGGGTACGGCCGGTACTCGCGCTCGGATCCCGGCGGCGCGGTGATCTCGCCCGACTTGACCTTCTTGTTGTAGTCGTCGATGTGCCGGACCTTGTTGACCTGCATGTCCTGGTACCGCTGCTCCATCTCCTCCACCAGCCAGGCCAGCGCGGCGGCGGCCTTCTTCGGCTGGGTGATGATGGGCGTGATCAGGTGCGGGATGCCCTCGTAGGGCGTCAGCTCGACCATCTTCGGGTCGATCAGGATCATCCGGCACTCGTCCGGCGTCGCCCGCGCGAGCAGCGACACCAGCATCGAGTTGACGAAGCTCGACTTACCGGAACCGGTCGAACCGGCGACCAGGAGGTGCGGCATCTTCGTCAGGTTCGCGGTGACGAAGTGGCCCTCGATGTCCTTGCCGAGGCCGATCACCATCGGGTGATTGTCCTTGACCGTGGTCGGCGCGCGCAGGACGTCACCCAGGCGGACCATTTCGCGGTCGGAGTTCGGCACTTCGATGCCGACCGCGGACTTGCCGGGGATCGGCGCCAGCAGCCGGACGTTGTCCGTGGCCACGGCGTAGGCGATGTTCTTGGTCAGCGCGGTGATCTTCTCGACCTTGACGCCCGGGCCGAGCTCGACCTCGTACCGGGTGACCGTCGGGCCGCGGGTGAAGCCGGTGACCTGCGCGTCGACGTTGAACTGCTCCAGCACGCCGGTGATCGCCTCGATCATGGCGTCGTTGGCCTTGCTGCGGGACTTCGGCGCGTCGCCGAGCTTCAGCAGGTCTGGCGGCGGGAGCAGGTAGTCGCCTTCGACGGTCCGCGTGACGGCGAGCGGCGGTTCGGGAGCCTTCTTCGGCTTCTTCTCGGGCACCTCGACCGGCTTGGGCACGACTGTGCTCGCCTTGGGGGGCTTGATCGGTGTCGGCGCCTCGGCCAGCATCGCGTCGAGGTCGAGTTGCTCGGGTTCGGCGTCGGCGGCCTGGCGGCGGCGCGACGGCTTGCGCAGCCGCGCGGCCTTCGGGTCGGCGTCGGTGACCTTGTCCTCGTCGGTGGCGAACCCGGCCCGCTGGGCCTCGGCCTCGGCGAGCTCCTCCTCGTCGAGCCCCCAGTGCCGCAGCCGGTGCGGGATCTCGCGCACCGGCGTGCCGGTGAACACGAGCACGCCGAAGGCCAGCGCGAGGATCAGCAGCGGCACCGCCACCCAGGTGGTGACGCCCATGGTCAGCAGGCCGCCGGAGAAGGCGCCGATGATGCCGCCGGCGTACATCCGGCCGTCGTTCGTGGCCGGGAGCGCGGTGAAGATGTGCAGCATCCCGAGCACCGACAGGACGACCATGATCGTGCCGATCACCATCCGCGGCCGCGTCTCGGGGTGCGGCTCGGACCGCATCAGCGCGACGGCGACCACGGTCAGCACCAGCGGCAGCGTGACGGCCCCGGCGCCGAGGACGGTCCGGGTGGCGATCTCGACCCCGGCCCCGATCGGGCCGGCCGCCCGCCACCAGACGCCGACGGCCGCGACGATGCCCAGGCCGATCAGGCCCAGCGCGAGGCCGTCCCGCCGGTGTTCCGGCTCGAGCTCCCGGGTGCGGCCGACCGTGCGGGCCAGCGTGCCGATGCCCTTGGCCAGCAGGTTCCAGGTGCCGCGGACCCCCTTGCCGAAGATCCCGGGTGTCTTGCGGCGCGAGCGGGGGGCGGGCTTGCGCGCGGCGGAGGAACGTGGCTTCGCAGGTGTACGCGGCTTACGCGCCGCTGCCCCCTTCGCGCCGCTTCCCGTGCTTCGCTTCCTCGTCGCCGACCCAGCCATGCCTCAACGGTAACCGTCGACGACGTTTCGTCACATGCGCCACTCTCAGCGCAGGGTGAACTTCTGCCTCACACCGGGCCCGAGCGGCCATCCGGGTGAACCGATCCGGCCAGTGCGCAATCGGGTGAAATCGGCGTCTGCCATGCTCTGCCCCATGGTCGCGCTGCACTCCGACAACACCGCTCGCCGGGCCCCCGCCATCTGGCGGACCATGCTGAACATCGACCGCGGGCTGGTGAACCTGGTCGGCCGGCTCACCGTGTCCGGCCGGATCCCGGCGCAGCTGCGGGGCAAGCCGCTGCTGATGACCGCGAACCACATCGGCGTGTTCGACGCGTTCGTGCTGATGGCGGCGTGCAAGCGGATCGGCATCAACCCGCGGTTCATGCTGGCCGGCGGCATCCTGGACGCCCCGGTCATCGGCCCGGCGCTGCGGGTCAGCGGGCACCTGCGGGTCGACCGGAAGGTCGCCGCGACCGCCGTCGGGCAGTTCACCGAGGCCGTCGAGGCCCTGAAGACCACGCGCGAGCCGATCATCGTCTACCCGGAGGGCCGGATCAGCCACGATCCCGGCCTGTGGCCGGAGCGCGGCAAGACCGGCGCGGCGCGGCTGGCGCTGGCGGCGGGCGTGCCGGTGATCCCGATCAGCCAGTGGGGCGCGCACGAGGCCGTCTACTGGGGCACCGAGACCGTCAACGGCCCGGCCGACCTGGTGCCGCTGGCCCGCTCCGGGCTCAGCGCGCCGCTGCGCCGGCCGAAGTTCCGGGTGCACTTCGGCGACCCCGTCGACCTGTCGGAGGTCGAGCCGGAGCGGCCCGGCGCCGGGGTGCGCGCGCACGCGAAGATCATGCAGGCGATCACCGACGGCCTGATCCCGCTGCGGGCCGGCGAGCTCGACCGGCCGCGCTTCCACGACCCGACACGCCCGACCGACACGGTCAGCCCCTGGAAGCCGAAGTCCGGATCCTGAGACACCGGCGCGGCTGCCCCTAGAGTCGGCGGACGTGAGCACACGGATACTCGTCGTCTACTACAGCTCGACCGGGAACACCGCCGCCCTCGCCGAAGCCCTCGGCGCGGGGGCCCGCGAGGCCGGTGCCGAGGTGCGGGTGCGGACCGTGCCGGAGACGGTGCCCGCCGAGGCCATCGCCCAGAACCCGCGCTGGCAGGCCTGGATCGACTCGGGCCCGCACCACGCACTGGCCACGCTGGACGACCTCGTCTGGGCCGACGGGCTCGCCGTCGGCAGCCCGACCCGGTTCGGCGGCCCGGCCGCCCAGCTGAAGTCCTATTTGGACAGCACGGGTGGCCTGTGGGCGAAGGGAAAGCTGGCCGACAAGGTCGCGACGTCGTTCACGACGGCGTCCACCCGGCACGGCGGCCTGGAGTCGACGCTGCTGGCGATCAACAACGTCTTCTACCACTGGGGCGCGATCGTCGTGCCGCTCGGGTACACCGACCCGCACCTGATGGAGTCCGGCAACCCGTACGGCGGCTCGTTCGTGTCCCGCAAGTCGGCGGCGCCGGACCAGCTCGCGCTCGGCGCGCTGCACGTCCAGGGGCGGCGGCTGGCCACCATCACGACGCACGTCGCGACCGGGCTGAAGCAGGCCGAATAACCGGAAAAACCACTTTGGCAGTCACGCGCCGGGCCCTACAGTCGCGACGGTGACCACCGAGCTGCCCGTCCTCGCACCGCCCCGGGTCGCTCATCGCGGCCGCGGGACCACGCTCGTCCTGCTCGCCGCGCTGTTCTTCAGCACGTCGGGCACGCTGGGCAAGTCCGCCATGTCCGCCGGGTTCACCCCGGAGCAGGTGGCCGCGATGCGGATCGGGCTGGCCGGCGTGCTGCTGCTCGGCGGTGTGGCGCTGGTGGCGCCGCGGAAGCTGCGGATCCGCCGCGCCGAGCTCCCGGTGCTCGCCGGCTACGGCCTGCTCGGCGTCGCCGGGGTGCAGCTGCTCTACTTCGTCGCCGCGGGCCGGATCCCGGTCGGCATCGCGATCCTGCTGGAGTTCGTCT
The DNA here is from genome assembly GCF_044453095.1 of Amycolatopsis sp. NPDC051758. Taxonomy (NCBI): domain Bacteria; kingdom Bacillati; phylum Actinomycetota; class Actinomycetes; order Pseudonocardiales; family Pseudonocardiaceae; genus Amycolatopsis; species Amycolatopsis sp. NPDC051758. The sequence continues at coordinate 573,502 of NZ_JBITCJ010000005.1, read as the reverse complement.
CGCCGGTGCTCATCGCGCTGTGGGTGCGGTTCGTGCGGCGGCACCGGCTGCCGCGGTCGGTGTGGGGCGGCATCACGCTGGCGATGGTCGGGCTGTCGCTGGTCGCCCAGGTCTGGCAAGGCGTCACGCTCAACGGCGTCGGGCTGCTCGCGGGCTTCGGCGCGGCGCTGTGCTCGGCCGGGTACTTCCTGCTGGGCGAACGCGCGGTGGCCGACATCGACCCGCTGGGCCTGGTCACCTGGGGCATGGTGATCGGCGCGGTCCTGGTCAGCTTCGTCGCGCCGCCGTGGACGTGGCCGCTCCAACTGCTCACCGTCGACGTCAAGTTCGGCGCCTGGTACCCGCCGGTGTGGCTGCTGATCGTGCTGCTCGTGCTGGTCGCGACGGTGCTCGCCTACGTCTTCGGGATCTCGTCGCTGCGGCACCTGCCCGCGTCGGTGGCGAGCGTGCTCGGCCTGGTCGAGCCCGTGATCGTCACGGTCACGGCCTGGGCGCTGCTGGGCGAGGAGCTGACCTGGCTACAGCTGCTCGGCTCGGCGATCCTGCTCGGCGGCGCGTACCTCGTGCAGCGGAAGTCGGAAATCCTCACGACCTGATCTTGCGCAAATTCTTCACGGAGTGGCTTCCGGGTGCGAGAATCCCGCGATCCGCGCACACCCGGGGAGGAAGCACCGTGACCGCCAAGACCCAGGGGCTGCGGCCCGAGCTGCGCCAGCGGCACGTCCGGATGATCGCCCTCGGCGGCATCATCGGCGCCAGCCTGTTCATCGGCAGCGGCGCGGTGATCCACACCGTCGGGCCGGCCGCCGTGCTCTCGTATGCACTGGGCGGGCTGCTGGTCGTGCTCGTCATGCGGATGCTCGGCGAGATGGCGACGGCGGCTCCGTCACTCGGCTCGTTCATGGAGTACGCGCGCGACTCGCTCGGCGGCTGGGCGGGCTTCACGATCGGCTGGCTGTACTGGTACTTCTGGGTCGGCGTGGTCGCGTTCGAGGCCGTCGCCGGCGCGAAGATCCTGCAGGGCTGGATCCCCGGCGTGCCGCAGTGGGTGTTCTCGCTGGCGTTGATGCTGCTGCTGACGGCGACGAACCTGGCGTCGGCCCGGTCGTTCGGCGAGACGGAGTTCTGGCTGGCGTCGATCAAGGTCGCCACCATCGTGGTGTTCCTGGTGCTCGGCGTGCTGTTCGTGCTCGGGCTCTGGCCGGACGCGCACTTCTCGGTGGGCAACATCGGCCTCGACGGGTTTGTCGTGAACGGCGGGTTTTCCGTGGTCCACGGCGTGGTCATCGTGATCTTTTCCTATTTCGGCGCGGAGATCGTGACGATCGCGGCGGCCGAGTCGGACCAGCCGGAGACGGCAGTGCGCAAGGCGACGTCGACGATCGTCTGGCGGGTGATCGTGTTCTACGTCGGCTCGGTGGCGCTGCTGGTGATGATCACGCCGTGGCGCGACATCCCGAGCGACACCAGCCCGTTCGCGGCGGCGTTCGGCCGGTTCGGCGTCCCGGCGGCGGAGACGATCGTGTCCGCGGTCGTCCTGACGGCGGCGCTGTCGGTGCTGAATTCGGGGCTGTACACGGCATCCCGGATGCTGTTCGCGTTGCACCGCCACGGCTGGGCCCCGGCGTGGGTCGCGGACACCAACCGCCGCGGCGTGCCGTGGAAGGCGATCCTGGTGTCCACTGTGGTCGGTTACGTGGCGGTGGTGATGAGCTACGTGTCCCCGGACAAGATCTTCTACTTCATCATCAACTCGGCGGGCGCGGTGGCGCTGTTCGTATACGCGATCATCTGCGGTTCCCAGCTGCGGATGCGCCGTCGCCTGGAGGCTTCGTCGCCTGAGTTGTTGAAGCTGCGGATGTGGGGATACCCGTGGCTGAGCTGGCTGACGTTGGTGCTGACGCTCGTGGTGGTGGCGTCCATGCTGTTCGTCGACGAGGACACCCGGGCGCAGTTGTACCTGAGCCTGATCAGCCTCGCGGTGATCCTGGCGGTCTACGCCCTCATCCGCCGGCGCTCGGACCGTGCGGCGCCGGGCATCACGCGTGATTGAAGCGGCATCACGCGTGATCGGGCGGGCATGGGCGTGCTTGGCCGCGTATCTCGCGTGATTGCAGCCGGAACTCGCGTGATCGAGCCCGGAACTCGCGAGATCCGGCTCTGATCACGCGAGATACGGCTCTGCTCACGCGGGATCCGGGAAGGTCAGCCGCCGGCGATCCGGCTCAGGGCTCCGAAAAACACGTCCGTGATCTTCGCCGGGTCCGGTGCCACGAACGCCTGGCCGCCGGTCGCCTTGGTCAGCTGGTCCAGTTCGGCCTTGTCCGCGTCCGGGCCCACTCCCACGCCGATCAGCGGGATCGGACGGCGCGGGTCCTGGAGTTTCGCCAGTTCCGCCAGCAGGTCCGCGCGGGAGATTCCTCGCGGGTCGTCGTTGCGGCCGTCCGTCATGACGATCACCAGGTTGAGCCGGCCGGGCTCCCATTCGCGGCGCGCGGTGCGGTACGTGTCGAGGATGCTGTCGTAGAGCCCGGTTCCGCCGTTGGCCGTGGCCTTGAGCTGGCTCAGCCGGTCGAGCGCGCCGCCGGCCAGGTGCTGGGCGACCGGGGCCATCGGCAGGATCTCGCGGTAGTCCTTGTCGCCGTCGAGGCGGGTCGAGAACGCCAGCATGCGCAGCTGGGTCGCCGGCTTGAACAGGTGCAGGGCCTTCGCCGTGGCCTGGGTGGTCAGCTGCATCCGGTTCAGCCCGGTGCCCGGCACCTGCGCGTTCATCGACCCCGAAACGTCGAGCAGCACCTGCACCCGCGCGCTCAGGTTGATCCCGGCCCACTGGTTGAGCAGCTCGTCGACAACCGGCGCGGGCGGCAGGTTGGCGGTGCGGATGCCGGCCGGGGCCACCCGCGGGTCGTCAGCGTGGTCACGCAGCGCCTGGCCGCCCGCCGCGCGCAGGCCGGTCTTCGTGATGGCGTCGGCGCCGGGGTCGCCGAGCATCGCCTCCCGCAGCGCGTCGACGATCGGCCGCTGCGGCGGCGTGATGCCGCTCAGCTCGGCGAACGGATAATCGAGCGTGGGCACCGCGGTCGAGTAGACGGCGACGAGCGGTGACGACGCGTCCTCGACGTTGTGGCGCAGCAAGGAGTTCTCCGACGCGGGGAAGGTCGTCACCGCGGCCGTGCCGCCCGGGTCGCTCGACCCCGGCAGCCGCGCGATCAGCTCGGTCTCCCCGCCGAGCGTGTTCTCCGAGAACTTCCGCAGCAACGCGACATACGCGCCCGCGGGCTCGGTGGCCGTCTTGACGCTCTCACGCAGGCCGAGCAACGCGGACGCGCCGACCGGGTCACGGGCCGGGTCGGGCATCCCCGGGACGACCCCCGGCGCACCGAGGACCTCCGCCCAGGTGGGCGTGCGCTCGGGCCAGCCGATGCCCTTGGCCACGTCTTCGGCGACGGCGAGCACCACCGGTGAGCTGGCCACCGACGCCCCGGACTCGGGAACGTCGGCAGCGCCGAGCTGGTGGGCGCGGCGCAGCGCGAGGGTCGAGTCCGGCACCCACACCTGCGGTCGCGGGCTGCCGTCGGAAAGGGCAAGCCCCTCGGCGGCCTGCGTGGCCTCCCGGGTCTGGACCTCGATCGAGCTGCACTGCAGGTCGAGCCCCCGCGCGACCAACGTCAACGCGGGCGCGATGTCCGCGGACGCGGTGACCAGGACCTTCGTCGGCTGCTCGCAGGCCGGCTTCGCGGTGACGACCGAGACCGTCACCCAGGCCCCGGCGCCGAGGACGAGCACCACCCCGGTCGCGACGACGGGCACGAGCAGCCGGCGTCGTCTTCCGTCCGGCGAGTGACGTCCCATCGGCGCGGCCTCTCTGCGCGAGGCGAAAGTGGGACCAAGGTTATCCCGCGGCAAACCGCCGGTTCGTGGTCCGGACGGCCTAACAGCAGGTCTCATCCCGCAACGCCGTGAGGGGCACCTTCAGGACTCGGAGTCCCTGAAGGTGCCCCTCACGGCACAAAACGGGTCTAGACCGGGATGACCGTCGGGACGATCATCGGCCGGCGGCGGTAGGTGTCGGCCACCCAGCGGCCGACCACTCGGCGGACCGCCTGGGCGATGCGGTGGGTGTCGGTGATGCCCTCGGCCTCGGTGCGCGCCAGCTCCATCTCCACCAGCGGCACGACGGCGGCGAGCGCCTTCGGGTCGTCGGAGAAGCCGCGGCCGGACACCGTCGGGGCGCTGACCGGGCGGCCGGTGCTCGAATCCACCGCCACGCTGATCGAGATGAACCCGCCCTCACCCAGCACCAGGCGGTCGGACAGGGTCGACTCGCCGACGTCGCCGACCGAGAGGCCGTCGACGTAGACGTGCCCGACCTCGACGCGGCCGGTGCGGGACGCCTTGCCGTCGACCAGGTCGACGACCACGCCGTCCTCGGCGATCACCACGTTGTCCGGCGCGACGCCGGTGCGGATCGCCAGCTCGCCGTTCGCACGCAGGTGCTTCCACTCGCCGTGGACCGGCATCACGTTGCTCGGGCGCACCGCGTTGTACAGGTAGAGCAGCTCGCCCGCCGACGCGTGCCCGGACACGTGCACCTTGGCGTTGCCCTGGTGGACGACGTTCGCGCCGAGCCGGGTCAGGCCGTTGACCACGCCGAAGACCGCGGTCTCGTTGCCCGGGATCATCGAGCTGGCCAGCACGACGGTGTCACCCGCGCGGATCGAGATCTGCCGGTGCTCACCACGCGCCATCCGCGACAGCGCCGAGAGCGGCTCACCCTGCGAACCCGTCGAGACGAACAAGACCTTGCTCTCCGGCAGGTTGCTGGCCTGGTCGAGGTCGACCAGCAGGCCGTCCGGCACGTTGAGCAGGCCCAGCTCGGCCGCGATGCCCATGTTGCGGACCATCGAGCGGCCGACGAACGCGATGCGGCGGCCGTGCCGGAGCGCGGCGTCCAGCACCTGCTGCACGCGGTGCACGTGACTGGCGAAGCAGGCCACGATGACACGCTGGTCGACCCGGCGGATGACGTCGTCGAGGACCGGGCCGATGTCGCGCTCGGGCATCACGAACCCGGGCACCTCGGCGTTGGTCGAGTCGACGCAGAACAGGTCGACCCCCTCGTCGCCGAGCCGGGAGAAGCCGGCCAGGTCGGTGAGGCGCCCGTCGAGCGGGAGCTGGTCGAGCTTGATGTCGCCGGTGTGCAGGACCACGCCCGCCGGGGTGCGGATGGCCACGGCCAGCGCGTCCGGGATGGAGTGGTTCACCGCGAAGAACTCGAGGTTGAACACGCCGACGTCGCGGCGCTCGCCCTCGCGGACCTCGATCAGCTTCGGCCGCTGCCGGTGCTCCTTGGCCTTCGCCGCGAGCAGGGCGTTGGTGAACCTCGAGCCGTAGATCGGCAGGTCCGGCCGCAGGCGCAGGAGGAACGGGACGGCGCCGATGTGGTCCTCGTGCCCGTGGGTGAGCACCAGTCCTTCGATGTCGTCGAGGCGGTCCTCGATCGCGCGGAAGTCGGGCAGGATCAGGTCGACGCCGGGCTGGTCGTCCTCGGGGAAGAGCACCCCGCAGTCGACGATGAGCAGCCGGCCGCCGAACTCGAAGACGGTCATGTTGCGCCCGACCTCGCCGATGCCGCCCAGCGCGACGACGCGCAGGGCTCCGGCGGGCAGTGCGGGCGGGGCGTTGGTGGGGCCTGGACCGGGGGGAAGTGAGCTCACCGAGGCAGGGTCCCAACGCTGGTGTGCGAGGTCGGCGCCACGTAGGCGGCCCTCGAATCTGCTTGTGCCACCCGCTCACCATGCCAGTCCTGGGCCGCCGTGTCGCCCAACGGCACGCCGCCCTGGGCCAGATCGGCGGCGATCAGGGCGGTCTGGTCGGTGGTCGGGGCGACGATCGGGAGCCGCGGGGCGCCGATGTCGAAGCCGCGCAGCCGCAGCGCCGTCTTGCTGAACGCGACCCCGCCGACCCGGGACATCGCCCGCAGCACCGGCAGCATGCCGCGGTGGTTGGTGCGCGCGGTGGAGGTGTCGCCGTTCTCGTAGGCGTCGATCATCGCGCGGATCCGGCCCGCGACGACGTGACCGATCACACTCACCACGCCGGTGCCGCCGACCGAGATCCAGGGCAGGTTCAGCCCGTCGTCACCCGAGTAGTACGCGAGGTGGGTGTTGGCGATGACCTCGGAGCCGGCGATCAGGTCGCCCTTGGCGTCCTTGACCGCGACGATCCGCGGGTGCTCGGCCAGCCGCAGCAGCGTGTCGACCTCGATCGGGACGACCGAGCGCGGCGGGATGTCGTAGAGCATCACCGGCAGCTCGGTGGTGTCCGCGACCGTGGTGAAGTGCGCGTACAGCCCGGCCTGGCTGGGCCGCGAGTAGTACGGGGTGACGACCAGCAGGCCGTGCGCGCCGGCCGCTTCGGCCTGCTTCGCCTGCTCGATGCTGTGCGCGGTGTTGTTGGTGCCCGCGCCGGCCACGATCGTCGCGCGGTCGCCGACCGCCTCGACCACGGCGCGGATCAGCTCCTGCTTCTCCGCGTCGGTCGTGGTCGGGCTCTCCCCGGTGGTGCCGTTGATGACGAGACCGTCGTTGCCCAGCTCCACGAGGTGCTCGGCGAGCTCCTGCGCCCGCTTCAGGTCCAGCGCGCCGTCGGCGTCGAAGGGGGTCGCCATCGCGGTGAGCACGCGCCCGAACGGCCGTCCGGGTGCTGCGGTAGGTGGGGTGGACATGCCCAGACGGTACCCCGTCCCACCGACGAAAACCGCGCCGACCTGGCCACCCCCGGCGAAGTGCGGAGGATTTCCGGGGTCCGGCCGCTCGTCGCGGAACTTCTACTTGACCTTGGTCACGATCGGCGCCGTGATGGGCCCGCCGTCGGCCCGGGTCAGCACGCAGTAGTAGTCACGGGCGGGTGTGTCACTGCTTTCGGTCGGCGAGCGCTCCCACTCGGCCTGGGTGGGGATGAGCGCGCGGTAGGCCAGGTCCTGGCGCTTGGTGTCGGGCACGACCGAGGACCGGAACGCGGTGGCGCAGGCCGCCTCCGCGCTCGCCTGGACCGCGGCCTGCCCCGGGTACGCCGCCACCTTCACGTCGTCGGAGTTCCAGTTCTCGACCGACAGCAGGCGGCCGATCTCGTAGATCTCCAGCGTGTGGCTGTTGCCGCACTCGGTGTTGTTGTCGGTCCTGCTGATGATCGCGCCGTCCTGGACGGGACCGTTGAAGCAGCGGTAGTAGTCGGTGACGTCGACGCGCAGCTGGCCGTTGACGCCGAAGGTCATCGTGGCCTGCTTCTGCTGGTCGACGGCGGGCTTCTCGAAGGCGCGGCCCGCGAAGAAGCCGCCGGCCAGGGCGCCGACGACGAGCACCGCGGCGGCCGCGAGCCACAGCGCCCGCCTGCTCTTCTTGGCGGGCGGCTGCGGCGCCACCCGCGTCACCGGGCCGCCCTGCAGCATCGCGGTGCCGCCCGGCGGGGTCGGGCGGACGCCCTGCGCCGTGGTCAGCAGGTTCTGCGCCTGCGCGGCGGTGAGCCGCGCGTCGGGGTTCGCGACGAGCAGGCCGAGGATGGCCGCGGCGATCGGGCCCTGGCCGCGGGTCAGGTACGGGATCTCGGTCATGATCGCGTGCAGCGTCGCCGCGGTGGTCGCGCGCTCGAACGGGATCGTGCCTTCGACGGCGAAGAACAGCGTCGCGCCGAGGGACCACAGGTCGGACGCGGGCAGCGCTTCGCGGCCTTCGACCCGCTCCGGCGCCATGAACGCGGGTGAGCCGACGATCATGCCGCTGGTGGTCAGGCGCGGGTCGTCGACGGCGTGCGCGATGCCGAAGTCGGTGAGCTTCACCCGGCCGTCCGGCGCGACGAGGATGTTCGCCGGCTTGACGTCGCGGTGCACGATCCCGGCCGTGTGGGCCGCCTGCAGCGCGGCCAGCACCCGCTCCCCCAGCTGCGCCGCCTGCGCCGCGGGCATCGGGCCCCGCTGGCGCACGAGGTCGGCCAGCGACGGCGCCTCGACGAGCTCCATCACGATGAACGTGGTGCCGCCGTCGGTCACCACGTCGTAGACGGTGACGACGGCGGGGTCGTTGAGCCGCCCGCCGGTGCGCACCTCGCGCAGCGCGCGCTCGGAGAACACGGCGGCCGACTCGGCGTCGGGCAGCCGCAGCTCCTTGACCGCGACCTGGCGGCCGATGACCTGGTCCTGGGCGCGCCAGACGACGCCCATGCCGCCCCGGCCGAGCTCGCCGAGCAGGGCGTAACGGCCGGCGACAACCCGCTGACCAGGCGTGACGGGCGCCTGTGGTGGGTACGGCCGGGTCTGTTCGTCGGTCACGGTGCTCCTTCAGGCGGCGGTCGCGCAGATGCTAGTCGGACCGTCGCGGGCCGCCGGAGGTTCCGCCGAAATCACCCGCGTGGGGTGTACGACTCACCGCGGTAGGGCAGCCACCGGTAGCCGGGGGCGAAGTCGCTGAACTCTTCCCGCTTCCCGGCCGCGGCCCAGATGTCCTCGCTGACGACGAGACCGGGGAAGACACCCAGGTCCTTCTCGGCCAGCAGCTCGTCGTGGGCGCGGAACGAGCTGGTCTCGACCCCGGCGAGGGCGTAGCGGTAGACCGGCGGCGCCGTCCGGAGCAGCCAATAGAGCCGGCGCCCGGCCGCGGTCATCGCCGTCGCCTCGGCGTCGGAAGTGACTCCCGACCGGCTGATGCCTTCGGGTGCGATCCCGCACCACCAGCCGTCGCCGTCCCGGTAGACGTGTGACGGCCACCCGTCGTAGTGGCGCGCGAGGTCCCGGGCGTGGGTCTCGCGCCCTCCGCATTCCGCGTTGAGCGCGAAGATCCAGGCCATGGTGACGGCCTCCCTTGATCGTGGTGTCAGCCGGTGAACGTCAAGTAGATCAGAACCAGGTTGAGCGTGATGATGACCGCCGCGATGACGCACGCCGCGACCGTCGTCAGGCGGCGGTTGGCGTCGGTGCCCATCAGGTCGCGATCGGCCGTCAACCGGATCAACGGCACGAGCGCGAACGGGATCCCGAACGACAGCACGACCTGCGAGACGACCAGCGCCGCGCTCGGGTCGGCGCCGAGGGCCAGGACCACGATCGCCGGGACCAGCGTAACCAGCCGGCGCAGCACCAGCGGGATTCGTTTGTGCAGCAGTCCTTGCATGATCATGGCGCCGGCGTACGCGCCGACCGACGTCGAGGCCAGGCCGGAGGCGAGCAGGCCGATCGCGAACATCAGCGCGATGCCCGGACCGAGGGCTTGGGCGACGGCGCCGTGCGCGCCCTCGATGCTGTCGACGCCCTCCTGGCCCTGGAGGTTCGTCGCGGCGAGCAGCAGCATGCCGAGGTTCACCGCGCCGGCCAGCAGCATCGCCAGGCCGACGTCGACGCGGGTGGCGCGCAGCAGCCGGCGGCGGGTGGTGACGTCCGGGCGGCCGTGGCGGTCGCGGACCAGGCCGGAGTGCAGGTAGACCGCGTGCGGCATGACCGTCGCGCCGAGCATCGCCGCGGCGATGAGGATGCTGCCGGAGCCGTCGAACCTCGGGACCAGCCCGCCGAGCGTCTCGGTCGCCGACGGCGGCTCGACGAACAGGCTGGCCAGGAAGCCGATCGCGATGACCAGCAGCAGGCCGGTGACGACCCGTTCGAACGTCCGCTGGCCGCCGCGGTCCTGGACCGCCAGCAGCGTCAGCGAAACGGCACCGGTGATCAGGCCGCCGACGATGAGCGGCAGGTCGAACAGCAGGTGAAGCGCGATGGCACCGCCGACGACCTCGGCCAGGTCGGTGGCGATCGCGACGACCTCGGCCTGCAGCCAGTACGCCAGCCGCGCGGGCCGCGACAGCCGGGCGCGCAGGGCCTCGGGCAGCGACATCCCGCTGACCAGGCCGAGTTTCGCCGACAGGTACTGCACGAGCACGGCCATCAGGTTCGCCGCGACGATGACCCAGACCAGCAGGTAGCCGTAGCGGGCCCCTGCGCTGATGTTGGAGGCGACGTTCCCGGGGTCGACGTAGGCGATGGCGGCGACGAACGCCGGGCCGAGCAGCGCCGACCCGGTGCGCAGGCGCGTCGCCAGGTTCGGCCGCGCGGCCTCGGTCACAGCCATGGCGCCTGCCTCTCAACCGGGATGTCGGGGACCCTAAATCGAAGTTTAGGCACGCCGAACTTTGCGGGGCAAGGGTGACGGCTCCCACCCTCGTGCGCGGGTTACCCGGGAATCGGCCGCCGGAAAGCCGCGTCAGGGGTGGGCGACCTCGTGGCCCGACTCGCGCAGGGCCTTGACCGCCTCGTCGAGGTCCGTCCCGCGGACCAGGATGTGGTCGGTGTCGAAGGTGGACATCGAGAACAGCGCCACACCGGCCCCGGCCAGCTCCGACGCCAGCGCGGCGATGATGCCGGTCAGCGTGAACTCGAGCGGGCCGCGGACCGAGAGCAGGCGCCAGCCGTCCTCGGCCGCCGTGCTGCCGGCCGGTTCGCGGCCGGCCGGGCAGATCACCGACAGCTCTTCGGGTGTGCGGGTCACCGAGACGAACGCGGGTTCACCGGGTGCGAGGAGCTCAGCGGGGACGGGTGCGTCGGCCGGCAGGCGGACCACCGCGTAGTCACCGGGCCGGACGTCGATCGCGAGTCGTTTCATCAGCCTTCAAGGACCTTCGGGCTCGTGGCGATCTCGGTGCCGTCCGGCAACGTCGAGATGGTGAAGTCGGCGAACACGTTCGCCGCGGCCTTTTGCAGCTCCCGCAGGCAGTCCACGGCCAGCTGGCGGATCTCGACGTCGGCGTGCTCGGTGGCGCGCATCGCGACGAAGTGCCGCCAGGCGCGGTAGTTCCCGGTGACGACGATGCGGGTTTCGGTCGCGTTCGGCAGCACGGCGCGCGCGGCCTGGCGGGCCTGCTTGCGGCGCAGGGTCGCGGTCGGGACGTCGGCGAACTTCTCCTCGAGCCCGGCCAGCAGCTCGGTGTAGGCGTCGACGCTCGCCTGGGTGGCGGCCACGAACTTCTCGTGCAGCACCGGGTCGTTCGCGATGATCTCCGGCTCGACGAAGGCGGCGTTGCCCTCCGGCACGTACCGCTGCGACAGCTGTGAGTACGAGAAGTGGCGGTGGCGGATCAGCTCGTGGGTCAGCGAACGCGAGATCCCGGTGATGTAGAAGGTCACCGAACCGTGCTCCAGCACCGAAAGGTGGCCGACGTCGATGATGTGCTCGAGGTAGCCGGCGTTGGTCGCGGTGGCCGGGTTGGGTTTCTTCCACGACTGGTAGCAGGCCCGGCCGGCGAACTCGGCGAGCGCCTCGCCGCCGTCCGCGTCGGTCGACCACGGCACGTCCTCGGGCGGGAAGAACTCCGTCTTCGCGATCAGCTGCACCCTCGGTGCCACGGTTTCGGCCACGTCCGCACTCCTTCCGGCGACTCCCCTCCGCACCCTATCCGCGTGCGGCGGGCCACTCCTGGGGGACACGAGCTCCTTGACTGACACCACGAGTGACGTCATAGTGGCGTCATGGACCTGACGCCGTACATCGCCAACCTTCGCGAGGACCTCGCGAACACGGCTGCCGCCGGGGACGAGCAGACCCGGCGGGCGGCCGCGCTGTTGTCCTCCGCGCTCGAACCCGCCGTCCGCCTGACCCTGATGAACGCCCTCGCCGACCTCGCCGCCGAGGTCACGGCCGCTTTGCCCGGCCAGGTGGTGGACGTCCGGCTCGACGGCCGGGACGTCCGGGTGGTCGTCACCGGGGCCGCCGAGGAGGCGCCACCACGGGCGACACCACGTGACACCACCACGCCACCACTGATGGACGGCGGTGACATCTCGCGCATCACGCTGCGCCTCGTCGAGCAGATCAAGGGGCAGGCCGAACGCGCGGCGCAGGCGCAGGGTGTCTCGCTGAACACGTTCGTTTCCCAGGCGGTGCAGGGGGCACTGGGGCACGGCTCGCTCGGCGCGGGCTCGAAGCACCACGGCAAGGGCGGCGGCCAGTCCGGCTCGCGCCTGCACGGCTGGGTCGAAGGCTGAGGGGAACGACGATGCGTGAAGAAGAGCAGAGCAAGCCGGCTTCCGAGACTCCGGCTTCGGAGACACCGGCTTCCGAGCCGCAGAACGACGAGCTGGTGCGGATCGACGAGTTCGAGACGGACGTCCCGCTGGAGCTCGACATCAGCGTCACGATCGGCCGCGTCGAGGTGGTCCTCGACGGGGATTCCGGCGCGCGGGTCGAGCTGCGGCACGACCAGGGTGAGCAGCAGCCGTGGGTGGCGGGGGTCAACAGCCTGCTGTCCTGGGTCGGCGAGCGCTTCGGCGACCAGCTGGGTGTCGACCCGGCGGCCTCCCCCGCCGAGGGTGTGCGGCAGAGCCGGATCGAGAAGCTCGGCAACCGCCTGGTCGTCCAGGCACCGAAGGCGTGGCAGCTGCGCAACGTCGCACTCTCGGTGAAGGTGCACGCCCCGGCGGGCTCGCACGTCGAGGTGCGCGCCGGCGCGGCGGACGTCACGGTGACCGGCTCGGCCGGGCGCGCCGACGTGCTGACCGGCTCCGGCGAGGTGAAGCTCGACCGGGCCGACGGCTCGGCGACGATCCGGACCGGCAGCGGCGGCATCAAGCTCGGCCCGACCCTGGGCGGGCTGCAGCTGCGCAGCGGCAGCGGCAACGTCGAGGCGTCCTCGCTGGCCGGGTCCGCCACCCTGGCCACCGGCACCGGCGACGTCTGGCTGGGCGCCGTGTCGGGCGAAGTGATGGCCCGCACCGGCAGCGGCGACCTGTCGGTGGCCGACGCCGGCTCGGGCACGCTCGACCTGATCACCGGCTCCGGCGAGGTCCGCATCGGCATCCGCAGCGGCACGGCGGCCGAGGTCGACCTGACCTCGAGCGGCGGCCGGGTGTCCAGCGAGCTGGACGTCTCCGACGCGGCCCCCGAGGGCGGCGTGAAGCTGAAGGTCCGCGCCCGCACGGGCTCCGGCAACGCCGTGGTGACGCGCGCGGCCGGCTAGTCAGGGGGAAGACGGGCCGTTTCCGGTGGGGGCCGGGAACGGCCCGTCGTGCTGTCCGGCGGGCACTGGAGCGGGTTTCGCTGCGCCGCGCCGGGACGAACCTGGTGGCACGGGCACACGGTGGAGTCGGGGGCGGCCGGTCGTGCTGGCCGGCGGACACGGAAACAGCTTCGCCGCGCCCAGCAGCAACCAGGGACAACCCCGCCACCACCGACGCGGCAGAACCGGGAACCGCCGGTCGCGCTGGCCGACAAAACGAAACAGCCTCGCCGCGCCACCCAGTCGCGACCGGGAGCAGCCCGGCGCTACGGGCAAGAGCCCGGGTGCCGTCGCGCTAGCCGGTGACGGCTGCCAGCCTCTCGGCGGGGGCTTTCGCATGGCTGTGGTCGACGCCGCGGCGGAACTCTTCAGCCGCGAAGTGCACGCCTCAGCACCGCCCGGACTGCCGAAACTCAGGGCGCTCTGCGAGGCATGGGTCTCGTACCTGGAGCGAGACGTCTTGCCGGGCGGGTGTTTCTTCACGACGACAGCGTCCGAAGTGGACGGACGCCCCGGCCCGGTGCGCGACGCCGTGCTGGGCCTGACGGAGCTGTGGCACCGCGACCTGCGCCTGCAGATCCGCTTGGCGGCGGACCTGCCGCCGGGAACCGACCCGGACCGGCTGCTGTACGACATCGCCAGCGTGATGCCGGCCCTCAACCTGTTCCGCCAACTGCACCGGGACCCGAAGGCGGCCGCGCAGGCCCGCGCGGCCCTGCGGCGCCTACTCGGCTAACCGGGGTCATCTCACCAGCTTGGCCAACGGCTTCGCCAGGTCGCCGCGCGTACCCACCGCTACGCCCGACAGGCCAAGCCACTCCGCCATGTGCTTCAGCTCCCCCGCCAGCTCCGGCAGCACCCGGGCCAAATCCGCCCCCTCCTCCGCGAACGCGCCCTGCACCCGCAGGACCCCCGATGCCCGGTCGGACTTCAGGTCCACCCGGGCCACCAAGGAACCGTCCAGCAGGAACGGGAACACGTAGTACCCGTACACCCGCTTCGGCTCCGGGACGTAGATCTCGATGCGGTACCTGAACCCGAACATCCGCTCGGTGCGCGCCCGCTCCCAGATCAGCGGGTCGAACGGGCACAGCAGCGCTCGGCCGAGGACCGAACGCGGTGTGCGGGCCGAAACATGCCGGTAGGCCGTTGCCTTCCAGCCGTGGACGGCCACCGGCTCCAGGACTCCGGACTCCACCAGCTCGGCCACCGCCTGGCGGGCCGGGGCCGGGCCGAGGCGGTAGTAGTCGCGCAGGTCCGTCTCCGTGGCGACGCCGAGTGCTCGGGCCGACCGCTCGATCAGGCCCCGGGCGCCTTCCTCCGGGGACACCGACACCGCGAGGATCTCCGGCGGGACCACTCGCTCCGTCAGGTCGTAGTGGCGCTCGAACGAGCGGCGGGTGCCCGTGGTCAGCTGGCCGACGCCGAACAGGTACTCGCAGACGCGCTTGACCTCCGACCGCTCCCACCACGAGCCCGGGCCGCGCCGCTGGGCGTCCGCCTCGACTTCGCGCTCGATGCCGCCCGCGCCGATCGGGCCGAGCTCCTTGACCACCGACAGGATCTCGTCGACCAGGCCCGGGGACTTCTCGATCAGCGGGCCGTAGTGCTTCCACCAGCCGTCGCGCTTGGCGCCCGAGCGGATCAGGGGCCAGTCCTCGATCGGGAGCAGGCTGGCCTCGTGCGCCCACGTCTCGACCATCATCCGGGGCCGGCGGGCCGAGTGCGACCACGCCGCGTCGTCCAGCAGCGCGGGCTCGTACGCGCCGAGCCGTGAGAACACCGGCATGTAGTGGGCCCGGACCGCGACGTTCACGGAGTCCAGCTGCAGCAGCTGGACCCGCGACAGCACCCGTTTGAGGTGCCGGCGGGTCGGGTCCGACACCGGACGCGGATCGCTGAAGCCCTGCGCGGCCAGGAAGGTCTTCCGGGCCGTCGCCACACTGATCGTTTGCATGGTCCCGTCATGGTGCCACCCACCACCGACAAAAAGGCGCACCGCTATCTTCACAGCCATGAGCGACGCCGCCGTCCGCCCCGCCGACCTGCCCGACGCCGCGGAGATCGCCCGCATCCAGCGCGACACCTGGCACGCCGCCTACGAGGACCTCCTCGGCAAGCAGGCCCTGGCCGAGCTGGACAACACCGACCTCGCCGGCACCTGGACCGAGACCATCGAGCACCCCGCCAGCCTCGTCTACGTCGCCACCGAGGGTGAGTTCACCGTCGGGTTCTGCGTTGCCGGCCGCGCGCCCGACGGCGAGGTCGCCGCCGCCGACGGCAGCCTGCCCGAGGACGCCGGCACCACCGGCCTGATCGCGACGCTGCTCGTCGAGCCGCGGTGGGGACGCCGCGGCCACGCCGGACGCCTACTCGCGACGGCCGCCGCGGGCCTCCGGGCCGACGGCGCCACCCGCGGCATCGCCTGGGTCGCCCAGGGTGACCACGCGTCGCTCGGCTTCTACCGCCGGGCCGGCTGGAACCCCGACGCCACGGTCCGCACCCTCGACACCGGCGAGCGCCTGCTCCGCGAGGTCCGCCTCACCGGCACCCTCGAGCTCGGCCTCGCCTGAGTCCCGGAAGATCACCCACCGCATCACGGAGTACATGAACACGCCTTCGCAGGCGCCCGCGAGCACCCGCGACAGGTGGTATTCGATGCCCAACGCCGTCAAGCCCGCGCCCACACCCAGCAGAAACGCGGCGTAATTGACAGCAATCGCACCTATGTAAAGGGCGAGCTGGATTCCCACCGCGGCGTGGGAATGGAAGTTGAACGTCCGGTTCAGCACGAAGCTCAGCCCGAACGCGCAGACGTACGCCAGCGTGATCGCCAGCCACACGGGCCAGCCGAGCAGGCCGTGGAAAACGGTCAACAGCCCCAGATCGACGCCGAACGTGAACCCGTTGATGAGGCAGAAGCCCAGAAACGTCGGAGCCACGATCCGCGACAGACCCAGCGGAAGCACCCGCACGACGGCCCGGCAGAGGGCGCCGAATCGGTCAGCGGGCGTACGGAGTTGCTCGGCGGCCACGCCGTCAGCGTTCCAGCGGGAGGTGGCCGCAAGCCGTCCGGCAGGTGATCTTCTGGTGCCGGCCACCGGCCGAAGAGTAGGGCCAACCCCCGTGCGCGGAGATTTCGAACTGATAACTTGGAAGAACACGAGCGTTTTTCAGGAGGTGACACGATGAGCTGGATCCTGCTGACGCTGGGCGTCGCGTTCGGTTCGGCCATCGTGCCGCTGATCAACGCCGAGGTGTTCCTGATCGGGCTGTGCGCGAGCCAGCCCGGGCTGCACTGGCTGTGGCTGGGGGCGGCGGTGGCCGTCGGGCAGATCGCCGGGAAGACGCTCTACTACCTCGCCGCGCGGGGCACGATCAAGCTGCCGAAGCCGCTGCACGACCGGCTGCACCGCGAGCGCCCGATGACGCCCCGGCGGGTGCGCTGGCAGCTGCGGACCAAACGGCTGCGCGGCTGGGTCGACCGCCTGCGCGAGCGCTGCCACCGGCACCCGCACTGGATGGCCGGGACCTACGGGGTCAGTTCGCTGCTGGGCCTGCCGCCGTTCATGGCGACGAGCGTGCTGGCCGGCCTGGTGCGGATGCGCCTCGCGACGTTCCTGACCACGGGCCTGGCCGGAAGGTGGATCCGCTTCAGTTTGATAGCGGCTTCACCTGCGGTGTTCGCGGGATGGTTGCATCACTAAGACTTTTGAGCAGAGTGCGGTCCAGGCCGGGCGGGAGACGGTGAGTTGGCCGAGGTTGCGGGCCTTCGTGTCTCGCACGCCGACGGACTCGGCGAGGAAAACCTCGACACACTCCTCGGTTGCGGTGTAGCTCGACTTGCGCCAGGTGAAGCCCACCTCAACACAATCTGTTTCGGTGCCGCTGTAGCTCGACTTGCGCCAGGTGTGCACGTTGCCTCCGACCTATCGCGAGACCTCCCGCAGCAGGGCGAGAGAGCCATCTTCGCCGAGAGCTTTGCCGGTGATCAGCCTAGCCAGCGCGAGGTAAGTGCCGCCACTGTCGCCTTCGTGCAGGAAACCGCTCGCGTGGTGGTGCTCCAAGTGCACGATGGCAGGCAGAGCACCGAACTCGTAGACGATGAACGGACCGATCAGGCCCGGGTGGTAACCGGCATCGAGCGGCACGATCCGCAGCGAGATGTTGGGCTGCTGCACCACTTCGACGAGATGATCGATCTGGTCGGACATGGTGTCCTCGTCGCCGACCCGGGTGCGGATCGCGGCTTCGCCGATGATGGCGTGCAGGCGAACGGGTTCCGGTTTGGTGAGAATCGCCTGCCGGTGCAGGCGCTTGACCAGCCGCCGGTCGACTTCTTCCTCGCCGATCCGCCCGGCACCGAGGATGGCCCGGGCGTAGTCGGGTGTCTGGAGCAGCCCGGGAACGATCGCCGGGGTCCAGTTGGTGATCTTCGTGGCGGTGCGCTCGTATTCGATGATCCCGGTGAGCGCGGTGGGCAGGTCCGAAGGGTTGGAATCGAGCCAGTTGGGGTCCTTCGCGTGCTTTGCCAAGTGCAGCAGGCGCTTCGTCACTTCGCGGCTTACCCGCAAATAACCGAGGATGCGCGCCACCTCCTCGACCGGCGGCACCCGCTGCCCCCGCTCCCACTGGGACAACAACTGCGGATCGATCTCCAACGCCCGCGACAGCTCACGCAGCCCGTATTTCCGCGCTTCGCGTACTTCTCGCAGCGAAGCGGACAACGCCCTCGCACCAGGCGAAGCAGAAGTCGGTTTCATGCGGGAGATCGTACGAAGCGCCGTCATTTCCCGAATGAACGACAACTGTAAGCGAATTGCCACACCAGAACACCGCAGGTCGCCACCACAAAAGCCCACCCGCCGATCGGCTCGGCCAGTACCGCCACCAGGAAGCAGAACGCGGCGAACCCGCCGAGGCCGCGCAGCACTCCCTGCATCGTCGCGGCCGCCGCCGCAGGGCCGCCCTGGGCCAGCGCGAACACCGCCACCACGCTCGTCCCGGTGGGGAACGGCGCCAGCACGCCCGTCAGATCCGGCCCGAGGCGGCCGGCGGCGGCCGTCAGGGTGACCACGAGCCCGGCCGTCGCGACCGCGCGGGCGGGCAGGTCCCACCACGGCAGCGTCACCGGCCCGGCCTCCCCCGGCGGAGGCATGATCCGGGTGGCCGCCCAGGCCGCCACCAGTGCCAGGCCCAGCGCGCCCCACACCGGGACCGGCGCGAACGACAACGCCAGGTCCAGGGACAGGCACACCAGCCAGCCCAGCAGCACCGTGCCCGGCCAGCTCCGGGCCCGGCTCACCCGGGCGAAGACCACGGCGAACGCCGCCAGCGACACCAGCCCCAGCAGCGACGCCGACGCGGCCCGCGCGACGAACGCCGGGCCGTGCTCCAGGAACGTGATCAGCAGGATCGGCCCCGCCACGACCGGCATCGCGACCAGCAGGCCGGTCAGGCTCGGGCCCCAGCGGCGTCCGGCCAGCGACGACCCGACCACCAGCAGTGGCGCGAGCACGAGCTTCAGCAGCAGCGTCACTGACCCCAGTCTGCCAGGGAAGGGCTCAGTGATCGGCGGCTTCGAGCTCAAGGGCCTTCTTCATCGTCTCGCGGGCGCGCCGCCGGTCGCCGGCGATGTCGTAGGCGTACGCGAGCTTGTACCAGGCCCGCCAGTTCTCCTGGTCGGCCTCGACCTCGGCGCGGCGGTCCTGGAACCACGCGTCGGCCGCGTCACGGTCAACGCGTCCCGACGGCCGCCGCGGCAGGTCCGAGACGTCCGGGAGCTCGCCTTCGGCGTCCAGCCGGCGGGACAGCCGCTGGATCTGCAGGCCGTTGCGCCAGGTCACGACGACGATCCAGATCCCCAGGATCGGCAGCAGCAGCACGCCGACGCCGAGCGCGATGCCCACACCCGTGCCGGACGCGAACAGCGCAAACGCCCGGTCGGCGAGCAGGACCAGGTAGACGACCAGCGCCGCCGTCATCAGCAGCGCGACGTTACGAGCCTTCACAGGTCGAGCACGTTCTCCAGGCCGACCGTCAGGCCGGGACGCGCCACCACCGTGCGCACGCCGAGCAGCACACCCGGCATGAACGAGGTCCGGTCGAGCGAGTCGTGGCGGATGGTCAGGGTCTCCCCCTCACCGCCGAACAGGATCTCCTCGTGCGCCACCAGGCCGGGCAGCCGGACCGAGTGGACCCGGACGTCCTCGACCGACGCGCCGCGGGCGCCGTCCAGCTCGGACGTCGTCGCGTCCGGACCCGGCTTCACGCCCGCCTCGGCCCGCGCCGCGGCGATCATCCGCGCGGTGTGGGCGGCGGTGCCCGACGGGGCGTCGGCCTTGCGGTTGTGGTGCAGCTCGATGATCTCGGCGGAGGCGTAGAACTTCGCCGCCTGGGCCGCGAACCGCATCGCCAGAACCGCGCCGAGCGCGAAGTTCGGCGCGATCAGCACGCCCAGCGACGGCTTCGGCTCGAGCAGCGCCCGCAGCGCGGCCAGCCGCTCCTCGCTGAAGCCCGTGGTGCCGACGACCGCGTGGATGTTGTGCTCCACCAGGTACTTCAGGTTGTCCATGACGGCGTCGGGGTGGGTGAAGTCGACAACGACCTGAGCCTCGGCCAGCGCCGAGAAGTCGTCGCCCGCGTCCAAAGCGGCGACGACCTGCATGTCGCCGGCGCCTTCGACGGCCTTCACCACCGTCGCGCCCATCCGGCCGCGAGCGCCGAGCACACCGACGTTGATGGTCATGAAGCGATCACCTCGTGCAGGTCGTCAGGAAGGTCGTCGGCGTGAGCGTACGGCCCGACGACCGCCGCCGCCGAGACCCCGCCCGGTCGTGCGAACAAAGTGCGAGCGAGCGCACACACCTCGTCGGTGGTGACGGCGTCGATGCGGGCGATCGTGTCGTCGACCCCCAGGTAGCGCCCGTAGTTGAGCTCGGTCTTGCCGATCCGCGACATCCGCGACGACGTGTCCTCCAGGCCCAGCACGAGCCCGCCGCGCAGCTGGCCCTTCGCGCGGGCCACCTCGGCGTCGGTCAGGCCGTCGACGCCGACCTTGTCGAGCACCTCGCGGATCACGCCGGCGACGTCGCCGAGCTTCTCCGGCTGACAACCCGCGTAGACGGACATGTGGCCGGTGTCGGAGTAGCTCGCGACCGAGGAGTACACCTGGTACGCCAGCCCGCGCTGCTCGCGGATCTCCTGGAACAGCCGCGAGCTCATGCCGCCGCCGAGGGCCGCGTTCAGCACCGACAGCGCAAACCGGCGCTCGTCGTGGCGCGACAGCGACCGGAGGCCGAGCATGACGTGCGCCTGCTCGGTGTCGTCGGTGTGCAGCGCCAGCTTCGGCGGGGTCTTGATCCGCGCGCGGCCTTCGCGGGGCGCGACCGGCGTCCCGGCGCCGGCCAAGCGATCGCGAAGAGCCTTGCGCACCAGGCGAAGCACCTGGTTGTGGTCGATGTTCCCGGCCACCGCCAGCACCATCCGCGGCAGCGTGTAGCGGCGCTTGTAGAACCCGCGCAACGCGGCCGGCGACATTTCGATGATCGACTTCTCGGTGCCGAGCACCGGACGGCCGAGCGGGTGCTCACCGAGGATCGCGCTGACGAACGTCTCGTGCAGCAGGTCCTCGGGGTCGTCGTCGCGCATCGAGATCTCTTCGAGCACGACGCTGCGTTCCATGTCCATGTCGCGGTCGGTGCAGAGCGCCTCGAACACGACGTCGGTGACCAGGTCGACGGCCAGCGGGAGGTCGGCGTCGAGCACCTGCGCGTAGTAGCAGGTGTGTTCCTTCGCCGTGAAGGCGTTGAACTCGCCGCCGACGGCGTCGATCTCCTCGGCGATCTGCGTGGCGTCGCGGTTCTTGGTGCCCTTGAACAGCAGGTGCTCGAGGTAGTGCGCGGCGCCGGCAACCGCGTTCGGCTCGTCGCGGGAGCCGATGCCGACCCACAGCCCGACCGTGGCCGAGCGGGACGCCGGGACGTGCTCGGTGATCACGCGCAGGCCGCCGGGCAGGACGCTGCGCTTGACTACCGCACCGTCCGGAGTGGACTCCAGCGTGCGGGTGCTGCCGACGGGCTGCTCGTGCCCGGAAACCTGCCGTGCCATGGGTTCCTTACTCACGATGCCGTTAAGGCCACCTTACGGGCGTCTGACGCCCGTAAGGTGGCCTTAAGGGACCACTACTTCTGCTGTGAAGCTGTCTTACTCAGGCGTCGGCCTTCTCGGCGTCGGCGTCGGCCGGGGCACCTTCGGCGGGGGCCTCGTCCTCCTTGACGACGATCAGGCTGATCTTTCCGCGGTTGTCGATGTCGGCGATCTCGACGCGGAGCTTGTCGCCCACGTTGACCACGTCTTCGACCTTGTTGATCCGCTTGCCGTTGCCCAGCTTGGAGATGTGCACCAGGCCGTCCTTGCCCGGCAGCAGCGAGACGAACGCGCCGAACGCGGCCGTCTTCACCACGGTGCCGAGGAAGCGCTCGCCGACCTTGGGCAGCTGCGGGTTGGCGATGGCGTTGATCAGGTCGATCGCCGCCTCCGCCGACGGGCCGTCGGCCGCGCCCACGTAGATCGTGCCGTCGTCCTCGATGGAGATGTCGGCGCCGGTCTGCTCGGTGATCGAGTTGATCATCTTGCCCTTCGGGCCGATGACCTCGCCGATCTTGTCCACCGGGATCTTCACGCTGGTGACGCGCGGCGAGTAGGGGCTCATCTCGTCCGGGCTGTCGATCGCCTCGGCGATGACCTCCAGGATGGTGAGGCGAGCGTCCTTCGCCTGCTTCAGCGCGGCGGCGAGCACCTCCGACGGGATGCCGTCGAGCTTCGTGTCCAGCTGCAGCGCGGTGATGATGTCCTTGGTGCCCGCGACCTTGAAGTCCATGTCGCCCATGGCGTCCTCGGCCCCGAGGATGTCGGTCAGCGCGACGTAGCGGGTCTCGCCGTCGACCTCGTCGGAGATGAGGCCCATCGCGATGCCCGCGACCGGCGCCTTCAGCGGCACGCCGGCGTTGTACAGCGCCATGGTGGACGCGCAGACCGAGCCCATCGAGGTCGAGCCGTTGGAGCCCAGCGCCTCGGAGACCTGGCGGATCGCGTACGGGAACTCGTCCCGCTTCGGCAGCACCGGCACGAGAGCGCGCTCGGCGAGCATGCCGTGGCCGATTTCGCGGCGCTTCGGCGAACCGACGCGGCCGGTCTCGCCGGTGGAGAACGGCGGGAAGTTGTAGTGGTGCATGTAGCGCTTGTGCGTCTCCGGGGACAGCGAGTCGATCTGCTGCTCCAGGCGAAGCATGTTCAGCGTGGTGACGCCCAGGATCTGGGTTTCGCCGCGCTCGAACAGCGCCGAGCCGTGCGCCCGCGGGATCACGGCGACCTCGGCCGAGAGCGACCGGATGTCGGTGAGGCCACGGCCGTCCATGCGGATCTTGTCCGTGAGGACGCGCTTGCGCATGACCTTCTTGGACAGCGCCTTGAACGCGGCGCCGATCTCCTTCTCGCGGCCTTCGAAGGCTTCGCCCTCGCCGACGCCGACCTTCTCCAGGACGGCGGCCTTGACCTCGTCGGTCGCGGCGTCACGGGCCTGCTTGCCGGCGATCTGGAGCGCGTTCGCCAGGTCGTCGGTCGCGATCGCGGCCACGGCGTCGAAGGCGTCCTGCTCGAAGGCCAGGAAGACCGGGAACTCGCCGGTCGGCTTGGCGGCCACGTCGGCCAGCTTCTGCTGGGCCTCGCACAGCACCTTGATGAACGGCTTGGACGCCTCGAGGCCCTCGGCGACCGAGACCTCGTCCGGCGCCTTGCCGCCGGCGGCGATCAGGTCGAGCGTGTTGTCGGTGCCTTCGGCCTCGACCATCATGATCGCGACGTCGTCACCGACGATACGACCGGCGACGACCATGTTGAAGGTCGCCTTCGCCAGCTGCGACCAGGTCGGGAACGCGACCCACTGGTCCTCGACCAGCGCGACGCGCACGCCGCCGACCGGGCCCGAGAACGGCAGGCCGGCGATCTGGGTCGACGCCGACGCGGCGTTGATGGCCAGCACGTCGTACGGGTCGTCCGGGTTGAGGCTCTGGACGGTGATGACGACCTGGATCTCGTTGCGGAGACCGTCGGTGAACGACGGGCGCAGCGGCCGGTCGATCAGGCGGCAGGTCAGGATCGCGTCCGTCGAGGGACGGCCCTCGCGGCGGAAGAACGCGCCCGGGATGCGGCCCGCGGCGTACATGCGCTCTTCGACGTCCACGGTCAGCGGGAAGAAGTCGAAGTGGTCCTTCGGGTGCTTCGACGCCGTGGTCGCCGAGAGCAGCATGGTCTCTTCGTCGAGGTAAGCCACGACGGCGCCGGCGGCCTGCTTGGCCAGGCGGCCCGTCTCGAAGCGGACGGTGCGGGTGCCGAACCGGCCGTTGTCGATCACGGCTTCGGTCTCGTGCACGGTGACTCCGGTGGAGTCGGTCATAGGGTGTTTCTCCTCTTTAGTTCCTTCTATACGGCGCAAGTCTCCCACCCTGGGACCCGGTTCGCTGAGGACGCTCGAGGAGTGATGCCGGTCTTCGATCGAAGCCCCCGGGACTCTTCCCGGAAGCCACTACCGAGGACCGGCGGACGGTTCCTCGGGCGCGCTCGCGCCGTTTCTTTCTCCTGCTAAGCCGAGGGGGAGCGACCGGCGGTCACTCCCCCTCGGGCAACAGCTATCGGCGCAGGCCGAGGCGCTGGATCAGCGCACGGTAACGCTCGATGTCCACCTTCATCACGTAGTTCAGCAGCCGGCGGCGACGGCCGACCAGCAGCAGGAGCCCGCGACGCGAGTGGTGGTCGTGCTTGTGAGCCTTGAGGTGCTCGGTGAGGCCGACGATCCGCTTGGTCAGCAGCGCGACCTGGGCCTCGGGGGATCCCGTGTCCGAGTCGTGCACGCCGTACTCGGCCAGGATCGACTTCTTCTCTTCGGTGGACAGCGCCACTTGGGTAACTCCTCGAAATGATCAGTGCCGTGCGGCCCCGGACGCGGAATGAACGCCGGGAAGTCGGTCACGGCCGCCACGGACTGCAGCCGGACCCGGTCATGACGTTACCAGCCACCCGGACTGTGCCCCTGAGCAGGGCCTTCAGCCGTGGTCCAGCCCGAACGAGCGGGCCACCCGGTACCGGGTCCCGCCCGGCTCGCGCTCGCTGGTCATCAGCACCACCGAGGTGGCGGTCCAGCTCCGGCTGGTGAAGTTCGACAGGCTCTTGGTCCAACGCTCGGCGAGACCCGGATCTTCCCGGGGGAACCGCGCCAGCGTCAGGTGAGCCACATACGGCCTCGCTTCGGCGGCGGCGCCCGCGGCGTGCGCGAGCGGCGTCAGCTCCGATCCGGCGACAGTCAACCACAGCACCCCGGGGAACGTCGCGGCCTTTTCCAGCCGGACGTCGACCGCCCGGCGGCCGGCCAGACGGCCGGCGAGCCAGGCGCCGCGGACGTCGAGGTCGTCGTGGCCGTAGTAGGCGAGGGTGACGTGCCAGCGCTCCGGCGGCTCCCAGCGCAGCCCGTCGTCCGGCTCGCCCAGCGCCCCGGCGACCGCTTCGACGACGTCGTCCGGCGGGACCAGCGCGCTGAACAGGACCGGCATCAGGTGGTGTGGCCCGCCCGGCGGAGCAGGTCGGCGATGGCCGGGAAGTCGTCGTCGAGCCGCTTGGCGGCCTCGCCGAGATCTTCGTCCTCGGCCAGGTCGCGCAGGTAGGCGAGGACCTTCTGGTCGTCGTTGACCACCGGGATGTTGTCGCGACCGACGGTGGGCCGGGAGTCGCGGACGTCCTCCATCGCGGCCAGCATCGCGTCGCGGTTGCCGGCGGCGACCTCGGGCACCAGGATCTTGCGCTCGAGCATGATCATCCTGGCCAGCACGACCGGGTTGCCGATCTTCGCCCGCCGCCCGCTCATCACCTGGCTGAGCATGGGGGCGCTGATCCCGAGGACCTCGGCCAGGAACGCCTGCGAAACGTCGAACGCGACGACGAGGCGGCGCACGCGGTCGCCCAGCGGCTCGCCGTACCACTCACGCTGCAACGCGATGTTCCGCTGGACGATCTTGTGGTCCTCCACCAGTTCCGCTCCCCTAAACCCGCTTCGCCCGTCCTGCATGAGCATCTTGCCATCGCTGCCACGTGCGTGAACGCGAAATCCCCGATTCGGCCCCGGTCGGGGCCCGTTCAGCCGGCGTCGGGGAGCGCCTTGCGCGTCTCGACGACGTCGTCGTCGATCTGCGTGACCAGCCCGGCCGAGTCGGCGAACCGCACCTGGTCGCGCAGCCGGCTCACGAAGTCGATCGCCACGTGCTGGCCGTAGAAGTCCTCGTCGACGTCGAGGACGAACGCCTCGACGGTCCGCTCGCGCCCGGAGAACGTCGGGTTGGTGCCCACCGAGACCGCGGCACGCAGCCGGCGCGTGGGGTCGGCCGAGCGGGTGAACCAGGCGCTGTACACGCCGTCGGCCGGGACGGCGGCGAAGCGCGGCGTCGACAGGTTCGCCGTCGGGTAGCCGAGCTCGTGGCCCCGGCCGTCCCCGCGAACGACGATGCCCTCCAGCCGGTGCGGCCGGCCGAGCGCCTCGGCGGCGGCGACCACGTCACCGGCGTCGATGCACGACCGGACGTAGGTGCTCGAGAACGTGATGGCCGACTGGTCCTCTTCGGACAGTTCCTTGCCCTGCAGTTCCGCGCCGTACGCGGCGAAACCGAACCGGCGGCCGAGCGTGCGCAGCATCGCGACGTCCCCCGCGGCCTTGGCGCCGAAGGTGAAGTTGTCACCGACGACCACCGCGGCCGCGTGCAGCCGGTCGACCAGGACCTCGTGCACGAACTCCTCCGGCTGCAGCCGCGACAGCTCCAAGGTGAACGGCAGCACGCAGAAGACGTCGATCCCGAGGCCTTCGACGATCTCGGCCTTGCGCCGCAACGTGGTCAGCTGCGCCGGGTGGCTGCCCGGGCGCAGCACCTCCGACGGGTGCGGGTCGAACGTCAGCATGACGCCCGGCAGCCCGCGTTCGGCGGCCGCCGCCACCGTCCGGTTGATCAGCTCCTGGTGCCCGCGGTGCACACCGTCGAACACGCCGATGGTGACCACGCACCGGCCCCACCCGCCGGGAAGGTCTCCCAGCCCACGCCACCGCAGCACGGCACACTCCCGTCTCTTCGGGCCCACCCTAGGCGGGCAGCAACACGACCACTGCTCGGGACACGCCTTGTTCGTCCGCGGCCAGGGCGAGCACCCGGCCGTCCGGCCCGAAGAGGCCGTAGGTGCCCTCGACCCCGGCCGCCGGGATGCGCTGGCCGTGCCGGACCGCCTTGGCCGTCGCGGCGTCGAGGTCGCGCCGCGGGAAGGCGGCGGCGACGGCGGCGTCGAGGTCCAGGCTCAGTTCGGGCGTCTCCTCGAGCAGGTCGAGGGTTTTCGCCTTCGCCAGGGTGAAGGGGCCGACCGTGGTGCGCCGGAGGGCCTGGAGGTGACCGCCGACACCGAGGTCGGCGCCCAGGTCGCGGGCCAGCGCGCGGACGTAGGTGCCGGACGAGCACTCGACGACGGCGTCGACCTCGACGTGGTCCGCCTCGTGGCGGATCGCGAGGACGTCGAAGCGGTAGACGGTGACCGGGCGCGGCGGGATCACGACGTCCTCGCCGGCGCGGACCCGGGCGTAGGCGCGCTTGCCGTCGATCTTGACGGCGCTGACCGCGCTGGGCACCTGCTGGATGTCGCCGGTCAGCTTCTTGATGCCGTTCGTGACGGCTTCGTCGGTGACGTCCGTGGTCGCGGCTTGGCTGAGGATTTCGCCCTCGGCGTCGTCGGTCGTGGTGCTGCTGCCGAGGCTCAGGGTGGCGAGGTAGGTCTTGCGGTCGAGCGCCAGGTGGCCGAGCAGCTTGGTGGCGCGCTCGATGCCGAGCACCAGCACGCCGGTCGCCATCGGGTCGAGCGTGCCGGCGTGCCCGACCTTGCGGGTGCCCATGATCCGGCGGGCGCGGGCGACCACGTCGTGCGACGTCATGCCGGCGGGCTTGTCGACGATGAGGAGGCCGGGAGGCGGGGCGGGACGGCGGGGCGGTTTGGGGCTCGACACCCGGCAAACCCTAGCGGCCGGGTCTTGCGGAACGATCAGGTGCGTTCGGCAGGCCGCTGGGGTCAGGCGGCGACGATGGGGGTCTCGGGCAGGGCGGCGTCCCAGCGACGGCGGGTGATGCGGACCGGCAGCTCCTCGCCGCGGGCCTCGGCGAGGAACAGGTGCGCGCGGGTCCGGCGCCACCACGTCAGCATCCGCCAGGTGCCCAGGGCCAGGATCGCGACGATCGCCAGC
Source organism: Amycolatopsis sp. NPDC051758 (assembly GCF_044453095.1). Lineage (NCBI taxonomy): Bacteria > Bacillati > Actinomycetota > Actinomycetes > Pseudonocardiales > Pseudonocardiaceae > Amycolatopsis > Amycolatopsis sp. NPDC051758. The sequence continues at coordinate 546,156 of NZ_JBITCJ010000005.1, read as the reverse complement.
AGCGACAGCCGGAAGCTGCCGCCGGTCCACTGCAGCAGCACGCCGACCGCGAGGGCGGCGATCGTCGTCGCGACGAAGCCGCCGACGTTGACCACGCCGGTCGCCGTGCCGACGCGGCTCAGCGGGTTGTAGTCGCGAGCCAGCGCGAAACCGATCATCGACGCCGGGCCGCCGAGGGCGAGGAACGCGAACGCGGGCACCAGCAGCGCCACCGGCACCTGCCCGGGCCAGCTCAGCAGCACCGCCCAGAGCAGCGCCGCCCCGCCGATGTACCCGCCGACCAGCGGCATCCGCAACGACGGCCGCCGCCCGATCAGGCCGCCCAGCAGCGGGCCGCCCGCCATCGACCCGAAGACGAACACCGTCAGCAGCGCGCTCGCGGCGGCCTTCGACTGGCCCTGGCCCTGCACCAGCCACGGCACGCCCCACAGCAGCGTCAGCGCGTTCGGCGCGAACATCGTGCTGAAGTGCACCCAGAAGCCCAGACGCGTCCCCGGCGTCCGCCAGGCTTCGGCGACCTGGTGGCCGAGTTCACCCGGGCGGACGGCTTCGCGGACCGGCGGTTGCTCCCCGGCGGGGACGTCGCGGACCCGGAGCGTCACCACGACGGTGTAGAGGACCGTGATCGCGCCGACCGCGAGGAAGGTGGGGGTCCAGCCGGCGGAGTCGAGCAGCAGCGACAGCGGGACGGTCGCGGCGAGGTTGCCGATGTAGCCGACGGCCGCAGTGAACGACGTCAGCAGCGCGTACTGGCGGCCCGGGAAGTGGGCCGCGACCAGGCGGAGCACGCTGACGAAGGTGAGCGCGTCACCCAGGCCGAGCACCCCGCGGGCGACCAGGCCGAGACCGTAGGAGTGCGCCACGCCGAGGAGGAGCTGGCCGGCGCCGAGCACCAGGACCGCGACGGTGAGCACACGGCGCGGGCCGTAGCGGTCGACGAGCACACCCGTCGGGATCTGCATCGCCGCGTAGACGCCGACCTGCAGGACCGTGAACGTGCCGAGCGCGGCCGCGCCGACGCCGAAGCGCTCGGCCGCCTGCAGCCCGGCGACGCCGAAGGAGGTGCGGTGGAACACCGCGAGGAGGTAGACGGTGACGGCGGACAGCCAGATGAGCCAGGACCGGGCGGTGGCGCGGCCGGTGGCGGGCGGCACAAGTTCCTCCAGGATTTCGGCGGTGCGGGGCGCAGGACGCCCTCGTTGCCGTCCCTACTACTTGTAGCGCCTAAGCAACCTCGAAACATAGCCGTTATCCGGGTGGTTTTCGCCACAGGTCAGCGGCCTCACGCCGGCCGGACGGCGCCGGTCACCGCCCAGTTGCCCGACCGCCACCGGACCAGGACGAACACCAGGCGCAGGACCATGAACAGCGAAAGCCCGGTCCAGATGCCGGTGAGACCCCAGCCGAAGCCGAGGGACGCCCAGATCAGCGGCAAGAAGCCCAGCGCCGCGCTGCCGAGCGTCGCGTTGCGGAGGAACGCCGCGTCACCCGCGCCGAGCAGCACGCCGTCCAGAGCGAAGACCACGCCGGCGATCGGCTGCATCGCGACGAAGAACCACCACGCGTGCGGGATCTCACCGAGCACGCCCGGGTCGGACGTGAACGCGTGCGGCAGCACCCACGACAGCGCGGCGAACAGCACGCACAGGAAGCACCCCAGCAGCAGCCCGTACCCGGTGATCTGCGCGGCCACCCCGCGCGCCTGCCGGACCGAGTTCGCCCCGAGCGCGGCCCCGACCAGGGACTGCGCGGCGATCGCCACCGAGTCGAGCACCAGCGCGAGGAACGTCCACAGCTGCAGCACCACCTGGTGGGCGCCGACCGCCTCGGTCGACGTCCGGGCCGCGACGGCCGCCGCCGAGATGAAGCACGCCTGGAACCCGAGGCTGCGCAGCACCAGGTCGCGGCCGAGGCCGAGCTGGGCGCGCATCACCTTGAAGTCCGGCCGCAGCCCCACCTTCTCCTTCACCAGCGCCGCGAAGAACAGCGACGCCGAGATCACCTGCGCGACGACGTTCGCGATCGCCGAGCCCTCCAGGCCGAGCCCGGCCCAGTACACGAGCACCGGGCACAGGATCGCCGAGATCCCGTTGCCCAGCAGGACGTAGCGCAACGGCTTCGCGGCGTCCTGCACCCCGCGCATCCAGCCGTTGCCGGCCATGGTGACCAGGATCAGCGGCGCCCCGAGCAGCGCGATCCGCAGCCACGACACCGCCGCTTCGGCCGTCTGGTCACTGCCCGAGAGCGCCCGCGCGATCGGCCAGGCCAGCAGCTGGCCGGCGACCAGCACGACCACCCCGACCAGCAGCGCCAGCCACGTCGCCTGCACCCCTTCGCGGACCGCGTCGGCCCGGCGGCCGGCACCGTGCAGCCGGGCGGTGCGGGACGTCGTGCCGTACGACAGGAACGTCAGCTGGCTCGACACCTGCGCCAGCACCACCCCGCCGAGCGCGAGGCCGGCCAGCGACAGCGCGTCGAGGTGGCCGACCACCGCGGTGTCGACCAGCACGTACAACGGCTCGGCGGCCAGCACGCCCAGCGCCGGCACCGCCAGGCCCAGGACCCGCTTCGCCGGGACCCGCTCGATCTCGTCCACATTCACCACGAACCGGACTCTAACCGCCCCCACCGACAGTTCTGACCGGCGGGAACGCGGGAACTTTCCGGGGCCGCGATCCGACGCGCTACAGCAGCGGCGCCCGCTCCAGCGCCTCGCGCAACCCGGCCAGGACCTCCTCGGCCGGGCCCGCGATCGTGCAGCCCGCGGCCTGCCGGTGCCCGCCCCCGCCGAACTCGGCCGCCACCGCCGAGACGTCGATCCCGATGGAGCGCAACGAGATCTGCCACTGCGCCGGGTTGGTCAAGTCCTGTTTGAGCACTGCCGCGACGGCCGCCTCACGGACCGAGCGGACCACGTCGATCACCGACTCGACCTCTTCGGCGCGCACCGTCCGGGCCGCGTCCACCCGGACCACCGCGTGCACAAAACCCTTGCCCTGCGCGGCTTCCGGCTCCAGCTCGGCTTCGCTCAGCACGGACGACAGCATCGGCAGCCAGGTGAACGGCCGCTCGTCGACGATCCGCCGCACCACCGCTTCGGGGTCGACGCCCGCTTCCAGCAGCCGCGCCGCCATCCGGTGCGTCTCCGGGCTCGCCCGGCGGAACCCGCTCGTGTCGGTGACGATCCCCGCGTAGATCCCGCGCGCGATCGGCTCGTCCAGCTCGGCGCCCATCGCGTCCAGGATCCGGAACACCAGGATCGCGCTGGCTTCCGCGGTCTCGTCGACGACGTTGCAGCTGCCGTAGAACGTGTTGGTCGCGTGGTGGTCGATCACCAGCACCGAGCCGGCGAGCTCGACCCGGCCGGCGAGCCGGCCGAGCCGCTTCGGCACCGGCGTGTCGACGCAGACCAGCAGCGCCTCGGTGTCCGGCAGGTCGTCCGGGTGGGTCAGCAGGCCGTCCTCGTCGAGCCACCGCAGCGTCTCCGGGGCCTCGTCCGGCTCACCGAAGGAGACGCGCACCTTCGCGCCACGCTGACGCAGCACCCGGCCGAGGGCCAGCGCGCTGCCGAGCGCGTCCGCGTCCGGGCGGACGTGGCCGAGCACCGTCACGTCGGTGGCCGACGCGAGCAGCGCCGCCGCGTCGCGGATGTCCTGCGCCAAAGTAGGGGTCACGGTGCGTCACGCTACGCTCTGCGGGATGCCTGAGTACGTGATTCTGGTCCACCCGTCCGCCAACCGGGTGTACGCCGCCTCCTCCCCCGCGCTGCTGCGCGCCGAGCTGGCGGTGTTCGGCGCGGCGCTGTCGGCCGAGCTGTCCGGGATCGAGGAGGTCGAGCTCGGCGGCGTCGGCTACGTGCGCTTCACCAGTTCGGCGGCCCTGGGCGAGAGTGACCTCGCGCTGCTGTCGAACCTGTCTTCGCTGTACGCGCTGTTCGAGCTGGGTGACGGCGTGCTGCGCCCGGTCACCGTGACACCGCTGGCGAAGGCCGACTCGGACCTGCTGACCATCCAGAAGTACGCGGGCAAGACCAACGAGTCGTTCACGAAGCTCCTGCTGAACGTGACGCTGCTCGCCACCGCGGACCCCACGGGGTTGCTTTCGGACAAGCCGAAGTACCTGCTCGACCCGCTGTGCGGCCGCGGCACCACGCTCAACCAGGCGATCATGTACGGCCTGCACGCCACCGGCCTGGACGTCGACGCCAAGGACTTCGAGGCCTACGAGGCGTTCATCAAGACGTGGCTGCGGAACAAGCGGGTCAAGCACACCGCCGAGACGGGCCAGCTGCGCCGCAACAAGGTGCGCCTCGGCCGCCGGCTCGACGTCGAGTACGCGTTGAGCAAGGAAGACTACAAAGCGGGTGACACCCGCAAGCTCACCTACTTCCAGGCCGACACGCTGACCACCGACGAGGTGCTGCGGGCGAACTCGTGCGACGTGATCGTCACCGACGCGCCGTACGGCGTGCAGCACGGCAGCCACCGCGAAGCCGGCCTGCAGCGCAGCCCGCGCGACCTGCTCGCGGCGGCCGTCCCGGTGTGGACGCGGGTGCTGCGCCCGGGCGGCGCGCTCGGCATCTCCTGGAACACCACGGTCCTGCCGCGCGAGGAGCTCGTCGAGGTGCTGCGGAAGGCCGGCCTCGACGTCCGCGAAGGCGGGCCGTGGGCGGAGTTCTCGCACCGGGTGGACCAGGCCATCCTGCGTGACCTGGTCGTCGCCGCCAAACCCGCTTCCTGACGACACCGAGTCGACAAAGCGCCCTCAGGACTGGGTGAGCTCCCCCGGCTTCGGGAGCGCCTGGCCGTTCTGCTCCGGAGCCGCCGGCGCCGGCGCCGGCGGCGTGTTCAGGCCGCGCTTCACCGAGTCCAAGATGGACAGTCCCTGTCCGACCAGCCCCGCGGCCATCTCGCCGAGGCCGTCGGCGCCGTTGAGGATGTTGACGTTCGCGCCGGCCAGGCCGCGCCCGGCCTCCTTGACGATCATCGGCAGCTGGTCGATGAGCATCCGGTCGAGCGCAACGCGGTTGTTCGACGCCGCCGCCTCGGCCTGCACGCGCATCTTCTCCGCGTCGGCCAGCGCCAGGATGCGGATCCGCTCGGCCTCCGCGTCGGCCGGCTTGATCACCTCGGCCACCAGCTGCTGCTGCCGCAGCTCCGCCTCGCGCTGGGCCAGCTCGGTCCGCGCGTCGATGACCTCCTGCTGCGCCTTCGCCTGCGCGAGCGGCCCGGCCTGCGCCGCTTCGGCTTGTGCCGCTTCGACTTCGGCGCGGTACTGCGCCTGCACGATCGACGTCTGCCGGGCGTACTCCGCCTGCGTCCGCTGCGACTCCTGCTCGGCCTCGGCCGCCCGCTTGTTCGCCACGGCCTGGGCGATCTGGGCGTCCCGCTGGATGGCGGCGTTGTGCGGCGCGGCCATCGCGGCGATGTAGCCGAGCTTCATGTCGTCGATCGACTGGATCTGCAGCGCGTCGACCGACAGGCCGATCTTCGCCATCTCCACCGCCGAGCCGTCCAGCACCTCGGTCGCCAGCTTCTGCCGCTCGGTGATGATCTCCTCGACCGTCATCGACCCGATGATCGAGCGCAGATGACCGGAGAAGATGCGGCCGGTCAGCACGGACATCTGGTCCTGGTCGGAGAGGAACCGCTGGCCGGCGTTCACGATGCTCTCGGTGTCGTTGCCGACCTTGAACGCGATCACCGCCCGCACGGTCAGCGCGATGGCCTGCTTCGTGACGCACACTTCGGTCACTTCGGCCTCACACATGGAAAGCGTGAGGAACCGGACTTTCCGGAACACCGGCATGACAAAGGCGCCGTGCCCGGTCACGACCCGGAACGGCGACGTGCCTTTGCTGGTCTTGCCGCCCGAAATCAGCATCGCCTCGTTGGGGGCCGGCACGCGATAACCGAACATCGACTGTCCTTAGACGAACACTAGGAAGAGGGTTCCGAGACGTCCCAAGCCACGACGTCGACCGTGCGCCGTCCGCGGGTTTCGACGACCAGCACGGTCGTCCCCTTCGGCAGCTCCGTGTCGGACCAGGCAAGGAAGGTTTCCAGGCCACCCCTGATCCTGATCAGCACCTCCCCGGGACCACGCTGCCCGCGGGTTCCGACGAGGAGGACTCCGGTGCGGCCCGACGGCGAGAGGTCGGAGTGCATGGCCGACCTCCCCTCGGTGGGCTGCCTCGGTGGCGGGGGTCACCCCGCTCACCCCCATTGTGCTCCCGGCGGCCGCCCGGGCGCGGCACTGTGAGGTTCCGATCAGGAGGCAACCGGACGGGCCGCCCGAGCGTGCAGGAACCTGAGAGCGTCGTCACCTTGGTTATACTCCGGGGCGTGACCGTCGAGCATCGTCCCCTGCGCGCGGACGCCCGGCGCAACCGCGAGGCACTGGTCGCGGCCGCCCGGGAAGTGTTCGGCGCCAAGGGCGTCGACGCCCCGCTCGACGAGATCGCCCGGCGCGCCGAGGTCGCGATCGGCACGCTCTACAACCGGTTCCCGACGCGGGCGGACCTCGTCGAAGCCGCATTCCTGCCGACGCTGGAAGAAGCAAAAGCCGTCACCGAAGAGGCTCTCGCGTGCGAAGACCCGTGGGACGGTTTTGTGCTCTTCCTCGAACGCTCGATCCTGATGCAGGTGACCGACCGCGGCTTCACCGAGGTCTGCGCGCGGGTGTTCGACCCGACGTCGGGCCTGGAGCAGGCCAAGCACGCCAACGCGGCCCGGATGGCCCGGATCATCACGCGCGCCCAGGAGGCCGGGGCGCTGCGGCGGGACTTCGGTCTTCTCGACCTGGCGGTCGTGTTCGGCGCGGCCGTCGCGGCCCCGGACTGGCGGCGCGGGCTCGCGCTGGTGCTCGACGGCCTGCGCCCGGCCGCCGCGCACCCGCTGCCATGACCTGGCTCGCGGACACCCGCACGTCCTACGACACGGTGGCGGAGAGCTACGCTGGCTTCGTGCGGAACGCGCTGAGCACCCAGCCCTACATGCGGGCGGCGCTCTCGGTGTTCGCCGCGCAGGTCGACGGGCCGGCGGTCGACGTCGGCTGCGGCCCCGGGCACTTCACCGCGCACCTGAACGAACTGGGTGTCGACGCGTCCGGCGTCGACCTGTCCCCGGGAATGATCGACCTGGCCCGCCGGACACATCCGGAGCTGCGGTTCGAGGTGGGGTCGATGACGGACCTCGCCCTGTCCGACGCGTCGGTGGCGGGGGTGCTGGTGTTCTGGTCGCTGATCCACGTGCCGGACGCCGAGGTCCCGGTGGCGCTGGGCCAGTTCCGGCGGGTGCTGCGGCGCGGCGGCCGGCTGGTGATCGGCTTCCACGTCGGCGACGAGACACGGCTCAAGACCGAGGGGTACGGCGGGCATCCGATGCGCGTCAACGTCCACTTGCGACAGCCGGCGCACCTGGCCCGGTGGCTGCGGAACGCGGGGTTCAAGGTCGACGCGGAGTGGCGGCTCAGCCCGGAAGCCGAAGTGCCCCAAGCGATCCTCTTCGCGTCACGCTAACCGCTGCCCGACGAACTTCAAGACGTCCGGCAGCACTCCGCGCCAGTACTCGTCCTTGTGCCCACCCGGCGAGAACTGCGCCACCGCGGGGTTCACCGCTTTCACGAGCTTCCGGTCGGCGCCCAGGAACGGGTCCGACTCGCCGCACCAGACACCGAGCGAGTCCTTGCGCAGCTCGCCGGTGTGCAGCAACGGTTCTTCCGCGCGCCAGTTGTCCTCACCGGAGAAAACCTTGCGGCTGCGGGCGTCCGGCCAGCTGACGAACAGCGCCGCACTCGCCGTCGCGACGGCCTTCAGGTCCGGGTGGGCGCGGGCGAACCGCAGCGCGCCGAAGCCGCCCATCGAAATGCCGAACACCGCCGAAGCCGGTCGCAGGTCACGAGCCGTCAGCCAGCTTGGGAGCTCCTCGGTGAGCATCCGCTGCGGATCGTCCCCGGAGCCGACGTCCACCCAGTAGTGGTCACCGTCGACCGCGGCCACGGCGAACGGCGGGGTGCCGGTGCGGACCGCCGCCGTCAGCAGCTCGGGAACGCCCAGCTCGAGGAAGGTGCGCGCCCGGGCGCCGCGGCCGTGCAGGGCCAGGCACACCGGCAGTCCGGCGGCCGGGACACCTTCGGGCGTGATCAACACCAGGTCGACGTCGCCGCCCCGAGCGGCCGACCGCATGCGCTGGACCGTCACCGGGTCCCGGGGCGCCGTCGGATGGGAAGGCGCCGGCACCGCGGCCGGACCGGGCGGCGGGCCGGAGGGGTCGGCAGAGCAGCCCGCCAGCAGCGCGAGTGCGCTGCCGGCGAGCAGGGTGCGGCGGGAGAGCACGGGTCAGCCCCGGCTCTCCTCCTCCGCGAACTCGTCGTCGTCGGCCTCTTCGCGGGGCGCCTTGTACGGGTCGGGTTCGCCCGCGTGCTGCGCCCCGGCCGAACGCCGCGCGACCTCCGCGTCGGCCTCACGAGCCTTCGCGAGCAGGTCTTCGATCCGCTTCGACTCCTCGGGAATCGTATCGGCGACGAAGGTCAGCGTCGGCGTGTAGCGGACCCCGGTACCCTGCCCGACCTTCGTGCGCAGCATTCCGCGCGCCGATTCGAGCGCGAGGGCGGCGCCGGTGAAGTCCGGGGGGACGTCCAGCTTCTCGCCGAGCACCGTGTAGTACACCGTGGCGTCGTGCAGGTCGCCGGTGACCTTCGTGTCCGTGATGGTCACGTAGTCCAGCCGGGAGTCCTTGACCTCGTGTTCGATCGCCGACGCGACGATCTGCGAGATCCGCTTGGCGAGCTTGCGAGCCCGAGCAGGATCAGCCATGTCTTTCTCCTAGTCTTCTGGACCGAGCAGCCGCCGGCGCGCGGTGAGCAGCTCGAATTCCGGCCGGCTGGCCACGTACCGCTCACACGAGTCGAGCACGTCACGGACGTGCTCGCCACCTTCGGCGACCACGGCCACCCCGATGAGGGTCCGCCGGTGCAGGTCGGTGTGACCGGCTTCGGCCACCGAGACGGCGAAGCGCTTGCGCACCTCCGCCAGCACCGGCCGGACCACGGATCGCTTCTGCTTCAGCGAATGGACGTCGCCGAGCAGGATGTCGAGCTCAAGGGCTCCGACGAACATAAGCAGTTTGGGTGGTGTTGTAGGGATGGGAAGCGAAACCCCCGGGTGTGCGGTGCGAAACCGCACACCCGGGGGAACACGCCTTACTTACGCACGCGGCTTCTCGCGCTGCTCGTAGGTCTCGATCAGGTCGCCGACCTTGAGGTCGCCGTACGAACCGAGCGTCAGACCGCACTCGTAGCCCTCGCGGACCTCGACCACGTCGTCCTTGAACCGCCGCAGCGAGCTGACCGGCAGGTTCTCCGCGACGACAGTGCCGTCGCGCAGCAGCCGGGCGCGCGCGTTGCGCCGGATCTCGCCGGACATGACCAGGCAACCCGCGATCGTGCCGATCTTGGAGGACTTGAAGACCTCGCGAACCTCCGCGCGGCCCAGCTCGACCTCTTCGTACTCCGGCTTGAGCATGCCCTTGAGAGCCTGCTCGATCTCGTCGATCGCCTGGTAGATGACCGTGTAGTACCGGACGTCGACACCCTCGCGGGTGGCCCGCTCGGTCGCCTTGCCCTGGGCCCGGACGTTGAACCCGAGGACGATCGCGTCGGACGCGGTCGCCAGGTCGATGTCCGACTCGGTCACGCCACCGACACCGCGGTGGACCACGTTCAGCTCGACCTCGTCGCCGACGTCCAGCTGGAGCAGCGAGGCTTCGAGGGCCTCGACGGTGCCCGAGTTGTCACCCTTGATGATCAGGTTGAGGCTGTTCGTCTCCTTCAAGGCGGAGTCGAGGTCCTCGAGGCTGACCCGCTTGCGGCGCGACGCGTTGAGCGCGTTGCGCGTACGAGCGGCGCGGCGCTCGGCGATCTGCCGGGCGACGCGGTCCTCGTCGACCACCAGGAAGGTGTCACCCGCACCCGGCACCGAGGTGAACCCGATGACCTGGACGGGCCGCGACGGCAGCGCCTCGGTGACGTCGACGTTGTGCTCGTCGACCATCCGGCGGACGCGGCCGTAGGCGTCACCCGCCACGACCGAGTCACCGACGCGCAGCGTGCCGCGCTGGACCAGGACGGTGGCCACCGGGCCGCGGCCGCGGTCGAGGTGTGCCTCGATCGCGACACCCTGGGCCTCCATGTCCGGGTTGGCCCGGAGGTCCAGAGCGGCGTCGGCGGTCAGCAGGATCGCCTCGAGCAGACCATCGATGTTGATGTTCTGCCGCGCGGAGATCTCGACGAACATCGTGTCGCCGCCGTACTCCTCGGCGACCAGGCCGTACTCGGTCAGCTGCTGCCGGATCTTGTCCGGGTTCGCGCCTTCCTTGTCGATCTTGTTGATCGCGACCACGATCGGGGCCTTGGCGGCCTGCGCGTGGTTGATCGCCTCGACCGTCTGCGGCATCACACCGTCGTCGGCCGCCACCACGATCACCGCGATGTCGGTCGAGTTCGCACCACGGGCACGCATGGCGGTGAACGCCTCGTGACCCGGGGTGTCGATGAAGGTGATCAGGCGCGGGTTGCCTTCGAGCTCGGTCTCGATCTGGTACGCACCGATGTGCTGCGTGATGCCGCCGGCCTCGCTCTCGCGGACCTTCGTCTTCCGGATCGTGTCGAGCAGTCGGGTCTTACCGTGGTCGACGTGACCCATGATGGTCACGACCGGCGGCCTGACCTGCAGATCCTCTTCGCCACCGGCGTCGTCGCCGTAGGTGATGTCGAAGGTCTCCAGCAGCTCGCGGTCCTCTTCCTCCGGCGAGACGACCTGAACCGTGTAGTTCATTTCGCCGCCGAGCAGCTCGAGGATGTCGTCCGACACGGACTGCGTCGCGGTGACCATCTCGCCGAGGTGGAAAAGCACCTGCACCAGCGAAGCCGGGTTGGCGTCGATCTTCTCGGCGAAGTCGGTCAGCGAAGCACCCCGCGGCAGCCGGATCGTCTCGCCCTGCCCCTTGGGCAGGCGGACGCCGCCGACGCTGGGCGCCTGCATGTTGTCCATGTACTCCTGGCGCTTCTGCCGCTTCGACTTGCGACCCTTGCGCGAGGGACCACCCGGGCGCCCGAAGGCACCCGCGGTGCCGCCACGGCCACCGGGGCCACCACGGCCACCGCCGCCACGGAAACCGCCGCCACCGGCCGGGGCGCCGCCACCGGGACCGCCGCCGCCGGGACGGAAACCGCCGCCACCGCCGCCGCCACCACCGGGACGGAAACCGCCGCCACCGCCGCCGCCACCAGGGCCGCCGCGGAAGCCGCCGCCACCGCCACCGGGGCCGCCACGAGCGCCGCCGCCGGGGCCGCCACGGGCGCCGCCACCGGGACCACCACGAGCGCCGCCACCGGGACCGGCCGGGCGCTGCGTGCGGCCCGGCATCATGCCGGGGTTCGGCCGGGGGGGCATGTTGCCCGGGCTCGGCCGGTTGCCACCGGCGCCACCACCGGGACGCGGGGCCGGACGGTCACCGCTACCACCGGTGCCACCGGGACGCGGCGGGCGGTTGTCGCCGCCCTGACCGCCACCGGGGCGCGGGCCCTGCGGGCGCGGCGGGGCGCCGGAACCGACGCCGAACGGGTTGTTGCCGACCCGCGGGGTGCGCGGACCGGGCTTGGGACCGCCGGGCTTGGGGCCCTGCGGCTTCGGCGGGACGACCGAACCGGTGTTGCCCGAAGGCGCGGCCGGGGTCTCCTGCTTGGGTGCGGCGGCAGGCGTCTCGGCTTTCGCGGCCGGGACCTGCTCCTGCGGAGCGGGCGCGGCGGGCTGCTGACGCGGGCCGGGCCGGGGGCCGGGACCCGCGGGACGGGCACCCGGCGCGGCGGCCGGCTTCGAGGCCGGGGCCTGCTGCTGTTGCGGGGCCGCCGCGGGGGCGGCCTTCGCCGCGGGCGCCTGCTGCTGAGGAGCGGGCGACGCGGGCTTGGGCGCGGGAGCGCCCGGCTTGGCGGCCGGGGGCGCGGGACGCGCCGACGGGCCGGGAGTGGGCTTCTTGGCGCCCTTCGGCGCGTACGCGTCGCGGAGACGGCGGGCGACGGGCGCCTCGACCGTGGACGACGCGGACTTCACGAACTCGCCCTGTTCCTTCAACTTGGCGAGAACGTCCTTGCTGGTGATGCCGAGCTCCTTAGCGAGCTCGTGTACGCGGGCCTTGCCTGGCACAGCTCTCCTCATCTAGGGGAGGCCAGGCGGAAAACCCGCTGACCTCGTCCTTATTGTCTCGCGTTCATGGCTTCAGCTTCACGGCTGACTCATGACGGGTCGACCTGCTTCCTTGGTTCCTCGCGAAGCCGGGTATGTCCCGGCCTCGTGGTGCGTAGTGGTGCGCCCGACGTGCTCGCGGACCTCGCGGGCATCGAGCGCCCCGGGAGCCCGCAAGGCTCTCGGGAAGGCTCGCCGCCGTTCGGCCTTGGCCAGGCAGTCCGGGTCGGGGTGCAGCCATGCTCCCCGGCCCGGCAGCCGCCGACGTTCGTCGACGACCACCCGCCCGGCCACCGCGACCACGCGCAGCAGCTCACCGATCAATGCCCGCCGCTTGCAACCGACACAAGTCCGCACCGGAGGATTCCGGTGGGGCTGGTGCTCGGCTACCCGCCGCGGGCGTTGAACCACTCCTGAGTCTAGCGCTTCGACCTTCACTCAGCCGAACCGGTTGTCGCGGCGGGCCGCGACGGACCGGCGTGGTCTTGATCACCCTCGTCGTCCACCGGGGCCGCGTCGCTGCGGATGTCGATCCGCCAGCCGGTCAGGCGGGCGGCGAGGCGGGCGTTCTGGCCCTCCTTGCCGATCGCCAGCGACAGCTGGAAGTCCGGCACCACGACCCGGGCGGTCTTCGCCCGCTCGTCCACGACCCGTACCGAAACAACCTTCGCCGGGGACAGCGCATTCCCCACGAAGCGGGCCGGGTCCTCGGAGAAGTCGATGATGTCGATCTTCTCACCGGCCAGCTCGCTCATGACGTTGCGCACGCGCGAGCCGACCGGGCCGATGCAGGCGCCCTTGGCGTTGACGCCCGCCACGGTCGACTTCACCGCGATCTTCGTGCGGTGGCCGGCTTCCCGCGCGACGGCGGCGATCTCCACCGTGCCGTCGGCGATCTCGGGCACCTCGAGCGCGAAGAGCTTGCGCACCAGGTTCGGGTGCGTGCGCGACAGCGTGATCTGCGGGCCGCGGTTGCTGCGCGCCACGGTGACCACGTAGGCCTTGAGCCGGCTGCCGTGTTCGTACGACTCGCCCGGCACCTGCTCGCCGGACGGCAGCACACCCTCGGTGTCACCCACCTGGACCACGACCATGCCGCGCGCGTTGGCGCGGGCGTCGCGCTGGATGACGCCGGCGACGATCTCGCCCTCCTTGGTGGAGAACTCGCCGAAGGTCTTCTCGTGCTCGGCGTCGCGCAGCCGCTGCAGGATGACCTGGCGCGCGGTGGTGGCGGCGATCCGGCCGAAGCCCTCGGGGGTGTCGTCCCACTCTTCGTCGGTCTCGCCGTCGTGGGTCAGCGTGCGGGCGAGCACGCGCACCAGGCCGGTCTTGCGGTCGATGTCGATGCGGGCGTGCGGCTGGTGGCCTTCGGTGTGCTTGTACGCGGTGAGCAAGGCCGTCTCGATGGCCTCGATCACCGTTTCGAAGGGGATGTCCTTGTCCCGTTCGATCGCCCTCAGTGCGGCGATGTCGACGTTCACTTCGACCCCTTCTCCGTCTCGGCGGCGATCATGCCGGACGCGTCGTCTTCGAGCAGTTTCAGGTCCTCGGCGGCCGGCTGCTTGAACTCGATCTCCACGACCGCCTTCGCCACTTCGGCGTAGCGGACGTCGCGGAGCTTGCCGCCCTCGAGGATGCGGGCGGCGTCCTCGCCCGCGTGGCCGACCCGGCCGATGAAGGCCTCGCCCTCGGCCGGGGTCACCTTCACCAGACGGAAGCGCGCGCGGCGCCAGTGCCGTCGCTCGGTGAGCGGCCGGTCCAGGCCCGGCGACGTGACCTCCAGCGTGTACGCGCTCGCGAGGACGTGCTCGTTCTCGTCGAGCGCCGCCGCGACCTTGCGGCTGACCTCGGCGACCTCGTCCAGCCCGATGCCGTCGTCGGAGTCGACGACGACCTTGACCAGCTGCCGCCGGCCGGCCTGCTGCACCTCGAACGAGTCGAGGTCGAAACCCGCGGCGGTGACGGCTTCGGCCACGATCGGCTGAAGCCGGCTGGCGAGTTCTCCTGGCACGTGGGGCTCTCCTTGGTCGGGCTCGGGTGGTGGTGGACCAGCTTATCCGGTCGCCCCCTCGGCACGCGCGAGCGGCGGGGGCGGCCGGGGGCCTGGCAGGATGGGCCGACGTGACCGGAAGACCGACCGAGCTGACCCGTCGTGCCGCCCTCCGCGCGGGGGCGCTGGCCGCACTGGCCGTCCCCCTCGCCGCCTGCGGGCCCGGCTACGACGAAAGCCCCGACCCGTTGCAGCCGCTGCTGGCCGCCGCCGAGGCGGACGCCGCCGCCGCGCGGGCGCTGGCCAAGGGTGCCGACGCCGACGCCGCCGGCCAGCTCGCCGACGCGCGCGCGGCGCACGCGGCCGCGCTGAAGTCCGAAGTGGACCGGCTGAACCGGCCCAAGCCGTCGTCGTCCCCCACCCCGCCGGCGGCCGCGGCACTGGGTGATCTCAAGGAGCGGCTGGCGACGGCGCGCAAGCAGGCCGAAGACCTCGTCGGCGGGCTGCCGCGCTACCGCGCCGGGCTGGTCGCGGCGGTGGCGGCGGGCTGCGCGGCCCTGCAGCGCACCGCCCCGGCGCTGGGCCCGGGCGAAGACGCCCCGAAGGTGGCGGCCGCACCGGCCGGCGCCGTGCCCGCCGAGGTTGTCGACCCGCTGCAGGTGGCGCTCGCGGCCGAGCACGCGGCGGTCTGGGTGTACGGGCTGGTCGGCGCGTTCCTGCCGGCCGACTTCGGCGACGCCGAGAAGAGCGGCGCGGCGGAGCACGCCCTGCGCCGTGACCTGCTGCAGACGATGCTCTCGGCGTCCGGGGCGACCCCGGTCGCGCCGGAACCGGCGTACGTCCCGAAGAAGCCGGTGACGGATTCGGCGTCGGCGGCCCTGGTGGTCGCGACGGCCGAGGCCGACTGCGCGTCGGCGTGGCTGGCGGTGGTGAACCACACCGACGACGCGGGCCTGCGCACGACGGCACTGCACGCCCTGGTGGCGGCTTCGCGGCGCGGGACGCCGTGGCGGTCCGAGGCGGGCGAGAAGCCGGTGGCGATCGCGATGCCCGGCCAGGCGAGCTGACCGGCGCCGGCCAAGCGCCCCAATTGGGGCGCTTGGCCGGGGTCAGCTGTGGAAGTCGGCGGACAGGCGCAGGGCGTCGTCCGCGATCTTCTCGATCAGCTCCTTGTCCTTGTGCTTGGCGTAGAAGTCGGCCAGCACGATCGTCGTGTTCGTACCCTCGACCTTCGACGCGTAGGCCGCGTCCGCGCCGCTCACGCTCGGGGTGCCGGTGCCAGCGAACGTCTTGTCCTTCACCAGGTCCGTGACGTTGCCGGTGCCGTCCTTTTCGGTCAGCGTCTTGAGCGCCTTCGCCTTCGTCGAGTCCGGCATCCCCACCAGCACCACCGACACCAGGGCCTTCGCGCCGCCGGACTCCGTCGTGTAGAGCGCGCGCACCAGCGACTGGCACTCGTTGTCCTGGAAGAAGTCGTGCGTCTTGCCGTAGGACTTCGAGGCGCACTCGTTGGTCCGCACCGGCCCGGCGACCTTCGTGAACGTGTACAGCCCGGTGTTCTGGGCCGGCTGCTGCGCCACCGGCTCCTCGGGTGTCGAGTCGTGCCGGATCAGGAACCAGAGCAGCCCGGAGACGACGGCGATCGCGACCAGCCCGGCGCTCCTGAGCAGCAGCGTCCGGGTGTCGCGCGCCGGGGGGCCCGGCGCCGGCGGGCGCGGCTGCGGGGGCACCGCGCCGAGCGGGGCCGTGTCGGACGGGCCTGGGGTGAAATGCGCACCAACCACGGGGCCATACGGTAGTTCACGGCCCTGGCGGAGTTCACTCGAATGCGCGTAAGACGCGTTCGACGTCGTCAGCGGTGTTGTAGAGGTGGAATCCGACCCGCACCCGGCCGCCGCGGACGCTCGAGACGATCCCGGCCGCCGCGGCCCGCTCCGGGTCGGCCTCGAGCGACACGATCGCGGTGCCGCGCGGCGGCTGTCCGAGCTCCTCCAGCAGCAGGTCGGCCAGGCCGGTGTTGTGCGCCCTGACCTGCGCGAGGTCGAGCCCGCCGAGGTACTCCAGCGCCGCGGCCGCGCCGACCTGGGCGAGCCACACCGGCGAGAGGTCGAACGCGCGGGCGTCGCCGGCCAGGCGCAGCGGGAGGCCGTAGACGGTGGCCCACGGGTCCTCCCCCGCGTACCAGTTCGCGGCGACCGGCCGAGTGCGCTCCTGGGCGTCCGGCCGCACGTAGAGCCACGCGCTGCCGCGAGGCGAGAGCAGCCACTTGTAGCCCGCCGCGACGACCCAGTCCGCCCAGGCGACGTCCAGCGGCAGCCAGCCCACCGCTTGGGTGGCGTCGAGCAGCACGGCCGCCCCGGCGGCTTCCGCGGCGGCCCGCAGCGCCGGGAGGTCCACGATCCGGCCGTCCGCGGACTGGACGACGCTCACGGCGACGACGTCGTGCCCCTCGACCCGCTCCGGCAGCAGGTCCAGGGGCACTTCGGTGACCAAGAGGTCCTGCGCCGCGAAGGGGAAGGTCACGCTGGTGAAGTCCCCTTCGGCGGCGAGCACGCGAGTGCCGGCGGGCAGCGCCGCGGCGACGTTGGCGACCAGCTGGGAGGCCGACGCGCCGATCGCGACCCGCCCGGCGCCGACCCCCAGCAGCCGGGCGAACCCGGCCCGCGCCCGCGTGACGTACTGGTCGAACTCCCCCGGCCGGGTCGCGCCGGTCCGCCACCGTTCGACCGACTCGGCGACGGCTGCGGCCACCGGCGCGGGCGGAATGCCCACGCTGGGCGTGTTCAGGTAGCCGGGCGGGACGGCGAAGTCGGTTCCGAAGGCGTCCATGCTCTTCAGGCTGGCAGAGCGGGCAACCCGATTACGGCAGCAGCGCGGTGACGTCGGCGTAGCTCGGCGGGCTCAGCGGCAGCTCACGGCCGTCCCGCACCGCCGACGCCGTCGCGGCGGCCGCCGCGAGCGCCATCCGGTACGGCAGCGAGCCCAGGCTGACCCGCGCGACGCCCAGCTCCGCCAGCCCGGCCACCGTCACCTTCCCGGGCAGGAACAACAGGTTGAGCGGCAGGCCCACCCCGACGATCCGCTCGACGTCGGCCGGGTCGGCCAGGCCGGGCACGAAGACGCCGTCCGCGCCCGCCGCCGCGTAGGCACGCACCCGCGTCTCCGCTTCGGCCACCGAGCGGTCGCCCGCCCAGTGCGTGTCCGTCCGGGCGTTGACGAACAGCTCCGGCACGCGCTCCTTCACCGCGGTGACCAGCGCGCACTGGACGTCCACCGGGGCGAGGGAGCCGTCGGCGCGGCCGTCCTCGAGGTTGACACCCACCGTGCCCGCTGCCGCCAGCTCTTCGGCCAGGTCGGCGACGGTGGCGGGGTCCGCGCTGAAGCCGTCGGCGATGTCGACGCTGACGAGCGCGTCCAGCCGGGTCAGGCGAGTGGCCAGCGCGACCGTGGTGTCCCGCGTCGACGGCGCGCCGTCGGGCTCCCCGGCCGCCGCGGACACGCCGAGGCTCGTCGTGCCGAGGGCCCGGAAGCCCTGGGCGGCGAGGAAGGCGCCGACGCCGAACTCCCACGCGTTCGGCAGCAGCAGCGGGGACCCGGGGACGTGCAGGGCACGGAATTCGTCCATGTCCCGAACCTAGGCTCGTGACGCTTCGGCAGCTGCCGAAGCGAACGGCGTCAGCAGCCCGGGCACGGCCGCCCCTGCGAACGCCAGGCCTTCGTCCGCGCCGGCGTCGCGGATCGAGTAGGCGCCGGACCCCGCCGCGGTGGTCGCGGTGAACGTCGCCAGCCCGCGGCGGCGCTGGAACACCGACTGCTTCACCGTCCAGCCGATCACCCCGTCCCGCTCCAGCACGACCGTGCCGCGCCGGAGCGTGCCGCGGCGGCTCACCAGGTGACGTGTGGTCGTGCCGTGCCCGAGGCTGCGGTAGGCGTCCAGGGCGAGGGCCACGGCCACCGGCAGCACGACCACGGCGAGCGCCCCGCCGAGCACCAGCAGGACGTCCGTCAGCAGCACCCCGAGCAGCAGGAGGACGAGCACCGGCGCGGCCGCGGCGAGCAGG
Source organism: Amycolatopsis sp. NPDC051758 (assembly GCF_044453095.1). Lineage (NCBI taxonomy): Bacteria > Bacillati > Actinomycetota > Actinomycetes > Pseudonocardiales > Pseudonocardiaceae > Amycolatopsis > Amycolatopsis sp. NPDC051758. Next base: position 527,864 of record NZ_JBITCJ010000005.1, on the reverse strand, counting down.
GCCCACCGCAGCCGGCGGCCGCGGGCGGCGAGCGGGTGCGGCACCAGCAGGACGTCGTCGAGCACGGACTCGCCCAGCACCTTCGCCGCGACGTCGTGCGCCACCGCCCGCGGGGCCGCGGGCAGGAGCGTCTTGCTGTCGGTCTTGTCGTCGTCACGCTTCATGCCGGTGGCGACGGCGTCCACGCGCGCAGCTCCCGCGAGCCGCGCGCCCAGCGGCTCGACAACCTCGACACCACGCAGGCGCTGCTCTTCGAGCGTGATCGACCGGGTCGTGAGCAGGCCGCGGCGGACGTGCAGGGTGCCGCCGGGCTCGCGCTCCAGCCGGTAGTGCCACCACATCTCGGCGAACAGCCCGGCCGCGCCCACCACGCCGGCGGCGACCGCGAGCGCCAGCAGGAACAGGATGCTCACGGCCAGGGGCAGCTCTCCGAACAAGTCCAGCAGCCAGTCCAGCAGACCGCCGCCGGCGCCGAACCAGTCGGCGACCTTGAACAGCGCGCCGAACGCGGACAGCCCGAGCGCCGGCGCCACGAACGACACCGGCGCGTACCGGATCCAGCGCGGGTCGAGCGTCGCGAGCGGACCGTCGGCCGGCTCCTCGGCGACCCGGTGGAGCAGCTCGGTGCGCAGTGCTTCGGCGTCGGCCAGCGCCAGCGGCGCGAGCGTGATGCGGCCTTGCCCGGACGACTCCTGCCGGCCGGTCCCGACGCTCAGCACCGCGACACCGAGCGCGCGGTGCAGCGGGTTGGCCGTCAGGTCGACGTTGCGGATCCGTTCGCGCGGCAGGGACTTGCGCGTGTGGACGACGAACGTGAACTCGGCTTCGAGACGTTCGGCCGTGCACCGGAACCGCGTGCGGCGCAGGCGGACGAGGTCCGCCAGCACACCGCCGCCGACGAGCAGGACGGCCCCCGCGCCCAGCCAGCCGAGGGCCGGGAGCCCGGCGCCGATGACGATCGGCACCCCGGCCGAGACGGACACCCCGGCGAGCAGGAGCGCGGTGACACCGAGGGAGCGCCGGTCCAGGCGGCGCCACTCGCTCACGTCGCGTCCCCGGGCGTGGCGTCGGTGCGTTCGGTCAGCCGCTCGGCGACGTCGGCCGCGACCTGGGCGTCGAGCCCGCGCAGCCGCACCGCGCCGCGGGCGGACGCCGTCGTCACGGTGACCGTGGCGAGCCCGAAGCGCTGCTGCAGCGGCCCGCGCAGCGTGTCGACGGTCTGGACGCGGGAAAGCGGCGCCACGCGCCACTCCTGCCACAGGAACCCCGAGCGCACGTAGACGGCGGTGTCGGTGACCTCCCAGCGGTGCAGGCCGAACCACCACAGCGGCAGCACGGCGCACCAGGCCACGCCGATCAGCGCGACCACCGCGGCCGGCGCCAGCAGCCAGACCGCGGCCGGCGGGATCAGCAGGCCGAGCAGCACGAGCACGAGGACCGCCGGCCCGAAGACGAGCGCCCATTGCCAGCGCCACCAGGTGATCGCGCGCCGATCGAGCGTGGTGCGCGGCGGCCTGAGTTCTACCGTTCCGGTCGGCACCGGACACCCCCCGAGGTTGGTTACAATGCGATCGCATCGTAACGGTGGACCCCCGGTCTTCGCAATGCGGTCGCATTACAACGGGAGCGAACGTGCCGAAACAGGTGGACCACGACCAGCGCCGCGTCCAGATCGCCGAGGCGCTGCAACGGCTGACCACGCGCTCCGGGCTGGAGGGCGTCAGCCTGCGGCACGTCGCCGCCGAAGCGGGCATGTCCATGGGGTCGGTGCAGCACTACTTCAAGACCAAGGACGACATGCTGCTGTTCGCCCTGGAGCACCGGCACCGCCTGCGCACCGAGCGGATCACGGCGAAGGTGCTGGCCGAGGGCCCGCCGACACCGCGGTCGATCCTGCGCACGTGCCTGGTCGAGATCCTGCCGCGCACCCCGGAAAGCGAAGGCGACTACCTGATCGGCGTTGCGTACTTCATCCGCGCGGTCGCCGACCCGGCGATGGCGAAGGTGTTCGGCGAAGGCATGCCGGAGCTGCTCGCATTCTTCGCCGACCAGGTCCGGCAGGCACAGGAAGCTGGCGACGTCCCCGCATCGGCCGACCCGGCGACCGAGGCATCGGTGCTGTGGGCGATCGCAGACTCCCAGAGCTCGGAAATCCTGATGGGCCACCGGACCCCGGTCGAGGCGGTGTCCACTGTGGACTACTACCTCGACCGCCTCTTCACGAGCTGACCCCCGATGGACGACACCCACCGTGTCGTCCATCGGGATACGCGTGTCGTCCGGCTGGGTACGCGTGTCGTCCGGTGCGGTCAGCCGCCACCGCCACCGGAGTTCGCCGCGATCGATGCCGAACGGGCGGCGTTCAGTTCGCGGATCACCTTCCGCAACGCCGGCACCGCGGCGCCTGCCTGCTCTTCCAGCTGCGCGATCCGGGCCTTGTACTGCCGCCGGTCGCGGCGCGGGAGCACCGAGCGCAGCTCGACCGCCGCGGCCAGCGACGTCAGGGCCGCGATGTCCGGGGCGACCTCTGCGTCACTCCGCAGCGCGGACGCCACCTGGTCGTGGAGCTCGGCCGCCGCCGTCCGGTCGCGGACCACCGGGCGGCGGCGCGGGAACAGCCCCAGCAAACGGGACGTCTCCAGCGTGATCACGCCCGCCGCGTCGAGCTGGGCTTCCAGGGACTGGAGCGTCCCGCGGGCGCCGCGGCGGACGCGGGCGCGCCACTTGCGGTGCGGGTCCGCGCTCAACTCCCCCAAGAGGTCGTCGAGCACCAGGTGGCCGGTGCCGCCGGGGCCGGTGATCACCGGGCGCCCGTCGTCGTCGGCGACCAGGCCGCGCAGCACCAGGTCGGTCAGGCCCGCCGCGCGGACCAGCAGCGCCACCCGCTCCCGGTCCGGCAGGCGGTCACGCCCGGTGTCGCAGGCCAGCAGGTAGGCCCGGGCGGGCAGGGACAACGTGCTCATCTCGCTCCTCTCATTGCCGCTTCAGCGCGGGCCAGATTTCCCGCCACGGCACCGTCCGGCCGTCGTACTCCCACAGCAGCCCCTCGGCAAGCTGGGTCTCGTGCGCGAAGTACGGCCGCAGCAGCCCCGGGTCGAACCCGGCGAACAGCACCGCGTCGGCCGACTCCGGCGGCGGGCCGAAGTACCAGTACGCCCGGTGTCCACTGTAGACGCGCTGGATGCCGTACGGCGCACCGTAGAACTCGGTCACCGCCGCGAACGGGTAGATCTCGGCGTACACCGCGGTCCGCGCCCGCACGTCGGGCGGCAGCGCCGCGTAGGTCTGCCCGATCGCCTTCGCCAGCTCCTGCTGCGGCAGCTCGCCCTGCGCGAACGTGCTGCCGAGCGAAAACGGCCCGAAGGTCGTCCGCGCCGAAGCCGGCCACACCGGCAGCGCGACGAGCGTGACCACCGCCGAGAGCACGAACGCCGGCCACGCCACGACCTTCCACCAGCGCACCAGGTTGCGCCGGGTCAGCTCGGTGGCGGCCGCCGCGAAGGGAACGGCGTAACAGCCCATCAGGTAGTAGCTGCGGCCGTGCGTCAGCACCACCGCCAGCGCCACGACGACCAGGGCGGCGCCGAGGTACCGGTACGGCCGCAGCTCCGCCGACCGCAGCAGCCGCCAGACGCCGTAGAGCAGCGCCAGCACGCCGACGCCGATCCCGGCGCCGAGCAGCCCGTCGCGCACCCACGTGCCGTAACCCGGGAACTCCGCGGCGACGACTTCACTCATGTGGGTGTACGGCCAGCCGTTCGCCGCCTGCCAGATCAGCGTCGGCACCGTGCCGGCCACGGCGATCGCCGCGCCCAGCCAGAGCTTCGGGCGCCGCAGCAGCTCGCGCGGCCCGAACACCAGCGCGGCGAGCAGCACCGCCGCCCACAGCGCCGGGATCAGGAACTTCGTCTCCAGCGACACCGCCGTCACGACCCCGGCCCAGACGAGCAGGCCGTCGCGGCGGGTGCGGGTCCAGCGGACGAGCAGCCAGCCCACGACCGTCCACAGGAACGGGTCCAGCACGTAGGTCCCGATCCAGTGGCTGACGATGATGATGCTGGACGTCGCGTAGCACGCCGCGGCCATCGCCTGGGCGCCGCGGCCGCCGCCGAACTCGCGGGCGATCAGCGCCGTGACGACGACGCCGGCGGCCGCGGCGAGCGTCATCGGCAGCCGCAGCGCGACCAGCGAGTCCGGCGCGATCCAGTCCATCAGCGCCGCCAGCGCGGGGATGAGCGGTGGCTGGTCGAAATACCCCCAGTTCAGGTGATCTCGACCGGCCACCAGGAAGTAGAGCTCGTCGAACCCGCCGGCGTAGCGCCCGCTGGTCAGCAGCAGCGCCAGCCCGGCCAGGCCGGCGATGACGAGCACCGGACCGCGGGCGAAGGCCACGCTCGTCGTCTGTCGCGTTCGGACAGTCACCACGGTTGCCTCCCTTGCTGTGGTGTCCCCACTCCACCGGATCGGGGCCCCGGGGCGTAACCGGGCAAGGAAGGTCGTCGCGGCGACAAAAGTTGCGCCCCCGCGCGCCGGCCGCAACTTTGGTTGCGCATCCGGGGCGGCGGCCCGCGCGAGCGGTTACCGTGACCGCGTGACCAGCACCCGGAGGCCGATGTGGCCGAGCCGCGCGGACGGCTTCTGGCTGTTCTTCGCGGCGTTCGCGTTCGCGGGGCTGAACGTCCTGCTCTACGCGCTGGGCGAGGTCACGACCGGACCGCTCGGCCCGGCGGCCGGGCTGGTGCTGCAGGTGACCTGCGACCTCTCGCTGGTGCTGCTGTTCCGGTTCCCGCTGCAGGTCGCCTGGTTCCTCGTCGGGGCGGCGGTCGCGATGCTGGCGTCCGACCTGTTCGCGCCCGGCCTGCTCGTGGCGGTGCACCCGCTCGCCCTGACGACGGTGCCGACCATCACCCCGGTCGTGCTGTCGCAGCTGGCGCGCGTGCTGGACCGGCGGACCGTGCTCTGGCTCGCCGGGATCTTCACGGTGATCGCCGCGCGGCCGTGGGTGCCGAGCTGGAGCACGACGCCGTTCGCGGTGCTCAGCACGACGCTGCCGGCGCTGCTCTCGCTGTACTTCGAGGCGCGGCGCCAGCTGCTGCAGTCGTTGCGCGACCGGGCCGAACGCGCCGAGCGCGAACAGCACCTGCTCGCCGAGCAGGCCCGCGCGGAGGAACGGCGGCGGCTGGCGGGCGAGATGCACGACGTCGTCACGCACCGGCTCAGCTTGATGGTGCTGCACGCCGGCGCGCTCGGCGTGACTTCGCGCGAAGCGCCGGTGCGGACCGCGGCCGAGGACATCCGGCGCGAAGGCGCGCTGGCCTTGGACGAGCTGCGCGACCTGGTCGGCGTCCTGCGCAACGGCGCCGAAGTCGGGGCGCGGACGCTCAGCCCGGAGGAGCCGGGCGACCCGGCGCGGCTGGTCGAGGAGTCCCGGTCGGTCGGGGTGGCCACGGAGCTCGCGGTGGACGGCGACCCGGCGCAGGTGTCGCCGACCGTCGCGCGCACCGCGTACCGGCTGGTGCAGGAGGCGCTGACGAACGTGCGCAAGCACGCGCCGGGCGCGTCGGCGACGGTCTCGCTGCGCTACCACCGGGACGGCCTGGACGTCTCGGTGGCCAACACGGCGGCGGCGCACCCGCCCGACCCGGCGCTGGCGGGCAGCGGTTCCGGGTCCGGCCTGGCGGGGCTGCGCCAGCGCGTCGAACTGGTCGGCGGGCGGTTCGACGCGGGCCCGGCACCCGGCGGCGGGTTCCGGGTCGGTGCGATACTGCCCGCCTACGTTCCGACGGCGGAAGGCACGCACAGTGATCCCGGTGCTCGTGGTCGATGACGAGCCGATGGTCTGCGCGCACCTGCGCACGATCCTGGGTTCGGCGGGCGACATCGAGGTGGTGGCCCAGGCGGCCGACGGCGCCGAAGCCGTCGAAGCCGTGGTCCGCCACCGGCCGCGCGTGGTCCTGATGGACCTGCGCATGCCGGGTGTCGACGGCCTGACGGCGATCGCCCGGATCGTGGCCCTCCCGGACCCGCCGGCGGTGGTCGCGTTGACGACGTTCGACGCGGACACGTACGTGATCCGGGCGCTGCGCGCGGGCGCGGCGGGGTTCCTGGTGAAGTCGACCCCGCCCGAGGACCTGATCGGCCTGGTCCGCGTGGCGGCGGACGGGCACACGGTGCTGTCACCCTCGGCCGCGCGCCGGCTGGTGGCACTGTCTTCGGACGGGCGCGAGCGATCTGACGACGCGCGCCGGAAGACGGCGGGGCTCACCGAGCGGGAGCGGGACGTCTTGGCGTGCCTGGGCGAGGGACTGTCCAATGCGGACATCGCGGCTCGGTTGCACCTGGCGGAGGCGACGGTGAAGAGTTATGTGTCGCGGATGCTGGTGAAGCTGGACTGTGCGAATCGGACGCAGGCCGGGTTGCTGGCGCATGAAGCTGGTTTGGTCGCCCGCTGATCACGGCCACAGCAACGGAACCGCGTGCCACACCGCCCAGCCGATGAGGGCGAGCCACGCGGCGATCCACACGAATCCGGGGATTCCGGTCCGCTCGGCGAGCGAGGCGGCGTCGTCGGCGTGCTCGCCGGACACGCCGCGCCACCGGTTGGCGACGAGCGCCCCCAGACCGCCGAGCTCACTGGTCAGCAGCAGCCAGGCTTCGGCGTACGCGATGCCGTTCTTCAGCCAGCCCGGCGCCCAGCGCAAGGCGCAGAATGCGACCGCGCCGACCACAACGACCGCGCCGGCGCTGAGCACGTCACGGGTGAACAGCAGGATGAACAGCATCGCGACGGTGGTCAGGGCGAGCACCGCGGGGACGAGGCCACGATGCAGCAGCGCCGCCGCCCCGAGGCCGGCCAGCGGCGGCATCGCGTACCCGGACGCGGTGGCCAGCACGCCCGCGAAGGGCGACGGCTGCCAGTGCCAGGTGAGGCCGGACTCCGCGCCGGTGATTTCGATGCGGAAGACACCGCCCCCGGTCAGGATGCTCACCAGGGCGTGGCCGCCTTCGTGGAAGAGCGTGCCGAGGACGTTCGCCCGGTTCAGCACGAACTGGCCGCCGTTGGTCAGCAAGGCGAACGAAGTGGCCGACACCGCGGCCGCGAGCAGCGCGGTGGCGCCGACGAGCAGCCACCCCGGCGCGGGCAGGGTCTCGTTGAGCACGGCGAACGCGGACGCCATGGATTCCCTCCCGGAGCCGTGGAGCCGTTCTCCACAGTGTCACCGGAGCGGGATTCCGGGCGGAACCTCGGAAACGAACTGTCCAGGAGCTGTCCACCGTCAGGCGGAAGCGGGCGTGTGCTCCGCGTCGTAGGCTTCCCGGGACTCCTGGACCGCCGTCATGTGCCGGCGGGCCCACTGGTCCAGCATCTCCAGCGGCTCCGAAAGGTTGCGCCCCAGGGAGGTCAGCTCGTACTCCACCTTCGGCGGGATCACCGCGTACGCCGTGCGCGTCAGGATCCCGTCGCGGACCAAGCTCCGGAGCGTCTGGGTGAGGACCTTCTGGGAGATCCCGTCCACCCGGCGCGCGATCTCGGTGAACCGCAGCGGGCCGTCCTTGAGCGCGCCGACGATCAGGACCGTCCACTGGTCGCCGATGCGGTCGAGCAGCTGGCGGGTCGGGCAGTTGCGGTCGTACGGGTCCGGCCCCACGGCGCGCCTCCTCACTCTCCCGGAGAGAGTAACACGCGATTCAGGCGGTGGCGGCCATCAACGTCGTGAAGAGGATCCGCAGGTGACGGCGGCCGCGCTCCCAGCGTGCGTCCAGCTCGTCCTGGTCGCGCGTCGCCCAGCTGGCGATGAGGATGCCGCGGACCACGTCCATCGCCGTGTACACCGCGTGCAGGAATTCGTGGTGCCCCGCGTGCTCGGGCAGCAGCGCCTTGCCGAACTCCACAAGACTGGACGTCGCGATCGGCTCGACCAGCGCCATCTGCCGGCGCAGCTCGGCGTCGGTGCGCGAGGCGACCCACAGCTCGACCGTCGCCGAGAACACCGGCCCCTGGTGCATCTCCCACATCAGCTGCAGCGCGTCACCGATCGGGTCGCTGGACGCGCGGAGCCGGTCGAGCTCGGCCATCGCGACCTCGGTGCGCTTCGCCGCCAGGTGCCGGATCGCCGACGTCACCAGGTCGGCCTTCGTCGGGAAGTGGTGCACCTGCGCGCCGCGGGTGACGCCGGCGCGGTCGGCGACGCGGGTTGTCGTCGTGCCCGCGTAGCCGTACTCGACCAGGCAGTCGATCGTCGCGTCGAGCAGCCGGACGCGCATCGCCGCGCTGCGCTCCTCCTGGGTGCGGCCGGTCGTTCCCCGTCGTGGCGCTGACATGCGCCTACTTTATGGGGCGACGCGCGCCTCGGTCGCGGCGACCAGCCCGGCGACCACCCGCTTGATGAACACCCCCAGCACCCGCCGGTAGAACCAGCCGGTGCCGGGGATCTTCGCGGTGAACGTCGAGTGCCAGTGGATTTCGGTGCCGCCGTCCTGCGGCGAGAGGTCGACGTAGGCCACGTACCCGCGCAGCGGCAGGCCGTGCTCCAGCGCGTAGCCGAACCGGCGGCCGGGCTCCAGCGCGACGATCTTCTCGTACGAGCGGGTGCGCCCGGTGCGGAACAGCCGGATCGCGCCGAGGCCTTCCGGCTCGCCCTCCCCCTCGCTGACCAGCTCGAACGACCCCAAGGGAGACCAGTCGGGCCAGCTTGCCCCGGCACGAAGCAGGGCGTACACGGTGTCGGCCGGCGCGGACGTCCGGCCGCGTACGGAGATGCGTTGTACCATTTGGTACGTGTACCATTTGGTACATGATCGAATCAAGCCCGCGCCGGAAGCTCCTCGACGCGGCGATCGACCACATCGCCCACCACGGCGGCGCGGGCCGGAGCCTGCGGGCGCTGGCGGCCGATCTCGGCACCAGCCACCGCATGCTCATCTACCACTTCGGCTCGAAGGAAGGCCTGCTCACGGCGGTCGCGCGGGAGGTCGAGGCGCGGCAGCGAGCGGCCCTGACCGGGCTCGACCCCACGGAGTTCTGGCGACAGCTCACCGACGAAAGCCTGCGCGCCAACGAAAAGCTCTTCTTCCAGCTCTACGGCCAGGCCCTCGGCGGCACCCCTGGCACCACCGAGCTCCTCGACGGTGTCATCAAGGACTGGCTCGGCCCGATCGAAGCGCTGCTCGCGCAGTACGGCGTCCCGGCGGCCGACCGGCCCGCATACGCGCGGCTCGGCCTCGCCGTCGCGCGCGGACTGCTGCTGGACCTGGTCACGACCGGCGACCGCGAGGCCGTCGACGCCGCGATGGAGCGTTTCCTCGCGATGTACCAGACGTGATACTGGCGCCATGCGTCTGTCACTGGGGTTGCTGGCCGCACTGATCACGACGGCGGGACTCACGCCCGCCGCGTCCGCGGCACCACCGGAAAGTCATCCGAGTTACGCCTACGACCAGGCGATCCGCGAAACGGCCTGGGTCGAAACCGGCACCGACCACGACCGCGACGGCAAGATCGACCGGGTCGCGGCCGACGTCATCCGGCCCCGCGCCACCGTGCGCGTGCCGGTGATCCTCGACGTCAGCCCGTACTACGCGTGCTGCGGCCGCGGCAACGAGTCGCAGAAGAAGACGTACGCGCCGGACGGCACCCCGCAGCAGTTCCCGCTGTTCCTCGACAACTACTTCGTGCCACGCGGATACGCGGTGGTGCTCGCCGACGTCGGCGGCACGAACCGCTCGTCCGGCTGCTTCGACGACGTCGGCTCCGGCAACGCGGTGGTGAACTGGCTCAACGGCCGCGCGAAGGCCTTCGACGCGCCCGACGGCGGCCGGCCGGTGCGGGCGGGCTGGGCCACCGGGGACGTCGGCGCGATCGGCAAGTCCCAGGACGGCGCCACCGCGATCGGCATGGCGGCGTCCGGGATCGCCGGGCTGAAGACGATCGTGCCGATCGAAGGCGTCGCCGACAACTACTCGCAGCTCATCGCCAACGGCGCTCCCCTGGCCACGCCGGAGCACACCGGCTCGGCCTTCACCTACAACGAGCGCGCGGCCGAGCTGTGCAAGCCGTTCGAAGCGGACATCAAGGCGCGCGCGGGCACGAACGGCGACTACAACGCCTACTGGCGGAGCGTGAACCACGTCCCGCGGGCCGGGCAGGTGCGCGCGAGCGTGCTCGCCGCGCAGGGCTTCGGGGACTGGGTAGTGCCGCCGGACCAGTTCGCCGCCTGGTGGGACGCGCTCGGCCGCGCCGGCGTCCCGCGCCAGGCGTGGCTGAGCCAGGCCGGCCACACCGATCCGTTCGACCTGCAGCGCGCGCAGTGGGTGGAGACGCTGCACCGCTGGTTCGACCGCTGGCTGCTGGGCCTGCCCAACGGCGTCGAGCACGAACCCGCCGTGCACCTCGAAACCGCGCCGGACCGGTGGACCGACCTCCGGAGCTGGCCGCCCGCGACGACGTCGGCGACGCTGCACCCGTCGAGCGACGGCACACTCGGGCGGCGCGGATCCGGCACGGCGACCGTCGTCGACGACCCGGCGATCGGCCGCGAGCAGTGGGCGGCCGGTTCGTCGGCCGCGGTGTTCAAGGGCGCTCCGCTGACCGCGCCGGTGCGGATCGCCGGGTCGCCGTCGGTGACGATCACCGCGTCGGCCGACAAGACCGCGGCCAGGCTCGGTGTTGCGCTCGTCGACTACGGTTCCGCCGACGAGCGGAACACCGCGAACTACGGCAGCGGGGTCAAGAACCTGGCCACGCGGTCGTGCTGGGGTGCGAGTTCGGCCGGGGATTCCGCCTGCTTCCTCGACACGACCGCCGACCTGGTGTCGGTCGGCCACCGGATCGTCGCCGCGGGCTGGGCGGACCTCGGGCACCACGCGTCGCTCCGGCACGGCGAGCCACTGGTCCCGGGCCGGGTGTACTCGATGACGTTCACCCTGACCGCGCTCGACCACGTCGTCCCGGCGGGGCACCGGCTCGGCCTGCTGCTCGGCGGCACCGACGGGCAGCTGTTCGACCCGGCGCTGCCGGTGCTGGGCGACACGCTGACCTTCGACCTCGCACGGACGTCCGTCACCTTCGGCCTTACAAAGCCCGAACACTAGGCGGACGCGCTCCGAACACCGCCCGGCGAAAGTACTTCCCGTACCCACGAACGGATACGAGGGAGTCACCATGCGAGGAACCACCTGGACCCGGCGGCTGGCGCTGGCGGGCAGCGGGAGTGCCGCCTGCCTGCTGGCGCTGGCGCCGCTGGCCTCGGCCCAGACCACGTCGCCGGCGCCGGTCGCGCCGATCACGCTCAGCCCGGAGGAGTCGCAGCAGGTCTGCGGCGACTGGGTGCCGAAGCTGCAGAAGCGTGCCGACAACCTGGAGAAGCGGATCAACGGCGGCCCCGAGGTCGCCGGCTCGGTCGCCAACCTCAAGGCCCGGGCGCAGGACCAGCGGACCGCGGGGCACAACGACCGCGCCACCAAGCTCGACGAGCGCGCCACCAAGCGGCAGGGCAAGGTCGGCGAGCTGACCACCGCGAAGCAGAAGCTCGACGCCTTCGCGAGCGCCCACTGCAAGCCCGCGGCCCCGGCGCCGACCAAGTGAGGGGCGCGAGGATCGCGGCGGCGGTCGGGGCCGCCGCGCTGATCGCGCTCGGCTGCTCGGCCTGCCGCGACAACCTGATGGGGTCACCGGACTCCGGTTCGTCCCCGGCGTCGTCCGAGCTGAGCGGGATCGAGTCGACGCTGAACGGCGTCGAATCCGACATGAACAGCGATGGCTCGCCCTGACCGGCTAGCGTCTCCCCGTCAGTGACGGCGGAGACGGGAGCAGGCATGGGGTCACCGGGGCGCGGCCTCGTCCTCGTGGTCGAGGACGAGGCCGCGATCGCCGAGCTGGCCGCGCTGTACCTCAAGCGCGACGGTTTCGGGGTGCACGTCGAGGCGGACGGCGGCCGGGCGCTGGACGCCGTCCGGCGGCTCAAGCCGGTGGCGATCGTGCTCGACATCGGACTGTCCGGAATGGACGGCATCGAGATCTGCAAGGCGCTGCGCGCGGCCGGCGACTGGACGCCGGTGCTGTTCGTCACCGCCCGCGACGACGAGCTGGACCGCCTGCTGGGCCTGGAGATCGGCGCGGACGACTACCTGACCAAGCCGTTCAGCCCGCGTGAGCTGGCCGCGCGGGTCCGGACGGTGCTGCGGCGTGCGTCCGGCGCGGCGCCGGCCCCCTCGGCGTTGACCGTCGGTGGCGCGCGCGTCGACCTCACGAGCCGCCGGGCCTGGGCGGGCGAGACGGAGATTTCCCTGACCTCCACCGAGTTCGACCTGCTCACGCACCTGCTCCGGCACCCGGGGCAGGTGCTTTCGCGTGACCAGCTGCTCAGTGCGGTGTGGGGGTACGCCGCGGCGGCGGGCACGCGCACGGTCGACGTCCACGTGGCGCAGCTGCGGGCGAAGCTCGGCGCGTCGAGTCCGATCAGGACGGTGCGCGGCATCGGCTACGCGGCGGACCCGGCATGAGGTACCGCGGCACCCTGGCCGGGCGGATCACGCTGGTCTGTCTCGCCGTGGCGGGCGTTGCGGTGATCGTCGCCGGGCTCGTCGCGGCCCGGCTGATCCGGACGACGGCGGACAACGTGCTGCAGTCGTCGCTTGCCGCGCAGGCCGACGTCGTCGCGTCGCAGCTCGACGAGACCGGCATCGGGAACCGGCTGGGCATCGGCAAGGCGGCCGACGTCGTGCGCGGGCAGGGGATTTCGGTGGTGGTCCGCCGCGCGGGCGGGCAGCCGGCCGGGGACACCGTCGCCGTGCAGGCTTCGGGGAAGCTCGGGCTCGGCGCGGACCACTCCGGGCGCGTCACGGTCGCGGGCTCGCAGTACCTGGTCGAGACGCGGGTGGTCGGCACCCGCGGGGCGGCGTTCGCGCTGGTCCTGCCCGCGCGGAACGCCGAAGCGACACAACGGGCGCTGGTGCGCAACATCGCGCTGGCGCTGGGCATCGGGCTGCTGGTGGCGGCGTTGGCGGGCTTCTTCTCGGGACGGCTGCTGGGCCGTCCCCTGCGCCGGGCCGCTCTTGCCGCGGGATCGCTGCGAGCCGGACGACGGGACGTCCGGGTGCCGGTGGAGGGGCCACGCGAGGTCGCGGAGGTGGCCGGGTCGCTGAACTCGCTGGCCGACGCGTTGGCGGTGAGCGAGGCGCGGCAGCGGGAGTTCCTGCTGTCGGTGTCGCACGAGCTGCGGACACCGCTGACCGCCGTGACCGGGTTCGCCGAGGCGATCGCGGACGGCGTCGCGTCGGGAGACGACGCCGTCCGGGCCGGACAGACCATCCAGCGGGAGGCTCTGCGGCTGGAACGGCTGGTCACGGACCTGCTGGAGCTGGCCCGGCTGGGCGCCGACGAGTTCCGGCTCGACGTCACTCCGGTGGATCTGGGTGCGCTGCTGCGGGACTGCGCCGAGGTCTGGCAGCTGCGGTGCGCGCGGGAGGACGTCCGGCTTTCGGTTTCGGCGCCGCCTTCCCCGGTCCCGGTCCTGGCGGACCCGCGCCGGCTGCGTCAGGTGGTGGACGGGCTGGCGGAGAACGCGCTGCGCGTCACGCCGGCGGGCGCGCCGATGGTGTTCTCGCTTTCGGTGTCCGCTTCGGCTGCTTCGTTGTCGGTCCGCGACGGCGGCCCGGGACTCGCGCCGGAGGACTACCCGGTGGCGTTCGAGCGCGGGGTGCTGAACGCGCGGTACCGCGACCGGCGGCCGGTCGGGTCGGGCATCGGGCTGGCCCTGGTCCACGGCCTGGTCACCCGCATGGGCGGGGACCTGACGGCCGGCCCGGCCCCGGAAGGCGGCGCGGCGTTCACGATCACCTTCCCGCTGGCCGCGTCGGATCACACGATTCCCCTTCCGCTCGGCTGACCGACCCTCCAGGTACGCGAACCGACCGTCCAGGTACGCGAACCGACCCTCTGGGTACGCGTCAGGCCGGCGGAGCCAGCTGCGCCGCGCGGTCGGTCACGTCCATCAGGGCCCAGTGCTCGATCACCCGGCCGTCGCGGACGCGGATCATGTCCATGCTGGTCACGGCGTAACTGCGGCCGGTCGAGATCTGCGTGCCCGTGCTCGTGTAGCGGTTCACCGAAAACTCGCCGTCGGCGACGTTCTGCTCGACCCGCACACCCACGTCGCGGAAGTCGGCGAAGAACTCGCCACCCAGCATGGCTTCCCACTTCGCGCGCCAAGCGTCGATGCCGTGGTGGTCGCCGCCCGCGCCACCGCGGTGGTCGATCACCTCCGGGTCGATGTAGCGCAGGCCTTCGGCGACGCTTTCGGCCGTGAACGGCGTCAGCGCGATCAGCCGGCGGTGGACCTCGGCGGCGTCCATGCTCGCTCCTTAAGTGGGGAACTCCCCAGGTAGTGTTCGGCTACGCTAACCGGGGATATCCCCAGTTGGCAAGGGAGCAGCATGACGGCACGGGCCCGCAGGTCGGACGCGCGGGACAACCAGGCGCTGCTGCTCGCCGCGGCGAAGGAGGTCTTCGCCGAGGACGGGCCGGACGCGCCGCTCGACCGCGTCGCCCGCCGCGCCGGCATCGGCAACGCGACGATGTACCGGCACTTCCCGAACCGGCGCGAACTGATCGTCGCGGTCTACGCCGACGAAGTCGCGGAGCTGCGAAGCCGAGCAGACCTCGACGCGGACAACCCCGGCGAAGCGCTCTTCGCCTGGCTCGGGCTGTTCATCGAGCACGTCCGGACCAAGCGCGCGCTCGCGTTGTCGCTGGCCGATCCCGCAGGTGACCACGAAAGCCTGTTCGCCGGCTGGCACGCCACGATGAACACGACTGCCGCCGCCCTGCTCGGCCGCGCCCGGGCCGCCGGCGCCGTCGACCCGGACGTCACCGAACTGGACCTCCTCCTGCTCGCCACCGGCATCGCCCTGTCCGGCGGCGAGCCCGGCCGCCTGCTCGCCCTGGTCCGCCGTGGCACGGCGGCCCGCTGACTCCGCCCCGGGACCGCGGACTCGCGTACCCGGAAGGTCGGTTCGCGCACCTGGAGGGTCGGCTCGCGTACCTGGAGGGTCGGTTCACGTGATTGGAGGGGCATCGGACGTGATCAGGGGGGCGACACGGTGGGTCGTTAGGGTCGGGCCATGGAGATGCTGCACCTGCGTTACTTCGTCGCGGTCGCCGAGGAGCTGAACTTCTCGGCGGCGGCGCGGAAGCTGCACATGGCCGCGTCGCCGCTCAGCCAGCGGATCAAGGACCTCGAGCACGAGCTCGGGCAGCAGCTGTTCGACCGCAGCACCCACCACGTCACGCTCACCGCCGCCGGGGCCGCGTTGCTGCCGCTCGCGCGGGACGTCCTCGACCAGGTCGGCGCGATCCCGTGGAAGCTCAACGAGGCGATGAAGCCGCAGCGCAGCACCGTCTTCCTCGGCATGCCCGCCGGGGTGCACCCCGACCTGCGCGAGCTCGTCACCACCCTCGCCGAGCGGGTCAAGGCGCGGTACGAGCTCAAGCGCTGGCCCGGCACCACCGCCGACCTCGTCCAGGGGGTGCACGAAGGCAAGCTCGCGCTCACCCTGGCCCGGCTGCCGGTCACCGATCCGGCGCTGGAGCAGCTGCCGGTGATGTCGGAACGGCTCGGCGCGGTTGTCCCGGCCGACCTCTTCGCCGGCCGGGACTCGGTCAGCCTGGCCGAACTCACCGAATTCCCGTACGTGGCTTCACCCGGGGAGATCACGCCCGCTTATTTCGACCAGCTGGACCACCAGTTGAACGAACTCGGCGTCAAGAAACGCATTCGGCTGACCAACACCGGATACGGCGGGACGTCCGAAATCATTTCCAGCGGCGAAGCCTTTTCCATTTCCATGCTGGACGACCGGTCACCCATGCACGGCTACCGGCTCGACAACGTCATCGTGCTGCCGTTCACCGACTTCCGCCCGCAGCTCGACACCGGCCTGCTCTGGCGCCGCGACCGCATCGAAGGTGACCTGCGAGAACTGGTCGAAGCCGCCAAAGACGTCTTCAAGGAACCGCTCGAAAGCTGACAAAATGGTATGACCGCCGCGGTCATACCATTGTGCGCATCATGATCATTCCCCTTCCCGCCGCTCGCGCCTACGTTCGTAAGTAGAGCAACGAAGCAAGGCGCGAAAGGACGAATGATGACGGACATCACCCCCACCGCCGCCGGCCCGCTGGACGGCGTGCGTGTGATCGACCTCTCGACCGTGGTGATGGGCCCGTACGCGGCCCAGATCATGGGCGACCTCGGCGCCGACGTGATCAAGATCGAGTCCCCCGCGGACACCGTGCGGGTGGGCCAGTACCGCACCACGCCGGGCATGACCCCGCTCAACCTGAACGTCAACCGCAACAAGCGCAGCGTGGCCCTCAACCTCAAGGACGAGACCGAGCGTGAGCAGGCGCTGAAGCTGATCGACACCGCCGACGTGCTGATCACCAACATGCGCCCCGGCGCGCTGGCCCGGCTCGGCCTGAACTACGCCGACGTCGCCGAGCGCAACCCGCGCCTGGTCTACGCCCACGCGCAGGGCTTCCGCGCCGACTCCGACCGCGCCGGCAACGCCGCCTACGACGAGACCGTGCAGGCCTCCTCCGGCCTGGTCGACGTCGCCAACCGGGCGCTGGGCGAGCCGGTCTACCTGCCGACGATCATCGGCGACAAGGTGTCGGCGCTGACCATCACCTACAGCGTGCTCGCCGCGCTGGTCCACCGCGACAAGACCGGCGAGGGCCAGCAGATCGAGATCCCGATGACCGACACGCTGATCGCGTTCAACCTGGTCGAACACCTCGCCGGGCACACCTACGAGCCCGCCGAAGGCCCGACCGGCTTTGCGCTGTCGATGACGAAGGGCCACGCTGCGGTCCGCACCAAGGACGGCCTCGCCTGCGTGATCCCCTACAACCCGAAGAACTTCCGCGACTTCTTCGCCGCGGCCGGGCGCCCCGACCTCGCCGCGGACCCGCGCGTCAACGGCGAGGCCATCGACCGCGCCGACAACGAGTGGCTGACCGGGCAGATCGCGGCCTGCGCCCCGGCGCTGACCACGGACGAGTGGACCGAGGTGTGCGCGAAGCACAGCATCCCGATGGCGCCGGTGCTCGAACTGGACCGGGCCCACGAGGACAGCTACGTCCGCGACGGCCACCTGCTCGACACCGTCGAGCACCCGAGCGAAGGCGCCATCCGCACGGTCGGCATCCCGGTGAAGTTCTCCGCGACACCCGGCTCGATCCGCCGCCTGGCCCCGCTGGCCGGCCAGGACACCGCCGAAGTCCTCGCGGAACTCTGAGAAAGAAGCAAGACCATGACCGAAGTACGCACCGAGCGGATCGGCAGCACCCTGCTGATCACGATCGACCGGCCGCAGGCCCGCAACGCGGTGAACGCCGCCGTCGCGGCCGGGCTGGCCGCCGCGCTGGACGAGCTGGAAGCCGACCCCACGCTGCGGGCGGGCGTCCTCACCGGCGCCGAGAACACCTTCAGCGCCGGCATGGACCTCAAGGCCGCGCTCGAGGGCGAGTCGCCGGAGATCCCGGGACGCGGGTTCGGCGGCCTGACCGAGGCCGAGCTGACCAAGCCGCTGATCGCCGCGGTTGAAGGGTTCGCCATGGGCGGCGGGTTCGAACTCGCCCTCGGCTGCGACCTGATCGTCGCCGCCGAAGACGCGAAGTTCGGCCTCCCCGAAGTCAAGCGTGGCCTGATCGCCGCGGGCGGTGGTGTGATCCGGCTGCCGAAGCGGATCCCGCACCACCTGGCGATGGAGTTCCTGCTCACCGGCGAGCCGGTCACCGGCCGCCGCGCGGGTGAGCTGGGCCTGGTCAACCGTGTGACGCCGAGCGGAGACGCCGCCGCCGTCGCGCTGCAGCTGGCCGAGAAGCTGGCGGAGAACGCGCCCCTCGCGCTGGCCGCCGTCAAGAAGATCGTGCGCGGCTCGGAGGCCGAAGCCTTTGCCGTGCAACGCGAAGAGACCAAGAAACTGATGCAGTCCGCCGACGTCCGCGAGGGCATGACCGCCTTCGCCGAGCGCCGCGCCCCGAAGTGGACCGGTGAGTGACATGAAGATCGACGAAGTCCGCCGGCACGTGACGACTCCCCTGACCGCCCCGGCGTTCGCGCCCGTGGTCCCGAGGTTCACCAACCGCGAGTACCTGAACATCGTCTACCGCACCGACGTCGACGCCCTGCGGGCCGTCGTCCCGGAGCCGCTTCAGGTCGAGGAACCGTTGGTGCGCTTCGAGGTCATGAAGATGGGCGACGTCTCCGGCTACGGCCCGTACACCGAGTCCGGCCAGGCGATCGAGGTCAGCTTCGACGGCGAGCGCGGCGAGTACCTGCACGCGATGTACCTCGACAACTTCCCGGCCACCGCGTCCGGGCGTGAGGTCAGCGCGTACCCGAAGACCGTCGGCAGCCCGAGTCTGTATGTCGACAACGGTGTCCTGGTGGGCACCTTGGACTACGGGACGCTCCGGGTGGCCACCGCAACCATGGGCTACAAGCACCACGAGCTGGACACCCGCGAAGCCGAAAAGCAGATCACCGTCCCGACGTTCATGCTCAAGACCATCCCCGGTTACGACGGCGCGCCGCGCGTGCAGGAGCTCGTCCGCACCGAGATCACCGACGTCGTGGTCAAGGAGGCCTACACCGGCCCCGCGCGGCTGCAGCTGTTCCAGCACGTCCTGGCCCCGCTGGCGGACCTTCCGGTGCTGGAGGTCGTCTCCGCGAGCCACATCCGCACCGACCTGACGCTCGCCCCGGTCAAGCCGGTCTTCGACTACCTGAAGGGAGCCCAGTCATGACGTTCCGCAACGCAGCGGTGATCGGCGCGGGCACCATCGGCCTGTCCTGGACGGCGCTGTTCGCCCACCACGGCCTGACCGTCCGGGTCAGCGACCCGCGACCGGACCTCGCCGAGGCCGTCACCGGCGCACTCGAGACGTTCGCCCCGCACCTCGGCACGACCGCCGCGGAGCTGGCGAGCCGGGTCCACGTCGCCGCCGATGTCACTGAAGCCGTCCGTGACGCCGATGTCGTGCAGGAGAACGGACCCGAGAACGTCGAGTTCAAAAAGGACCTCTTCGCGACCCTGCTGAAGGAAGCCCCGGCGCACGCGTTGCTGCTGAGCTCGTCGAGCGCCATCCCGTCGACGGCGTTCACCGGCGAGCTCGACGGCAGCCGCGTCCTGATCGGACACCCGTTCAATCCGCCGCACCTGATCCCGCTGGTCGAGGTCGTCCCCGGCGAGCGCACCAGCGACGAATCCGTGCAGCAGGCCGTCGACTTCTACACCTTCCTCGGCCGGACGCCGGTCGTGGAGCGCAAGGAAATCCCGGGCTTCGTCGGCAACCGGCTCCAGAACGCGCTCAGCCGCGAGGCGATCTACCTCGTCGAGCAGGGTGTCGTGACACCGGAAGAACTGGACAAGGTCATCACGAATTCGCTCGGGATCCGCTGGGCGACGGTCGGGCCGTTCCTCGGCTCGCACCTCGGTGGCGGCCCCGGCGGCTACCGGCACATGGCCGAGCACATCGGCAAGTCGATGAAGCAGATGTGGGCCGGGCTGGGCAACCCCAGCCAGAGCCCCGAAGAGCAGGAACGGCTGATCGAAGCCGTCGAAAAGGCTTACGGCTCCTCCACGTACTCGGAACTCGCCGAGACGCGCGACCGCAAGCAGCTCGCAGTGTTGACCGCAGTGGAGGAGAACTGACATGGAACCGCTCAAGGACAAGCTGACCGCCGACTTCTACGACTTCGAGGCGCTGCTGCCGGACGACGAGCGCAAGCTGCTCGTGAGTGCGCGCGAGTTCATGCAGAACGACGTCAAGCCGCTGGTGAACGAGAACTGGAAAAAGGGCACCTTCCCGAAGGAACTGATCGGGATGTTCCGCGAGAGCGGCCTCGCCGGCCTGCCCTACGAGGGTTACGGCGAGCACAAGCCCGCGGTCAGCCACCTGCTCACCGGCATGATGGCGATGGAGATGAGCCGCACCGACGCCTCGGTCGCGACGTTCTTCGGTGTCCACAACGGACTCGCGATGTACTCGATCTACAGCGGCGGCAACCAGGAGCAGCGGGACCGCTGGCTCCCGGAGATGGCCGCGATGGACAAGATCGGCGCGTTCGCGATGACCGAGCCGCTCGGCGGGTCCGATGTGGCCGGCGGCATGCGCACCACCGCCAAGAAGGACGGCGACACCTGGATCCTCAACGGCGCCAAGAAGTGGATCGGCAACGCGACCTTCGCCGACTACATCGTCGTGTGGGCGCGTGACGTCGACGACAACCACGTGAAGGGTTTTGTCGTCGAGAAGGACATGCCGGGATTCGTGCCGGAGAAGATCGAGGGCAAGATCGCGTTCCGGATCGTCGAGAACGCCGAGATCACGCTGACCGACGTCCGGGTGCCGGAGGCGAACCGCCTGCAGGGCATCAACTCCTTCCGCGACGTCGCGGAGATCCTGCGCGCCACCCGCGGTGGTGTCGCCTGGCAGGCGCTCGGCGTGGCGATCGGCGCCTACGAAGCCGCGCTGGCCTACGCCCAGGAGCGTCAGCAGTTCGGCCGGCCGATCGCCCGGTTCCAGCTGGTGCAGGACCTGCTCGTGAAGAGCCTCGGGAACATCACCGCGTCGTGGGGCATGCTCGTGCAGCTCGCCCGCCTGCAGGACGCCGGGATCTTCAAGGACGAGCACTCGTCGCTCGCCAAGGCGTTCGTCACCTCGCGGATGCGGGAGGTCGTCGCCTGGAGCCGCGAGATCTTCGGCGGCAACGGGATCGTGCTCGGCTACGACGTCGCGCGGTTCTTCGCCGACGCCGAGGCGATCTACTCCTTCGAGGGCACGCGCGAGATGAACACCCTGATCGTCGGGAAGGCGATCACCGGGCAGTCCGCGTTCGTGTAAAAGATCAGTTCACGCAGCCGGCGGCCGTCGAGGTCGCCGGCTGCTTCGTGTCCGAAGTGCCCGAGGACGGCGTCTTCGTGCCGGTCGCCGCCACCGGCTTGACCCCGCCGGGAGTGTCGCTGCCCGAGGCCTGGACCGCCGGGGTGCTGATCGCCGTGTGCACGAACTGCCGGACCTGCCCCGGGTCGACCTTCACCGCGTCGCCGTCGGACGGTGTCTGCATCGACAGGCTCTGCACCGGGATCGTGACGAACGCGATCGCGCCCGACGTCATGCCCCGCAGCTGCTGCGCGAAGCTCAGCACGTCCCAGCCCTTGTCCAGCACCACCGCGCCCTGCACCGCGCTGACCAGCGAGTTCAGCTTCGACACGTCGGTGAACGTGCCCGCGCTCAGCACTTTCTTCGCCATCCCGGAGAGGAACGCCTGCTGCCGGGCGATCCGGTCCAGGTCACCGTTGAGCAGGCCGTGGCGCTGCCGGACGAACGCGAGCGCCTGCGCGCCGGACAGCGTCTGCGGGCCGGCGGCGAAGTCCGCGCCCGAGTAGGTGTCGTGCACCGGCGCCTTGAGGCAGACCTCGACCCCGCCGACCGCCTGTGAGAGCGCGTCGAACCCGGCGAGGTTGATCGCCGCGTAGTGGTTGATCGTCAGGCCGGTGAACTGCTCGACCGTCTGGATTGCGGTCTTCGCGCCGGCCGCGTTCGCCGCGACCTCCAGCTGCGGACCCGACAGCCCTTGGGCGCGCAGATCGGACATCGAGGCGTTCTTGCCGCGGCTGTACGCCGAGTTGATCTTGTGTTTGCCGTAGCCGCCCGCGATGTCCACATAGGAGTCGCGCGGGATCGAGATCGCGGTCGCCGCGGCACCGCCGGCCGGGATGTGCACCACGATCATCGTGTCGGTGGTGTCCCCGCCGTCGTCACCGCTGCCTGCGTGCAACGCGTCGAGCACGTTCTGTGGCAACGGGTTCCCGTAGGCGTCGGTCCGCGCGTCGATCCCGACGAGCAGGATGTTCTGGGCGACCTTCAGCGGCTCGCCCGGCGGCGTGTCACTGCCGTCGATCTGGGCCGCCGGCGGGATGACGTCGGCGGTGACGATGCCGTCGTCCAGCTTGCTCAGCTGCGTCCAGGCGTACCCGGTGGCGGCGAGCACCAGCGTCGACACGACGCCGATCGTTACCCGCCCGCCGATGCGGCGCCCCCGGGACGACAGCAGCACGACACTTCCCCTTGCTTCCCTGTGGTGAACCTCCGACCCCGCCTTCGAGGATCACCGGGTTAGCTGGGAATCAGCTGAGAAACTTGTTGAAAGCTCGTGACGTTGCCCGATCGGCCGAGCTGAATCGAGCCGATCGGCCGAGATCGCGACGGAAAGTACCGGCACGCACACAAAAACGTGCTGTGGCCGTGGCCACAACCGTCCCGCTTAGCGCGGCATCCGGCGCCAGATCGCGCGCGGCAGCAGGCGCAGGACGAAGAAGACCGGACGGAGCACCGCGGGCACCCAGACGACCGAGCGGCCCCGGCGCAGCGCGGCGACGGTCGCGTCGGCCACCTGGTCCGGGGTGCTCGAGAACGGCGCCGGGGACATGCCCTCGGTCATCCGGCCGACGACGAACCCGGGGCGGACGAGCAGCAGGCGGACACCCGAGCCGTGCAGCGCGTCCGCGAGCCCGCTCGCGAAGCCGTCGAGACCGGCCTTGGCCGAGCCGTAGACGTAGTTCGCGCGGCGCACGCGCACCCCGGCGACCGAGGAGAACACGACAAGACTGCCGTGGCCCTGCGCGCGCAGCAGGTTGGCGGCGTGGGTCAGGACGCCGACCTGCGCGACGTAGTCGGTCTGCACGATGGCGGCGGCGTGCGCGGCGTCCTTTTCGGCCCGGGCCTGGTCACCGAGGATGCCGAAGGCGAGCACGACGACGTCGAGCGGGCCGTGGTCGGCGGTGACCTGCTCCAGGAAGGGGCCGTGCGCGGCGAGGTCGTCGGCGTCGAATTCGGCCGCCTCGACCGTCTCGGCCCCGGCCGCACGCAGGGCGGCGACCTCCGCGGTCAGGTCCGCCCCCGGCCGCGCGGCCAGCACGAACCGCCGCGCGTCCCCGCCGGCCAGGCGTTTCGCCACGGCCAGCCCGATCTCACTGCGTCCGCCGAGCACCAGCACCGTTCCGCTCACGGCAGCAGTCTCCCAGCCCCGGGTGCGCTAGCGTGCCCGGGTGGGCCACGCAGCGGACTTCGAGACGCTCGTCGAACGGCACCGCCGGGAGATCCAGGTGCACTGCTACCGGATGCTCGGCTCGCTGAGTGACGCCGAGGACCTCACGCAGGAGACGTTCCTGCGCGCGTGGAAGGCCCGGGACGCGTTCGAGGGCCGGGCGAGCGTGCGCACCTGGCTGTACCGGATCGCCACGAACGCCTGCCTCGACGTCCTCGCCCGCCGGCCGCGGCGGGTGCTGCCCGACCAGCTCGGGCCGCCCGGGGAGCCGGTGGGCCCGATCTCGGCGGCCGACCTGCCCTGGCTCGAGCCGTACCCGGACCGGCTGCTCGACGAGCCGGGCCCGGACGCGGTGGTCGTCGAGCGGGAGACGATCGAGCTGGCGTACCTCGCGGCCGTCCAGCACCTGCCGGCGCGGCAGCGGGCGGTGCTGGTCCTGCGGGACGTGCTGGGCTGGTCGGCGAAGGAGACGGCGGCGCTGCTGGAGACGAGCGTCGCGTCGGCGAACAGCGCGCTCCAGCGGGCCCGCGCGACCCTGCGTGAACGGCTGCCTGCGCGCCGTGCCGAGTGGACGGCGGGTGCGGCGACGGCAGCGGAAACGGCACTGCTCAAGAAGTTCATCGCGGCGTACGAGCAGGGTGACCCGAGCGCGGTGGCGCGGCTGCTGCACGAAGACGCCCAGGCGATCATGCCGCCGTACTCGTTGTGGTTCGCCGGCCGCGACGCGATCGTGCGGGCGCTCTCGCTGTCGCTGGACCCGGCGTCGCCGGACTGCGTCGGCCGGTTCCGGATGCGGCCGACGCGGGCGAACCGGCAGCCGGCGGTGGCGACCTACCTGCGGCGGCCGGGCGAGGACGGCTTCCGGTGGTTCGGGGTCAGCCTGCTGACGATCGAGGACGGGCTGATCACGGCCATGGCGGCCTTCGAGGCGGTCCCGGCGGCGGCGTGGGGACTGCCGGAGAACTGGGCGGACTGAGCACGATCGCCGCGTCGCCGAGCACGATCGCCGGGTGCCGGAATGCGTACTGCGCCGGTCGCCACGCCCGATGCCCACAATGGCGTGCGCGCCGTTCACCCGCGAACGGCGCAAAAAAGCCCGGGCAGGTGATTCACCAGGGAATCACCCACCCGGGCACGCGCACTCCCGGAATCATTTCTCCGGATTCGCGTTTTCTGCTCCAGGCCGCCGGGAAGAGGTCACCGGGCGGCGGTCAGGCTGCTCGGTGCCGTTGTGGCGCGGTGCGCACCAGCCGGCGCCGGTCCTCAGCGGTGGTACCGCCGAAAACGCCGTGGTCAAGGCCGTTGTCGAGCGCGTAGCCGAGGCATTCGGCGCGGACCGGGCAGCGGGCGCACACGGCCTTGGCCTGCGCCGTCTGCCGGCTGCCGGGGCCGACTTCGGAGATCGGGAAGAACAGTTCCGGGTCCTCGTCCTTGCAGGCCGCGAGTTCCGCCCAGCCCGTCATCGTGGCTTCCATTTCCTTCGTTCACCTCCCTCAGGTCCTACTGTTTCCCATTGTCAGGACGCGTCAACCGACTTGACCACCGCGGGCGCGCGAGCGCATCCGCCTCGGTCAAGGGGGTTTTGGCTTCGGTCCCCGGCTCACCCTCCGGGCAACCAAGACTGCAACACATGAGAGTACGCCTTTCTTCCCGGGATCTCGATGTCGATCACGTCACTCGATCGGCGAGACCGCGCTCCGGTGTAACCCGGACGAGCGCCGCCGGCCCGTCACCGCCGACCGGCTTCGCGAGAGCGACCGGCCGCGTCCGCAGGCCGGGTCTTTCCGCACCCTACAAGGCTTTCCCGTTCAGGTGCGACTGAAACCCTGGCCACGCCGGCCGGACCTGGCGAAGCTCTCGGCCCCGACGGGCCCGGGTCTCGGCACCTTCGACCGGCGCGTCGCCGGCGACCGGAATCCGCCGTTCGCGGCTTCGCGCACGCGTCTCAGGACGCCGCCGCACTCGTCGAGCACCAGCCGGCAGCGCGCGGCGCCGTCGGGGTACGTCGGGCCCGCTTCCTTCAGCAGGCGCCGGACCGTGTCTCGGTGGGTCATCGGGCTCGGGTACCCGAGATCCCCGCACCCATTCGTCACATCGCGTCACCGAGGTGGAGCAGCGCATTACTCCTACTGAGCAGTCTTGATCAAATCGTTACACGTAGCGGTCACCTCACCGCACTTGTTCCTTGGAGGCGAGGGGTGGTGAGGGGTCCGTGTGCGGTCTTGACGAGTTCGACGCGTTCTTCCGCGCCGACTTCCCGCCGCTGGTGGCGTTCCTGTGCAAGGCCGGGTTCGAGGTCGAAACCGCGCGCGACGTCGCCGCCGAGGCGATGCTGCACGCGCTGGAGGCGTGGCCGACCCTCGACGACCCGCGCGCGTGGGTGCGCCGGGTCGCGAGCCGGCTGCTCGACGCGGCGGGCGACGCGCGTGCGGACTGGACCCTGGCCGGCGACCCGCGGAACGACGAGAAGCTGAGCGCCCTGGTCGACCAGCACGCCGACCTCCTCGGCCTGCTCGCCGCCCTCCCCGGCCAGCAGCGGATGGTCCTCGCGTGGTCGCTCGACGGGTTCACCCCCGCCCAGATCGCGGAGGCGCTGCGGATCGCCCCCGCGACCGTCCGCTCCAACCTCCGCCACGTGCGCGAACGCCTCCGGCGCCAGCGAGCCGCAGCACCCGACGACAAGCGGGACAGGGAAAGGTGAGCACCATGCCGGCAACCGAGTACGGGGATCGGGCGATCACCGAGCTGTTGCGGGAGTCCAACGCCGCACTGCACGACTCGCTGCGCGTCGGCCTCGACGTCGAGGGCACGCTCCTGCGGGTCCGCGGCCGGGCCCTGGTCCGGGAGATCGCCGCGACACCGCCACCCGAGGCGTTCCCGAGCCACTGGCGCAGCCACGACGAGCCGGTCGCGGACGCGATCGCCGGGGACGAAGCCGCGACCGCCCGGCTGCTCGCCACCATCCGGCCGCTGGTCGTGCGCTACTGCCGGGCCCGCGTCGGCCGGCACGAGCGGTCGTTCGCCTCGGCGGACGACGTCGCCCAGGAGGTGTGCCTCGCGGTGATCACCGCGCTGCCGTCCTACCGCGACCAGGGCCGTCCGTTCCTCGCCTTCGTCTACGGCATCGCCCAGCACAAGGTCGCCGACGCGCACCGCGCCGCGGCCCGCAACCGCACCGACCCGGTGCCCGAGGTCCCCGACGGCGTCAGCGAAAACGCCGGCCCGGAGCAGCGGGCGCTGCAGTTCGAGCTGAACGAGCGGCTCGCCCGGCTGCTGGACGTGCTGCCCCCGAAGCAGCGCGAGATCGTCGTGCTGCGGGTGGTCGTCGGGCTGTCCGCGGAGGAGACGGCCGCGGCGGTCGCCTCGACGCCCGGCGCCGTGCGCGTCGCCCAGCACCGCGCGCTCGGCCGGCTCCGAAGACTCCTGACCGGGGAGGAGTGATCAACGCCGGACGCGCTCGAGGACGAACTCCTCCAGCGCCGCCGCCGGCCCTTCCATGGATTCCCGCGCCAGCAGCATGAACTCGATGTCGCCGGGCTCGGGCAGGCCGTCGAGCTCGACGAGGTCGGCCGGCACGAGGCTGCGCGCGTGCAGGGTGACCCCCAGCCCGGCCGCCGCCGCGGCGCGCAGGCCGGTGAGGCTCGACGTCTGACAGGCGGCCCGCCATTCGAGGCCGGCGCGCTCCAGGCACTCGACGGCGAGCTGCCGCGTGATCGACGGCATCGGGTACTGCACGAGCGGCACCGGCTGGCCGGGCTCCAGCACCGTCGCCGCCGAGCCGATCCAGACGAGCGGCTCGCGCCACAGCAGCCGGCCGTGGTGCGCGCCCGGGCGGCGCTTGCCCAGCACCAGGTCCAGCTGTCCGGCGCGGAGCCGCTGCGCGAGGACGTCCGAGAGCTCGACGGTCAGCTCGACGTCCACCAGCGGGTGACTGCGGCGCAGCCGGTGCAGGATCTCCGGCAGCTCGCCGAGCGCGAAGTCCTCGGAGACGCCGAAGCGCACGCGGCCGCGCAGCTCGGCGCCGCGGAAGTGCCGCTCCGCGCGTTCCTCGGTGTCGACGACGGTCTGCGCGAAGCCCAGCATCGCCTGCCCGCGCGCGGTGAGCTCGACGGTGTGGGTGTCGCGCGCGAAGAGCATGCCGCCCGCGTCACGCTCGAGCCGCCGGACGTGCTGGCTGACGGTCGGCTGGCCGACCCCCAGCCGGCGCGCGGCCGCGGTGAAGCTGCGCGTCTCGGCGACGGCGAGGAACGAACGGCACAGACGCGGGTCCAGCACCCGCCCACTTTATCGCGATCGGCGATAACAGTCAGTCCGGTCATCGGGGTTCACAATGAGCAGGGTGTCGCCGAGAATGGGTCTGGAAGGAGATCCATGTCCCGGTTCCGATTCGACCCGTTTGTCGTCGCCATCCTCGCCACCGTCGGTGTCGCCACCCTGCTGCCCGCTTCGGGGGCCGTGGCCGGTGGGTTCAGCACCGCCACCACGATCGCCGTGGGGTTGCTGTTCTTCCTGTACGGCGCGCGGCTGTCCACCCAGGAGGCCCTCGACGGGCTGCGCCACTGGCGGCTGCACGCGGTGGTGCTCGCCGCGACGTTCGTCCTGTTCCCGCTGCTGGGCCTGGCGCTCTGTCTGCTGCCGGGGTCGGTGCTGCCGCCGGAGCTCGCCGCCGGCGTGCTGTTCCTGGCCGTGCTGCCCTCGACCGTGCAGTCGTCGATCGCGTTCACCTCGATCGCCCGCGGCAACGTCGCGGCGGCGATCTGCAGCGCGTCACTGTCCAACCTGGCCGGGATCGTGCTCACCCCGCTGCTGGTGGCGCTGCTGCTCGCCGGCGACGGCGCCGGGGTCGACGGCTCGGCCGTGCTCGGGATCGTGCTGCAGCTGCTCGCGCCGTTCGTGGCCGGCCAGCTCGCGCGCCGCTGGATCGGCGACTGGATCCGGCGCCATTCGGCCCCGCTCAAGGTGTTCGACCGCGGCTCGATCCTGCTGGTCGTCTACACGGCGTTCAGCGCGGGCATGACCGAAGGCATCTGGCACCGGCTCGACGTGGGCCACCTGCTGGTGCTCGTGCTGGTCTGCGGCGTGCTGCTCGCGGCGGTGCTGGGCGCGACCGGCTGGGGCGCCCGCCTGCTGGGCTTCGCCCGCGCCGACCGGATCACCATCGTGTTCTGCGGGTCGAAGAAGAGCCTGGCCAGCGGGCTCCCGATGGCGACGGTCCTGTTCGGGCACGCGCAGGTGGGGCTGATCGTGCTGCCGCTGATGCTGTTCCACCAGATCCAGCTGATCGTCTGCGCGACGCTGGCCCGTCGTTACGCCGCTTCGCAGGCCGAGGAGCTCGTGGCCGCCTAAGGGGTCAGGAACAGTGGCCGCCCGAGCCCTGGCCGCGTCCCCGGTGAACGCGGCGGCGGCCAGCGCGCCGGCCAGGATCGTGCTCGCGAGTTTCACGTTCAGCCCACCAGGACGTTCTTGTAGAAGATGTTGGCGTAACGGTTGATGTTGTCCATGCTGCTGCGCGAGCCGAAACCGAGGAACAGCCGGGTTTCGCCGGCGGCCGTGCGGTAGATCGCCATGCCCTCCGGCTCGCGGTAGACCAGCGACTCGCCGGCCTTGGTCAGCGCGCGGCTCTTCACCGCGCCGGTGTTCATGTCGATCCGCGTGACGTAGGAGTTGATGTCGGCGGCGTCGGCGTGCCCTTCACCGTCCAATGTGTACAGGTAGCTGCCGAGGATCGTGTACCCCTGGAAGGTGACGCTCGTCGTGCTCAGCGCCGGCTGCGCGAAGTGCGCCAGCGGCGCCGAAAAGTCGCCGGCGGCGGCGCTCGCGAGCGGGTACACGCTGTACCACATCTTGCCGCCTTCACTGCGGCGCACGGCGATCCGGTTGTACACCGGGTCGGTGGCGCACGTGATCGTCTTGCTGCCGGTGAGGAACTTCTTCACCGAAGGCGTGCCACCGTCGACGAACTTGAAGCGCGCCAGCGCGGTGCCGCGGGCGTCGGTGGTGGTCCCGTCGGCGTCGCACTCCATCCAGATGTAGGACGCGGTGCCGACCGCCTCGACGCCGATCGACACCCCGTGGCCGGCGTGGGCCAGGTGCATCGAGCCGAGCAGCTCACCGCTGAAGCTGACCTGGTTGACACACAGGTCGTCCCCCGAGGTGCCGTTCTGCGCCTGGACGACGAACAGCCGGCGGTTCACGTTGTCGAAGGCGAAACCCTGCATCACGTGGTGCGACTCGTGCAGCATCTTGCTGCGGAACAGGTCGTACGACGGCTGCGTGATGTCGAAGTAGGGCGACACCGGAACGTCGGCGGCGGCGGTCCCGGCGAACACCGCACCGGCACCGAGCGCGACGGCGGTCGCGGCGCCCGCGCGGAACACCGACCGCCGGGACAGCGGCCGGCCGGTCGTGATCGGAAGGAAGTTCATGGGGGTGAGACTGCCCCGCCGGCGTACACACGACGTACAAACCGGGATACATCCCGGGTAACAACGGCGGACGGCCGAGCGACTCCGGAGTCGTCGTTTCGCCCAGGGGAGGAATCGTGATGGCACGAACCGCATTCGCAGCACTGGCCGGCGCCCTGGTGGTGACGGCGGGCGCGGTGGTCTTCGCCGGCGCGTCGGCCGCCGTCGGGCCGTCACCCGCGCCGATCGTCCAGGCGGCGCAGGCCACCTGCGTGACCGACGGCAACGGCTTCTGCACCGTCACGCACAGCCTCGGCAAGGTGCCGGAGGCGGTGGTCGTGTCGCCGAACACGCCCAGCCCGTTCAACGCTTTTGTGCTCAACACGGTGCTGGGGTCGTACACCGCGAGCACGTTCCAGGTGCGGGCGATGTTCACGCAGACCACGCCGAAGACGTTCGGTCAGATCTGGTTCACCTACGCGGCTTACGGCACTCCGGCGGCGCCGCCGCCGACTACGACTCCAACCACTCCCATGACAACACCGCCCACGACCATGACGACCCCTCCGCCGACGACCACCCCTGGCAGTGGCAACTAAGCGGAATCCGCAGTCTTCGCCTTGGCTACCAACGGTTTCCACGCGGCCAAGGCGAAGGCTTGCCCCGCAGCTCGTCCGCGAAGATGGCGTCGACGCGCGAGCCCGCGCGCGACAGGACTCGCGCGGCGGCGCGGATCACGTACCCGAGTGCGAACAGCAGGAGCAGCGCCAGGCCGATGGCCGCGGAGTTCGCCACGAGCGCCTCCCGGTACTGGTGCGCGAGGTAACCCAAACCAGCCCCCGCGACGAGCGCGTCGAGCAGCGCCAGCTGGATCGCCCGGTGGCGGGACGGGGTGGCCCGCGGTGCAGTGACCATCGCTTCCTCCCGCCGTTCCGTTCAGCGGCGACGCCCTTGCAACCTAGACGAGCATCCGCCGGTCGGCGGACGTTTCAACCTGTTTGGCCTACCGGATCTCCCCGGATGGCCGCTGTGATAACTTGAAGCGAACTGAGTCTTCTTTGCACATGCAAAATCCTCGTGCCGCCTGCGCGCCGAGGCCAGGGGGCGGTAGCTCAGTTGGTTAGAGCAGGGGACTCATAATCCCTTGGCCGCGGGTTCGAGCCCCGCCCGCCCCACGAGGCGGCTCCGGCTGCTCGGTGCTTGCGCACCTTCGCCGGTGCCCGCAGTATCTACCCGGGGGCAACCCCCGGACCCCCGGTACGCAACGCGTGTCGCCTTGCCCGGTTCGTACGCCGACACGTCAGGTCCACCCGGTCGGGCCTGATCCCGCCCGTTGCCTCCCACCATCCACAGTGGACGTCAGCGCACCCGTTCGTAAACCACGGCCAGCTCTCCGAGTTCGCCGGTTTCGTGGTGGGTGAGCCGCCACCGCGACGCGGGCAGGCCGTCGTCGAACAGGCGGGGACCGCCGCCGGTGATCTCCGGGCAGATCATCAGATACAGCCGGTCGAGCAGGTCCGCCGCGAGCAGCGCCTTGATGATGCTCGCGCTGCTGTTGACGAGGATGTCGCCGGACCCCACGGCCTTCAGGTCGGTGACGACGTCCGCGGCCGGGGCGTTCACCAGGCGGGTGCGCTCCCACGGCGCCGCGGTCAGCGTGGTCGAGAAGACCACCTTCTCCGCGTCCACCAGCCACTTCGCGTAGCCGCGGTCCCGCGGGTCGGCGTTCTCGTCCACGGCGACCGTCGGCCAGAAGCCCAGGAAACCCTCGGCGTTGCGGCGGCCGAGCACCGCCGTCGTCGCGCTCTCCCAGATGCGGGTGAGGTGGCCCCGGGCGACTTCGGTGGTCGCGTACGGGAGGATCGCGCCCATGTCGGCGGGCCCGCCGGGGCCGGTGTAGCGGCCGTCGAGCGTGAGGCTCAGGTTCGCGGTCACTCTGCGAGCGGTGGAGTCGGTCATGGTGATCGGTCCTTTCCCAGGGCGAGTACTCCGGCGAGGCGGTCGAGCACCTGGCCCCAGCCGGTTTCGATGCCGGCGATGGCGGGGACGGCGTCGACGGTCGTGGCGGTGATCCGCAAGCCGAGCCGCAGCCGCGTGCCTTCCGGGACCGCGGTGAGCTCGAGGTCGTAGTGGCCGGTGAACGAGGCTTCCCCCGTCACCGCGAGGTCGAACGCGAGGCGGCCGGGCGCGTCGGCGACGCGGACCCACCCTTTGGAGCGGTACACGCCGTCGGCGTCCCGGTAGTCGAGCGCGGCGAGCCCGCCCGCGCGCGCCTCGAGGACGCACGCGGTGACCGTCATCGACGGCGGCACCCACCAGGTCGCCAGCAGGTCCGGGTCGGTCCAGTGCCGCCAGACGGCGTCCCGCTGCGCGGCCAGCACCCGCTCGAACGCGAAGGTGCGCCCGTCGGCCCACCGGTCCCGGTCCGCGTCCGCCGACTCCTCCTCGATCGCGACCCGGTACCGCGCGATGACGTCCCGCTCCCCCGCGTGCGCCTCGGTGGTTTCGGCCAGCTCGCGCAGCCGGGCCGCCAGCGCGGTCAGCGGTTCCGCCTCGAGGGCGTAGACGCGGCGCTGCCCGAGCGGGAAGACGGTGACGAGCCCGGTGCGGGCCAGGGTCTGCAGGTGCTTGGTGGTCTGCGGCTGCCGCAGCCCGGTCAGCTCGGCCAGTTCGCCGACCGACCGGGGACGTTCGGCGAGGAGCTCCACCATGCGCCACCGCGCCGTGTCCCCCAGTGCTGCCGCGATCCGATCCATGGGTCGGAGTATTCATTGACGGGAATATTCATGTCAAGGAATATTTCAATTGGCCAACCAGCGCAGGCCATAGGCGTAACCCAGCTGGGGCGCGGCGAAGTCTTGCGCGACTTCGTGGGCGCCGTCCAGGGGCAGTGTCGCGCCCGGCTCGGGCGGGTCGGTGAGCACCGACGGCGGCACCCGGTCCAGCCGCCAAACCGCACGCGGCGGGCTCTCCGGGTCGAAGCGGACGCGCACGGTGAGCGACTCGCACGTCACCAGCGGCACGAACGCGTACGACGGGCGGATCGGCCGGCCGTCCCGGATCCGGTACACCAGCGAGTACGTGTGGCTGTCGCCGCGGGACAGCGGGCGCGGCAGGTCGAGCAGCCAGCGGAAGTGGCGCTGCCCCTGCCGGTTGGCGCCGGTGATCCGGACGCCGTGCTGGGCGTCGACGTCGACCTGCCGCTCGCCGTCGCGGCCGTCTTCGGTGCGGGGCACGGTGAACTGCGTGGCGATCCGGCTCAGCCCGTCGCGGGTCGCGACGATCAGCCGTTCCTCGATCAGCTCCGGCTCGTCGGTGTCCAGCCGCACGAGTGCCTTGACCCGCTTGACGAACCAGCCCTTCTCCGGGTCGGGCACACCTTCGCCGGGGCGGGCGCCGGCCTCGATCTCGGCGGCGAGCCGGGCGAAGGCGCGGTCGATCCGCCGGCGCGCCGTGCGCGCCGAGACGCGCAGCCGTTCGGCCAGCACCTCGACCCGGGCGCTGAGCAGGGGGTGCTGCGTGCCGGGGGCGATGCCCAGCGCGACGTTCACCGCCAGCCGGTCGTCGGCCGGGAACTCGGCGATGGCGGCCGTGATCGCCTCCCGCAAAACGCGTCGCGCTTCGCGGTCGTTCGCCGTCCGGTGGACTTCGCACCACTGCGTGACGAGCGGCCCGAGCCGGGTGCGCAGCCGTTCGGCTTCCAGCCCCCAGCCCCGGCGCAGGGTGGTGAGTTCCCGGAGCAGACCGTCCTCGTGTGCCATGGGAATTCGATTGTGGCACGCGGGCTCCGGCGCGATCGGGGGTATCAGCTGCGCTGATCAGGTGATTCCCGGTTGGCCAGCGCGTGGCCAGTGCGGCCCGGATTCGGCCTGGCGCGGGCCTTTGCCGGTTCTCCCGCTGTTCGACCATTTCCCGGTCGACGACTCCGGGGAGGACCGTTGCTCGACACCACCCACCCGGCGATCGGGCCGGCCGACGTCGCGGGGCTGCGTCGGCTGGCCCGCGACGGCCTGCTCGCGGACGCGGCTTCGGCCGCCCGGCCCGGCGACCTCGCCCGGCTGCGCGGCGCGGTGTACACCGTGGCCTGGCCGCTGGTCTTCACGCGGATCACCAAGCCGCTGGAGCGGCAGCGCCGGCACCCGGACTGCGCCCGCGGGCTCCGCTGGCTGCGGCCCGAGTGCCTCGACCGCTTCCACGACGACGTCGAAGCGGTGGTCGAGCACGCGCTGCGGCGGGCCGTCGACCCGATCGAGAACCTCGAAGGCTGGCTGGCCACCCGCCTGAACCCGGCGACGGTCGACGCGCACCGCCGGCGGCGCGGCGAAATCGGGGCCCTGCAACGACCTCGTCTCCCGGCTTGGCTGGGCGACGCGCTCGGCGGTGATCCGTGGTTGTGCGACCTGGCCGTCCAGATCATGACGTGGGCCGGGGTGCCGGCCACCGCGGGCGCCGAGCTGTGGCCCCTGGACGGCTGGGCCGCCCGGCGCGCGGAGGTCACCGGCGAGCCGGTGGCCGACCGCGACACGCTCGACCGCGAAGTGCGGAAGGTCCTGGCCGCCATGCGAACCCGCCCGAAGTGGCACGCGGCGCACGTCGAGCGCCCGCTCGGGCACAAGCAGGCCCCGGTCGCCCCGGCGCCGGCGGACAGCCCGGCCGACCTCCCGGCGCTGGAGCTGGCCCGCCCGCACGAGATCGAGGACGCCCGCCTCGCGGGCCTGGCCGAGCAGGCGCTGAAGGCGATCGAAGCCCGCCTCGACCGCGGCCACGAACCGGCGCTGGCGGTCACCGCGATCGTCCGGCTGCTGTTCGGCGACCGGCCCGACCTGGTGCTGCACCAGGGATCCGCCCGTGACGACTGGCTGAGCGCAGCCCTGGCCGACCCGGCCCGGCTGGAGCGGATCGTGGCGACGGTGCTGGCGGTGCTGGACCGCTGAAGCCGGTGGCGCAGGTGCGAGTGCGCGGCGGCCGACGGTCGGTCCGCCGCGCAGCTGCCGACCGGACTCGGCTCGGCCCAGTCATGCCGACCGCGCCGGCAGCGCCCAGCCACCGGGTGACCGCCGCGCGCACACGGTCGGTTCGCCGCGCAGCCGCCGACCGGACCCGGCCCGGCCGGGTCACGCCGACCGCACCGGCAACGCCCAGCCACCCGGTTACCGCCGCGCGCACACGATCGGTTCGCCGCGCAGCCGCCAACCGGACCCGGCTCGGCCGGGCCATGCCGACCGCGCCGGCAGCGCCCAGCCACCCGGTTACCGCCGCGCGCACACGATCGGTTCGCCGCGCACCCGCCGACCGCACTCGGCTCGGCCGGGTCACGCCGACCGCGCCGGAAGCGCCCAGCCACCGGGTTACCGCCGCGCGCACGCCGACACCTGGCGACTCGCCCGGCTCGGCAGCGGCCCGCCGCCGGCGACCGGCCGGCCACCGCACTCACCGACCCGGTCCGGCCGGTGGCCACCGTTCCCGGCCACCGACCACCACCGTCCGGGCCGGGACTCGGCGACCGGCGGCAGCCAACCGGCTAACCACCGCATTCCCCGGCCACCCCCGGCTCGCACCACTCGCCGTCCGCGGACATCGGGCTCCGGCGTGCCTCGAACACTTCAGTCAGCAGCGCCGGTGGGCACCCCGCTGCCCGCGCTCGGGTCCACGCCGTTGTCAGCTCCGTCAGCAACAGCGCCTGCACGGCCGCTCGTGCGGCGTCCGTGAGTCTCGAGAGCGGGGCCGATGCTTCGGTCACCCCGGCCTCCTCTCGCCCGGCGCCGGCTTCGGCCGGCCCAGCCATCACCTGACGGACACGGGCTTCAGCGCCACCAGGGCGGCGGGGGCGCCGGCAGCCGCAACGGGCAGCCGGTGTGGCCGCCTCGCCAGCAGTCGGCGAGCCAATGGGTCAGGGCGACCGGGCCGAGGAGGCTGTCCTCCCACACCGGGGTCAGCTCGCCCGCCTTGCGCAGCGCCGCTTCGGCGGTGCCGCAGAAGGAGACGATCGCGGCGACCGCGGCGTCGGCCCGCTCGACGGGCCAGTCGACCGCGGCTCCCGGCAGCCCGGCCGGGATGGCCAGGCCGCTGCCGGCGGTCCAGTCGCGCGCCAGCTGCACGGCGAGATCGAACTCGACCGCTTCGGCGTGACGCTGCCGGGCCTGCCAGCGCGGCGAAACCGCGGCGGCGTGCAGCCCGGCCAGCCTGGCGACAACCAGCCCGTCCCACACCGCGCGGAGCACCGCGCGGGTGTCAGCCGGGTGGAGGCCGGCGAGGTCGTGGGTGACGGCGCCGAGCCAGGCACACGGGTCTTCGACATGACGATCAACGGTGACGGTCACGGCAGCCAGTCTCGCACCGGAGCACAGCTCCGGCAGCAAGATGATCATGGTTCGCGGCAGGACCACCCGGTCGGTGGCGAACCGTTGAGCGGCGTCGTAACCCCTTCGGGCACTGCGCGTGACCAAACCGTCACAACTATGCGATCATGTCGGCGCTCAGTGCCGAGCACGTCCTCCGACCGTTACCCGCGAAAGGCCGCCACCGAGTGATCAAGATCAGCAAGAGCCGGGCCGGCACCCAGCGCGTCACCTTCAGCCTCCCGATCGGCGCGCCGCCCGGGCGGGTCAGCGTCGTCGGGTCGTTCAACGACTGGACGCCCGGCCGGCACCACCTCACCCCGCGCTCCAACGGCCGCCGCTCGACGTCGGTCGACGTGGCGCCCGGCACCGTGCTCGAGTTCCGCTACCTCGGCGAGAACGGCTTCTGGTTCGACGACCCCGATTTGCCCGACCGCGACGGCGGCAACTGCGTCTGCTCGACGAACTGACGGTCAGGACCGGCGGCGCGGCTTCCCGCGCTTCGCCGGTCCGCCGCCGCTTCGCCGGACCGGCTTTTTCGCGACGGGCTTCGGGCGCTTGCGTTCCGCCGGCTCCTGCTGCGGGCGTCCGCGCGTGCTGTTGACCGTGCGGCCGCGCACAACGCCGATGAACTGCTCCATCAGGTCGGACGTCTCGTCCTCCAGCCACGACAACGCGACGCTCGACTGCGGCGCGTCCCCGACCGGCCGGTAGGTGAGGTCACGGCGGTGGTGCAGCCGGGCGAGCGACTGCGGGACGAGCAGCACGCCGACACCGGCCGCCACCAGCTCGATCGCGTCGGCTGTCGTCTCTGGCCGCTCCATCGCCGCGCGGCCCGGCAGCTGCGGCCACTCCAGCGTGTCGTCAAGCGGGTGCAGCACGACCTCGTCCGCCAGGTCCACGACGGACACTTCGTCGGCCGCCGCCACCAGGTGGTCCTTCGGCACCACGACCACCGTCGTCTCGGTGTAGAGCGGGATCGCGTGCAGGCCGTCGCGGTCGATCGGCGACCGCAACAGTGCCGCGTCGGCGCCGCGCTCGCGCAGCAGGCCGGTCGCGTCGGCGGCGGCGACCGGGACGAGGACCAGCGGGACCGCCGGCACCCGCTCACCCCAGGTCCGCACCCACTTGGCGGGGGTCGCTCCCGGGACGTACGCGAGCTTGAAAGAGGCGGGGTCGGTCACCGGGTCAGGTTACCGGGAGTGACGCTGGCTACCCTGGACGGCATGACGTCGCACAAAACCACCCAGACCATGAAGGCCGCGACGGCGGCGAAGAAACTGGGTGTGTACCTCGAAGCCACGCCCGCGGAGTTCCAGGAGGGCGTCGTCTCGCGCGACGAGCTGAACGCGCTGCAGGCCGAGCCGCCCGAGTGGCTGCGGGAGCTGCGCCGCACCGGCCCGCACCCGCGGCAGGTCGTCGCGGCGAAGCTGGGCGTCTCCATCGGCGGCCTCACCCGCGGCGGGATCACCGACCCGCTCACCACCGAGCAGATCGAAGCGCTGAAGACGGAGAGCCCCGAGTGGCTGGTGCGCGAGCGCGCCACCCAGGCCGAGGTGCGCAAGGAAGCGGCCCGGGTCAAGGAGGAGAAGAACTGACCGCCGCGGACGTCTCCGCCGAGCGAGCCGAGCGGCTCGACGCCGCCGACGACCTCGCCGGGTTCCGGGACCGGTTCGTCCCGATCACCGATCCCGGTGTGGTCGCCTACCTCGACGGCAACTCGCTGGGCCGCCCGTTGCGCGCCACCGCCGAGCGGCTGCAGGAGGTCGTCGGCGACGAGTGGGGCGCCCGGCTCATCCGATCGTGGGAGGAGCGCTGGCTCGCGCTGCCCGAGCAGATCGGTGACGAGCTCGGCCGCGTCGCGCTCGGTGCGGCGCCCGGGCAGACGATCGTCGCCGATTCGACGTCGGTGTGCCTCTACAAGGTGCTCCGGGCGGCGGCCGCGCTCCGGCCGGGACGCGACGAGATCGTCACGGACACCGCGAACTTCCCGACCGACCGGTTCCTCGTCGAGAGTGTCGCCGCCGAACTCGGCCGCGCGGTCCGGTGGATCGAGGCGGATCCGGTCGACGGCGTCCGCGCCGAGGACGTCGCGGCGGTCACCGGCCCGCGGACCGCGGCGGTCGTGCTGTCCCATGTGGACTACCGCTCGGCGGTGATCGCGGACCTCACCGCGATCACGCGGGTGGTCCACGAGCGCGGCGGCCTCGCCGTCTGGGACCTCTGCCACAGCGCCGGCTCGATCCCGGTCGAGCTGGACGCCGGCGGCGCCGACTTCGCCGTCGGCTGCACGTACAAATTCCTCAACGCGGGGCCCGGCGCGCCCGCGTTCCTCTACGTGAGTTCGCGGCACCACGAAGCGTTCGGCCAGCCGATCACGGGCTGGATGGGCGCGGCCGACACCTTCGGCATGGCAGCGCACTACGTGCCCGCGCCCGGCATCCGGCGGGCGCTGTCCGGCACTCCGCCGGTGCTCGGCATGGTCGGTGTCCAGGAGGGTGTCGCGCTGCTGGCCGAAGCGGGGATCTCGCGGGTGCGGGCGAAAGCCGTGGCGCTGGGGCAGTGGGTGCTCGACCTCGCGGACGCGTGGCTGGTCCCACTCGGGTTCACCGTGGCGTCCCCCCGCGACGACGCCCGCCGCGGCGGGCATGTGACGCTCCGCCATCCCGACGCCGAACGGCTTGCGCGGGTCTTCATCGAGCACGGGGTGCTCATCGACTTCCGCCGTCCTGACGGGATCCGCGTCGGGTTGAGCCCGTTGACCACCGGCTTCGCCGAGGTGCGGCGGGCGATGGAACGGATTCGCGAACTCGCCGGCTGAGCCCGCTTCGAGGCCGGGGCGCGTGCCGTCCCGAATAGTAGCCATGTACTTAGTAGCCATGTACTGTATTTCTCATGAGCGGCTCACCCACCCCGGGCCACCTCGTCTGGCGACTCTCCATGAAGTGGCGCGTAGCCGTCGATCGCGCCCTGGCGCCGATGGGGCTGACGCACGCCCAGTACGTCCTCCTCTCGACACTCTTCGGCCTGGAACGCGCCGGGCGCACCCCGAGCCAGCGTGAACTGGCCGACGAGACCGGGCTCGAAGCGCTCTACGTCTCCAAGCTCGCCCGTGCCCTCGACACCGACGGGCTCATCGAACGCACCCGGGACGCCGCGGACACGCGGACCGTCCGGCTGACGCTCACCGACCGCGGCCGCGAGGTCGTGCGGCCGGCGATCAGCACCGTCCGGGGGCTGCTCGACCGGCTCCTCGCCCCCCTCGGCGGGCGGGCCGGCGAGCGCACCGAGACCTTCGTCCGCGAGCTCACCCTGCTGCTCGACACCCCGCTGGATCCCTGAAGGGACAAGGAAATGCCCGAACTCCACCACGAAGAATCCGGCGACGGCGCCCCGATCGTCTTCCTGCACGGCAATCCCGGTTCGTCCCACGGCTGGCGCCACGTCCTCCCCCACGTCGGCGGCGGGCGGCTCATCACGCCCGACCTCATCGGCATGGGCCGCTCGGATAAGCCCGACATCGACTACACCTTCGCCGACCACGCGCGGTACCTCGACACCTGGTTCGACGCGCTCGGCCTGGACGACGTCGTGCTCGTCGGGCACGACTGGGGTGGCGCGCTCGCCTTCGACCACGCCGCCCGCCACCCGGGGCGGGTGCGCGGGCTCGCGTTCTTCGAAACCATCGTGAAGCCGATGGCCTGGGACGACCTGTCACCCCAGGCGGCCGAGCGGTCGAAGAAGATCCGCACACCGGGGATCGGCGAAGACATGGTGCTGACCCAGGACCTGTTCATCCGGCAGGCGTTCACCGGCGGGGTCCGCACGCCGGTCGGCGACGACGACCTCGCCGCCTACCTCGCGCCGTTCCCGACCCCCGAGAGCCGCCGTCCGGTGCTCGCCTGGGCACGGCAGCTGCCGCTCGGTGGTGAGCCGGCCGGGCTCGTCACGCGCATCGAGGCCTACGACGAGTGGCTGGCCACCAGCACCGGCACGCCGAAGCTGCTCATGACGTTCGACGGCTCGCCCACGCTGCTCATCGGCGAGCGGATGACCCGCTGGTGCGAGGAGAACATCGTCGCGCTGGACGTCGTCGCCTGCGGGGAGGCCGGGCACCACGCGCACGAGGACCGGCCCAAGGAGATCGGCGCCGAGATCTCCGCGTGGCTGGACCGGCACGGCCTCCGCTGACCGTCAGGTGTGACGCAGGGCCGGGGCGACGTCGGCGCCGAGCACGCGGGCCGCGACCCACGCCAGCGCGTCCGCGGTGCGCGCCGGGGTGTCCGACGGCTGCACGACGTGGCTGAGCACCGCGCGGACGACCAGGTCGATCACCACGGCGACCTGCTCCTCGGTGAGCGCCGGCCGGTAGGCCAGCACACGCACGGTCAGCATCGCCTTCGCCTGCGCGAGCAGCGAGCCGGCCCGGGTGGTCAGCAGCGGCAGGAGCTCGCTGGCCGCGCCGTGCGCCGTGGAGGCGATCGCGCGCAGCAGGACATTGTCTTCGGCGAGCTCCAGGACCGCGCGGACGGCGTCGTACATCGCCTCCACGAGGTCGGTCCGGTGCCGGTCGAAGGCCGCGTCGACCACCGCGAGGAACCGCCCGAGCTCGTGCGAGACCATCGCTTCGGCCAGCGCGGCCTTGGAGCCGATCTCGTTGTAGACGGTCTGGCGGCTGACGCCGACCACCTCCGCCAGCCGGGCCATGGTGACCGCCGGCCAGCCCGACCGCGCGGTCAGCTCGATCGCCGCGGTGATGATCGGCTGCCGGTGCTGTCCGCCCTCGGGCGCGAGTGCCGCACTCATGATCGTCGTTTCAGTCCCGCAGTTTCAGGGCCAGCACCGGGCAGGAGCTGACGGCCGAGCCGACCTCTTGACGGCGGTCCTCACCGGGTTGCTCCTCGAGCAGCACGACGAGCCCTTCGTCGCCCACTTCGAAGAAGTCCGGCGACAGCGACTCGCACATGCCCGCGCCGATGCACTTGTCGAGGTCCGCTTCGATCCGCATCACGCACCCACCCGGCCCGGCGCGACGAAGTCGACCTTCTCGCGCACCCCGCAGTCGGGGCAGCACCAGGAGTCCGGGATCGCCGACCACGGCGTGCCGGCCGGGAAGCCTTCGCGCGGGTCGCCGCGCGATTCGTCGTAGACGTACCCGCAGCCCGGGCACATGCCGCCTTCCGTGGCGTCGCCCCGGGTGTCGCTGAGCTCCGGGGCGGCAGCCGTGACACGGGTTCCGTAACGCGCCAAGATCTTGTCCCGTTTGGACGGCTGGATGTTGGCGCGGGAGATGTCGCCGTCGAAGTGGGCGAGCACCCGCGGGTCCATCACCCGGCGCCACAGCGGCGGGACCAGCGCCAGCACGATCATCCCGGCGTACCCGGTGGGCAGCACCGGCGATTCGGCGAAGTCACGCAGCGTCTGGTAGCGGCGGGTCGGGTTGGCGTGGTGGTCGCTGTGCCGCTGCAGGTGGTAGAGCAGGACGTTCGTGGCGATGTTGTTGGAGTTCCAGCTGTGCTCGGGCGCCACCCGCTCGTAGCGCCGCCGCCCGGGGCCGCCGACCCGCTGCCGCAGCATGCCGTAGTGCTCCATGTAGTTG
Source organism: Amycolatopsis sp. NPDC051758 (assembly GCF_044453095.1). Lineage (NCBI taxonomy): Bacteria > Bacillati > Actinomycetota > Actinomycetes > Pseudonocardiales > Pseudonocardiaceae > Amycolatopsis > Amycolatopsis sp. NPDC051758. The sequence goes on along the minus strand of NZ_JBITCJ010000005.1, from coordinate 486,406 downwards.
ACCACCTCCAGCAGCGAAAACCCGACGACGGCCTGGATCACCAAGTATGGCAGGACACCGGCGCCGAGCCACGCGACCATCGCGGCCCACAGCACCGCCGACATCAGCCACGCGTTGAGGACGTCGTTGCCGATCCGGTACGGGTGCCGGTCACGCCGCGCGTAGCGCTTGCGCTCCAGTCGCCACGCCGACTTGAGTGAGCCGAAGACCGTGCGCGGCCAGAAGCGGTAGAAGCTTTCGCCGACGCGGCTGCTCGCCGGGTCCTCCGGGGTCGCGACGCGGACGTGGTGGCCGCGGTTGTGCTCGATGTAGAAGTGCCCGTAGAAGCTCTGCGCCAGCGCGATCTTGGACAGCCAGCGCTCGTGGCTCTCCTTCTTGTGCCCCAGTTCGTGCGCGGTGTTGATGCCGATCCCGCCGATGCACCCGATGGACACGGCGAGGCCGATCTTGTCCGCGACGCCGAGACCGCCGTGGGCGACCAGCCAGAACGCGGCGGCGAAGCCGAGGTACTGCACGGGCAGGAAGGCGAAGGTGATCCAGCGGTAGTAGCGGTCCTGCTCCAGCCGCTCGATGACGTCGTCCGGCGGGTTGCTGCGATCCAGCCCGGCGAGCAGGTCGATGAGCGGCACCACGACGAGGATCACGACCGGCCCGATCCAGAACCACCCGGCCCAGCCGGTGGCCGCGTGCAGCCCGATGGCGAGGAACGCCAGTGACGGCACCACCAGGCCGATCAGCCACAGGTACCGCTTGCGGTCGTGCCACCGCTCGGTCGAGCCGGCGGGCACGGTCCCGGTCACCTCGCTCATGACACCCTCCTCCGTTGGCTGGTTTACAGAACGATAGAGGATGTACATCGCGCTTGACAATAGCTTGTTTGATGTAAAGAGCTGCCGGCGCGCTTACCCGAGGAAGATCTTCAGGGGTGTTTCCCGGCCGGCGAGAGCCCTCCGGGCAGCAGGGTGCCCGCACTCAGCCGATGAGGTCGTGCGGGTCCCGCGCGGTCAGCGCGTCGACGTCCGACCGGCCTTCGCGCCGGGCGACCCGCCGGCGGGCACGCACCTGGGCCGTGGTCCGCGGGCGGAACTTCGGCTCCCGGCCGCAGCCACACGGCTCGAAGCCCTCGTACCTCAGCCCCGCTTCGAGCGCCGCGGCGACCGCGGCCCAGCCCGAGCGATCCCGGCGCGGCGGCGCCGCGAAGTCGTGCCCGGCGAAGACCATCGGCCGCCGGCATTCCGGGCAACGGTGCTCCGCTCCGTCCCGCGCGCACCGTATCCGCCACAAAGGCGCGCCGGCGCACGGATTTTCCGGCCTCCGCCACAACTCCGTGACGAAGATCATCTTCCGGCGTGTGTGACGCAGCGTCGCACCCGACCTGCGCCGCCGAAGGGACGGCGGGGCACCACCCGTGCCCTTCTTTCCCGCGCCGCGAACTCCGGGCGTGGCCAGGTCGTGAGATTTCACTTTCACCCGTTCGGCCCAGTGTGCGGTAGGCCGAATTACCGTCCGGGGCCGTTACCTGAGCAAATGCCGGTAATCACCTCACCGCGCACGGTAAACGCCGTTCGCGCACCGGCGGACAACCGTCCGTCAGCCGGGTCAGGACCACCGTCCCCCACTCGTTCATGGTAAAAAACGGATCCTGATCGATACCGCGGCAACACGGAGGGTGAGGCGAAGACGGGTGACGGCGGCAGCTGTATCCCCTCGTCGTGGCCGCTTCCTCGTCCGGGTCCCCATTCTTCGCCGACCGTCACTCAGGAGTTCGTGAACCGCCGTGCTGAACAAAGACGACAAGGACGAGTCGGACAAGCCGTACGACAAGTCGATCCGCAAAAGGCTGACCAGGACCGTTCTCATTCCCAGCGTGACGCTGCTGGTGCTGTGGATCGCGGTCTCCTCCTACTTCCTCTTCAACGGCGTTTACGTCCGGCTGGTCGCGGCTTCCGTGCGCGAGGTGTCGATCCCCGCCGCCACCGCGCTGGCCGAGTTCCAGAAGGAACGCCAGACCGCGCTGCAGTACCTTGACGACCCGGCGCTCGGCCCGGGCCGGCTGCAGGAGCAGCAGAAGGCCACCGACGAGAAGCTCGCCGCGTTGAAGGACGCGTTCGCCGCGACCATCTCCAACGCGCCGGACGAGATCGCGGCCAAGGTCAACGAGCTGAAGTCCCAGTTCGACCAGCTGCCCGTGCTGCGCTCGCAGATCAGCTTCCGCAGCATCGACCGCGCGCAGGTCAACACCTACTACAACGGCGTGATGGACACGGCGTCGAACCTGTTCGACACCCAGGCCCGCGTCGTGCCGGACTCCGAAGCGGCCACCGGTGGCATCACGGCGACCTCGGTGTTCCGCGCCGGTGACACGATGTCGCGCGAGACGTCGCTGGTGTCGACGGCCTTCTCCGCCGGGACGTTCGCGCCGGACGACTTCGCGCAGTTCGCGCAGCTGTCCGGCACCTACCGGACCCAGCTGGAGCAGATCGCGCCGTTCCTCGACCCCGGCGTCCGCGACCGGTACCAGGCGCTGACCACCAGCACGGCGTGGCGGCAGCTGGGGACCGCCGAAGAGGCGATCGTGAAGCACGGCCCCTGGTCGCCCAGCGAGCAGAACTCCGTGCCGGTGTCCGAAACGGACTGGCAGAACGCGACGAGCCAGGTCGCCACCGGCCTCAACGACCTCGCCATCACCCAGGCGGACAAGGTTTCCGCGGCCGCGATCGACTCCGGTGACGCCCAGCTGCGCAACGTGATCATCGGCAGCATCCTGGCGCTGCTCGCGTCCCTGGCGGCGATCATCGTCGCGGTCCGGGTGTCCCGCTCGCTCGTCGACCGCGCGCTGATGACGCGCCTCGCACGGCTGCGCAACGACTCCCTCGACCTCGCCCGCAACCGGCTGCCGAACATCGTGGAGCGGCTGAAGAACGGCGAATCGGTCGACCTGGCCGAAGAGCTCCCGCAGCTCGACCACGGCCGGGACGAGATCGGCCAGGTGGCGGAGGCGTTCAACACCGCCCAGCTGACCGCCGTCAACGCGGCGGCGAGCGAGGCGAAGGCCCGCAGCGGTGTGCACAACGTGTTCCTCGGCATCGCGCACCGCAACCAGGTCCTGGTCCACCAGCAGCTGCAGATCCTCGACGAGATGGAAGCCCGCGAGGACAACTCGACCCAGCTGGCGTCGCTGTTCCAGCTCGACCACCTCGCCGCGCGCGCCCGCCGCACCACCGAGAACCTGATCATCCTCGGCGGCAAGCAGCCGGGCCGCCGCTGGCGCAAGCCGGTCCCGCTGATGGAGGTGCTGCGCGCGGCCGTCTCGGAGACCGAGCAGTACGCGCGGGTCCAGGTCGAGCAGGTGGCCGACGTCGCCATCCTCGGCGCCGCGGTCGCCGACACGATCCACCTGGTCGCCGAGCTCGTCGACAACGCGACGTCGTTCTCGCCGCCCGGCTCGCCGGTCGAGGTGACCAGCCGCCTGGTCGCCCGCGGTGTGGTCGTCGACGTGTCGGACCAGGGCCTCGGCATGAAGGACGGCGTCCGCGAGTGGGCCAACTCGATGATGGCCGAGGCGCCCGAGTTCGACGCGATGGCCCTGCGGGCCGACTCCAGCCTCGGCCTCTTCGTGGTCGCGCGCCTGGCGGCGAAGCTCGGCATGACCGTCACCTTCGACCCGTCCCGGTACGGCGGCCTGCGCGCCACCGTGCTCATCCCCACCCACCACCTGGCCGGCCAGGAGGAGACTCCGGTCGAGGAACCCGGATCCACCCCGGCGGAGACCACCGCGGTCCTCGCCCCGGTGGGCGGCCCCGCGCCGCAGGCAGCAGAAAGCCCGCTCCGTTCCATGGACACGCCCAGCTCGTTCACCGGCCAGATCCCGATGAAGCGAGACGCCAAGCCGAGGCCGTACCCGGCACGTGCGCTCACCCCGCCCGACCCCGCGCCCGCCGCGCCGCCGCCGGCCGCGGAGCCGCCGCCCGCCGCGGCGGTGGAGCCCCCGGCCCGCGACCGGCTCCGGCCGGCCGCCGACGACCGGCCCCGGCTGCCCCGGCGCGAGCCCCAGCAGAACCTCGTCGCCCAGCTCGAAACCGAACCCGACGACAGCCAGGACGAGGTCGTGGCGCCGGGTGAAGGCACCGCCCGCACCCTCGCCGCGTTCCACAAGGGCACACGCCGGGGCCGCGTCGGGCCGGACGACGTCTAGTCCGCGACAGCACACAGGGAAAGTCCACAGAGGAAAGTCAAGGTTTCTGACGCATGAACGAGTACGGGAACCCCAAACCCGATCTCAACTGGCTGCTCGACGACGTCGTGAGCCGTGTGGTCGGCGCGCAGAACGCCATCGTGCTGTCCGCCGACGGGCTGCTCATCGGCAAGTCGGCCGGCATGGGCAAGGACGACTCGGACCAGCTGTCGGCCATCGCCTCCAGCCTGCAGAGCCTCGCCAAGGGGGTCAGCAAGCAGTTCAACCGCGGCCCCGTGCTGCAGAACATGATCGAGATGGAGCGCGGTTACCTGTTCGTCTCGGCGGCGGGCCAGGGCGCCTGCCTCGCCGTGCTGGCCGCGGACAACGTCGACGTCGAGATGATCGCCTACGAGATGAGCCGCCTGGTCAAGCGGGTCGGGGACTACATGGCGTCGGCGCCGCGCGAAGCGGCGCACGTCCTACGGGAGGCCACATGAGCGGGGACGAAAGCTGGTACGACGAGGCCGCCGGGCCGCTGGTCCGGCCGTACACGATCACCAGCGGCCGGACCCCGGCCGACAGCGCGCGGCTCGACCTCTCCACGCAGGTGATGACGCTGCGGTCGGAGCAGGAGCCGGCCGGGCTGGGCCCGGAGCACCAGTCGATCGTGCAGCTGTGCCGGCACCCGGTGTCCGTCGCCGAGATCGCGGTCTACGTGAAGATCCCGCTGGGGGTCGTGCGCGTGCTCGTCGGCGACCTGATCGAACGCGGCCTGGTCATCACGCGCTCCCCCACCCACCACCCGGCGCAGTCGCCGGACCTCGAAACACTCCAGGCGGTTCTCGATGGCCTCATCAAGTACTGACGGCACGGGGACGGACATGGTCCCCACGCCGGTCAAGATCATCGTCGCGGGCGGGTTCGGCGCCGGGAAGACCACCATGGTCGGCTCGGTCAGCGAGATCCCGCCGCTGACGACCGAAGAGGTGCTGACCGAGGCGAGCGCCGGGATCGACGACCTCTCCGGCGTCGAGCGGAAGAAGACGACGACGGTCGCGCTCGACTTCGGCCGGATCACCATCTCGCCCCGCCACGTGCTGTACCTGTTCGGCACGCCGGGCCAGGCGCGCTTCTGGTTCATGTGGGACGACCTGGCGCGCGGGGCGATCGGCACGATCGTGCTCGTGGACACCCGGCGGCTGGAAACCAGCTTCGCCGCCATCGACTTCTTCGAGCGCCGGAAGATCCCGTTCGTCGTCGCGGTGAACTGCTTCGACAACGCGCCGCGCTACACCCCCGACGAGATCCGCGAAGCCCTGGTCGTCCCGGACCGTGTGCCCATCGTCATGTGTGACGCACGCGACCGTGACTCGAGCAAGCTCGCGCTTATCCGGTTGGTAAAGCACGCGATGACGGTGGTGCCGGCCCGGGTCTGAGACCTGCGCTTTGTCCACCCGGTGTCCGGTCCGGACGTCGCCGGTGTCCGATGTGCCCCTCCGTGTCCACCCCGGACACCGGCTTACCCACATGGCGCAATTGGTTGGACCACCCGGGTGCAGCCTTTTAGTTGAGCAAGCAGCAAACTGATAACATCCGCTCGTGACCAGTCGTATGCCGGACTTTCCCGAATATATAAGGGAAAACTATCCGGCACGGGGCCGGCTCTTCGGTGACTTTCTGTGTGGACTGTGGGCCACCGCGTGCGACGCGCTCGCGGTTCCGGTGGAGCAGTCCGTCCGGACCACCCTGATGCTGCGCGCCCTGCTGCCGCGGTGGGCCCACGAACGGATCGGGCTCGCGCCCGCCCACCCGTCCTATGTGGCGGGCGACGGGTTCCCGGCCGAGATGTCGGTGAACTGGTCGGGCGGGCGCCCCGAGCTACGGGTGCTGTTCGACAGCCTCGGCCACGACGTGACCTTCCCCGGTGACAGCGCTTTCGACGCCGCGGTGCGCGAAACGTTCACCCCGTGGGCGGGCCGGCCGTCACCCGCGCCGGTGTGGCACTCGCTCGCCTGGCGCCCGCCGTCGGGGATCGTCCACAAGACGTATTTCGGCCTGTACCAGTGGCCGCACCAGCACCGCGAAGCCGCCGTCACCGAGGCCATGGACCGGCTCGGCATGTCCACGGCGTGGGACGACGCCCGCCGTCGCGTCGAAAACATCGAAGGTGACCGGGAAATCGAATTCTTCGCGGTGGACCTCGCCGACGTCGCGGACGCCCGGGTCAAGATCTACTACCGCAACCACGGCGCCGGCCTCGCGGAGGTCGAGCGGGTCGCCTCGGTGGCTTCGCACCACGACACCGAACGGGCGCGGGCGGCATACCGGACACTGACCGGCAACCGTGCCGACGCCGGCGAAGCGGCGCTGAGCTGCTTGGCGTTCCGGTCCGGACTGGATCGCACCGCCGAGTCGACGACGTACCTGCGGCTGCCGGACCTCTCGGCCGACGACGAAGAAGCCGTCGAGCGCGCCGCCGCCCTGCTGCACCGGGAAGGTGTCGACCCCGGCGGGTTCCGCACCCTGGCCGCCGCGCTGGCGCCCGGGCCGCTGGCCGGCAGCCGGGGGTTCCTGGAGCTGGTGAGCTACCGCACATCGGGCCGGCGCGGCGACGTGACCACGTACTTCCGGCTCCCCGTCTACGACTCGCCCGCGCCACCCCCGCTTTCGCCGGTTGATCTTGGCTGACGGCACCGGAAAGATGATCTCCGCGCAGCAGAAGTAAGGAGCCGATCGTGACCCAGCAGGACGTCGAGCGCATCGCCCGCCACAACGAGCAGCGGCAACGGGAATACGAGTCGTCGGAGCTGATCCGGCTGCTGACCGACGAAGGCACCTCCGCCGAGACGAAGAAGGCGGTGCTCACCTACCTGCAGCCGTGGTCGAACGCGTTCCAGCGGATGATCAGCGCGCGGGTCGTCTCCGAGAGCGACCCGGAGCTGCGGGCGCTCGCGCTGGAGCACCAGCAGGAGGAGATCGGCCACGACAAGATCCTCGCCCGCACCCGCGCGGACGACCGGCAGCTGGTCTGGGACCCCGTCATCGAAGCGGGCGCGTCGTGGTTCGTCGACCAGTTCGCGACCCTGCCCGGGGTGCAGCGCGCGGTGCTGGCGCACCTGGCCCTCGAAGCCGGCAGCCTCGTGTTCAGCCAGGCGGGCACCAAGGCGTTCCCCGACGACGAGTACTTCGAACTGCACGACGAAGCCGACGTCGAGCACCTCGAGATGGGGTACGAACTGCTGCGGCAACGCCGTGACTGGACCGTCGACGCGGTGACCGAGGTGCTGGACCGGGCGTGGCAGGTGATCGGTGTGGTTTCGAACCGCATCGCCGAGTGCGCGCTCCGCGATACCGTGGCCGCATGACCACGACCGAACCGGCCACCGCGGCCCGCGCCGTCGCCGCCGAAGCCGCCCAGGCCTACCAAGAAGCCTTGGGCGAGCGCCTGATCGGCGCGTACCTGCTGGGCAGCCTCTCCTACGGCGGCTACTCCGCAGCGGCCAGCGACATCGACCTGGCCCTCGTCGTCACCGAGCCCGGCTCCTGCGGCGAAGCCATCGCGGCGACGACCAAGGCGCTGCAGGAGCGAAGCCCGTTGCACGGCAAGCTTTCCGTGTTCTGGGCGTCCCTCCCGGCGTTGCGCGAAGGTCGCGACGACGGCCGCTTCCCGGCGCTCGACCGCCTGCAGCTGGCCGACCACGGCCTCGTCCTGCTCGGCTCGGACGTCCTCGCGGAAGTGGCCCGCCCGGCGGCTTCGGAGCTGCTGCTGGAAAGCGCGGGCTTCGCGATCACGGTCCTGGCAGCGGAAGCGGTGACGGCGGAGTTCCACGAGCCGCGCCGGTTGCTCGCGGACAAGGTGTGGTTCACGAAGGCGGTGCTGTTCCCGGTCCGCTTCCTGTATTCGGCGACAACGGACACGGGCCGCGCGGCGAACAACGACGAAGCGATCGAGTGGTACGCGTCCCAGCCGGACGCGCCGGCTGTTTCGCTGGTCCGGCTCGCGGAGCGGGTCCGGGGCGGGCATCCGCTGGACCCGGCCGAGGCGGGACCGGAGCTGGCGGCGGGGCTGGTGCCGCTGTACCGGCGGTACATCGAGGTCGAGACGCGGCGGCTGCGGGAGACCGGGGCGCCGGAAGACCTCGTCGCGGCTTTCGAGGACTGGAACAAACGACTCGGCTGACTAGGGCATTCGAGTGAACCCCCGCCCGCAGGTCTAACACCACGTGCGCGCCTCCGACTTCTGAAGCACTTCGTTCGCTTCAGGAGCCGGGAGGCTGCCATGTCCACGCCGGAACCGAGAAGGCTTCGTCCGCTCGTTCTCGTGCGGGGGTTCGGCGGGCCCGACATCGGGGACGAGCAGGCCAGCGGTTACCAGGGGTTCAACGAAGGCACGGTCTACCCCGGCCGGCGCGGGGAGAACTACATCTACGAGGGTTTTGTGCTGCGGGCCATGAAATCCTCGCTGTACCGCTACCGGGACGCCACCAACGTCGTCGGCTACTACGCCGAGGACGTCGACGCGCCGCCGGATCCGCAGAACTACGCCGGCGACCTGATCGAGGGCAGTGTGGTGCTGGATCCGTCGGTCGCCCGGCGGGTGGTGGACGAGGACGTCGCCGGCACACTCTGGGTCTACCGCTACTACGACCTCAAACCGCGGGCCGTCAGCCGGTACGGCGAAGGGCTGGCCCGGCTGATCGACATCCTGACCCGGATGGGGAAGACCGCGTTCGACGGGGTCGACATCGTCGCGCACAGCATGGGCGGGCTCGTCGTCCGCGAAGCACTCCGGTTCATGCACCAGGAAGGCCGGGATCCGGCGGCGCTCGTCCACCGGATCGTCACCCTCGGCACACCCCACCGCGGCATCGCCTTCCAGGCCCTCCCCCGGTGGCTCGTCGACGGCGTCCCGGGTGTGCGGAACGCGGCCGACGAGCTGGCCGCGTTCGATCCGGAGCAGACGAAGTTCCTCGACATCCGCGAGTGGTTCGACCCGCGGCGGATCCTCACCGTCGTCGGCACCGACTTCCGCAGCTACGGCGTCAAGGTCGCCTCGGCGGGCAATCGGCTCGCGACGCTCTTCGCCGAGGGAACGCTGAGCTACAACCACAGTGACGGCCTGGTCAAGCAGACCTCCGCGCAGCTGCCGGGCGCGCCCCGGACGTTCGTCCACAAGTGCCACGGCGGCAGCGACTCGCTGGTGACCTCGCGCGAGGCCTACGAGATCGCCATGCGGTTCTTCCACGGCACGCACCGGGTCCGGCTCTGGCTCGACACAGCCGAAGTGCTGCGGGGCAAGGACTTGTTCAGCCACAGCGAGTTCTACCTCGGCGTCTCGATCAAGCCCCGGTACGTCGACTTCGAGCTGTTCCACCAGAGCGCCGAAGCGGAAAACTGCTACGGCCCGTTCCGCGAACCCGACCTCACGGACGACCAGGCGGCGCTGGAAACGGTGCTGAGCAAGGCTTTGGCCGTCGAGAAGGGACCGGCGACGGTGTGGGCCGGCCCCGACCGGCTCGTCTGGGAAGGCTGGGTCGACACGCGGGCCAAGCCGGACAGCGACCAGCGTGACATGGTCTTCCGGCTCGACGTCTACGTCGCCGAGCGCGACTCCTACGGCATCGGCTTCTCGGACAACGTCGTCTTCCGCAAGCAGTACTACGTGCAGGCGCTGCCGGGCGAGCTGCTGATCCACACCGGCGAGAAGTACCTCGGCCCGCACGGCGAAAGCGGGCCGGGACAGGCGCAGGCCGCCGCGGCGGACGCTCGCGAGACCGAAGTCTGGGCTGCGCAGGAAACCGGCCGCGGCTGGACCTTCGAGACGAAGGGCACCGGATTCGAGGCGGTCTGGCGCGTCGCGATCGAACCGGCCGATTAGGGCGCGGTCACCTGCGAAGACCGGGCGGCCCACGCGGCCACCTGCGCCCGGGAGTCGAAGCCCAGTTTCCGCAGGATCCGGTTGACGTGCCCCTCGGCCGTCCGCCGGGAGATGACCAGCCGGTCGGCGATCTCCTGGTTCGACCGGCCGTCCGCGATCAGGGCCACGACTTCGCCTTCGCGGTCCGTCAGCGGCGACGGCCGGGCCTGCTCGGCCGCGGCCGACGGCGTGACGTCGCCGAGGGCGTAGGCGATCGCCTCCGGCAGGCCGAACTCGCGGCCGCGCCGGAACGCCGCTTCGAACGGCCCGTCGCCGAGTGCCCGGCGGACCTGCGCTTCACATTCGCCGTGCGGGGCGCCGAAGTAGCGGGACCCGAACATCGGGAAGCCGACCGCCTGCCAGATCGGGTGGGCCGAGCCGAGCATGGTGGCGGCCGGTTCCCACCGCTCCCGCGCGGCGTCGTTCCACGCCAGCACCTCGATCGCGAGCACGATGCCCAGCAGGTCGTGGAACGTGCTCTTGACCCGCAGGCAGTGCCGCCCGTGCTCGGCCGCGCGGTCGAGGTCGCCGCGGCTCAGCGCGACCAGGGCCTGGACGTAGATCGCATACGCGCTCGCCCACTGCTCACCGTGGGCGACACCGGTCTGGCACGCCTCTTCGCACAGTTCCGCCGCCCGGTCGAGATCACCGAGGAAGATCGAGGCGATGGCCAGTTCGATGCCGGCCAGCATCACGTTGCTGTTGAGCTCGCCGAGCTTCCGGTAGCGGATCTGCGCTTCCTCGAAGAGCGTCTTCGCGTCACCGACGTAGTCCCCGACCAGCAGGTTGCAGCCGAGCCGGTGCGTTGCGTACGCGAGGGCGACGTCGTCGCCGGTCCGCCTCGCGTAGGCGCGGCACTCCTCCAGCATCGTGACCGCGCCGTCGTGGTCACCCTGCAGCGTCGCGACGTAACCGTTGACCCACAACGCCTTCGCCCGTTCCCCGCTCGGTTCGGGGGCGAGGGCAAGGGCGCGGTCGAGCCAGTGGCGGCCTTCGCCGAACACCCCGCAGCCCGCCCAGTAGAACCAGAGCGTCGAAGCGAGCCGGAGGCCGGTTTCGAGCTCGGCCGGCACGGTCAGGCTGTAGTCCAGCGCGGCCCGCAGGTTGGCGTGCTCGAGCCGGGTCCGCCGGAAGATCTCCGGCTGCTCCGGGCCGAACCAGGCGCGTTCGCTCCGCTCGGCCAGGTCGAGGTAGTGGTCCCGCATCCGGCGCCGGACCGGGCCGGTCTCCCCGGCATCGGCCAGCCTGTCCCGGCCGAACTGCCGCAACGGCTCCAGCAGCCGGAACCGCTGCCGGTCGCCGTCGGCCTCCCGGAGCAGCACCGACTTCTCCACCAGCCCGGCGAGCAGGGCCGGCAGCTCACCGGCGGGCAGCCCGGCGCCGGCGCAGACGCGCTCGGCCGCCGGCAGGTCGAAGCCGCCGAGGAACACCGACGCCCGCGCCCACAGGTGCCGCTCGGCCGGGCCGCACAGGGCGTAGCTCCAGTCGATCGAGGCCAGCAGGGTCTGGTGCCGGGCCTCCCCGCCGCGTTTCACCGTCCCCGGCAGCCGGAAGCAGTCGGCCAGCCCGGACTCCAGCTCCGCCAGCGTCAGCACCCGCAGCCGCACCGCGGCGAGCTCGATGGCCAGCGGGATGCCGGCCAGCAGGCGGCACACCTCGGCGACGCGCTCCTGGTTCTCCTCGGTGACGGCGAACCACGGGTCGACCGAGCTCGCGCGTTCGGCGAACAGCGTCAACGCCGGGTACTGCAGCCACGCCCCGTCCAGCAGCGGCTGCCCGGGCTCGGGCAGCGGCAGCGGGGAAACCGGCCAGAGGTGCTCGCCGGCCAGCGCGAGCCGCTCCCGGCTGGTCGCGAGCAGCCGCAGCCCGGGCGCGGCGCGCAGCAGGTCGTGCGCCAGCGCCGCGCAGGCGTCGAGGAGGTGCTCGCAGTTGTCCAGGATCACCAGCAGCCGGCGGTGGCGCAGGTGCTCGGCCAGCACGGCGGCCGGGCTGCGGCCGGTTTCGTCGTGCACGCCCAGCGCCTCGAGCGCCGTGTGCGCCACCAGCGCGGGGTCCTGGAGCCCGGCGAGTTCGACGAGCCAGACGCCGTCCGGGAACGCGCGGGACAGCCCGGCGGCGGTCTGCACGGCCAGCCGCGTCTTGCCGACCCCGCCCACGCCGGTCAGGGTGACCAGCCGCGCCCGGGTCAGCAGCTGTTTCACCTCGGCGACGTCGGGCTTGCGGCCGATGAAGCTGGTGGTGTCCGCGGGCAGGTTGCCCTTCCCGCACGTCGCACCCGGCTTGCCCACGGGTGCACCGTAAGGACGACCGCGCGGACGGGTCAATCCGACCGCGCCGTCGTCCCCCGGATGGCGTCACGCATCGGGGAGCCGGTAGAGCGTCGGCGCGGCGCCGCCGTGCATCGCGGCCAGGCTCGCCAGGCAGGCCTTGCGGACCTCGCGGTTGGCCGCCGACCCGGCCTGGCCGCACCGCGGGCAGAACAGGTGCACCGCGCCGGGCGGGGTCTCGTCGACGGCGACGTCGACCGGGCATTCGCAGCGGCGGCACCACCGGTGACCGGTGACGACGAGGACGTGCAGCACGTCGGCGACACACTGGTGGACCCAGCACCGGTGGACGTAGCAGGTGCTCCGGGTGTGCGGGCTGAGCCCGTGCTCTTCGGCGGTGTCCTCGGCGGCCAGGATGGCCGCGAGCCGCCGGTCTTCGAGGTCGGCGTAGCGATCACGACCCCGGGAAGGCGCCGGTCGCGGCTCCGGGACATCCGCTGGGGCGACCACCCGGAGGACGGGACGCGACCGGCCTGGCACCATGTGTTCTCCGACCTCCCACGGTCAACGACGGCCGGTCAAGCCTGGTCCGCGGCACCGCCGGGCGCACCCGTACAAGTACCCGACTCCATACCTGTCCTCACCCGGCGCGCCGGGCCGGGCACCGTCCGCGGTCACCGGAGGGTCAGCGGCGTCTCCGACTCGACGCGGGTCAGCTTCGCCGGGTTGCGCACGTAGTAGACGCCGGTGATGCGGGCGTTCTCGAGCTGGATGGCCATGACGCCGTCGATCTCGCCGTCCAGGCGCAGGACCAGCGCGGGACTGCCGTTGACGACGGTCGGTTCGCTGGTCAGCGCGGCTTCGGTCCGGCCGATGCCGCCGAGGACGAAGCGGACCAGCTTGCTCGCGCCGGTCACCGGGCGCAGCGCGGCCTGCTTGACCCCGCCGCCGTCGCTCAGCAGGACGACGTCGGGCGCGAGGACGTCCAGCATGCCCTGGAGGTCGCGGCCTTCGAGCGCCCGCTGGAACGACTCGAGCACCGCCCGCGTCTCGCTCGCGGAGACCGCCTCCCGCGGCCGCCGGGCGTCGACGTGCTTGCGGGCGCGGTGGGCGATCTGGCGGACGGCCGCGGGCGTCTTGCCGACGGCGTCCGCGATCTCGTCGTAGCCGACCTCGAAGACCTCGCGCAGCACGAAGACGGCGCGTTCGGTCGGCGACAGCGTCTCGAGGACGAGCATCAGCGCCATCGACACGCTCTCGGCCAGCTCGACGTCCTCGGCCACGTCCGGCGCGGTGAGCAGCGGCTCCGGCAGCCAGGGCCCGACGTAGGCCTCCTTGCGGCGCTTCATCGTGCGCAGCCGGTTGAGCGCCATCCGGGTGGTGATCCGGACCAGGTAGGCCCGCTGGTCGCGCACCTCGGCCGGGTCGACCTTCACCCACCGCAGCCAGGTTTCCTGGAGCACGTCCTCGGCGTCGGCCGCCGAGCCGAGCATCTCGTAGGCGACGGTGAAGAGCAGGTTGCGGTGGGCGACGAAGGCTTCGGTCGCCGCGTCGGCGTGCTCGCTCATTGGTGTCCCCTTCGCTCGTCGTCGCTCAGGCCGTGAAGGACTCGGGACCGAAGCGGCCCCAGGCGACGAACGCCGCCACCGCGAGGTAGGCCAGGTTCAGCACCACCAGCTTGTACCCGCCGTGCCGGGCGTGCGTGATCATCGCACCGATCATCAGCAGGACCCAGCAGGTGGCGGTCACCGGCACCATGACCGGCGCGATGCCCACGACCGCGGGCAGGATCAGGCCGACGGCGGCCAGGAGCTCGAGGACGCCGAGGGTCCGGACGAAGCCGGCGCCGGCGTCTCCGGTCCACTCCCCGCCCGGCGCCGCGGCCAGTTTTTCCTTGGGCACGAATGTCTTGCTGATACCGCCGGCCAGCGCGACGACTGCGAGCAGTCCGGCGGCGATCCACAGTGCAAGGTCCATGAGGTTCTCCTTCTTCCCAGGTTCGGCCTCAAGACACCGCCGGCCCGGAAGCTGTGACAGGGCATGAGCCACGTCACTCCCCGGGCCTACCGCACGGGACTGACGACCCGGCCGTCCTTCGGCAGGTACGACCGGAGGTTCGCCGCGGCGACCCGGTCGAGGACCCGATCGGGCAGGACGCGCGCGAGGCGCACCAGCAAAGCCGCGTCGCGGCCGACGGTGTAGCGGGTGCGGGGCCGCCGTGCGGTGGCGGCGTCGGCGACGATGGCGCCGGCCTTGTCCGCCGGCAGGCCCTTCCGGGTGAACGCCAGCGAGTGGGCGACCACGGCCTGGACGAGTCTGCCGTAGCGCTGCTGGTGTTCGGGGCTCATCAGCTCGGCGAGCCCGGTGGCGGTGGCCGCGCCGCGGTCGGCCATCTCGGTCTTCACCGCGCCGGGCTCGACCACGACGACCTGGACTCCGTGCGGGGCGAGTTCGCGGCGGAGCGAGTCGCTGACCGCCTCGAGCGCGAACTTCGCGCCCGCGTAAGCGCCGTACGTGGGCAGCGCGACCTTTCCGCCGACCGAGCTGATGTTCACGATCCGGCCGTGGCTGCGGTGGAGGAACGGCAGCAGCGCCTGGGTGATCGCGACGTGCCCGAACAGGTTGACCTCGAACAGCCGCCGCCACTCTTCCAGGGGCAGGGCTTCGGCCGGGGCGTTGACCGAGATGCCCGCGTTGTTGACGAGGGCGCGGAGCGGGCGGCCGTGCGGGTCGGCGGTGATGCGGCCGACGAGCGCTTCGATGTGCTCGGGCCGCGTGATGTCGAGGATGACCGGCTCGATGCCCTCGGCCCGGATCGTGTCGGCGTCATGTTCGCGGCGGACACCGGCGAGGACGTGGTAACCGCGGGCGGCGAGCTCGCGGGCCGTGGCGGTGCCCAGGCCGGTCGAAGCGCCGGTGACCACCATTATCTCAGTTTCATGTGACATTGTCATATTAACCACTATGGCGACTTCATATGACACTGTCAACTACGATCGGCGCATGGTGACACGAGCCGAAGCCGCCGCAGCGACCCGGAGCGCCCTCGTGCGTGCCGCGTCCGAACTGCTCGACGAGGGCGGGCCCGAGGCGGTGACGCTCCGCGCGGTCGGGGCCCGCGCCGGCGTCTCGCGCGGCGCGCCCTACGGGCACTTCGAGGACAAGGCGCACCTGCTGACCCAGCTCGCCGTCGACGCCTGGAGCTCACTCGCGGACGACGTGGAACAGCTGCGTGCCGAGCCGGGTGCCACCCCGAGCACCCGGCTCGAACGAGCCCTGGTGAAGCTCATCGAGGTCGGCCGGCGCCGGCCGCACCTGTACGCGCTGATGTTCAGCACCCCGGCGGACAACCCGGAAGCGGTCGAAGCCGCGAGCCGGGTCGAGAACCTGTTCCTCGCCATCGTCGGCGGCCTGGTCGGCGAACCCGACGCTCGCCGCTACGGCGCACTGCTGATGTCGAGCGCGCACGGGATCGCGGGCCTGGAGCTCAGCGGCCACCTGGCGAAGGAGAAGTGGCAGGTCGGCGGGGACGAGCTGGTGCACATGCTGGTCAGCGCGATCCGGTCCGGCACCGGGACGGCTCCCTAGGGGCCACGCCCGTCTCACGGACTTGGTGAGCTGAACCGCACTATCCTGCGGACATGCTGGATGTCCTCATCGACGGCCTGCTCGGCGGCCTGGTCGACGGCGCGACCACGCGCCGGAGAGCCCGCAAGAAGGCCGAACGGCGGCAGCGCGACTTCGCCGCCGGGGCGGACGTCAAGCTGCCCTGCTCGCTGCGCCGGCCGCCCGGTTCCGGCAGCTGGGCCCACGGCACCCTGCGCCTGGCCCCGGACGGCGCGATCTGGCGGCCACGCCTGAACCGGGGCGACCCCGTCACCCTGTCCCCGCGGTCCGTCTCGTGGCTCGGCACGCACTCCGCCGAGCCGGGCCACGGCCTGTTCCTCGCAACGGCGATGACGGTGGCCGTCCTGGACGCCGGCGGCCACCGCCTCGAGCTCGCCGTCCTGAGCAAGGACGTCACCTTGCTCCGGAAGACCTTCCCCTGAGCTGCTACAGCTTCTTCTTCACATCGGGCCCACGGCCGGCAGCGGCAGGCGCACCACCGATGTCGGACTCGATCGCCGCCGTCACGATGCGGTTCCGGTCACCCGAGGACAGCACGCCGTTGCCGACCAGCTCCTGCGTCACCGCCTTCACGTGCTTCACGAACCGGTCGTGCGACGCGTACTCCGCGTTCTCGTCGATGACGTCGTTGAGCGTGCAGCCGTTGCCGATGTCGGTGTTCTCGACCTGGCTGTCGATCCCGCCGATCACCACCGTGTCGCGGAGGTCCGAGTTCGGGCAGGCGTCCGGTGGCGGCGGGGCCGCGACCACGGTGAACGCCCCCGACACCTCCGCCGAGGCGTTCCCGGCGACGTCCGTGGCCCGCGCGCGGACCGTGTGCGCGCCGAGCGCGGACACCACCACGGGCGCGGCGTACCGCGTCCACGCGCCGCTGTCCACTTTGTACTCGACGAAGTCCACACCGGACTCTGCGTCGGTGCCGGTCAGCGTCACCGTCGCCTGGCCGACGTACGACCAATCACCACTCTGCTTACCGCTGACCGCCAGGGACACGGTCGGCGCCGTCGTGTCCCCGCCGGCGACCACCGTGAAGGACACACTCCCCACCGCAGACGTGTTGCCGGCGACGTCCCGAGCGCGGTAGTCCACCGTGTGCGCTCCCGGCGTGGTCACCTGGACCGGTGCGGCATATGCGGTCCACGCCCCGCCGTCCACCCGGTACTCCACCGCGCCGACACCGGATCCGGTGTCCGAAGCCGTGACCGTGACGACCGCCTTGCCGACGTAGTTGCCGTCGTCGTCCTGCGTGCCGCTCACGGCAGCCGTGACGACCGGCGCGGTGGTGTCGCTCTTCACCACCGTGAAGTGGGCCATCCCCTCCGGTGAGGTGTTCCCGGCGACGTCACGAGCACGGTAGGAGAGCATGTGCATGCCCGCCGCCGTCACCGGAACCGGTGCAGTGTAAGCGGTCCACGCGCCGTTGTCCAGCTTGTATTCAACGGCGGCGACCCCGGAGTCGGCATCGGTGGCCGTGATCGTCGCCGTCGCGACGTCGACGTAGTTGCCCGACGAGTCCTGCGTGCCCGCAAGTGAAGCGGTCACCGTCGGCGGGGTGCCGTCCCCCTGCCGCTCGACGATCGTGAAGTGTTCCATGCCCTCGGCGGACTCGTTCCCCGCGACGTCCGTTGCCCGGTAGTGGAGCATGTGCATGCCGAGTGAGGACACCACCACCGGCGCCGAGTAGGGCGTCCAGGTCCCGCCGTCGAGCTGGTACTCGACCGAGGCGACCCCGGAGCCCGCGTCCGTCGCGGTCAAGGCGACCGTCGCCGACCCGACGTAGTTGCCGGCCGGGTCCTTGTCACCCGTCACGGCGGCGGTCACCGTCGGCGCGGTGGTGTCGCCGGTGCCGTCGGAGACGACGAACTCCCCCACCATCGCGGTGTGACCGGGGATGGTGCAGAAGTAGCGGTACTTGCCCGGGGTGAGCGTCACGACCGCTTCGTGCCGCCCGTTCTGCGGGTCGAACGGGTTGGCCAGGATGTTGAGTGAGACGTCGTGGTTGTAGCCCGGCGTCGAGGTGTCGAACGTCAGGGTGTGCGACATCCCCGTCGTGTTGCCGGTCGCTTCGCTGTTCTCGAAGACGATCGTGGTCTCGCCGGGCAGCGCGCCCGTCGGCGCGGAGGCGTATTCGGTGGTGCTGTTGTTCCCGGTCCAGGTCAGGGTCTGGACCGGCGCGGCCACCGCGGGGGTGGCGAACCCGAGCAAGGCCAGGAAAGCGGCCAGCAGCACAGCGATCAGGCGTGGGGACATCGCGGGAAACCTTCCTGGGAGGAACGGGGGCCGGGCGCGTGCCCGGCCCCCGTCGCGCTACAGCTGCCGCACCCGGATGTTGCGGAACTCGGTCAGGTCGTTGTCACTGTGGTTCTGCAGCCCGATGAACCCGCTGACGAACTGCCGCAGATCGGTCGGCGGATCACCGGCCCGGGACGACTGCTGACCCGGCGTGTTGTCGAACTCGTTGATCACCACGCCGTTGCGGGTCATCGTGTAGTGCTGCCCGACCACCTTGATCTCGTACTCGTTCCATGTCCCCTTCGGCCGCGCCCCCGCCTGGTCGAGCGGGCGCGGGTCGAAGTTGTAGACCGACCCGGTCTTCTGCGGTTCACCGGTGTCACCGTCGTAGATCTGGATCTCGTGACCGCAGTAGATCGCGACCCACGCCTGCGACGTCCGGGCCGAGCCGACCGTGCCGCAGCTGCCCGGAGGCCGCTGGTCCAGCGGGGTCCGCGGGTCCGGGAACCGGACGAAGACCCCGCTGTTGGCCCGGTTCGGATCCGGGGCGATGTCCTTGAACTGGAGTTTCACCGAGAAGTCGCCGAACTGCCGCTGGGCGTACCAGAGCATGCCCAGCCCGCCGGCCGAGCGGATCGACCCGTCGGGTTGCAACGTGAACTGCCCGGACGGCGCCTGTTCCCAGGCTCGTAGCGAGTCGGCCGTGCCGTCGAAGAGCGCCTCGTACCCGGTGGTCCCCGGGTTCCCGATCGGTGACGCCGCCGCCGCCGCGTTCAGCTCGGCCGCCTCGGCGCTGCTGAGCACCCCGAGTTCGTCGAGTGTCTCGGTGGCCTGCTCGACGTGGTTGACAAACGCGGCGTGCGTGCTCCACGTGCCTTCGTCGTTGATGAAGTCGTCGACCGTGCAGCCACCACCGGCGTTGCGGTTGGGCACCTTCGTGATGGCGTCACCCAAGGTCACCACCGGACCGGGATCCGCCACCACACAACCGACGTTCACCGCGGTGCGGGTGGTCACCGCCTCGCCGTTCGCGTAGGTCACGGTCAGCTTGGCGGTGAAGATCCCGGTCCGCGGGTAGGTGTGCCGCGGGTCGGCCTGGGTGGACACCGAGCCGTCGCCGAACTCCCAGCGGTAGGACACCCCGCCGGACTTCGAGCCGGTGAACGCCGCCGTCAGCGCCTTGTTCTGCACCATCGTCGACGACGCCGCGGGCGCCGGGGTCGGCGCGCCGCCGGTGTAGCTGATCTTCAGCAGCTTCTGGTTGGCGTCCAAGGAGAAGAAGCCGTTGCCGTAGTCGAGCACGTACAGGGCGCCGTCCGGCCCGAACTTGGCGTCCATCCAGCTCTGCACCCGGTTGTCCCCCGCACCGCCGGGGATGATCTGCCGGAACGTCTCGGCGAACACCGGCGGCTGGTGCGTCGGCACGCCCGCCGGGTCCACGGTCACCGCGACCCGGTTCTGGGAGTTCGACTCGTCGCCGATGAACCACTTGTTGTCCCAGTACGCCGGCCACGCCACGCCGCTGTTCGGGTTGACCAGCGAACGGTGGTACGTCGGCCCGGACATGACCGCCTGGCCGCCGCCCCGCAGGTACGGCTGGGTGTAGGTGGCGTCCGCGGCGTTGTACGTCGGGATCGAGCTGCCCGGCCGCTTCGGGAAGACCGGGCCGCCGCCGTCCGGCGAGTACCAGATCATGTTGTCCTTGATCGGCGGCAGGTTCACCAGGCCGGTGTTGCGCGGCGAGGTGTTGACCGGGTTGTCGCAGTCGTACCAGCCGGTCAGCTCCGCGGCGTTCGTGCTGCTGCGGTCGCGGTAGGGCTGCCGGTTGCCCATGCAGTAGGGCCAGCCGTGGTTGCCCGCCTCGGTGATGATCGTCGCCGTCTCGTACTTCGCCGGCCCGAGTTCCGGGCTCGGCGACGACGCGTCGGGGCCGACCCAGCCCGCGGTCATCCAGTTGTGCACCGGGTCGATCTGCAGCCGCGAGATGTTGCGGACGCCCATCACGTAGATCTCCGGGCGTGTCTTGTCCGCCGGCCCGTTCGGGAAGAGGTTGCCCTGCGGGATGGTGTACGTCCCGTTCGCCTCCGGGTGGATGCGCAGGATCTTGCCGCCGAGGTCGTTCGTATTGCCCGCCGTGCGGCGCGCGTCCTGGAACGAAAGACCCTTGTAGTCGAGCGTCCAGTTGTTGCCCGAGTAGCCGTTCGAACCGCCCGAGGAGTTGTTGTCCCCGGAGCCGACGTACAGGTTCCCGTCCTTGTCGAACGCCATGCCGCCACCCGCGTGGCAGCAGCTGTGGATCTGCACGTCCCAGGACAGCAGGTCCTTGCGCGTGGCCTGGTCGAGCGTCTGCGCGGTGGCGTTGTAGGTGAACCGCGAGATCGTGCGCTTGCCGATCCGCTTGTCGCGGTCGATCGAGTCGTGCGGCATCCAGTAGGCGTACATGAAGCCGTTCTCGGCGAACTTCGGGTCCAGCGTCAGCCCGAGCAGGCCCTCTTCGTTCTTGACGAGCTCGTCACCGCTGCCCCGGTTGCCCATCACGCGCAACGTCGTGAGCAGCTTGACCTTCTTGGTGACGGGGTCCCACTGGTGGACCGTGCCGCAGCCGAGGCCGACGTTCGGGTCGTCCCAGCTGACGATCGGCCCGGTCGGGCAGGCCGCCTTGCCGATGTAGAAGATCTTGCCGTCCGGGGCGATGGTGAGCCCGTGCGGCTCGCCGATCTGGTCGAGCTGGCCGGCCGCGTTCTTGCCCGTCAGCCGTTCGATCTTGTAGTTCGCGGCGATGCCGGCCTGGCAGTCGCCGCGCACCATGCCGGTCGTCCAGCGCAGCGCGCCGAGCAGGTGACTGCGGAACTGGTCTTCGCCGTACGACGCTTCGGTGCGGCCCATGCCGGTGTAGAAGGACCGGCCGCCGTCGTAGTCGCGGCACCACGAGATCGGGTGGAACGCGCCGTTCGC
Source organism: Amycolatopsis sp. NPDC051758 (assembly GCF_044453095.1). Lineage (NCBI taxonomy): Bacteria > Bacillati > Actinomycetota > Actinomycetes > Pseudonocardiales > Pseudonocardiaceae > Amycolatopsis > Amycolatopsis sp. NPDC051758. The sequence goes on along the minus strand of NZ_JBITCJ010000005.1, from coordinate 465,231 downwards.
GCCGACCCCCGGGTTGTAACCCTTCTCCTCGACCTGCGCGACCGTGTGGACGGTCCCGACCGGGTTGGACTCCCAGTTGAGCCAGCGGTCGGTGCGTGTCCAGTTCTGCGGCAGCCCGGCGGTGGCCGGGTGCTGGTTGTCGAGCACGTCGACGACGGCCTGCTGCGGCGCGGGCTCGGGCGGCGGCGGGGTCGTCGAGGTGTCCTTGAACAGCTTGAGGTCGGCGAGCTGGATGAGCGGCTCACCGGCGTTCGCGGTGATGTTCAGCCGGTAGTTCGGGTAGACCGTGGTGTTGGCGAAGGTGAAGGTCCGGGTCTGGAACCGGTCGGTGAACGTCTCGTTCGTGCGGGTGTCCAGGTTGGTCCAGGTGGCCCCGTCGGCGGAGCCCTGCAGGGTCCAGCTCTTCGGGTCGCGGCCGGGGAAGTCGTTCGCCGACACCAGTGAATAGCTGCTGACCGCGACCGGGGTGGTCAGCTTGTAGGCGGCCCAGCCGGTGGTCGCGAACGTCAGCCACTTGGTGTTTTCGTTGTTGTCGGCCAGCTTTTCCTTGGTCTCGTTCGGCGGGTTCTCCGCGCTCGCGGTCACCGCCGCCACAGCCTCGGGGGTGGGCCGGGCGCCGACCGGGCGGGCCCCGATCAAGCCGGTGAACCACTGGGACGAGTCCTGCGCGCGGGCGGCGTCGGAGATGCCGAGGAACCCGCCGCCGGCCTTCATGTAGGCCTGCAGCGCGGCTTCCTGCTCACGCGCGAGCGTCACACCCTGCGCGGACAGGAACACCACACCGCGGTAGCGGGCGAGGTTCGCCGCGGTGAACACGGCGGGGTCGGACGACGCCGTGACCGTGATGCCGTTGTCCTGGCCGAGCCGCGCGATCGCGTCCGCCGCGCGGAGCACCGGGTCCTTCTGGTCGGCTGCCGCGCCGTGGAAGACCAGCACGTTCACCGCGACGTTCGCCGCCGGCGCCGCTTGGGCCACCGGCATCGTGATCACCGGGGCCCCCGCTGCGAGGACCGCCCCGATCGCGAGCACCAGCGCCCCGCGCCGGCCGAACCATCGTCTCTTCATGGCTCCCCTCCTCATGCGTGTGTCCGGCCGTCGGGGTTCATGTCGTGCCCGGCGTGGCCGTGCTCCTTGAACCGGTCGATCGCTTCCTGTGCTCCGTCGGGCAGGCTGCCGTCGGGGTTGCGGACCAGGAACAGGCCCACCATCCCGCCGTCGGAATGGGTCTGGACGTGGCAGTGGTACATCCACACCCCCGGCCCGGCGCCTTCCCCGGCCATCACCTGGAACCCGAACGAACTGCCGGGGTCGAGGTTCTTGTTGTCGACGATCTGGGCGTTGTCCGTGGCGCTGCTCAGCATCCCGGTTCGGGTGTCGGCCCAGCGGTGCCCGTGCAGGTGGAACGTGTGCGGCAGGCTGCCGTACCCGATGCAGACCCACTCGACGCGCTCGCCGAGCCGCGCTTCGAACATGGGCGTGTCGGGCGCCATCTCGTGGTTGATCATCATTTCGTTGAACACGACGGTGTACTGCCTGCTGGGCAGCAGATCGCCGCGCTTGCGCACGATCAGCCCGCCGTAGAGCCCGCGCGCGAGACCGCCGGTGCCGTGGTCGGTGCCCATCGCGTGGTCGTGGTAGTGCCAGTACCCGGCGCTGCCCGGCATCCAGAACCCGCCGCTCGCTTCGTAGCGGGTCCGCGTCTTCCAGGTGTAGGTCCGGGTCTCGCCCGGCTTGTTGAACGACGCGTTGAGCGGGGCGCCGTCGGACGCGGTGTCGTAGATGACGCCGTGCGGGTGGATCGACAGCCGCTGGTCGGTCCGGTTGACCAGTTCGATCTCGAGGGTGTCGGCCTCGTAGATCTCCAGCAGCGGCCCCGGAATCGTCGCTTTGCCGGGCTCCAGGCCGTAGCCGTAGAGGCCGCCGGGAAGCGCTTCCGCGTAGATCGTGATCTTGCGGGTCAGACCCGCCGCCGACGCCGTGTCGGCGGCGCCGATGGCGGGGACGAGCACCCCCGCGGCGGTTCCGGCCAGCATCGACCGACGTGACACTCGCATGTGGATTTCCCCCGGGGTCTCAGAACCGAACGGTGCGGAGGTACTCGAAACCGACCTTGGCGGTGTTCAACGGGTCGGTCGGCTGGTCGTGCTCAACGATGTACTCGCCGATGTTGTGGCAGGAAGCGGCGAAGATGCGCGGGAAGTTGATGACACCCGTGCCGGGGTCGACCATCTGCCCGTCCGCGGTCCGGTCCTTCACGTGGTACTGCGTGACGCGCGGGTAGTTGCGCCGGAACAGCTCGACGGGGTCGGCCCCGCCGTTCACCGCCCAGAACAGATCGATTTCCAGGTGCACGAGCCGCTTGTCCGTCTTCTTGGTGAGGACGTCGTACGGGACCACCCCGCCGATCGGGGCGAACTCGTGGTCGTGGTTGTGGTAACCGAGCGCGAGCCCGGCCCTCTTGAAGGCGACCGCGGCCGTGTTCATGCGGCCCGCGAAAGCCTCCCACTCGGCGATGGTGCCGAAGTTCGCGTACGGCACTACGACGGAGCGGTTGCCGAGGATCTTCGCGTCGGCGATCGTCTGGTTCAGGTCGCCGTCGATGCCCACGTGCGTCGAGGAGGCCTTGATGTGGTTGCGGTCGAGGATGGCGCGGAATTCGGCGGCACTGCGACCGTAGGTGCCGGCCAGCTCGACCTTGCGGTAGCCGATGTCGGCCAGCGCGGAGAGCGTGCCTTCGGGGTCGTTCTGCAGCAGCGAACGCAGCGAGTAGAGCTGGATGCTGATCTTGTCGAGCGGAACGCGCCGGCGAGCCGGGGAAGCGTCCGCGGTGCCGGGCAGCACGATCGCCGCCGCGCCCACCGTGAGCGCCGCCGTCGCCACGTTCAGGAATGTCCGCCGGGAGTGCTGTTCTGGCAGGTCACCGCACATGGAACTCCCTCATTTCTGGTTGCTGAAAGCCGCGTCGAAAGCCGCCGACGGCTGGTCGAACAGGTGCTCGCGCAGGTACTTCACCGCCTCCGCCGCGCCGCGGAGGCGGTCCATCCCGGCGTCCTCCCACTCCACCGAAACCGGCCCGGTGTACCCGATCGAGTTCAGCGCCCGGAAGCAGTCCTCCCAGGGGACGTCGCCGTGGCCGACGGACACGAAGTCCCAGCCCCGCCGCGGGTTCGCCCAGGCCAGGTGCGAACCGAGCCGGCCGTTGCGGCCGTCGAAGCGCTTCTTCGTGTCTTTGCAGTCGACGTGGTAGATCCGGTCGGCGAAGTCGAGGATGAACCCCACCGGGTCGAGGTCCTGCCACACGAAGTGCGACGGGTCCCAGTTCAGCCCGAACGCGGGCCGGTGGTCCACGGCCTCGAGGGTCCGCTTGGTCGTCCAGTAGTCGTAGGCGATCTCCGACGGGTGCACCTCGTGCGCGAACCGGACGCCGACCTCGTCGAAGACGTCGAGGATCGGGTGCCAGCGACGCGCGAAGTCCGCGTAACCGTCATCGATGTCATCGGCCGTGACCGGCGGAAACATGGCGACGTACTTCCAGATCTTCGACCCGGTGAACCCGATCACCGTGTCCACCCCGAGCTTCGCCGCCGCCCTCGCGGTGTCGGCCATTTCCGCGGCCGCCCGCTGCCGGACACCCTCGGGCTCGCCGTCACCCCAGATGCGCGACGGGAGGATCGCGCGGTGCCGGTGGTCGATCGGGTCGTCGCAGATGGCCTGCCCGACGAGGTGGTTCGAGATCGCCCACACCTTGAGCCCGTGTTCGGCGAGCAGCGCCAGCCGTCCCGGCACGTAGTCCTCTTCGGACAGTGCGCGGTCGACCTCGAAGTGGTCACCGGAGCAGGCGATCTCGAGGCCGTCGTACCCCCAGTCCGCGGCGAGCTTGCAGACTTCGGTGAACGGCAGGTCCGCCCACTGGCCGGTGAACAGGGTGACCGGACGGCTCATCGGGACACCTCGGTCCACACGGCCTTCGCGGAAGCGCTTTCCTCCACAGCGTGCAGCACGCGCTGGACACGCAGGCCGTCCTCGAAGCTCGGCTCGGGATCGGTGCCCGCGCCGATGGCTTCCAGGAGGTCGGCGACCTCGTTGGTGAACGTGTGCTCGTAACCGAGGAGGTGCCCCGGCGGCCACCACACCCCGACGTACGGATGCTCCGGTTCGGTGACGAGGATGCGCCGGAAGCCGGCCTCGGTGCCGCCGCCCTCGTACCACTGCAGTTCGTTCATCGACTCGAAGTCGAACGCCAGGCTCGCCTTCGAGCCGTTGACCTCCAGCCGCATCGCGTTCTTGCGGCCCAGCGCGAACCGGGTCGCCTCGAAGCTCGCCACGGCTCCCCCGGACAGCCGGGCCAGGAACAACGCGGTGTCGTCGACCGTCACGTCGTCCGTCCCGCCATTCTCGGCCGGCCGCTGCTTCACGAACGTGTTCGTCAGCGCCGAGACGCCGGTGATCACGTCACCGGTGACGAACTGCGCGGCGTCGACGATGTGCGCGCCGAGGTCCCCCAGCGCGCCCGAGCCGGCGGACTCCTTGCGCAGGCGCCAGGTCATCGGCGCCTCCGGATCGGACAGCCAGTCCTGCAGGTAGACCGACCGCACGTGCCGGATCTCCCCGAGTGCCCCGCTCGCGACCAGTTTCCTGGCGTGCGCGAGCGCGGGCACCCGGCGGTAGTTGAAGGCGACCATGGCCCGCACCCCGCGGTCACGGGCCTTCCGCGCCGCCTCGGCCATCGCTTCGGCCTCGGCGACCGAGTTGGCCAGGGGTTTCTCGCACAGCACGTGCTTCCCGGCCTCCAGCGCGGCGATCGCGATCTCGGCGTGGCTGTCACCCGGCGTGCAGATGTCGACCAGGCCGACGTCGTCGCGGGCGATCAGCTTCCGCCAGTCCGTCTCGACGGCTTCCCAGCCGAACCGCTCCGCCGCGGCCTTCGCCCGGGTCTCGTCGCGGCCGGCGAGGACGGCGAGTCTCGGCACCAGCGGCGGATCGAAGAACCGGTGGACGCTGCGCCAGGCGTGCGAATGCACCGCACCCATGAACGCGTGGCCCACCATCCCGATCCCGATGGTTTCCCGTGCCGGGCTCATACCCCTCCTTTGGTTTCCCTGAACAGTCCGGTCAGGAGTCGAAGCCGACGTCGAGGTACTGGTCGACGTTCTCCTTGGTGACCACCGCGGAGTACGTGGTGATCTCGGCCGGGATGTCGTGCTCGGCGAGGTCGCCGATCCCCTTGCCCTGCCCGAGCAGGCGGGCCAGCGCGACCGCCGTCGAAGCCATCGACGGGCTGTAGAGCACGGTCGCCTTGATCGGCGACGCGTCGGCCTTGATCAGGTTCATCATGTTCTTCGAGCCGGCCCCGCCGACCATGATGAACTCCTTGCGGCCCGCGGTGTCGATCGCGGCGTTGACGCCGATGCCCTGGTCGTCGTCGTGGTTCCACAGGGCGTCCAGCTTGGGCGCGCCCTGGAGCAGGTTCGCCGTCTGCTGCTCACCCGACTCCGACGTGAACTGCGCCGAGACGCGCGGACCGACCTTGAACCCGGCCCGCCCGAGCGCGTCCGCGAAGCCCTTGCTGCGTTCCTGGGTCAGCGGCAGCGAGTCGATCCCGGCGACCTCGCCGATGATCGGGTTCGCGGCGTTCTTCTTCTTGAGCTCCGCGGCGATGTAGTTGCCCGCGTTGACACCCATCCGGTAGTTGTCGCCGCCGATCCAGGTTCTATACGCGAGCGGGGTGTCGAAGACGCGGTCCAGGTTGATCACCGGGATCCCCGCGTCCATCGCCTGCTGCCCGACCGAGGTGAGTGCCTTGCCGTCGAAGGGCAGGATCACCAGGACGTCGACCTTCGCGTTGATCAGCGTCTCCACCTGGGAGATCTGCTGGTTGACGTCGTTGGTGCCCTCGGTCGCGTTGAACTTCACCTCGCTGAACTTCTGTGCCTGCGCCTTGGCGTTCTTGGTGATCGCCGCGATCCAGCCGTGGTCGGCGGCCGGCGCGGAGAAGCCGATCGTGATCGGCTTTCCCGGCTGGGCGTTGTTGCCCGCGTTGGCGACCGGCGCGTTGGACTCCGAGTTCGCGGGCGTGTTCGACGTGCAGCCGGCCAGCAGCGCGCCGGCGCCGACCGCGGCACCGCCCAGCAGGAATCCCCGGCGGCCGAGGAAGGGGTGTTCGGTCATGACGACCTCCAGAGGTGACTACTACGACCCGGTCCTGGCTTTCCTGGCCCGGAACTGCAAGAGCACGGCGAGCACGATGATCACGCCTTTGGCGATGTTCTGGATGTCGGTGTCCAGGTTGTTGAGCGTGAAGAGGTTGGACAGCACCGTGAAGATCAGCACACCGATGAGGGTGCCGATCAGGGAACCGCGGCCACCGGTGAGCAGCGTGCCGCCGATGACCACCGCCGCGATCGCGTCGAGCTCGTAGAACATGCCGTTGGTCGACGCGCCCGCCGTCGTCCGCGCGACGACCATCAGCGCGGCGATCCCGCAGCACAGCCCGGCGACGCCGTAAACGAGCGCGAGGTGGCGCTTGACGTTGATCCCGGCCAGCCGCGACGCCTCGATGTTGCCGCCGACCGCGTAGGTCCGGCGGCCGAAGGTGGTGCGGTTGAGCACCACCCAGCCGACCGCGAACACCAGCGCGAACAGCCAGATCAGCACCGGGATGCCGAGCAGGTCGCCGCGGAAGAAGGTCAGGAAGTCCTGGTCGGCGACGACCTGGGTGCGGCGGCCGCTGAGCCGCTCGGCGAGCCCGCGGGCCGAGACGTACATCGCGAGTGTCGCGATGAACGGCACGACCTTGCCGTAGGAGACGAGCACACCGTTGACCAGCCCGCAGCCGAGCCCGACCGCAAGTCCACAGAGGACCATCACCCACGGCCCGTAGGACTGCGTGGCCAGGGTCGTCAGCCAGACGCTCGACAGCGCGACGATCGAGCCGACGGACAGGTCGATGCCGCCGCTGATGATCACGAACGTCATCCCGACGCTGACCACGCCGATCGCCGCGGCCAGCCGCAGGATCGTGGAGATGTTGCTTTCGGTGAAGAACAGCTCGGGCCGGGTGAGCTGGCCGACCAGGCACAGCACGACGAGCACGCCGGCCAGGCCGAGCAGCCGCGGGTCGGCGCGGAAGGCGAACCGCCGCCGGCCCGGCTCGGACACCGCTCTCGGCGCCTGCCCAGGTGGTGCTTCGGTGTCGGTCATGCCGCGCTCCCCTCGAGAATCACGTCGAGCACCCCGGCTTCGGTGAGCCCGGCCGACGGCCGGTCGGCGAGGACGCGGCCCTCGCGCAGCACCAGCACCCGGTCGGACAGCCCGAGCACTTCGGGGATTTCACTGGACACCAGCACGATCGCCACACCACTGGCGGCCAGTTCGTCGATCAGCTGGTAAAGCTCGGCGCGGGCGCCGACGTCGACCCCGCGGGTCGGCTCGTCGAGCAGCAGCACCCGGCAGCCGCGGACCAGCCAGCGCGCCAGCACCGCCTTCTGCTGGTTGCCGCCGGACAGCGTGCGCACGATCCGCCGCGGATCGGCGGGCCGCAGGTCGAGGCGTCGCAGGCTCGCGCCGGCGTCGTCCAGCTCCTTGGCGCGCTCGGTGAACCCGAACTTCGCGTAGCGGCCGAGGCTGGCCAGCGTCACGTTGTGCACCACCGGCAGGTCCAGCAGGAGCCCCTGGCTCTTGCGCTCCTCGGGCGCCAGGCCGATCCCGGCCTTGACGGCGGCGAGCACACTGCCGGGCCTCAGCGGTTTCCCTTGCATCGTCACGGTTCCGCTGTCCGCCCGGCGGGCGCCGAAGATCGTCTCCAGCAGCTCGCTGCGGCCGGACCCGACCAGCCCGGCGATGCCGACGACCTCGCCGGCGTGGACGGTGAAGCCGACGTCCTCGAACTCCCCGGCCCGGGAGAGGTGGTCCACCTCGAGCACGGGCTTGGTGCGGTCCGCGTGCCCGTCGTGGCGCGGCCCGAACACCGTCTCGACCTTGCGCCCGGCCATCAGCGCGACCAGGTCCGCGGTCGGCGTGGTGCGGGCGGGCAGCCCGGTGCCGACGGTCCGGCCGTCCTTGAGCACGGTCACCCGGTGCCCGATCCGGCGCAGTTCTTCGAGCCGGTGCGAGATGTAGACGACCGAGACGCCGTCCGCGGTCAGCTCCCCGACGATGCGGAAGAGGTTGTCGACCTCTTCGCCGGCCAGCGCGGCGGTGGGCTCGTCCATCACGAGCAGCCGGGCGTCGTGGGCCAGCGCGCGGGCCATCGACACCAGCTGCTGGCCGGCCGCGGACAGCTTGCCCACCTCGTCCGACGGCCGGATGTTCGCGTGGCCCAGCCGGGCCATCAGCCGGGCCGCCTCGTCCCGCGCCTGCGAGATCCGCGTGAACCCGAGGCGGGCGCGCTCGTGGCCGAGGAAGATGTTGTCCGCCACCGAAAGCCCGGGCACCAGGTCGAGCTCCTGGTACATGGTGGCGATGCCGAGCCGCAGCGCGTCGACCGGCGAACCGAGCGAGACGGGCTCACCCTGCCAGGTGATCTCACCCGCGTCCGGCCGGTGCGCGCCGGAGAGAACCTTGATCAGCGTCGACTTCCCCGCGCCGTTCTGCCCGAGCAGGCAGTGCACCTCGCCGGGTTCGACGTCGAGGTCGACGCCGTCGAGCGCGCGCACACCGGGGAAGGACTTCACGATCCCGCGTACGGAAAGCAGGGTCATACCGAGGCCTCCTCGGTGCCGGGGGCGAGGGTCGGGTCGGCGAAGAGCCGTTCGGCGGCGACGTGCGCGGCGCCGCGCAGCGGGGCTTCGAGGCCGAGTTCGGACGGCACCACCCGGGCGTGCCCGAGCGGGCGGGCGGCGAGTTCGACGCGGACCGGTTCCACCAGCCAGTCGCCGAGCTCCGCGAAGTACCCGCCGAGCACCACGACGTCCGGGTCGAGCACGTCGACCACCGAGCACAGGGCGATGCCGAGCGCGACGCCGAGTTCGTGCACCGCCGTGGCCGCTCGCTGGTCGCCGCGCCGCAGGCGTTCCTTGAGCAGCGCGACCCGGCCTTCCACACCGAGAGCGGGATCCTGCAGCGGATCGCCGGGCGCCGCGGCCGCCCGCGCGACCGCGGCCAGGTTCGCCTTCGTCTCCAAGCACCCCGTCCGGCCGCAGGTGCACCGTTCCCCGGACGGGTCGACGGCGATGTGCCCGACCTCGCCCGCAAAACCGCGCGCGCCGCGCAGGACCGCGCCGCCGGACACGAGCCCGCCGCCGACCGCCGTGCCGCCGCTGAGGTAGAAGAGTTCACTCACCCCGGCCCCGGCCCCGGCCACCGTTTCCGCCACTGCGCCGAGGTTGGCTTCGTTGTCGACGGCGACCGCGTCGACGGGGAGGTTCAGCCGGGCCGCCATCAGGCCGGCGATCTCCGCATCGCGCCAGCGCAGGGCCGGGGCGAACCGCAGCACCGCGGCGGCCGAATCGACCAGGCCCGGCACCGAGATCGCGACGCCGACCGGCGGGCCGGGCAGCACCCGGTGCGCGAGGTGGGCGAGTTCGTCCATGCCGCGCTGGAGCCCGGCCGCGGCGACGTCGACGGTCTCCGCGTGCTCGGCGAGCACGCGGCCGGACAGGTCGGTCACCACCGCCGACAGCCGGTCGGCTTCGATGCCCAGGGCCAGCGCGTACGCGTCTTCGCCGTCCAGTTCGACCAGCCGGCTCGGCCGGCCGTTGCCGGGGAGGACACCGGCGGGCCGGACGAGGCCCCGGTCCGCGAGCTCGGCGAGCAGGCCGGGGACCGCCGACTTCGCGACCCCGCAGCGGGCAGCCAGCTGCGTGCGCGAGAGGGGACCCGCGCGCAGTGCTCGCAGGACCGCGGCCAGGTTCGCCGTACGCGGGCTCACCGGATCGGCTCGCCTGGTACCGGTCACGGCCACGATGCCCCCACGGGTGATGCGCGCGGAACAGACTTTGTCACGCAGAAAGCGAAAGTAGGGTGACACCGATCACCCGTCAAGGTGATGGAGAGGTGTTAAGGCCCGGTTTCACCCGGATAGACGCACGGATCCGAGCAGACTTTCGAATTCAAAGTGCGAAAGTCTGCTCGGATCGAGCGTTACGACGGAGACCCGCTCAGCTGCTGAGCGTGAAGGCCCGGTCGGTCGCGGACCAGGCGGCGCCGATCACACCCGCCGTGTCACCGAGCTCGGACAGCACGATCGGGAGGTTCCCGGTGGCCAGCGGCAGCGAGCGCCGGTACACCGCGCTGCGCAGCTCGGCGAGCAGCTGATGGCCGAGCTGAGCCACCCCGCCGCCGATCACCACCATCCCCGGGTTGATGAACGAGACCAGCGACGCAACCACCTGGCCGAGCCGGCGCCCGCCGTCCCGGATGAGGTTGACGGCGCCGAAGTCACCCGCCGCGGCGGCCCGGCCCACGTCACGGGCGGTGACGATGCCGCGTTCGGCGGCCACCTCGGCGAGGTGGGCCGAGCGGCCGCTGCGCGCCAGCGCCAGCCCGTCACGGGCCAGCGCGGCCCCGCCGAAGTAGGCCTCCAGGCAGCCGACCTCCCCGCAGGCGCAGGTCGGGCCGTAGTCGTCGAGCCGGATGTGCCCGATGTCGCCCGCCGTGCCGGCGACCCCGCGGTAGACCTTGCCGCCGAGCACGATCCCGCAGCCGATCCCGGTGCCGATCTTGACGAACATCAGGTCGTCGGTCGAGCGCGCGACCCCGGCGTGCCGCTCCCCCAGCGCCATCGCGTTGACGTCGTTGTCCACCGCCACCGGGCAGCCCCACAGCCCGCCGAGGTGGTCCCGCACGTTGAACCGGTCCCAGCCCGGCATGATCGGCGGGGCGACCGCCATACCCTCGGCGAAGCTGACCGGCCCCGGCAGCCCGATGCCCGCGGCGACCAGCTTGCCGGGCGCCTCGTCCCGGACCTTCGCCGCGAGTTCGGCGACCCGGCGCAGGACCGGGTGCGGCCCCTGCCGGACGTCGCAGTCTTCGACGGTGTGCGTGAGCACCTCGCAGGAGGCGTCGGTCACCGCCACACCGACCGACGTCGCGCCGACGTCCACCGCGAGCACCCGCAGGTCACCCGCAAGCCGGACCAGCGTCGACCGGCGCCCGCCGCGGCTGGCCGACGGCCCCGCCGTCTCGACCAGGCCGACCTCGTCGAGCCGCGACACCTCGGCGCCGACCCGGGCCCGCGGCAGCTCCAGCCGCTCGCCCAGCTCGACCCGCGACATCGGGCCCTCGTCCCGCAGCAGCGTGAGCAACCGGGTCTGGTGCCGGGTTTCGACCATCGACTGCTCCGGGGTGGATACCGCGCTCATTCGCGTGAGCCTACGGGCCCGCGGTTTCGCCGCGGTGGCGGAACAGCGCCCGGTACTCCCGCGGTGAGGTGCCGAGGTGCCGGTGGAACGCGGCCCGCACGGTGGCGGTGCTGCCCAGCCCGGTGTGCCGGCCGAGGTGTTCCACCGGGACGGTGGTGGTCTCCAGCAGTTCCCGCGCCCGGTCGAGACGCGCGCTGGTCAGCCAGGCCATCGGCGAGGTCCCGGTCTCCTCGCGGAACCGCCGCAGGAAGGTGCGCCGCGAAAGGTGGACGCGGCCGGCGAGCGTGTCGACGTCGAGCTGATGCGTGAGGTTGCCGAGCATCCACTCCCGCAGCGGGCCGAGCAGGTCGCCGGTCGCTTCCGGGCGCAGCCGCTCGATGTACTGCGCCTGGCCGCCGGCGCGTCTCGGCGGGGCGACGAGGGCGCGGGCGCAGGAGTTGGCCGCCGCGGCCCCTTCGTCCCCGCGGATGAGGTGCAGGCACAGGTCGACTCCCGCGGTCACGCCGGCCGAAGTGAGGATGTCCCCGTCGTCGACATACAGGCAGTTGGGCAGCACGCGCACGCGGGGGTACCGGGCGCTCAGCTCGGCGGTGTGCTGCCAGTGCGTGGTCGCGGGCCGCCCGTCGAGCAGGCCGGCGGCGGCGAGCGCGAACGCTCCCGTGCAGATCGAAACCATGCGCGCGCCCCGGGAGTGCGCGGCCCGCAACGCATCCACGACTTCGGAGGCCAGTGGTGTGCCGACGTCGTCGTAGCCCGGGACGATCACCGTGCCGGCACCCTCGAGCGCTTCGAGCCCGGCGTCCGCGGTGACGGTCAAGCCGCCGCCGGTCACCGGCACCGAGCCCTGCTGCGCACACACCGTCAGCTCGTAGTGCGGGTCCGAGCCGAAGACCTGCACCGGGATCGCGACGTCCAGGCCGATCACCCCCGGGAGGGCCAGCACCGTGACGTTGCGCCGCTTCATGGCACGATCCTAGCGGTGACCGTCCTACGGGCCACTGTCGCTCGCGGTTCTACGCTCCTAGCGTCGGTGCCGTGACCGACATCCTCGCGCTGCCGACCGGGCCGCTGGCCGACAAGATCCTCTCCACGGTGCACAGCACGGAGAGCCCGTCCGTGGCCCACCACAGCATCCGGAGCTTCCTGTTCGCCCGGCAGCTCGCCGAGCACGAGGGCTGCCTGGACGACCCCGCCTACAACGCCGAACTCCTCTTCGCCGCCACGGTCCTGCACGACCTCGGCGTCGGCACGCTGGCCCCGGGCCGCACGCGCTTCGAGGTCGAAGGCGCCGACCTCGCCGCCGAACTGCTGACCGGCCACGGCGTCGCAGCAGCCGACGTCGACCGGGTCTGGGAGGCGATCGCGCTGCACACCTCACCCGGCATCGCCGAACGCCGCGGGCTGCTGGCCTACCTGACCCGCGAAGGCGTGGGAATCGACTTCGGCCGCAACGCCCACGTCGTCGCCGGCTCCCACGAGGACATCCACGCCGCCTACCCGCGGCTCTCGATGGTCAGCACCCTGGTCGACGCCATCGTCGAGCACGCCGCCCGCGCCGAAGCGGCCGCACCGCGGTATTCGATCGCGGGTGAGCTCCTGCGCGAACGCCGGGCGGCCGGCGTCACCGAGCTGGAACGCGCCGGCTCACCCTGGGAGGGCTGAACCCGGGTTCGGTAGCGCCCGGCCGCCCGCAGGCTGGGTGCTACCGAACGGAGGTGGACGTGGTGAACACAGTGGATCCGGCCCGGGCCCGGCACGAGCGCCTCGAACGGTGGCGCGGGCACCCGTGGCTGCTCGCGGGCGCGGTGGTGGCCTCGGTCGCGACGGTCCTTTTGGGCGGCCTGGCCGGCCTGGGGTTCGGCGGGTTCCTGGAGCAGTTCCGGACCATGGCGGTCGACAGCGTCTTCGACGACCGCGGTGACGGGGAGCCGCCGTACATCGTTGTCGGGGGCACCTTCGGCGTCTTCGGCTGCATCCTCGCGGCCACCCTCGCCGGCGCCGCGGTGCGCCGCTACCAGGGCCGCTCGTCCGGACCGGCGTTCCCCGCCGTCCTGGCGCTCGCGGGAAGCACGGTCGGCACGGGGGTTTCGGCCCGCGACTGGCTCCCGCCCCTCGCCGTCGGAACGGCGGTCGACCCGGTGTTCCACCACGACGAGCCGTGGGGCTTCTGGGCGTGGACGTTCTACTACGCCGACTGGTGGGGCCCCGCACTGCTGCTCGGGCTGACCCTCCTGGCGCTGGCGTACGCGGTGGCGGCCACCCGCCGGAACGCCGAGCTGGCCCGGACCCTCGAGCGGCTGCTGACGCAGGGCTACCGGATCCCGGCCGACGTCGTCGACGTCAAGCTCCACCTCGGGGGTGACGAGTCGGGTACCCGAGTGGTCGCCTCCACGGTGACGGTGACCTACCCGGATGCGGCAGGCGTCCGGCGCTGGGCGACCCGCCGCAGCCGGGAGACGAAGCTGACGATCGGCCCCGGCGGCGCGGAAGTCCTCTTCGACCCGGCCCGTCCCGCGGAGGAGAAGTCGGTCTTCGTCGCCCTGCGGCGCCATCCGGTCCGCGCCGACTGGCTGCCCGCCCGGCGCGACTGAGAATCTTTCGAGCGCCCTGTCGGAATGGCGCCGGCGCGTTCGTCGAGTCAGTGCAAGGCCCCCGGATGACGAGGAGTGCACACCATGGCCGAGGAGAACGTGAGCGCCACCCTGATCGTCGCGGCGCCCGTCACCAGGGTTTTCGCGGTGCTGGCCGACCCGGCGACGCACGCCGCGATCGACGGGACCGGCTGGGTCCAGGAAGCCGCCGACCGGGCGCCGCTGGCCGAGGTCGGGCAGCTCTTCCGGATGGACATGCACCACGGTGCTCACCCGGACGGCGACTACCAGGTGGTCAACAAGGTGCAGGTGCTCGACGCGCCGCGGGCCATCTGTTGGCTCACCGGGTACCGCAAGGACAACGGCGAGCTGGAGTTCGGCGGCTGGACCTGGCGGTACGACCTCACGCCGCGCGGTCCGGCCGAGACCGAGGTCAAGCACACCTACGACTGGTCGGCGGTGCCGCAGTTCGTCCGCGACCGCGGCATTCAGTTCCCGCCGTTCGGCCCCGAGCACCTCCCGAATTCGCTGCGGCACCTGGCCGAGCTCGCCGCGGCACCGTCCCCGCAGCACGCCTGAGCCCACTCATTACCCGCCAGTAACATATCGTCGGCATATCCGAATCCGCATACGCACCGGCAACACCGCACCGCCTTGACTGGCGGCATGCCCCCCAGCGAACCGGCACGGACCGCGGTCCGCCGGACCCGAGCACCCTGGTCCGGTCCGGCGGACCCGGCCACGGGAATCACGGTGTACGGCTGCACGCCGGACGAAGCCGCCCTGTTCCGGGAGACGGCGCCGCGGTTCGGCGTGGTGCCGACCCTCACCGAGGCACCGGTGTCCGAAGCCACCATCGCGCTGGCAGCCGGAAACCGCTGCCTCAGCGTCGGTCACAAGAACCCCATCACGAACTCCACTCTCCTTGCGCTCAGCCGAGCGGGCGTCGTGTACATCTCCACCAGGAGCATCGGGTACGACCACATCGATGTGACGTACGCGGAAAGCGTCGGCATCTCGGTCGAAAACGTCGCTTATTCGCCCGACGGCGTCGCCGACTACACCCTGATGCTGATCCTGATGGCGGTGCGCCACGCCAAGTCCGTCATCAGGCGCGCCGACGTCCACGACTACCGGTTGAACGCGGTCCGCGGGAAGGAACTGCGCGATCTGACCGTCGGAGTGGTCGGCACCGGACGCATCGGCTCCGCGGTCATGGACCGGCTGCGCGGTTTCGGCTGCCGCATCCTGGCCCACGACAACCGCCCCAAGCCCTTTGTGGACTACGTCCCGCTCGACGAACTGCTGGGACAGAGCGACATCGTGACGCTCCACACGCCACTCACCGCGGACACGCACCACCTCCTCGACCGCCGGCGCATCACGCGGATGAAGCCCGGCGCGTTCATCGTCAACACCGGGCGCGGCTCCCTGCTGGACACCGAGGCGCTCATTTCGGCGCTGGAAAGCGGCAGCCTGGGTGGCGCGGCGCTGGACGTCGTCGAAGGGGAAGAAGGAATATTCTACGCCGACCACCGGGACAAACCGCTTGAAAACAAACAGTTGCTGCGGCTGCAAGCGCTGCCGAACGTGCTCATCAGCCCGCACACCGCCTACCACACGGACCGCGCCCTGAGCGACACCGTCGAAAACTCCATCGTCAACTGCCGGAAATTCGCGAGCGGAAAGCAGCACTGGATATGAAGATCGGCCTCATCTTCGGCGGCACCTCCGAAGAACACCCCGTGTCCGTCAAGTCCGCCCAGGAGGTCGCGAAGCACCTCGACCCCGAGAAGTACGAACCGTTCTGGATCGGGATCACGAAGTCCGGCGACTGGAAGCTGTGTGACAACCCGGACGACGACTGGGAAAGCGGCAACTGCCGACCGACCGTGCTGTCCCCGGACCGGAGCGTCCACGGGCTGCTGGTCCTGGAAGAGGGCGGCTACAAAACGATCAGCCTGGACGTCGTGCTCCCCGTCCTGCACGGCAAGCTCGGCGAGGACGGCGCGATGCAGGGGTTGCTCGAGCTCTCCGGCATTCCCTACGCAGGCTGCGACATCTCCAGTTCCGCACTGTGCATGGACAAGTCCCTGACTTACGTCGTCGCCGGCAGCGCAGGCATCACCACGCCGAACTTCTGGACTCTCACAGCGAACGAAGATCCTGATCCCGGCCAATTCACCTACCCCGTCTTCGTCAAGCCTGCCCGGTCGGGGTCGTCGTTCGGCGTCAGCAAGGTGTCCCGCGCGGAAGAACTGCCGAGCGCGGTGGCGACCGCGAGGCAGTACGACTCGAAGGTGCTGATCGAGGAGGCCGTCGCCGGCAGCGAGGTCGGCTGCGCCATCCTGGGCACCAACCAGGACCTGATCGCCGGCGAGCTGGACCAGATTTCGCTGTCCCACGGCTTTTTCCGGATCCACCAGGAGAGCGAGCCGGAAAGCGGCTCCGAAAACTCGACGATCACGGTGCCCGCCCGCGTTTCGGCGGAGACCCGCGAGCTCGTCCAGGAAACGGCGAAGGCCATCTACCGCGCCCTGGGCTGCCGGGGACTGTCCCGTGTGGACATGTTCCTGAAGGACGACGGCACCGTGGTCCTCAACGAGGTCAACACATTGCCCGGCCTGACCTCCTACAGCCGGTACCCGGCGATGATGGCCGCCGCCGGGCTGCCGCTCGCCGAGGTGATCGACCGGATCGTGGCGCTGGCCGTGCCGGAGAAGGCCCGATGAAGGACGACTTCGTCTTCCTGGACGAGTTCGCCCCCGGCATACGCTGGGACGCCAAGTACGCCACCTGGGACAACTTCACCGGCAAGCCCGTGGACGGTTACGTCGTGAACCGCATCGTCGGCACGAGGGCGTTGTGCGCGGCCCTGGAGAACGCGCAGGAGAAGGCCGCTTCCCTGGGCTTCGGCCTGCTGATCTGGGACGGTTATCGCCCACAGCGCGCCGTGGACTGCTTCCTGCGCTGGTCGGCGCAGCCAGAGGACGGCCGGACGAAGCCGCGGCACTACCCGAACATCACCAAGGCCGACATGTTCGCAAGGGGTTACGTGGCCACCAGATCGGGCCACAGCCGGGGCAGCACCGTAGATCTGACGCTCTACCACCTGGCCACCGGCGAGCTCGCCCCGATGGGCGGCGACCACGACCTGATGGATCCGATCTCCCACCACGGCGCCCCGGGGATCACCCCGGTCGAAGCGAGGAACCGGCAGCACCTTCGTTCCGTCATGGAGGACTGCGGCTTCCGCGCGTACAACTTCGAATGGTGGCACTACACGCTGAAGGACGAGCCGCACCCGGATGACTACTTCGACTTTCCCATCGTCGGAAGGGCCTGACCCACGAACGCCGCGCATAGTGGTCGCCGGCGGCCATTCGGCCGGGCACATCGAGCCCACGATGAACTTCGCCGACGCACTGCGCCGGGTGGTGCCGACGGCGGAGATCAACGCCCTCCGCCTGGACACCACGCTCGTCCCGCCCGCGGTTACCCTCTCGAGCTCATCCCGCCGGTGCCCCTGCCACGTGAGCTGAACCGGGCCCTGTTGCGGCCACCCGGCCGGCTGCGCGAGTCGGTGCCGGCGGCCGGGGCGGTGCTCGACCGCGTGCGAGCCGAGGTCGTGGTGGGCTTCGGCGGTTACACGGCCGGGCCCGCCCACCTCGCCGCCCGCCGGCGCGGCCTGCCGATCCTCGTCCATAAGGCGAACGCCCGTTTCGGCATGGCCAACCGGCTCGCGGCCCGGCTGACGACGCACAGCGATCACCGGACTCGACCGCCACGCGCTGCGCAACACCGCCCGGCAGCGGTTCGGCCTGCACCCCGACGGCCGGGTGCTGATGGTCACCGGCGGTTCACAGCGGCGCCCGGACGATCAACACCGCAGTGTCCGGCGCGGCCCCGGCACTGCGAGCGGCCGGCGTCCAGGTGCTGCACATCACCGGGCCGCGCTTTGCCGCTCGGGCGCAATGACGTGCGCCGAACCGGTCGTCGCAGCCAGCGGCGCTTTGCTCGTCGACGACGCCGCCCTCGACCCGGCCTGGGTCGAGACCAAGCTGATCCCGCTGCTCACGGATCCCACGTGCCTCGCGGCGATGTCGGCCCACTCGTCCGCGGCCGACGCTGACATCGTCTTGGCCCGGCACGTGCTCACCACAATCGCCGAGCGACGTGTCCTGTGGCACTCAAGCCGCTGCCCCCTGGAAATTACGCATGTGGTCGAACGGTGTTTCAACCGGCTCAACGGCTCGCGACGTGGGTGTAGGCCCGTAGCCGGTTGGCTGCGGGCCTTTCCCGTGTTCGGTTGTTCACGCCGCGAACGGCAAGGGTTGGTGAAGGTTGTTGCGCCGAGGTTTTCGGCGCTTGTCCAGAAACACCGGCGGCAGGAACTCCGGTAGGCCGTCAGCGGCGATGCGGACTTCCCAGCCGGAGCGATGCAGCAGCCGGTGGTGATGGGCGCACATCAGGACCAGATTGCCCAGGTCGGTGGGGCCGCCATCAGCCCAGTGGCGAATGTGGTGACCCTGACAGTGCCGGGGTGGGCGGTGGCAGCCGGGGAAGGCACGGCCGCGGTCGCGTAGATAGAGGGCGCGGCGAAGGCTGGTCGGGACCGAGCGGCGTGAGCGGCCGAGATCAAGCAGTTCGCTCTTGTTGCCTAACACCGCGGGGAGGAGTTTGCAGTCGCAGGCGTGGATCCGGGCCTCGGCCGCCGAGATGCGGCCGGTGTCGCCGAGAGTGGCCCGGCCGACGCCAGACTTCAAGTCCTCCAGTGAGATCGCGACCATGACGTGGGCTCGTTCACCGGCCTGCGTCGGCAGGTCCGGGGTGTTCAAGGCCAGGTCGATGGCGTCGGAGAAGGCGTCGCCGTAGCGTTCCTGCGGGGAGCGGAAGTCGGGACCGTCGTCGGCGGTGCGGCGTTGGGCGAGCGCATCGAGGAGGGCGCTGGCGCGGGTGCCGGTCTCGTCGTCGAAGCGACCGTTGAGCTCCCACACCCCGGATCTCTTCCGGCGCAGGGAAAGCTCTCGGGTGGGCACAGACGGTTCGGTCTCAACCGGCTCGGCACCGTCGGGATCGAGGTGCGCCACGATCCGTGCCCCCAAGGCGGCGACCTGCTTGTGCCCAGCCTCGGCGGCGAAGGACAGCAGATCGTGTTCGGCGTTGTCGCGGTGTTCGGGTGGAATCTGGGTCAGGACTTCGACAATGGTGTCGACCATCGGGGTGCTCAACCGGCCATCCAGGGCGGCGACGCCGGTGGCGGGAGCAACAGCGGGCACGGGACTGCCATCGAGAGCGCGCCCGGGATTGACCGCCCGCGCCCGTTTCACCACGCGTTCGGCGGCCGCCTTGGGAACGTCAGCCAGGTGCTCGAACAATCGCGCAACAGACCGATACCCGAACAACTCCATAACCCCGCGAGACTCGATTTCCACCAGCAGCGAACCGATCTCGGCCTCGGCAGACCGCACGACAGTGAGCAGCGCGGAGACACGGTCGGCCAAGGCCACCGCATCTGCTTGCCACACCGTTTCGCTGTCCACACACCAAGATTACCGATGATCGAACGAGTGTTCATCACTCGATCAGGTGGAAGCGGCGGCCCGGCAGGGACACCGTTGCGTGGGGAATCGGCGCTCCCGCACCGAGCAGCAAGCAACCACAGCAAGCGCCGATTTCCTACGCCCCGGCGAAGCCGTATCTTTAAAACCCGGGAGTAGCAGGCAACTGCACAGTAACGCGAAGCCCCCCACCGTCCCGAGGCGTCAGAATGAGCGTCCCACCATGAGCCCGGGTAATGCTTTCGACAATGGCCAGACCAAGCCCAGCACCCGCATGATCGGTATGAGTACGGCCAGTACCACGTTGAAACGGCTCCGCGAGCGTGGCCGCCACCCGCGGAGTGACCTTGTGCCCGGTGTTCTCAACCGTCAGCGCCACCGTCATCGAGCGAACGCTGGTAGTGACCCACACGGTGCCCTCCTCGGCCAGATTGTGGACGATCGCGTTGTGCACCAGGTTCGTCGTCATCTGCAGCAGGAGCGCGTGGGAGCCGTGGGTGGTAGCCAGGTCACCGGAGGTCTCAAGGGTGACCCCCCGTTTTTCCGCGAGCGGGAGGAGCGTTTCGGTCGCTTCCTCCGCGGCCAGCGACAGGTCGACGGGCTCCCGGGTGAAGGACCGTTGGTTAGCACGGCTGAGCAGGAGCAGGGCTTCGGTGAGGTCGATCGCCCGGGTGTTGACCAGCTGGAGGCGCTCGACGAGCTCGCCGATGTCGCGGTTGCGGTCGGTGCGGGCCACGTCGAGCAGGGTCTGCGTGATCGCCAGCGGGGTGCGCAGCTCGTGGGACGCGTTGGCGGCGAACCGCTGCTGTTCGGCGTCGTGCGCCTCGAGCCGCGCGAGCATGGCGTCGAAGGCGTCGGCGAGCTCGCGGAATTCGTCCTGACGGCCTTCGAGCTGGATCCGGTGGGAGCGTGAGCCGTTGGCGGTCAGGCGGGTGGCGTTGGTGATGCGGGTCAGCGGCGCGAGCATGCTGCCGGCGAGGAACCAGCCGCCCACCAGGCTGAACACCAGGAGGACCGCCAGCATCGCGATCGCCTTCGGGGCGAAGGCCCGCAGCAGGTCCGAGCGGTCGGGGACGATCATGGCGCCCGGCCCTCCGCGTGGCCCGGGCGGCCCGTCGGCGATCGTCTCGGGCACGTAGCGCAGCAGGAACACCCACACGACCGCGAGCAGCAGGATGCCCGCGACCATGAGGAGCCCGGCATAACTGAGGGTGAGCTTGAGGCGGACGCTCATCCCGGGTTCCCGGTCCACGACGCCCGCCGTCATGTGCCGGGCGCCGTGTTGATGCGGTAGCCGACACCGGCGGTGGTGGTGATGATCCAGGGTTCACCCAGCCGTTTGCGCAGCGCCGAGACGGTGATGCGCACGGCGTTGGTGAAGGGGTCGGCGTTCTCGTCCCACGCCCGCTCCAGGAGATCTTCGGCGCTGACCACACCACCTTCGGCGGCGACGAGCACTTCGAGCACGGCGAACTGCTTCCGCGTCAGCGCGACGTAACGGCCGTCGCGGTAGACCTCGCGGCGGAACGGATCCAGCCGCAGCCCCGCGATCTCCCGAACCGGCGGCCTGCTGTGGGCGCGCCGGCGGTCGAGGGCCCGGAGGCGGAGCACCAGTTCCCGGAGGGCGAACGGCTTCGTGAGGTAGTCGTCGGCGCCGAGCTCGAACCCGGACGCCTTGTCGTCGAGCCGGTCGGCCGCGGTGAGCATCAGGATCGGCATCCCGCTGCCGGACGCGACGATGCTTTCGGCGACCTCGTCCCCGGAGGGCCCGGGGATGTCGCGGTCGAGGACCGCGATGTCGTAGGCGTTGATGCTCAGCAGCTCCAACGCGGTGTCGCCGTCGCCGGCGATGTCGGCCGCGATGGCTTCCAGGCGCAGCCCGTCGCGGATGGCTTCGGCCATGTAGGGCTCGTCCTCGACGACCAGCACACGCATGCCCCCGACGCTACGAGCCCGCGCATATCGTCGCCATATCAAAAACCTCATACGAGCCGGCAACACGGCGCCGCCTTGGCTGGCGGCATGCCCTCCAGCGAATCGGCCGTCCGGCGCGCCCTCGGCAAGGCACACGGCGCCGTCCCTGCCCCCGTCCCGGTCTTCGACGACAAGACGCCCGCCGTGGCCAACCTCGATCCCGCGCTCCTTGGCGCCCTGCGCCGAGCCGCGGCGGACGCCACGCACGACGGCGTCGAGATCTTCGTCAACGGCGGGTGGCGGTCCCCGGAGTACCAGGACCAGCTGCTCCGCGAGGCCGTCTCGAAGTACGGCTCGAAAGCGGAAGCCGCCCGCTGGGTGACCACCGCGGACAGGTCCGCGCACGTGTCGGGCGACGCGGTGGACATCTGGCCTCCCGCGGCCCGGGCGTGGCTGTCCGAGCACGGCGCCGGGTACGGGCTGTGCCAGATCTACCGCAACGAGCCCTGGCACTACGAACTGCGTCCCGACGCCGTCGAACACGGCTGCCCGCCCATGTACGCCGACCCTTCGCACGATCCGAGGATGCGGCGGTGACCAGGCACGTTCCGCATCGATCACTGCAAAACAGGTAGACTGCGCAGGTGAAGACCGAACGGCGCCGCCCCACCGGCCGGCCGCGGGGATTCGACGCGGACGAAGCGCTCGAGCGTGCCCTGCTGGTGTTCTGGGAGCAGGGTTACGAGGGGGCCAGCCTGGCCACCCTGACCGGCGCGATGGGCATCTCCACCACCAGCATGTACGCGACGTTCGGCAACAAGGAAGAGCTGTTCCGCAAGGCTCTGGAGCGCTACACCGAGGGCCCGAGCGCGTACCTGGCCCAAGCCCTGGAAGAGCCCACCGCGCTCGACGTCGCCACCGCGATCCTGGCCGGCACCGTCCGGACCACCACCCGCCCGACCGGCCCGAACGGGTGCCTGGGCGTCCAGGGCGCCCTGGCCACCGGCGACCCCGGCGCCGAAGCCCGCAAACTGCTCGTCGCTTGGCGCGACAACGGCTACGCCGACGTCCGGGACCGCTTCGCGCGCGCCGTCGACGACGGTGACCTGCCCCCGGAGACCGACCCGGCGCTCCTCGCCCGTTACCTCACCGCCCTGGCCTACGGCATCGCCGTGCAAGCCGCCTCCGGCGTCGGCCGCGACGAACTCCAGGAAATGGCCGACGCCGCCCTGCGCGCCTGGCCGCCCGCCTGAGAGCCGCCTTTCCGCATCGATCGATGCAAAACGTGCTACGGTCGAGTTCTGCAGTGATCGATGCGGAAAGGAGCGGGTGATGTCCGGCAGTGATCTGCGCGAGTTCTACCTGCGTTACCTCGGGGAGCTCAACGCCCACGAGTTCGATCGGATGGCCGAGTTCATCAACGACCGCACCACGCTGAACGGCGAGCCGGCCACCCGCGACGACCTCATCACCGTCCAGAAGGCCGACGTGGCCGCGGTTCCGGACCTCCACTGGGAGCTCGAAGAGCTGCTCTTCGACGGTGACCGGCTGGCGGCCCGCCTGGTCAACACCGGCACGCCGGTGCGGGAGTGGCTCGGTGTCGCCCCCACCGGCGCGTCGTTCGAGATCACCGAATACGCCATCTACCAGGTCCACAACGGACGGTTCGTGCACATGACCGCCCTGCACGACGCCGGTGAACTGCGCCGGCAGCTGACTTCGGGAGGAAACCCATGACCGTCACCCTGATCACCGGAGCCAACAAGGGCATCGGGTTCGAGACCGCAAAACAGCTCCTGGCGCAGGGCCACACCGTCTACGTCGGCGCGCGTGACGCCGAGCGAGGCGAGAAGGCCGCCGCGGAGCTCGGTGCGCGGTTCGTGCAGCTCGACGTGACCGACGACGCCTCGGTGAGCGAAGCCCTGGCCACGATCGGCGCGGCCGAAGGCAAGCTCGACGTGCTGGTGCACAACGCGGGCGTCCTCGGGAGTGAAGCCCTCGACGGCCCGACGGCCCTTCGCGTCTTCGACACCAACGCGGTGGGGATCGTGCGCGTCACGGAAGCCGCACTTCCCTTGCTTCACAAGTCTTCCAACCCGACCGTGGTCACCGTTTCCAGCAGCGCCGGCTCGTTCTGGGCGGTGAACAACCCCGACCGGCCGGAGTTCCGGCTGCCGCTCGCGCTCTACTCCGCGTCCAAGGCCGCCGCCACCATGCTGACCGTCCAGTACGCCAAGACCCAGCCGGGCATCAAGTTCAACGCGGTCGAGCCCGGCACCACCGCCACCGACATGACCGCGGCCTTCGGGATCGGGCGCTCCCCGGCCGAGAGCGCCCGGACCGTCGTGCGCCTGGCCACCCTCGACGCCGACGGTCCGACCGGAACCTTCCGCGACGAAACCGGGGAGCTGCCCTGGTGAGCACTCAGGCGGGAAACCGGACGCCAAGATCGCCCAGCGCCGCGGCGATCAACTGATCGTCGGCTTCGTCGGCGGCCCACCAGACGTGCCCGTCCGGGCGCACGAGCACGGCGGCCGCGGTTGTCCCCGGCAGCGACCTCGTGACGACGTCGATCCCCCGCTCCGCAGCGGCGGCCGTGGTGGCCGGGATCGAGGCCGCCGGGGCGACCAGGAGAACGGGCCGTGCGTCGCGCAGCAGCTCCAGCTGCGCCGACACCCTCGTGCCGGCCAGCGGATGGCCTCCCACCGGGTAACTGACGTCCAGCGCGGAAAGCTTGCGGGCGAGGGAAAGCGAGAGCTCGGGCACGTCGCCGATCAGCCGGCTCAGCACCGCCCGCAGCGCCATCCCGTCGGGGGCGGTCGCGGTGATGAGCGCCGACTGGCCCAGCGTGTGCTCGACGAGCTGCTCGCCGACCGGGTGGCGTTCGTCGTGGTAACCGTCGAGCAGCGCCGGGTCCGCGTCACCCCGGGCGACCGCCGCCAGACGCCAGCCGAGGTTCATCGCGTCCTGGACACCGACGTTGAGGCCGACACCGCCGGCCGGGAGGTGCCGGTGGGCCGCGTCACCGGCGAGCAGGACCCGGCCGCGGCGGTAGTTTTCCGCGAGCTTCGCGGCGTCACCGAAGCGGGTTAGCCAGCTGGGATCGTGCATCCCGAAGTCGCTCCCGGCGACACGGATCGTGGCTTCCCGCAGGCCTTCCAGGGTGAGCGGGCCGGGCTGATGGGCAGTTTGCTTGTCCACTCCGGCGAACCGGTACCGGCCGTCGCGCAGCGGCACCGACAGCATGGCGCCGTGCTCGTTGTGGGCGCCGCGCACCGGCTCCGAGGTCACCCGCGCCTCGCCGAGGTAGCTGTAGAACGTCGTTTCAGTGCCGGAAAACGGGATCCCGGCCGCCGTGCGCACCACGCTGCCGACACCGTCGGCTCCGACGACGTAGCGCGCGACGCGGGTGTAGGGACCGTCCGGTCCGGACACCTGCAGCCGGACGCCGTCCTCGTCCTGCGTCAGGTCGGTGACGGTGTGGCCGCGGAGAATCCGGACCCCCGCCTTGAGGGCGTGTTCTTCGATCAGCTCTTCCGTGCGCTTCTGCGGGATGGCCAGCATGAACGGGTAGGGCGTGTCGAGCACACCAAGGTCGATCGGGGTCTCCAGCATGCCGAAGTGCCACCTCGGCATCGGGACGCCTTCGGCGAGGAACTGCTGCTCCAGCCCGCGCATCGCCAGCACCTCGAGGGTGCGCGGGTGGACACCCAGCGCCTTGGAGTGCGGGCTGCGTTCGGCCGCCCGCTCCAGCACCACCACCTGGACGCCGCCCAGGGCCAGCTCCGCCGCCGTCCACAGCCCCACCGGACCGGCGCCGACGACCACCACAGGTTCATTTGAGTGCGCTTCGACTACATTCATAGTAATGACCATACTCTCAATGTAGAGAGGTACCATCGAGGCATGGCTGCACGTGACTACCGGTCGACGGTGCGGGAGAGGCACGCCCAGGACACCCGCCGGACCATCCTCGACGCGGCCGCCGCGCTGTTCGCCGAGCGCGGTTACGCCCGGACGAGCGTCGCCGCCGTCGCCGAGGCCGCCGGCGTCGCGGTGAACACCGTCTACACCAGCGTGGGCGGGAAACCCGCCCTGGTCACCGCCTTGACCGAAGACGGCGCCCAGGACGAGCTGGCCGTGGAAGCGGCCCTAGCGGTCCCCGAGCTCACCGACGCCCGTGAAGTCCTGCGGCTGGTGGCCGAGCGCACGGGCGCGGTCCAGCACCGCCGGCAGCGGATCATCTCGATCGTGATGGACAACCGCACCGCCGACCAGGACGTCGCCGCCGCGGCCGAGCTGGCGATCAGCGCCACCCGGGCCCGCCTCGACATCGCCGCGAAGCGACTCGTCGAACTCGGCGGCCTGCGCGCCGGGCTGGAGCACGCCCGGGTGGCCCAGATCCTGTGGTTCTACTTCGGGTTCGAGTCCTGGCGCACCATGTGGAGCTTCGGGTGGCCCCTGGCGGAAGCGGCGTCCTGGCTGGCCGGGCAAGCGGAATCGGCGCTGCTTCAGCCCACCACCAGCAGGCCGCGGACCTGACCGCGTTCGCTGGTGCGGTGGGCTTCGGCGATCTCGGCCGGCGGGAAAGTCCGGTCGATCGGCCGCCAGAATCGCCTGGCCTCGATCAGCGCGCCCACCTCGGCGAGGGCGTGGAACCTGTGCCCGTCGGCAAATCCGTTGCTGAAGTGCACCCCGTGCTTCTCCGCGCCCTCGAAGTTGGACGCGCCCTTATCAACGGCAACTCAAGCGACCGACGGTAGATCGAGCCGTCGCAATGAGTACGGTGGGCGACCGTGACCACGGGAGAACCCCACGCGGACGAGCGCGGCACGCTGGTTCCGGCACCACGCTGACCAGGCGGCAAAAAGATCTTCGGGAGCCGTGTCGATCCACCCGCCGCCCGTTCGACCAGGGGGTGCGAGAGCCGAGAGGCGGCCTCACCGGACAAGGAGAATGTCTTGCCGAAGTACATGCTGATCATGCGCGGCACCGACGAGTCGAACGCGGCCATGATGGCCAACATCGACGAAATGATGACCACCACCCGCCAGTTCATCGAGGACCTGTTCAAGGCCGGCGTCTACGTCGCGGCCGAAGGGCTCGACGATCCGGGCCTGGGTGTTGTGGTCGACTTCAGCGGTGAGACGCCGGTCGTCACGGACGGGCCGTACGGGGAGACCAAGGAGCTCTTCGGGGGCTTCTTCCTGGTCGACGTCGCCTCGAAGCAGGAGGCGGTCGAGTGGGCCAAGCGGGTCCCGGTGGCCCCCGGGGCCAAGATCGAGGTCCGCCGGGTGCCCGGGAGCGACGAGGTGCCCGAGGCCGGCAAGTGATCGCCGGCCTCGCGAGCGGGGGCCGGAGCTGATGGACGCAGCCGACGTCGAGGCGGTCTGGCGGATCGAGTCGGCGCGGATCGTCGCGACGCTGACCCGGTTCACCGGCGACTTCGGGCTGGCCGAGGACGCGGCCCAGGAGGCGGTGGCCGAGGCGCTGGTGGCGTGGCCGCTGGCTGCCCCGGCCAGCCCGGCCGGCTGGCTGATGGCCACCGCCCGGCGGCGGGCGATCGACACGATCCGCCGCCGGGCCGCCCTCCGGGACCGCTACGCCCTGCTGGCGGACGACGAAGAAGTCGCCGCCGAAGAGACCGACCCCGACCGGATCGACGACGACGTGCTGGCGCTGATGTTCATCAACTGCCACCCGGTGCTTTCCCCCGAGGCCCGGGTGGCGCTGACCCTGCGGGTGGTCGGCGGCCTGTCCAGCGAAGAGATCGCCCGGGCGTTCCTGGTGCCGGTGCCGACCGTGCAGGCCCGCATCACCCGGGGCAAGAAGACGATCGCGGCGGCCGGGGTGCCGTTCGAGCTGCCGCCGGCCGGCGAGCGCCGGGAGCGGCTGAGCGGTGTGCTCAGCGTCCTCTACGTGATCTTCACCGAGGGGTCGACGGCCACGTCGGGTGACCGGCTGCTGCGTCCCGACGTCGCGTACGAAGCGATCCGGCTGGCCCGCACCTTGGCCGCACTGCAGCCGGACGAGCCGGAGGTGCACGGCCTGCTCGCGTTGTGCGAGCTGACGGCCGCGCGCTTCCCGGCCCGGACCGCTCCCGACGGCTCGCCGGTCCTGCTCGAAGACCAGGACCGGTGCCGGTGGGACCTCTCGGCGATCCACTGCGGGCTGGCCGCGCTGGCCAAGGCGTCGGCCCGCGGCCTCGGCCCCTACGGTCTGCAGGCCGCGATCGCCGCCGCCCACGCGTCGGCGCCCTCGGTCGAGGCGACCGACTGGGACCGGATCGTGGTGCTCTACGAGGCACTCGGCCGCGTCGCGCCCTCACCGGTGGTCGAGCTCAACCGGGCGGTCGCCGTGGCCATGGCCTCGGGCCCGGAGCACGCCCTGGCCATCGTGGACGAGCTGGTCGCCTCGAACCGGCTCCCGGGTTCCCACCTGGTCCCGACCGTCCGCGGCGAACTGCTTTCCCGCCTCGGCCGTCGCCCGGAGGCCCGCGCCGAACTGGAGCTGGCGGCCCGGTTGTGCACCAACAACCGTGAACGCTCGGTGCTGCTGCGGAAGGCGGCCGCGCTGGACTGACTTGCTTCGTCTCGCGGGAACGCGGCAAGCGGTCCTCGGCCGCTGAGCCGATGCTGACCGGCTCAGCGGCCCTGCGGGTGCAGCTTCTTCGACCACAGCGACGCCCCGGTGGCATCACGCAGGTCCACCGTCAGGTCGCCGCTGCCGCCGTCGATGTTCAGCTCGCCGAAGTGCTGGAAACCGTCGATCGGAGCCGTGTTCGCCACCGGCGGGGCGTGCACGAACACCGCCTCCGGGCCGAACGTCGGGTCCAGCTGGTTCGGGCCGAACGCGCCCGCGTTCAGCGGCCCGGACACGAACTCCCAGAACGGGTCGAAGTCCTGGAAGGCCGCACGGTCCGGCGAATAGTGGTGCGCCGCGGTGTAGTGGACGTCCGCGGTCAGCCACACCACGTTGCGGACGCGGCGGCGCTGGATCTCGCGCAGCACCCACGCCAGCTCCGTCTCCCGCCCGCCCGGCGCGCCCGGCAGGTTGTTCGCCACCGCTTCGATCGCGGTGCCGTCCGGGACGACCAGGCCCAGCGGCATGTCCGCCTGGACGATCTTCCACGTCGCCGTGCTGCGGCCGAGCGCGTCGGCCAGCCAGCGGGCCTGCCGGTCACCCAGGATGTAGCCCGGCTTCGTCTGGTCCGCGGTGTTCGCGTTGCGGTAGGTCCGCATGTCCAGCACGAAGATCTCGGCGCGCGAGCCGTAGGAGAAACTGCGGTAGACACGGCCGTCGACGGCCTGGCGCGAGTCGATCGGGTGCCACTCGTGGAACGCCTGGTACGCCCGCGGCGCGAGCACGTCGACACGCTTCTCGGTGTAGGCCGGGTTGTCGAGGATCTTGCCCGGGTACCAGTTGTTCAAGACCTCGTGGTCGTCCCACTGGGCATAAACCGGCACCTGCGCGGCGAAGCGCTTGAAGTTGGCGTCGAGGCGGTTGTACGCGTGCTGGCCGCGGTATTCGTCGAGGGTCTCGGCGACCTTCGACTTCTCCGCCGTGACGACGTTGCGCCACGTCCGGCCGCCGGGCAGCGCGACCGTCTCGGTCAGCGGGCCGTCGGCGTACACCGTGTCGCCGCTGTGCAGGAAGATGTCGGGCCGGCGCGCGGCCATCGCGGAGAAGATCGTCATGCCGCCCAGCGCGGGGTTGATCCCCCAGTTCTGGCCGACGACGTCACCCGACCACAGGATCCGGGTGTCGCGGCGGCCCACCGGCGCGGTGGCGAACCGGCCGGTCAGCGGCTCGCTCGTCGCGCGCCCGTCGAGCGACTCCGCCGTGACGCGGTAGTGGTACTCGGTGCCGGGCGCGAGGCCGGCAACCCGGACCTGCCCGGTCCCACCGGTGGCGGGCCCGGCGAGCGGTCCCGGCACCCGCCGGGCGTGCCGGAAGGAGGGATCGCGCGCAACCTCGACAACCAGCCGCGACGGCCGGTCGGCGCGCGACCAGACGATCGCCGAGCCGGGCGTGACGTCGCCGGACTGGACGCCGTGGGTGAGCACCGGCCGGTCACGACGCACCAGCGGTGTCGCGGCGAAGGCCGTCGAAGGCAGCACGAGCGTGGCGGCGGCGCCGGTGAGACCGGCCTTGAGCAGCGAGCGGCGGGAGTGGTGGGTCGGTTCGGTCATGCGCGGTTTCTATCCCGCCCCGGCCAACGCCGGTTTGCGCGCGGATGAACGACGTCCCCGGGTTTCTCCGGGTCCGTGCTTCCGTGACCTGCCTCACCGATCAGAAATCCGCCGCCGCGTCGTCAGTTCTGGCAGCCCCCTCACACCGGTGGAAGGATCGACGACCATGACCGACGCCAGACCGCTGGACGCCGACGAGGCCACGTTCATCACGGCGGTCCGCTCAGGCGATCCGGCACGGTTCGCGCACATCACCGAACGCCACCGGCGTGAGCTGCAGGTGCACTGCTACCGGATGCTCGCGAACTACGAGGACGCCCAGGACATGACGCAGGAGACGTTCCTGCGAGCGTGGCACAAGCGGGAGACGTTCAAGGGCCACGCCGCACTGCGGACCTGGCTGTACCGGATCGCGACGAACGTCTGCCTCGACTTCCTGGACAGGCGCACCGACCGCACACCCGTACCGGCCGGGCTGCCGGACTCCGAGGTTCCGCACCTGCAGCCCTACCCCGACCGGATGCTCCCCGAGGACCCGCAGGAATCGGTGGTGGCACGGGAGACGATCGAGCTGGCGTTCATCGTCGCCGTCCAGCACCTGCCGCCGCGGCAGCGGGCGGTGCTCATCCTGCGCGACGTCCTCGGCTGGCCGGCGCCGAAGGCCGCCGACACCCTCGAGCTGACCGTCGCATCGGTGACCAGCGCACTGCAGCGGGCACGCGTGACGATGCGCGCGCAGCTGCCCGGCCGCCGCCTCGACTGGCGCAGCCCCGCCACCCACAAGCTGTCGGACGACGAGCGCGGCGTGGTCAAGTCCTACATCGACGCCCATCAGCGCAACGACCTCGACGGGCTGACGTCTTTGCTGCGCGACGACCTGCGCTTCGCGATGCTGCCCGATCCGGGCACCGTGACCACGACGGCCGGGGACGCGGTGGACGGCTGGGTCTCCGGCGGGCTCTTCCAGCACGGCCACGACGACTGGCGCGGTGTCACCACGACGGTCAACCGCATGCCGGCCGCCGTGCTGTACCTGCGCACCCCCGGCGACCCGGAGCACCGGCCGTTCGCCCTCGCGGTCCTGCACATCGTCGACGGGAAGATCGCCGAGCTCACCGGATTCGACGTCACCGGCAAACCCTGGCTGGACCTGCCCCCGGCACCGTGATCACCCCGGGCTCATCACCTCGTCTCGTACCGGGTCAGCACGACACCACCGGGAAACGTCCGCGTCTCCACGAGGTTCAGGTCCACCCAGCCGTCCAGCGCGGTGAAGAACGGCGTGCCGCCACCCACCAGGACCGGGAAGGTGACCAGGGCGTACTCGTCGATCAGCCCGGCCCGCATGGCCGCCCCGGCGAGCGTTGCGCCGGCGATCCGCATCGGGCCGCCGTCCCCGGCCTTGAGCCGGGTGATCTCGGCGACCGCGTCGCCGGTGACCAGGCGGGTGTTCCAGTCGACCTTGTCGATCGTCGAGGAGAACACCACCTTCGGCGTGTCCCGCCAGTTCCGCGCGTACTCGATCCGCGCCGGGGTGGCGTCCGGCTGCTGGTCGCCGGTCGGCCAGTACGAGCTCATCGTCTCCCACAGCTTGCGCCCGTACAGCGTCAAACCGCTCGCCTGCTCCTGGCCGAGCCACCACTGGAACAGCTCGTCGCTCGGCGGCCCGCTCCAGTCGATGACGTCGCCGGTCGCG
This sequence comes from Amycolatopsis sp. NPDC051758, assembly GCF_044453095.1. Taxonomy (NCBI): domain Bacteria; kingdom Bacillati; phylum Actinomycetota; class Actinomycetes; order Pseudonocardiales; family Pseudonocardiaceae; genus Amycolatopsis; species Amycolatopsis sp. NPDC051758. The sequence continues at coordinate 433,977 of NZ_JBITCJ010000005.1, read as the reverse complement.
GCGATGTAGCCGTCCAGGGTCAGGTTCATGCCGAAGATCAGTTTCCGCATCGTGCCGGCCTCTCGTGAGTCGATTTCCCCCGTATAGACGGGCGCGGCGCGAAAACCTGATCGGTGCTCCTGCTCAGGCCGGCGAGGTCACCCAGTTCTCGCTGAGCCGCCAAGCCGCGGCACGAGTGGCGGCGTCGTAGGAGATTTCCGGTGAGCGCGCCGGCGTCTCACGCACGTAGTACTGACCGGTCGTCGCGGCGAGGCCGGGGTCGACAGCGAGGCGCAGCGCCGCCGACGCGCCTTGCTCGGGGGTCAGCAACCGCCGGTGGATCAGCGACCGGAACGGCGCGAGGACGGCGGGGGTGATGTCGTCGACGATGCCCGTGCTGACGATGCCGGGGTGCACGGCGTTGACGCTCACGCCCTTCTCGCGCCACCGGTCGGCGAACGCGTACCCGCAGATCGTGGTGAGCAGCTTGGCCCGGGCGTACGCGGCGAACGGCGCGAACCCGGCCGCCGGGTTGAGCTGCCGGACGTCGGTGACGGCCGAGAGGTCGAGGGAGACCGGGCGTGGCCTGCCGGGCAGCGGGATCGGGCGCACGTCGGACATCGTCGCCGAGACGACGTTGACCACGCGTGCAGGCGCTCCCGCGAACAACTGGTCGCGCAGGAGGTAGGTGAGGCCGAACGCGGTGAGGTGGTTGACCGCCAGGTGTGCCTCGACACCGTCGGCGGTCAGCCACCGGTGCCGGTAGTGCGCGCCGGCGTTGTTGACCAGCAGGTGCAGGATCTTGTGGCGCTCCGCGAACTCGGCGGCGAGCCGGTGAAGATCACGACGGCTGGCGAGGTCCCCGGTGAGGACTTCCACCCGGTCGGCGCCGACCTCGGTCGCGACCTGCTGCCGCAGGACTTCTCCGCGCCGGGGATCCCGGCTGGTGGTGACGACGTGGGCGCCGGCCCGGGCCAGTTCGGCGGTGATGACCCGGCCCATTCCGCCGGTGCCGCCGGTGACAAGTGCGACCCGGCCACGCAGGTCCGCCTGGACCGATGCGGCGCTCACGCGAGGATCCGCGGGGTCTGGTGGAGGTACGCCGGGTCGACGGCCTCGCGCACGAGGAAGTCGGCGAGGTCGGCGCGGGACACGGCCGAAGTCAGCCGGACGGCGGGAGCCGAGCCGGTTCGGTAGCGGCCGGTCGGCGCCGTGTCCTTCAACGCGGGCGGCCGGACGATGGTCCAGTCGCTGTCGGAAGCCCGGATCAGCGCCTCCATGGACTCCTTGTCCCGCATCTTGTGCCCGACGCTCGCCCACAGGATCAGCGAATACAGCGAGCGATCCCGGCTCTCGGCGGCGCCGTGGGCGCTGACGGCCACGAGCCGCCGCACGCCGGTCCGGCTCATCGCGAGCAGGGCCGCGCGGACACCGTCGGTGCACACCGTGACCGCTCCCCGCGCGTTGCTCCCCAGCGTGCTGATGACCGCGTCGTGCCCGGCGACGGCGGCGGCGAGCCGGTCGGCGTCGGTCAAGTCGGGGATCACGGCGACGGTCAGGCCGGGAGCCGGCGGTAACGCGTCTTCCCGGCGAACGACCGCGGTCACCTCGTGCCCGGCCCGCAACGCCACGTCGACCGCGGCCCGACCCGTTCCGCCCGTGGCGCCGAGGACGACCAGCCTGAAAAGTTTTGAGTCACTTTGTCTCACAGTGCGACTGTGCACCCTCGGCCACTTCTGAGTCAAGTTGTCTCATAAGATGTCCGCATGGCCGACACCCCGGACCCCCGCGTGACCCGCAGCCGCGAGGCGATCCTCACCGCGGCCCGCGAACTCCTCGTGCAGGAGGGACCGGCCGCCGTCACCCACCAGCACGTCGCCGCGCGGGCCGGAGTCGGACGAGCCACCGTGTACCGCCACTGGCCGCAGCCGGGCACACTGCTCGGCGACGCGATGGCCGGCGTCCGGATGCCGTTCTTCCGAGAGCCCGTCCCACCCATGCGACCGTGGCTGAAGCAGCAGCTGCGATCGCTCGCCGACGAACTGGACCTGCCCGACGTCCGCGCGGTGACCGCGGCGCTTGTCCAGGGAGTGGCGGACGCCGGCCGCCGAGAGCAGCTCGCCGAAGCCATCGGCAACCGGCTCGGCGCCGCACTGGCAAAAGCGCAGGAGACGGGCGAACTGCGGCTCGCCATCGATCCCCGGGACGCGGCCGCACTGGTCATCGGACCGCTGTTCTACCGCTCGATGCTGGAACTCGGCCCGGTTTCCGAGGCGATGATCGACCGCCTGGTGGACACCCTGGGCACCTGGACCGGCCCCGCTCATACCCCGGTATGAGAGCCACCGCGTTCCCCTCATGCCCCGGTCCGAAATCCGTTCACTCAGCCGGTGGCACCAACCCGGCCCGGCTTACCGTCGCAACATGGAAACGCCAACGGTGCAAGGAAATCCCCCCGGAACGATGGTCGCGGCCTTCTTCGGCTACCTCGTCTCCACCATCTCGGCCCTGGTGGGCGCCGGGCTCTTGCTCGGCTACCGCGACGAACTGGCCGGAGCGCTGCGCACGGCCAGCCCGCGTCTCACCGAGGACCAGATCCAGCATTCGGCGACGCTCGGACAAGCCTTCGGCATCGCCGTCCTGGTGGTCCTGGCGCTGCTGTACCTGTTCCTGAGCTTCAAACTGAAGGCCGGCCGGAACTGGGCGAGGATCGTCCTCACGATCGTCACACTGCTGCAGGTGGCCTCTCTCGCGGCAACGTCGGGAACCGCCGTCAACTACGTCAGCACCGCAATCTCGGTACTGGCGCTTGTGTTGTCCTACCTGCCGCCCTCAAACGCTTACGTCACCCAGGTGAAGCACGGCCACACCCGCTGACGCGTTCGTGCACGGAACCACCGGTCGGCCGGCTGGGTCATTCGGGTGATGTGACACGTCGGGAATCAACGGAACGGGCGGGCTGAGCGTGGCGTCGGTCGCAGGTCCGGAATCCGCCGGACCCGACGGCACGAAGGAGATCTCGTGAGGCTCACACGACAAGACGTCCGCGGCGCCAAGGCGTCCGGTTCCCGCTGGAGACGGGCATGAAAGCGCGCTCGAGACTGTTCCGAGCGATCGCGCTCACCGCGACGGCGACCGTAGCCTGCCTGCTGCCGGTGTCCGCATCCGCGGACACCGGCGCCTCGGCCGCCGCCACCAGCGGCGACTTCGGCCCGGCTGCCGCCGGAGACCGGGTGCAGCGATCGGGCACCCATTCCCACGACCTCACCGGGGACGGGGTGCCGGACCTGCTCGCCCGTCAGCCAGATCTGAGCAACGGGTCCCTGTGGGTGTACACGGGCTCCGGCAAACTCCAGGGCACGTCCACCTTTACCGCCAAAACGCTGGTGCGGACCGGCATGAACAGCTTCAACTGGGTCGGAACCGCCGAGGTCACTCCCAACGGCGACAGCGACGAGTTCGAGAAGGTGGCCGAGCCGCCGGCAGACCTGATCGGACGCAGGGAGTCCGACGGCGCGCTCTTCGTATACCCGCACAGCGGGACGTTCAACGGCGGCAGCACGTTCAAGCCTGCAGTCCAGGTGGGCACCGGCTGGAACAGCATGGTGTGGATGACCCTCGCGGACGTGACCACCGACGGGTTCGACGACATCATCAGCATCGACGCCCAGGACAACATGTGGGTCTACCCGCACAGCGGCACCTTCAACGGCACCTCCACCTTCAAAGCGCGCGTCCAGGTCCGGAAAGGACGACCGCTGTGGAACCTGATGCCGACGTGGAGCCGCGAGAACGCGGACATGGTCGGCGCCTCGACGGCCACCGGCGAAATGATCGGCTGCGCGCACACGAACAAGTTCAACGGCCTGAACACGTTCCACACCGACTGCAAGACGCTGGCCCCGGTCGGGACGTTCGCCCAGCCCACCACCTCGTGGATCTCGCTGGCAGACGCCGACGGTAGTGGCACCGACGACGTGATCAAGCGGCTGCCCAACGGACAGCTCACGGTGTACCCGTTCCTCGGCTGGAACCACAACCCCGTGCTGGGCAGCCCGGTTGTGGTCGGCTCGGGCTGGAACAGCATGGATCTGATCACGTGAGGGCGGCGATGAAGTCACGTTCCCTGAAGCTGGCCGGTGTGCTGACGCTGGTCACCGCGTTGCTGGTCACCCCGCAGGCCGTGTCCGCCGGCACCGTCCCGGGCAGTTCGGCGCAGGCGGCCGCGGTGCCCTACACCGCCGAATCCCGGCTCAACGACGCCGAGCTCCCGGTCGACCCCGTCACCTTCGACGAATGCGAGCAGAAGCACACCACCACGGACCCGTACTGGTTCAAGAACAGGTTCAACATCTGCCGCAACGCCGTCCTCATGGTCACCTACAAACGCCTGAAGGACGGGAAGCCCGAGGTGGTCGGGCACAGCTACTTCCGCACCGCGTTCATCGGTGTGGCGCAGGACAAGGAGAACAAGGTCCGCTTCGGGCTCCGCATGCGTTATCTCGCCGGAGACGGCGAAGAGATCCCGGAGAGCCGGATTTCGTTCGCACTCGAGTGCGGCAACAACGATCCGGAACGGACGAGCACGTGTGACTACTCACCACGGCTTCCCGTCGACCGGACGGTCGCCGAATGGCGGGCACCCGGCGGCGACGAACCGATCTACTGGCCCGCCGTCGCGTCCACCACTTCGGTGCCGACCGAGAAGTACAAGGCCGAAAACCGCGGGTTCTTCGCCTTCAACCTGGTCGAAACGTTCACCGGGACCATCGGACCACCGGACGTGGACCCGGATCCCCAGGAGTTCTTCCGCTGCGACTCGGCGACCTACGCGACGCGCGGCAGCCGCTGCGTCTTCACGACGGTCACGCCCACGCTGGTGTTCGACCTCCACGACCCGGGCTACGGGGAGTCGGCCGCGTTCATCAAGGACGCCCAGGAGGACATCACCAGGACCAAGCCCGGCCTCATCGGCAAGGAGGTGCCCGGCCGCTTCCGGGAGACCACGCTCACCTACCTCTACCCCGGCTACGACGTCGGCAACACGAAGAACGGCTCCAGGAACAAGGTCCGGCGAGTGTGCAAGGCCGAATGGGGCGCCAAGTACACGAAGGACGCGAACGGCAACGCCCGGCAGTGCGACGAATACCCGTTCGCCAGCACCTACCAGAATGCCGCGAGAGTCGACGAGAGCACGAAGTGGAGCTACGCGGCCAAAGCGATCGCGGGGCCCCACAACGAAGCGAGCGGCCGCCTACTGTCCAGCTGGTACGGCCGAGAACACATGCTGGACGGCGACGGGTTCTACGTCGTCGTGCGCTAAGCGATGGATGAACAGTAGTCAGCGGACATGCCGTTGGCTACCGAGACTCGGGCGGACCCGACAGGGTGCGGTGGGTGTGCCGGGCTCCGTCAGGGAATCCGAACGGTTGCCCGGCACGCTCGCCACCGCCCGCAAAGCCGCGTTGACCCGCTTCGTGCTCGATCCCAGTTCCGAGCAGGCTGCGAGACATTCCGGCATCGAGGACCTCGGTGGCACGACCGGCCAGGAACCGCCCAAACCAGACTTCGAGGCCGTCGCACCAGGCTTGATCCGCGTGTCGGATCGGACCTACTCTTCAGCGTCGATGATTGCCGAGGAGGACCCATGCGAGGCGCCAACCGTAGCCGTGGCCACTTGTTGATCATCTCGTGTGCACTGTCCGCCGGGCTGCTGGCCGCGACGAGCCCGGCAGCAGGTGCGGCGCCGGCGCCGCGGTACTCCCCGGGTGCACCGAGCGCCGGGGACCCGTACTTCCCCGACATGGGCAACGGCGGTTACGACGTCGGCCACTACGACATCCGGCTGGCGTTCAGCCCCGAAACCCAAGCGATCAGTGCGACCACGACGATTCTCGCCACGGCCACCCAGGATCTCTCCCGCTTCGACCTGGATTTCCAGGGACCGCTGAAGATCAGCAGGCTCTCGGTGAACGGCCTGAACGCCACCTTCACCCGCAGCGGCGCCCAGGAGCTGGTGATCACCCCGCCGCACGGTCTGCGGAAGGGCAGCGCGTTCGTCGTCTCGGTGACCTACGCCGGCGTCCCGCAGAAGATCGACGACCCCGCGCTGGGCCTCTCCGGCTGGGTCGCCACCAAGGACGGCGCGGTCGCGCTCAACCAGCCGATCGGCGCGGCGACCTACTACCCGGTGAACGACACCACCAACGACAAGGCGACCTACACCCAGACCATCACCGTGCCCACCGGACTCACCGTGCTGGCCAACGGCGAACCCGGGCCCACCACCACGCACGACCACCAGACCACCTTCCGCTGGGACATGAAGCGGCCGATGTCCAGCGAGCTGAGCATGCTCGCGATCGGCGACTACAACGTCACCCGCGGCGTGACGGCCGGCGGCCTGCCGAACATCACCGCGATCGGCAAGTCGATCGACACCAAGCCCGGTCAGGGCAAGGTGTTCAACCAGACCACGGCACAGGTCATCCAATGGGAATCCTCGCTGTACGGGCAGTACCCGTTCGACTCGACCGGCGGCATCCTCGCCGACGTCGGCGTCGACTACGCCCTCGAGACACAGAGCCGGCCGGTCTACGACCAGAGCACCAGCGATGTCGACGGCGACCTGCTCGCCCACGAACTCGGCCACCAGTGGTTCGGCGACAGCCTCACTCCGGTGCGCTGGTCCGACATCTGGCTCAACGAAGGCTTCGCGACCTACTCGGAGTGGCTCTATCAGGAGAAGTACAACAACATCCCCGTGCAGCAGACCTTCGCGAAGACATACGCCGACGAGAAGGACTGGACCGGCAAGGTCGCCGACCCGGGACGCGATCACATCTTCGACGACCTGGTCTACAACCGCGGCGCGATGACACTGCAGGCGCTGCGCACGAAGATCGGCGACCGCGCCTTCTTCAAGGTGCTCACGCAGTGGCCGACGGCTCACCGATACGGCAATGTCTCGACGCGCCAATTCATCCAGTTCGTCGAGCGGCTGACCAACCGCAACCTCGACTCGTTCTTCCACACCTGGCTCTACCAGCCGGGCAAGCCGGCACTCTGATCCAGATCGTGGAAATGCGCCACCGAGGCAGAAGTAGACGATCTCTTCCAGGTACTCGTCACACGCCTTGGCTCGCGGAGCCCGGCCCACTGGTGCGCCGGGTGAAAAGCATCGTCCACAGGCCTTCGTGACACACGACGCCTTCCTGGTTGCGGCGCTGAACCCGGGTGGTGACCGTCCCACGGTCCGGTTTGGACTTCGACGGTCGAACCTCGGTCACTTCCTCCTGCATCCGGATGGTGTCGCCGATCCGGATCGGCGCAAGAAGTGTCACCTGGTGACCATCAGGTGACCGCTGTGCACAGGGCCAGTTGCCGAATTCCAGGAAAGGATCGAGCACAAGCAGCCAGCCGCCGACGCACCGCGCGGACACCTGAACCGCGCCGGAAGGACACGTCATGACCGCCTCCGCACCCACGGCCCCGACTGCACCCGGGGTGCGGTCCTGGTGGGGAATCCCGTTCGCCACCGCGGAGCGGTACCGCAGCCCCGCGCTCGCGGCCTTCGACCCGGAACGCCCCTACGACCGTAAGGGCGTCGCCTCTGTGCAGCCCGACACCGGCGACTGGCTCGAAGCGGACAGCGGGACCGGTGAGGACTGCCTGAACCTGAACGTGTGGGCTCCCGCGCAGCCGGCCGAGAAGGCGCTGCCGGTGGCCGTGTACATCCACGGCGGCGGATTCGAGTTCGGCGCGAACACGCAGACCACCTCGAACGCCGCCGGTCTCGCCGCGACGGGACGCGTCGTGGGCGTGTCGGTCAACTACCGGCTCGGTGCGCTGGGTGCGGTCTCGCTCTCGCAGTACGGCGGGCGGCTTGCCGAGGCCAGCAACCTCGGTCTGCAGGACATCATCGCCGCGCTCACCTGGATCCAGCAGAACATCGCCCACTTCGGCGGCGACCCCGGCCAGGTCACCGTCTTCGGCCACAGCGCCGGCGCCTATTCCACCTTCGGGCTGCTCGGCGCGTCCTCCGCGGACGGGCTGTACCGGCGGCTCGCCGGGTTCTCCGCCGGACCCTCCCGGCTCCAGCCCGCCTGGTGGGCAGAAGAACTCGCGGAGCGGTTCGTCGCCGAACTCGGCGTCGCGAGCAACCCCGAGAAGCTGATCGACCTCGACACGACCTCCCTCGTGACCGCGCTGCACAAGGTCACCCCGACCGACCTCGGCGTGCGGGGCGGGATGGACTGCCAGAGCCTCGGCGTCGTCCTGGACACCGGCCAGCCCGGCGCAGTGCTGCACGCCCACCCCATGGACGTCCTGGCCTCGGGCTCGCGCCGGGACATCGACGTACTCCTGAGCTTCGCCAGCGACGACATGGGCTGGTGGGTGGCGAACGACCTCGACCGGTTCGACCCGCGCACCGTCGACCGCATCACCGACGAAGTCGCGGGGTGGCGCGTTCCCCGCTCCCGCGCCAAGAAGATCGTCGATGCCTACGACCAAGACGGGCGTACCCTGGCCGAGGTCCGTGCCGCGCTCCTGACGGACTACATCTTCGGGCTCCCCGCGGCCCGCGCCGCCCTGGCCCACGCCGCCACGGGCGGCAACGCCCGCCTCCTGATGATCGGGCCCGCCGAGGGCGCGCCCGCCGTGCACGGCACCGAGATGTACGCCCTGGTCGGCCAGGAAAAGCCGGGCCGCAGCCCCGAACAGGCCGAGCGTGACACGCGTATCCGCGACATCGTGCTCGACTTCGTCACCGGCGAGCAGACCCGGCTGTGGCCCGCCATCACCGACCGGCCCACCTCGGAAAGCGTCGGCAACCCGCCCTTCGAGGCCGACACTCACTACCAGGCAGCCCTCGACCTCTGGCAGGACATCGCCCGCCCCTGAGAACACGACAAGGAACTCGGCATGAGCCAACCGACAGCAGCCGGCGACGCCACACCGGCGACGATGCGGGCCATCGTCGTCACCCGGCCCGGCGGCCTCGACGCACTGGAAATCAAGGACGTGCCGGTGCCCGTACGCAAGCCCGGCTGGGTGCGGATCGAGGTGAAGGCGTTCGGGGTCAACGAGTCCGAGGTCAGCACCCGCAAGGGCGAGTCGGACGCAGAGGTCACCTACCCGCGCGTGCCCGGCATCGAGGGCGTCGGCGTGGTCGATGAGGCCGACGAGGACAGCGGGCTGCGGCCGGGACAGCAGGTGGCCACGATGATGGGCGGCATGGGCCGCTCGTACGACGGCGCGTACGCCCAGTACGTGACCGTCCCCGCGCAGCAGGTCATCCCGTTCGAGACCGGCCTGCCGTGGGAGGTCGTCGGCGCACTGCCGGAGATGTTCCAGACCGCCTACGGCTCGCTCGCCGTCGGCCTCGGCCTGCAGGCGGGGCAGACGCTGCTGATCCGCGGCGGCACCTCCACAGTCGGGCTGAGCGCGGCCACGATCGCCAAGGACCTCGGCGCCACCGTGCTGTCCACCACCCGCAGCCTGGAGAGGGCCGGGGAACTGCGGGCCGCGGGCGTCGACCATCCCCTCATCGACGACGGCACCATCGCCGGCCAGGTGCGCGAGCTGGTGCCGGACGGCGTCGACGCTGCACTGGAGCTGGTGGGCTGCTCGGTCCTCGCCGACACCCTCCGCACCGTCCGTCGCGATGGCACGGTCTGCTTCACCGGAGCCCTGGCGGGCCAATGGACGATCCCCGATTTCAGCCCGTTCATGATCCCCACCGGGGTGCGGCTGACCTCCTACGGCGGGCAGGCCGCCGACCTCCCGGCCGACGTCTTCGCCCACCAGCTCCAGGCCATCGCCGCAGGGCGCCTCACAGTCCCGGTCGCGAAGGTCTACCACGGTCTGGAGCAGATCCGTGACGCCCAAGCCGACGTCGAGTCCGGCACCACGCCGGGCAAACACGTCGTCGTCCTGGGCAACTGAGAATCGTCAGGTGTCGGTTGTTGTTGCGGGGGCTGCGAAGGCGGCCGGGGTGAGGCCGGCGTGACTGCGGAAGAAGCGGCCGAAGTTCGCGGGATCGGTGAAGCCGAGATGGAGGGCCACCGTCCGGGCGTCCCACCGGGCGACTCCCAGCAGGCGCCGGGCTTCGAGCAGCAGACGCTCGTTGATGAGCTCACGCACCCCTTTGCCGGTGGCGTCCTGGGCGGCGCGGCTGAGGGTGCGGACCGAGCAGCCGAGCAGTTCGGCGTAGTCCGCGGCCCGGTGCAGCTCGCGGAACTGCAGCTCCAGGGCGTCCAGGAACCGTCCGTACGTGTCACTTCGGCCCCTACCGGTCCTCGCCGCGCCGGCGGGTGGGATGCCGGGGGCGTTGGCCAGGCGCAGCAGCAGTGATTCGAGCAGGCTGCGGCGCAGGGCGTGGTGGACGTCGAGCGGGCGGCGCCCGAGCGCGCGGTGTTCGTCCAGCAGCTGGAGGGCCGTCTGCTGGAGCCAGGGGGCGTCATCGGCGTGCGGGCTCAGCACGGCGGGGGCCTCGTGCGCGGTGAGCGGGGCCAGGAGGCCGGCGGTGCCGGGCGTCAGCACGTCCGGCTCGAACAGGATGAACGGCCCGCGGGCGGTGCCGGGCGGATGCCAGCACTGCGTGTGCCCGGGACGCACCCACAGCCACTGGCCGGGCGCGATGATGCGCGTGACGTGGTCGACGTCGTGCCGCAACTCGCCCTCGGTGACCAGGATCAGGTAGTGGAAGGTGGCGCGGCCCGGAAGCGGCGGATTCCACGGCCAGTCGTCGTGCTGGGCGAAGAAGTCCTCGACAGTGATCACTTCGAGGCCGTACGGCGTGCCCACCGGGGGCTGGAAACCGTACAACGGAACCGCGGCCGGTTCGCCCGGCCTGAGGTGTCGCTTGTCGACCATCACGTGTCCGCAGTCTACCGCTGTCTTGATCGGATTGGCGGGAAGGATGAGATGTGCCGCAGCCCGTCACCACCCGAGGAAGCCCGCTACCCATGAACGGATCGACCCTGCAGAAGACCGCCGCCGACCGCGCGGAGGAACTTCCCGGAGCTCGGCTTGAGCATCCCTTCGGCCCCGACTGGAAGGTCTTCAAGGTCCGCGGCAAGGTGTTCATGCTGATGACCGAGGTTCCGGGACGTCCCGTCGTGATCCTCAAGGCGGACCCCGGCGAGGCCCTCGCCCTGCGGGAGCACAACAGCCACATCGCCCCCGGCTACCACATGAACAGAAAGCACTGGATCACGCTGGAGGCCGGGAAAGGCGTGGACAAGACGCTGGTCGAGGAACTCGTCACCGACTCCTACCTGCTCGTGGTCACTCGCCTGCCCAGGGCCGAGCAGCCCATCGACCCGCACACCTACGGCGGCACGCGGGCAGCCAGGTGAGCGCGGCCGGCGACCGGCCCCAAGACGCCGCGCGCGGTCACGAATTCCTACGACCTGGTCGTCGAACGGCTACCGCGACGCGACCGCCCAGGTGCACGATGAACACCACGAGCCTCCCCGCCGGCTGAGCCCGCACACGCCCCGCCTCCGACCCGAGAGTCCGATGGAACCGACCGAACCGACCCTGCCGCTCTTCGACCAGGAGCCCGCCCGGCCACTCGCCGACCGCCTGCGCCCCACACACCTGGACGAGGTCGTCGGGCAGGAACACCTCCTGGCCCCGGACGCCCCGCTCGGCCGCATGGTCGCCCAGCAGCGCCTCGGCTCCGCCATCCTGTGGGGGCCACCCGGCGTCGGGAAAACGACCATCGCCCGGCTCCTCGCCGACGGCAGCAACCTGACCTTCGAATCGGTATCGGCCACCTTCTCCGGAGTGGCCGATCTGCGGAAAGTCTTCACCACCGCACGAAACCGGCGCCAGGTCGGACAGGGCAACCTGCTGTTCGTCGACGAGATCCACCGCTTCAATCGCGCCCAGCAAGACAGCTTCCTTCCCTACGTCGAGGACGGCACGATCACCCTGATCGGCGCCACCACCGAGAACCCGAGCTTCGAGCTCAACGGCGCCCTCCTCTCCCGCACCCAGGTCCTCGTCCTCAAACGCCTCGACGAAACCGCGCTGACCACCCTGCTCGACCGCGCCGAGCAGCTCACCGGCCACCGGCTGCCCCTGGACGACGACGCCCGCCACGCCCTGATCGCCATGGCCGACGGCGACGGCCGCTACCTCCTCAACATGGCCGAACAGCTCCAGGCCCTCCCGGACACCGAGACGCCCCTGGACACCACCGCGCTCGCCCACCACATCCAGCAGCGCGCCCCGCTGTACGACAAGGCGCAGGAGAGCCACTACAACCTGATCTCCGCGCTGCACAAGTCGATGCGCGGCTCCGACCCGGACGCGGCGCTGTACTGGCTCGCCCGCATGCTCGACGGTGGCGAAGACCCGCTGTACGTGGCCCGCCGACTGGTCCGCTTCGCCAGCGAGGACATCGGCATGGCCGACCCGCACGCCGTTCAGCAGACGCTCGCCGCCTGGGACGTCTACGAACGACTCGGCTCCCCCGAGGGCGAGCTGGCGATCGCCCAGGCCGTCGTCTACCTCGCCACCGCGCCGAAGTCCATCGCCGTCTACCGCGGCTTCAACGCGGCACATCGCGCCGCCCGGCGCACCGGCTCCCTCATGCCGCCCGCCCACATCCTCAACGCCCCGACCCGGCTGATGAAGGACCTCGGCTACGGCAAGGACTACCAATACGACCCCGAGACCGCCGACGGCTTCTCCGGCGCCGACTACTTCCCCGAAGACATGGATCGCGAAACGTACTACCAGCCCACCCAAAACGGCTACGAAGCCCCAATCACCGAACGCCTGCGCCACTGGGCCGCCTCGCGTGCTCGCCGACAACACGGATGACCAGCCGACCACCTCGACATCACCGGGCCGCTGATTCTTGCCTCTACTCAGACGTCGTGGCCGTTCGAGAGCTTCGTCCGCCAAGGCCCGGGGCTGAAGGCGTCGCGGATCCGCCAGCGGGCAAGGCGGCTCAGCGAAGACCGGGAAGGCGGCGGACGGCGACCGCCGTCACCGCCGACGTGGTCGCCGCCATCAGGAAGCCGCCGAAAGCACCGATGAGGACAATCGTGGACACGGCTTGTCCCGGCTGCCACAGCGGCATCGCCACACCGAGGAACACCGCCAGCCCGAGCAACCACGCACCGGCTGTGGTGGCGATCCAGAAGACGGAACCGGCGACATGCTGCCGCAGGACCAGCCATTGGGCGAAGCCGATGGACAGCAACAACGCGATTCCCATGGCAGCCACCGTCGGCCAGAGCAGTAGCGGCGGCCAGCCGGTCAGCGAGGAGGCCCACGTGCTCGGAGCCAGTCCGATCAGGTAGGCGAATGCGGCCGCGACGGCCGTCGCCGTGACCCAGTGCCCGCGGTTCAGGGCAGGAATCGCCCGACGGAGCACCCACGCCTGGCCACTGCCGAGCGCGGCGCCTTCCAAGGCGCCGGCCAGCAGCATCACCGGCACCGTGAGTGCGACGGGCCGGTCCGCGGTGAGCGCTCCGGCCGTCGCCGGGATGGCGAAGCCGACGAACTCTGCGATTGTCACGACGAAGAACCACAACCAGGCCAAGGTGCGTCTCCGCAGCGGAACGCGGGGTCGTGGGGCGGTGGTGAATACCACGACGGGGGTCTCCGGCGGCACCGTGACGCGTGGGAAGGCTCGGGCGTAGTCCTCGGCGGCGGTGGTCCGGGCGGGTCCGTCGAGCAGCCGCCCTTCGGCAGGCCTCCAGTGGCCGTCGAGCAGCACTTCGGCGTCGGCGCCGGTGCGGAAGTGCCGCCACCAGCGCTTGCGCTCCGGGTTCGCGGCCACGACAACCACCTGGTCGCCCGAGCGCGCGTACTGGACCGGGAACGTCACCGGATTGGCCGAGCCGGCGGACCGGTACCGCAGCACGCACAGCCTGCCGTCCACGAAACGAGAGAGCCCGGAGCCGAGCAGTCGCACCAGCAGCCTGTTCGCGACACCCGGCTTCGCCCGGATGCGTTCTTCGTTCACCGTGGCCATGCCCTCAGACAACCTCGGGCCGCCTGCGTCCCGCAGAGGCGAACGACCACGACCACGAGGACTTTCGGCGGCTCCGGACCGGATCAGCCGCCCAGCGCCCACCGGGTCTCGTCACCGAGGCGGGTGCGGTCTTTCGTCCTCGCCGAAGAGGACCTTGCTCCCTGCACTCACGCCGTCGGAAGGAGAAGCCTGGTGCCTGAGGGAGCACCCGCCACCACCCCGGACGAACCGGCAGCGGATCCCCTCACCGAGAACGGTGGTGGCGGCCCGGCCGCCGCCGCTTCTCGCGTCGACCGGCTTGCAGTTCACCACCGTCGCGCACGGCGCCCGTCACGGCCTCGGCATGGAAAGGGAGTTCACCGCAGCGCGCACAGCTTCGATCCGGTCGTCATCCCAGCTGACTTCGGGGTCCGGCTCCAGGAAGGCCAAGGCGGTGCCTGCGATGCCGAGCGCCGGCAGCGACCAGTCCTCGGTCGCCGCTGCGCCGAACGGCCGGGCCGGGATGCGCCGGCCGGCGAGGTCCGGTGTGGACAGTGCCATCAGGATCAAGCCGCGGGCGGTCGCACTGACCAGCGTCGCCACCGTCTCGAACGTGGACCCCAACTCGGGGCGCAGCCGGTAGCCGAACAATTCGGCGATGTGCTGCCAGGCCGCGGCGACCCGGGTGATGAAACCGTGCTCCGAACGAGCGAGGATCTCCTGGATCCGTTGCCGCAGTTCACCTTCCGCAAGACTGAGGAACGTGGCGTGCAGCGCCAGGTAGGTGCGCCACTCGGCGGACCCGTAGAGCGACTGGAAGTCCTGCAGCGCCGCCTGCCGGAACAGCTCCACCAGCAGCGCGTGCCGCCCCTCGGCGGTGCCGAGCCGGTCCCGGTGCTCACTGACGACGTGCTGGATCAGACCGATGATCGCATCGGTGTCGGCCGCGCTCGGGACGGCGGCCTTGGCCAGCTCGGTCACCAGCTCGCCTCGCGGATGATGTCCTCGAAGCGGAGGTGATCCAGGCTCACCGTCAGACCGGTGCGGCCGACCATCGCCATCGCCGCCTCCAGCATCCGCTCGGCGGTCTCGTGCTCCGACAGGCGGCTGCGGCGGCGCCCCAGGCCCGTCGGCGCGCGGTCGGACACGTCTGCTCCTTGGTTACTTTGGACTCTATGTCTCAAGTCTCATGTCCGGTCAAGCTTACGGCGTGTCTCCCTCGCGGGGCGGCTTGTCGAGTGCGCGGTTCTTTCTCGAACGTCGTCGAAGTGCTCCCCGGTGGGTGAGCCGTTGCATGGCAGTCGCGGAAGGCGCGAAGGCCTCGGCAACCCGGACTCCAGCCTTATAGGTGCACCCGAGCAAGCCACGAACCGCCTCGGACCTTGCGACCCGGAATTGTGCAGCGATCCCTGGTTCGAGATTCCGCTCGCCGCCAGGTGTTCGAGCCCCGTCCTGCGACGCCGCACCCCCATCGGCTTCAGTGCGACCGGCGACCCGACCTGTTACGCCCCAAGTCGTTCTTCTGTACGAGCGGCGCCGGGTTCATACACTGGAATCCGACGCTTGCGAGGGGTTGCAGCGAACGTCGCGGCCGGAGGCAGCCTGGCGAGGTATACGGGCTGACAACCCATTGGCAACGGACAACAACTTGTCCGGGCTGGCGACGATACGCAGGCCGACGATACGGCCGCCGTCGATCTCTGGCGCCACCACGGCCAGCAGCGTCCCTCCGGTTGCCGCAAGTATCGCTGTGCTCGCGTTGACCTCGGCGAGCCCGAACCTGACGGGTACCGCGATCTTCCGGAACGCTGCGACGAGGTAGCGGGCAACACGGTCCCGGCCGACGACGGGGTGACGTGCGGTGGCAACACGGCGGACACCATCGGCCCAGACCGTCACATCCTCGGCCAAGATCGCTTCGAGACCCACCAGGTCACCGCTCTTGATCGCCACGAGGAACTGCTCGGCGAGACGGACACGCTCAGCGCGGACCGGCGGGCAAGACGAACTCCGGTTCGCGAGATGCCGTGTCGTGCGGTGGTAGAGCTGTCGGCAGTTGCCCGGAGACAGCTCCAGGATCTCCGCGATGGCGCGGTACCTGCACCCGAAGGCGGTGCGCAGCACGAACACTGCCCGCTCGTGCGGCGTTCGATGTTCAAGCAGGACCAGCAGGGCAAGAGAAACCGAGTCGCGCTGTTCAGCCGTTGCCAGTGAGCCGAGCGCGGCGGTCAGGACCGGCGCCGGCAGCCACGGGCCGAGGTTGTGCGCACGAGTCGCGCGCACCGCGCCGAGCCGATCGACGCAGAGGCGGGTGACGGCTTTTGTCAACCAGGCTTCGGGGTGCGTGGTCGCCTCACGGTCCGCTCGTTCCCAGCTCAGGTAGGCGTCCTCAACGACGTCTTCGGCCTCGCCCGCGACTCCCAGCAGCCGATAGGCCAGTCCGAACAGCCGCTGTCGTCCTGTGTCGAACTCCGCCGCCGGGATCACCCGCTGAGTATGCCGCACTTTGGACTGCGGCAGGCCGGCCTTCCTCGCCGACACCAAGCAGGACCGAACACCCCGTTGGCTTGTCCCGACGCGCTCAGGGGCGCACGCGAATGACGGTCTTGCCTTGGCGCCGGTCGGTCGGGTTCAGCGCGGGGACGGCGTCGTCGAGAGTCGTGACGGTGCCGATGTGCGAAGGCGTCCATCCCGCACCCGGTCGACGATCTCTGTCAGCTGGTTCGGGACGGACTCGACGACGAAGTCGATCGCGAGGCCGTCGGCAGGGCGGGCCTCCGCATACCTCATGACCGGGGCCCGCATCCTCGAGCACGCCGCGGAGCTCATCCACGCCAACGGCGTCCACGCGACGAACAACGAGCAGCTCCGCCACGCAGCCGGGGGTCAACGGCTCACAGCTCAACCACTACTTCCCGACCAAGGAGAGCCTGCTCCTGGCGGTCATCGAGTGGCAGGCCGAGCGTGTCCTCACCTTCCACCGCAGCGAGCGGTTCACCCACTTCGGCAGCCTCGACTCGCTTCGGGAATGGGCGGACCACTACATCGCCTACGAGCGCTCCTACCAGGCAGGCTGCAGTCTCGGCTCGCTGGCCGGCGAGATCATCAAGACCGACCTGGACGTCCGCACGGAACTCGCGAACGCGTTCCAGCAGTGGCGAGACATCTTCCGAAATGGGCTCGAACGGATGCAGGGGCTCGACCGCCTGGGCGCCGAGGCGGATCCCACCCGGCTGGCTCATCTCCTGCTCTCCGCCTTCCAGGGTGGCATGCTCCTCGCCCAGGTCGCCCGCGACATCGCGCCGCTGAAAGACGCCTGCAGGCCATCGACCACGTACAGACATTCACGACGCTCACCGCTGCCGACGCACCCCAAGATCGGTAGCCGCCGCGGCCGGCGGTCGACATTCATGGGCCGCGACCTCCTGGCAGCGGACCATCCGGAGCGTTCAAGGACCCAGCCGGGCGTCCGGACGATGACCACGTCCGGTTCTGGAACGCATGGGAGTCGGTGTAACCGGAGTGCAAGTTCGCCACGGGTCAACCAGCCGATGGCCGGAACGTCACTCGCCGGCCGGCTCGCAGCGGCGGGATCGACTCGCCAGAACTATGCGGCCTGATCATGATGCCGCCCACTGGCCAGGTCCCGCTTCCGGCGGTCTGCGAGCGGACGAGGCTCACCCGTCATGGCAACCAGAGCAGCTGCGACGCCGGGTCGATCCCGGGCACGGCGCGGGCATCTGCGGCGGCGCGGTAGTCCTCCCGTTGCTCACGGACGTCGATCACTTGGCGCGGGCTGCCTTCGCTGGCGCCGAAGTGCCGGAAGTCGAAGGCCAGGACCGCCATGCCCCGAGCGGCGACGCCGGGCGTAGTCCGGCAGCCCCAGCCGTTTCGTGCCACTGCCACCGTCCCCCATGACCACGCACGGCACCGGCCGCCCGGTGGCCGAAGGCCAGTAGAGGACGGCGGCACACCGGGACCCGCCGACGACGAACAACATCTCTTCGGACCGCACGAACGTGGTTTCCCGTTCGAGGGTCATGAGCGCTGCCCCAGTTCCTCGGGCTCGGCCGCCAGGGGCTATTCGCGCTCTCGGCCATCGAGACGGCGCTACCTGCACGACTGGATCGTGACCGCACAGCACGTCGAAGCCGACGGCGTTCCGCTGGAGCCGATTTGCCCGCTACGCGGGGACGGCCGCGGTGCCGAGGACTCGCGTCACCGCTTCGGCGAGCGGTGTGCCGGATGCCGAATTCCAGGCGACGATGACGTCCGGGCGCAGCAGCAGAGCGCCGTCGGGGGGCAGGCAGACCTCGGCGAGCCAGCCAGGGTGTGACACGCCGGCCTGACGCAGTCCGAGGCGATCCGCCTCAGCGATCCAGCGTCCGTCATCCGGGCCGGTGAGCAAGGTCAGACCCGGGCCGGCGAAGTCCACAGTGGACGTTTCCTCGTCGAGCCAGGCGTGGGGCACGCGCGTTCCGGGACGGCCCGCCGGGGCGTAGTGATCGACGGGCGCGGGATCGCGGCCGTCGGGTACGAACGCGCCGTCGGTGTACTGGGTGCCGAACATCGTCGCCAGCAGGTCGTCGTGCCGGCTGTCGGGCCTGGTGTAGGCGGCGAGCATGTCGCCGACGTGCCCGCGCACGGTGCTGGAGGCTTCGGCGATCGCGTAGCCGGCCGGACGGCGTTCGGCCTCGTAGGTGTCGAGGAGGGCGGGCGCCGCCTGCCCGGCCAGTACGGCGGCGAGCTTCCAGGCGAGGTTGGCCGCGTCGGCGATGGCGGTGTTGGCCCCGGCCGCGGCCATCGGGGGCATCATGTGCGCGGCGTCGCCCGTCAGGAAGACGCGGCCGTCGCGGAACCGGTCGGCCACCCGCATCGCCGACTCCCAGGGCGACCGGCTGAGCAGTTCCACGTCGAGATCGGGCACGCCGATCACTATCCGCAGGAGGTCGTGCCAGTCGCCGTCGCCGAGCGTGTGCGCCTCGGGGAAGTCGGCCGTCGAGAACAGCCACCGGTCCGTGCCGTTGACCGAGAGGAAGGCACCCGAGGCCACCGGGTTGTCGATCTCGCACAGGTTGAACGGCTTGTCCCGCACCAACTCGGTGAGATCGGCGCGGAAGTAGAGGTCGAGGTTGTCGGCGAGATGGCCGTGCCCGCTGCGCAGTATGCCCAGGGCAGTGCGGACGAGGCTGCGTGCGCCGTCGGCTGCGATCAGGTAGTCCGCGGTCAGCTCGTACGGTGCGCCGTCCGAGGGCTTCAGCAGGGCGGTCACCCCCTCGTCGTCCTGGGCGAAGGACACCAGTTCGGTGCCCAGCCGCACGGACACGCCCCGTTCTTGGGCGGCCCGGCGCAGGATCGGTTCCAGTACGACCTGGGGGCACAGGACGTTCGGTCCCGGGCTCAGCTCGGGAATCCTCGCTTGCTGCAGCCGCCGTTGCCGCATGGTGCCGCCCAGGTGCCGGACCTGGGCCGCGGCCAGCGTCGGCCCGGCCAGCACCTCGGTGAACGACGCCAAAGGCGCACTCGCCTCGGCGACCTCGGCCGCGAGGCCGAGCAGGCGGAACACCTCGGTGCTGCGCGGGTTGAACCGGCGCGCCTTCGGCTGCGGCGATACACCGGTGTGCTTCTCGACCAGCACCGGATGCACCCCTTCGCGGCGCAGCAGCAGGGCGGCGGTCAGTCCGGCGATGCCGCCACCGCTGATCAGGACCGGAACGCGGGTGGTCATGGGGACTCCTCGAAGTAAAAGTGGCACGGTACAACTGAGTACACCGTACAACTAGTGATATCGTCAAGCCATGACTACCGGGATGGGCAGGCGGGAGCGCAAGAAGGCAGCCACCCACCAAGCCCTGGCCGACGCGGCTCTGCGACTGTTCCTCGAGCGCGGATACGACGACGTGGGCGTTCGCGAGATCGCCGACGCCGCCGACGTGTCCACCACGACTCTGCAGAAACACTTCCCCAGCAAGGAATCCCTTGTCTTCGACCGCGACGCCGACATCGAGGAGTCCCTGATCGCGGCCGTGCGCGACCGCGCGCCGGGCACGTCGGTGCTGGACGCGCTGCGGGACCACGCGCTGGCCCGCGTGCGCGGGGCCACCGCGGACCGGGCGTCGGAGTTCATGGTCCTCGTGCGCGGCACTCCGGCGCTGAGTGACTACTGGCGCCGGATGTGGGTGCGGCACGAGGACACACTCAGCCGCGCCCTCGCCGCCGAGACCGGCATGCCCGAAGGCGATCCCGGATGCGCCGCACTGGCCCACTTCGCCCTGGAAACCTCGGCACTCGCCATCCGCTCCGACGACCCGGCCCGCACCATCGAGGCCGCATTCGCCATCCTCGAACACGGCTGGCGCGCCTCACCCCGCTGAGCTGCCACCGACGACCTACTTCGATGCCCGCCGCCACCGGCTGCCGTGCCCGGTGCCCGCAGAGAGGCGGCGCGAGCATTCGTCGGATCAGCCATCAGGCAGCGATCATCGTGTTGTCGGCCCGGGCAGCGCGACTGCTGAACGCGGCGGCAAAGTACGCGGGTGTGCAGCGGCAGTATTCCGGCACGGCTGGTCGGGCCGAGAACTGCCAGCTGGGGGTATTTCTGGCCAATGCCACCGAACGAGGCCGGACGCTGATTGACCGGGAGCTGCACCTTCCGAAGTCCTGGATCGCCGATCGTGCCCGGTGCCGAGACGCCGCCGTTCCCAACGACACCGGATCGGTGATGTCCTCGCCGTTCCCCGCAGCCGGCCCATCCCCGCCATGACCGGTTCCGCCCGCGCCGACCACACCGCCGGACAAGCTCCCACGGCTCATCCATCCCTCGATCACGGGCTGAAACCAGCCGTCAGCGTGGCGGCCCGAGGATGACGTTCCCGAACATCTCCGCAGCCTCGGCCATCCGGTCCGGGGAAATCTCGAAACCGTCCGGGCGAGGTTCGGCCCGGTCGCGGCCGGCGTGACGGAACATGCCCTCGATCCCCGCCGGGGTGTTGATCATCAGCAGGTCGGCCTTCGCGGACGTGATGCGGTAGGCGTGCGGGATGTTCTTGGGCAGGAAGACGATGCCGCCCTCCGCCAGCTCCATCTCCTCCTCCCCCACCCAGACCAGTGCGGTGCCCTTGATCAGCATGAAGACTTCGTCTTCCCTGGTGTGCAGGTGAAACGGCGGCGCCTCGCCGCGCTGTCGAGCAGGATCGACAGCGTGCCGCCGTCGAGCCACTCGAGCTTCTGTTGCTGGTCCGGTTGAGCGAGATAGGCCATGCTCATCGAGCGGCTCCGTTCGAAGTGGACGGTCAGAGGGAGCCGAGGACACGCAGGCGATCGGCGACCGCGCGGCGGGCGACGTCGGTGTCCCAGGCGAACGTTTCGAACTCGTGCGGCACACCGGGATGCAGGTGGAACTCCACGTCGACGCCCGCAGCGCCGAGCCGCCGGGCGTAGTTGAGGTCCTCGTCGCGGAAGATGTCGAGCTGGCCGACCTCGAGGTACGTCGGCGGCAGGCCCGAAAGGTCGGCCGCCCGCGCCGCGGCCGCGTACGGCGAGACGTCCGGGCCGCCGGCCCGCTCACCCAGCAGCGCCGCCCACCCGGTGGCGTTGTCCTCGTAGTTCCACGTCGCGAACGGGGCCAGCTCCGGATCCGGCGTCGTCGTGCGGTCGTCGAGCATCGGGAAGACGAGGATCTGGCGCGCCACCGGCGGCCCGCCGCGGTCACGGGCCAGCAGCGTCACCCCGGCAGCCAGGCCGCCTCCGGCGCTGTCGCCCATCACGGCGATCCGGGCCGGGTCGACGCCGAGTTCGGCGGCGTGGTCGTGCAGCCACCGCAGGCCGGCGTAGACGTCCTCGACCGGCGTGGGGTCGGGGTGCTCGGGTGCGAGCCGGTAGTCGACGGCCAGCATCGGCACCCCGCTCGCGGACACGTACCGGGCGATCGGCGCGTCGTAAAGCGCGACGCTGCCCAGGATCATCCCGCCGCCGTGCAGGTACAGCGCGGCCGGACCGGGGGTGGCGCCGTCCTTGGCGTACCAGCGCAGCAGCACCTTCGTGCCATCCCTGGCGACCGCGTGGAAGTCGGTGGTCGTCACGTCGGCCGGGGTGGGCTGCAGCGCCGCAGTCTCGGCCATCATCGCTTCGAGCGCGATACGGCGGGTCGCGACGTCGCCCACGGCGGGGTGCGGTGCGTCGGCCATGGCTTCGGCCATCGGCGCCAGGATCGCGACGACCTGAGGGTCGACGGTGAATGTCACGAAGGTCCTTCTTCCCGGCACTCGTGCGCCTTAAACGGACGATATCGTCCGGCTAACGAGGCTGTCAACGACGCCCGCGGGCCATCGAGCTGCGATGATCGGTGCCGTGACCGACGAACAGGACAAGGTCGTCCGGCGACGCGGACCACGGAAGGACGCGGCCGACAACCGCGACCGGGTCCTGGCGGCCGCCGCCGTCGCGGTCCGCCGGGAAGGGACGGCGGTCCCGATGGCCACCATCGCGGCGGACGCCGGGGTCGGCGTCGGAACCGTGTACCGCCACTACCCCTCGCGGGACGCGCTGCTCGGCGCGTTGACGCACCGGTCCTTCCGGCTGGTGCTCGAGACCGCCCGCCGCGCCGCGGCCCTCGACGGACCACCGATCGAGCGGATCCGCTTCTTCCTCGAACGAACCATCGAGCACGGACCGGACCTCGTGCTCCCGATGCACGGTGGCCCAGCGCCCGTCGACCAGGCCACCGTCGACCTCCGGGACGAGGCCCACCGGACCCTGGCCTCGATCCTGGAACAAGGACGAGACGACGGCACGATCCGGGCCGACGTGACCAGAGCCGACATCGTCAGCTTCGGCGCGTTGCTGGCCCAGGGTCTCCCCCACGTCCCGGAGTGGAAACCCACGGCTCGCCGTCAAGCCGACATCTACCTCGCCGGCCTCGTAAACCGCACCGGCCGACCGGATCCCGACCACTGAACCGGCGGGGGTCACCGTGGTTCGCCGAACCACGTGATCAGTGCAACGCGGTCACACCGGGCGCCGCGGGGTAGGCGGCGCAGGTCGACCCGGTCGCTCCAGCCATTGGCGACAGCGTCCAAACCTGCAGCCGTGCGCCCAGCAGGCGGGTCAGAGTTATGTCGTCCTCGAACAGAGCTCGCACCGCGCGGCTGTGCGGGGTCCGGTCGCATGAGCGCGATCTGCGCGCGGGTGTTCTCCAGCACCCGCCTGGCCACCGGGTGACGTTCGGTGGCGTAGCTGTCCAGCAGCCCGCTCGGCGCTCACCCGTGCACGGTCGCGGCCAGTTTCCACCCGAGGTTCGCCACGTCCTGCAGGCCGGTGTTCAGGCCTTGGCCATCGAAAGGCGGGTGCAACCTGGCCGCGGCTTCGACTTCGGTGACGATCACGTCCGTGCCACTGACGCGGCGCAGTGCGTCCCGCAACTCGGCCAGGGTGACCGGGACAGCGCGGTCGGCGGGCTTTGTCGGACCGGATCAGCTTGACCGTGCTCATCCTGTTCGCCACCGGCAACCCGGATCCTCGCGACCATCCAGCTCGACATCACCCCGTCCGGCTTCCTGGCGTCCGCCACCGCGGCGGTGTCCCTGGCCCAGCCATTGGTACCGCCGCTGGGTTTCCTCGGCCGCGCCGCCGAAGCCGCGGCAACCGCCATGGTCACGGCCGTGCTGGCCTTCCTGACGCCGGTGTTCGGCGAACTGGCGACGAACCCGAGACCCATCTCCGCCCGCCACTGCCGGCCGCCTTCATCCGGGCCGTCTCCGACCTCCTCGCCGACCGCAACGGCGTCGCCGTCATCGCGACCCACTCGTCCGTGGTCCTGCAGGAAAAGCCCACCCCCGCCATGATTCCCCTTGGCGTCATGACCGGTTTCACATACACCGGATGTTTACCCGAGGACGGTCACCGAAGAGACGTCAAGAGCTGGCTCACGATCAAGATCCTTGCTCCGCGGCGATCACGGCAAGGACATCGACGCGTGAAGACGGCGCCTACCAGCCCCACCGCGACTCTTGACCGCGATCGTTCACCCCCTTCGACACAGCTCGCAAGAAAGTGAACGCCGGGAGCGGACCGACCAACCTGCAGTCCACGCCGGCCACCGCGATCGAGCCGATCACCTCCTGCACGACGGGTAAATCTTCCCGTCGCACCAGAAGAGCCCGGCGTTCTTCGAGGTGCTCCTGCTCTTCCAGAGCTTGGACCTCTGCCGCGTACCGCATGACCGGCCCCAGCAGCTCATCGGCCCGAGCTTGCCGCCAGGCCACGACATCTCGCGCGATCGCTTCGCCGGCTTTGATCCGATCGGTCAGGCCGCGGCCGCCGCGGCTCCTCCACCTCGCCGGATCATCCGCAACGGCCTGCAAGGCCGTCTCCTCGTCGAACCGCAGGTACACGTGCGCTTCGACGAATTCCTCCAACCGGTCGAGTTCGGCCCGCAGGTGGTGCGCGAGGGGACGGATGACCTCGGTCCGGGCCGACTCGTCGTCCTCGGCGACCGTCCCCCAGCGCAACGGGACCACCGGCCCCTGCCGCACCAGTGCGGACAGCGTCAGGAGATGCTGCGTGGCGTCGTGCGGAGTCACGTCCCGGTCCGCCGGCCGCGGGCTGACCGCCAGCGCGAGATCTTCCCAGACGACCAGCCTGGCGGCGTCGGACCGAGCCGGGCCGGGCAGCGGGTGCCCGGCCCGGACGACGCCGTGCAGGTTCAGCCTCATCGCTCGCCTTCACCGGCACCCGAGGGCGCCGAGGCGGCCTGGGCGAATCCCGGCGCGACGACCGCCGGCTGGGCGACGTAACCGGCCGGAATGGGGGCCGCCACCGGGAGCAGGCCGTAGGTACCGGCGATCCCCTGAGTGCCCGGCGCGGGCACGGTGCCCGGCGGAAGGGCCTGCCGTTGAGCCTCGATGCGCTGCATCGCCTCGAGGTACCGGATGTACGTATCGACACTGGCGACGACGATCTTGGCCTCGATGGTCAGGATCTCGATGCCGATCACGGAGACCCGGATCGTCGCTTCGATGACGAGTCCCTTGTCCAGCAGGATGTTCAGGGCCTCGGCAAGACCACCGGCGGCGGGCGCGGGAGCGCTCATGGCTGAATCCTCTCGGGTTGGTTGGATCGTGTCGCGTCTGCTGTGCGCCCCGGTACGTCCAGGACCGCGCGGAGTTCTTCGAACTGTCGCCGCAGGGACAGCAGTCCCTGTCCCAGCCGCTCGACCTCGGCGGCGGACAGGCTTCCGGCCGCCATCCTCCGCAGTGCTTGCCGCTCGAGCAGTTCTGCGACGACCTCGAGGACCGCGAGAACGACCCGTCCGAGTCCTTGCCCGGTGTCGGCACTTATCCGTCTCGGTGTGTCCACGGCGGTCCGGCTCCTACTCCGCGAGCTCGTCGACGGCGGCGAGCAACAGGCGTAGATCGAGCCGGATCAGGTCGATGCCGGCCAACGTGATGATGACGTCTCCGTTCACCACGGCGCCGCGGGTCACCACGCGGTCCAGCAAATCCACGAGGCTCGTCAGCGCGGCATCATCGGGGGCGAGCGCGGGAAGATCGTTCACGACCCGATCACCAGTTGCGACGGGGTGAACGAATAAGGCGGCCAGGGGCCGGTGCTTCGCAGGGTCGCGCCGACGGCCGCGAGGTCGTCTTCGACGCGCCGGGCCAGGTCATGGAACGTCTCTTCCCGGTCCTGCCGGACCAGGTAGGAGGCATCAAAAAAGGCCGGCGGCTGCTCCCGTTGTGCGGCGTCGGCCGAGCAGCGGCTGAGCGACTCGTGCAGGGTGCTCACCACACTGCGCGCAAGCGTTTGCACCTGCTGGTCGCCGTTCAGCTGCCGAGCTCGTGCGGTCAGGTAGTCGGTACCCGAGATTCCGTCCAGCGGAGGCTTCCCTGCCGGCGCCGGCAGGGCGACCCGCACTCCCCACTCGCGGTGGCCGTCGACCTTCGAGAGCCATTCCGACACGTCGGCCCGGTGCTCTTCGAGCAGAAGCGCGGCCGCCCGGTCGTCGCGAACGACGGTGCCGAACCTGAGGGGCAGCACCGGGTAACCCTCGAACACCGCACGGACCACGGCGTCGTGCTGCCGGGCGAGCACAGCGAGCCGGCTGCCGGGATCGAGGCCGTCCGGCGGACCGGCCTCCTTGTCCAGATCGGCGAACATCCCGACGTCGACGCGGGCGACCACGACGGCGAGGTCTTCGTGCGGGAGCAGGCGCACTGCCGGTGCGGCGTCGACCTCGGCGAGGGTTTCCGGCACTTCGGCGTGAGACCAGGTAATGGCATAAGCGCAGAGCCCCGGATCGGGTTCCGGGATGGCCGGCTCGGGAGCAGCAGTGGACCGCGGACCGGTCGCACTGGTCAAAATCGCGTCGGTCAGCCGACGCGTGAGCACTTCGGCAGCCGCACTCTTGGCTGCCTGCAAGGCAGCTTCCCACACCTCCGGGGCGTGGCGCCGAGCCAATGCCGTCACTTCCGGATCGACCTCCTCTGCGGCAGTCACAAGCCCTCCCCCCGGCTGGTCGGTTCACTCGTCGCGACCGAGGTGCTCGTCTGCAGCGCCGTCTCGAGCTGCCTCACCCGGGACCGGAGTTCATCCAGCTCACCGGCCGGCTGAGCGTCGGCCTGCAGGCTCTTCGCGCGAGCCGCGCCGGGCGAGAAGAAGGGATCGTTCGTCCACCAGTCCATCCCCATCTCGCGGGCCGTCTGCGCGGAGGCGATGAAGAGCCTGAGCCGCAAGGTGAGGAGTTCGATGTCGACGACGTTCACCGCGATGTCCCCGACGATGACCACACCCTTGTCCAGCACACGTTCCAGCACATCGGCAAGCGAACTCGACTGACTGTCCACTCGGAACAACTCCTGCTCTTCGCTACAGATCGGTGGTACCGCGGGTAAACCGGCGAATTCGCTCGTAGGAGACGAGTTCACCGGCGCTGTCGACATCGACCCGATAGGTGCCGATGACGCTCGTGGTGGCGGGTATTCGTTCGAGCTCGACGACGTCGATGAGCACGGACCAGCCCCGGTCGGCAGTGGGACGCGCGCCCGACACGCCATCCGGCTGCCGGCCGGTGATCGCCGCGAAAACCTCTGTGGCAGCACGAATCGCGTGTGAAGCCGACAACGCTGACGTCGTCGGGGGGACAGCGGGCGGGGGATTTACGGGTGGGTTATGCGGGAAATCCGAGGTTCCCGATGATGGCACAGTCATCGCTGGTAGGCATCCGAGGCGATCGCGCCGGCGTTACAGCGGACCCGCCGATCATCGGACACCGACCCGGCTCGCCGTTACAGGTGTTCACGAATCCCTGGTGTGTTCGGATCAGCACAGAGCGCCACCCGGCCCAGTTGGCGATGGGCCAACAAGATGCCCGTACTACTGAAACGCCAAAAGCAACAAAAAGGTAACGCTTGGACTCGTGGTCCCCGGACGGCGCCCGCCGAGCGACGCTCACGATCAATCCGTCACACCAACGACTTGGCACCCACCACAGTGGACCCGGGTCGACCACGCCCCTTCGCCGCCCCGCCTGGTGGCTCATCGCTCCACTCGGGACCCGGCGGGCAGGCGGGCCGCATCCGGCCGAGCAAGGTTGACTATTGACGCTGTGCCAGTAACCATGCCGTCATGGACGAAGCAGTCCGTGCGATGCGACGACGGCTCTTCGCCGCCCTGGGACCGACCCGTGCCCCGATGAGCGGCCGAAGCTCGGTGCCGTCGCTTCCGGTCGGCCGGCTGGTCACCTTGCCGGGACGCGGCGAGGTGTTCGTGCGCGATCACCGGCCCGCCGGTGCGATCGATCCGCCGGTGCTCCTGCTGCACGGCTGGTCCTGGTCACTGGACGTCAACTACTTCGGCGTGATGCCCGGTCTCGTCGCGGACCGAGTCGGCTTCGTGGGCTACGACCAGCGGGGGCACGGCCGGGGGCTGCCCGCCGACCGCCCGTTCGAAATCGAAGACCTCGCCGCGGACGCCCTGGCCCTGCTCGATCTGCTCGGCGTCGGCAAGGTCCTCGTGTGCGGGTACTCGCTGGGCGGCCCGGTCGGCCTTCACCTCGCGCTCGCCCGTCCGGACCGGGTCGCCGGCCTGGTCCTGGCCGCGACCGCGTTGAACTACCGTCAGACCCTCCGCGACCGGACCGTGTGGCGCGTCCTCACCGCCGCGACTCCACTGGCCCGGCTCGGTATCGGCTCCTCGATTTCCGCCCGCTACTTCGGCTTGAGTCGGCGGACGTCACCGGAGCTCGCCGCGATGTGGCCGTGGCTGCTCAGCGAACTGGCTCGCACCTCGGTGAGCGGAGTCTTCGCGACTGGACGCGCGGTCAGCCGATACGACCTGCGCCACCGGGTGGCCGGGCTCCGCCGGATACCCGCGGCCGTCGTGATCACGACCCACGACACGGTCTGCCACCCCGGCACCCAGCGGCAGCTCGCCGGCCAGCTCGAAGCCCGGTCGTTCGCACTGCCGGCCGACCACGACGCGCCGGTCGTCCGGCCCGCGGAGTTCACCGCCGCTCTCCTGGCCGGGATCGCCCACGTCCGGTCGCTCTCATCGAAATGACCCCGTGGGCACGGTGCTCTGGTGGTCGCCACCACTTTCGGAGAACCCGGCCGCGCCGACGCGGCCTCGGCCGCCCCGGAGGCGCTCGCGGGCACCGGCAAGCCGCTGGTCGTGGCCGGGAGCATCGGATCACCCGGCAACCTCGGACGACCGATCGTCGAGGAGGACCCGGCCCTGCCCCCGTGCGCGAGGGCTCAGGTGCGTCCCGGCAACTGACGTCAACGGCTCGAGCGACGAGTTGAACACGCTCCGGACAGCCGTTCTGCCTGACCGCCTGCGATCGATGCGATCGTGGTCGGCGAGTGCGAACGCGCCTTCACCGGCACCCGGTTCGCCACCCTCTACGCCTGTCCGTCCCTCCCGGCGCGCCTGAGCGGCCGGTAGGCCGGGGTCGGCACCCGGAACCCCAGGAACTCCGCAGCGCGGCGACCGAGCCACGCTACGTTGTCCGTGGGTGAGGCGGAGCGCTCAGCTTCGCCGGCCACGCGCCCCGACGGTCATCCAGCTGTAGTCCACAAAGGACGACGTCTGGTACTTCGTGTACGCCTCGTCGAGCACCTCCCGGGTGACCAGGCCGGTGGCGAGCGCGTGTTCCTCGACGAGCTTCGTCGTGTTCTCGAGCCAGCCCGCCAGCGGCTGTCCGCCTCGCGCCGGCAGGACCACGCCCTCCGCGGCGCAGTCGACCAGGCCGGCCGCCTCCAGCGGGACCGGCAGGGTGCGGGCCCACTCCGGGTCGGTGCCGACCCGGTCCGTCATGACCCGCGCGAGTGCCGCCATGGTCTGGCGGGTCGCCGAGTGCGAGGACAGCTCGGGCAGCGTGGTGCCGACCTCGATGAGCAGCCATCCGCCGGGCTTGAGCCAGGACGACAGTCGTTTGATCACGGCGTCACGCTCGGGCAGGTGCTCCAGCACGAACCGGGTGTGGATCACGTCGAACTCCCCGGGCGCGTCGTCCGTGGTG
This sequence comes from Amycolatopsis sp. NPDC051758, assembly GCF_044453095.1. NCBI lineage: Bacteria > Bacillati > Actinomycetota > Actinomycetes > Pseudonocardiales > Pseudonocardiaceae > Amycolatopsis > Amycolatopsis sp. NPDC051758. The sequence continues at coordinate 404,500 of NZ_JBITCJ010000005.1, read as the reverse complement.
ACGTCGTGGTGCAGCACGGTCACCCCGAGGTCGGCGAGCGGGCCGAGGAAGGCGAGGCTGAGGTCCGTCGCCACCACGTTCTCCGGGCCGGCCAGCTCGGCCATCCTGGCCGCCACCGAGCCGGCTCCGGCACCGATCTCCAGGCAGTGCCACCCCGTCCGCACCCCGAGGTTTTCGAGCTGCCGGAAGCTGAACGGATCGAAGCTCTCCTCCAGCAGGCGGAGCCGGCGCTGCTCGGCCCGCGCCTGGGTGTCGACGAAGTTGTTCCAGCCGATGGTCTGTGACATCCGGTGCTTCCTCATTCGATCAGATCGGGCGACGACGCATCGTACGGCTCGCGGCGCCGCGTCCGACAGGGTCCAAACCACACTTTTTTCCACGCCTCAACCAAAACCGGCTCGACGAACGCGGCGACGATCACGAAAGCCCTAGTCGCGTCCGATGACGGTTCTCCAAATTGGACCGACTGGCGTAGTCATCGCGGCCGGGCGTGACGGGCGTCACTGCGCGGCCGGCCACCGCGCTGCCCGCGCCGGAAATGCGGCCGGGAAAAGCCCGTCAGCCGGTTCCTGTCACGAGCAGTCACAATGGCCCGGTGCTTGCGTTGGGGTTAGCCACTATTCGCAACACTGTCAAATCATTGGTGAATCTGTCGGATACCTACGCTGATCGGGTTATCCACCCTGCCACGAACGGTCGTATGCCGAGGTCGGAGGACGCATTCGGAGCAGTTGCGCTGCGTACAGCCCGACTAGGCGAAGAGGGTCGACCACCTTCGAGTGGTATTGCTTCGAACACGATCTCGCCGTAACTTCTCCAGCGATCAGTCGCCCTTCCCGGTCTGACGGTCACGCCCTGTCGACGAACGCGCCGGGCAACCCTTGCCGGTTTCATTGTCGCGTCCAAAAGAATGGATTCCAGCACGATGACGGATCTCGCGTTGCCGGTGAACGCCGCCCGAAGCAGGGGCATCGGGTCGCTGGAGCTCGCCGTCGAGCGGTGGGCGGCCGAGCAGCCCACAGCCACGGCGTGCTCCGCGCCGGACGGCGTGCTCGACTTCACCGGCCTGGCCGAGCGGACGACGGCGATCGCCGGAGCGCTGGCTGCCGCCGGAGCGGGACCGGGCACCACGGTCGCGCTGACCACCGGACGATCCCGGCTGGCCGTGGCGAGCCTGCTCGCCGTGTGGCGCCTCGGCGCGACGGCGGTGCCGATGGACGAGCGGCACCCGGCCGCCCGGACCGCCGAGGTGCTCGAGGGCGCCGGCGTGTCCCTGATCCTCGGACCGCGGCCTCCCGGCGCGCCGAACGACCTGCCCGTACTCGACCCGGAGCGTGCCCGGGGCGGGCCGTTCGCCGCGGCCGGGGGCAAGATCGCCTACCTGATCCACACTTCGGGCAGCGCGGGGCGACCGAAGGCCGTCGAGGTCACCTACGCGGGCCTGGAAACCGCGCTGGGCGCCATGAGCACCATCCACATCGGCCCAGGCGGCCTCGGGATCAACCCGCTCTCACCCGCGTTCGACGGCTGGCTCTGGTGCGTGCTGCTGCATCTGCTGAACGGCATCGGCACGGCGATCCTCGACCTCGCCGACGACGGCGAGCACGTCGACCTCGCCGGCCGGATCGCCGCGGTCGCGCCGCGCACGGCCAGCCTCACTCCCTCACTGCTGGCTTCCTGCGCCGACGCGCTCGCCGGTGCCGAGGTCGTGGTGGTCGCCGGCGAACACTGCCCGCGCGGGCTGCTCGAGGTGCTGCTGGCCCGGCACCGGGTGCTGAACGTCTACGGCCCCACCGAGGCCACGATCGCCGCGACCTGCGCCGACAGCGCCCGCGGCGACGACGTCACGACCATCGGGCGTCCGCTGCCCGGTTACCTGGCCCGGGTGCTCGACGACGACCTGCGGCCGGTGCCCGCGGGCACCGGCGGCGAGCTGTGCCTCGGCGGGACCGCGCTCGCCAGGGGCTACCGCGGCGACCCGGAGCTCACCGCGCGCCGGTTCGTCACCGTGGACGGGGAGCGGCTGTTCCGCACCGGCGACCAGGTGCTCGCCCGCCCCGACGGGCAGCTCGAGTTCCTCGGCCGGCTCGACACCCAGGTCAAGGTGCGCGGGTTCCGGATCGAGCTCGGCGAGCTCGAGCGGGTCGTGGAGCAGCTGCCGGCCGTGCTCGCGGCGACGGCGTTCGTGCGGACCGCGGGCGGCACCCTCGGCGTCGCCGCCGTGCTCGCCGACGGGCACGACCCGGTCGCCGGCGCCCTGCTCGTGCGCGAGCACTGCCGGACGTTCCTGCCCGAGCACCTGCTCCCGTCCACAGTGGACTTCGTGCCCGCACTGCCCTACGACGACCGCGGAAAGGTCGACCGGGCGGCGCTCGCGCTGGCCGCCGACGCGGCCCGGCCCGCGGGCCGGGCACCGGCCACCGACCGCGAACACGAGGTCTGCGCCGTCTTCGCCGAGGTGCTGGACCAGCCGGTGACCGACGTGGCCGCCGACTTCTTCGAGCTCGGCGGGCACTCGCTGCTCGCCGCCCGGATGGTGGCCGCGCTGCGCAAGCGGACCGGGCTGCGGGCGTCGATCCCGTTGCTACTGGGCAACCCCAACCCGGCCGCGCTGGCCGCGCAGCTGGACCGGCTCGCGGAGGTGTCCGCGTGACCGGCTGGGTGGTGCCGTGGCACCCCTCCCCCGCCGGCCGCCCGACCCTGGTCTGCGCGCCACCCGGCGGCGCCGGCTGCAGCCGGTTCCGCGGCTGGCAGGCCCGGCTCGGACTGGCCGTTTCGGTGGTCGGCGTGCAACTGCCCGGGCGGGAGAACCGGTTCGCCGAAGAGCACCCAGCCACGTTCGCCGAGGCCGTGACCGCCGTCGCCGCGGACCTCGCCGAGCTCCGGGCGGGCGCGCCGCTCGTCATCGTCGGCGAGAGCTTCGGCGGTCTGCTCGCCTACGAGCTCGCGCGGGCGACCGGCCCGGACGCTCTGGTCCTCGCCGCGACCGAACCCCCTGGCAACCGCTCCGCCGCCGAGCACCTGGTCATCGACGAGCGGATCCTGCGCGATCTGTTCGTCTCCGGCCCGCCCGAGCTCCGCGATCTCGACGAGGACAGCCAGGAGTTCCTGCTCGACGTGCTGCGCCGGGACGACAAGCTCGCCGACACCCACGTGCTCGCCGACCGGTTCCGGGTGAACTGCCCGATCCACGCGTGGTCCGGCGACCTGGACGCGGTGGTGCCCGCGCACCTGCTCGACGGCTGGGCCGGCTACAGCACCGCCGGCACCACCCGGCGGTCCTTCGCCGGGGGCCACACCTTCCTGACCGACCTCGCCGACGATACCGTGCCCGCGCTGGGGAGCCTGCTGTGCTGATGGACCTGACCGACGACCTGAGCTTCGCCGGCACCGATTTCTGGCCGCACTTCGCGTGGCTGCGCGAGCACGACCCGGTCAGCCGGCACCCCGACGAACACGGCGGCTTCTGGGTGGTCACGCGCTATGCCGACGTGCTGTCGGTCTACCGCGACGCGACCGGGTTCAGCTCCCGGCACGGGATGCGGCTGGGCACCAACCCGACCGCGGTGGACGCCGTGACCGGGCAGATGCTGATCGTCTCCGACCAGCCGGACCACGCGCAGCTGAAAACGGTGCTGGCCAAGGGTTTCTCGCCCGCCGCGATCCCGCACGCGGAGGACCTGGTGCGCACTGTGGTACGCGGCCTGCTCGACGAAGCCGTCGCCGCGGGCGAGGTCGACGTCGTCGAGACCGCGCGCCGGCTGCCGACGCGCGTGGTGTGCGCGCTGATGGGCGTGCCGCCGGAGGAATGGGACTGGCTCGGCGGCACGATGAACGACGCCTTCGAAGGCGAGGACGAGCAGAGCAGGCTCGCCGCGCACGCGGAGATCTTCCTGTACTTCTCGGAACTGGTACTCGACCGCCGGGACAAACCGGGCGAGGACTTCGTCAGCCGCATCGCCGCCGACCGGCGGTCCACAGCGGACGGTACGAAGCGGCCGCTGACCGACACCGAGATAGTGGTGAACTGCAACGGGGTCCTCGCGGGTGGCAACGAGACCACGCGCTACTCCGCGGCCGGCGCCGTGCTCGCCCTGATCGAGCACCCGGACCAGTGGGCCGCGCTGCGCGCCGACCGCGCACTGCTGCCGGGCGCGGTCGAGGAGGTCCTGCGCTGGACGACCCCCGGCGTGCACGTGCTGCGCACCGCGACCGCGCCCACCACCATCGGCGGCGTCGACATTGCCGAGGGCGACCGGGTGACCCTGTGGAACGTCTCGGCCAACCGCGACGACGCCGAGTTCGGCGACGCGGGAATTTTCCGCGTGGACCGCACACCCAACCGCCACCTCGCCTTCGGCGGCGGCCGCCACCAGTGCTTGGGGGCGCGCTTGGCCCGCCTGGAGCTGACGGTGTTCCTGGAACAGCTGCTGGACCGGGTCGCGGCGGTGGACATCGTGGGTAAGCCCCGCTACACGGCGTCGAACTTCACCTGGGGCGTGCGCGAACTGCCGGTGCGCCTGCACGCCGCCTGACTGTCCGAGGAGATTGCCATCGGTGCCGGACCGAATCGTTCAACGGCGTCGTGCACGAACACGTCGTGATCGTCTCCGTTGTCTTGGAGGACCCCTGCCTCCCGCATCGAGCCTGGCCCTCGTCGCCGACGCAACCAGTCGCTACGAGCGCGCCGGTGTGGGTCGCACGGTTCCCACGAACCGCTGGAAGTCGGACGCGACGTCATCGAACTGTTCGGGTGTGCAGGTGAGTACCAGTTCGAGCACCGTGTGCTGGTCGTGGGCGTCGTCGATGGGCAGGTAGACCTGGCACTGCACGAGCCGCTTGCCCTCGGCCAGTTCGATGTCCAGCAACTGGGTCAGGCCGGGCGCGTCGCCTTGGCCGAGATCCGCACGATCGCGAACGCGCACCGACTCGGCGACGTTCTCGACGCGGTGCACCGACTCGTCGGCGATCGTCGCCATCCGCACCGCCGGGTCGCGGATCTCTCCCGCGATCGTCAGGTTGGTGACGAATCCGCCGGGAGAGACCGGACGCACCGCGACGAACGCGACTTCGGGTGCGCCGACCTCGTCCGGTGGAGCCGCCTGCCAGCCATCCGGCAGCGCGAATTCGATGCGTACGGGCAGCTCTGTGACCATCGAACCGTGCTCCTGTCGGCAGTCCTCGGTTGACGGATCAGCACGCAGGCCACCTTGGCGCCGCAGCATGGTGCCGGTCCGGGTGTTCGCGTCGCGTCCGGAACAGCCGCGGTCAGAAGCCGCCACCGTCGCCGCCGCCGGACGCGCCGCCCATGCCACCACTGGAGTCTCCACCACCCGTTCCTCCGCCGGAGTCGCCACTGCCGGAGTCACCGCCGGAGGAGTCCCCACTGCCGGAATCCCCCGTCGCGGATTCGCCTGTTCCGCCCGCGTCGCCGCTGCCGATTCCTCCCTCGGAGCCACTGTCGCCTGAACCGTCCGCGGAGTCGGTGCCGGAAGCATCACCGACGTCGCCAGGAGTCTCGCTCGCGTTGCTGCTGATCGGGGCGTCCGAGTTCACCGGGGAACCGGACGCGTCCGCGTCGTTGTCCGTGGGAGCGGCGACCTCGCCGGCCGCCGGAGCAGGACCATCGCCGGGATCGTCGTTCTCACCCGTCGTTCCGGGGGTGGGGCCGGAGTAGTCCGCGTCGAAATCCGACGGCGGAGCCTGATTCAGTGAAGCCGGCTGCTCGGCCTCGGCCGCCGGGTCGGGTTGGGCGGACTCCAGCTCGCTGGTCGGGCTCTTCGGCTGCTGGGTGTCCTCCGCGGGATCCCCCGGGTTCGGGGCGTCCATGTCGCCCGGCACCGCCTTCTGGGGCTTGCCCGGGGTCACCGTCACGTTGAAGCCGACCTTGCCGCCGACACCGACGGCCACTCCGGCGTCGGCGCCGATGGTGAACGAGCCGTCCGGGCCCCAGCCGAACCGCGCGCGGCCTTCCGCGCCGAGGCCGTACCAGCCCTCGGCCGTGCCACCGACCCGCAGCCCCGCCACGTCGGCGTGTCCGTCGACGCCGGCCTTCGCACCGACGAACCCCTTCGCGCCGACGTCGACGCCTTCGGCCCCGAGGGTGGCATTCGCCCCGGCTTCGGCGCCGAGGTTGGCTTTGCCCTTGACGCCCACCTCGGCGGGGCCGTAACTCGCCGAGCCCTCGGCGGTCGCCTCGCCGAGGTAGCCGGACGCGCCGACCTTCGCGTTGACGCCGTCCTTCGAGGCGCCCGCGCTCGCGTTGGCCTCTCCACCGAGTGCCTTGGCGTCCGCGTCACCGGAGACCGTGACACCGCCGATCTCGGTCCGCCCCTCCACGCCCACCTCGGCCGCGGGCCCCACTTTGACGCCGGTGGCCGCCGTGGGCAGGTTCGAGCCGAAGTCCGTGGTGTCGGACTGGGCGGTCTCCGAAGTCACCTCCGCCAAGGAGCTCGGAGCCACCCGGACGGTGTCCCCCAGCGCGTCGACGGGGTGGGCGTCGTAGGCGTCCCGTGCGGCCAGCTCGGTGGCGTTGTACTGCGTGGCGGTCTCGTTGAACCGCGCGATCGCGGCGTCCTGTTCAGCGACCGTGGTCGCGCTGTGGATGGCGCCGATGTCTTCGCCGAACCGGTCGCGGAAACCGTTCTTCACGTTCGGGTCGGGCAGGTCGCTCAGCACCGAACCGCTCATCTGCCGGTCGACCGCCCGCATGTCCAGCGAGCCGCGCACGTCCGCGGGGACGGTCGAGGCGCGCAAGGCCTGCGCCGAGTACCGGCTGACGTAGCCCGCGGGCTCCGCCTTGGAGACCACGTCCCGCATCGCGTCGATCTGCGCCTGCGACAACGCAGGGGTGTCCTTGCCGGGCACCGGTGGCGCGGCGGCGGGTTCGGCTGCCGGGGCCGCGTGGTCCACCGGGACGGCCTGCTCGCGTCCGGGAGGTCGGCTCCCGTGCTGCTCGCCCGGCGGTTCCGCGGGCGGGCGGTCGTGCGGGCCGATCAGGCGCACGCCCGGTGCCAGGCCGTCGGCCACCTGGATGACCGGGCGCAACCCGCTCGACGGCGTGCGTGTGTCGGTCGAGCGGGCGGGATCGTCGGGCGCGAAGTCCTGGAAGTCGGCGACCGTGTCGCCGTCGCGATCCGACACGCCGTAACGGACGTGGATGTTCTCCGCGGTGGTGACCTGCCCGTCGCTGTGCTTGGGCGGAGGGATCCGGAGGACCTTCGCGATGCTGTCGGCGATCGGGTTGGCGATCAGCGACGCACCTTTGTCGTCGGGCCGGAACGGTTCTTGCCGGTCGCCCTGCTCGGCGAAGACCGAGTCGGGGGTGTAGATCTCGTGGCCCGCGATCGCTTCGGCGAGGTCGGCGAGGGAGCCGCAACCGCAGAGCGTCACAGCGCGCTCGATCGCCTTGTTCAGGTCGTAGCCGAACTTTCGCACGCTGGTCAGATCGTCCTCGCCGACCAGGCTCGCGGCGTGCGCGTTCTTCGGGTCCGCGGCCAGCGGGTAGGTGGTGACCACGATCCCGGCGTGCGGTGCGCGGGTGGCGATCCCGGCCAGCACCTGGAGCATCCGCGCGACCAGCGTGGGTGCCTGGCCGGGAGGCGACGACTTGGCCTGGTCGAGGTACTCCTCGTCCGACGCGGTCCAGTCCAGCAGCGGGCCGAGTGCCTTGATCTCTTTGTCCAGGGCCGTGTTCGGCCCGCCGGTGGTCCGCTTGGCTTCGGCGAGCACCGTTGCGAGCCGGGCGTCGTCACCGCCGAAGCCGACGACGACCAGTTGGGCGTCCGGGCGGACCTGGTCACGTTGCGGCGGGTTGACGACGCTGTGGTCCGGCCCGGTCTGGGCAGCGAAGAAGTCCGCGGTCCGCGCGCCGGCGGCGGCGACGAGGTTCGCGTCCACCCGCAGCCCCGAGTCGTCGCTCCGGACGCGGGCCAGCGCTTGCAGAGCCGGTGCGATCGCGGATCGGTGTCTCGGGTCCGCCGGATCGGAGTAGGTCCCGGAGAGGCCGTCGCCCGCCATGGACGAATCGCCGACGACGTCCACGGTCACGGACTGCTCGTGGGCGGGCCGGGTGTCCGCGGACGCGGGCGGCGCACCGAGACTGGCGCCGATGAAGACGGCCCCGGTGGTGGCGACCGAAAGCAGTCGCGGCAGCCGCGTGCACGCCGGGACGGCACCACGCGCCTTGCGTGCCGGGATGAACATCGCTATTCCTCCTGTGTGCCAGGCTTGTTCTCGGTCACGACCGCCCGGCTCTCCGAGCGGTTGCGGGGGCGTCGGTTTCGGATCGATCGTGGCGCGGGCCGTTCGCTGCGGTCCATGCCGCACAGGTGCGGCGTGGACCCGGGCAGGATTCGGTGCCAGGCTTGGGGCCGGGTGCAGCCGCAGGATGGAAAGACCGAGGTGGCCGCAGTGATGGGTCTGCATCGCCAGGTGCGCGGGATCGTGGCGGCATCGGTGGTGTTCTTCCGGCTGGCCACCCTGGCCATGGTCGCCCTGAGCGTGGTCGGCGGCGTGCAGATCCACGCCTACACCAGGGTTGCGCTGGCGGCGTCCGTGTACGCGGCGCTGGCCGGGTGGAGCGCGGTGCTGATCACGCTGGTGCTGCGCCGCGACGCGCTTCCCGGCTGGGTGCTGGCGATCGACGTCGCGGTCACCGCCACCGGCGTGGTCGTGCTGCCGCTGGCGGTGTCCAACGAGCTTTTCGACACGCTGGCCAACCCGTACCTGGAGCCGGTCACGGTCAGCGTCGCGGTGGCTGTCGCGCTGGTCAGCGGTTCCCCTCGGGCCACCGTGGCCGGCTGCGCGGTGCTCGCCGTGGCGAACGTGGTGGGACAGCTGCCGCTGCTGGACCGGGGCGCGGACTTCGCCTCGCTCGTCAACACGATCGGCTGGCAGGTCGGTGCCGCCATCTGCTGCCTGGTGTTCATCCGGCAGTTGCGGCGGGTGGTCCACCACCTGAACGTCGCGACCCAGCAGGTGATCTCCGCGCGGGAACGGCTTGCCACCCAGCGCGCGCACACCGAGGAGCGCACCCGGCACTTCCGCGAGCAGATCCGCCGGTACCGCGCCCTGCACGACGGCCCGCTGCGGATCTTGACCGCGATCGCCGGCCCCGGCCCCGCCGCCCATCCCGACCCCGTCGTGCGCAGGCAGTGCGCGGTCAGCGTCGACGTCCTGCGCGGTGCGGCACCGGACGACCCCGCGGGCAACCTCACCGACCTGTCCCTGGCGCTGCTGGAGGCCGGCGGTGCCAGTGCCGCGCTCGGGTTACGAGTGGAGTACCACTTCGCCAACCTGCCCGACTCGCTCCCCAACGACGTGGTCGACGCACTGTGCCGGGCGAGCGCGGAGGCACTCGGCAACGTCGCCGCGCACGCGGGGACCACCCGTGCGCGCCTCACCGCATCGGCCGTCGGAGAGGCGGTGAACGTGGCTGTCGTCGACCAGGGCGGCGGATTCGACCCGGACACCACCGAGTTCGGTTACGGCATCCGGCATTCGATCGTCGAGCGCATGGCCGAGGTCGACGGGAAGGCCACAGTGGACAGTCATGTCGGCGAGGGGACCCGGATCGACCTGCGGTGGCCCGCATGATCCGCATCGCCGTCATCGACAACGACAAGCTCGTCCCCGCGGGCCTGCGGGCACTGCTCGCCGACACCACCGACATCGTCGTCGTCCACACCGCCACCACGGTCGCCGGCTACCTGGCCGCTCAGACCGGCACCGCGGCCGATGTGGTGCTGCTGGACCTGAGACTGGAGGACGGCAGCGACCCCGCTGCCAACGTCGCCGTCCTGCACGCCACCGGCGCCGCCGTTCTGGTGATCTCCGTGCACGGCGACCGCCGCCACGTCCGCGCCACCATCCACGCGGGCGCTTCCGGCTACCTCATCAAGAACGACGACGCCGACAAGCTCACCGAGGCCATCCGCACCGTCCACACCGGACAGCTGGCGCTCACCGCCGAACTCATGACCCTCATCAACGACGACCCGCCCGAGCTGTCTCCGCAGGAGCTCCAGGTCCTCTACCTCTACGGCACGGGCAGCACCCTCGCCGCCACCGCCCGGCGACTCGGCATCGCCATCCCCACCGTCCGTTCCTACCTCGACCGCATCCGCGCCAAGTGGGCGGCGACCGACGAGCCGGTGGAGGACATCCGCAGCCTCGTCCACGAGTACCCCCACCCCGGCGGCGAATTCCCTTGGCAGGCTTAAGTTCCTGGAGGGACGAGTCGGCGCGCATCCCGAGAGAGGTCCGGCGCGGCGTGCGCTGAAGGATGTCGCCAGTGGCGACCCAGGGTGATGACTCCGAGGACGAGCGCCACCACCGCCGGCAGCGGGCTCACCAGGCTCCACCAGGTCAAGACGGCGAACGGCAGCGTCCCGATCAGCAAGAGCACCGCACGAAGGCGAACCGCCGGAGTCCAGGGAGCAATGAGCAGCGCGAGGCCGCCGAGGACACCTACGGCGACGATCGCCGGTTCGCCGGCACTGACCGCCATCAGCAATTCGAAGCCGCCCGACACACTGAGCAGACCGCGCAACCAGTTGTCCGCGACGACTTGCCGGGTTTCTCGCCCGGGTCCGCTGCCGAGCACGAGCACAGCCGCCGCGAGCAGCAGGGTGCCGGGCAGGTACCACAGGGCACCGACGGTGCTGAAACACAGACCGCCAGGTACGAGCAGGCCGACCCCCACAGCCACGCGGCGCGCCGGTGACGGCGATCGCGGGCCGCGAAGTCCGGCGGCGCAGACCACACCGAGGCCGCTGAGCAGGACAGTCAGTACGCCGAGCGCGAGCGGGTCGGCCTTGTTCCCGGTCCACTCCGGGACGTGCGCACCGGCGGTCGCCTGGAGAACACCCGCGAGCACACCCAGGGATCCACCGACGAGTCCCAGCGTTGCCGCCGCCGGTAGCAGGTGAGTGCGCGTGGTCATCGGATCACCGCGGCGAGAGGACGGCGAGGGCTCGGCCGTGCAGCGCGGACCGGGTAGCCGAGGCGGAAGGTCACCAAAGGCTGTCTGCCGGGCTGGGCGAGCAGATTCCGCAACCGTGGCTCGAACGTCGCGGGCACGCCTTGCCGGCGTTCGCGGTCGATGCGTTCGGTGATCTGGTTCATGTGCTGCAAGCCGAGACCGAGACTCGTGGCCGCGAGGTGGATGCGTTGCAGTGCCCGTCCGGCGGTCAGCCGAGTGGCCGGGTCGTCGGTGTCCGCGACGGTGATGACGCCGTACGCGGCGGCGGTCGCGGTGTGCACGGTGCGGGTCTGGTCCAGCCAGAACGCGTCGCCGGCGGTCCGTGAGGACGCGGGGAGCAGTTTGGCCAGGGTCAACGTGACGGGGCTGAGGCCTTGCGCGTCGAGTGTCGGCCCGTCGCGGTGTTGGTCGATGTCGTCGCGGCTGTTGCGGAACCAGCCGAACGCCTCCTGCGACTGCTGCGGGTCGGCGATGAACGCTTCCGTCGCGGCGATGATCACCGCGCTGAGTGCTGCCTTCTCCTCGGCCGAGGTGAACCACCGTGTCCCGATTCCGGCCAGATCCGCGACATGGGCGGTCAGCTCGTCGAGCACGGCGGCAGGGATGTTCCGGGCGAGATAGGGGCCGCGGTTGCTGTGACGCGCACCGATCGCGTCGTGCAGCGGCGACGTACTCGCCGGTGCCGGCGCGAGCGCCAGTGATGCGACATGAGACTGGTCGGCGGGATCGGGCATCAGGCTCACGGTCGGCCGGAATCCGCGGGCGACCAGCGCCAGGACGAGGTTCTCCACGGCGCAACCGAGGCCGACGTGGTGTTCACGACGCAGTGGATCCACGAAGGGCATGTCCCGCGCCGGGTCGGCGAACACGTCGACGCTGGTGGTAGTGACGTGGAAGCGCCAGGGCTGGGTGTTGTGCGGGTTCGCGGCGAGGATCGCCGCGCCGACCGCGCCCACCGGACTGTCGTCTTCCTGCCAGTGCGACCACGCGTCATAGGGAGCGCCCGAGCCGGCGTCGAGGACGCCGTTGTCGAACGCCCGGTAGCTGACGACGCCGGTCGCCGCCACGAGGACCGTGGCTCCGCCGGCGCCGAGAACCTTGAGCGCGGACCTGCGGGTCCGGACCGGCGGAGGCGGCGAGCCGTCGTTCTGCGCCGCACGGGGTTCGATGTTCGTCGCCACGGCCATCTCCCTGAGGAATGCCTTGTTCGCCTTGTCGGAAACGTTTCCACGGTGCACCGGAAAGAGTGCCGAGCACTCATCCCCGGTGCACCGGTGCGCTGATCATCCGAGCCGGGCCGGGTGTCTAGGCCGAGGCCGGAACCGGCCCGCCGTTGACCGGCGTTTCCGGCCGGGGAACGACCGGAGCCGGGGGCGCGACCACCGCGTCCGGCAGAGCCGGGACCGGCGGGGTCGCCGATGCGGCTTCGCGGGCGAGGAACGACCCGAGCTCGCCGATGGTGCTCATCAACGGCGCGGGGAACACCACGGTGGTGTTCTTGTCCACACCGATCTCCACCAGGCTCTGCAGGTTGCGCAGCTGCAACGCCAGCGGGTGCGCCATCATGGTGTCCGAGGCGTCGCCCAGTGCCGCCGCGGCCTGCGACTCGCCTTCGGCGTTGATGATCTTGGCGCGCTTCTCCCGCTCGGCCTCGGCCTGCCTGGCCATCGCCCGCTTCATCGACTCCGGCAGCTGGATGTCCTTCAGCTCCACCAACGTGACCTCCACACCCCACTCGACGGTCGTCACGTCGAGGATCTGGCGGATGTCGGAGTTGATGGAGTCCGTTTCGGACAGTGTCTCGTCGAGGGTGTGCTGCCCGACGACCTTCCGCAGGGTGGTCTGCGCGATCTGGTCGATCGCGGAGTACACGTTCTCGATGGCGACGACCGACTTGGTCGCATCGACCACGCGGAAGTACGCGACGGCCGAGACGTCGACGCTCACGTTGTCCCGGGTGATGATCCCCTGCGACTGGATCGGCATCGTCACGATCCGCAGCGGCACCTGCCGCAGGACGTCGACGATCGGGATGATCAATCGCAACCCCGGCTCCCGGATGCCGATGACCCGGCCCAGCCGGAACAGCACACCCTTCTCGTACTGCTTCACGATCTTGACCGACAAGCCCAGCAGCAGCAGGACGACCACGACGATCGCGGCGATGATCCAGCCATTCATGATGATTCCCAACGTTGGTGAAACTGCCCGCCGGAAGTCCTCCGGCGGTTCGTGGCGCGTCGGCAGTCGTCGACCGCGCCGGCTGCAACACCGTGGTGCACCCGAAGGATCTTGGTCCGGCCGCGTCGAGAACCGCGTCCGGTGGATACACCCAGGTGATGGCCAGCGAGCCCAGGCCACGAGCCACCAGGTCCTGCCGGATCTCGTGGGTGGTGCAGCCGCCGTAGCCCAGACGAGTCGAGCGCAAACGTCCTTCCTCCGCGCTCGGGCATGGCGATCGTGGCGAGGACACCACCACCGCACGGGCTGTAGGTGACCTGTTCGCCGGGCTCGGCGTGCTCCCCCGTGATCATGGCCTCGTAGCCGCCGCGCCCAGGCGCGATCAGCGTCTCGGACAGCTCGTCGACGAGTGCCTTGACCTCGGGCGGGTGATCCATGTGCAGGGTGCTCCGTCGCCAGCTCTCGTCGTCATGCGCCCGCATGCCGGCCTCCTGTCCTCGTCGGTTCGTGCCGAGCGCGCCCGGCTTCGGCGCGGTCCCGGACACCCATGAGCATCTTCCGGCTCATCACGAAGCTGACCGCCTCGACCGGCTCGATCAGCAGGCCCGCCCAGCGACGGGTGTAGCCGTACCGTTCCCGCATCACCAGTCGCGTCGAGCCGTCCGGTCGGTCACGCAGGACGAAGGCCCAGGTGCAGTCGTAGGGCGCTGCCGCCTTTCCTATCGGCACAGCGCCTCGCAGCACCAAGGCCCGGCCCTCGTCGACGCCGGCCACGGCCATCGAGACGTCCGGGTGGAGCTTCACCTCGTCGCCCACCTCGACGTGCTGCCATTCCGGAACGACGCGGTCAGCGCTGTGGATCTCGCAGCCCACCAGGTTTTCCCAGGCGTCGTAGCTGTAGAAGCCGCCACGCGCCTGGCCCAGCTGAGCGAGCCACGGCCACACTTCCGATGCGGGTGCGGAGATCGTGATGGCCCGGGTCGCCACGAGATCGGGCTCGGCGATGAGATCGTCCCCGGCCAGGTCCGCGGTGACTTCGCGAGGATCGGCGCCCCACTGCAGCTGCCACTTCCTGGCGGCCAGCGCCGCGAGCACGAACGTGCCGAGCGCACCGGCCAACCGCAGCCGGCTTTTTGGTGCTGTCACCGAGTCATCGTGAGGATGGCGCGTCACGGTCGTCTCCTTCGGCAGCGTGCGGATCCCGGTCGACGTTGCGCAGGTAGCAGGCCAGCGGCACCGCGACGACCAGAGCGACCACGGCGAACACCGGCACCATCGAACTCGACGCGATCCCGGACGCGGGATCGGCGCGCGAACCGAACCACTGGTCCGTGGCGACCCCGACCCCCTCCAGCACGAACATCGCCAGCATCGCACCGGTGACCAGCAAACCCCAGGTCGCGCGACGACGGCCGGCGAAGGCGGCCGCTGCCAAGAGCGGCAGCCAGACCGCCAGGTCCTGCACGAAGACGGGGTTCGTCAGCAGACCCGTGCCGTCGAGCAGGGAAGCCGGGTTCCGGCTGAAGACCGCGGGAACGATCTGGACGAGCCACGCGCCGGCGTTGAGCAGGACCAGGACGAGCGCGAACCCCGTGATCCACCGCACCGGCATCGCCGGCGCCAGCCGCGCCCCGAACGCTCGCAGATCCGCGGCGTGAAGCACGGTGACCAGGCTCCACAAAGCCAGCCCGAGGTAAGCGACGTAGAGGAGGAACAGGTTGTTCAGCGGCGTCGCGAAGCAGAAGAGCACCGCTTGGTAGAGCAGGTAGGCCGCCGCTCCGAGCCAGACCACGAGCCCCCGCGCGGATCCCCGTGCGGTCAGCGACATCGCGACGACGAGTACCGGGACTGCGACACAGACCATGACCAACGCCGTGCCCCGCAGGCTCCCTTTGGCGGCCTCGACGCCCGAGAGCAGCGAAGGCAACGTCAGGCTCAGCACCGCGACCGCCGTAGCCACGACGGCGAGCCCACCGGAGCAGAGGTAGGCCGCGCGGGCGGGGCGGGGCAGGACCGGCCCGTGCGACGCGCCGGTCCGGGTACTCCGGCCTTCGGCGAGTGTCATGGCTGAACTCTGCGACCGCACGCCCTGCTCACTGAAGAGTCCTTGGTCCCTCGGGCTCGGGTCTCCCGCTCCTTTCTGTCTCCGGCGTCGACCGGCCGAAACCCTGGTTCCGGGACGCGGTCGGCGGCGTCCGAGGTCTGCTCAGCTCACGGCGTAGGTGACTGGACGACCAGAAGCGGGCAGGTGGCGTGATGGATCAGCGCCTGGCTCGTCGACCCCGTCAGCATGCCGGAGAAGCCACCGAGGCCCCGGCTCCCGACCACGAGCAGCTGGGCGTCGGCGGAGTGGTCGAGCAGGCAGCGCACCGGGTGGTCTCGCGCGACGACGCGCCGAAGTGTGACGTCCGGGTACTTCTGCTCCCAGCCGGCGAGCCGCTCCGCCAGTAGTTCGCGTTCGTTCTCCTCGATCGCCCGGAAGTCGTCGAGCAGCTGCTGGCCGAGGGTGTGTGCGGTGCCCGCGGAGACCGACAGCCAGCTGTGTACGGCGACCAGGTCCGCGCCTCGCGACGAGGCCTCGTCGAAGGCCACCGCGATCGCGGGCTCGTTCGCCGGGGAGCCGTCCATACCGAGCACCACCGGGCCGTTCTCCCGGCCGCCGCCACGGACCACCACGATCGGGCACCGGCCTCGTGCGACCATCGCCACCACCGTGGACCCGGTCAGCATGCCGCTGAACCCGCCCAGCCCCCGGGATCCGAGCGCGACCAGGCGCGCGTCACCCGACGCCTCGAGCAGTTCGGTCACCGGGCTGCCCGTCACCAGGTCGGTGTCGATCTCCAGGTCGGGATGGGCCGACCGGATCGCGGCCTCGGCGTCGGCGAGCCACTTCCGGCCCTGCGTTTCCAGCACGTCGGAGAATCCGTCCGGTGGCCGGACACCAGCGCCGTAGGACAGCGCGGGCACCGACACGGCGTGCACGATCCGCACCGGCAGATGCCGGCGCGCGGCCTCGTCGCCCGCCCAGCGCGCGGCCTGCAGCGCCGAAGCCGATCCGTCCACGCCGACGACGATGTGCTGCCTGGTTGTGTTGTAGGCCATGAGGAGCTCCCCGAGGGTCACGAACTGGTGGAGCTTGAGCCTGTTCCTCCGAACAAGCTTGGCACTAGAGGATTCCACCGCGTTTCCCGGTGACTTTCTTCCCTGCTTTCCGGCGCGCGACCGACCGGACCGTGCACCAAAGTCACCACGATCCGGCGACTTCGGCACCATCGTCCGGCCCGCACGACGGTCCATGCTCCGGGCACAACTGAAAAGGAGCCCACGATGTCAGTCCAGGACCGCGGCCCGTCTCTGACCAACCCTTTGATCCCCGAACAGCCGGAAGCACGGACGGCCGAGTGGCCTGTCTCCTCCGCCCGCGGCCCGGCACTGGCCGTCCTGCGCATCGTGATGGGCCTGACGTTCCTCTGGGCCTTCCTCGACAAGATGTTCGGGCTCGGCTACTCCACGAGCTCGGCACAGGCCTGGATCAGCGGCGGCTCCCCGACCAAGGGATTCCTCGGCCACGTCCAGGTCGGCCCGATGCAGTCGATGCTGCGCGACTGGGCCGGCGCCGGCTGGGCCGACTGGCTGTTCATGCTGGCGCTGCTCGGCCTCGGCGTCGCCCTCCTGCTCGGTGTCGCTCTCAAGCCGAGCCGGTCAAGCTCATCCTCCACGGCCGGAGCCAAGGGCGCTGCGGGATCGCACTCGGTTCGACCAACCAGGTTGGGTCAATGCATGGAAACCGAGGATGACCAAACCGCTGTCGAAGTTGAGCGTGACCAGCTGCGAGACGCCCTCGACACCCAGCCCGTCATCGAGCAGGCCAAGGGCATGTTCATGCTGATCCGCGGCTGGACCGCGGGTAAGGCGTTCGCCGCGTTGATGGAGATCTCCCAGCACACCAACGTCGGGCTGCACGACGTCGCCACGGTGGTGGTCGCCTCTGCTAGCCGCGCCGAACCGAACCTCGACGATGAAGCGGTCGTCGCAGCCGTTCTGCACGAAGCGAAGCACCTTGTCCTCGGTCACCCCTTCGACCGAGCGACCTGGTCCGAACGTCGCCAGCCAGGTCGGCCGCGACGAGATCGTGCTCCTCTCCCAGCTCGAGCGAGTCAATGTCGGGCATAGGCAAGCCCAGTGAGCTGGTGCAGTAGGTCAGCACCTTTAGGACGCCGTCGGTCATACTTCCATCGCGCAGGCGAGCGCCCGGTACTCGATCGGATCGTCGCTGATCTGGATCGAGGGCGAGAAGGCGAAGGTCGGGACGACGTCGATCGGCACGTTCCCCTGCGGGCACTCGAACTTGAGGAAGAGCATGGCTTTGTTGTCGCCGTCGATGGGTCCTTCGTGGCGCCGCTCCTCGACAACCTTGATCGGTGCCGCGGAGCGGATGACAACCGGCGCAAGGTCGAAATAGATGCGACCGACGATGTGGACGGCGCGGTGCTTGTCGAGGTTGGACAGCCAGCGAAGCACTTCCAGCGGCGAGGTGTGCGCCCGGTCGCCACCGTGAAAGGGTTGCAGTGCTTCGATTGCCGCCCAGAAATCAGGCAGCACCAGCGCGCTGAGCTTGCGCCTCACATCGGCGAAGCTGCTCGCCTTGGTCGTGATGGGGAACTGCACTCCACCCGATCATGCTAAATCTCGCGGCAACCGCATCGAGCTGTTCGGTGAGCACAGCATGCTCTAGCTCGAGACGGACTACGAGATCCGCATCCCGGCAGACGTCCGACACCTGCCTCGCTGTACTGGAGACACGTCGGGCCGGCGACACGCAGCGGCGCCGACGTCTGCACGTCGACCCGTACCTCCTCGCTGTCTCGGATGGGAACCGCGGCGAGACACGGGGGTCGGACAGCAGTCCATGCGGCGGTAGACGTTCCACGACGAAACCGTGGCTCATGCCTCTTTACTATCACTGCAATGGGATTACAGCGGCCTTGAGCTCCCCATACTCCCGCGAGCCGTAGGTCCGGAACGTCTCGATCGCCTCGAGCAGAATCGCCCTCGCCGTCGTCTCGTCGCCTCGGGCAAGCACAAGCCGGGCGAGGTCGCGCTGCGTGCGGGCGCGGCACAACGTCGCGCCTTGCGCCCGGAACATGTCCAACGCGCTCGTCAGGCACTTCTCCGCCGCGTCAAGCCGTCCAGCGACCAGCTCCAGCTCTCCCATCGTCCGCAGCGCCATTGCCTCCGCCCAGCCGTCTCGCTCGCTGCGGTGCGTGGCCAGCGCGGTCTCCAGCGGCTCCCGTGCCTCGTCGAGCCTGCCCATGCGGATGTACGTCTTCGCCAGTCCCCGCAGGCAGAGTGCGGTCAAGCTGGCGTCCTCCAGCTGCCGGAACATCGCCAGCGCGCCGGTGAACGCCTCTTCGGCGTCAGCGAGCCTGCCGCGGGCTCGGTAGGTCAGGCCGATCGTGCGCAGTGTCAGCGCCTCGCCGCGCCGGCTGCCTGCCCTGCGGTATGCGGCGAGCCCGTCGGCCAACGCCGTGTCGGCGGCCTCGAAGTCGCCGCGTTCCAGGTGCACCGAGCCGAGGAGCCGTTGGCAGTGGCCGGTCGCGCGGTCGTCCGCCAGGTCCCGGCACACAGCCGCGGCCCGGCTCAGGAAGTGTTCCGCTTCCGGGAGACACCCCTGGTCGCGGCACGCCAGCCCGAGCGCGCTCAATGCACTGGCCTCGCCACGCCGATCGTGCAGTTCGCGGAAGCGTTCGACGGCGTCGGTCAGGTGCTGGCGCGCGTCGGCGAACCTGTCCTGCTCGTACCGCAGCTGCCCCAGCTCGGCCAGCAGGATCGCCTCACCACGTGCGTTACCCGCCGCGTGGGCGGCGGTCATTGCGGCGCCGTGCGCGCGGTCCCACAGGTCCTGCACATTGTTCAGCGCATATGTTGACATGCACAGCACCGACGCGACGGCCAATGCCAGCTCATGGAGGCCCAGCTCGGCCGCCCGCTCCACGCCGAGCACCAGCGACGCCTGCTCAATGTCCAGCCAACCGCGGGGGTCGATGAGCGCCGTACCGAGCACCTCGGGAGCGACGTCGTCACCCATCGCCGGTGTGGTCACGGGAATCGCGCCGGAGTACACGTTGTCGCCGATGTGTTCCCACAGCACATTGAGCACCGCTGCCCAGCCGCCGACGATGCGGGCGGTGGAGGCGGCGAAGTCAGCCTGGGACTCGCGCCGGTCGGCCTCCTCTTTGGCGTAGATGCGGACCAGGTCGTGCAGCCGGTAGCGGACCTGGCCGGTGTCGTCGACGAAGGTGTAGTCGACGAGGTGGTGGTCGACGAGGTGCTCGACCACCTGCTCGGCCACGTCGATGTCGACGTCCAAGGCGTAGGCCACCACCCATGACCGGAAGTCGGGGAGCCCGAGGTGTCCGAGCCTGCGAATCGCGGTCTGCCCGGCGGGTTCGAGGCCGTGCACGCTCAGCTCGATGCTCGCCCGGATCCGCTGGTCACCGGCGGAGAGCTCGTCGAGACGGTGCCGTTCGTCGGTCAGCCGGCTGGCGAGCAGGCGCGGCGTCCACTGCCTGCGGGTGGCCAGCCGCGCCCCCGCGACACGGACCGCCAGCGGCAGCTGCCCGCACGACGCGACGATATCGGCGGCCACAAGGGCACTCCGAGGACAACGCATCGTGTTTGACGACGAGACTCTGGCCGCGCTGGACGCGATCCTCACCCAACCGATGAACGCCGACCTGGCCGGGCGCCGGGAACCTCCTGCGGAAAGCGCTGACTCCGCCCTTCGTCTGGACAGGCGTCGTGGTGCATTCGCCCAGGCACGATCGCCGCCCGTACGGTTTCACGATTCGTCGAACTCAGGAGGCTGGAGGTCGGAGTCGAGGCCGGTGGCTGCCTGCGCGTTGATGTACGGGTCGCGCTCGATCCACTTCTTCCCTTCCGCCGCGATGCCCTCCAGGATGTGCAGCGTGTGAGCGAAGCCGGCGGCGTGGAGGCTCATCCTCGCCAGAGCATAGGCGTCCTTGCCCGCATCGGTCTTGTCTCCGGCCGGGTCGGTGACCCGGATGTTCCGCGGCTCGCCGTTCATGAGGCTCAGCTCCAAGGTGTAGCTGAGGTCGGTGGTCGTGGCGACATGGACCGAAGAAACGGCGTCGAAGCGAAAGTTGTTCCGTTCCTGCTCCTTGTGCACGCCGTGCTCGAAGTCGATCTCGGTGCCGATCTCGCGCACGCCTTCCTGGGTGAGCAGGAAGATGCGGAGGTCGTACTTCGAGTACCGCCACGGCCCGAAGCGGTCCCGCGCTCGTTTGCACGACGCCCCGGGAGTTTGCAGGAACGCGTGGGCGAGGACATCGCGCCAGGCGAGCCGGTAGTGCTTCAACGCCCAGTCGAGGGCCATGGTCTTGTCGGCGGTGAGCCAGTTTTCCATCTGGGTCTCCGTCGGACGCGTGGCCTCCAGCTTCCGCACCCAGCGTTCGTATTCGACTCGCCGGGCGGCCAGCACCTCGTCGTGCTCCTGCCAGCTCTCCTTGATCCGACGGCGTTCGTTGAGGATGCGCGACCACCCCGCGCCGGCCGCCCAAGTCCCGACTACCGCGATGAAGACGGCCGCCGTGCTGGGGATGAGTGCGATGTCCACCGCCGCCGAGACGACATAAATGGTGAGGGCGAGGAAAGCGGTCGTGGACACCACGCAGCGGGCCTTCATCGACCGGGAGACGCGGTACCGCCCACGATGGGGGAACAGCGTCCCGGTCGTCCAGTGACTGTAGGTCCCCCTGGTGAGGTAGCGGATGAGCCACTTGACGCGGCCGACGCCGATCCGCTCCTCGCGGTAGAGAACGGCGATCTCGTCGCACAGCGCGGCCCGGACGCGTTTGGTTTCGGACATCCACTTCCTCCGTTCCTTGTCCGCGTCCGCGCCCTTGGGGCCGTATTTGACGAAGTAGTAGTCGAACGAGCGAGCCACATCGCGGGTGAACCCCGGAGCCGGATCGAGATCGGCGCTTCGCCTGACAGAGTAGAGCCGCTCCTTGGCAGCGAAGCGTCCGCGCCGGTATCCCCAGTTCAGGGCGCTGTGGGCGGCGACGTACGCGGTTGCGACGGCGAGCAGGCAGGCCACGATCGGCACGGGGCGCCCGCTCTGGATGATCGTCATGATCACGTATGCGGTGGCGAGACCCCCGGTCAGGGTGCCGATCGCGGCCCGCGCGCGATCCCCCAGCGTGGTGGTACTCGGCGCGGGACGGCGCGCCCGCGGCGGGATGGGCTCGGGCTGGAAGTAGGCCCAGACGGAGTCCTTCCGCCCGTCGGCGAACCGCATCCGTTTCGCGTTCTGCCGGGTCTCAGCCCAGAAGTTGTCTCTCAGGCTGCCGGTGAGCACGAGGTCGAGGTGGCGCACGATCACCTCGCGCTGAGCCATCGGCAACTTGGCGAGCTCCTTGAGCGCGTGACTTGGGTCGCCTCCCGTTTTGCCGAAGTAGTCGAGCAGTTCGCACAAGGCATCCAGCGATTGCGTCCACTCGTCCTCAGGCAGCTCCGCGCAGGTGAGAGGCATGGCCGCCAGCCGTTCGCGCTCTCCGGTGTTCAGATCGCGGTACGAACGTTTGCTGAGCATGGCGAGGATCCAGTGGAACCGGATCTCGGCGCTGTCGAGACCGCGTGCCCTGGCGTCGTCGATGAGCCTGCGGGCTTCGGACGGGACGCCGTCTCGGAGGTAGGCGAGGCCTACCCGGTATTTCTCTTCGGGCGAAGCGTCGGAGTCGAGCAGATAGACGTTCGAGTTGTGGACTTCGTTGGCCTGGATGCCGACGTGGGATCCGCCGGTGGCGGTGTTTTCGGTCTTCGGGCCACTGTCCGTCATGACAATCCCTTCGCCGCCGTTATGAGAGCGGCGATCTTCGCCGCCAGCCCGGCAAGGTCCCCGATCAGGCCGCCGAGCCGCTTGAGCGCCAGCAGGAACGTTTTCTTGCTCTCGGCCGTCGGGGACTCCAGAGCCTCGTCGGCGATGTCGAGTTCGTTGCGGGCCGCCTCATAAGTCGCGTTGTCGAGCTGTCCGCGGGAGCGTTCCCGCTTCAGTTCGGCTCGCAGGGTGGCCAGTTCCGCAGCGAAATCGGTCGCGGCGGGACCAACCGGGGATGTGTTCTGCCAGACGGTGCTCCCGGTGACGGAGCCGGCCTGGATGCCGACCGGTCCGGTCGCGTAGTTGTACACAGTGCCGTGAGGATCTTGGGTGGCGTTGTCGTCCATGGCGAGGAGCTCCCGTTCGTTGATGAGGTCACTGGCAAGCTGGACGGCGAATGCCGCCGCGTTGGCCGCGGCCGCGGGCTGCCACTTCCGGTCCGCGCTGGTGGACTTGGTGCCGTCGGCCAGGTCGCTGATTCCCCGCACGACCGCGATGGGAGCGCCATTGAGATGACCGGCTTGCGCGACGCCCGCCGCTTCCATTTCGATTGCCAGGGCGTCGTTGTAGTGATCGCGGATCCAGCGCGCTTCGGCGGACAACCGTGAGTTCTGCACGATCTCGCCGGCGGCGATGACCCCGAAGTGTGCCTTGGTGCCCGGAGGGGTGTCCCGGGCCCACTCGCCGGTCCGGGCCACGTGCTGGGCTACTTGACTGACCTCGTGCGCGATCTCCCATACCCGCGGGCGAGCCTTGAGACCGTCGTCCTCGCTGGTGCCGCCGTGGTAGGCGCAGACATGCGTGGCGACGACGACGTCGCCGAGCGGGGTGTCCCACAACGCGCCCGCAACCCCGACGAAAATGAGTGCGACCGGGCAGAAGTGCTGTATCGCGCGTTCGGCGAGGACGGCGGCGGCATGCGTTCCCTTGCCGGTGAGGCTGAGCGCGACGCGGCGCGACGTGCCCCGGATGGTGCCGATTTCGAAGCGGGTGCCTTTGTCGTGACGAACGATCTTTGTATCGGCCAGTCTTTCGCAGACTGCTTTGTATTCGTCGTTGAAGGCGGTGAGCATCACCACCAGGTCGTCGGTCATGCGTTCCCCTTCGGTTGCGACGGTTCAGTTGGGGCGTACGAGCGGTGGATAGAGCGTGGTCTGGTTTCCGGCTTTGAAAAGACGGGCTGGGCGGCCTCGGCCGGCTCGGCGTTCGTTGCCAAGGGGCACGATGAAGTCGTTCGTCGCCTGGACCTTCCGGTAGAAGTTCCGCGGATCCAGCTCGACTCCCCACACCGCCTCGTAAACTCGCTGCAGTTCGTTGATGGTGAAGGTGTTCGCACAGAAAGCGGTGGCCAAAGCGGAAGACTCGAGTTTCGAGCGCGCGCGTTCCAGACCGTCGTCGAGGATGTCCCGGTGGTCGAACGCGAGCTTGGCTCGTCCGGCGAGGACGTCCGGAACCGGCGTCCAAGAGGCTCGGGCGGCATCGCTGCCCGCGAGCGGCTCGGGAAGACCGGGCGCGATGGCGAGATAGGCCACGGAAACGACGCGGCCCCTAGGGTCGCGGTCGGGGGCGCCGTAGGCGCCCAGTTGCTCCAGGTGCAGCTGCGACGCGTCGAGGTTGGCCTCCTCCTGCAGTTCCCGGCGCGCGGCAGCGAGCACACCCTCCCGGTCGTGTTCGAGGAACCCACCCGGGAGTGCCAGTGCTCCCCGGAACGGATCCACTCCTCGCTCGACCAGCAGCACGTGGAGAACGGCGTCGCGAAGCGTGAAGATCACCAGATCGACGGCCAGCAGTACCGGAGGGGGGGTCCAATCGTTGTCTGCCACGCCTCAGACCGTATATTACTGTCAGATAGACAGTAAAGATGAATTCGTCGGTTCCGAGGTGACTGTGCGTGCGAGAACGTGGGGCCGTCTGGGTGACTTCAGGGTCGCTTCATGTCATGCGGTTGCCGCGTACGCGGCGGCGGGGACGCCGGATGGAACGGCGCCGTTGCCGACCGAACTGCGCATGACGCAAAGCGTCACACACAGTTGCCATCAACAACACCGAGAAGCATCAGTCTTATCAGGCGATCCTCTATCGTCGCAGGTCAACTGCAGTGAGGGGTCAGGGGGTTCGAGTCCTCCTAGCTCCCCTCTCTCGCGGGACCCCTTCGGTTCAGCCTTCCGGGCTGGCCAGAGGGGTTCTGCGTTTCGGGTTCGTTTCATCGGCGGAGCCGTCCGCGGCCAGCTCTTGATGCCGACCTCAGCTTCGGCCCCTTCGGATAGGGGCTGCGGGTGGCCTTCTGCCAACGGCGTTGCAGATCGGCAAGCAACCGGGTCTCCCCCTCCGGCGCCTCATGCGGATACACCTCCACGACCCGGTTCGGCAGGTGCTGACCCAAGCCTGCGCGACCTCCGACGATCAGCCTCCCTCGCGACGCGTGCAACGCCCCACCTTGGTCACTCAGATCATCGACAGCAGCTCCACCCAGCTCGTGACCGTCGCCGTCGCGTAGCCAGCCTCCCGTGACTCTTCGACCCACTTGTCGACATCCAGCGCCGTGGTCTCTCCCAACGGCGTCGCCGACGACTCGCGGCCCGGCACCGACCCCACCGCCCCGTCCGCACAAACGTCCTCTTCTGCCGATGAGCGGCCATAGACTGATCGCGCGGCGGCAAAGTTGAGCAGACACAAGAATCCACCGAGTTAGTTGCTTACTTTGCGGCTAGAACAATCACGTCCCAACCTGCTCCGAAGGCGAGCCTGGAACCTGGTCCTATAACTAGACCCGCGGTCGGGTGCCCGGAATAGTCGATTACATCAATTTCGGTGTCAGTGGTCAGATCCCACACGCTGATAGTCCTGTTTCGACTGGAAGTGATCATGGTTGGCCGACCGTCGACCTCGGTCACCGACACCGCCCTCACCCGGTGGGTGGGGGCGGAGCGTTCTGAGCCGTCGTCCAAGTTCCATAGCCGCACAGTTCCATCCTCGCTGGCACTAATTGCGACCGGCCGACCGTCGACCTCGGTCACCGACACCGCCTCCACCGAGTTGGTGTGGCCGGTGAGGGTGGTGTGTTCCGACGCGTCATCCAAGTGCCACACCCGCACCGTCCGGTCAGCGCTGGCGGTGATTGCGACCGCTCGGCCGTCGACCTCCGACACCGCCAACGCATTTACCGAGTCGTTGTGGCCGGTGAAGGCGGCGCGTTCTGAGCCGTCATCCAAGTGCCACACCTGCACCGCCCCATCGGCGCTGACGCCGACTGCGACCGGCCGACCGTCGACCTCGGACACCGCCAACGCATTTACCGAGTCGTTGTGGACAGTGAGGGTGGTGCGTTCCGACCCATCATCCAAATGCCACACCCGCACCGCCCCATCGGCGCTGACGCCGACTGCGACCGGCCGACCGTCGACCTCAGCCACCGCCACCCCCCTCATCGAGCTGGCAAGCCCGGTGAAGGAGGCGCGTTCCGACCCGTCTTCCACGTGCCATACCCGCACCGTCCCGTCGTCGCTGACGCTGACGGCGACCGGCCGACCGTCGACCTCCGCCACCGCCACCGCCCTCACCGAGTCGGTGTGGCCGGTGAAGGCGGCGCTCTCCGCCCCGTCATCCAGGGTCCATACCCGCACCGTGCTATCCCTGCTAGCAGAAATTAGCCACGCTTGGTTCGCCTTCGATATTGCGACGATTTGATTGATGTCGGCTGTATGACCGTCTCGTTCGCGTTCTTCGGCCAACATGGCTAAGTCCCATACCCGCACCGTCCCGTCGTCGCTGACGCTGACGGCGACCGGCCGACCGTCGACCTCGGTCACCGCCGCCGCCCTCACCGGGTAGGTGTGGCCGGTGAGGGTAGTACGTTCTGAGCCGTCGTCCAGGTTCCATACCCGCACGGTTTCGTCGTCGCCAGCACTGACTGCGACCGGCCGACCGTCGACCTCGGTCACCGCCAACGCCCTCACCGAGTTGGTGTGGCCGGTGAGGGCGGTGCGTTCTGAGCCGTCGTCCAGGTTCCATACCCACACAGCTTCGTCGTCGCCAGCACTGACTGCGACCGGCCGACCGTCGACCTCAGCCACCGCCACAACATTTACCGAGTCGGTGTGGCCGGCGAATGTGGTGCGTTCCGACCCATCATCCAAATGCCACACCCGCACCGTCCGGTCAGCGCTGGCAGTGATTGCGACCTCTCGGCCGTCGACCTCCGTCACCACCACCACCTCCACCGAGTTGGTGTGGCCGATGAGGGTGGCGCGTTCCGACCCATCATCTAAATGCCACACCCGCACCGCCCCTTCGGCGCTGGCAGTGACCGCGACCGGCCGACCGCTGACCTCAGCCACCGCCACGACATTTACCGAATCGGGGTGGCCGGCGAATGTGGCGCGTTCCGACCCATCATCTAAATGCCACACCCGCACCGCCCCATCGTCGCTGACGCTGACTGCGACCGGCCGACCATCGACCTCAGCCACCGCCACCGCCACCGCCCAGTCGGTGTGGTCGGTGGAGGTGCTGGTGCGTTCCGACCCATCATCCAAATGCCACACCCGCACCGCCCCATCGTCGCTGACGCTGACTGCGACCGGCCGACCGCCGACCTCAGCCACCGCCACAACATTCACCGGCTCGGTGTGGCCGGCGAATGTGGTGCGTTCCGACCCGTCATCCAAGTGCCAAACCCGCACCGTCCGGTCGTTGCTGGCAGTCACTGCGACTGCACGGCCGTCGACCTCGCTCACCGCCATCGCATTCACCCAGCTGGTGTGGCCGGTGCTGGTGGCGCGAAGTGCAATGGAAGTTTGTTGTCCGGTTGCCCAGCGGGGAATCCACGTGAGGCCCTGGCTGAAGGTTTGCTGATGGTGGGATGAGTTAAAGCGGGCAGCGTCGATAGCGAGCAGTCGTTGTCGGCGGCGCGTAGTGAGGTGGCGGTGGATGGTGGCGGAGTGCCGATAGATCGCTGCGGTGAGCCGACTCTGGTTGGTGGTCAACGTGTGGAGGGCGACGAGGAGTTGGTCGGGGTTTGCATAGACGAGGTAGAGGGGGTCGGTGATGAGGTCGTCGAGTTGTGATGCTGCGGCGGCGTGGGTGGCGAGGTGATCGAGGATGTAGGGGTGGGCATTGGCCCAGACGCGACGACCGGTGATCGGGTCGAGGGGGACATGCTCGAGGAGCGTGGTGGTGATGGCGTGGTGGGCTTGGCGGTCGTGGCCGGGGGTGCGGAGATGTTCGGCCATGGTTTCGTGGAAAAGCCGGAACACCGAGTCGTGGTGAGCAGTGCTTTCCAGCAGGTAGGCGCCGGCGTGTTCCTGTAGCCAGCGAAGATCGTCGCGAGGGCAGGGGACGCCGGAGAGGGCTTCGGCGAGAGGCCCCCACAGCGTCGACCAGGGCAAACCCGCGCCTTGGGCGTAAGCGAGGGGGCGAAGGAGCCGTTCGACTTTCGAGCGGTGTTGGCCGAACCGGGCAAGGTAGGCGGCGAAGGCTTCCGTGGCGTCGCTGGGCAGCGTGTCACGCCAGCCTGGCGTAGTGGTGTCAATCGTGATCTGCCCCTGAACCAGGGCGGCAGCCGTCATGCGGGCGACCAGGAACGATGTTCCGGCGCGGCTGGCGATTGCCTGACCGATAGTGGCGGCCACAGTGGGATTGCCGCAGTAGGGGGAGCGACTGTCAGGGTCGTGGACGTCCAGGAGGACATCACGGGCGTAGCCCGCTACATCGCCCGTGTCGATATAGCGGGGGTCGTCAAGGTCCAGAACGACGATGGCTCGGCCCAAGGTGCGGATGAGGGGGTCGCGGGTTCCGATGATCAACCGCACCGTGGGCATGGAGGTCATCGGTCGCAGCAGTTCACGACCGATCCGCATGCCCTCGTTCGGGTCACCGGCGGTGCCGGCTTCGTCGAGGGCGTCCACAACGATCACCAACGGCGCCGAACGTTCGGCGAGAATCTGCAGAAGTTCGTCCAGGTCGGCCGCGGGAGTATCGAGTGTGGCGGCCAGGTCTCGGGTGAGCGAATCACGGGTAGCGCGGCGCGCGTGTAGCGGCACGATCTCCAGCCCTGCCGGAGGCAACGCGTCCGGGCTGGTGCGGGCGCGGGCTGGTTCGTCTGGGTCAGCCAGCAGCATCAGCCGTCCCAGCAACGCCGACTTTCCCGAACCCGGGCGACCGGTGACGACCCGAGCCAGACGATCGTGCCGATCGGCACGTAGCCATGCGGTCAGCTCGCGCAACGCAGCGGTGCGAGCAGCGAAGTAGTCGCCAAGGTTACCGGCGTGCTCGACGCCTCGTGCGCGAGGAAGGAAATGCCTGTCAACACGTTTGCGCAACACGGCCAAGGTCGCTACGTCGAGATCCCCCGCGGGTAAATTGGGGATGTAGGCCGGATTGTTGAAGAAGGAGACCTGCCCGTCGCTATCCACGACCGAGTGCGAGGCCCGCTGTACTAATGCGTTGTCTTTGAAGTAGGCGTTGATCCTCGTGGTGACCTCACGCACCGACAGAAATTCCTGACGTGCACCAGCCTGGGGATGGGCGAGCGTCGCAGTCAGCGCGTCGACGAACGCAGTGTCGCGGGCCGTCTGCTTACCGCGAGCCGCGGCCAACATCCACCGCCCCGCGGCAGTCGGCTGGCTGCGGATCAGGCCGCCGGCCAGTCGGGCTACGTCGTTGGTTCCCGCCCCGGCGTAGCACGTGTCCAGCATGACGAGCAGGTGTCCCACCTGGCTGCGCATCAATGGTCGCGCCAGCTCCTCGCTCGCTAAGGCCGTGCTGGCCAGCCCGTCCTCGGTATCGCTGAACTGCAGATAGTGACGATCTTCCTCCGCCACACCGTGACCGGCGAAGTACACCACCACAACATCCTGCGCGCTCAGCTTCTCTTTTACCGCCCACCGCTCCACCGCGACCGGTACATTTCGGGCAGACTCTGCCGACAGATCCGACAGCACCACCTCATATCCCATCGGCACGAGTAAGCGTCGCACTCGCTCCGCGTCCTTGGCTGCACCGGGAAGATCCGAAATCTGGCTATCGCGGTAGGTACTCACACCAATCGTGATCAGGAACTTGCGCTGCGCCCCAGCCGACGTCGACTCATCCATCAAGTCAGCGCCTCCGCCTCGCCGAGACCGTTCGCGTCAGTTACCCCACGGGCGATCGCAGTGCCCACGCTTGGCGCTGTCAGATATCTAAGCAGGTCATGCATCCGCGCGCCGTTCGTGATCGTGACATCTCTCACCCGGTCGCCGAATCGGTCCACCAACACCCCGGCCAGCGCTACGACGTCACCTGGATCTGCGATATTTGTCCACGCCTGCACACCCGCAGGCCACAACCCCCACCCGTCCACTGGTGCCGGGTCGAGACGGTCAAAGATCACCGACCGCAAGCCGAGCGGCGACCCCACCGTCACAAAATCCGTCACCGGCAACTGCGGATTCGCGCACAGTGCCTCGTAGGCGACCACCGAACCCAGCGAGTGCGCCACCATCACCCGCGTCTCCGCACCTACCGCCTTGGCCACCCGTTCCCGCGCGGCCGCGCGCACACCCGGCTCCGTCATGTACCGACGGACCTGCTTTAACGCGAAGATCAGCAATCGGTCCGAGACTTTTTCGAAGAACCGCGACCCGGTCAGCGCGTTCAACGCCGCCCGCACCCGCCTATTCAGCAGCGGACGCGACGCTGCGTATCCCACCGCTCCGCGAGCCCCCTGCTCGTCAGGTCCTTCGACTCGGGAATCTACCGACGCGGCGTACTCCCACCACGCCTCCAACAACTCGGCCTCGAAACCGGTTTCGACGTCGAACTCGTCCCAAGGCGGGACGTCCCCTCCCCGAGCTCCCGGCTCGAGGAACACATCACCGTAGAACGCGCACGCCACATCGCCGGCACTTAGCGCCGGCCCGCCGGACAGGCGAACACCATCACGCAATGCCGGCCCCACCAGCTGACACATCAGCTCCGGACCATGAAACTCCTGACCCACCCCATGGACCACTACTACACGCGCAGACACAGCTCCCCCGGTTCCAGCACATAACGCAGTCGACCCACGCATGTCGTCACAGCCAACGACCGTGTTACGTCAACGCACTCTCATGCCGCATAGCGTGCGCCCTGGCTAGCCATCCTCAGCAGCACCTCGACTCGGGACGGGCTCGTCAGCCAAGGTCACTCATGACACTGGTCCCGCTGCACGACAACCGCCTGAGGGATCCCGATCGGCTGGATCCAAGCCCACGTCGCCTGCCGGATCCGCCTGATGTTCGACACGCGCGTGGCCCAGTCCTCTCACTAATTTCACTGGGGCACAGCTGGGGCAAACCCCCTGTCATAACCGCACTCAACAACACACAGTTGCCAGCAGCGGCACCGAAGCGCATCATTTGACTAGGCGATTCTCTATCGCCGCAGGTCAGAGCCATGATCGACCCTCACTGGCAGTGAGAGGGTCAGGGGTTCGGCTTCCTTAGCTCCGCAGTAGCGAACGCCGCCCACTGGGAGCAGAGATCCAGACGGGTCGGCTTTTAGTCTCGGCAGATTTCCGAGTTCGCCACGAAGGAGTCCAACTGCCGCTCGGTAGCTGAAGCAGGCCCGAACTGGCGCACCACCACCAGTACGTGCACGCAGAACCCGTTCAGTGATTGCGGTCGTCGCCATCGTCCAGCGCTCTTGACAGGTGCGGTAAGACGTACTCCCAGGGCAAGCGTTCCTGCTCGAGGCGCAAGTATCCGTCACCGTCGGCCAGCTGTGCGAGCGTCTCCAGTTCGGCAGCGGTGAGGGTCGGATCGGGGGCGTCGACCCTGCTGGTGGGATCTTCGACCGTCAGATCGTGGTGCCGCTCGAGGGTGCGGCGATCCATCAGGACGGACTTGATTTCCGGGTGGACGGTCCGAGCGCGAGATAGCAACGTCAGGCCCGCACGGTCCAGATCACCCCAGTACCAAACGCACGCACTGGAGATCCAAGAGAGCGCGTCGAGCGCTGAAAGGAAGTTCCCGAGCGAGTGGATGACCACCGCATTGGGCCGGTCGGGGACCGGCAGTGCCGACTCCTTGTTCTCGACGACGAGGACGTGCCGGGGGCGGAGGGGGAGCGCGGCGATCTCGCCCAGCGGGGCGCGGAGGTGGCGAAGCCCGGCTAGTGAGCGCCGGTCGTCCGGGTCGAGGAGGATGATGTCGACCTGGCGCGGCAGCGGCCGCAGTCCGAGCAGGTCAACGTCTTCGGGGGTGAGTTCGTCGTCACTTTCAGGCGACGACGGCGAAGGATCGAGGTCCAGCAAAGCCAGAACGAGCCGGCGGTGGCGCGCGAGCCATTTGGTGTGCAGGCCGCGGATCGGTACTTGACGCATGGTCAGCCCGGACTGCGGATGCTCGGCGAACCACTGCGCGGCGCGCAGTAGGAGGCCGAAATCGTGGTCGTCGAGATCGACGATTTCGGCGAGCCTGGGCTTGAGCCGGAGATGCGGCGCAACCAGCTGTGGATAACGTTGTTGCGCTCTCGCCCAGTGCGCCGCCGTCTCGGGAGAGAGGGCCGCCAAGGCATCGACGTCGTCCACCTCGACGTGGGTGTAGATGTCCTGTGTGCCGATGAGCGTGCGACGGGTCGTGCTGCGCAGCCTGGCTGTGGGGTGTTCGCTGGCCCAAGTCCGCCACGCGCGCAGCCAATCGCTCACCTTCGTTGCTTCACGCGCCGTTGTGGTGGCGTCCGGCGCCGCGAGGGGGAACGAGAATCTGTCCGGTGGTGAGACGAGCCAGTCGCGCCAGCCGCTCGAGTAACGAGTGCGGATCTGCGCGAGGATCTCCCCCGGCGAGCGCATCAAGGGACTTCCTCGCCATCGACGCTGAGAGCTTGTTCGATGGTCATCGGGTAGATCCGCACGGCCGTGGGATTGCGGGGATCGGTGTTGATGTACGCGACCGTCTCGATGTGCTCTTCGAACGCCGTCGCCTTCTCGCGCGGTGCGCCGACGATGAGCTGGAAGCCCAGCGCGCGGAGTGCGGCGAGAGCACGCCCTGTGTACTCGCTGTCGGCTTTGACGAAGCCTTCATCGAGGACGATCGAAGCGTAGATCGGTGGTGCTTCACTGCCCTCACCGAGCCTGTAGCGCAGCGCGGCCCCCAAGATAAAGGCGATCAGCTCCTGACCTTCGCCGCCACTCATCCCGGCGACGCCTTCATGGACAATTTCCGCGCCATCGGTTCGCGTCTCGATGGCGCGGAACTCCACGTGCTCTCGGGCGTCGAACGCCCGCCGCCGCCAGCCCTCGCCGTAGCGTGTGGGATCGTCGAGGCGGGCGAGGCCTTTGCGCAGCCGAACGAACGCCGCTTCGATCTCGTTGGCGTCACGGCTGACGTCTTGCAGCAGAGTGTTGCTGGTATAGCGGGTGATGAGGTCGCGGAACTCCTTGAGGTCCGTGCTGGGCCGGTCGACGGTCTCGATGGTCAGCACGGAGCCTTCGCGGAACGGGACGCCTTCGAGCACCGAGTTGATCGGGTGCAGACCGCGCCTGATCTGCCGGCCGTCCTCGTCGATCTGCACCAGCAGGCTGCGCAATTGGGTGTTCATCTCCTGATCAACCTTGCGCAGCCACTTGTGCTTCGCGCGGGGAAGGTCGTCGGTGACCAGCTGGGTGTGCAGGTCGAGGAGAGCGGGAAGGCTTTCGATGGTTTCATCCAGCTCCCGGGCCGTGCGCTCGTCGATGTTCCGGTACGCCCGGATGGTCACGAGAATCATCTGTTCGTGTGACTCGCGGTCCTTCTTGTGCTGCTCGATCTGGTGGCTGAGATCGTCTTCGGCGGTCAACCTGCTCTGTTTGATGGCGGCTATCTCGGGGCCGACTGGGGCAGCGAACGGCACCCCTGCCAGTGCAGCGCGCTCTTCGTCCGTCAGCGCTGGCTCGTCGTCGATCGTCCTGGTGGCGGTGTCTCGCACATCCACGAGCTGACCCCAGACGTCGCCGATCGCGACCAGCTTGTCTTCGAGTTTGCCGACGACGAGGCCGGTCTTGCGCATCTTTTCGTGGGCGAGGTCCAACCGTCTCCGCAGCTCGCGGATTTCCGGGGTGTCGGCGCGCTTGAGCTGTTCCTCGAGCGCGCTGATCCGCTGGAGCACGGGTGCGGTGTCGATGCGGGTCCACGCGATGCCTTCTTGCAGCACTTTCAGCCGCAGGATACTGTCGCGGCACGCGTCGCGTGCCGCGCCGGCTTGGTCGGCCTTGAGCTCGGTCGACGGAAGCTCACTCCGGAGTGAGCTGGCTTCTTCGGCGAGGTCGGCGCGCAGCTGGTGGTTGTCCCAGCCGATCCACTTGTAGGGGCTCTTTCGGTCGTTCTTCACGTACCGGTCGCGCGCACCTGTGCGCATGCCGGCGAGGGTGACGGAGCCGATGGTGCCGGGCGGCCGTGGTTCGCTCAGTGCGCTGTCGTGCTCCACGCACCAGTAGGAGAAGTGCTCGACCAGTTCGCGCACAAGCCAATCGCGATATGGCGAATCCGCGATGTCGAGCAGTGCCGGGACGGTGTTGGCGATCGGCGCGGGAACTGACCCGGGAGTCCGGACTCGAACCAGCGTGATCGCGCCTCCCATGTCGTTGTCGTTGACATGGCGGCGTACGACTGGCAAGTCCGCTTCGGCGACGGCCAGTTGCTGTGCCAGTCCACGCAGGACGCTCAGCACTGCCTGCTCCCAGCGTCGGTGCTCGGGCTTAAGCTGAAGCAGCTCACCGAGGTACGGCAGACGATCAGCGGGCAGTCGCGTGGCTCGCGCGATGCGGTTGCGCATGCCTTCCGCTTCTTCGGGGATGTTGCCGCGGCGCTGCTTGAGCTGCTCGATCTCCTTGGTCAGCTTCGCGATGCGGCGCTTCAAGAGCGCCAGATCGGCCTGTCTCTCGTGCGCTTGTCGGTCGAGCTCGGCTTGGTCGGCCGTCAACTTCGCGTGGATCTCCGCCATGCTGGCCTGGAGGAGCGTCAGATCGCCTTGAGAAGTGGGCAGCACGAGGCCGAACTCGGCGAGCTGCGCGGTCAGCTCGGCTCGGGCCTCCTCAAGGTTGTCGAGTTCTTTGCGGGCGCCTTCGAGCTGCAGCGCAAGTGTCTTGGTCGGGTCACCGCCGACGGCCGTGAGGGTGGTGATGACGTCGTCGAAGGCGTCCTTGGCTGTCTTGGCGTTCAGGCGGGCGGACTGGACCTCTTCGTCGACCTCCGCGTGCTCGATCCGGTTGGTGTCGGTTTCCCGGGCCGCCCACTCCGCCACTTTCTCCGCGTGCCAGACCTGCAGCCGGGACGGACCGCCGGTGTCCGGCTCTTGCCGCAGCCGCTGCTTGGCGACGTAATCACTTCCCGCTGTGGCGTACCGCTCCGCGAGCGCGGGCAGCTGGGCGAGCGCGTCGAACCGCTTTCGCGCGTATTCGAATTCGTCGTACAGCAGGCTCGCTTCCCGGTAGGCCGCCAGCGCCGTGTCCCACCTGCTCATCGCCAGCGGC
Organism: Amycolatopsis sp. NPDC051758; assembly: GCF_044453095.1. Taxonomy (NCBI): domain Bacteria; kingdom Bacillati; phylum Actinomycetota; class Actinomycetes; order Pseudonocardiales; family Pseudonocardiaceae; genus Amycolatopsis; species Amycolatopsis sp. NPDC051758. The sequence goes on along the minus strand of NZ_JBITCJ010000005.1, from coordinate 369,964 downwards.
TCGGTCAAAACGAATTCTTTGAAGAGCGCGTTGATGTTGAAGATGCCCTTGGACGCTTGGGCGCGGCGCAGGAGCTGCATGGCGAGCCGCTGAGATTCGTCGGTGCGTCCCATGGACATGGCGGTGCGCATCTTGGCGTGCATCCGGCTCTGAGACGGATCGACGACGTCTCCGCGGTCGGGGTCGACGAGGGTGCCCAGAGAGGATTTCGACAGCGGCGAAGTGCCGGCCCGCACACCGGACAAGCCGTCGAGGCCTGCCAAGTCGAAATCGTCGTGCACGAACCCGTACACCGTGTTCGTGCCGATCATCTCCGCCCCGGTCGTGTCCGGGGCCACCCAGGCGAGCCGAAACGCGGTGACCCGGGCGGCCACACCATCCGACCACGTGATCGCGGTGCCACTGGCGAAGCCGTCACTCCCCGGTGGCCTGAGGTAGGTGGTCGTCCCCGAGCGCCTGTTCTCGTCGCGGCGATGGTCGGTGTGCCCGCGGGCGTAGCTGTAGGTCGTGCGTTCGCGCTTGCGGCCCTTGTCGTCTCTGGCGGCTTGGTTGAATTCCTGCGGGTTCGGCATGATCACGGACGCCATCGCGTCGAGCAAGGTCGACTTGCCCCGGCCGGACGGGCCCAGGATGGCGGTACCGGAGCGCCCGACGTGCATGACCTGCAAGCCCGAATACGCGCCCCAGTTGAGGACTTGGACCTTCTCGATGCGGAACTGTCCGGGGACGGCTTCCGGAGTCACTCGGGTACCTCCCCCTCGGTTCGGTCGTCCGTTCGGGGCGGTTCACGCAGTTCCACGCCTTGGCGGTAGGCGTCTTCGAGCCTGATGAGTTCGTCGGCGCCGATCAGCGGGACCACAACCGGTGACACCGTGAAGAGGTAGCCGGCGTCCGGATCTGCGGTGAGCAGGCGCAACTCGGTGAGCGCGCGGATGGCGGTGTCGACGCGGCGTTCGAAGCGCGCCGTGTCGCCGTCGCCGTCCTCTCGGTAGGCGCGGAGGAACTCTTCGAGCTGTGCGCGGTTGACCACGACCGGACCGTCAGCGGCGTCGGTGTAGGCGCACTCCTGCCTGAGGAACACCAGGAGGAAAGAGGTGTCCCGAGACAGCGGCCGTTCACGCCGCAGAACCCGCGGTGCGTCCTCGGCGAGCGTCTGCCGTTTGAACGCCACTTCCAGGTCCCGGTCCACGACCAGTTCCAGGAACAGGTCGGAGAGGTGCTCACGGATTTCGTGCTCGTACGCCAGCAACGAGTCCCAAGCCTGGCGGTTCCGGGCCCGAGTGATGAAACGGGCGGTCAGTAGCGTTGTCAGGGCACGCCGGGCCGCGTCGGGAAGGCCGGCCGAGTCGTCCTCGCCGAATGCATCGAGCTCTTGGTCGGTGTTGCTTTCTTCCACGCTCATGAGTCCTCACCCGCCTCAACGGGACTGTCGAAGACGATGTGGGGGAACTCGACGTACAACGCGCGTCTCCGATCGCCACCGATGGTCACCCGCTCGCAGGCCGCGACTTCCACCCGGCCGTGGGTGACCGCCAGATCGAGCAAGGTTACGAGCGCGCCCAGCCGCTGGAACTCGGCGGGTGTCGCCTCGTACACCTCCGTCCCGGTGACGACGTGCCGGTCCTTCAGCAGGGTGTTGATGGTCCGTGACACCGCGCGGCGGCTCGTCCCGGCCGCCAGGCGCAGCGCCGCCCGGTCCAGCTCCGGCAGCGGGAGGGCGTCCTGCTGCACCTGGACCACCACCGTCTGCGGACCGAGGTCCCGCCACAGCTGAATCTGCGAGACGTCGGTGAACGCGAACACCCCGATGCCCAGGACGTCGCCGTCCAGGAACCGTGCGCCGGGGTCCTGCTCGACCCAGGTCGCTCCGGTGTGCAAGGCGCGGTCGGCGAGGCTCAGCAGGCGCCGGTGACGACCGTGCGCGGAGCGGGTCAAGAAGCGGCGCAACGAGGCAGTCCACCGCACGTAGCTCTCCTGTACACGCAGTTCGGCCGCCAGCAGCGTGGAGAACATCGTTTCCAGCTGTGCCCGCTGGTTCGCTTTTATGTGATCGTGGGCGAAGTCCTGCGCGAGGATCTGGTCGACGTCCTCCCGGATCGTGCGTGCTTGCTGGGAGGAGGCGAGCATCCGGGAGAAGCCGAGGTAGGCCAGGCCCTCGGGAGTCCTTGTCAGCAGGCCGTTCTCGTGGAGGTAGTCTTCTACCAGATCGGCCTTCGCCGGGCCGTCGGTCATCGCGTGGCGCGCGACCTTCTGGTGCCGGTCCTCGACCAGCGTGCGGAGTTGCCGGAAGTCCGCTGGCAGAGAGCGGGTCATCGCGAGGACCTCACGGAGCTGTTGCTGCATCTCGTCGAGGGTCGCCAGCCGAGCCTGGCCCGAGGCGACCGCGTCACGCCGATGCCGCAGCTCCTCGATCTGCTCGTCGATCCGGCGCACTTGGACCTCGCGATCCGGGTTGGTCATGTCGGCCAGCCGACGGACCGCGTGTGCGATGCTGCCCAACCGGGCACCCGAGACGCTACTTTCGCCTTCGACTATCTCCTTCACGATTCGCAAAGCGCGAAGCGAGTGCGGGGACAGCCGGTACCGTAACCTTCCGGAGTCTGTCTCCGTTTCGAGCCAGCGGGACTCGACCCACCTGCGGCAGTGCTCCGCCGGCGATCGGTCACCCTGCCAGTTGGGGATGCGACCGAGCGCCTCGGTGACGCGCTCGTGGAACCACTCGGCGGACACCGAACCGTCGACCGGTTCGAGGTGCTCGGCAAACAGCGGGAGAACCCAATCGCGGCTGTAGGCGTTCAGGAGCTTCAACGTCGCATTGCTCGACAGCGCGCTCCTGATCTCCTCCGGTGTCACTCCGCCAGCGTCCACGGCCTCACCTCCCGAGTCAGCTCCCGACAGTCTTGCTGACAGCACCGACAAAAATTGCCCGCTTCAACACCGGGGTCGCCGCCGCCGGCTGAGTTGTTACTCAGGGTGGCATGCCGGCTCTACTTGCTGGCGAAAGCCAGGAGACCGCCCGTCCCATCGTGGGCATGATGAACGGGCCGCAGGTGACTGTTCGGAGAACCTTGGCCTCGACTCCCTGGCCAACGTGGGCGGGCGATGCAGAGAACGGCCAGGCGCCTCTGCCGCCAACATCAATGCTCCGAACTTCGAAGGGGGCACCCCCGGCTCAAGCCGTCGGTCGGTGCTGGCACGAGCCACGGACGCGCTCCGCCGCCGTCTGCGGCCTAGCCCCATCTGACGACGATCGATCACTGGACGATCGTCAAGATAGACACTAAATCGCCCCTACTTAGGGGTAGCAAAAAAGCCCAGGTCAGTGACCTGGGCTTTGCTCCCCCGCTTGGACTCGAACCAAGAACCCTCCGGTTAACAGCCGAATGCTCTGCCAGTTGAGCTACAGGGGAATGTTGCTCACTTCCGGTGCCGGTCTCTCCGACCGACAAGAAGAACTTTAACCCATGCCCGCAACCGACTTCGCACCACCCCCCACTTGGCGCAACCGCCCCCGCCCGGGCGGTTTTCCTGGACAATGGACAGTCGGACGACCTATCGAACGGAAGGCGTGGACGCGGATGAAGAAGTTCCTGCTGGGGGCTGGCCTGGGTTACGTGCTGGGCGCCAAGGCAGGCCGGGGGCGGTACGAGCAGCTCGTGCGCACCTACCGCCGGGTCGTCGACCACCCCATGGTCCAAGGGGCCGCCGGGATCGCGCGCGCCAAGATCAGCGAGAAGACCAAGCGCTAGACCTGGGCGACGAAGAACACCCGGCGGAACTCGAACCACGTGGTCCCGTCGGCCCGGGTCGGGTACGCCTCGTCGAGACGCGGGGCCAGCTCGGCGCGGAACTGCTCCCACTCCTCGTCCGGCAGCGCCGCCCGGACCGGGCGCAACGCCGTCCCGGTGATCCATTCCAGCACCGCGCGCGGCCCGCGCAGGGGCTGCATGTACGTCGTCTCCCAGGCGTCCACACCGCAGCCGGCGTCGGCCAGGAGGTTCGCGTAGCCGAGGGGGCTCAAGACCGCGTCGTCCTCGCGCAGGACGACGTCGGCCAGGCGGGACGCCCAGGCCGGGGACGCCGCCAGTTCGCGGGTCAGCGCATGCGAAGGCGCGTTGAAGTTGCCCGGCACCTGGATCGCGACGACAGCGCCCGCCGGCAGCTCGGACACCCAGCGGCGGAGCAGGGACTCGTGGCCCGGGACCCACTGCAGGACGGCGTTCGACACCACCACGTCGGTGTCGGGCGCGGGCGTCCAGTCGCGGACGTCGAGCAACGAAGCGTCCAGACCGCGGGAGCGTGCGGATTCCACCATTTCGGGTGAACTGTCACCGCACTCCAGGACCGCGCCGGGCCAACGGTCCTTCAGGGAGACAGTCAGGTTCCCCGGGCCGCAGCCGAGGTCGACGACGCGACGCGGTGAGGCGGCGCCGATGCGGGCGATCAGGTCGTGGAACGGCCGGGCCCGCAGGTCGGCGTAGTCGAGGTACTTCTCCGGATCCCACACGGCCGCCTCCCAGCAAACAGTACGCCTGTACTGAGTACGAGCGTACTGCTACTCGGCGGGGTTGACCAGCTTCGCGGCGGCCTGCTCGGCGATGGCCGTCACCAGCTCGGCGTCGGTGCCCGGATCGGGCCGGACCTGCAGGACGCTGCCGTCGCGGCCGGGCACCTTGCGCTGCACGAACCACGCTCCGCCGGCGCCGATCTCCTGCCGGTGCCGCGACCGGATCGAGCCCTCGACGCGCAGGTAGACCTGCTTCGGCACCTTGCCCGGCGCAGCCAGCCGGAAACGCACCGGCGGCAGGTCGGCCAGAACGACGGCCGCACCGGCGGTGCTCACCTCGGCCGACTCCGTCAGCGTGAAGACGCCGTCCGCCCACGCCGCCTTGCCGATCAGGTGCCAGCCGATGCGCCGCGCGCCACCCTCGGCCGGGACCCACAGCCCGAGCTGTGTCACGACCAGGTGTCCGCCGCCCTCGACGGGGACGCTGTCGACGACGTCCTCCCCCGGCGAGAGCGAGCCGGAGAAGTCTTCGGGCGTGCGGTCGCCGAGCAACCGGCGCAGGAAACCCATGGCTCAGCCCCAGGCGCCGGCGGCGGCCTGCTCGCCCAGCGACTTCTTGTACTGCTCCAGCGCGACGAGGTCGCCGAACAGCGCGCGGTAGTCGTCCGGCGCTTCGACCGGCGACAGCCGCTGCAGCTTTCCCTTGATCTCCGCGATCTGCCGGCCGACGAGGCCCTCCTGCAGCCGCGCGAGGATCGACGAGATGTACCGGGAGTCGACTTCGTCCTTGGCCTGCAACGGTTCCACCGCCAGTTCCGACAGCACCCGCCGGACCGTCCCTTCCGGACAGTGCGGGGCGGCCGCGTCCAGCAGCGCCGGGCCGGTCAGGCCCGAACCCGCGCCGCCCGCCTTCAGCACGGCTTCGTGCACCGCGACGTACACCGGGTGCGTGAACGCTTCCAGGGGCAGCGCGTCGTACTCCGGCCCGGCGATCGCGGGCTGCTGCAGCGCGGCCTTCAGGGCCTCGCGCTGGACGGCGAACCGCGGGTCCTTCGGCGCCGGGCGGGCGATGTCGGCCTCCGGGGCCTTGACCTCGGGAGCGCCCACACGCGCGGGCTGGCGCAGCGGCGCGCCCCCGCGCTTGTCGGTCGCGCCCGCGCTGCCGCGGACCCGGTTGACCACCTGCGCGACGTCCTGCCAGCCGACCCACCAGGCGAGCTTCGACGCGTACCCGTCGCGGGCGGCGCGGTCCTTGATCGCCGCGACCATCGGCACGGTCTTCTGCAGCGCCGAGACCTGGCCGTCGACCGAGTCGAGGTCGTAGTTCTTGAGCGTGCTCCGGATGACGAACTCGAACAGCGGGGTCCGCCGCGCGACTAGGTCCTTCACCGCGCTGTCGCCCTTGGCCAGGCGCAGCTCGCACGGGTCCATGCCGTCCGGCGCGACCGCGATGTAGGTCTGGCCGGCGAACGTCTGGTCGCCTTCGAACGCCTTCAGCGCGGCCTTCTGGCCCGCTTCGTCACCGTCGAAGGTGAAGATCACTTCGCCGCGGAAGGCGTCGTCGTCCATCATCAGCCGGCGAAGCACCTTCATGTGGTCCTCGCCGAACGCCGTGCCCGATGACGCCACGGCCGTCGGCACGCCCGCAGCGTGCATCGCCATCACGTCGGTGTAGCCCTCGACCACGACGACCTGGTGCCGCTTCGCGATCTCGCGCTTGGCCAGGTCGAGGCCGAACATGACCTGGGACTTCTTGTAGATCGGCGACTCGGCGGTGTTGAGGTACTTGGCCGAGATCCGGTCGTCGTCGAACAGCCGCCGCGCGCCGAAGCCGACCACCTCGTTGCCGACGTCGCGGATCGGCCAGACGAGCCGCCGGTGGAAGCGGTCCATCGGGCCGCGCTGGCCCTCCTTGGACAGCCCCGCCGTCAGCAGCTCCTTGACCTCGAAACCACGCGTGAGCAGGTGCTTGGTCAGCTTGTCCCAGCCGCCGGGGGCGTACCCGCAGCCGAACGTCTTCGCCGCGGCGGCGTCGAAGCCGCGCTCGGACAGGAAGTCCCGCGCGGTGCGCGCCTCGTCGGTGACCAGCTGCTCGGCGTAGAACTCCTGGGCCGCGCGGTGCGCCTCGATCAGCCGGCTGCGGCTGCCGCGGTCGCGCTGGATCGTCGCGCCGCCGCCTTCGTAGGTGAGCCGGATGCCGACCCGGTCGGCCAGCCGCTCGACGGCCTCCACGAACGTGATCAGGTCGATCTTCTGGACGAACTTGATCACGTCGCCACCCTCGCCACAGCCGAAGCAGTGGAAGGTGCCGTGCGTCGGGCGGACGTTGAACGACGGGGTCTTCTCGTTGTGGAACGGGCAGAGGCCCTTCAGGCTGCCCCCACCGGCGCGGCGCAGCGCCACGTACTCCCCGACGACCTCGTCGATCCGGTTCCGCTCGCGCACCTCCGCGATGTCGCTCTCCCGAATCCGTCCTGCCACGTCACCCACTCTAGTCTTGCCGTTTGCGGCACACTCGGGGCATGGTCTCCACGCCCACCGCCCAGGACACCCTCGCCACGGAGTTCGCCGGGCACCGCGGCCACTTGATCGGGGTCGCCTACCGGCTGACCGGCACCCGCGCCGACGCCGAGGACGCGGTCCAGGAGTCGTGGCTGCGGCTGGCCGGGCTGGACGACGCCGGCCGCGCGGCGATCCGCGACCTGCGGGGCTGGCTGACCACGGTGGTCGGCCGGATCTGCCTCGACCGGCTGAAGTCGGCCGCGGCGCAGCGCGAGCGGTACGTCGGCCAGTGGCTGCCGGAGCCGGTCGTCACGCCGTTCGGGCAGCCGGTGAGCGAGGACCCGCTGGAGGTCGCGGTCCGCGACGACGGCCTGCGGATGGCCGCGCTGGTCGTCCTCGACAAGCTGACCCCGGAGCAGCGGGTCGCCTTTGTGCTGCACGACGCCTTCTCGGTGCCGTTCTCGGAGATCGCGGACGCGCTCGGCGTCTCGGTCGAGGCCGCGCGGCAGCACGCTTCGCGAGGGCGCAAGGCCCTCGCCGACGCCGACCCGCCGCCGCGCGCGCCGCTCGAGGACCAGGCGCGGATCCTCGAGAAGTTCGTCACCGCGCTGCAGCAGGGCGACATCCGGGCGATGACCGAGCTGCTGGCCCCGGACGTCGTGCTCATCGGCGACTCGAACGGCAAGGGCCGCACCACGCGCCAGCTCATCCTCGGCCCGGACAAGATCGCCCGGTTCTTCCTCGGCCTCGTGCGGAAGTACGCGCCCGGCATGGTCGAGCGCGGCGCGCCGGTGCTGGTCAACGGCGACCTGGGGATGTACCTGGCGCCGATGCCGGGCCGCGACGGCTTCCTCGCCCTCGACGAGCACGTGCAGTCGGTGAGCGTCCGCGACGGGAAGATCGTCGCGATCTACGACGTCGTCAACCCGGACAAGCTGACCCGGATCACGCGTCCCGGAGCCGGGCAGCCGTGACGCCGGCCGCGAGCGCCAGCGCGGCGAAGGCGGCGAAGTAGGCCAGCGCCCAGCCGGCGCTCAGGGGCGAGTCGGACAGGACGGCCGCGTTGCCGCCGTCCCGCCCGCCGTTGGCGCCGCCGGTGCCACTCAGGAACTTCGCCACGACGTTGAGCGGCAGCCAGCGGTGGATCGCCGGACCGGCGTCCGGGATCAGCGCGATCACGTTCTCGGCCGCCAGCGGGTAGGCGACGAGCAGCGCGACCGCGCCGCCGGTGTGCCGCACCAGCAGGCCGATGCCGACCCCGCAGACCGCGATCAACGCGAACACCGGGCCGGTCCCGGCGACGATCGTCCAGTCCGCGGCGCTGTCGAGCGCGAGGTCGGCGCCGGGCGCGACGAGCCGCGCCACCAGCCACGCCGCGAAGGCGACGACCTCGCCGAGCGCGAACGCGTACCCGGCGACAACCGCGGCCTTCGCCAGCAGCACCGGCGTCCGGCTCGGCAGGGCCTGGAAGGCGGTGCGGATCGTCCCGCTGCGGTACTCGCTCGTCACCGCCAGCGCGCCCAGGACCAGCGCGGCGACGAACCCGAACGGCGCGCCGAACTGGGTGCTCGCCACCGTCGGCGGCAGGGCCGACTCGGTGGCCGTGGCGGCAGTGAGCACGGCCGGCACCACGAGGGCGGCCAGCGCGAGGAGGGCGCACACCCAGGGGGTGGCGATGCTGAAGAGCTTGACACGTTCACTGGCGACGAGGTGCATGCCGGAACGGTCCCGCGAGCGGCCCCGGTGGCGCGTCCCACCGGGGTCCGATTCCCGGGGTCCTACGGGAGCGGGATCCGGCAGGCGTCGCCCGAGGTGAAGCCCTGGTCGACGATGCCGAGCGCGCTGTTCATCCGGGCCCGGGAGTTCTCCAGCGCGATCTGGTAGGTCAGCTCGATGACCCCGTCACGGCCGAACTCGCGCTCGAGCTCGGCGACCTGCTCGTCGGTCACGGTGACCTGGTCGGCGGACATCGCGTCGGCGTAGGCGATCGCGAGCCGCTCCGGCGGGCTGAACGCGGGTGACGTCGCGTAGTCGTCGATCTTCTTGAGCCGCTCGATGTCCAGGCCTTCGTGCTTCTGCAGCATGGTGCCGAAGTCGACGCACCACGAGCAGCCGATGCGCGTCGCGACCCGGTAGACGGCGAGCTCCCGCACGTTCGAGGGCAGCTTCTTGGACGCGCGCTCCACCATCAGCTCGTGCACGGCGTTGGCCCGCAGCAGGCCCGGGTGGTGCGCGGCGACGGCCATCGGCTCCGGCACCGCGCCGTAGCGGCGGCCCGCGATCCGGTAGAACAGCTTGAGGAACAGCCCGGCTTCGGTGGTCTTCTTCGCGGCGATGCGAGGCATTTCCGGTCTCCTTCGTCTCGGTCAGGAAGGGAACGAGACGGCGTCCGGAGACGTGACACGCGGCGAAGTGAGCCACGCCACCAGCATCGTCGTGGCCGCCGCGGCGAACACGACGGTCAGGCCCGCCGCACCCAGCCCGCCGGTCGTGGCCAGGGCGAGCCAGCCGAACACCGCGGCCCCGGCCAGCCCGCCGGCCTGCCGCGCGAAGGTCAGCGAGCCCATCGTGACGCCCATCAGCTCGCGCTTCGCCCGCGTCTGGCCCAGGACGGTGTAGGCGGACGTGCAGACGGTGAACGCGGCTCCGATCGCGAACAGCCCCGGCACGAGCAGCCAGCGGAGCCCGCCCGCGGCCACGGCGATCGCGGCGAGGCCCGCGACCCCGAGCGCGCAGCCGAGCCGGCCCCAGGCCGTCATGTCGGGTCGTTTTCGCGCCAGGGCGGCGAAAGACACCGAGAGCGCGAGCTGCCCGGCGGTCATGGCGACGAGCAGCAGACCGGTCCCGGCCGCGCCGGCGCCGAGGGCGGCGACCAGCGCGACGTAGGTGAACGTACCGTAGAGCGCGGCGCCCGCGAGGCCGTTGACCACGACCGCGCGCGCCAGGACGGCGTCCGCGAACACCTTCGGCGAGATCAGCGGGCTCGGTGTGCGCCGCTGCCGACGGACGAAGAGGATTCCCGCCGCGGCGGCGGTTCCCACCAGGATCGGCGTCCACAGTGGACTCATTGCGAGCGCGTCGACGGTGCCGAGCGCGACCACCGCGGATCCCGCGACGGTGAGCAGCACGCTGCTTCCGACGTCGAACTTCGCCTTGGCGGGACGCGGTTTTGCGGGCAGCCCGCGCAGGCCGAGCACCAGCGCGGGCACACACAGGGGCAGGTTGACCAGGAAGATCCACCGCCAGCCCGGGCCCGCCGCCAGCAGCCCGCCCAGCGGCGGCCCGCCGAGGGTGGCGGCCGCGAACACGGCCGTCTGCCAGCCCTGGCGGCGCAGCAGTTCGTCGCGTTCGAACAGCTCGCCGAGCGCGCTCATCGCCGTCACGATCAGGCCACTCCCGCCCAGCCCCTGCAGGGCGCGGGCGGCGATCAGCGAGCCGACGTCCGGTGCGGCGGCGCACCACGCCGAGGCCGCGGCGAACACGAGGACCGATCCGGCGAAGGACGTCCGGCGGCCGTACAGGTCGCCGAGCCTGCCGTGCAGCGGTGTCGCGACGGTGAGGGTCAGCAGGCCGGCCGCGGTGACCGCGACGAGCCCGGTGCGGGCGTGCAGGTCGGCGCCGATCGAGGGCAGGGCGGCGGTGACGATCAGGCCGTCGAGCTGGGCCATGGCCATGCCGAGCAGGAGGCCGGCAAAAGCGAGGTTCCGAGATGCGTGCATAAAGCACACGTTATAGTGTGCGTTATGCACGCATCAAGCCCTCTCGACGGCGGCCCGGCGCTCTTCCGCCTCGTCCGCCACTGGGCGCGCCAGTGGGCTCCGGACGTCGTCGAGCGCTTCGCGGCCGGCGCCCCACCGGCGTGGACGGTGCCGAACCTGTTCGTCATCCAGGCGATCGCCGGCACGGCGGCCGAAGAGGTGACGGTCGCCGACGTCGCGCACCAGCTGGGCATCGACCGCTCGGTGGCCAGCCGGATGGTCGGCGAAGCCGTTCGCGACGGCTTTGTGGTGCGTGCGACGTCGACCCGGGACGCACGCCGGGCGGTGCTGACGCTCACTGACGCAGCGAGGGAGTTTCTCGAGGCTTCGCGTGCCCACCAGCGTCAGGCGTTCGAGGCGCTGGTGGGCGACTGGGCGGAGGAAGACCGGGAACGGTTCGCGGGTTACCTCAGCCGGCTGGCGGACGAGGTCCTCGGCTAGCCCATCGCGTTCAGTGCTTCCCAGGCGTGCCAAGCCCGCGTGACCCCGAACTGGGCGATGAACCGCAGCGCGGCGCGGACGTCTTCCGGGGTCGCCCCGCCCCGCAGCGCGCGCCCGACGTGGATGCGGAAGGTGTCGGCCAGCGTCTGGTAGTGCACGTCGACACTCAGGCTGACCAGGCCGCGCTCGCGTTCGCTCAACGTCCCCGGCCCGTGCCCGGTCCGCATGCGGGACTGCAGGTCGAAGTACGTGGTGAAGTGCGGGTCCAGCTCGGTCAGCCGGGCGCGGACCGCGTCCGGCAGCGGGCTCGGCGCAGCGTCCGGACCGGTCGAAACCAGCGTGCCGGCCAGGGGTTCGGCGTCCGGGCGCGGGATGCCCAGCTCGGCTTCGAGCTCGGCGATCCGCTCGATGCCCGCGGTCGCCGCGTGGTAACCGCAGTCGTACGAGACGAACCGCAGCAGCTCCCGAATGTCCGAAGTGGACACTCCGGCGGCCAGTCCGGCCCGCACGTGCGCGGTGAACGCCAGGCCGAGGCTCCCCTGGCAGACATCGGCCGTGACGCACAGGAAGGTCTTCTCGCGGTCGGTCAACTCCGGGATCGCCCGGGCGAACTCCGCGGTCGCTCCGGCCATCTGCGTGAAGACGGGATCGAGGTCCGTGGACACAGCGGTGGTGGTCAAGGTTGCGCTCCCTCAGTGGATGAACGTTTGTAGCGCTACAGCTGTAGTGCGAATTAAGCTACACCTGTAGCGCAATGGGTGTCCAGCTACACTGGCCCGACCATGGACGAGACCCCCCGCCGCCGCCCCAACGCCCGGGGCCGGGGTGACCTGCTGCGCGAAGAGATCGTCACGGCCGCCGTCCGGATGCTCGACGAACTGGCCGACGACGAGGCGCTTTCGCTGCGGGCCGTCGCGCGCGAGGTGTCGATCGCGGCGACGTCGGTGTACCTGCACTTCCCGGACCGCGACGCGCTGGTCCTGGCCGCGATGCAGCGCTGCCACGAAGACCTCGTCGGCACCGGGGACGCGGCCGCCGCGGCCGCCCCGGACCCGGCGGCCGCGCTGCGCGGGCGGATCCTGGCGCAGGCCGCGTGGGCGCGCGAGCACCCCGGGCTCTACAAGGTGCTGCACGAGAGCAAGGTCCACCGGCGGCTCGGCATGCCGTTCAAGGAGGTCATGGTCGCCCGCACGGTCGAGGCGGTGCGGGCCTGCATGGCTGCCGGCCTGGCCCCCGAGGACGACGCCGCGACCGTCGCCATAGACCTGCGGACGGCCGTCAACGGCATGCTGGCGCAGCGCATCAACGAGCCCGACCTGCCCTGGCCGCCCGCGCTCGAGCAGGTCGACCGGTTCCTGGTGAAGCTGGTCGGCCTGCGGCTCTGACTTGTGCCCGGCGACTTGTGCCCGGGGCCGGAACGGGCTTGGGTGGGCCGGTATGGGCAACCAGACGGTGATCCCGCGGATGGTGGTGCGTGATCTTGTCGCCACCGTCGCGTTCCTGCGCACGGTGTTCGGCGCCACCGGCGAGGCCGAGAGCGGCCGGCCGGCCGAGATCCGCATCGGCGACTCGCTCGTGCTGGTCTCCGCCGAAGGCGAGCGTGAGCTCTTCCCCGCGTTCCTCCACGTCTACGTCCCCGACGCGGACGCGACGTACCGCCGCGCCCTCGACTGCGGCGCGACGAGCCTCGAGGAGCCGGCGAACATGCCCTACGGCGACCGGCGCGCGATGGTCCGCGACCCGTTCGGCAACGTCTTCCAGGTCGCCCACCGGCGTGGCTGACCGCGTGCCCCGGCTGCGCCAGGTCGTCCTCGACACGACGGACGCCCGCGCGCTGGCGGAGTTCTACCGGCGCCTGCTGGGCTTCTCGTACCGCCCGGGCGACGGCGACGACTGGGTGGTCCTCAACGACCCGTCCGGCGTCCCGCGGCTGGCGTTCCAGCAGGTCGAGTCGCTCCCACCGCCGACCTGGCCGGACGGCCCGCGGCCCCAGATGCTGCACCTGGACCTGACCGTGGAAACGGTCGCCGAGCTGGACGAACAGCACGAGCGCGCGAAGTCATTGGGTGCGCGGTTGCTGGCCGACCACGCGGACGATCCGGAGGAGCCGCTGCGCGTGTACGCGGACCCGGCGGGCCACCCGTTCTGCATCTTCGTCGGGTGACTTCGCCGTACCCCGAACGGATTCCGGGAATGACCGACGTGTAACGCGGTGCCGGTCGGGCCGCGACTCCGGGGGTAATCCGCCTGCGAAGGAGTCACGTGAACTCGGAATTCGGGCCGTACCGGATCGAACGGCCGATCGCGCGCGGCGGCATGGGCGAGGTCCTGCGGGCCTACGACACGCGGCTCGACCGGGTTGTCGCCTTGAAGGTGCTGCCGCCCCACCTCGCCGCGGACGAGGAGTATCGCGAACGCTTTCGCCGCGAAGCGCACTCCGCGGCCCGGCTGCGCGAGCCGCACATCGTGCCGATTCACTCGTTCGGGGAAATCGACGGCCGGCTCTACCTGGACATGCAGCTCGTCGAAGGCGAAGACCTGGCGACGCGGCTCGCCACGCGCGGGCCGATGGAACCTGCCGAAGCCGTCGACGTGGTCGGCCAGATCGCGCAGGCCCTCACCGCCGCGCACGCCGAAGGCCTGGTCCACCGGGATGTCAAGCCGTCGAACATCCTCTTGAACGGCACCGGGTTCGCCTACCTGGTGGACTTCGGGATCGCCCGGTCGCAGGAGTCGGCAACCGGGCTGACCGGCGCGGGCGCGGCGATCGGCACGCTCGACTACATGGCACCCGAACGGTTCACCGGCGCCCGGCCGGACCAGCGTGTCGACGTCTACGCCCTGGCGTGCGTGCTGTACCAGTGCCTGACCGCCACCAAACCCTTCGCCGCGGCGACAGCGGCGTCCCTGCTCAACGCCCATCTGAACCAGGCGCCGCCACGCCCGAGCCAGCTGTCCCCGGGAATTCCCGGGGCCCTCGACGGCGTGGTGGCCCGGGGAATGGCGAAGAGCCCGGACGACCGGTACCCCACCGCCACGGCTCTCGCGGCCGGCGCGAAGGCCGCGCTGGGCTCGTCGCCGACACGGAGCGGCTTCCCGGCGCCACCGGCCCCGACCCGGACCTTCACCCAGGTCGAACCGGACGCCGCACCGCGGCGCAAGACCGGTGTCGCCGTCGCGCTCACGCTCGCGCTGGTCGTCCTGCTCGGCGGAGTGGGCGCACTGATCGCGCTGCCCGCCCTGCTGTCACGGACCCCGGCCGGAACACCGACGTCGGCGCCGATGGCCGCGCCCGGCCCGGTCCGCACCACCACACCGGCGGCCGGCACCACCGTCCCGGTCGCGGTGACGACGGCGAGCGCGAGCCGGCCGTCGCCGGGTGACGTCGCCGGGTTCGTCGTCCACTACTACGGGCTGATGCCCGACACCGACGCCGGCTGGGACCTGATCGGCCCGAACCTGCGCCTGCGGACCCGGGACAGCTACGACAAGTTCTGGAGCAAGTTCAGCGGCGCCGAGGTCGTCGGCACGCCGGCGGTGGCGGGCAGCGCGGTGACCGCGCGCATCCGGCTGCACTACCGCGACGGCCGCGCGGCCGTCACCGAGACGCACGTCCTCGGGATCGCGATGGTGGACGGCCACCTGTGCATCGACGCCGATTCGGTGGGCAAGAACCGCTGAGCTACTCGCCCGTGCTGCCGTCGATGGACTCGCGGATGAGGTCGGCGTGGCCGTTGTGGCGGCAGTACTCCTCGACCATGTGCACCAGGATCCAGCGCAGGCTCGGCGTGCTGCCGTCGCGCAACGGACGTCGCGCGCGCTGGGACAGGTCGCCGTTCGCCAGCGCTTCCACCAAAGCCGCCCGCGAGCGCGCGACGGCCTCCTCCCACAGCGCCAGGAGCTGCTCCGGTGTGTCGTCCGCGGCGGAATCCCAGTCCCAGTCGGGGGTTTCCGTCCAGTCCACCGCGTCGAAAGGAGCCGCGCGCTCGCGGTCGAACAGCACCCGCGAGAACCAGTTGTCCTCGACGTAGGCCAGGTGCTTGAGCAGCCCGCCGAGCGTCACGGTGGACGGTGCGAGTGTCGCGCGCAGGCCGGCCGCGTCCAGGCCGGCGCACTTCCAGGCCACCGTCGCGCGGTGGAAGTCGAGGAACCCGACGAGGGTCGCGGCTTCGTCACCGTCGAAGGGCGGTTCGGGCCGGCCCTGTTCGTCCACTGAGGTCACGGGCGCCGACTCTACCGAAATTGTCGGTGCCCTCCACTAGGTTCGGGTCATGGCTGAATTCGTACTGGTCGCCGGCGCCTGGCTCGGCTCGTGGGCGTGGGACGACGTGGTTCCCGCGCTGCGAAAAGCTGGTCACGGCGCCCATGCCGTGACCCTGTCCGGTCTCGCCGAGCGGCATGAGGTGCCGGCCGGGCAGCAGATCCACGTCCAGGACATCGTCGACGTCGTCGAGCGCGGCGACCTGCGGGATGTCGTGGTGGTGGGGCACAGTTACTCGGGCATCCCGGCCGGGCAGGCGGCCGAGCGGATCGGCGACCGGCTGAAACGCGCGGTGTTCGTCGACTCGAACGTCCCGGCCGACGGCGAAGCGTTCGCCACGTATTGGAGCACGGAGCGCGTGACCGCCCTCAAGGACAGCGGTTTCTGGCCACCCCTGACGGCGGAAGACTACGCGGGGCAAGGACTTTCGGACGATCAGATCACCCGCATCGTCGACGGCTCGACCCCGCACCCGGCGGCGTCCCTGACCGAACCGGCGGTGCTGAGCCGGCCCCTGGGCGAACTCCCGGCCACCTACATCAAGTGCCTGCTCGACGGCGAGACCCCGAGCCCGGACGTCCTCGAGCTGCTCGCCGGCGAACGCTGGGAGCTGGTCGAGATGAACACCGGTCACTGGCCGATGTTCTCGCAGCCCGAAGAGCTGGCCCGGATCCTCGTGGCGGCCGGTTGAGCGCTCACGCCGTCAGCGCGCGGACGTCCCAGATCCACACCCCGCCGATGAACTCCGCGGGTTTCCGCAGCAGCAGCTCCACAGTGGACTTCAGCGCTTCCTGGTTCTGCCGCGGGCCCACCACGAGCACCGATGCCTTCCACTGCCGCAGATCCGCGAGGGCCTGCGTCCGGTCGGCTTCGGTGACGTCCGCCGCCTGGCCGGTTCGCTCGACCTCGGCGAACAGGTCCGACGTCGGGAGTGGCACCGCGCCGTAGCGGCCGCGGCGGTCGTCCGGTGACGTCGGGCCGACGAAGTAGCCTTCCGGCATCGGGTAACCGAGGCCGGCGTCGACCTGCCAGTGCAGCGGCTCCGCCTCGCCGGTGCTCGGCAGCGGCACCGGCACGAGCGAGCCGCCGGGGGCGACGTACTGGCGCCAGGTGCCGTCGGCGAAGAACGACGGCGACAGCGGCCGCTCGTGCGTCACCAGCTCGGTCGGCGCGATCGGGAGCAGCACCGCCACCAGCGCGCCGACCCAGATCATGCGCAGCGGGAAGCGGGGCTTGCCCTCGAGCGGCTCCGGCTGCTCGGCGGCGGCCGTCCAGACGCGGTGTGTCGCGATCGCCAGGAGCGCGCCCACCACGGGGATGCAGCCCATCGCCAGCCGGGACTCCAGCAGGGAGTCGAGCAAGGGCAGCTGCCCCAGCCACTTCCACAGCCCGGGGATCCCGGTGTCTTCGTGCGCCACCGTGATCTCGACACCCAGCGAAAGGAACGCCATCACGTACATGGTGATCGCGAGCGCCCGCGAAACCACGTCGCGCCAGAGCCAGATGGTGAGCACCACCATGAGCACGATCAGCGGCCAGCCGAAGAACGCGTTCTCCTCGGTCCGGTTCATCGACACGTCGGCGGCGGCCTCGGGCGCGCCCGCGATCGACTGCGTCGCGAAGCGCGTGAACGCCGCCGTGTCGTTGCCCGCCGGGCCGTGCAGCAGCGAATGGAAGCTCTGCGGGCCGAAGAACTGCCAGTACAGCGGGAACCCGGCGATCAGCAGCGCGACCACCGCGCCGATGCCGACCCCCTTGGCCAGCGGCGCCAGCATGCCGCGGATCTCGCCACGGCGCGGGATCAGGTACGCGACGGCGAACACGATGAACGTCAGCGCGAAGATGGCCAGCGGCTCTTCGCCCAGCAGGATCTGCCACGCGACGAGCAGCCCGAGGAAGATGCCGTTGCGCACCGGGCGTTCGCCGTGGGCGAGCTGGATCGTCTTGAGCGCGATGAACGGCAGCACGAACAGCACGACGAAGTTCGGGTGCGCGTTGCCGTGCGAGATCATCGGCGGGGCGAACCCGCAGAACGCGCCGCCGATCGCGGCCGCCGTCCGGTTCGGCACCAGGTGGCGGGAGAACACCCAGTACCAGCCGATCGCGGTGCTGGCGAGCCCGGCGGTGAGCACGATCGCCCAGGTCAGCGTCGCACCGAAGGTCAGCGTGAGCGGGGCGAGGGGGATGTTGAGGCCGAACATCGCCGCGTTCGCCGCCATGTTGACGCCGAGCGGGTAGTTCTGCAGGTCGGTGGTGAACGGGTTCTGGAAGTGCAGGACGGACTTCGCGACGACCGTCGAGTACCACTCCCACTGGCTCTGGTCGGCCGCGCCGTTCCACAGGTAGCCGCGCTTGAGGTCGAACCACAGCCCGTTGTAGAGCAGGATCGTGAAGAGCAGGTAGCCGCCGGCGATCGCGGAGTCCTGCCACGCCCAGCGCTTCGGGCCGGCGGGTGGCTCGGGGGCGGGTGGGACGAGCTCGGGCACGGCTTCGGACTTCAAGCTCACGGTTCGACCACCCTGGCGAGGAAGTAGACAGCCCCGGTGCCGGCGTGCCGGACCAGCAGCAGGAACGGCCGGTCCACCGTGACGGCAACCGGTTCGTCGACGATCATCGAGGTCAGGCGCATGGTCAGCGCGGTCGCCGCGGCGCCTTCGAAACCCTGTTCGTCCACGCGCAGGACGGCCTGGTGCAGCACCTCGGACACGGCCAGCCGCGGGTCCGGGGAGAGCCCGCTCAGGTCGGCCTCGTCGGTGAACATCGTGCGCACGCCGAGGCCGCCCAGCACCCGGGTGAGCGAGCTGGGGATGTCGAGCGAAACCTTGGGGAGCGCGAGTTCCACCGGCTTGAAGCGGATTTCGCCGAGCAGGCTCGACAGCGCGGCCTGGTCGAGCGCCGCTTCGGCCTCGGCGAGGCCGGCGTCCGGCAGCAGCACGACGGCCTGCAGTCCACCGGCCGCGGCCAGCTGCACCGCCTGCCAGCCGCCGGTGTGCGCGTAGCCCACGCTTTCGCCGAGCCACATGGTCGGCACGTCACGCGTGCCGGACGGCGCGTGGAACGGCGCGTCCGAGGTGTTGGCCTCGCGGAACGGCTTCATCCACGCGGCTTTGAGGTACAGCGCGTTGACCAGCACAGCCGCGATGTCGGCGTCGATCGAGCCCGGCGGCAGCAGCTGCGGGATCAGCCCGTGCGTCGTGCGGCTGACGTCTTCGTTGATCAGCGCGCGAGCGGCTTCGGGCTCCTTCTCGAACGGCGCGCTCGCGACGGCGGCCCCGGGCCACCCGGCGAGCTCCGCCTTGAAGGAGTCTTCGAGCGGGAGCCGCTCGTCGGCCCACAGCGTGTTCGCGACGGCCAGCTCGGGCTGTTCGGCGCCGCGAGCCTCTTCGACGAGCTGGGCGGCGTCCCGCAGCAGGGCGGTCTGCTCGGCCGGGTCGCCCAGCAGCGCAACGAGCTCCTCGCGAGTGCGGCCGCGCGCGCCCAGGGCGGCCAGCGTCAGCGCACTGGCCACCGAATACGGCGAGAAACAGGAGTTCCCGCCCTCGGCACCGAGGGCCGCGTGGACGGCGAGGGCGAACCGGAGGTGGCTGTCCGTGGCCATGCGGGCGAGACTACCGGAACGGCCGACCCCGTCGACCGGCTACGCGGAACTCCGCCCACCGGTGACAAATCCCCCACCGGATGGCCCACTGCCGGATGCTAGGAGCCCCCGAGGGTCGGCTCGCGTACCTGGACGGACGACTCGCGTACCTGGAGGGTCGGCTCGCGTACCTGGAGGGTCGGTTCGCGTACCTGGACGGACGACTCGCGGGTCAGTGCAGGCGGGTGACGTGCCAGGAGTACCAGACGTGGGCTTGGGCATCGGTGAGCGAAGCGACCTGGTCGATGACCACCCGCAGCAGGCCGGCGTCGTCGCTCGCGGCGTTCCAGGCCGGGACGAACAGCGGGTCGAGCGACTCCGGGGCCCGTCGCGCGAGCGCGTGCACCAGCTCCGCCAGCAGCTCGCGCTGGCCCTCCTGCATCGCCAGCCGGCGCCGGTCGCTCATCACGTACCGCAGGGCCAGCGCCTTCAGCAGGGCCACCTCGGCCGCGACCTGCTCCGGCACGGCGAGCCGGGCCTCGTAACGGCGAAGCGGCCCCTCGCCGAACTTCGCCCGCGTGCCGGTGACCGCGGCCGTCGTGAACCGTCCGACGAGCTCGCTGGTCAGCCGCTTCAGGGCGACCTGCGCGCCCGGTGAGCCGTCCGGCGTCGCCGATGCCAGCGCCGCCACCACCGGCAGGGCCAGCAGCTCCGTCGCCGCACCCTCCAAAGTGGACACCGACTGGCCGGAGAAGTGCTTCGCCGCGGCCTCGGCGACGGCGGCGCGCTCGTCCGGGCGGGCGAGCACGCCCAGCTTGATCCGGCCGGCCAGCACCCCGTCTTCGACGTCGTGCACCGAGTACGCGACGTCGTCGGCCCAGTCCATGATCTGCGCTTCCAGGCAGGTCTGCTCCGCCGGAGCACCTTCGCGGAACCAGGCGAACACCGGCGCGTCGTCCGCGTACACCCCGTACTTCGCCTGCCCGGGCTTGCGCTCCCACGGGTACTTCGTGGTCGCGTCGAGGCAGGCCCGGGTCAGGTTGAGCCCGGCCGTGCTGCCGTCGTCACCCAGTAGCTTCGGCTCCAGGCGGGTGAGGATGCGCACCGTCTGCGCGTTGCCTTCGAAGCCGCCGCACGCCGCGGCCACCTCGTCGAGCGCGCGTTCGCCGTTGTGCCCGAACGGCGGGTGCCCGATGTCGTGCGCCAGCCCCGCGGTGTCGGCCAGGTCCGGGTCGGCGCCCAGCTCCTCGGCGATGCCCCGGCCGATCTGCGCGACCTCCAGCGAGTGCGTCAGCCGGGTGCGCGGCACGCCGGTGACTTCGGCGCCCTCGCCCGGCCCGACCACCTGGGTCTTGCCGGCGAGCCGCCGCAGTGCGGCGGAGTGCAGCACGCGCGCCCGGTCGCGGGAAAACGCGCTGCGCCCGTCCGCGCGCGTGCCGGGCAGCGCCGCGCCCTTCGCCGGCTCCGGCAGCAGGCGGGCGGTGTCGTGCTCGGTGTAACCCTCGTCCACCCGGTCAGCTTAGGCGGGCGGACCGACAAGAACGTCAGCCGAGGAACGTGGCGAACAGGTCGTCGGCCGGTGTCTTCGTGACGCGGTAGTACAGCAGCGCGCCGGTCTCGCGGATGATGTAGCGCACCTGGGTGACGCGCTCCTGCACGATCGGCCCGCTGTGCGTCGGCGCGGTCCAGGCGTCCAGCCCCAGGTCGTCGGCCATCGTGCGGGCCCGGAAGGAGTGCCAAGGGTCGCTGACCAGCACCGCCGTGTGCCAGTCGCGGGCCTCGACCTGCTGGGCGACCGCGCGGAGGCTGCGCAGCGTGTCGCTGCCCTCCCCGACGGCCAGCGTCGCCGTCGCCGGCACGCCGCGCCGGGTGAGCCACAGCTGCCCGGCCCTCGCCTCGGTGAAGTTGTCCTCGGCCTTCTTGCCGCCCGCGGTGACGATCGTCTTCGCGACCCCCGCGTCGTAGAGCTGCTTCGCCTTGGTCAGCCGCGCCGCGTAGATGTCCGACGGCTTGCCGTTGTACTGGGCCGCGCCCAGTACCACGATGACGTCGGCCTGCGTCCGGTCGTTCTCGCGGGCGACCTGCCAGATCCGGAACGCCGTGCCGCCGACGAGCGTGAGCAGCATGAGGACCGTGCCGAAGGCGATCCGGCGTGCCCAGCTCGCGCGCGACGGTTTGGTGCGTTCAGCGGTACCCACCCGGCCCATCTTGTCAGAAGGCCACCGGCCGCTCAGAGCCAGCCGCGCTCCTCCGAGACCCGCACCGCCTCGGCCCGCGTCCGGGCGCCGGTCTTGCCGATCGCCGCGGACAGGTGGTTGCGGACGGTCCCTTCCGACAGGTGCAGCGCACGGGCGACGTCGGCGACCGTGCTGCCGTCCTTGGCCTCCCGCAGGACGTCCCGCTCGCGCCCGGTAAGCGGGCTGGCGCCGGTGGCGAGGGATTCCGCGGCCAGCGCCGGGTCCACCACCCGGAGTCCACTGTGGACCCGCCGGACGGCTTCGACGAGCTGCTCGGGCGGGGCGTCCTTGACGACGAAGCCGGCCGCGCCCGCCGCCATCGCGCGGGCCAGGTAACCGGGACGGCCGAACGTCGTGCAGATGATCACGCGGCACGACGGGAGCGCGGCCCGCAGGTCGGCCGCCGCTTCCAGGCCGTCCTTGCCCGGCATCTGCACGTCCAGCAGGGCGACGTCGGGCTTGGCCTCACGCGCGGCGGCCACCACCTCGTCGCCGGAGCCGACCTGCCCGACCACCTCGATGTCGTGCTCGAGGCCGAGCACGGTCGCCAGCGCGCCGCGCACCATGGCCTGGTCGTCGGCCAGCAACACCCGGATCAAGCGAGTCCTCCCGCGGGTTCGGCCCGCACGGCCGGGGCGGCCGCGCGCGGTTCCGGCAGCGGGATCTCCGCCCGCACCAGCAATCCTCCCCCGGGCCGGACCGACGTCCGCAACGTCCCCCCGACCGCGGCCAGCCGCTCGCCCAGCCCGCGCAGGCCGTTGCCCGCGACGACGTCGGTGGCGGTGCCGTTGTCCTCGATCTCCAGCCAGGTGTCGCCGAGGTTCACCTTCACCTGCTTCGCGCCGGAGTGCCGCAGCACGTTCGTCACGGCTTCCCGCAGCACGTAGCCGAAGGTGTTCTGGAACTCCGGCCGGACGTTGTCGACGGCGTTCGGCAGGTCGGCGTCGATCTCCGCGGCCCGCAGCGCCGCCCGGGCCCCGACCAGCTCCGCGGACAGCGACACCTCGCGGTACTCCGACACGGTCGCCCGGACGTCGGAGAGCGCACTGCGCGTCAGGCTTTCGACCTCGCGGATCTCCTGCACGGCGCGCGGGATGTCCCCCGAGCTCTCCAGCACCCGCCGGGCCAGCCCCGCCTTGACGGTGATCGTGGTGAGGCTGTGCCCGAGCAGGTCGTGCAGGTCACGGGCGACCCGCTGGCGTTCGTTCGTGACGGCGAGCGTGGCGATCTCCTCGTTGGCCAGCTGCAGCCGCCGGACCGCGCGGACCAGGCTGGACATGAAGAACATCGCCATCGTCACCGACCCGACGGTGATCAGGTCGCCGTAGTTGTCGGCGAACCGGCCGTCCAGCAGCAGGACCCCGGCCGCCAGCACCAGCGCCCCGCCGTCGAAGATCACCACCCACGCCAGCGGCAGCAGGAACACCAGGGCTGCGGTGCCGTAGAGCAGGACGAACGGGCTGGCCCCCGTCGCGGCGACCACGGCGAGCCCGAGGACGAGCATCCCCGCGCTGTAGCCGAAGCGGAACCGGCGGCTGCGCTCGAACGCCACCGGGAAGAGCGCGTAGGAGACCGCCACGCCGTAGACGAGCACCCACATCACCACGACCCAAGGGGTCACCGGATCTCTCGCCAGCAGCGACTTCGTCACCGGGATGAGGTAGGGCAGGGTGAACACGATCGACAGGAACGGCCACCGGACCTTGTCCGGCCCGCCCCCGTGCCGGCCGCGCGGCGGGTCCTCCCACCAGGTCTCCCGGTTGCCCAGCCCGAACCTCTGGTTCACGTCGTCCTCGGCCATCGCCCGTTCCTCGTCCTCGCCCGGCCCTCAGACGCGGGCGCTGTCCTTACGGTAACGCCTGATCACCAGTGCTCCGAGCACCACCGTCCAGGCCGCGAGCACCCCCGCGGCCTGGGGCAGCGACACCACCAGGTCGGTGGTCACCGCGGGCCTGGCCAGCTGCAGCACCCAGTAGGTCGGCATGATCTGCGCGACGTCGTGCAGCCAGCCCGGCATGCCCTCGATCGGGATCCACAGCCCGCCCAGGAAGCCCATGCCGAGGGTGACCAGCATGCTGATCGGCTGCATCGACTCCGGCGTGCCGAACTGCCCGATCAGCAGGCCGAGCAGCACCAGCGGGATGGTGCCGAGCCAGATCCCGGCGAAGATCCGGACCCAGCCGCCGGCGTCGAGGTGCACCCCTTCCACGGTCACGGCGAGCACCGGCACGAGGATCAGCGCGGGCAGCCCGACGAGCATCCCCGACAAGCCCTTGCCGGCAAGGTAGCCCGGCCCGGTGAGCGGGGTCAGCCGCAGCTGCCGCTGCCAGCCGAGCGCGCGTTCCAGCGCGAGCCGGGCGCCGCTCGTGTTGGCCGCAGCGAACGTCCCGAAGGTCATCATGTTGATCATGATCACGGCGGCGATCTGCGCGTGGTCGGGTGCGTCGGCCTTGACGAAGACGTTGGTCTGCAACAGGAACATCAGCACCGGGAAGGCGACGACGAAGATCAGGAACCGCGGCGCCCGGAAGTTCCGGCGGATCTCGGTGAGCAGGTACGTGGAGTTCATCGGACGGCCTCCGCCGTGTCGTCGGCGGTCAGGGACAGGAAGGCGCCTTCGAGGCCGACGGCGCCGATTTCGACGTCGTGCACGGCCGGGACCGCGGCCTTGAGCGCCCACAACGTCGTGTCGGAGTCGCCGCTGGAGATCGCGACGCGCTCGCCGCGCAGCTCGAACTCCTTGACGCCGGGCAGCGCCGCGATGACGGCTTCGGTGGCGCCCGGAACGGCGGCCCGCAGCGTGCGGCCGCCGGCCAGCGCGCGGACCTCGGCGACACTCCCGTCGGCGACGACACGGCCGCGTCGCATCAGCACCACGCGATCGGCGAACTCCTCGGCCTCTTCGAGGTAGTGCGTGGCGAACAGGACCGTGCGGCCGGACTCGGTGAAGGCGTACATCGACTGCCAGAACTCACGCCGGGTCCCGACGTCCATGGCGGCCGTCGGCTCGTCGAGGATCAGCAGGTCCGGGTCGCTGACCAGGGCGACGGCGAAGCGGACACGCTGCTTCTGCCCGCCCGACAGCTTGTTCGCGCGGCGGCCGGCCAGCTCCTCGATGCCGGCGGCGCGCAGGGCCTCGGCCACCGGCATCGGCTCCCGGTGCAGCGCCGCGACCATGCCGACGGTCTCGCCGACGGTCAGGTCGTCCATCAGCGCGCCGCCCTGCAGCATCGCGCCGATCAGCCCGGCGCGGACGGCGTCGATCGGCTTCCGGCCGAACACCCGCACGTCGCCGGTGTCCGGGGTGGTCAGGCCGAGGATCATGTCGACGGTGGTGGACTTGCCGGCGCCGTTGGGGCCGAGCAGGGCGACCACCTCGCCCGGGGCGATGGTCAGGTCGACACCGTCGACCGCGTGCACCTCGCCGTAGTGTTTCCGCAGGCCGGTGAGGTGGACCGCGGCCCCCGCCGCCACCGCCTGGCTGTCTGTTTCTCGCATGCCCCCAGGCTGCCGCCCGGGAGGCCCGGGACCCCAGACCGTGCGTCACGTCCTGGCCGTGACAGGTGTCAGGGGTACCCGGGCCCCGGGTGGTTCAGCAGCCGATCAGGCGGCCGGCCAGGTAGGCCTCGAGCTTGTCGATCGCGATGCGCTCCTGCGACATCGTGTCGCGCTCGCGCACCGTCACGGCGTTGTCCTCGAGCGAGTCGAAGTCCACCGTGACGCAGTACGGCGTGCCGATCTCGTCCTGGCGGCGGTAGCGGCGGCCGATCGCCTGGGCGTCGTCGAAGTCGACGTTCCAGTGCTTGCGCAGCGTCGCGGCGACCTCCTTCGCCTTCGGGGTCAGGTCGGCGTTGCGCGACAGCGGCAGCACCGCGACCTTGAACGGCGAAAGCCGCGGGTCGAGCTTGAGCACGACGCGCTTTTCGACGCCGCCCTTCGCGGTCGGCGCCTCTTCTTCGTGGTAGGCGTCGACGAGGAAGGCCATCATCGACCGGCCGACACCGGCGGCCGGCTCGATCACGAACGGCCGGTAGCGCTGGCCGGACGCCTGGTCGAAGAACGACAGGTCCACACCCGAGTGGTTCGAGTGCGTGGTCAGGTCGAAGTCGGTGCGGTTGGCGATGCCCTCGAGCTCGCCCCACTCCTGCCCGGCGTTGAACGCGAACCGGTACTCGATGTCGACGGTGCGCTTCGCGTAGTGCGAGAGCTTTTCCTTCGGGTGCTCGAAGTGGCGCAGGTTCTCGGCCTTGATGCCGAGGTCCTTGTACCACTCGGTGCGCTGGTCGATCCAGTACTGGTGCCAGGTCTCGTCCTCACCCGGCTCGACGAAGAACTCCATCTCCATCTGCTCGAACTCGCGCGTCCGGAAGATGAAGTTGCCCGGCGTGATCTCGTTGCGGAACGACTTGCCGATCTGGCCGATGCCGAACGGCGGCTTCTTCCGCGACGTCGTCTGCACGTTGAGGAAGTTCACGAAGATGCCCTGCGCCGTCTCCGGGCGGAGGTAGTGCAGGCCCTCTTCGGTCTCCACCGGGCCGAGGTGGGTCTTCAGCATCATGTTGAAGGCCCGCGGCTCGGTGTACTTGCCACGCGTGCCGCAGTTCGGGCAGGGCACGTCGGACAGGTCGTCCTCGGTGGTCTCCTTGCCGCTGCGCGCCGTGTACTCCTCGGCCAGTTGGTCCGCGCGGAACCGCTTGTGGCACGAGAGGCACTCGATCAGCGGGTCGGTGAACACCTTGACGTGCCCGGACGCCTCCCACACCTGGCGCGGCAGGATCACCGACGAGTCGAGGCCGACGACGTCGTCACGGCCCTGCACGACGGTCTTCCACCACTGGCGCTTGATGTTGTCCTTCAGCTCGACCCCGAGCGGCCCGTAGTCCCACGCCGAGCGGGTACCGCCGTAGATCTCTCCGCTGGGGAAGACGAAACCACGGCGCTTGCACAGGCTGACTACGGTATCGATGGTGTTCGTGGGCACTCCACGCTCCGGAAGCATGCGGGGACGGTTATCGGACTAGAACGTCAAGGGTATCCGCCGGGCCCACCGGGTTTCCGCGCAGGTGAGCCTCGTCAGGGCCGGGACACCAGCGAAGCCGTCACCACGCGGTTGTCCTCGTAGCCCTCCTTGCCGCCGACGTACTCGCCGCCGCAGGTGACCAGGAGCAGCTTGTGCGGCCCGTCCGGGGAGAACAGCTGCTCCGACCGGCCGGCCAGCTCGGACTTGTGCACGGTCTCGGTCGTGTCGACCCGGTACACCCACGCGCCGCCCGCGGCGTCGGTCAGCTTGACCTCCTGACCCTGCTTGACCTGCCAGAGCTCGTCGAACGGGCCCTTCTTGCCCTTCCAGTTCACGTGCCCGGACAGCAGCGCGACACCGTGGTCGGCGCCCAGTTTCGCGCCCCACCAGGCGGCTTCGTCGAGGCCTTCGGGGATCTTGAGCGCGCCGTCGGCGTCGAGGTCCTCCTGGATCAGCTTCGCCGTGCCGCCGCCGGGCAGCGCCAGCTGCGCCGGGGCCTGCCCCGTGTCCTGAGGGGTGCCCTGCGCCGCCGGCTGGTTCGCGGCCGGGACGGGCTCGCCGGTGCCGTTCGCGCCGGCAGGTTCATCCTTTCCGGTGAACACGAGCAGGGTCGCGACCAGGGCCGCGATCACGAACGCGCCGGCCACGCCGACGATCCACCAGCGGCCGGCAGCCTTCTTCCGCTCCGCCGGGTTCTGCTCCTGCATGCGCCTGTGCTCCTTCGCTCCGTGACCAGTGCACAGGCAGACATGCCGTGGGCCGCGGCGGAGGTTGCACCGAACTCGATCAGCCGGTGGGGCGCGTCACCAGGGTGGCGGTGACCAGGCGGTTCTCGTCGTACCCCTCGGTGCCGCCGACGTAGTCGCCGCCGCAGGTCACCAGCACCAGCCGGTGCGGGCCGGTCTGCCCGAACCACTTCGCGGCCTGCGCCGGCAGCAGCTCCTTCGGCAGCGTGACGGCGTCGTCGACCCGGTAGACCCACCGGCCGCCGCGGGCGTCGACCACGCTGACGTCGTCGCCGTCGCGCATCCGCCAGAGCTCGTCGAACGGCCCGCGCTGCCCTTCCCAGTTCACGTGCCCGGAAAGCAGCGAAGCGCCCTGGGCCGCGCCCAGCTTCGCGCCCCACCAGGCGGCGTCACCCAGGCCACGCGGGATCGGCAGCACCCCCGTGTCGGTGAGCTCGGTGCGGACCAGCCGCGCGGTGGCGCCGTCGGGCAGCCGGACCGTGCCCGGGCGCTGCTGCGCGGCGGACTCGCTGTCCGCGGGCAGCACGGCCGGGGCCGCGTTCTCCCCCGGCAGCGTGCCGGGCGGGGGCGCCGCGGCCTGGGTGGCCGTCGGCGGGAGCCAGGTCAGCAGGATGACGCCGGCTGCGAAGGCCGCCACGGCCAGCGCCGCCGAGACGGCGGCCAGCCCGGTGCGGAGCACCTAGTCCGTCCCGGGCTTGCGCCGCCGGCCGAGCAGCAGGGCGACCGCGGCGAAGAACACCCCGCCGAAGAGCAGCCCGATGCCGAGCGGGACGCGCGAGCCGTCACCGTCGGTGGCCGGCGCGGCCGCGCCGAGGTACCCGGCCGGGACCTGCGTCGGCACCGCGGCCTGCGTGGCGCTCGTGCCGCCCGCCGGGCCGCCCGCCTTCGCGACGAACCCCTTCGGGATCGAGCAGCTGACCCCGCCGAGCACGATGTTCGTGACGACGTCCTGCAGCGCGGCGCCCGAGGCGTCCTTGACGTGGGTGGTGATCTCGACCCGCCAGCCGGCGACGGCGGTGAAGTCGCCCCCGCGCCAGCCGTCCTGGCGGATCAGCTGGTCGAACGCGCCGACGCGGGTCAGCTTGAGGTCGGACACCGTGGTGTCCTTGCCGGCGTTCGTGATGTCGCCCGGCGGGCCGAGGCGCAGGTTGCTCAGCTGGAGGCCGGCGTTGCCGCCGGGCATCGGGACGATGCCGAGCCCGCCGTCCGCCTGGCGCACCCACAGCCGCGACACCGAGGACGTGCCGGTGAGCTTGGCCGGGCCGGTGCAGTCCACCGCGGTCTTGGCGCCTTCCAGCACGAGCACGGTGTTGTCGAGCGGCTTCGCGCCGCCCTGCCAGGTGTCGCGCAGCGCGTAGCTGGTCTCCGCGACGGCGGTGGGCACGGTGGTCGCCTGCAGTGCGGCGACGACGTTGTGGTCCCGGCTCGCGACGCCCGACGGGTACGGGTTGCCGTTGCTGTAGCGGCCGAGGTCGATCTGGTAGTGCCCGCCGAAGGTGGCGCGCTCGCCGTCGTCCTTGGGCACCGAGACGCGGTCCGTGCCGAGCTTCGACTGGCCGGGCAGCAGGGGCGAGCGCTGGGTCTCGGTGATGAGGGCGCCGCCCTTCTGGCCTTCGGGGCCGATGCGGACCGACGCGATGTTCGCGAACGAGACGGGCCCGGTCTTCTCGTCGACGGCCTGGCTCTGCGCACCGGCCACCCCGGCCCCGACCAGCGGGAACAGCACGGCCGTCAGCACGGCTGCCTTGGAAACGAAACGGGTCATGTCTCCCCACGGGTCTGCTCGGGCGGGTCGCCAGCGTACGAGAAGCGACGAAACGCTCCGCGACCACCTTGCACCGTCGGCCACTAGTTGCGAAGTCGAAGAGCCAATTCTCCACGAACTCACCCGAATGGAGCAATACGACCGGCCGTACCCCGCAAGGACCGGTGACGGAGGGGGACGCGGGCCGGGGAACACTAGGATGGGCGACGCCGTTATCGGCAATGACTACGGAATTCATGGTCGCAGGTGACGAGTCGCAAGTGACGACGAGCGGTGGAGGCGGTAATGGCGACGGTGACCGGGAGTGGCGCCGAGCCGGGGCTCGCGGACTGCGCCCCGGTGGCGCCGGCAGCACCGGCGCACCCGACGGCGGCGGTCCTGTCCGACGCCGGTGACCTGCTGCGCGCGCTGGCGGCGCCGGTCCGGATCGCGATCGTGCTGCAGCTGCGCGCGGCCGACCGGTGCGTCCACGAGCTGGTCGACGCCCTCGACGTCGCGCAGCCCCTGATCAGCCAGCACCTGCGGGTGCTGAAGACGGCCGGGGTGGTCCAGGGTGAGCGCCGCGGCCGCGAGGTCGTCTACCGGCTCGCCGACGACCACCTGGCCCACATCGTCGTCGACGCCGTCGCCCACGTGCAGGAAGGAAAGTGATGACTCCCGTCGCACCGCGCAGCCAGGCCCCGGTGCCCGGGCGCCGATCGACGCGCCAGCGGGCCGCAGTGGTCGAGCTGTTGAGCGCTGTCGACGACTTCCGCTCGGCCCAGGAGCTCCACGACGAGCTGCGCAAGCGTGGCGACGGCATCGGCCTGACGACGGTCTACCGCACGCTGCAGTCGCTGTCGGAAGCCGGCGAGATCGACGTGCTGCGCACCGACTCCGGCGAGGCGATCTACCGGCGGTGTTCGGCGCACCACCACCATCACCTGGTGTGCCGCGTGTGCGGCCGCACGGTGGAGGTCGAAGGGCCGGCGGTCGAGCGCTGGGCGGAGAAGATCGCGGCCGAGCACGGCTTTTCGGAGATCTCGCACACCGTGGAGATCACCGGCACCTGCGCGGAGCACTAGTACTCGTAAGGATCCTTCGGCGCCGGGACGCTCGCGAGCGACGCCGGTGTCAGGTCCGGGGTGTAGCTGTTGGCCCTGGTCGCCGTGCCCGGGACGACCTGGCCCGTCACCTGGATCCAGGCGTCACTCGCGAGGTGGTCGGCTTCGCCGCCGCGGAGCCGGACCGTCACCGGGAAGGCGTCGGCCGCGCAGCAGCTGATCACCAGGCGGGCGAGCAGGGTGCCGCCGTCGGTGTGCACGACGAAGCCGGTGAGGGAAACGGTGCGGCCGTTGAGCGTGCCCGCCTTGTCCCAGCCCGCGCGGCTGACGAACTCGTTCACCGCGAGCGGCACCACGTTCCCCGCCGGCAGCGGCGGGAAAGCGGCGGCGTTGGCCGCGGCGGCGCTCGCGGGCACCCGGGCTTCGGTGCGGATCACCGAGTCGGCGCCCAGTGCGGGCGGGGCGACCAGGAAGACCGCCAGCACCGGCACCAGCAACAGCCAGGCCGGCCGGGCCGAGTGGGCGTGGTCGTGACTTTCTTCGTGGTCCGGGGCGGTTTTCACGCGCGCGGCGAGCAGGTCACGCACGATGGCGACGGCGCCGAGCAGCACCATGACCGCGCCACCGGCGATGATCCACGGCTGTTGCGCGGGTTTCACGTACCGCAGGTAGTCGCCGTTGACGGCGATCTTGACCAGCGCGCCGCCGAGCAGGAGCAGCAGGATGTTCTGGGTTTCCCGTTTCACGCCAGCCCCACCAGCATCCCGGCCACGACCGCGCAGGCCACCGCCACCACGAACGTCGCCGGGGCGAACCGCACCGCGAACGACTTGCCGAACGTGCCCGCCTGCAACGCGAACAGCTTGACGTCCACCGCCGGGCCGACCACCAGGAACACCAGCTTCGGCAGCAGCGGCAACGCCGTCAGCGAAGCCGCGACGAACGCGTCCGCCTCACTGCACAGCGCCAGCACCACCGCGAGGATCGCCATCACGAGCACGCCCAGCACCAGCTGGTCACCCAGCACGCCGAACCACTTCGCCGGCACCAGTACGTTCAGCGCCGACGAAATCAGCGCGCCCAGCACCAGGAAACCGCCGGCCTCCACCAGATCCGTGCGCGCGGTCTCGGCGAAGACGCGCCAGCGCCGGCCGCCCGCCACGTCGGGCAGGCGCCGCAACGCGCGTTCGGTGATCCATTCGAGCTTGCCCCAGCGGGCCCACAGCCAGCCCATCACCATCGCGGTGGCCAGCGAGCCGGCGAAGCGCGCCAGCACCAGCTCCGGCTTGCCCGGGAACGCGACCGCGGTGGCCACCAGCACCACCGGGTTCACCGCGGGTGCGGCCAGCAGGAACGTCAAGGCCGCGGCCGGCGCCACGCCCTGCCCCATCAGCCGGCGCGCGACCGGCACCGAAGCGCACTCGCAGCCGGGCAACGCAACCCCGGCGAGCCCGGCGACGCCGACCGCCGCACCGGAGCGCTTCGGCAGCACCTTCTCCAGCACGCGCGCGGGCACGAACGCGGCGATGGCCCCGCTGATCAGCACGCCCAGCACCAGGAACGGCAGCGCCTGCACGCAGACGGCGACGAACACCGTCGACCCGGTGCGCAGCGCGGGCACGTCGAACAGCTGCTGCAGCCAGCCCTGGCCGAGGATCGCGACCAGCAGGATCGCGCACAGCACCTCGACCGAGCTGATCCGGAACCGGCGGGTGCGCCGGCCACGCTCGGTCGCGGAGGTGGAAACCATGTTCACGTCGCCGATGATGCCAGGGCCGGCCGACAGCCCACGACCCGCACGGGGCGCGAACGGTCGGATGCAGTCCGTTTCGGACCGGAATTCACCGTTCGCACCGAAAATTCACGCCTCGGCGCGCTCGCGACGGCCGATCCGGACCCGGCCGGCAACGTCATGAACGGCCGAGGAGCTACTCGCCGGCCACGATCCCCGGCAGATCGGTCCGCAGCTGCGACGCCGTCGACACCACCAGCATCAGCAACGTCCCCAGCGCCGCCGCGTCCAGGCCCGCCGCCGGGAACGCGTACCGCAGGGTCACGTCGACGCCGTTGTCCGAGTGCCCGACGCCGAGCGTGCCGAACAGGCCCTGGCCCGCGCGCTCGGCGACGGCGATCGACAGCTCCGGGCCGTCCGCCAGGTCCCAGCCGACGACGCAGGTCAGGGTCAGCACCGTGAGCCCCTCGCCGAGGCGGGTCGCCTGGATCACGCACGGGACGTCGCCGTGGGAGAAGGTCAGGGCGCCGTCGTCGTCGACGTGGACCTCGAGGTAGCGCTCGAGGGCTTCCTTGGCCTGGGTCAGCAGTTCGGCGGTCTCGGCCGCCTCCGTCGCGCTCATGAAGAGGCCGCCTGGTCGATCGCCGCGCCGAAGCGGCGGTCCCGCTTCGCGAACTCCAGGCAGGCGCGCCACAGGTGGGTGCGGTCGAAGTCCGGGAACAGCGTGTCCTGGTAGACCATCTCCGCGTACGCCGACTGCCACAGCAGGAAGTTCGACGTCCGCTGCTCGCCCGAGGGCCGCAGGAACAGGTCGACGTCCGGCATGTCCGGCTGGTACAGGTACTTGCCGATGGTCTTCTCGGTGACCTTGTCCGGGTTCAGCTTGCCGTCGGCGACGTCGCGCGCGATCCGCTGCATCGCGTCGCCCAGCTCGGCGCGGCCGCCGTAGTTGACGCACATCGTCATGTTGAGCGCCGTGTTGTGCTTGGTCTTCTCTTCGGCCGCCTGCAGCTCCTTGATCACCGACGCCCACAGCTTCGGCCGGCGCCCGGCCCAGCGGATGCGCACGCCGATCGAGCCGAGGTAGTCGACCTGACGGCGGATGGTGTCGCGGTTGAAGCCCATCAGGAACCGGACCTCTTCGGGGCTGCGCTTCCAGTTCTCCGTCGAGAACGCGTACACCGAGAGCCACTTGACGCCGATTTCGACGGCACCGGCGGCGACGTCGATCATCACCGCTTCGCCGCGCTTGTGGCCTTCGATGCGCGGCAGGCCACGCTGGTTGGCCCAGCGGCCGTTGCCGTCCATGACCAGCGCGACGTGCTTGGGCACGAGCTCACGCGGGATCTCCGGCGGCACCGCGCCCGACGGGTGCGGATCCGGGGCCCGCAGCTCGGATCGCGACGCCTTGTTCTCGCGTCCCCTGCGCAGCACAGCGAGCCTCCCTGGATGGGTGAAACCGATCAGGCTCGACCCTACTGCCCGCGCGCCACGGGTTCCCGGGCGCGTCGCTCGACCAGGGGAAGCGACCGGAGCTGACGCTCCAGATGCCACTGCAGGTGCGCCGCGACCAGGCCGCTCGCGTCGCGGCGGGTGCCCGGCAACGTCGACTCGGCCATCGTCCACTCGCCGTGGAGCAGGGCGGTGAGCAGGTCCAGGACCTCGGGCGCGGGGTGCACGGAGCCGGGCACACGGCAGTCCTGGCACATCGACCCGCCGGCCGCGACGCTGAACGCGACGTGCGGGCCCGGCAGGCCGCAGCGGGCGCACTCGGTGAGCGCGGGCGCCCAGCCGGCGTAGGACATCGCGCGGAGGAAGAACGCGTCGAGCACGAGGGAGGCGTCTCGCTCCCCCGCGGCGAGCGAACGCAGCGCGCCGCAGACGAGGAGGTAGAGCTTGAGCACCGGCTCGCCCTCTTCGGCCGAGAGCCGGTCCGCGGTTTCGGCGATCGCGCTCGCCGCGGTGTAGCGCTGGTAGTCGGCGACCAGCGGCAGCGCGAACGCGTCCACGGTCTCGACCTGGGTGATCACGTCGAGCGTGCGGCCGGTGTAGAACTGGACGTCGACGTGGCCGAAGGGCTCCAGCCGGGCGCCGAAGCGGGACGAGGTGCGCCGCACACCCTTGGCCACGGCACGGACCTTGCCGTGCCGCCGGGTCAGCAGGGTGACGATCCGGTCGGCTTCACCCAGCTTGTGCGTGCGCAACACCACCCCGGTGTCGCGGTAGAGGTTCACCACCCCGACATCGTCCCACTTTCGGACGACGCCGGGGCGGACCGACCCGGTTTCAGCAGTAGTAGCCGTAACACGAGCTGGCGGCGGCGATCCCGATGATGATCCAGATGATCGCGAACACGCAGCCGAGGCCACCGATGATGGAGGCGACCAGGCAGAGCGTCTTGGTCGTCTTCGACGCCTGCTCCGCCATCATGTAGTTGCCCTGCATCTTGTACGTCTGGACCTCGTTGGACTTCATGATCGCGAAGATCGCGAGGATCCAGCAGAGGAAGATGCAGCCGATCGCCCAGCCCTTGTAGTCCTTGATCTGGTTGATGTCGCCACCACCGGGCATGCCGTAGCCGGGGGCGCCGAACCCGCCGGTGGCCGGCTGGCCGTAGGGCGCCGGCTGACCGTACGGTGCGGGCTGGCCGTAGGGCGCCGGCATGCCGCCGGAGGGCGGGCCGTAGCCGGGCTGCTGCGGCTGCTGCGGCTGCTGGCCGTAAGGCGGCTGCTGGCCGTAGGGATTGGTCATGAACTTCTACCCCAACTACTCGTGAACTGCCGCCGGGTCGCTCCGGCGGTGCTGCGGAAAGGTCGTGTCACTGGTGCGGCGGCTGGTCCTTCGGCGGCTGGCCGAACTGACCGGGGTCGATCTTCTGGGTCGCCTCGGCCTCACCGTGGGCTTCGGGACGCAGCATCTGCGTGCGCTCGGCCTGTTCGTCGAACGGGGACGCGTCCCCGCCGGCGTCCGGGCGGAGCATCTGGGTGCGCTCGGCCTGCTCGTCGAACGCGGAACCGCCCGGCGGCGGCGCGAGGGGCCGGCCCGGCTGCTGGCCGAACCCGCCCGGCTGCGGCGCTTGCGGGAAACCACCGGAAGCCGGTTGCTGCTGCGGGAAACCCCCGGAGGACGGCGGCTGGGCGAACCCGCCCGACGGCGGCTGCGGCTGGCCGAAACCACCGGACTGCGGCTGCTGCGGGAAACCGCCGGAGGGCGGCTGGCCGAACTGGCCGGGCTGCTGCGGCGGCGGGCCGGCGGCGAAGGCGCCGGGCTGCGCGTACGGGTTCGGCGCCGCCGACTCGTCGGCCTGGATCACGACGGTGCCCATGATCTTGTCGGAGAGCGTCTGGGACTTGTCGTCCCACAGCGGCCACAACCAGCCGATGTAACAGAGGACGTTGTCGACGAAGTGCGCGAGGTCGCGCAGGAACGCCATGCCGGCGCCGATCGGCTGCCCGTTGTCCTCGCGGACGAGCTTGATCTTGGCGACCCGCTTGCCCATCGACTGGCCGGTGTTGCCCTGCTGGATCCAGCGGTTGAAGACCGTCCAGCCGATCCAGGCGAAGAACCCGATGATCGCCAGGATCTGGAAGATGAAGTTGCCGTTGGTGACCAGGGCGATGATGCCCAGCAGCAGGTACAGCGCCAGGATCGGGCCGAAGTCGATGATCCAGCCCAGCGCGCGCTGACCCCAGCTCGCGTAGTTCCGCGGTGCGCCGAAGGGAGTGCCCTGCTGGCCGAACGGCGCCGGTTGCCCGTACGGCGCGGGCTGCCCGTACGGCTGGCCCGGCTGCGGCTGTCCGAACGGCTGCTGGCCCCCGGGCTGCTGCCCGAAGGACTGCTGACCGTAGGGATCGGTCATTGCGGTACTCCCCCTCGCTGGTCACTCTCCCGTGCGGTGCCTCGCACGGGTTCGGCCCGGACACGCGGTACGGACCGTCCGCGGGAGCGTACTCGCTCCGGTGACGGCCGCGCCTCCCAGCCTTCAGCTGTCCGGGTGACCCGCCACGCCCGTCCGACGCGGTGGTCACGGCCCCGGTTCCCCTCCGTGCCGGTTCAGACGCGCAGGGCGGTGAACGGCGCGAACGGGAGGTTGCGGATGACGAACCAGACGACGAACACCACCGAGAACACCAGCGGTGTCCAGCGCCAGTGCAGCCAGCTCGCGACCGCGCGGCCGCGCAGGCGGCCCACCGTCCACGCGACGATGCTCCACACGAACAGGAGCACCACGACGAACGACACGGCGTTGTAGTGCACCGCGGCGGGGATGTTGCCGTGCATCAGGCTGTAGGCCATCCGCAGTCCGCCGCAGCCCGGGCAGTCGATGCCGAGCAGCGCCTTGGTCGGGCAGACCGGCAGGAACCCGCCGGGTGTCGTCGGGTCGCCGGCCCAGACGACGGCGCAGCACACGCCGAGACCGGCGACGACCGCCAGCGGCGCGCTCACCGCGCGCAGCTTCGCCCTGGCCCCGTGCGCCGGGTGCCCGGTGTACACGGGGTGTCCGGTGTGGACGGTCGTCGTGGTCACGGGGTCCACGCCCCGGAGGCCCCGATGATGATCATCACCACGATGAAGACGACGTAGAGCAGCAGGAGGATCCCGGTCGTGATGGCCGACCACATCGCCCACTTGCGGGCTTCGTCGGCGGCCTTCTGCGCCTCGGCGTGGTGGCCCTGGAACCACAGCGAGCTCACCTGGCTCGACTTCACGATCGAGACGACGCCCAGGGGCAGGCAGCACAGCACGGTGCTCAAGATCGCCCACACCATGTTGTTGTCCGGCGGTGGCCCGTAGTTCGGCGGCGGGTAGCCATAGCCGTAGCCGTATCCGGGGGGCGGTGGCCCGCCCGGGGGCGGGTACGGCGGCGGGTACTGGTCGGTCACCGGAATCCTCCTGCTGCTCGGCTACGTCAGTATGACGTCGTGCCCGTGCCGAACGTGAAGACACCGGCGATCGAGAGGATGACGACCAGCACGATCCACGCGACGCCGACGACCGCCGAGATGATCGCCCACTTCTTGGCGGAGTCGGAAGCTTCCTGCGCGGCGGCGGTCTGGCCCTGCGCCCACAGGCCGTTCACCTTCGCGGCCTGCACGATCGACACGACGCCGAACGGGAGGCAGCAGAAGAGGGTGGTGAGGATCGCCCAGACGAGGTTGTTGCTCGGGGGCGGGCCCGGCTGGTAGCCGCCCGGCTGCCCACCGGGGTAGTTCGGCTGGCCGCCGGGCTGGTTCGGCTGGTCGCCGGGGTAGTTGGGCATGCCCTGGCTGTCGGTCATGATGGGTTGTTCCCCTTCGTCGTGCTCCACGGACGACCAACGGATCCGCGGGCCGCCCCGACCGGCCGCGGTGTGGTCGAAGCCGCGACTGTAGGGGTCGCCGTGGCCGCGCGTCCGGTGATTCCTCCTGCCGCGACCGAATCGAGACCAGGAATTTCGCTGATCCTCCCCCGGGACGGGAAGGCGCAGGTCAGAAGCCGAGCCGACGCAGCTGACGGGGGTCGCGCTGCCACTCCTTGGCCACCTTGATGTGCAGGTCGAGGTAGACCTTCGAACCGAGCAGCGCCTCGATGTTCTTGCGGGCGGTGGCGCCGACCTCGCGCAGCCGCTCACCCTTGTGTCCCAGGATGATGCCCTTCTGGCTGGGGCGCTCGACGTAGAGGAACGCGTGCACGTCGATGAGGTCGTCGCGGCCTTCGCGGGGCAGCATCTCTTCGACGGTGACGGCGATCGAGTGCGGCAGCTCGTCGCGGACGCCTTCCAGCGCGGCCTCGCGGATGAGCTCGGCAACCAGGGTCTGCTCGGGTTCGTCGGTGAGCTCGCCGCCCGGGTAGAGCTGCGGGCCCTCGGGGAGCTTCTTGACGAGCAGGTCCGCGAGCGCGCCGACCTGGAAACCGTCCACGGCGGACACCGGGATCAGCTCGGCGAAGTCCATGACGTCCTGCAGCGCGAGCAGCTGCTCGGCGACCTGCTGGGGCTGGACCAGGTCGGTCTTGGTGACGATGCCGATGACCGGCGTCCGCTTGGCTATCTTCTGCAGTTCGGCGGCGATGAACTTGTCGCCGGGCCCGATCTTCTCGTTCGCCGGCACGCACAGGCCGACGACGTCCACTTCGGACCACGTGGTGTGCACGATGTCGTTGAGCCGCTCGCCGAGCAGGGTGCGGGGGCGGTGCAGGCCGGGGGTGTCGATGAGGACGAGCTGGGCGTCCTCGCGGTGCACGATGCCGCGGATGGCGTGGCGGGTGGTCTGCGGTTTGCTGGAGGTGATCGCGACCTTGGTGCCGACCAGGGCGTTGGTCAGCGTCGACTTGCCCGCGTTGGGGCGGCCGACGAAGCAGGCGAAGCCGGAGCGGTGTTCGGTCATCGGTTCAGCACCTCGAGAATCGCGCCGTCGGGGCCGGCGAGGATGATCGGCGCGTACTTCGCGATGTCGCGCACGGCCTGCACCGACGCGCCCTTGAGCAGTCCCTCTTCACTGACGACGGCGGCGGCCTCGATGCCTTCGGCGCCGCTGGAGAGCGCGGCGGCGACCGCGGCCTGGAGCGCGGTGAGCTTGAACGACGGCTGGTCGACCGTGCCCGCGGCGTAGGTGCGGCCGTCGGTGTCGCGGACCGCGGCGCCTTCGGGGGCCTGGATGCGGGCGCGCGAGGACCGGGCGAGGGTGACCAGCTTCTGGTCCTCCGCCTCGAGGTCAGGCATGTTCGACGCTCCTGTCGCGTTCGTCGGGGTGGGGCAGGCGCGTGCGGCGGCGGGCGGTCCGGTCGGCCGGGTCCGTCATCGCGTCGGCGTCGGCCGGGTGCACGACCACGGAGGTGATCCGCATGCGGCCGCGCCGGTCCTTGCCGCCTTCGGCGAACAGCCGGAGGCCGGCGACCTCGGCTTCGGCCCCCGGTAGCGGGACCCTACCCAGTCGTTCCGCGAGCAGTCCGCCCACGGTCTCCACGTCGTGGTCTTCGAGGTCGAGGCCGAACAGCTCGCCCAGGTCGTCGACGCCCATCCGGGAGGACACCCGGACGGCGCCGTCGTCGAGCTCCTCGACCTCGGGGCGCTCGTCGCCGTCGGACTCGTCGGTGATCTCGCCGACGATCTCTTCGAGGACGTCTTCGATGGTGAGCAGGCCGGCGGTGCCGCCGTACTCGTCGACGGCGATCGCCATGTGGTTGTGCGAGCGCTGCATCTCCTTGAGCAGCTCGCCGAGCCGCTTGGAGTCGGGGACGAAGCCGGCTTCGTTCATCAAGGTGTCGACGACCGTGCTCGACCCGTCCGGGTCCATGTACGCCGACATCAGGTCCTTGATGTTGACCACGCCGACGATGTCGTCGACGGACTCGCCGATCACCGGGAGCCGGGTGAAGCCGGTGCGCAGCGCCAGCGCGAGGGCCTGCCGGACGGTCTTGGTGCGCTCGATCCAGACGATCTCGGTGCGCGGCACCATGACCTCGCGGGCGATGGTGTCGCCGAGCTCGAACACCGAGTGGATCATCTCGCGCTCGGAGTCCTCGACGACGCCGCGTTCCTGGGCGAGGTCGACGAGCTCGCGCAGCTCGACCTCGGAGGTGAACGGGCCTTCGCGGAAGCCCTGGCCGGGGGTGATCGCGTTACCGATGAGGATCAGCAGCCGCGACAGCGGGCCGAGGACCGAGCCGAGCACGCGGACGGGCCCGGCGACGTAGCGGCCGATGCGGTAGGGGTGCTGGCGGCCGAGGGTGCGCGGGCCGACGCCGATGAGGACGTAGCTCACGACGATCATGACGACCGCCGAGACCAGCACGGCGACGCCGAGTGGCGCCAGGCGGGTGCCGACGAAGACGGTGACCAGCACGGTGGCGGTGAGCTCGCAGCCGAGGCGCAGCAGGAGCAGCAGGTTGATGTGCCGGCGCCGTTCGCCGACGACCGCGGCGAGGTGGCGGGCGCCGGGCAGGCCCATCCGGGCGAGGCCGTCGGCCCGGGCCTGCGAGACGGTGCTGATGGCGGCGTCGGCCGCCGCGAACACGCCCGCGAGGAGCACGAGCGCGATCGCGAAGAGGAGCTGGACCATGGCTGGCGCCTAGGGCGTTTCCCCGGTGGGTGGCTCGCCGGCCGGCGCGATGCCCGCGTCGAGCCCGGCGATGCCGAGCACGCGGTCGTCGGTGTTGCGCTGCGCGTCCCGCTTCTCCAGCGCGACGACGGCGTCCTGGTACTCGCCGAGGATCCGCTTCTGGAGGGCGAACATCTCACGTTCCTCGGCGGGTTCGGCGTGGTCGTAACCGAGGAGGTGGAGGCAGCCGTGCACGGTGAGCAGGTGCAGCTCGTCGATCAGGGCGTGGCCAGCGGTCTTGGCCTGGTCCTTCGCGAACGCCGGGCAGAGCACGATGTCCCCGAGCAGCGCCGGGGACGCGTCGGGCGCGTCGGGGCGGCGGGAGGAGTCGAGCTCGTCCATCGGGAAGGCCATCACGTCGGTGGGACCGGGGAGGTCCATCCAGCGTTCGTGCAGGTCTTCCATGACCTCGAGGGTGACCAGCAGGATGGACAGCTCGGCGAGCGGGCTGACCTCCATCTTGTCGAGGGCGTAGCGGGCGGCCGAGACGATGGACGTCTCGTCGACGTCGACGCCGGACTCGTTGGCGATTTCGATGCTCACCGCCGGTTGCCCTTCCAGCCGTTGCTCTGCTGGTCCTGGGCGTCCTGCACGGCCTGCCACTTTTCGTAGGCGTCGACGATGTCGCCGACGAGCTTGTGCCGGACGACGTCCTGGCTGGTCAGTTCGGAGAAGTGCAGCCCCTCGACGCCGCCGAGGATGTCGCGGACGACGCGGAGGCCGCTGCGCTGCCCGTTGGGCAGGTCGACCTGGGTGACGTCACCGGTGACGACGATCTTGGAGCCCTGCCCGAGGCGGGTGAGGAACATCTTCATCTGCTCGGGCGTGGTGTTCTGGGCCTCGTCGAGGATGATGAAGGCGTCGTTCAACGTCCGGCCACGCATGTAGGCCAGCGGCGCGATCTCGATGGTGCCCGCCTGCATGAGCCGGGGGATCGACTCGGGCTCGACCATGTCGTGCAGCGCGTCGTAGAGCGGCCGCAGGTACGGGTCGATCTTCTCGTTGAGCGTGCCGGGCAGGTAGCCGAGGCGCTCGCCGGCTTCGACGGCGGGGCGGGTCAGCACGATGCGGGTGACCTGCTTGGCCTGGAGGGCCTGGACGGCCTTCGCCATGGCGAGGTAGGTCTTGCCGGTGCCGGCCGGGCCGATGCCGAAGACGACGGTGTGCTTGTCGATTGCGTCGACGTAGCGCTTCTGGTTGAGCGTCTTGGGCCGGATGGTCTTGCCGCGGCGGGAGACGATGTTGAGGCTGAGGACCTCGGCCGGGGACGCGTCCCCGGTGCTCAGCATCCCGATGGTGCGGCGGACGGTGTCCGGGCCGACCTGCTGCCCGCCGGTGGCGAGGGTGACGAGGTCGGCGAAGACGCGCTCGGCGAACGCGACGTCGGCGGGGGTGCCGGTCAGGGTGACCTCGTTGCCGCGGACGTGCACGTCCGCGGCGAGGAGCTCCTCGGCGACGCGCAGGTTCTCGTCGCGGGAGCCGAGCAGGCTGAGGGCGGCGGCGTCGGGGATGGGGAACCGGGACTGCGCGGCCTGGACGGCGGCATCCTCGGTCTTGGCGACGTCCCCGGGGACGTCGGGTCGGGCGGCTCCACCCGGTTCGGTTCCGGCCACGTGGCCTCAGGCCTGCTTTCTCGGTGAGGGACTACTGACCCCACCGATGCTACTGGCACCCCCCGACAGAACGCAGGCAGGTTTCCCGACTCACCCCTCGTGAGCCCCGAAGAACCCCAGCGGCTCCCCACCCAGCACATGGGCATGAACGTGGAAGACGGTCTGCCCCGCATCCCCATCGGTGTTGAAGACAACCCGATACCCACTCTCGAGGATGCCCTCGAGCTCAGCAACCTTACGAGCAGTAGCAACAACCTCACTCAACAAGGCGGGATCGGCAGCAGCAAGCTCCCCAAGGTTCCGATACCGCTTCTTCGGCACCACAAGCACATGAACCCGAGCCTGCGGCCGAATATCCCGAAAAGCAAAGGTAGAGGCATCCTCAAAGACCACGTCAGCAGGAATCTCACCAGCAATGACCCGCTCAAAGAGCGTCTCGTCCTCACTCATGACAAGACCCTATCGACCCCAAGACCACCCCGCCCAACACGCCCAACGCCCGCGCAACGCACGCGCAACGACCACACGAAGCGAGGGCCGGAGGCCCGAGCAAGGCGAGCCGCCTTTTGAACGGAGACAAGACAAAAGCCGCGGGGGTCCGGGGCTTGCCCCGGCTGGGGGTCTGGGGGTTTGACCCCCAGAAGACACACCGAAGCAAAGCGG
The DNA here is from genome assembly GCF_044453095.1 of Amycolatopsis sp. NPDC051758. Classification (NCBI taxonomy): domain Bacteria; kingdom Bacillati; phylum Actinomycetota; class Actinomycetes; order Pseudonocardiales; family Pseudonocardiaceae; genus Amycolatopsis; species Amycolatopsis sp. NPDC051758. Next base: position 328,021 of record NZ_JBITCJ010000005.1, on the reverse strand, counting down.
CAACTGACGAAGCGAAGCGGAGGAAGATGCCGCGCCGCGGCGGATCCTGGGGGTCGATCCGCCGCTAGCGCGGCTCCGCCGGACCGAGGGGGGAGGTGCCCGGCGGGGTCTGTGTCTTCCCAGTGGCGCGCCGAAACACTGTGTGGCGCGTTAGTAAACGAGAGTAACCGGTCGGAGTGTGATCGCGCCATAACTGGGCGCAAAATCCGGCCTTTTTTTCGGTTGTGATCTTTTCACTGCCAGCGGGTGGTGAGGGCGCCGAGCGCGCCGAGGGCGACGGCCGCGGCGGTGGAGGTGCGCAGGACCGTGGTGCCGAGGCGGACGGCTCGGGCGCCGGCTTCGCGCAGGGTGCGGAGTTCGTCGTCGGTGATGCCGCCTTCGGGGCCGATGACGAGGAGGAGGTCGCCGGTGTCCGGGAGCTCGAGGTCGGTGAGGCGGTCGGGGACGTCGGATTCGAGGACGACGACGAGGGACATCGTCGCTGCGAGGCCGGCGAGTTCGCGGGTGCCGACGGGTTCGGTGACGTCGGGGACGTGTGCGCGGCGGGCCTGTTTGGCCGCGGCGCGGGCGGTGGCGCGCCAGCGGGCGAGTGCTTTCTCGCCGCGGCCGCCGTCGTCCCACTTGGTGACGCTGCGGGCGGCGCGCCACGGCACGATCGCGTCGACGCCCGCTTCGGTGGCGAGTTCGACGGCGAGCTCGCCGCGGTCGCCCTTGGCGAGGGCCTGCGCCACCACGACGCGCAGTGCGGGCGGTTCTTCGGTCCAGCTCTCCTCGACGGTGAGGGTCAGCCGAGCGTCGCGTCCGGGCTGGACGGCGTCGACGACGCACCGGGCCATCAGGCCCGCGCCGTCGGAGAGGACCAGCCGCTCCCCCACGCGCAGGCGGCGGACCGTCGCCGCGTGCCGGGCTTCCTCGCCGTCGAGCACCGCGCTCCCGGAGGCGGGCACGGAGGTGGCGAGGAAGACCGGCAGGGTGGTGTCGGGCACGGCTCAGCGGTGGTTCTTGGCGCGCAGCTTGGAGAACAGGCCGCCGTGCTTGGTGCCGTTGGACGCCAGCGTGGGCACTTCCTCGCCGCGCTGCTGAGCCAGCTCGACGAGGAGGTCGCGCTGGGCTTCGTCGAGCTTGGTCGGGACGACGACGTCGATGTGGACGTGCAGGTCACCACGGCCGTCGACGCGGCCGGAGGACCGCAGCCGGGGCATGCCCTTGCCGGTGAGGACGAGCTCGGCGTTGGGCTGGGTGCCGGGCTCGACGTCGAGCTCGTAGTCGCCGTCGACGAGGGTCGCGATCGGCACGGTGGCGCCGAGGGCCGCGGTCGTCATCGGGATGCGGAAGTTGCAGTGCAGGTCGTGGCCCTGCCGGACGAAGACCTCATGCGGGGTCTCGTCGATCTCGACGTACAGGTCGCCGGCCGGGCCGCCGCCGGGGCCGACCTCGCCCTGGCCGGACAGCCGGATGCGCATGCCGTCGCCGACGCCCGGCGGGATCTTGGCCGTGACGTTGCGGCGGGCGCGGATGCGGCCGTCACCACCGCACTGGCGGCAGGGGTCGGGGATGACCTCGCCGAAGCCGCGGCAGACCGGGCAGGGGCGAGCCGTCACGACCTGGCCCAGGAAGGACCGCTGGACGGACTGGACCTCGCCGACGCCGCCGCAGGTGTCACATGTCTTGACGCCGGTGCCTTCGGCCGTGCCCGCGCCGCGGCAGAGGTCGCAGACGATCGCGGTGTCGACGGCGATCTCCTTGTCGACCCCGGTCGCGCAGTCCTCGAGGCTGAGGCCGAGCCGGATGAGGGCGTCGGAGCCGGGCTGGACGCGGCTGCGCGGGCCGCGCCCGCGGCCGCCGCCACCACCGCCGGCGGCGCCGAAGAAGGCGTCCATGATGTCGCCGAGGCCGCCGAACCCGGCGAACGGGTCACCGCCGCCGCCACCGCGCGCGCCGCCGTCCATCGGGTCGCCGCCGAGGTCGACGATCTTGCGCTTCTGCGGGTCCGACAGCACCTCGTAGGCCGTCGTGACCTCGCCGAACTTGTGCTGGGCGTCTTCCGACGGGTTGACGTCGGGGTGCAGCTCCCTGGCCAGCTTCCGGTACGCGCGCTTGATGTCCTGATCGCTCGCGTTCTTCGCCACCCCGAGGATGCCGTAGTAGTCCCTCGCCACCGTCTCTGCTTCTCCTTCTGCTCTGCCCGGCTCAGCGGCCGTGCAGGATCTGCCCCACGTAGTTGGCGACCGCGCGCACCGCGGCGATCGTGCCGGGGTAGTCCATCCGGGTCGGGCCGACCACCCCCATGCCGCCGAGCACCATGTCCTGGCCGTAACCGATGGAGACGACCGAGGTGCTGCGCATCTGCTCGTCCTCATTTTCCTCACCGATGCGCACCGTGATCGCACCGGGGTTGCGCGCGGCGGCCAGGAGCTTCAGGACGACCACCTGTTCCTCGAGCGCTTCGAGGACCTGGCGCAGCGATCCCGGGAAGTCGGCGACGTTGCGCGTGAGGTTCGCGGTACCGCCGAGGACCAGGCGTTCTTCGGGGTGTTCGGCCAGCGACTCGACCAGGACCGTGGTGACGCGAATGAGCGCGTCCCGCAGCTCGCCGGGCGACTTGTCGGGCAGCTCGGCGACCCGCGCCGCGGCGTCGTTGAGCCGCCGGCCGGACATGGCCGTGTTGAGCACCGAGCGCAGCCGCGCGACGTCGTCTTCGGTGACGACGTCGCCGAGGTCGACCGTGCGCTGGTCGACGCGGCCGTTGTCGGCGATCAGCACGAGCATCAGCCGCGCCGGGGTGAGCGGCACCACTTCGAGGTGGCGCACCTTGGCGTTGGTCAGCATCGGGTACTGGACGACGGCGACCTGCCGGGTCAGCTGCGCGAGCAGCCGGACCGAGCGCTTGAGGACGTCGTCGAGGTCGGTGCCGCTGTCGAGGAAGCTGGTGATGGCCCGGCGCTCGGCCGCGCTCAGGGGCTTGACCTCGGAGAGCCGGTCGACGAAGAGGCGGTAGCCCTTGTCGGTCGGCACGCGGCCGGCACTGGTGTGCGGCTGCGTGATGTAGCCCTCTTCTTCGAGCGTGGCCATGTCGTTGCGCACGGTGGCGCTCGAAACGCCCAGGTTGTGCCGCTCGACGATCGCTTTGGACCCGACCGGCTCCTGGTTGGAGACGTAGTCGGCCACGATCGCGCGCAGCACGTCGAAGCGGCGTTCGTCCGCGTTGGCCACCGGTCCCTCACCTACTTCGCTCGCTGCTCACCCCGAGTTTACGGAAGCCTGAGCGAGAGGTGCTCAACGCGGGCGGCTCAGCGGGCCACGGCGCCCGACAGCGCGTCGAACTCGGCGTCGGTGAGGTCGAGATCGGCGGCCGCGACGTTGTCCTCGAGGTGCCCGACCGACGACGTCCCCGGGATCGGCAGCACGACGGGCGACCGCTTGAGCAGCCACGCGAGCGCGAGCTGCGACGGCGACGCGTCGTGCTCCTTCGCCAGCGCGGTCAGCGGGCTGTCCGGGCCGGCGAGGGCGCCGGTGGCCAGCGGGAACCACGGGATGAAGGCGATGCCGTGCTCGGTGGCGTGGTCGAGCAGCGGCTCGGCGTCGCGCTTGGCGAGGTTGAAGAGGTTCTGGACGGAGACGATCTCCGCGGTCTGCTGCGCGTCCTTGAGTTCGTCCACGCTGACCTCGGACAGGCCGATGTGCCGGATCTTGCCCTCGTCCTGGAGCTTCTTCAGCTCCCCGACCTGCTCGGCCACGGGGACCTTCGGGTCGATCCGGTGCAGCTGGAGCAGGTCGATCCGGTCGAGCCCGAGGTGCCGCAGGCTCAGCTCGACCTGCTGGCGCAGGTACTCGGGCCGGCCGACCGGGATCCACTGGTCCGGCCCCTGGCGCGTGAAACCGGCCTTCGTCGCGATGACGACGTCGTCGGCGTAGGGGTGCAGCGCCTTCTTGATCAGCAGGTCGGCGACGAACGGCCCGTAGGCGTCGGCGGTGTCGAACAGCGTGACCCCGAGCTCGGCGGCGCGCCGCAGCACGCGGACGGCCTCGTCGGGATCCTTCGGGTCACCCCAGACACCGGGCCCGGTGAGCTGCATGGCGCCGTAACCGAGCCGGGTGACCGGCAGGTCGCCACCGAGGGTGAAGGTGCCCGAGTTCTTGGCGCTCATCGTTCGTCCCATCGTCGTCCGGGGGTGCTCCACCGGGTGTCAACCCGCGAAGCCCCCCGGACGATTCCCGGCCGCGGTCAGGAGTTGCGCGGGAAGCCCAGGTTCACCCCGGCGTGCGAGTTGTCCGGCCAGCGCGACGTCACGACCTTCGTCCGGGTGAAGAAGTGGAACCCCTCCGGTCCGTACGCGTGGCTGTCGCCGAACAGCGAGTCCTTCCAGCCGCCGAACGAGTAGTAGCCGACCGGGACCGGGATGGGCACGTTCACCCCGACCATGCCGACCTCGACCTCGTTCTGGAACCGCCGCGCGGCCGCGCCGTCGCCGGTGAAGATGGCCGTGCCGTTGCCGTACGGGTTCGCGTTGATCAGCGCCAGCGCGTCGTCGTAGGAGGCCGCGCGCGCGACCGCCAGCACCGGGCCGAAGATCTCGTCGGTGTAGATCGACATCTCCGGGCGGACGTGGTCGAACAGCGTCGGGCCGAGCCAGAAGCCGTCCGAAGAACCGGGCACTTCGACGCCCCGGCCGTCGACCACGAGCGAAGCACCCGCTTCGACTCCGGCGTCCACATAGGACTCGACGCGTTCGTGGTGCGCCGCCGTCACCAACGGGCCCATTTCGGACGCCGGGTCGCGGCCGTCGCCGACCTTCAGCCGGGAGATCCGGTCGGCGATCTTCGCGACCAGCTCGTCGCCGACCGGGTCGACCGCGACGACCACCGACACCGCCATGCAGCGCTCGCCCGCCGAGCCGAACCCGGCCGACACCGCGGCGTCGGCGGCCAGGTCGAGGTCGGCGTCCGGCAGCACGACCATGTGGTTCTTCGCGCCGCCGAGGGCCTGCACGCGCTTGCCGTGCCGGGTGCCGGTTTCGTAGACGTAGCGCGCGATCGGCGTCGACCCGACGAACGAGATCGCCTTCACCTCGGGGTGCGTGAGCAGCCCGTCGACCGCGACCTTGTCGCCGTGCAGCACGTTGAGCACGCCCGCGGGCAGCCCGGCCTCGGCGAACAGCTCCGCGATGAACACCGCCGCCGACGGGTCCTTCTCACTCGGCTTGAGCACGACGGTGTTGCCGCAGGCCAGCGCGTTCGGGACGAACCACAGCGGCACCATGGCCGGGAAGTTGAACGGCGAGATCACGCCGACCACGCCGAGCGGCTGGGAGATCGAGTAGACGTCGACGCCGGTCGAGGCGTTCTCGCTGAAGCCGCCCTTGAGCAGCTGCGCGGCGCCGCAGGCGAACTCGACGTTCTCGATCGCGCGCGCGACCTCGCCGGCCGCGTCCGACTCGACCTTGCCGTGCTCGCTCGTGACGATCTTCGCGAGCTCGTGCTTGCGGGCGGACAGCAGCTCGCGGAAGGCGAACAGCACCCGCGTCCGCCCGGCCAGCGACGTCCCGCGCCAGCCCGGCAGCGCGGCCGCCGCGGCGGCGACGGCCTCGTCGACCTCCGCCTGCCCGGCGAAGTCGACCTGTCCCCGGACCTCGCCGGTGGCGGGGTCGAACACTTCGCCGGAGCGCTCGGTCTGCCCCGCGAACAGCTTGCCGTCGATCCAGTGGGTGATGCGGTCGGTCACGACGGTGCGCTCCTTCGGTCGGGGACGTCTCCCTGCGAGTGTCCGGGCGCGCGCCACGCGGACGCCATCGACAACGTGTACGGACTCGGCGTCCCGGCCGTACAGTCTGTCCCTGCCGATCATTCGCGAGGAGCCATGTACCCGACCGTCGCCGAGGTGCTCGCGCTGCCGGTGCTGCGCCAGGGCCGCCCGCACGTCGTCGCGGGCTCGGCCGGGCTGGACGCGCCGGTGCGCTGGGCCCACGTCGCCGAGGTCGCCGACATCGCACACCTGCTGCGCGGCGGCGAGCTGGTGCTGACGACCGGGGTCGCGCTGCCCGACGACGGTCCTTCGCTGGCCCGCTACGTCGCCGACCTGGCCGGGGTCGGCGCGGCCGGCCTGGTGATCGAGCTGGTCCGGCACTGGAGTGACAAGCTGCCCGGCGCGCTGGTCGACGCGGCCGAGAAGCACGGCCTGCCGCTGGTGACGCTCTCGCGTGAGACGCGCTACGTGAGCGTCACCGAGGCGGTCAACGGCCAGATCGTCGACGCCCAGGTCGCCGAGCTGCGCGCCGCCGAGCGTGTGCACGAGACGTTCACCGCGCTGACCGTCGCGGGCGCCGAGCCCGGCGTCGTCCTGGGTGAGGTCGCCCGGCTGACCGAGCAGCCGGTGGTCCTGGAGACGCTGTCCCACGAGGTCCTCGCCTACGACGCGGCCGGGGTCGATCCGGCCGAGCTGCTCGCCGGCTGGCCGGCCCGGTCCCGGGTGGTCCAGATCGGCGAGCGGACCGGTTACCACCCCGGCTCGGGCTGGCTGGTCACCGTCGTCGGCGCGCGCGGGCACGACTGGGGACGGCTCGTCGTCGTGTGTGCCGACCAGCCGCCGCACCGCCACCGCGTGGTCGCCGAGCGGGCCGCGTCCGCGCTGGCCGTGCACCGGCTGGTCGCCAAGGACTCCGACGGGCTCGAACGCCAGGCCCACCGCGCCGTGCTCGCCGAGCTGCTCGCGTCGCCGGCGCCGTCGGCGGAGCTGCTGGCGCGGGCTTCGGCGCTGGCCGTGCCGCTCACCGGGCGGCAGCTGGTCGGGCTGGCGGTCCGGCCGCGGCTGCTCGGCAACCGTCCCGCGCTGTCCACGCCGCCGGTGCTGCGCGAACTGGCCGAGGCGACGGTGCTGGCGGCGCGCCGCGCGAAGGTGTCAGCCCTGGTGGGGACCGACGAGCTCGGCGTCCGGGCGCTGCTCGCGCTGTCCCCGGAGGCGAACGTCGACGCCGTGCTGCACCGGCTCGCCACCGACGTCCACGATGCCCGCAGCAGCGCGCCGGGCGTCCTCGCGGTCGGCACGACCGTGCTGTCCCCCGCCGAAGCGCGCCGGACGTTGCTGGAAGCCGGCCAGGTCGCGGCGGCCGCGCTGGGTTCGGCCGATGAACGGGTGCTGCACCGGCTGTCCGACGTCCGCCTGCGTGGTCTGTTGCACCTGTTGGAAGGCGACGAGCGCGTGACGGCGTTCGCCACCCGCGAGCTCGGCCCGCTGCTGCAGCGCGACGCCGGGTCCGGCAGCCGGCTCGTGCAGGCGTTGCGGCACTACTGCGAGCAGGGCGGCAACAAGTCGGCGGCGGCCGTCGCGGCGCACACCTCCCGGACGGCGTACTACCAGCAGCTCGCCCGGATCGAGCAGGTCCTCGGCGTCCGGCTGGAGGACCCGGAGTCGATGCTCTCGCTGTACGTCGCGTTGCTGGCCTTGGACATCACCCGGCCGAGCGAAGAAGACTCACCCGGACGTGGAGCACAGTGATCGGGTCCGGGCTGCCGATGGAACCGATATGGCCTTACTCCCCCTTGCTGCCTGCTTGATGAGCCTGAGCTGCCTCGCGCCGGCGCAACCCCCGGCGTCGACGCTGCAGCTCACCACCCACGACACCGCGAACCGGATCGGCTCGGTGGTGCTGACGTGCGACCCGACCGGCGGCACGCATCCCCAGCGTGACCAGGCGTGCGCGGTGCTTTCGGGCGTCGACGGCGACTTTTCGCGGATCACCGCCCGGCACCAGGCGTGCACGCTGATCTACGCCCCGGTCGACGCCACCGTGGTCGGCACCTGGCGCGGCAAGCCGGTGTCGTACCGCGCGACGTTCCCGAACCGCTGCGTCGCCAACCGCGACTCGGACGACGTTTTCGCTTTCTGAATTTGCGCTGAAGTTGCCCTGACGCAGTTTTGCGACAGCCGGAACGGCATCGCCCGACCGGGGGCAGCGGGTGCCGAGCAGGCTGTGCCCCATGTCGCCACCGATCGCCACGCCCAGGGCCCGTGCCCTGGGCTTTGGTCTGAAGAGAGTCAGGCAGGAGCGGGGTCTCGGGGTCCGGGAGCTCGCGCGGCTGACGGATTTGCCGCCGCAGAACATCTCCACGTGGGAGAGCGGGAAGCGGGTGCCGAAGATCGAGGAAGTGGCGACGATCCTCGGTGCCCTGGTGGTGGAGCCGGGCGAGCGGGCCCGGTTGCTGGAGCTGGCTCGGAACGCGACTGAGCCCAACTGGCTCGAACAGCACGCGCCGCCCAAGCTGGCGACCTTCATCCAGTACGAGCAGACCGCCGCGGCGATGGCGGAGTGGGCACCTGCGCTGATGCCTGGGTTGCTGCAGACTCCCGCCTACATCAAGGCGCTCTTCGCCATGACGGCACTCTCTCAGCGCGACATCGACAACCGCCTGATGATCCGGCTCGCCCGCCGTGAGGTGCTGACCGCCCGCGAACCCTTGCAGTACCGGGCCGTACTCGGCGAATCCGTGCTGCGCCAGGGCATCGGCGGCTCGCGGGTGATGGCCGAGCAGCTCCGCCACCTGCTCACGATGACCCAGGCCCGCAACATCTCGGTGCGCATCGTCCCGGACGGCATCGGCTACCACCCCGGCCTCTACGGGCCGTTCGTCATCTTCGACTTCGGCGACCTGCCGCCGATCGTGCATCTGGAGCACTATCGCGGCAGCGGCTATGTCTACGATCAGAACCACCTGGCCGACTACCGCGCGGCCTTGGAGAGCCTGTGCACCCTGGCGCTCGGCGAAACCGACTCGCACCGGCTCATCCAGGGGATGATCGCGAAACTGGAGGGCTGAGATGCCAGAGGCAACCTGGCGCAAGTCGACCTACAGCGGCGAGGAGACCAACTGCGTCGAGGTCCGGCTGGCTGCGGTGTCGCAAATCCGGGACACGAAGGACCGCGCGGGCGGCACACTCTCCGTCACCACCCGATCGTGGGAAGCACTGCTGTCCGGCCTCGGTGCGCGGAAGCCGCCGGGCCGCCCCCACGACGACCCGGTGACTTCCGCGCAACGCTCGTAACCACGCAGCGGAGGCCGGTTCGGTTCAGTTTCCGTCGCCGAGAGTCACATCACGGGCTGAGGAACGGCTGAGGTTCCACGCGGGCCAGCCGTCGGGGGTGTCGCCGTCGAGGACCTGGCGCAGCACGCGGGTGCGCAGCGGTTCCGGCAGCCGGGCCGAGACCACCGGGACGACGTCCGTCGAGAAGCCGGCGAGATACGCGCTGTCCAGGGGTTTCCCGGCGGCGGCGCGGTCCAGGTTGGCGTCGGCGATGAGGCGTTCGGGGTCGAGGATCGCGAGGGCGAGCAGCGCCGCGGCGGCGGTGCCGATGGCCGCGCGGGGCAGCCACGTCGAGCGCAGCTTGACCAGCGACGCCAGGACCAGCACGAACACCGCGCCGAACCAGAGTTCGCAGACCTCGACGAGCAGCCGCAGCACGGTGAAGCCGTAGGCCTGCTGGTAGGTCCACATGCGACTCAGCGCCGACCCGACGAGCACCAGGCTCAGCGCGCTGAGCGCCCCCAGCAGGACACGCTGCCGCAGCCGGTCGGCCTGGGTCGTGTCCGGCGCCCAGCGCAGGGCCGCGGAGACGATGGCGAGCGTCAGGACGGTGACGGCGCACAGCTGCCAGAAGCCGCTGCGGGCGTACTCCGCCGAGGTCAGGTTGCTGGTGCGCAGGACGTACTCGGTACCCCCGAACAGCACGACCAGCCGGACGCCGACGAAGACGCTGAAGAGCAGGACGAGCACGGTGAGCGGGACCATCCACTCCAGACCGTACTTCGTCCGATGTGGACGATCGGCCGACGCCCGGTGCGGTGGCGAGGCGAGGAAGTAACAAGCCCCGGCGACGAGCAGCGCGGCCACGGCGAACACCACGCACCAGCGCACGAGCGTCTCGACGCTGAGGTCGGGAACCATGGCGTTGACCACGGCGGCGAAGGCGGCATCGGCACTGGCCAGCAGCGGCACGAAAACGGCGACCAGCGCGGCGGCGGCCAGCACGGCCAGCGCGATCCGGCGGGCGACACCGTCCCGCCGGGCGGTGAACCGCCCGACGCCGCGCCCGGCCCACGGGATCGCCCGGAGGGCTTCGAGGGGGACGGCGAGCACGTCGTAGAGGATGGTGTTGACGGTCCGTTTCCCCACCAGGGCAAGGGATCCGGTAACAACGGCGGCGAGCACGCAGAGAACGAAGAGCCACCCCGACGCCCGGACGGCGCCCATGCCGAGGAGGGCGAGGCTGAGCAAGGCCCAGCCCCCGCTGAGCCAGGTGAAGGGGCTCGCCTGCCCGTCGCCCCGCGACCGCCGATCAGCCACGACAACGGCGGCGGTCATCGCCACCCCGGTCAGCAGCCACCCGACCCCGGGCCGGTCGACGGGCAGCACAAGAGCGGCGGCAACCCCGGCCAACCCGGCAGCCGGAAGAACAGCGGGCGGCAGCGGAACAACGGCAGATTTCGGCGGCGGCAGCGGCCGCATCAGAATGGGCGGCGCGGCCAGGGCAACTCCGCCCCCGGGCGACGGTCCGCCAGCAGGAGCTCCACCGAGCGAGCCGGACCCACCGGCAACCCCACCAGCCAAGCCAACGCCTCCGGCAACCCCGCCAGCCATGCCAGACCTACCGGCCGAGCCAGGCCCACCAGCAACCCCGCCACCACCAGCCGAGCCAGGCCCACCGGCAACCCCACCACCACCAACCGAGCCAGCCCCACCAGCCGAGCCAGGCCCACCAGCAACCCCACCACCGCCAACCGAGCCAGCCCCACCTGCCAAGCCAAGCCCACCAGCCGAGCCAGCCCCACCAGCAACCCCGCCACCACCAACCGAGCCAGCCCCGCCGGCGCCCCTGCCAACCGAACCCACCGTCGCCTCCACACCGCCGGCCGAAGTCCCGGGCGGCGAGGCCTCCGGCGCGGCCGCCCGGGACGCGACCGAGCGCTTTCCCCGCGGCGCCGCGGCGCCGCCGATCTTGGACTTGGGCATTTCGCCTCTTTCTCGAGTTCTCACGTTCGCTTTTGCGAACATCGCATCGCGCCAAACCGGAGCCGAACCCACGTCTGAAGGTCATGAACGAGTCGTTCATGACATCCCGGAAGCCGCCCCTACCCAGCCCGAAGGACTAACCGGTCGGCAGCGTCACCCGGATCAGGCACCCCGTCCCGGCCCCCGACTCCACCACCCCGATCGTCCCGCCGTGCAGGTCCACCGCCCACCGGGCGATCGCCAGGCCCAGCCCCGTCCCCCCACCGGTCGGCCGCTCCCCGCGCGTGAACCGCTCGAACACCCGCCCCCGCTCCGACGGCGCGATCCCCGGCCCCTCGTCACGCACCTCGATCCGGACCTCACCCGGCCGCAGCTCGGCGCTCACGTGCACCAACCCGCCCGCCGGGCCGTGGCGGGCCGCGTTCTCCAGGAGGTTCACCACCACCTGGAACAGCCGCCCGCGGTCCGCCGTCACGACCGCGGCCGGCGGGGTCACCGCCACCTCGAACCGCACGCCGCGGCCGACGAACGCCGCCTCGTCGACGACGTCCGTAAGCAGCGAAGCGAGCGAGAACGACGTCTTGTGCAGGGGAATCGCCCCCGCGTCGAGCCGGGACAGGTCCAGGAGCTCGTCCACCAGGTTCGCCAGGCGCTCGGTCTGCTGCAGGGCCGTCTTCAACGTCGCCGGGTCCGCGTCCTCGACCCCGTCGACGAGGTTCTCCAGCACACCGCTCAACGCGGTGATCGGCGTCCTCAGCTCGTGCGACACGTTCGCGATCAGCTCGCGCCGCTGCCGGTCGGCGTCGCCCAGGTCGCCCGCCATCTGGTTGAACGCCTCGGCCAGCGAACCCACCTCGTCGCGGGTGGTCGCGCGGATGCGGCGGGTGTAGTCGCCCTTGGCCATCGCCCGCGCCGCCGCCGTCATCTCGCGCAACGGCCGTGTCATGCCGTGGGCCAGGACCTGCGACAACAGCAGGGCCAGCACCATCGCGGTGATCGTCGTCCGCGGCGGCAGCCAGCCGATCTGCCAGTTGAAGAACGCGAACGCGACCCCGCCGGACGCGACCATCAGGATCGCCAGCTTCAGCTTGATCGACCGGATCCCGTCCAACGGCCGCGGCAGCAGCTCGACCACCCGGACCAGCAGCGCCTTCACGATCCCGCCTCCAGCGCGTAACCGACGCCGTGCACCGTGCGGATGAGGTCCGCGCCGAGCTTGCGCCGCAGCGCCTTGATGTGGCTGTCCACCGCCCGGGTGCCCGCGGACGTGCCGTGCACGTCCCAGTCCCACACCTCCGACAGCAGCCGTTCCCGCGGCTGCACCACCCGCGGCCGCCGCGCGAAGTGCACCAGCAGGTCGAACTCGATCGGCGTCAGCTGCGCCGCGACGCCGGCCCGGGCGACGCGCCGCTGGTCGACGTCGATCTCGAGGTCACCCAGCACGATCCGCGCACCATGGGCGGACGAAGAGCGCTCCACCCGGCGCAGCAGCGCGTGCACCCGGGCTGTCAGCACCCGCATCGAGAACGGCTTCGTGAGGTAGTCGTCGGCGCCGACCCCCAGCCCGACCAGCATGTCCGTCTCGTCGGCCCGCGCGGTGAGCATGAGCACCGGCACCGGTCGCCGCCCCTGGATGCGGCGGCAGACCTCGAGGCCGTCGAACCCCGGCAGCATGACGTCCAAGACCACCAGGTCCGGCTCCGAAGAAGCCTCGGCTTCGACGGCGGCCGGCCCGTCGTGGGCGACGTCGACGCTGAACCCCTCGGCCCGCAGCCGGGCCGTGATCGACGCGGCGATCGTGAGGTCGTCCTCGACGACGAGCACCCGCCGCACTCCCGATTCCATGGCGCCGACTCTAGGCACCGCCGGTGGAGACGGTCGGCGCGAACTGTGGAGATCCTGTGGAGACGTTTCCCCCGCTTTGCCGGAATGTGACCGCCAGTCGTGTGACGCAGGTCATGCACCCCGACGGCCTTTCGCGCAATCGACAGACTGCACTCCTAGCCGTCGAAGAGTGAACACTCTGCCGTTGCCCCGCTCGACACCGGACGCGCAGGATTCCGCAATGGCGCCGACACCCGCAGACCAGCGCGTGCACGACGACGGCCGGGTCGAACTGGACCCCGCCGACGTCGGGTCTCTCGAAGGCAGCCGGTTCTTCAACGAAGAGCTGGCCCCCGTCCCCGTCGAAAGGCGGACCTGGACCACCTACAACTACTTCGCGCTCTGGATGGGGATGGCCCACAACATCCCCAGCTACGCCCTGGCCGCGTCGCTGATCGCGCTCGGCATGAACTGGGTGCAGGCGCTGATCACCATCACCATCGGCAACCTGGTCGTGCTGGCGCCGATGCTGCTCAACAGCCACGCCGGCACGAAGTACGGCATCCCGTTCCCGGTGTTCGCCCGCGCGTTCTACGGCCTGCGCGGCGCCAACCTGGCCGCCCTGCTGCGCGCGTTCATCGCGTGCGGCTGGTTCGGCATCCAGACCTGGGTCGGCGGTGAGGCCATCTACGTCATCCTCGGGCGGCTGCTCGGCTCGTGGTGGCGGGACGCGCCGGAGATCGCCGGCCAGCACTGGACGCTGTGGCTGTCCTTCGTGGTCTTCTGGATCGGCCAGATGCTGATCATCTGGCGCGGCATGGACGCGGTCCGCCGGTTCGAGAACTGGACGGCGCCGCTCGTGTCGGTCGGCTTCCTGATCATGCTCGGGTACGTGCTGGTCAAGGCGGGCGGGCTCGGCCCGATCCTGTCCGACGGCGGCAAGCTCGGCTGGGGCCCGGACTTCTGGAAGGTGTTCGCGCCGTCGCTGATGGCGATGATCGCGTTCTGGTCGACACTCTCGCTGAACATGCCGGACTTCACCCGCTTCGGCGGCAGCCAGCGCAAGCAGGTCCGCGGCCAGATCCTCGGCCTGCCGACGACGATGACGTTCATCGCGATCGTGGCCATCCTGACCACTTCCGGCGGGCACGTGCTCTACGGCGAGGACATCTGGGACCCGGCGCAGCTGGCGGACAAGTTCTCCAGCCCGGTCGTGGTCGTCGTCGCGCTGGTCGCGCTGGTGCTGGCGACGATCTCGGCGAACCTCGCGGCCAACGTCGTCAGCCCGTCCTACGACTTCTCCAACGCCTTCCCGAAGAAGATCACCTTCGCGGTCGGCGGCGGGATCACCGGTGTCATCGGCATCCTGATCCAGCCGTGGCGCCTCTACTCCGACCCGAACATCTACATCTTCGCGTGGCTCGGCTTCTACGGCGGCCTGCTCGGCGCGGTCGCCGGGGTGCTCGTCGCCGGGTACTGGGTGATCGCCCGCACGAAGCTCAAGCTGAAGGACCTCTACACACCCGATGGGGTGTATTGGTTCAGCGGCGGCTGGAACTGGCGCGCGCTGGTCGCGACGCTGGTGGGAGCCGTTCTCTCGGTCGGTGGCGCCTATGGCGGGCCGTTCCCCGCGGACGGGCTCATCCCGTTCCTCAAGCCGCTTTACGACTACAACTGGGTGGTCGGCTTCGTCGGCGCGTTCGTCGTCTTCGCCGCCCTGTCCGCATCTTCGAACAAGGAGGAAGCCAGTGAGCGTGGTCCGAGCCGCATTGATCCAGCAGCGGTGGACGGGTGACAAGGAGTCCATGATCAAGGCGGCGGTGGACCACATCGCCTCCGCCGCCTCGCAGGGCGCCCAGGTCGTCTGCCTGCAGGAGCTGTTCTACGGCCCCTACTTCTGCCAGGTGCAGGACACCGAGTTCTACTCCTACACCGAGGGCATCCCGGACGGCCCGACGACCCAGCTCATGCAGGAGGTGGCCGAGCGCCACGGCGTGGTGCTGGTCGTGCCGATGTACGAGGTCGAGCAGCCCGGCGTCTACTACAACACCGCCGCGGTGATCGACGCCGACGGCACGTACCTCGGCAAGCACCGCAAGAACCACATCCCGCAGGTCAAGGGCTTCTGGGAGAAGTTCTACTTCCGGCCCGGGAACCTGGGCTACCCGGTGTTCGACACCGCCGTGGGCCGCATCGGCGTCTACATCTGCTACGAGCGGCACTTCCCCGAAGGCTGGCGCGCGCTGGGCCTGGCCGGGGCGAAGATCGTGTTCAACCCGTCGGCGACCAGCCGCGGCCTGTCGCAGTACCTGTGGAAGCTGGAGCAGCCAGCGGCCGCGGTGGCGAACGAATACTTCGTCGGCGCGATCAACCGCGTCGGCGTGGAACCGCTGGGCGACAACGACTTCTACGGCCAGACGTACTTCGCCGACCCGCGCGGCCAGCTGATCGGCGACGCCGCGTCCGACACCGACGACGAGGTGGTCATCCGCGACCTGGACATGACGCTGCTCGACGAGGTCCGGGACCTGTGGGCGTTCTACCGCGACCGCCGGCCGGACACCTACGGCCCCCTCACGGAGGCCTGATGACCACGCTCATCAAGGGCGGGCAGGTCGTCTCACCGTCGGGTGCGCTGACCGCGGACGTGCTGGTGGACGGCGAGACGATCGCCGCCGTCGGCGCGCCCGGCACGCTGGCCGGCGACGAGACGATCGACGCCACCGGCAAGTACGTGCTGCCCGGCGGGATCGACGCGCACACGCACATGGAGATGCCGTTCGGCGGCACGCACTCCGTCGACACGTTCTCCACCGGCACCACGGCCGCGGCCTGGGGCGGCACGACGACGATCATCGACTTCGCCGTGCAGGCCAAGGGGACGTCGCTGCTGTCCACACTGGACAAGTGGCACGCGAAGGCCGACGGCAACTGCGCGATCGACTACGGCTTCCACATGATCGTCTCCGACGTCAACGACCAGTCGTTGAAGGAGATGGAAGCCTGCATCGACGGCGGGGTCGGCAGCTTCAAGATGTTCATGGCCTATCCGGGGGTGTTCTACTCCACGGACGGGGAAATCCTGCTGGCCATGCAAAAAGCGCGCGAAATCGGCGCTACGATCATGATGCACGCGGAGAACGGCATCGCGATCGACCAGCTGGCGGCGCAGGCCTTCGAAGCCGGCAACATCGACCCGGTACAACACGGCCTGACGCGGCCGCCGGAGCTGGAAGGAGAAGCGACGTCGCGGGCGATCCAGCTCGCGAAGGTGACCGGGTCACCGCTCTACATCGTGCACCTTTCGGCGTCGCAAGCGCTGGCGGCGGTGGCGGAAGCGCGTAACGACGGCCAGAACGTGTTCGCGGAGACGTGCCCGCAGTATCTCTATCTGTCCATCGAGGACTTGGCGAAGCCGGACTTCGAGGGCGCGAAGTACGTCGCGTCGCCGCCGCTGCGGGAGAAGTCGCACCAGGCGGACCTGTGGCGCGGGCTGCGGACGAACGACCTGTCCGTGGTGTCCACCGACCACTGCCCGTTCTGCTTCAAGGACCAGAAGGAACTGGGCCGCGGGGACTTCCGGGCGATCCCGAACGGCATGCCGGGGGTCGAGCACCGGATGGACCTGCTGCACCAGGGTGTCGTCGCGGGTCAGCTGACGCTCGGGCGCTGGGTCGAGACGTGCTCGGCGACACCGGCGCGGATGTTCGGGCTGTACCCGCGCAAGGGAGTCATCGCGGCGGGTTCGGACGCGGACATCGTGATCTACGACCCGGCGGCGACCCAGACCCTGTCGGCCGAGACGCACCACATGAACGTGGACTACTCGGCGTACGAAGGGTTCGAGCTGACCGGTCGGGTGCACACGGTGCTGTCCCGTGGGCGCGTTGTCGTGTCGCCTGACGGGTTCACGGGGTCGACGTCGCACGGCAAGTTCCTGTCCCGCTCGCTGAACCAGTACCTGAACTGAGGAGCGGCCGATGGACTTCGGGATCGTGCTGCAGACGGACCCGCCCGCGCGGGACGTCGTGCGGCTGATGAAGGACGCCGAGGACGCCGGGTTCCGCTACGGCTGGACGTTCGACTCCTGCGTGCTGTGGCAGGAGCCGTTCGTCATCTACTCGGCGATCCTCGCCGCGACGTCGTCGCTGGTGGTCGGGCCGATGGTGACCAGCCCGGGCACCCGCGACTGGTCGGTGATGGCGTCGACGTTCGCCACGCTCAACGACATGTACGGCAACCGGACGGTCTGCGGCATCGGCCGCGGCGACTCCGCGCACCGGGTGGTCGGCAAGCCACCGTCCACTTTGGCCACCGTGCGCGACTGCATGCAGGTCGTGAAGGACCTCGCCGAGGGCCGCGCGGTGACGATGAACGAGAAGACCGTGCAGATCCCGTGGATCCGCAACGGCCGGCTCGAGATGTGGATGGCCGGGTACGGGCCGAAGGCGCTGAAGACGGTCGGCGAGCACGCCGACGGCTTCATCCTGCAGTGCGCCGACCCGGCGATCGCGCGCTGGACGATCGGCGCGGTCCGCGACGCGGCCCGGGCGGCCGGCCGCGACCCGGGCGGCATCACGATCTGCGTCGCGGCTCCGGCGTACGTCGGCGAAGACCTGGCGCACCAGCGCGAGCAGCTGCGCTGGTTCGGCGGGATGGTCGGCAACCACGTCGCGGACCTGGTGGCGCGCTACGGCTCTTCCGGTGCGGTGCCTCGCGAGCTGACGGACTACATCCGCGAGCGCGAGGGGTACGACTACAGCCACCACGGCAAGGCGGGCAACCCGTCGACGGAGTTCGTCCCGGACGAGATCGTCGACCGGTTCTGCCTGCTGGGCCCGCCTTCGTCGCACGTCTCACGCCTGCAGGAGCTGGCCGAGCTGGGCGTGGACCAGTTCTCGCTGTACCTGATGCACGACGACCGCGAGGCAACGCTTTCCTCCTACGGCTCCCAGATCATCCCGAAGCTCACCGCCTGACCCGAGCCGGGCGGTGAGGCTCGCCCTACCTCGGTTCCGGGGGTGCGCACCAGCGTGCCCCCGGGCCGGCGGCGGGACGATCGGCGGCATGAATCCTCGAAAACTCCGTGCTGCGCTGGCTCTGGGGGCCGCCACGCTCGCGGTGGGCGCCCTCGCGCCCGCGGCGTCGGCGAGCCCCGCCGGAATCGTCTGGGAATCCTGCCCCACCGGCTCGCCGGGCGGGTACGACTGTGGTCACCTCGACGTCCCGCTGTCCTATCAGGACCCATCAGCCGGGACAGTGACCGTCGCGGTCGGCCGCCTCCCGGCCACCGACCAGGCCCACAAGCTCGGCACCATCTTCTACAACCCCGGCGGGCCCGGCTCGTCCGGACGGTTCGCGCCCGCGTTGACACCCGCGCTGCACCAGCGGTTCGACATCGTCGGGATCGACCCGCGCGGTGTCGGCGCCAGCTCGAAGATCCACTGCTTCACCGATCCGTCACAGCTGGAAGTGCTGCAACGCGCCCTCGGCACGTTCCCGCTGACGCCGGCCGCCGAACAGCAGCAGATCGCGGACACGAAGACCGTCACCGACCTGTGCGAGCAGAACGCCGGGCCGCTCGCGAACCACCTCTCCACCGGCACGATCGCCCGCGACCTCGACCGGCTGCGGGCCGCCTTCGGCGAAACCAAGCTGCGGTTCTACGGGAAGTCCTACGGCACCTACATCGGCGAGACGTACGCGAACCTGTTCCCCGGCCGCGTCGGGACGCTGGCGCTGGACGCCGTGGACGACCCGTCGCGCTGGGCGACCGGCCCGGGACCGATGAGCTACCGCCTGCGCGGCTTCGAAGACGGCCCGCGCGCGCTCCAGTCCTTTTTGGACGCCTGCGCGTCGCGCTGCACCTTCGACTACACCACGATCCTGGACCGGCTCGAAGCCGGCCCGATCACCGTGACCGACACGGCCGGACGGCAGGTCGTCGTCACCTACCAGAGCGCGATCGCCCAAATCCACAACTACCTGACCGACGCGCAGGCGGCGCCGCAGCTGGCGGCGTACCTCCAGGCACTCGCGGACCCGGCGAGCCGGGCGCCGGTGGTGACGGGCGGCCCGCCGGACATCGACTCGCTGCTGGGCGGCGGCGCGACCCTCTGCTCCGACGCGGCGAACCCGCGTGACCCGGCGGTCTGGGCCGGGTACGCCGGCCAGGCCGACCAGGTCGGCCGCGGCTTCGGCCCGTACGACGTCTACAAGACGCTCCCCTGCGCCACCTGGGACGTCACGGACACCGGCCGCTACACCGGGCCGTGGAACCGCCCGACGGCGCCGATCCTGCTCCTAGCGAACCGCCAGGGCGACCTGGAAACGCCGTACGCCGGAGCGCAGCGCACCGAGCGTCTGCTGGGCAACGCCCGGCTGCTGAGCCTCGACACGTACGGCCACGGCTCGCGCGGCAAGAGCGCGTGTGTGGACACCTGGCTGGACCGCTACTTCGTCGCCGGTTCGGTGCCGGCCCGGGGCACGGTCTGCGCCCCGGACCACGGCCCGTTCGGCTAAGGCGTCGCGACGCGGCGAGCCGTCGCCTCTTCGAGGAACCGGTACGACGACCGGGGTTCGGCGAGCCACCCCTCGTAGTCAGCCGGGTTCTCGAAGAGGTGCGCGAACCGGTGCGCCACCTCGGGCACGCGTTGCGCGGTGTCCAAAGTGGCCAGAACGTGGTCCGGTGGCGGGGCCAGGAGGTCGTTGGTGAAGCGCGTCGCGTGCCGGGCGTGCCGCCAATAGCGGGCGAAGGTGCCGTAGAGGAACTCTTCGTCGAACGGCCGGTCGGCGTGGTCGACGATCGCCTCCTGGTAGGTCCGGGCCGCGCGGGCGGCCAGGTTGGCGCCCTGGCCGCCGACCGGGTCGTTGGTCACCGCGGTGTCGCCCATCGCGAGGACCTTCGCCCCGGACGGCAGGGTGCCCACCGGGTGCCGCACCACCGGCGTGATCCGGCCGTGCAGCAGGTCGGTCGGCGCCGCCGGGGACGTGCTGTCGAGCAGCCCCGCCTGCCACGGGTAGTGCGCGCGCAGCAGTTTCCGGGCCGTCTCGTGGTGCTGCTCGACGTCGGTGACGGCGTCCCAGACGTCCATCGGGCCGCCGGGGACGCCGAAGAAGCCGATGCCGTGCACCGGGCCGTGCACCGAGCGCACCGGCAGCAGGAAGAACTCGCCCACCTGGGACAGGCCGAAGGTGAGGCCGGGTACGGCGTCCAGCGTCCCGGCGACGTAGAGCACGCCGATCGCCCGCTGCGGTTCGTGGTACGGCGACCGTTCGTCGTCACGCGGGAAGAGCGTGTCGAACTGCGGCCCGCGCCCGGCCGCAACGACGAGGAGTTCGAACTCGCGGGCGCACTCGTCGAGGTCGGCCGGGCTCACCCGGCGGATCCGGAGGTCACCACCGAGGCGTTCGAACTCCGCCATCCAGTCGGCGACCTTCACGCGCTGATCAACGGACTGCGCCGGCCGGTCGAGCGCAACACGCCAGGAAATCGCCGGATCGGCGGTTTCCCCAGCGGCGGCGAAAGCCACTTCGCGGACCGGCGGCGCGTCGGCGTCCCAGAAGTTGATGCCGAGCTCGCGTTCCCGTTCAAGAGCGGGGTGGAACAGGCACTGGTTCGAAACGAGCCGGACTGCCCGCACCTCGGCGGCGGGGCGTTCGGCGAACACCGTGACGTGGTAGCCCAGTTGCCGCAACCCGATCGCGAGGACCAATCCCGCTTGCCCCGCTCCGACGATCCCGATCCGCCGCATGGCCGTCCCTCCCCAGGAAACCGTTGGCTCCCAACGTACTCGTTTCCCGGGAAGCCGCCTGCCCGATCGGGCGGCCGAAGGGGCATCGCTAGGGTGGCGCGGTGACGGAACCGCCGCAGGGATTCGACCGAACGCTCCGGCTCCGCGACGGCCGGCCGGCGGTGATCCGCCCGCTCACCCCACTGGACGCGCCCGAGCTGGGCGAAGCGATCCGCACGGCGGACCTCGAGACGTTGCGCCGCCGTTTCTGCGGCTCGGCCCCGCGCGTGACGCCGCGCCTCCTGGAGCGCCTGACCACGTTGGATTACCAGCGCCGGTTCGCCCTGGTGGCCCGATCGTCGGCGGGCCCGGGCGTGGCGATCGCGCGGTACGAGGCCACGAGCCGGCGAGTGGCGGAGATCGCGGTGGCGGTGGCACCCGCGTGGCGCCGCGTCGGCTTGGCGTCGGCGATGCTGCACATGCTGGGACTGGCAGCGCTGGAGCGCGGCTTCGACCGGTTCACGGCGGTGTATTCGGCGGACAACCGCCCTGTGGCGGAACTGCTGGACCACGCGAGAGGGCGCCGGGTGATCGCGGAGGGAGTGGCGGAGGCCGAGGTCCACCTCCACGACCACCCGGCGGCTCCTTCCAGGCCATTCGAACGGAATCCGTAACAGACCGCGCGGCGGCACGGATCCAGGCCGGGCACCTTCGTTACCGCACAGAACGGCGTGTCCAACCCAGCCGCAATGGCCCTCGAGTTCACATCATTCCGAGCTGGCGAGCGAACTCCAGCGCCCGAGCCCGGACGAAAGATCGACTACGCGATCGTGCACAACGGTCAGGTGCAGGTGCTCGTCGAGGCCAAGAAGATCAACGACCCGCTGCGCATCGAGCACGCCTCCCAGCTCTTCCGGTACTTCGCCGTGACGAACGCGAGGATCGCCGTCCTGACGAACGGGCAGGTGTACGAGTTCTACACCGACCTCGACGCGCCGGACCGGATGGACGCCAAGCTCACCAAGGAGTCCTTCGACCTCGACTCGGTGATCAGCGCCGCGGGTGAGCTGAAGTACATCGGCCAGCTCAAGCGCATCCTCGCGGCGCAGTTCAAGGAGCCCGAGGACGAGTGGGTGAAGTTCCTGACGACACGGGTGTACGAAGGTCCGTTCAACGACCGGCTGAAGAACGCGCTCGGGGCACCCGACTCCTACGTGAGCGTGACGCCGCAGGCCGATCCCGCGGTCGTCGAAAGCCCCGCCCGCGAAGACGGCAACGGCGAGCTCGTCACCACCGAAGAGGAGATCGAAGGTTACCGGGTCGTCCGGGCGATCGTCTGCGGTGAAGTGGCGGCGGCGCGGGTCGTCCCGCGGGACACCAAGACCTACTTCGGCGTGCTGCTCGACGACAACAATCGCAAGCCGATCGCGCGGCTGTGGTTCAACCGCTCGAAGAAGTACCTCGGGGTCTTCGACGAAAACAAGGTCGAGACCCGCATCTCGATCGCGAACGTCGAGGAGATCTACGCCCACGCCGACCACCTGCGGCAGACGGTGGCGCGCTACCTGACCGCGCCACCGATCGCCGCCGAGGAAGCTCAGTCCACCAGCGCCTGGTAAACCAGCTGCCGCAGCTGCGGCCGCAGCCGGTAGGTGCTCGACGGCAGCAGCTGCGTATAAAACCCGACCGTCAGATCCTCGTCCGGATCCACCCAGAACGCGGTAGAAGCCGCCCCGCCCCAAGCGAACTCCCCGGCCGACGCCAGCGTCCGGGCCTTCACCGGGTCCTCCAGCACCGAGAACCCCAGTCCGAAGCCGTGCCCGTCGAACGGCATCTCCGCGAACAACGGCCGCCCGAAGGCCTCCAGGTCGACGTGTCCCGGCAGGTGGTTGCTCGCCATCAGGGACACCGTCCGCGGGGACAACAACCGGACGTCGTCGAGAACTCCGCCGCGCAGCAACATCTCCGTGAAGCGCCAATAGTCCGCCGCCGACGACACCAGGCCGCCGCCGCCCGAAAGGCAGTCCGGGCGGGACTTGCCGACGGTGCCGAACGCCTCGTTCCTCGAAGCACGGCCGGTCGCCGGATCCGGGACGTAGAGCGCCGCCAGGCGGGACGAAGACGACGCCACGAACCCGGTGTCCGTCATGCCCAGGGGCGCGAAGATCCGCGACGAGAAGAACTCGTCCAGCGGAAGCCCGGACACCACCTCGACCACCCGGCCGAGGACGTCCGACGCGATCGAGTAGTTCCACTCGGTCCCGGGCTGGAACAGCAACGGCAGCGAAGCCCACTGCTCGGAACACGCGGCCAGGTCGAGACCCGGCGGGGTGCCCCACTCGAAACCGGCCGCGCGGTACATCGCGTCCACCGGGTGGCCGTGGTGGAAACCGTAGGTCAGGCCCGCCGTGTGCGTGAGCAGGTGCCAGACGCGGATCGGCTCGGTCGCGGGCTCGGTCAGCGGCCGCAGCGACGAACCCTTGACGAACACCTTCGGCGACGCGAACTCGGGCAGCCACTGCGAGATCGGGTCGTCCAGCTCCAGCAGGCCCTCTTCGGCGAGGATCATCGCGGCGACCGACGTGACCGGCTTGGTCATCGAAAAGATCCGCCACAGCGTGTCCGTCTCGACCGGCGTGCCGGCCTCGACGTCACTGTGCCCGCCGCGGCCGACGTGCACGATCCGGCCGTGCCTGCTCACCACCGCGAGCCAGCCCGGTAACCGTCCATCTTCGACGTAGCGGTCGAAATGGGCGTCCAAGCGGGAAAGCCGCGACGCGTCGAACCCGGCTTCGGCCGGGTCGACGTCCACCTTGAGTTGTGCCATGCGGCGAGGTTACTTCTCCCGCGCCCGCTCGGCCGCTTTCTCTTCGCGCCAGGCTTCGTCGTTCTTCCCCAGCCGCCAGTACCCCGAGATGGACAGCAGCTCACGCGGCATCCCGCGCTCGTCGAGCAGGTACCGGCGCAGTTCGCGCACGAAGCCTGCTTCGCCGTGGACGAACGCCTGCACAACACCGTCGCGCCACGGCAGCGCCCGCACCGCCGAAACCAGGTCGTCGCCGGCGGAGCGGTGCAGCCAGGTGATCTGCGCGTCCGCCTTCGTGACGATCTGCTGCTCCTCGGCCGCGTCCTCGACCAGGATGACGGCGTGGGCCGACGCGCCCGCCGGGAGCGCTTCGAGTGACGCCGCGATGGCCGGCAACGCGCTCTCGTCGCCGGCCAGCAGGTGCCAGTCGGCTTCGGCGCCCGGCGCGTAAGCCCCACCAGGACCGGACAGCAGCAGCTCGTCGCCCGGCTGGGCCGAGGCGGCCCACGGGCCAGCGATGCCTTCGTCACCGTGGTGGACGAAGTCGAAAACGAGCTCGCCGGCCTGCGGGTCGAACCCCCGGACGGTGTAGGAGCGCTGCCGCGGCCAGTGCTCCCGCGGCAGCGTGGCGCGGCACTCCTGGACGTCGAACGGCTCCGGGTACTCGACGCCCGGCACCTTGAACAGCACCTTCACGTACGCGTCCGTGAACGTGTTGGGCGTGAAATCGGCGATGCCTTCGCCGCCCGCCACGATCCGGATCATGTGCGGGGTGAGCCGCTCGGTGCGCAGCACCCGCAGCCGCACCGCGGGACGCCCGGACCGCCGGGGTGCTTCAGCCATCGATGAACTCCTCGCCAGGAACTAAGGCTTACCTAAGCAACCGTACGCGCCGGATCCGGCGCGTGGCCACCGGGTTGGTCGAGTTCTTCGAGCATCCGGGCAAAAGCGGCAGCCGTCTTCGCCCGGAACCGGACGAAGAACCGGTTCGCCAGCGGCACTCCCCAGCGTCCCCGCGAAGCCGCGTTGACGACCCGGTGCTCGACCCGCGCGCCGCCCGGATCCGCCGTGACGCGGTACTCGCCGCGGTACCACCAGCCGCCCTGCACCGCGAGGAACCCCCGCTCACGGTCGATCTCCGTCCGCATCGGATAACCGCCGCCGGTCACGCGGCGCCGCACTTCTTCGAACACCTCAGCGGGCGGCCGCGCGACGACCCCCGAGGCCTCCGCAAGCGTTTTCACGCCCGCGGATCCGAGACGCGCGTGTTCTGGAACGCCGTGATCAGCCACTCGCCGTCCTCGCGGACGAGTACGAAGCCCACGGTGGACTCCCGCCCCGCGTCGGTCGTGCCGGCGCCGGACAGTGATGAGCCGCCACCCACGACGGCCACGGCGACATCGGGCCGGATGAACCGCACCTTCGCCGATTCGCCGAGCTGCCCGGTCAGCTTCGAGCCCTTCAACGGTCCTTCGAAGAGGGCGCGGTGGCCGCCCTCGATCGCTTCGCGGCCGGGCATGTTCAGCCCGAAGAACGTGATGTAGTCGGCGTCTTCGGTGAAGAGCTGCCCGTAGGCGGTCGCGTCGCCGTCGTTCCAGGCTTGGGCGAGTCGGCCGAGCACCGCGCGGACGTCGGCTTCGGCGGTGGTCGTGGTCATGAGATCCCCTTTCGCGAACGTTGTTCGTTCGACGAACACCGTTCTACTCACGAACGTTGTTCGCGTCAAGTACAGTGTTCGCGTGACCGTTCCCCCGCCGCCGTGGCGCCGAGCCCCGCGCCGTCGCGCCGCGAAGCCCGCGCTTTCCCAGGAGCTCGTTGTGAAGACCGCCCTGGAGGTGCTGGGGAAGGAGGGCCTCGACGCGGTCACCATGCGGCGGGTCGCCCAGGAGCTGGAGACCGGGCCCGCGTCGCTCTACGCGCACGTGTCCAACAAGGACGAGCTGGCGGAGCTGATGCTCGACGCCGTGCTCGCCGACGTGCCGCTGCCGGAACCGGACGCGGACCGCTGGGACGAGCAGGTGAAGGAGCTCGTGCGCGCGCAGATCCGGGTGATGGTCGCGCACCCGGGCATCGCCCGGGTCGCGTGGCACATCGCCGTGCCGGTCAACCCGAGCTCACTGCACCTGGGCGAGGTGATGCTGGCGCTGCTGCGCGTGGGCGGCCTGGACCTCAAGCAGGCGACCTTCGCGGGCGACGCCTTGGCGCTCTACGCCAAGGCGTACGCCTACGAAGCGAGCGGCTGGACCTGGGGTGAGATCGACCAGGCCGACGTCACCGAGCGCGGTGAGCAGATGATGACGTACATGCAGTCGTTGCCCGCCGAGTCGTTCCCGAACATGCTGCGGATCGGCGAGTTCTTCTCCGCCGAAACCGCGGCCGAACGGCTCGAGTTCGCACTCGACATGTACCTCGCCGGCCTGAAGGTCATCGCCGCGAGGACCTAGGGACGCAGCACGATCTTGCCGCGCGTGTGCCGCTTCTCCAGCTCGCGGTAGGCCTCGCGCACCTCGTCCAGCGGGTAGACGCGGGCGACGGGCAGCTCGAGCAGCCCCTTGTTCACCAGCAGGCTCAGCTCACGCAGCACGTCCGCCGACGACGCCGCCGCGTTGCCCTCGGTCTTCACGTTGTACTTCTGCGCCGCCGCGAAGTCGATGACCGTGTTGATTCTTCCGGGGAAGATGCCCAGGTGCAGGGCCAGTTCCACGTACCCGGAGCCGAAGGTGTCGACAAACGCGTGCACACCCTCGGGGGCGGCGGCCTTGATCCGGTCTTCGACGCCGTCGCCGTAGGACACCGGGACCACACCGAACTCGCGCAGCCACTCGTGGTTCGCTTCGCCGGCGAGGCCGATCACCGTGGCGCCGGACAGCTTCGCCAGCTGCACGACCAGTGAACCCACCCCGCCCGCCGCACCCGACACGACGATCGTCTCGCCCTCTCGCGGGCAGACCGCGCGCACCGCGGCGTACGCGGTGGTCCCGGCGACGAACAGCGCACCGGCGACCTCCCACGGGACGCCGTCCGGACGCGGCGTCAGGTTCTCGGCCTCTGCCACGACGAACTCCGCGTGGCTCGACCGGGTCTCGACGAAGCCGATCACCTCGTCGCCGACCTGGATCTCCTCGACGCCGTCACCGAGCTCGGCCACCACTCCGGCGAAGTCGCTGCCCTGGCCGGACGGGAAGGTGGCGGGAAAGCGCTCGTGCATGAACCCCTGGCGGATGGCGGCCTCACCCGGGTTGATCCCGGCGGCGCGCACCTCGACGAGCACCTGGCCCGGCCCCGGCGCCGGCCGCGGCACGTCCTCGACCCGCAGGACGTCCACGTCGCCGTACTCGTCGAACCTGATCGCGCGCGCCATGGGCCCTCCTCGGACGTCGTTGCTTGATGCAAGTAACGACACGAAGGCGGAATTTATGCCCCGATCAGCCGGCGAGGCGCCGGACCACGCCGTCGGCCAGCAGCCTTCCGCGGTCCGTGAGCACCGCTCGCCCCCGGGAGTCCAAAGCGGACGGATCGAGCAGGCCTTCGGCCGCCGCCGCCCGGGCTTCGACGAGGCCGGGCGCGTCGAGCACGTCGAGCGGAAGCCCTTCGGCGACGCGGAGTTCGAGCATGATCCGCTCGAGGTGCTGGTCGTCGTCGGTGAGCACCTCGCGCCCGCCCGCGGGCGAATCACCGGCCGCGAGCAGCGCCGCGTACCGCGCCGGGTGCTTGACGTTCCACCAGCGCACCCCGCCGACGTGGCTGTGCGCGCCCGGACCGGCGCCCCACCAGTCGTCACCACGCCAGTAGCCGAGGTTGTGGCGGCAGCGGGCCTCGTCGGACGCCGCCCAGTTCGACACCTCGTACCAGCGCAGGCCTGCCGCCGACAGCGTGGCGTCGATCATTTCGTAGTCCGCGGCCAGCACGTCGTCGTCCGGCGCGGGCAGGTCGCCGCGGCGCACCCGGCGGGCCAGCGCCGTGCCCTCTTCGACGATCAGCGCGTACGCCGAAACGTGGTCGATGCCGGCGGCCAGCACCGCGTCGAGCGTTGCGCGCAGGTCCTCGGGCCGCTCGCCCGGCGTGCCGTAGATCACGTCGAGGTTCACGTGGTCGAACCCGGCCGCGCGCGCCTCGGCGGCGGCCTTGCCCGGCCGGCCCGGCGTGTGCACCCGGTCGAGGATCTTGAGCACGTGCGGCGCGGCCGACTGCATGCCGAGGGAGATCCGCGTGTAGCCGGCCTCCCGGATGCCGGCGAAGAACTCCGGCGACGTCGACTCCGGGTTCGACTCCGTCGTCACCTCCGCGCCCGGCGCGAGCCCGAAGACGTCGCGGACGGCGTCGAGCACCGAGGCGAGGCCGTCGGCGCCGAGCAGCGAGGGCGTGCCACCGCCGACGAAGACGGTGTCGGCGGCGGGCGGCACGACCAGGACCTTCGCGGCGAGCTCCAGCTCCCGCCGGAGCCCTTCGAGCCAGGACTGCGGGGACGAGCCGGAGTCGAGCTCACCCGCGGTGTAGGTGTTGAAGTCGCAGTAGCCGCAGCGCGTGGCGCAGAACGGGACGTGCACGTAGACCCCGAACGCTCTGCTGCCGAGCCCCTTCAGCGCGCTTTCCGGCAGGGCCGGGTCGATCGGGGTGGCGGGGTCGGGACGCAGCACGGGCACCCCCGGATTGTCCACCTTCTCCCCACCGCGGCCGCGCCGAGGCCCCGTTCGAGCGACGCTGGGCTCTTGGGCGGTTGACACGACCCGAAGCCCGCTCCGGGTGCTCGGACGTGCAGGTCGTGGCCCTGCCGTCGACCGCATTTTCCCAGGCAAGTGACACTTCTCCCAGCATGCGGACAAGCCTGGACCACATTCTGGACGCGTGGCACGCTGACGTCGTGACTCATGCCGGTGTTTTCCTCGTGGCCCGCCGCCACGTCGACCTCCTGCGGGTCGCGAGCGCCCTCTGCGCACCCGTTCGCTGACTGCCGCCGCCACCACCTGCCACGAATTCTGGACAGCCGGCGCCGGAGAACCCCCGCGAGCCGGTGGTCCTCCGCTGCCACGAAGAGCCTCTCGGAGGACGCCGCCATGGCCACGCCCCAGACCCCCGCCCGCCCCGCGCGCGTCAAGCAGAAGCGCGGCGAAGGGCAGTGGGCGCTCGGATACCGGGAGCCGCTGAACCCGAACGAGCGGTCGAAGAAGGACGACCACCCGCTCAACGTGCGGGCGCGGATCGAGAACATCTACGCCCACCGCGGGTTCGACGCGATCGACCCGGGTGACCTGCGCGGCCGGTTCCGCTGGTTCGGCCTCTACACCCAGCGCAAGCCGGGGATCGACGGCGGCCGCACCGCCACCCTGGAGCCCGAAGAGCTCGACGACCGCTACTTCATGCTGCGGGTCCGGCTCGACGGCGGCGCGCTGACGACCGACCAGCTCACCGTGCTCGGCGAGATCTCGCAGGACTACGCGCGGGACACCGCCGACATCACCGACCGGCAGAACATCCAGTACCACTGGATCCAGATCGAAGACGTGCCGAAGATCTGGGACAAGCTCGAAAAAGCCGGCATGTCCACGATGGAAGCCTGCGGCGACAGCCCGCGCGTCATCCTCGGCTCGCCGGTCGCGGGCATCGCCGCCGACGAGGTGATCGACGGCACGCCGGCGATCGACGAGATCAAGCGCCGCTACATCGGCGACCCGGCGTACGCGAACCTGCCGCGCAAGTTCAAGACCGCGATCTCCGGCCAGTCCGACGTCGCGCACGAAATCCACGACATCGCGTTTGTCGGGGTGGACCACCCCGAGCACGGCCCCGGCTTCGACCTCTGGGTCGGCGGCGGCCTGTCCACCAACCCGATGCTCGGGCAGCGACTCGGCGCCTGGGTGCCGCGCGACGAGGTGCCGGACGTCTGGGAAGGCGTCATCTCGATCTTCCGCGACTACGGCTACCGGCGGCTGCGCTCGCGGGCCCGGATCAAGTTCCTGGTCAAGGACTGGGGCGCGGAGAAGTTCCGCCAAGTGCTGCAGGACGAGTACCTCAAGCGTGCGCTGATCGACGGCCCGCCGCCGGAGCAGCCCGCCCGGCCGATCGACCACGTCGGGGTGCACCCGCAGGTCGACGGCAAGTTCTACGTCGGCGCGGCACCGATCGCCGGCCGCTCCTCCGGCGCCACGCTCGTCGCCGTCGCCAAGGCCGCCGAGCGCGCCGGGTCGAACCGGGTGCGGCTCACCCCGCAGCAGAAGCTGGTGGTGCTCGACGTCCCCGAGGCACAGGTCGCTTCGCTCGAGTCCGAGCTGGCCGAGCTCGGCCTCGAGACCAAGCCGTCGCCGTGGCGGCGCGGCGTGATGGCGTGCACCGGGCTGGAGTTCTGCAAGCTCGCCATCGTCGAGACGAAGGCCCGCGCGCAAGAGCTCGTCGCCGACCTCGAGAAGTCCCTCGCGGACATCCAGGCGGCGCTCGACACGCCGGTCAGCGTGCACCTCAACGGCTGCCCCAACTCCTGCGCGCGGATCCAGACCGCGGACATCGGGCTCAAGGGCCAGATCGTCACCGACGCCGCCGGCAACCAGGTCGAAGGCTTCCAGGTGCACCTCGGCGGCGGGCTCGGCCTCGACGCCGGGTTCGGCCGGAAGCTGCGCGGGCACAAGGTGACCGCGGCCGAGCTGACCGGCTACGTCGAGCGCGTCGTGCGTGCCTACGTCGCCGGGCGCGAACCTGGCGAGCGGTTCCCGCAGTGGGCCGCGCGCGCCGAAGAGAGCGTCCTGCAGTGACGTCCACCGAGCGAGCGGCGCCGTACTACTGCCCTTACTGCGGTGACGAGGACCTGCGCCCGGAAGAGAACGGCGGCTGGCTGTGTTCCGCCTGTCGCCGGGTTTTCTCGGTCAAGTTCCTCGGCCTGTCCCTCCCGGAGGTTTCCCGATGACCGCCACCGCCGACTACAAGACCCTCGCCGAGCGCGCTTCGAAGGAGCTCGCCGACGCCACCGCGGACGAGGCGATCCGCTGGACCGTCGAGACGTTCGGCGACGACTTCATCGTCGCGTCCAACATGCAGGACGCCGTGCTCGTCGACCTCACCACGAAGGTGAAGTCCGATGTGGACGTTCTCTTCCTGGAAACCGGTTACCACTTCCCGGAGACCATCGGCACCCGGGACGCGGTGCAGGCGGTCTACCCGAACGTCAAGATCGTCAACGCGCAGGCCGAGCAGAGCGTCGCCGAGCAGGACGCCGAATACGGCGAGAAGCTGCACGACCGGGACGCGGCGCTGTGCTGCAACCTGCGCAAGGTCGTGCCGCTGCGCAAGACCCTGGCGAACTACTCGGCGTGGGTGACCGGCGTCCGCCGGGTCGACGCGCCGACGCGGGCGAACACCCCGATCGTCACCTGGGACGACCGCAACGGGCTGGTCAAGATCAACCCCATCGCGGCGTGGACCGACGACGAGTTCAACGGCTACATCCGCGAGCACGGGATCCTCGAGAACCCGCTGGTTTCGATCGGCTACCTGTCGATCGGCTGCGCGCCCTGCACGGCTCGTGTGGAGCCGGGCCAGGACCCGCGCAGCGGTCGGTGGGCGGGCCAGTCGAAGACCGAGTGCGGACTGCACGGCTGAGGAAGGGACGCATGACGACCTTGGAGCCCGCGACCGATGCGGCACAGGACAACTTGGCCGCGCTCGAATCCGAGGCCATCCACATCTTCCGGGAAGTGGCGGGCGAGTTCGACCGGCCGGTGATCCTCTTCTCCGGCGGCAAGGACTCGACGCTGCTGCTGCACCTGGCGATCAAGGCGTTCTGGCCGGCGCCGGTGCCGTTCCCGCTGCTGCACGTGGACACCGGGCACAACTTCGACGAGGTCATCGAGTTCCGCGACCGCGTCGTCGAGCGGCACGGGCTGCGCCTGGTCGTCGCCAAGGTCCAGGACTGGATCGATGACGGGCGCCTGGAAGAGCGTGCTGACGGCATGCGGAACCCGTTGCAGACCACGCCGCTGCTGGACACCATCTCGGAGAACAAGTTCGACGCGGTGTTCGGCGGCGGCCGCCGTGACGAGGAGCGCGCCCGGGCCAAGGAGCGGATCTTCAGCCTCCGCAACTCCTTCGGCCAGTGGGAGCCGCGGCGGCAGCGTCCCGAGCTGTGGAACCTCTACAACGGCCGGCACCGCCCGGGTGAGCAGGTCCGCGTCTTCCCGCTGTCCAACTGGACCGAGGCCGACGTCTGGAACTACATCGCCCGCGAGAAGGTCGAGCTGCCGTCGATCTACTACGCGCACCAGCGCGAGGTGTACCTGCGCGACGGGATGTGGCTCGCCGAAGGTCCGTGGGGCGGGCCGCGTCCGGGGGAAGAAGTCACCGAACGGACCGTGCGCTACCGGACCGTCGGCGACGGCTCGTGCACCGGCGCGATCGAATCCACCGCGGCCACCGTCGAAGAGGTCATCGCCGAGGTTTCGGCGTCGCGGCTGACCGAGCGCGGCGCGACCCGCGCCGACGACCGGATGTCCGAGGCGGCCATGGAAGACCGCAAGCGTGAGGGGTACTTCTGATGAGCTCGCTGCTTCGCCTGGCCACCGCCGGGAGCGTCGACGACGGCAAGTCCACCCTGGTCGGCCGGCTGCTGTACGACACCAAGTCGGTGCTCGCCGACCAGCTGGACGCGGTCACCCGCGCGTCCGTCGACAAGGGACTGTCCACACCGGACCTGTCCCTGCTGGTCGACGGCCTGCGCTCGGAACGCGAGCAGGGCATCACCATCGACGTCGCCTACCGCTACTTCGCCACGCCCAAGCGGTCGTTCGTGCTGGCCGACACGCCGGGGCACGTGCAGTACACGCGCAACACAGTGACCGGCGCGTCGACCGCGCAGCTGGCCGTGCTGCTGGTGGACGCGCGCAAGGGCGTGATCGAGCAGACCCGGCGGCACGCGGCCGTGCTGGCCCTGCTCGGCGTGCCGCAGCTGGTGCTGGCGGTGAACAAGATCGACCTGGTCGGCTACGACGAGGCGACGTTCACGGTGATCGCGAAGGAGTTCGCTTCGCACGCCGAGACGCTGGGCTACGCGCGGGGTTCGGTGCTCGCGATCCCGGTGTCGGCGCTGGAAGGCGACAACGTGGCGACCCGCTCCACGCGGACGCCGTGGTACAGCGGTCCCAGCTTGCTGGAGCACCTCGAAGACGTGCCGGTCGCACCCGACCCGCACGACTCGGCGCTGCGCTTCCCGGTGCAGTACGTGATCCGCCCGCGCACGCCGGAATACCCGGATTACCGCGGTTACGCGGGCCAGATCGCCGCCGGCACGGTGCGGCCGGGTGACGAGATCGTCGTGCTGCCGCAAGGCATCCGCAGCCGCGTCGAACGGATCGACACCGCCGACGGCCCGCTCGAAGAGGCCGGCGCCGGCACGTCGGTGACCCTGCTGCTCACCGACGACATCGACATCTCCCGCGGTGACCTGATCGCCGCCGCGGACTCCCCGCCGGAGGTGACCGACGAGATCACCGGCACGCTGTGCTGGCTGTCGTCGAAGCCGCTCAAGCCGGGCGCGCGCGTGCTCGTCAAGCACGGCGCCCGCACGGTGCAGGCGCTGGTCGGCGAGCTGCACGCGCGGTTCGACGAGCAGGCGCTGTCCAGTGTGGACGCACCGGCCACGCTGGAGCTCAACGACATCGGGCTGGTCACGCTGCGGCTGGCCCAGGAGCTCGGCGTCGACGACTACGGCGTCAGCCCGCGCACCGGCGCGTTCCTGGTGATCGACCCGAAGGACGGCGACACCCTCGCCGCGGGCCTGGTCGGTGAGCGCTTCTCGTGACGCCTCCCCTGGTCGCCGTCGCGCACGGCAGTCGTGACCCCCGCTCGGCGGCGACCGTGCGGGCTCTCGTCGACGTCGTGCGCGCGCAGGCTCCAGGGCTTCCGGTGTACGAGTCCTTTTTGGACCTGTCTTCGCCTCGGGTGACGGACGTGCTCCAGGAGTTGTACACAGCCGGCCACCGGACGGCGGTGGTCGTGCCGCTGCTGCTGGGCAGCGCGTTTCACGCCCGCGTCGACCTGCCGGCGCTGATCGATTCGGTGACGGCTTCGTGCCCGGGCTTCCGCGTCCAGGTTTCGGACGTGCTCGGCGCGGACCCGGCCCTGCAGGCGGTGGCCCTGGACCGGCTGGCCGCCGCTCCTCGCCGGCGCGGGACGGGCGTGCTGCTCAGCGCGGTCGGCTCGTCGAACGCTTCCGCGAACGCCGTCGTGGCTTCGCTCGCTTCGAGCTGGGAAGAGCGGCTGGGTGTTCCGGTGAGCGAGGCGTTCGCCAGCGCGACCCAGCCGGACATCCCCACCGCCGCCGCCCGGCTGCGGGAGCGCGGAGTGAAGCACCTGATCGTCGCGTCGTGGTTCCTCGCACCGGGCCTGCTGCCGGACCGGATCGCGCGGCTGGCCCTTGAGGCGGATCCCCGGGCGTTCATCGCGGCGCCGCTCGCCGACGACCCGCGTGTCGCCGACGTTGTCATCAGCCGGTATGCCTCCGCGGTGAGCGGGCTGCTCCGCCAGTACGCCTGATCCGCGACAACACCGCCAAAAGGCGAGTCTTATTCACATTTGCCGTCACCCTGCGTGCTTGGGAACGGTAAATCCTTGACGGGCTAGTTAACTTGCCGGTAACTCTCTAAGCGCTGCGCAGCTCTCTTTCCTCCCCTCCAAAACCGCAGGTAGGTGGATACAGATGAAAGCGCTTCACTTTTCCCGGCTGGCTGCTCTGACCGCGGCCGCGGCTCTCCCGATCGCCCTCGCCGCCCCGGCTTCGGCGGCCACCACCGTCGCCTTCGACTGCCAGGCCGACGCGCCGATCATCGGGCCGCAGCAGGTGTCGCTGAACCAGGACGCCGACGTCACCGCGCCCGCCACCGTCGCGCCCGGCGGCGCCTTCGACGTCGTCATCGACCCGGCGCCGAACGAGGTTCCCGGCGAGGTCAGCGGGAACACCGTCAAGAACATCAACACGTTCGCGCTGAAGTTCCCGATCCCGGCGAACTCCACCTACGTGAGCGCGGACCTCACCGGCGGCTCCGGCCTCGGCTCGACCGCGCCGACCATCGCGGTCGCGAACGGCGTCGCGACCCTGAGCTTCCCGGGCCCGATCGCCGGCGGCGCCACCTTCGAACTCCCCACGATCACGGCGCACCTGACCGCGGGCCAGTCGGGCACCATCGAGACGAAGCTGTCCGGCACCAGCTACAGCGACCCCGGCCTGACCTTCAAGGCGGTGGCGGGCACCATCATCGGCGACATCACCGCGCCCACCGCCTGCTTCCCCAGCCCCAGCCCGGTCTTCACCACGACGACCATCGGCTGAGCGCCGTGAAGAGGCCACCCTGCGGGCCGGGTGCCGCCCGTAGGGTGGCCGGCATGGGGAACTACGAACTCGCTCAGGTGAACATCAGCCGGATGAAGACCCCGCTCGACGACCCGTCCTTCCGCGACTTCGTCGACAACTTGGAGCCCGTGAACGCCCTCGCCGACCAGGCGCCGGGGTTCGTGTGGCGCCTGCAGACCGAAGACGGCGACGCGACGTCCGTCCGGGCCTTCGAAGCGGACGTCCGCGGAACGTCCGGCGTGCTGGTCAACATGTCCGTGTGGACGTCGGTCCGGACGCTCGCGGACTTCGCGTTCTCACCGGACCACGTGGCGATCATGCGGCGCCGGCGGGAGTGGTTCCACCACGTCCGCGAGGTGATGACGGTGCTCTGGTGGGTCCCCGCCGGTTACCGGCCGACCACCGCGGACGCCGAAGAAAAGCTCAACCACCTGCGCATCCACGGCCCGACACCCGAGGCCTTCACGCTGAAGCAGCACTTCCCCGCGCCGGACGCCGTCGTCGCGGAAGCCCGCGAGGGTGACCCTGATTGGCTGTGCCCCGCGTAACACCGGTGGTGTGCGGGGAGTGTGCAAAGGTGTCGGTCATGGCTGACGAACTGGTGCACTACGACGTGGTGGGCGGCACCGCCACGATCACCCTGGACTCCCCGCACAACCGCAACGCGCTCTCGGCGCAGCTGCGCCGTGAGCTGTCGGCCGCGCTGGCCGCCGCGGCCGCCGACGACGCCGTGCGCGTGGTCGTGCTGACCCACACCGGGCCGGTCTTCTGCGCGGGGATGGACCTCAAGGAAGCCCGCGGCGCCGGCGCGGGCGACCAGGGCGTGAACGAGTTCCCGAAGATCCTCGACCAGCTGTGGACCAGCCCGAAGCCGGTCGTGGCGCGGCTGGCCGGGCCCGCCCGCGCCGGCGGCATCGGCATGGTCGCGGCGTGCGACATCGCCGTGGCGGTCCCGGAAGCGACGTTCGCCTTCTCCGAGGTCCGCATCGGCGTGGTGCCGGCGGTGATCTCCCTGACGGTGCTCCCCCGCCTGAACCCCCGCGCGGCGCACGAGCTCTTCCTGACCGGCGACACGTTCGACGCGCGCCGCGCCGTCGAGATCGGCCTGCTGAACTCGGCCGTCCCGGCCGACGAGCTGGACGGCGAAGTGGCCCGGTTCGTCAAGGCGCTGGCCCAGGGCGGGCCCAAGGCACTGGCCGAGACGAAGGCCCTGCTGAGCCGCCCGCGGCCCGCGACGCCGTCGGAAGGCTTCGAGGAGATGATCGGGCTGTCGGCCAAGTTCTTCGCCAGTGAGGAAGGCCAGGAAGGGATCCTGGCCTTCGCCCAGAAGCGCAAGCCGAGCTGGGTCCCGCAGGACTGAAGCGCCCCAAGGCGGCCTTCGGTGCGTCACACGCACCCAAGGCGGCCTTCGGTGCGTCTGACGCAACCAAGGCCGCCTTGGGGCGCTAAGCCGGAACCTGAACCTGCTTGCGCGGAACCAGCGCGAGCAGGCCGGTCACCCCGCCGCACACCGCGGCCACCACATACACCGGCGTCAAACCTCCGGCCTGGTAAGCGATCCCGAGCACCGCGACGCCGAGCGTCTGCCCGAACTGCCGGGTCGTCGTCAGAATTCCCGCGGCCATCCCCGCGCGCCCCGGCGGTGCCGCGGCCGCGACCGCCGTGCCCATGGCCGGCCCCGCGATCCCCACGCCGATCCCCGTCACCGCAAGACCACCGGTCACCGTGAAACCCAGCTGCAGCAAGCTGCCCACCGCGCCCAGCAGCACACCCACACCCAGCAGGACCCGCGGCGGAAACCGGTGCAGCACCTTCCCGAGGACCGTCGACGTCAGGAACGACGCCCCGGCCAGCGGCGCCAGCGCGAGCCCGGCCGCGACCGGCCCGAGCGCACGATCCGTCTGCAACCACAGGGACACGTAGACCAGCGCGGCGAAGGTGAGGGTCGACGCCGCCGCGCACACGACCAGCGTCGTGAACTCGCGGTCGCGGAACAACCGCAGGTCCAGCAACGGGTCCGGCCGCCGTTCGGCCAGGCCGAACCCGGCGAACGCGACCACCGAAACCACCAGCGCCCCCACCGTGACCGGCGACGTCCAGCGGCCTTCACCCCCGAGGGTCAGCCCGTGCACCAGGCTCGCCGCCGCCACCGCGAACCACACCGCACCCGCCAGATCGAACCGGCCGCGGCGGGCCGGGGTGTCCCGCCGGATCGCGAACACGGTGAACACCGCCGTCAGCAACGCCAGCGGCACGTTGACGAAGAAGATCGCCGGCCAGCCGAAGTACTCGGTCAGCACCCCGCCCACCACCGGTCCCATCGCCGCGCCGAGCCCGTTGACCGCGAAGAACACGCTGATCGCAGTCCCTCGCGAGCGCCCTTCGTAGGTGGCGGCCAGCACCGCGAACCCGGTCACCGCCAGCGCCGCACCGCCGATCGCCTGGACACCACGGGCGGCGATCAGCGTCCCGATGTCCGGTGCCAGCCCGCATCCCAGCGACGCCGTCGCGAACACGGCCAGCCCGGCCAGGAACACCCGCCGCACACCCCAGCGGTCGGCGAGTGAGCCCGCCGCGAGCATCAGCACCGCGAGGACGAGCGTGTAAACGTCGGGGACCCACTGGAGCTGCCCCACTGTCGCCGTCAGGTCGGCGCCGATCCGGGGCAGCGCCACCGTCACGACGGTGGTGTCCAGCAGGAACAGGAACGAGCCCGCACAGACCGCGAGCAACGGCCACCACTTGCGCACCAGAACTCCCTTCGAGGATGTGTCCGCCGAAGAGTGGGCTGCGGGTGTCGATCACCACCAGAAAAGTCGATAAATCCGCCGGATACCGTCACCGGTTACGCTCGAACCATGGAAACCGTCACGCTCGACCGTGTCGACCGCGGCCTGATCCACGCCCTGCAGCTCGACGGCCGCGCGCCGATGCGCACCCTCGGGCAGGTGCTCGGCGTCTCGGAGAACACCGTCGCCCGGCGCTACCAGCGCCTGCGCACGGCCGGCGTCCTGCGTGTCACCGGCGCGGTCACCGGCGGCGAAGCCGGCTACACGACGTGGACGCTGCGCCTGCGCACGACCCCGGACGCCGGGGCCGCGGTCGCCGACGCGCTGGCCGACCGGCCCGACGTCTCCTGGGTGCACCTGCTCTCCGGCGGCACCGAGATCTCCTGCACCGTCCACGCACCCGACACCACCGGGCGGGACGACCTCCTGCTGCACAAGCTGCCGCGGGCGAGCCGCGTCACCGCCGTCTCCGCGCACGAGCTGCTGCACACGTTTGCGCTCCCGGACGGCTGGAGCGGGCTGCACTGCCTGGCGCCGGAGCAGGTCGCGCGGTTGCGCCCGCCGAAGCCCGAGAGCACCGGCGTCCCCCCGGAACCGGGTGACCAGGCGCTGTTCGACGCGCTGGCCCACGACGGGCGCGCGAGCTACACCGCGCTCGCCGCGGCCACCGGCTGGTCCGATTCGACCGTGCGGCGCCGGATGGACGTGCTGCGGCGCCACGGCACGCTGACCTACCACCTCGACGTCTCGCCGGCCCGGCTCGGCTTCCGCTCCGAAACGCGGCTGTGGCTGACCGTCTCCCCCGCGAACCTGGCCGAGGCGGGGGAAACGCTGGCGAGCCACCCGGAGACGTCGTTCGCCGTCGCCACCACCGGCACCACGAACCTCACGGCGATGGTGAACTGCCGGGACGGCCGCGACCTCTACCGCTACCTCACCGACCGGGTCGCGGGGATCCGCGGTGTGCAGACGCTGGAGAGCGCGCCGGTGATCCGCACGGTCAAGCGCGCGGGGACGCCGCTCAGGCGTCCGGCAGCACGACCGTGAGCCGCCAGGAGCCGGCGCTGGGCCCGCTCGGGCCGAGGGCGCGCTGGGCGTCCGAAAGCACGCTGCGAATCGCCAGGTACGTCTTGGGCTCGGCCTTGCGCAACACGTCCGAGCCCGGCCAGATCAGCACGTGCTCCCCCGGCGGCAGCCAGGAGAGGTCGGTCAGGCAGTCGTAGAGCGCGTCGAGGTTGTGCCCGAAGTAGTCCGGAAAGGACAGTGCTTCGGCGAACGCGCTGAGCGTGCTGGTCTTGTCGACGGTCGGCCGCGAGTTCACCAGGTGCGGGTACGCGCCCCTCGCGAAGGCCTCTTCGGCGGCGGCGTTCGCCAGCTCCCCGGCGCTCATCGGGCCGGGTCCACGACGACGAACGACGCGTAGTGGTCGCCGGTGTAGTACAGCTCGTGCGCCTGCCCGGTGATCAGCCGCCGCGCGCCGCGGTCGGCACTGCCCGGGGTCTTCACGGTGTACTCGTGGTAGTAACCGGATTGCTTGCGTGGCAAGCGCTTCTCCCGGTTCTCGAAGACGACGTCGTCGTTGCGCGGATACGGGTAGGGCCCGCCTTTTTCGATCAGCTTCCAGGTGTCGCCGGCCTGCGACGGCAGCGCCGACAGCTCCTTGAGCGGCAGGCCGGAGTCGGCGCCGGGCAGGGCCGCGCCGCCCTTGGCGGGTGCGCTCGCCGGGGTGCTCGACGTGGGGGACGCCGGCGTGTCGCCGCTGACGACGTCCTTGACCAGCCAGCCCCCCAGCACCAGCACGAGGAGCCCGATCAGCGCGGCGGTGATCCGCCTTCGGTTGAACATGGTGCGCCAGCCTAGGACGGGGTGTCGGAACGGTCGTCGTCACGGCCCGGAGTGAGCCGGCGGGCGAAGAGCCCGACGAGCTTGTCGAGGATCCAGGCGGCGGCCAGGCACAGCGGCACGACGACCACCATGACCAGCACGAACTGGACCGGGAACCACGCCTGGGCGAGCCACAGCTCGACCCCGTCCCACCAGTCGGCAAGCCCGTTGAACACGGTGTGAGCCTACGCGCGGTCTGCTGCCCCCGCGTGTCAGGGCCTCTCTTCCGAAATCGGCGGAACCGCCCGGCGCACGGCCCGCGTCACGTGTCTCGCGGCACGCAGCACTGGGTTCGGGGAGAAGGTAGGTTGCCAAGCATGTTCGCCGTGTACGCGCAGGAACCCAATGCCGAAAGCCCCTTGGACTCGCTCGTCGTCGGCGAGCGACCCGAACCCGAAGTGCCGGACGGCTGGGTCCGGGTGCACGTCAAGGCCGCCAGCCTCAACATGCACGACCTGTGGACCCTGCGCGGCGTCGGGATCAAGCCGGACCAGTTCCCGATGATCCTCGGCTGCGACGGCGCGGGCACCCTCGACGACGGCTCCGAGGTCGTGATCCATTCAGTCATCAACGCGCCGGGCTGGCAGGGTGACGACACCCTCGACCCGAAGCGCACCCTCCTGACCGAGAAGCACCAGGGCACCTTCGCCGACCAGGTGATCGTCCCGGCGCGCAACGTCGTCCCGAAGCCCGCCGGGCTGACCTTCGCCGAGGCCGCCACGATGGGCACGGCCTGGCTGACCGCCTACCGGATGCTCTTCGTGAAGTCCGGGCTCCGGCCGGGGCAGACGATGCTCGTGCAGGGCGCCTCCGGCGGCGTCTCGACGGCGCTGGTGCAGCTCGGCCGCGCGGCCGGGTTCCGGGTCTGGGTGACCGGCCGCACCGAGGAGAAGCGCGCGCTCGCCGAGACCCTCGGCGCGCACCAGACGTTCGAGTCGGGCGCACGGCTGCCCGAGCGGGTCGACGCCGTGTTCGAGACGGTCGGCAAGGCCACCTGGTCACACTCGGTGAAGTCGCTCAAGCCGGGCGGGATCATCGTCGTCTCCGGCTCGACCAGCGGCCCCGACGCCAACGCCGAGCTGCAGCGCGTGTTCTTCCTCCAGCTGCGGATCGCCGGATCGACCATGGGCACCCGCGACGAGCTCGCGGACCTGCTCGCCTACCTCGACCTGACCGGGGTCCGGCCGCAGATCGGCGCGGAACTGCCGTTCGCCGAAGCGGCCAAGGGCTTCCAGGCGATGCTCGACGGGGACACCGCGGGCAAGATCGTTTTCACCCGCTGATGCGCTGACCTGGGCGGATCCGGCCGGACCCCGCCCAGGTCACCGCTTGTACCGCCCATCTCGTTAATTGTCAACGTACTCGAACCGAGATCTGGTCGTTAGCACCGAAGTTCCACCAAAACCCAATGGTGGCAAGCTAATCTGTAGTCATGACCGCAACGAAGCGGCCCGCTCCGGCTGTACCGGGCGGCCGGCCCAGCAGCGACCCGGACCCGATCCGGGTTTCCTTCCGGCGCTACGCCGGCGTCCGCACCCGCGTGCTCGAGGTCTGCGCTCCCGGCCACGAACCGGAGCAGCCCCTTTCGCGCCGCTCGCTGCGCCGCCGGGCGGCCACCCCGCACGTCCGGCCGAGCGCACCTCGTCTCGTGCTGCTGCACGGTTATTGCGACAGCGCCGACACCTGGCGTCCCGCGCTGGAAGAGCTCGCGGCCGCCGGCATCCCGGCGATCGCGGTCGACCTGCCCGGGTTCGGTGACGCCCAGCCGCTGCGGCCCGGTCCGATGCTGCCGCAGCTCGACGCGTTCACCACCGCCGTCGTCCGCGAGCAGGCCGTGCTCGGCTCGGTCGTGCTGGCCGGGAACTCCCTCGGCGGCACCATGAGCCTGCGCGCGGCGCAGAACGGCCGCCTCCCGATCTCGGGGGTCGTGTCGATCGCCGCGCCGGGGTTCGTCGACTCGTGGCTGATCCGCACCGTGGCGCGCTACCCGCTGCCGCTGCGGCTGTACTCGTCACTGCCGGTCCCGGTGCCGGGCTTCCTGGTGCGCAAGGTCGCCGAGCAGCTCGTCCCCCGGTTCCTCTACGCCGACGCGGGCACCGCCGACGCGACGCAGGTGCAGCGCTTCACCGCGCTGTTCCCGGACTACCGCGCGACGAAGAGCCGGCTCGAGCAGGCCCGGCAGCTCGTCGCGGAGCTCGCCGACGCCTACCGGCTGGACTCGGTGAAGGTGCCGTTGCTGGTCGTCGCGTGCGGGAAGGACAAGCTCGTCACCGCCGCGTCCGGGCGCCAGCTGCACACACTGGTGCCGCACAGCAGGCTCCTGGTGCGCGAGGACTGGGGGCACTGCCCGCAGCTGGACGACCCGGTGGAGATCGCCGAGCTGCTCGCGTACTTCGCCGCGGGCGCGGTCCGGACCACCCAGGCCCGGCGCGCCGCCGAGACCGCTCCGGAAGCCGTGAGCGAGGACACCGCGGCGGGCTGAGCGGCTCACGCTGTCTTCACGCGCGGTTGGCGGTAGGTTCCGGCGTTGGGTCCGTGATCCGGGCCCGTCCACCGCGACGTTCGGGAGACGATGATGTCCGCTCCAGGAGGCTTGGGTTCCAGCTCCGGCATCTTCCGGCGCAAGCCGATCGACCAGATCCAGGACACCAGTGAAGCCGGGGGCCTCAAACGCACCCTCGGCCTCTGGCAACTGACCGCCATCGGCGTCGGCGGCATCATCGGCGCCGGGATCTTCGCCCTCGCCGGCAGCGTCGCCCACGGCGACGACGCCGCCGGCATCCCCGGCGTCGGCCCCGCCGTCCTGATCTCCTTCCTCATCGCCGGCGTCGCCAGCGCCGCCGCCGCGTTCTCCTACGCCGAATTCGCCGGCATGATCCCCAAAGCCGGCTCCGCCTACACCTACGGCTACGCCGTCCTCGGCGAAATCGTCGGCTGGTTCATCGGCTGGGACCTCCTGCTCGAATACACCGCCATCGTCTCGGTCGTGGCCATCGGCATCTCCGGCTACTTCAGCTTCCTGCTCGGCCAGCTCGGCCTCGACCTGCCCGCCTGGATGCTCGGCGCCCCCGGCACCGGACCCGGCCACAAAGTCGACCTCTTCGCCGCACTGCTGTGCCTGCTGATCGCCTACCTGCTCAACCGCGGCATCCGCAGCGCCGCCCGCGTCGAAACCGTCATGGTCGGCATCAAGGTCCTGATCGTGCTGATCGTCATCCTGGTCGGCTTCTTCTACGTCAAAACCGGCAACTACACCCCCTTCGCCCCAGCCGGCTTCGGCGGCGCCGTCACCGGCGCGGCAACAGTCTTCTTCGCCGTCTTCGGCTACGACGCCATGTCCACCGCCGCCGAAGAATCCAAAGACGCCCAACGGCACATGCCCAAGGCGATCCTCTACTCCCTCGCCATCTCGATGGTCCTCTACGTCCTGGCCTGCCTGGTCCTGACCGGCATGCAGAAGTACACCGAAATCGACCCCAAGAGCGGGTTCTCCACCGCGTTCAAGTCCGTCGGCCTCTCCGGACTGGCCACCGTCATCGCGATCGGCGCGATCGTCGGCATCCTCACCGTGCTGTTCACGTTCCTGATGGGCGCCACCCGCGTCGGCTACTCCATGAGCCGCGACGGCCTGCTCCCGCCCTGGTTCGGGAAGACGAACGTGAAGCGCCAGGTCCCCAGCCGGATGACCTGGATCCTCGGCGGCGCGTCCGCGGTCATCGCCGGTGTCCTCCCGATCGGCGAAGCCGCCGAGCTGACCAACATCGGCATCCTGCTCGCGTTCGTCGTCGTCTGCGTCGCGGTGATCGTGCTGCGCTACAAGCAGCCCAACCTGATCCGGACGTTCAAAACCCCGGGCATGCCCGTGGTCCCGGCCATCGGCGTGGTGTTCTCCATCTGGCTCATCACGTTCCTGCAGCCGTTGACCTGGCTGCGGTTCGCCATCTGGTTCGCGCTGGGCCTGATCTTCTACTTCGCCTACAGCCGCCGTCACTCGGCGCTGAACCGCACCGGCGGCCCCGACGTCGCGGCCGGGAAGAAGGACTAGCGGATCCGGTCGAGGCGCGCGGCGGCGTCGCGCGCCTCGACCTTCAGCCGCTCGACGATCACGGCGGCCGAAGCGTCGTACGCGAGCGGGTAGGTCTGGCCCGCCCACAGCGAGATCGCCTCCGGGTCGCCCGCCTTCGCCGACGCCTTGCGCACCGGCCCCGCCAGGCTGTTCAGCTGCGGGTAGGCGGCGGGCGCGCCCTCGGACAGCGCGTCCATGAACTTGTTGACCAGCCCGCGCGCCGGGCGTCCGCTGAAGGCGCGGGTGAAGGCCGTCTCGCGTTCGGCGAGCGCCAGTGCTTTGCGGTGCGCCTCTGAGGTCCCAGCTTCGTCCGCACGCAGGAAAACGGTGCCCAGCTGGGCGGCCACGGCCCCGGCGGCGAGCACGGCCGCGACGTCCGCGCCGTGCACCAGGCCACCGGCGGCGATCAGCGGCAGGTCGACCCGCGCGGCGACCAGCCGCAGCAGCGCGAGCACGCCGTACTCCGCGCCGCCGCCGGGCAGGCTCGCGTTGTCGGTGAACAGGCTCCGATGCCCGCCCGCTTCGAAGCCCTGCAGGACGAGCGCGTCGGCGCCGAGGTCCGCCGCCCGTTGTGCGGCCTCGGGTGTGGTCACGGTGACGACGACCTTGCTGCCGGCTTCCCTGAGGCGCAGG
Organism: Amycolatopsis sp. NPDC051758; assembly: GCF_044453095.1. Taxonomy (NCBI): domain Bacteria; kingdom Bacillati; phylum Actinomycetota; class Actinomycetes; order Pseudonocardiales; family Pseudonocardiaceae; genus Amycolatopsis; species Amycolatopsis sp. NPDC051758. Next base: position 283,955 of record NZ_JBITCJ010000005.1, on the reverse strand, counting down.
ACGTCCGACGGCGAAGGCGGGCCGAAGGTGAACGACACCACCGGAACCCGCTTCTCGAGCACGACGTCCAGCTTCGCCGGATACGCGTCGTCGTCCCACTTCGGCTCGCCGAGCTCGACGTCGTAGTCGCGGGCGAACGCCTCGAGCCGCGCGCGGTGTGCCCCGATGTCGGCGCCGGTGTCCGGCTGCGGGACGAAGAGGTTGACGCCGAACGGGCTCCCGGTGAGCTCCGCGGTGCGGTCGATCTGCGCCGCCAGCGCGGCGGGGGTGAGCATGCCGGCCGACAGGAAGCCGAAGCCGCCGGCCTCGGTCACCGCGACGACCAGCTCCGGGGTGGTGGGCCCGCCCGCCATCGGGGCGGCGATGACCGGGAACGTCAGCTCGTCGAACATGCTCCGAGCGTAATACTCAGGCGGGCAGCACCATCGTGTAGAGCTTCTTGATCACCCCGTCCGCCACGAGGGCGACGTCGATCCCGCGCACGACCGGCGGTGCGCCGGCCGGGCCGAGTTCCCAGGCGAGGTGGCCCAGATCGTGGTTCACCAGGACCGGCCCCGCCGGCGCGAAGACGAACCCCGGCGACTGGTCCAGCAGTCCCTTCGCCTTGGCGTTCAGGTCGGCGTGTCCGGTCACCACCCCTTCGGGATCGGCGAAGGTGACGTCGGCCGCGTAGGTCGCCGCGATCGCCTTCGCGCGCCGCTCGTCGTCACGCTCGTTGAAGACGTCGAGCAGGTTCGCCCGCATCAGTTCGGCCACCGTCGCCATGTCGCACCCTCCTGAGGTTCGGGCGCCATATTACGTGACATGTCACGCAACTGTCAGGGGTGGTCGCTCGGCCGGGGCAGGCTGCCGTGCTCGATCAAGGTGTCGTAGACGCGCTCGAGCAGCGTCGCCAGCTGGGCCAGCTCGCCGGGTTCGAGGGCGTCCAGGAACGCCTTGCGCACGAACTCGACGTGCTCGGGCGCGGCCCGTCGCAGCGCTTCCCAGCCCGCTTCGGACAGGGTGACGCCGGTGACCCGGCGGTCTTCGGGCACGGCGTCGGTCCCGACCAGCCCGCGGTCGCGCATCCGCTTGAGGTGGTGCGACAGCCGGCTGCGCTCCCAGCCGATGCGGATCGCGAGGTCGCTGACCCGCATCCGGCCGCCCGGCTCGCTGGTCAGCGCGACCAGGACGTGGTAATCGGCGAGCGAGAGACCGCTGTCGGCACGCAACTGCCGGTTCAGCTCGTGGTCCAGGCGGAGGTACACCTTCATGTACGCGCACCAGGCGGCGGTTTCGGCTTCCGAAAGCAGCGCGAACGGCGACCCGGGCGCGAACTCCTGCGGCACGGCGCCTCCCTCCTCGAAGCCGCGAGCCTAACCACCCATGCTGGTCTAGACCATCGTCGCCAGAAATGCGACGATCCGGGCAGGCACGACGGCGATGTCGCGCCCTTCCCGCCAGGAGGTCCCGGTGAAGCCATCCCGCACGCGGCGTCTCGGCCGTGCACTCGCCGTGCTGGCCCTGATCGGCGCCAGTACGACCGCCGCCCAGCTCTCGCCCGCCGCGGCAGCCACGCCGGCGCTGCAGTCGATCGTGCCCGTGCCGGTGTCGGTGACCCCCGCGGCCGGGGTCAGCTTCCCGCTGGTGTCGACGACGAAGATCGTCACCGAAGCCGGCTCGGCGCCGGCCAAGGACGTCGGCACCTACCTGGCCGGGGTGCTGCGGCCGTCGACCGGGTTCGCGCTGCCGGTGTCGGACGCGCCGGCGTCGGTGCCGGCCGACAGCATCGCGTTGCTGCTGAGCGGCGCGCCGTCGACGGTGGGCGCGCAGGGCTACCAGCTCGTGTCGACGGCGTCGTCGGTCACTGTGCGGGCCCAGACGGCGGACGGGCTCTTCGCCGGCGTCCAGACGCTGCGGCAGCTGCTGCCGGGCCGCGTGGAAAGCTCGTCGGTTCAGCCGGGCCCGTGGAGCGTCCCGGGCGCGACGGTCGTGGACTACCCGCGCTTCGGCTACCGCGGCGCGATGCTCGACGTCGCGCGGCACTTCCACCCGGTGTCGACGGTCAAGCGGTACCTCGACCAGCTCGCCCAGTACAAGATCAACAACCTGCACCTGCACCTGGCCGACGACCAGGGCTGGCGCATCCAGATCGACAGCTGGCCGAGGCTGACGACGTACGGCGGCAGCACCCAGGTCGGCGGCGGCGCGGGTGGTTACTACACGAAGGCGCAGTACACGGAGATCGTGAACTACGCGGCCTCGCGGCACATCACGATCATCCCGGAAATCGACATGCCGGGGCACGTCAACGCGGCGCTGGCGTCGTACGCGGAGCTGAACTGCAACGGCGTCGCGCCGGCACTGCGGACGGACACGGCGGTGGGCTACAGCTCACTGTGCATCTCGAAGGACATCACGTACACGTTCGTCGCGGACGTCCTGCGCGAACTGGCGGCGCTCACCCCAGGCCCGTACCTGCACATCGGCGGCGACGAAGCCTCCTCGACCTCGGCGGCGGACTACCTGACGTTCGTGAACAAGGCCCTCCCCCTGGTGGCGGCCACGGGCAAGTCGGTGATCGGCTGGCACGACATCGCAAAGGCTTCCCTGCCGGCTTCGGCTTCCCCGCAGTTCTGGGGGACCACAACGTCGGATTCGGGTGTCTCGGCGGCGGTTTCGCGCGGCAGCAAGGTGATCATGTCGCCCGCGAACAAGGCGTACCTGGACATGAAGTACAACAGCTCAACCCCGATCGGCTTGTCGTGGGCGGGCTACATCGAGGTCCAGGACGCCTACGGCTGGAACCCGGGCGCGTACCTGTCGGGCATCGGCGAGTCCGCCGTCCGCGGGGTGGAATCACCACTGTGGGCGGAGACCGTGGTGACACCGGCGAACATCGACTACCTGGCATTCCCGCGGTTGGCAGCGCACGCCGAGCTGGGCTGGTCCCCGTGGTCGACCCACGACTGGACGACGTTCCGCACCCGCCTCGGCGCACAAGCGCCCCGCTGGGTGGCACAGGGGATCAACTTCTACCGCTCGTCGCAGATTTCGTGGGACACCGGCGGGACGACGAACCCGGGCACATGCACGGATGCGGCTTGGAGCGCTTCGCAGGTGTACACGGGTGGGAACGTCGTGTCGCACAACGGTCACAAGTGGACGGCCCAGTGGTGGACCCAGGGCGAGGAGCCGGGAACTACGGGGCAATGGGGAGTGTGGCGGGACAACGGCGCTTGCTGAGTGAGTGGCCGGGCCTGCTTTGACGAAGTGGGCCCGGCCTCGAGTCGCTCAGCAGCCCTCGCCGTTCACCGGCGGGGTTCCGGCTGGGTCGGTGGCCGGTCCGCGATGGGCCTGCTCCGGAACCTCGGGATGCCCGGTCCTTGGCGGTAGCCGGTTGTGGCGTTCGGTGCGTCAGATGCACCCAACGCCTCATTGGGTGCATCACGCCTCGAGCCGCGACCCGCGCGACTGCGCGGAAAACCTGCCGCGGCAGGGCTGGGGATGGCGCTAATCTGCGGGCATGCCGGAGCCCTGCCCGATTTGTGCCAAGCACCGGGGTGCCGGGCCGCTCGTGAGCCCGGTGGTCTGGTCCGACGAGGACGTCGTGGTGACTCACCAGCCCGGCTCCTTCCCGGGCTATCTCTTCGTCGAGCCGCGGCGGCACGTCGCGGGTCTTGACGCCCTCACCGAGTCCGAAGCTCTCGCGATCGCGCGGGCGGTCTGGGTGGCGGCGCGGGCGCTGCGGGCCGAACTCGAACCCGAGTCCGTGCACACCTTCGTTGCCGGGCGGGGTGCCGCCGGGGTCCACTTTCACCAGCACGTCTTCGTGCGGCACCGGGGTACTCCCGCCGAGCGCGGCTGGTCGGACGTCGACTGGCCGGGAGCGCCGCGCGAAGACGTTGCCGGGCTGTGCGGACGGTTAGCACCGCACTTCACCCGGTGAAACCGGAACACCGGGCGCGCCGGTCGGGTTAGGTTGGGGCATGAGCGCTGATCTCGAGCAGGTTCGCACGCTGTCGCTCCAGGAGCACGGCCTCGCCACCGTCGCCACGACGCGCGCGGACGGCACGGTGCACTCCTCCGTCGTCAACGCCGGGGTCATCAACGACCCGGTGACCGGTGCCCCCGGCGTCGCCTACGTCGCGGTCGGGAAGGCGCACAAACTCCTGCTGCTGCGCCGGGCCGGGCACGCCACGCTGACCTTCCGCCGGGGCTGGAACTGGCTCTCCGTCACCGGCGCCACCCACCTCATCGGACCGGACGACCCCGATCCCGCCTTCGACCCCGCGGGCCTGCCGCAGCTCCTGCGCGACGTCTTCATCGCCGCCACCGGCACCCACGACGACTGGGACGAGTACGACCGCACGATGGCCGAGGAGCGGCGGGTTGCGGTGTTCGTGCGGGCGGACCGGATAATCGGCAACCGCTGACCCGCCCGGCCCCCAGGAGTCGTCCCGTTGCCCGAGTTCCCGTCCCGCGTCACCACGCCGGTCAAGGTGCTGATCGGTGTGCTCGTCGTCGCCGACGCCGGCTTCGGTGCGGCGCTCCTCTCCGGGGTCGTGCGCGGCCTGTCCCCGTGGCTGATCGGCGGCGCCTACGCGGCGACCGTGCTCGTCGCGGTCCTCGTCTACCGCATGTCCCGCGCCCGGACGCTCAAACGCGGCTTCGCCGGCCTCCGCGACCTGACCCTCGGCGACGAGGGCATCCGCCTGCCCGCGGGCACCCTCAGCACCCGGCTCGTGCCGTGGTCCGAGATCGCCGACGTCACCACGCGCCGCTCGGCCCGCTTCGGCGACGGCTACCTGCGCGACGCCCTCTGGCTCGACCTGGTCACCGGCGAAGGTGTCGAGAGCTCGGTGCAGTGTTACGCGCCGCGCGGCAAACTCGAACCGGCGCCTGCGCGAAGGCGTCAGTTCGAGCAGACGGCGATCCTCGACCCGGCCCTGTTCAACGCCGTGATCGACCGGCTCCGGAAGGAGCTGCGGCACCGGCACCTGCACGCCCAGCTCCGCGGCACCCCGCGCATCCGGCACCGCTGACCGGACATCCCGGCGGCGCCGGGAGACCGTTCATCGCACCCTCCTTTCTGCCCTGACCAGAGCACAACAGAAGGCACCGACAAAAACGGCGGCCGCGGGGAGTTCCGCGACCGCCGTTCACTCGAAAGCGTTACTTCTTGTTCTTACCGGAGTCCTCAGTGGACAGCGCGGCGACAAAAGCCTCTTGCGGAACCTCGACCCGGCCAACGGTCTTCATCCGCTTCTTGCCTTCCTTCTGCTTCTCCAGCAGCTTGCGCTTACGCGAGATGTCACCGCCGTAGCACTTCGCCAGAACGTCCTTGCGGATCGCTCGAATCGTTTCGCGGGCGATGATCCGGGCGCCGATGGCCGCCTGGATCGGCACCTCGAAGTTCTGCCGCGGGATCAGTTCGCGAAGCCGGTTCACCATGCGGTTGCCGTAGTTGTAGGCGTCGTCCTTGTGCACGATCGCGGAGAACGCGTCGACACCCTCGCCCTGCAGCAGGATGTCCACCTTGACCAGGTCCGCCGCCTGCGTGCCGGCCTCTTCGTAGTCCAGCGACGCATAGCCGCGCGTACGCGACTTCAGCGTGTCGAAGAAGTCGAAGATGATTTCGCCCAGTGGCATGTTGTACCGCAGCTCGACCCGGTCCTCGGACAGGTAGTCCATGCCGAGCAGCTGGCCGCGCTTGTTCTGGCACAGCTCCATGATCGTGCCGATGAACTCCGACGGCGCCAGGATGCTGACCTTGCTGACCGGCTCCAGCACCTTGTCGATCTTGCTGCCGGTCGGCCAGTCCGACGGGTTGGTGACGTGGATTTCCTTGCCGTCGTCCAGCACCACGTCGTAGACCACGTTCGGCGCGGTGGAAATCAGGTCGAGGCCGAACTCGCGCTCGAGCCGGTCACGCGTGATCTCCAGGTGCAGCAGGCCGAGGAAGCCGCAGCGGAAGCCGAAGCCCAGCGCCACCGACGTCTCCGGCTCGTAGTCGAGCGCGGCGTCGTTGAGCTGGAGCTTGTCCAGCGCCTCGCGCAGCTCGGGGTAGTCGGAGCCGTCCACCGGATACAGTCCGGAGTAGACCATCGGCTTCGGCTCGCGGTAGCCGGCCAGCGCTTCCTTGGCGCCCTGGCGCTCGGACGTCACGGTGTCGCCGACCTTCGACTGCCGGACGTCCTTCACGCCGGTGATCAGGTAGCCGACCTCACCGACGCCGAGTCCCTTGCTGGGCTTGGGTTCCGGCGAGATGATGCCGACTTCCAGGAGCTCGTGGGTGGCCCCGGTCGACATCATCTTGATCTTTTCGCGCGGCGTGATCTTGCCGTCGACGACCCGGATGTAGGTGACGACGCCGCGGTAGGTGTCGTAGACCGAGTCGAAGATCATCGCGCGGGCCGGCGCGTCCGCGTCGCCCTGCGGCGCCGGGACCGACTTCACGACCTCGTCGAGCAGCGCGCCGACACCCATGCCGGTCTTGGCCGAAACCCGCAGGACGTCGTCGGGCTCGCAGCCGATGATGTGGGCGAGCTCACCCGCGTACTTGTCGGGGTCGGCCGAAGGCAGGTCGATCTTGTTGAGCACCGGGATGATCTGGAGGTTGTTCTCCAGGGCCAGGTACAGGTTGGCCAGCGTCTGGGCCTCGATCCCCTGCGCGGCGTCGACCAGCAGGACAGCGCCTTCGCACGCCTCCAGCGCCCGGGAGACCTCGTAGGTGAAGTCGACGTGGCCGGGGGTGTCGATCATGTGCAGGACGTGGTCCTGCCCGTCGACCTTCCAGGGCAGCCGGACGTTCTGCGCCTTGATGGTGATCCCGCGCTCGCGCTCGATGTCCATCCGGTCGAGGTACTGAGCGCGCATGGCCCGCTCCTCGACCACCCCGGTGAGCTGCAGCATGCGGTCGGCCAGGGTGGACTTGCCGTGGTCGATGTGCGCGATGATGCAGAAGTTCCGGATGAGCTCCGGAGGCGTGAAGGTGGTGTCGGCGAACGTCGTCACTCGAATGAGTCCTCGGAAAGTCGGGGATGGCCACCTCTATGCTCCCATGGCGCTCCGGGTGCGGGTGGGGGTCATCCCCGATGCGAGGCCAGCTGATCCGTGGTGCCCTCGAAGTATGAGCACATCGCACCAGCCGGCACCACCTCCCCAGCCGGATCCAGGCGGGTTCGCCCGCGTCCTCGACCGTGCTTTCGGTCACCCTTCCGGAGCCCTCGGCCGCCTCGGCGGCTGGGTGATGGCGCGCGGCAACGCCGCCACCGAACACCGCATCGTCGACCTGGCGAAGATCGAACCGGACGAGACCGTCCTCGTCGTCGGGCCCGGCCCCGGCATCGGCCTGGACGCCGCCGCACGGCTGGCCGGGCGCGTGATCGGCGTCGACCCCTCCCCCGAGATGCTCGCGCTGTGTCACGAGCGCTGTGGCGAGCGGGCCGAGCTGCGCGAAGGGTCGGCCGCGCGGACGGACGAGCCGGACGAGTCCGTCGACGTCGTGCTGACCGTGAACAACGTGATGCTCTGGGACGACCGCGCGGCGGGGTTCGCCGAGCTGTTCCGGGTGCTGCGCCCCGGCGGGCGGCTGCTGCTGTCCGCGCACGAGAAGTGGCTGCCCGTGAGCAGACACGTCCTGGCCGACGAAGCCGCCGAGGCGGGCTTCGCCGACCTGCAGACCTGGACCTGGGAACCGCCCGGCTTCGCCGCGCTGGCCGCGCAGCTGCGCGCCGTCAAGCCCGCCTAGCGGGTGTCCGTCCGGATCGGGTGCCCCTCGGGCACCTCGACCAGCACGATCCGCGTGCCGTCCGGGTCGGCGATCCAGGCCTCGTCGAGGCCCCAGGGCTCGCGCTGGGCGTCCCGGACCGGCACCAGGCCCTTCCCCTTGAGCTCGGCCAGCGCACCGGCCAGGTCTCGGACCTGCAGCCAGAGCACCAGGTCGGGGGACGAACCCGTCTCCCCCTCGCCGGAGACCTCCAAGGAGCCGTGGCCGAGGAAGAACACGGTGCCGCCGGGGAACTCGCGCTCCACGGCCAGGCCGAGGGTGTCGCGGTAGAACCCGGTGGTCGCGGCGGCGTCACGCGGGCGGAGCAGCAGCCTGCTCTTCAGGACTTCCATCCGACCATCCCTACCGGACGCGCTCAGGCGACCGCAATCGCGGCGATGCCGGACAGCACGATGACCGACCCGGCCAGCCGCCGCACGGCGTCACGCTCGCCCAGCACCAGCCACGCGGCGAGGCCGCCGAGCACGATGCTCAGCTCCCGGGCCGGCGCGACCAGGCTGACCGGCGCCATCGTGAGCGCGAACAGCACGAGGATGTAGGCGATCGGCGACAGCAGCCCGACGAACAGCACCTCACGGCGCTGTTCGCGCCAGATCCGGGTCACCTCGGCGCGGTCGGCCAGCGCGCCGGGCACGAGCATCACGCTCTGCAGGACCGACCCGAGGCCGAAGTAGACGACCGGCGGCACGTGGAGGCCGGTCACCGCGTGCGCGTCCCAGAGCGTGTAACCGGCGATGACGGCGCCGGTCAGCAGGCCGTAGCAGATGCCGGCGCGGCGGGCCTGCGCCGCGGCCGGGTCGTGCGCGGCGCCGTTCTTGCGGCCGGTGCTGATCACCAGCACGCCGGTGATCACCAGGAACGCGCCGAGCAGGCCGAGCCAGCCAGGGCGCTCCCCGAGCACGAGGACGGCGGCCAGCACCGACAGCAGCGGCCCGGTGCCGCGGGCGACGGGGTAGACGACGGAGAGGTCGCCGACGCGGTACCCGCGCTGCAGGACGATGCCGTAGGCGATGTGCAGCACCGAAGTGACCACCGCGGCCAGCAGCCAGCTCCACTGTGGACGGTCCGCTTCGACGACCAGCAGCACGACCGTCACCGGCAGCAGCACCACCGCGGAAGCCGTGTAGTAGAGCCAGACGAACTGGGTGCCGCCGGAGGAGATCCGCTTGGCGGCGAGGTTCCACGCGGCGTGCACGACGGCCGCGACGAGGACGAAGGAGAGAGCGGTGGTGTTCACGGGACCCCTTACGGGTTTTCGCGCGCGCGAAAACCGGGTCCTCCAGGCTTTTGCCCCGTCAGATGAACGGCAGGTCTTCCGGACCCGCCGATGGTGCCGCTCGGACCAGACCCGCCGGTCCTGGTTGTGGGGCTGGTGTGCGGACCGGCAACGGAACCCTAGGCACTACCGCCGCCCACCGTACTCCTGGTGATCGGCAGTGCCCAGGTCCCGGCGGCAGGCGCCGCGAGCTGGGCTGTTAAAGTTGGCGCTCGTTGCCGTGCGGCATTCCGTCATGGAGGAAACCCGCTTTGCGGGGCCTGTACCAGCGCGGCGGCGAATCTCACCGAGTGAAACAGGAGTTGCCCTATGGCCAACATCAAGTCGCAGATCAAGCGCATCACGACGAACGAGAAGGCGCGTCAGCGCAACCAGGCGATCCGGTCCTCGGTGAAGACCGCGATCCGCAAGGTCCGCGAAGCCGCCGAGGCCGGCGACAAGGCCAAGGCCGCGGAGCTGCAGCGCGACGCCGCCCAGAAGCTGGACAAGGCCGTCTCGAAGGGCGTCATCCACGCCAACCAGGCCGCCAACAAGAAGTCGGCGCTCGCGAAGCGCGTCAACGCGCTCTGAGCAGGCTGTTTCTGGAGAAGCCCCGGCCTCGGCCGGGGCTTTCTTCATGTCCTCCTCAGCGGTCGCCCTTGGCGGCGGCCACCTCGAGGACCGCACGCTCCAGCGCGTAACTGGGGTCCGCCGCGACCCCCTTGACCTCGGCGTTCAGCCGCGCGACCACCCGCATCGCCGTGGCCAGGCCGTCCTGGTTCCAGCCGCGGGACTGGCCCTGCGCCTTGCGGATCTTCCACGGCGGCATGCCCAGCTCGCCGGCCAGCTGGTTCGGGTTGCCGCGGCCCGCACCCGAGACCCGGGCGATCGTCCGGACGGCGTCGGCCAGCGCGTCGGCGACCAGGACGTACGGGACGCCCAGCTGCATCGCCCAACGCAGCGACTCCAGCGCGGCCGCGCGATCACCGCTGACGGCCTTCTCGGCGACCGCGAACCCGGTCACGTCGGCACGGCCGCGGTGGTAGCGGCGGACCGCCTCCGCGTCGACGGAGCCACCGGTGTCCGCGACCAGCTGCGTCGCCGCCGAAGACAGTTCCCGCAGGTCGGAGCCCACGGCGTCGATCAGCGCGGCGACCCCGGCCGGGTCGATCTTGCCGCCCACCCGGCGCACCTCGTGCCGCACGAACTGCTCGCGCTCGGCGGGCTTGGTGAGCTTCGGGCATTCCGTGATCTCGGCGCCGGCCTTCTTCAGCGCTGCCGGGAGGGACTTGCCCGCCTTGCTGCGGCCACCACCGGTGTGCACGACGACCAGAACGACCCCGTCCGCCGGGTCCTTCAGGTAGGACGCCATGGCGTCGGCCAGCTCCTGCGAGATGTCCTGCGCGGCCTCGAGAACGATCACCCGGCCTTCGCTGAACAGCGACGGGCTGACGAGTTCGGCCAGCTCAGGCGCTGTGAGATCGGACACCCGGACCCGGGTCAGCTCCGCTGTCGAGTCCCTCGCGCGGGCCGCGGCCAGCGTCTCGCGGACGGCGCGCTCGATCAGCAGTTCTTCCTCGCCCAGGAGCAGGAGCAACGGGGCCGGGGCGGTGGCTTGCGCGGTCACGGGAGGATCCTCTCACTTGTTCCATCGTGCGCCCGCTCCGGTGATGTGGAGCCGCCACCATGGCACGGTCCGATCGCCATGTCGTACGGTGTTGGCGAGGCAGCGCGCTTTGGTGCGCACCGACAACTGAATACCGCTCATCCAGAGGGGCAGAGGGAACGGCCCGACGAAGCCCCGGCAACCGGCGTACAGCCTGTCATCCCGCGATCGCGGGGTAGCTGACGACCACGGTGCCAATTCCGGCCCGCTTCGGCGGGGCAGATGAGGAAAGGAACCTCGCGATGACCGCAACCCTCGGCACGACCTCCACCACCAAGACCCCGGATCTCGGACCGGCCGTCGAACTGGTGTCGAAGGAAGAGGGCCACCGGCAGCCGCTCGCCCCCGAGTTCGTCTCCGCCGAGGACTTCTCGCCGCTCGAAGTCGCCTACGACTTCGGCCGCGTCCGCCGCGAAGACATCGAGGCCGGCCCCAAGAACATCTGGCGCTACAAGAAGCTCCTCCCGGTTCCGTCCAACGTCGAAGAGATCCCGAACACCGAGCCCGGCGCGACCCGGCTGATCCGCGCCGACCGCCTCGCCAAGGAGCTCGGCCTCAAGAGCCTGTGGGTCAAGGACGACACCGGCAACCCGACACACTCCTTCAAGGACCGGGTCGTCGCCGTTGCGCTGGCCGCGGCCCGCGAGTTCGGGTTCGAGGTGCTCGCCTGTCCGTCGACCGGCAACCTGGCCAACGCGACGGCCGCCGCGGCGGCCCGCGCCGGCTGGCGGTCGGTCGTGCTGATCCCGAAGTCCCTCGAGCGCGCCAAGATCCTCACCACCGCGGTGTACGACGGCGACCTCATCGCCATCGACGGCAACTACGACGACGTCAACCGCCTGGCCACCGAGCTGGCCGGTGAGCACCCGAAGTGGGCGTTCGTGAACGTGAACGTCCGGCCGTACTACTCGGAAGGCTCGAAGACGCTGGCCTTCGAGGTCGCCGAGCAGCTCGGCTGGCGCATCCCGCCGCAGATCGTCGTGCCGATCGCCTCCGGTTCGCAGCTGACCAAGGTGGACAAGGGTTTCCGCGAGCTGGGCCAGCTCGGTCTCGTGGACGCCAGCCCGTACAAGGTGTTCGGCGCGCAGGCCACCGGCTGCTCGCCGGTGTCGGCCGCGTTCCGCGCCGGCCAGGACGTGGTCCAGCCGGTGAAGCCGGACACGATCGCCCGCTCGCTGGCGATCGGCAACCCGGCCGACGGCCCGTACGTGCTCGACATCGTCAACCGCACCGGCGGCGCGATCGAGGACGTCACCGACGAAGAGGTCGTCGAAGGCATCCGCCTGCTGGCCCGCACCGAAGGCATCTTCACCGAGACGGCCGGCGGGGTCACCGTCGCCACGGCGAAGAAGCTGGTCGAGACGGGCAAGCTGGACCCGGACGCCGAGACCGTGCTCCTGATCACCGGCGACGGCCTCAAGACCCTCGACGCGATCGAGAACCACGTCGGCCCGAAGGCGACCCTGCCGCCGTCGGCCGCGGCCGTGAACAAGGCGCTCGGCTACTGACCTCGGTTCGGCGGTGAGCCGGGGCGGGGCTACTGGCCTCGCCCCCGCTCACCGGCGGGGCGGACCGCGTGGCTCGCCCCGGCGTGAGACCGCCGGACCCGCCGGCTCGCCGACCACGGCGGTGTCTCCGTCCGTGTCCGTGCGGGTCACCAGCGCACCCAGCGCCCGCAGGCTGTCCATTGTGGACTTGCTGGGGTGGCCGTAGGTGTTGCCCGCGCCCACGCTGACCAATGCCACCCGCGGTGCCACCGCGGCGAGGAACGACGGCAGCGAGTACCTCGACCCGTGGTGCGGGACCTTCAGCACCTCCGCCTTCAGATCGCCGACATCGGCCAGCAGGTCCGCCTGCGCGGCCAGCTCGACGTCGCCGGTCAGCATCACCCGGCCCGCCGCGGTTTCCGCCCGCAGCACCACTGAGCTGTTGTTGATCGTGGTGCCGTCCTGCTGCCCGGCCGAGCGGGCGGGAACGTAGCGCGGGCCGAGCACGTCAAGCGCAAGCCCCGGCCACTCGAGCCGCTCCCCCGGGTTCAGCTCCACGACGGGCACGGCCTGGCGGGCCGCCTCCGCGGCGACCTGCCGCCACGCCCACTCCGGCGCCCGCCCCGGCCCGACGGCGATCCCACCGACCGTCCGGCCGTCGAAGACCGACGCGAGCCCGCCGATGTGGTCGGCGTGCAGGTGGCTCAGCACCAGCAACGGGATCCGGTCGACGGCCAGCCGGTGCAGGCATTCGTCGACCGGCCCCGGCTCGGGCCCGGCGTCGACGACGACGGCCCGCCCGGGCTCGGCGGTCGCCAGCACCACTGCGTCACCTTGCCCGACGTCGCACTCGACCATCGCCCAGTTCCGCGGCGGCCACGCCGGCGCGAGCACCCGGACCGGCACGAACACCAGCAGCGCGCCGACGACCAGGACCGCCATGAGCAGCCGCACCCGCCGGTGCCGGACGGCCAGCACCAGCACCGTCAGGACGGCGGCGGCGAGCAACCCGCCCGCCCAGCCACCGGGCCACCCGACCACCGCACCCGGCGCCCGTGCGCCGTGCCGCGCCACCGTGATCAGCCAGCGGGCCTCCGGATCGGCCAGGTGCACCAGGACCTTCCCGGCGCCCGGCCACCAGGGAGCGGTGACCGTCGCCAGCACGCCGAGCACCGTCGCCGGGGCCACCACGGGTGCGGCGAGGACGTTGGTCAGCACCGAAACCAGGCTCACCGACCCCGCCATGCCCGCGAGCACCGGCGCCGTCACGAGGAACGCCGCGAGCGGGATCGCCAGCCCTTCGGCGAACCCCGGCGGGACGCCGCGGCGGACCAGCGCCGCCGCCCAGCGGGGCGCGAGCAGGACGAGCCCGGCGGTCGCGAACACCGACAGCGCGAACCCGAAGTCCGTGGCCATCGCCGGATCCGCCACCACGAGCACGCAGACCGCGAACGCCAGCGCGGGCAACGCCGAACCACGCCGTCCCAGCGCCAGGGCCAGCAACGCGACCGCGGCCATGACGCCGGCCCGCAGCACGCTCGGCTCCGGGCCGACCAGGACGAGGAACCCGGCCAGGCACACCCCGGCCGCCACCGCCGACAGCCGTGGCCCCAGCCGGAGCACCCGCAGCAGGAGCAGGACCGCACCGCAAGCGACAGCGAGGTTTCCGCCGCTGACCGCGGTCAGGTGAGCGAGGCCGGCGGTGACGAACTCCTGCTCCACTCGCGGGGACAACGCGCTCGTGTCGCCCAGGACCAGGCCCGGCAGGAGGCCGCCGGGTTCGTCCGGCAAGGTCTGGCACAGGTCGTGGAGACCCGCGCGCAGCCCGGCCGCCACCCGCTGCCACCACGGCGCCGGGCCGGGCTCCCCCGGCGGGCCGCGCACGGACAGGACCGCGACCGTCAGGTCCGAGCCGCGTGGTGGCATCAGCAGGCCCGCCACCGTCACCTCCTGGCCCGGCAGCAGGCCTGCCCACGGCGCGACCGGCGCGAGCAGGAGGACCCGCCCGGACGAGGACACCGGCCGGCCGTCGACCGACGCCGTGCGCACCTCGGCCGTGAGCACCACCGACCGGGCACCGGACTGCTTGTCCGCATATCCCGCGCTCCGCACGGGTTTCGGGCGTTCGGCGACAACCACCCGCAGCACGGCGGGCAGGCCGTCCGCCGCTGCCGAGCGAAGGTCGTCACGCTGGGCGTCGCGGATCTGCCAGGCGACCGGACCGGCGGCGACGAGCCCCAGCACCAGCAGCGCCCCGGCCGCACCGAGTGCCCGGGGACGGCCACGGGCCCGCCAGAGCACCAGCCCGGCGACCACCGCCGAAGCAAGACCGGCAACAACCGCCGTCCACCAGCCGAGCAGCAGTCCGGTCAACGCGGCGAGCCAGCACACCAGCGCCGCCGGGACCAGCCGCATGTCCTGCCGGGTGTCGGTCGTGGGGATGGTGCTCATCCGACCGTCACCTGCTCCCGCAGCTTGGCGAACTTGCTTTCGCCGATGCCGTCCACATCGCGTAGTTGCTCGACCTTGGTGAAACCACCGTGGTCGGTGCGCCACTGGACGATCCGCTTGGCCATCACCTCGCCGACGCCGGGCAGCGTGTCCAACTGGTCCGCGGAGGCCGCGTTGAGGTCGACCTTGCCGCCCGCCGGTTCACCGGGAGCCGCGGCGGCGGGCGCCGGGACCCCGACGGCGAGCTGCTCGCCGTCGGTCACCTTCCGGGCGAGGTTCAGCGCGCGCAGGTCCGCGCCGGGATCGGCCCCGCCCGCGGCCCGCAGGACGTCCGCGACCCGCGAACCCTGCGGCACGGTGACGAGGCCGGGCGAGCGGACGTGGCCGATCACGCTGACGACGAGACCGGCCTGGGGCGCCGCCCGGGCCGGCGCCTCGCCCACCGGTTTCGCGGCCGGCAGCGCGGGCGCCGGCTCGGGTACCGGACGTCCGCCGAGGAACGCGACCGAGCCGAGGACGATCACCACGACCGCCACGAGGACGCCGGCGAACGCCCACCGGCGACGGCCGGCACCGGCCGGTCCGCCCGGCAACCAGCGCCGGACCAGCCGGCCGCCGGGCCCGACCGTGCTCGCGTCGGGCGTGAGCTGGTCGGCCAGCCAGGCGAGCCGGTCGTTGCGGGGAGGGCCCGGATCCCGGGCGGGCTGCTCGAACACACGATCGACGTTAGGGCCCGCGGGGAGGTGTCCGACAGGGGTGCCGCCGCGTCCTGTGGACAACCGGGGTGTTGTGGACGGATCGGCTCCGCCCGGGCCGGGAACGGCCGTTTCCGTCGTACCCGGGTGGCATGCTGGAGGGTTCGGCGCGCCGCCCGTCCCGGCTAAGCGCGGGCGGGGACCGTGCGCTGGACGACCACGCCCAGCACCCCAGGACCGGTGTGCGCCCCGATCACCGCGCCCAGCTCGGAGACCACGCAGCCCGCCGAGCGGGGCACGGCCTCCTCCAGCCGGTTCGCCAGCTCGACCGCCCGCTCCGGCGAGGCGAGGTGGTGGACGGCGAGTTCGACGTCCTCGTCCTGCGCGGCCTGGGCGGCGAGCTCGACCAGCCGCGCGATCGCCCGGTTCATGGTCCGGACCTTCTCCAGCGGGACGATCCGGCCGTCGGCCATGTGCAGCACCGGTTTCACCGCCAGCGCCGTGCCGAGCAGCGCCGCCGCCGGGCCGATCCGGCCGCCGCGGCGCAGGTGGTCCAGGGTTTCCACGACGAACAACGTGGACGAGCAGCCGGCCGCCGTCACCGCGGCGGCCTCGACCTCGGCCGCGTCCGCCCCGGCGGCCGCGGCGTCGGCGGCGTGCAGCGCGGCGAACCCGAGCCCCATCGCCGTGGTGCGCGAGTCGACCACGCGAACCCGGTCGGGCCCGACCTCCTGCGCGGCCAGCACCGCCGCTTCCCAGGTGCCGGAGAGCTCGCGGGACAGGTGCACCGACACGATCGCGTCCGCACCTTCGGCCAGCGCCGCCCGGTACTCCTTGACGAATTCGGTGGGCGTCGGCCGCGACGTCGTGACGATCTTGCGCTGCTTCATCGCTTCGGCGACCGCTGCGGGGCCGGTCTCGATGCCGTCGAGCGAGACCACGCCGTCGACCAGGACGTGCAGCGGCACCACCCGGACCGCGTGCCGTTCGGCGAAGCCCTCCGGCAGGTGGGCGGTGGAATCCGTGACTACGGCGACCGACACGCCGTCAGCCTACGTGGCCGGGGGCCGGCATCGGCGCCATCAACACGGACATCGCCTTGCCCACCGCGGCGTGCCCGGCCCAGCCCCAGTGCATGCCGTCCGGGTTGCCCGCGCCGCTGAGCACGTGCTCCCCGACCACGGCTTCGAGGTCCAGCAACGGAATTCCGGCCCGCTCGCCCCAGGCCGCCATCGCGGCGGCCGCGGCCGGGCGCGCGGTGTGCACGTGGCCGTACGCCGCCGCGCGGTGCACCGAGGGCAGCATGCTGAAGATCGGCAGTTCCGGACGCAGGACGCGCAGCGCGCCCACCGCCGTGTCCAGGTACTGCACGGTGAGCTTGGCCGGCAGCACCGTGGGACGGCCGCGGAACGCGACCGACAACCGCGGCTGCGCGGCGAGATAAGCCTTGCGCACCACGCGTCGCACCGGGTCGGGCCGCAGGTACTTCAACCCCGTGCGCAGGTAGGTCGGCAGCGGCGAGGGCAGCGTGTCCATGCTGCCGACGGCCAGCACAACCGCGTCGACGTGGTGCAGGTCGGCCCACACCCGCGGATCCCCGGTCAGCGACCACCAGGCGTCGCGAGCGGTCCAGCCGATCCCGGCGACCAGGTCGGCGGTGCCGCCCAGCGCCGCAGCGGCCACGTTGGGCCACAGCCGCGGTTCGTCCGCGGCGCAGGGTCCTTCAGGACCGTGAAAGCTCAGCGAATCGCCGAACACCAGCAGGCGCGGCCCCATCGGCTAGCCGTGCATCCCCGCGTTGTAGGCGTGCAGCCGCCACTTGCCGTCACGCAGGCCGAGCTCGACCCAGTGGCAGTTCGAGATCCCGCCCAGCGACGGCCAGATCTCCACCGGCAGGTTCACCAGCCGCGCGGTGAGCGCGGTGATCAGGCCGCCGTGCGCGGCCAGCAGCACGGTGTCGCCCGCATCGGAGTTGGCCTGCTGCAGGTCGGTGACCACTTCGCTCGCGCGGTCGGCGACGTCGAGGCGGTTCTCCCCGCCCGGCGGGGCCCAGGTCGCGTCCTTGCGCCAGCGGTCGCGCTCACCGGGGTAGGCCTCGTCGACCTCGGCGCCGGTCATGCCCTGCCACTCGCCGAGGTGCGTCTCGCGCAGCCGCTTGTCGATCCGCAGCGGGACGCCGATCGCGTCGGTGAGCACGGTGGCCGTGTCGGTGGCGCGGCGCAGGTCGGACGCGATGACGAGGTCCGGCGAGAAGCGGGCCAGCGCGGGCGCCGCGAACCGGGCCTGGTTCCAGCCGCGCGGGGTCAGCGCCGAGTCGAGGTGACCCTGCATCCGCCCGGCGGCGTTGTAGTCCGTCTCGCCGTGGCGCCAAAGCACCAGCCGCCGCGGGCTCACGGGACGTCCGGGTCCTCGTCGGCGGGCGGCTCGTCGAGACCGGCCACCTCGATGCGCGGGCAGTCCTTCCACAGTCGCTCGAGACCGTAGAACGTGCGCTCTTCGACGTGCTGGACGTGCACGACCACGTCGACGTAGTCGAGCAGGACCCAGCGCCCTTCGCGGGCGCCTTCGCGGCGGACCGGCTTGTGCCCGCTCTCCCGCAGTTTCTCCTCGACGTTGTCGACGATCGCGCCGACCAGGCGCTCGTTGGACGCGGAGGCGATGACGAAGGCGTCGGTGATGACGAGCTGCTCGGACACGTCCAGCACGACGACGTCGCTGGCCTTCTTGTCCGCCGCCGCGTGTGCGGCCGCTACGGCCAGCTCTCGTGCCTCGGACGTGGCTGCCACGGTGCTCCTTCACAGATCGGGTTCGCCCGAGAAGGGTACCCGCCGGGACCAGCGGGCTTTCAGTCGCTCTTCCGGTAGAGATCCTTCTTGGTGATGTAGCGGACGACGCCGTCGGGAACGAGGTACCAGACCGGCTCCCCGCGCTCGACGCGGTCGCGGCAGCCGGTCGACGAGATCGCCATCGCGGTGACCTCGACGAGGCTCACCTTGCCGCTGGGCAGGTGGTGCGAATTGAGCCGGTAGCCGGGCCGCGTGACGCCGATGAAGTGCGCGAAGTCGAACAGCTCCTCGGCCTTGTGCCAGGTCAGGATCTGCTCGAGCGCGTCGGCGCCGGTGATGAAGTAGAGCTCGTCCCCCGGGTACTCGGCCTGGAGGTCGCGCAGGGTGTCGACGGTGTAGGTCTGCCCGGCGCGGTCGATGTCGACGCGGCTGACCGAGAAGACCGGGTTGGACGCGGTCGCGATGACCGTCATCAGGTAGCGGTCCTCGGCCTTGGTCACCTGGCGGTCGGTCTTCTGCCACGGCTGCCCGGTGGGGACGAAGATCACTTCGTCCAGCCCGAACCGGGACTGGACCTCGCTGGCCGCGACGAGGTGGCCGTGGTGCACGGGGTCGAACGTGCCGCCCATGACCCCGATCCGCCGTGGTGACATGACTGAGGAGCCTATACATCGGCGGGCGCGGCCGTCCTGTGCCGCGGGACACCTCGCCCGACCGGGCAGTAGATGTGATTCAGGTCACATTACGGCCGGTATTCGACACGAACGGTCCGTTCGCGCCGCCGCCGATTCCCGGTTCGTCGGTGCCATGGGGTAGACGTGGGGACGTGGACACCACCGGCACCACCCCAGCCCTCCGCGACCGCGCCGAAACCCTCCTCCGGGCGCTGGCCGGCGACTCGGCGAAGCTGCGCGAAGACCAATGGACGGCCATCGAGGCCCTGGTCGCGCAGCGCCGCCGCGCGCTGGTCGTGCAGCGCACCGGCTGGGGCAAGTCGGCGGTGTACTTCCTGGCCACGGCCCTGTTGCGCGAACAGGGCAGCGGGCCGACGGTGATCGTCTCGCCCCTGCTCGCGCTGATGCGCAACCAGATCTCGGCCGCGGCGCGGGCCGGGATCCACGCGGCGACCATGAACTCCGCCAACGCCCAGGAGTGGGACCAGGTCCAGGCGGCGGTCGCGGCCGGCGAGGTGGACGTGCTGCTGGTCAGCCCCGAACGGCTGAACAACCCGGACTTCCGCGACAACGTGCTGCCGAAGCTGACCGCCAGCACCGGGCTGCTGGTGGTCGACGAGGCGCACTGCATCTCCGACTGGGGGCACGACTTCCGGCCGGACTACCGGCGCCTGCGCACGCTGCTGGGCGACCTGCCCGACGGCGTGCCGGTGCTGGCGACCACGGCGACCGCGAACGACCGCGTAGTCACCGACGTCGCCGAGCAGCTGGGCCTCGGCACCGGCGGTGACACGCTCGTGCTGCGCGGCACCCTCGACCGGGAAAGCCTCCGGCTGGCGGTGTGCCGGCTGCCGACTTCGCAGGCGCGGCTGGCCTGGCTCGCCGACCACCTGGCCGAGCTACCCGGGTCCGGGATCATCTACACGCTCACCGTCGCGGCGGCGCACGACGTCGCGTCCCTGCTGAAGGACCGCGGTTACCCGGTGGCGGCCTACACCGGCAAGACCGACCCGGCCGACCGCCAGGCGGCCGAGGACGACCTGCTCGGCAACCGGGTCAAGGCGCTGGTCGCGACCTCCGCGCTGGGCATGGGGTTCGACAAGCCGGACCTCGGGTTCGTGGTGCACCTCGGCGCGCCGTCGTCGCCGATCGCGTACTACCAGCAGGTCGGCCGCGCCGGGCGTGGTGTGGAGCGCGCCGAGGTCGTGCTCCTGCCCGGCGAGGAGGACAAGGCGATCTGGGCGTACTTCGGCTCGCTCGCCTTCCCCGACGAGCTGCGGGTCACCCAGGTGCTGAACACGCTCGCCTACGCCGACCGTCCACTCTCGACGGCCGCACTCGAGCCGTCGGTGGAGCTTTCCCGCTCACGCCTGGAAATGGTGCTCAAGGTCCTGGACGTCGACGGCGCAGTGCGGCGTGTCAAGGGCGGCTGGACGAGCACGGGTGAGGACTGGCAGTACGACCGCGGGCGCTACAAGCGCGTCGCGGAGGCGCGTGACCGCGAACAGCAGGCGATGCTCGGCTACCTGGCGACCGACAGCTGCCGGATGGAGTACCTGCGGCGCCAGCTCGACGACCCCGAGGCGGCGCCGTGCGGGCGGTGTGACAACTGCACGGGGCAGCACTGGGACACGACGGTGGCGGACGACGTCGTCGACGCGACCCGGGAACGGCTGCAGCGCCCCGGGGTCGAGGTCGCGCCGCGGAAGCAGTGGCCCACCGGCATGTCCTCTTTGGACGTCCCGGTCTCCGGCCGGATCTCGGCCGACGACCAGGCCGAGCCGGGCCAGGTGCTCGGCCGGCTCACCGACGTCGGCTGGGGCAACCGGCTGCGGGAACTCGTCGGGCCGCAGGCGAAGGACACCGAGGTGCCGGACTCGGTGTTCAAGGCCTGCGTCCAGGTACTCGCCGGGTGGCAGTGGTCGGAGCGGCCGGTCGCGGTGGTGGCGGTGCCGTCGGAAACGCGGCCGCAGCTCGTGTACAGCCTCGCGACGCGGCTGGCCGAGATCGGCAAGCTGGACTTCCTCGGTGCGCTCGACGCCGAGGGGCCACCCCCGCGGCAGGCGAACAGCGCGCAACGGCTGGCCGACCTGTGGCGGCGGATGAGCATGCCGGCCGATCTCGCCGGGGTCCTGCCGAGCGGGCCGGTCCTGCTGGTGGACGACGTCATCGACACCGGCTGGACGATGACGCTGGCCACGCGCCTGCTGCGGAAGGCCGGGGCGCCGGCGGTCCTGCCGTTCGCGCTGGCGAGCACCGCGTAGGAGGGAGAACCGGGATTCCGGACGGTGGGAACCTTTCGGACCACGGACGAATGTGGCAAAGTCCCGTGACACCTTCGGGTGACGTGGAGGCCGCCATGACCGAGTCCACCGTGCAGGCAACCCAGCGGCACCGGCTGCCGGTGCGCAAGCTGTTCGCGGCGAGCGCGGGCAATGCGCTGGAATGGTTCGACTGGACGATCTACGCGACGTTCAGCATCTACTTCGCCGGCGCGTTCTTCCCCTCCGGCAACGACACCCTGGCCCTGATCAACACGTTCGCCACCTACGCGCTCGCGTTCTTCTTCCGGCCGCTCGGCGGTGTCCTGCTCGGGCGCTTCGCCGACACCCGGGGACGCAAGCCCGCCATGATCCTCACCATCCTGCTGATGGCAGGCGGCTCGGTCGCGATCGGGCTGCTGCCGACGTTCGCGCAGGTCGGCTGGCTCGCGCCGATCCTGCTGCTGCTCGCCCGCATCGCGCAGGGGCTGTCGCTCGGCGGTGAGGTGTCGAACGCGTCGGCCTACCTGGGCGAGATCGCGCCGCCGGAGCGTCGCGGCCGGTACTCGGCGTTCTTCTACATCTCGACCGGGTCGGCCGTGCTGGTCGCGACCGTGCTCGGCTTCGTGCTGGCCCGGACGCTCGACAAGGCCGAGCTGGCGTCCTGGGGCTGGCGGCTGCCGTTCCTGCTCGGCGGCGTCTTCGGCCTGGTCGGGCTGTGGCTGCGCCGCAGCCTCGCCGAAACCGAGCTGTTCGAGCAGACGAAGACGAAGGCCCGCAAGATCGAGCGGCCGCTGCTGACGACGCTGACCCACCACCCGAAGGCCGTCGGCAGGCTCATCGGCTTCACGATGCTCTCGACCCTCTGCTACTACACGTTCTTCAGCGCGCTCACGTCCTTCGCGGTGAAGAACCGGCATGCCGACGCCGACGCCGTGTTCCTCGCGCTTTCGGTCGGCACGGCGTTGTTCATCGCGCTGCAGTACCCGATGGGCGCGCTCGCGGACCGGGTCGGGCGGAAGCCGCAGCTGCTCGTCTGGTCCGGGGCGACCGCGCTCGTCATCGTGCCACTGTCCACTTTGATCGGCCCGAACGTCGGCGGCCTGCTCGTGGTGTTCTGCGTCGGGCTCGGGCTGTACACGGCGATGACGTCGATCGCGCCGGCCATCATGAGCGAGCTGTTCCCCACCGAGCTGCGCGGGCTGGGGATCGGCGCCTGGTACAACCTGACCGTCGCGGTGTTCGGCGGCACCGCCCCGCTGCTCATCACCGTGTTCGGCGCCGTCTCGCCGTCGCTCTACTTCTGGTACGTCGCCGTCGGGGCCGCGATCGCGTTCGCGGTGATCCTCACCCTGCCGGAGACCAAGGGCAGCACGCTGCGGTAAACCCTTCGTCACCGGACGGTCACGCTCGCTACGCTGCGGGCTCCACTGACCGAGCCGAAGGAGGGACACCGTGCAGACCGCCGACGTTACCGAGGAGCTGGCGCGCCGCGTGGTGACCGCCGCCGGCCGGGCGCTGGACGTCGAGCTGACGCCGGAGCAAGCGCTGATCCAAGCGTCGCCGCGCGAAGGTGTCGACTACCAGGGCAACCTCGCGATGAGCCTGGGCAGGCGGCTCGGCCGGCCGCCGCGCGAGGTAGCCGAAGCCATCGCCGGGGCGCTGGAGCTCGACGGGATCGCCGATCCGCCGGAAGTCGCCGGTCCGGGGTTCCTCAACTTCGTGCTGCGCAAGGAATGGCTCGAAGCACGCACCGGCGCGCTCCTCGGCGATCCGCGGCTCGGCGTGCCGGAAACACCGGCGCCCCGGCGGATCGCACTCGACTACAGCAGCCCGAACGTCGCCAAGGAAATGCACGTCGGGCACCTGCGTTCGTCGGTGATCGGGGACGCGCTCGCCCGGCTGCTGCGGTTCGCCGGGCACGAAGTGCTGCCGCACAACCACCTCGGCGACTGGGGCACCCCGTTCGGCATGCTCATCGAGCACCTCCTCGACGTCCCCGCCGGGCAACGCGCGATCGCCGACCTCGACGCCTTCTACCGCGAAGCGCGCCGGAAGTTCGACAGCGACGAAGCGTTCGCGACGCGGGCACGCAACCGCGTCGTGCTGCTGCAGAGCGGGGACGAAGAGACACTCGCCGTCTGGCAAGAGCTGGTCGACGAGTCGACACGGCACTTCAACGAGGTCTACGCGCTGCTCGGGATCTCGTTGACGGACAACGACATCTACGGCGAGAGCTTCTACAACCCGTACCTCGCCACGGTGGTCGACGACCTCGAAAAGGCCGGGCTGACCGAGATCAGCGACGGCGCCGTCTGCGTGTTCCCCGAGGGGTTCCGCAACCGCGAAGGCGACCGGCTGCCACTGATCGTCCGCAAACGCGACGGCGGTTACGGGTATGCCGCCACCGACCTCGCGACGCTCCGGTACTGGACGGCCGAACGCGGCGCCACCGACCTGCTCTACGTCGTCGGAACGCCGCAGGCGCAGCACTTCGCAATGCTGTTCGCCACCTGCCGCGAAGCGGGCTGGCTGACCGGGCACGCCGAGCACATCGGCTTCGGCACGGTGCTGGGCGCGGACGGCAAGACCATGCGGACGCGCGCCGGCGACACGATCAAGCTGGCCGAGCTGCTCACCGAAGCCGTGACGCAGGCCGCGGCCGTGGTCGCCGAACGCAGTGAGCTCGACCCGGCGGGCCAGGCGGAAGTGGCGCGGGCCGTGGGCATCGGCGCGGTCAAGTACGCCGACCTGTCCGGTGACCGCGAACGCGACTACGTCTTCGCCTGGGACCGGATGCTCGCCAAGGAGGGCAACACCTCGGTGTACCTCCAGTACGCGCACGCGCGGACGCAGTCGATCCTCCGCAAGGCGGGCAAGCCGGCCGACGGAACGCAGGTGCTGCTGGAAGCGCCTGCGGAGCGCGCGCTGGCGTTGAAGCTGCTCAGGTTCGGCGAAGCGCTGAAGAGCGCGACAAGCGGCTACGCGCCCCACAAGCTCTGTACGTATCTTTACGAGACGGCGGTCACCTTTTCCCGGTTCTTCGAGGAATGTCCGGTCCTGAAGGCGTCCACCCCGGAGCTGCGCGCGTCCCGGGTGAGGTTGACTACGCTGACGTCACAAACGCTCGCGCTCGGGCTCTCGTTGCTCGGCATCGAAGCGCCCGACCAGCTTTAGCGGGAGACCACTGTGGAACTGCCCGGCGACCTGCTCGCGCTGCTGCGCGCGCCCAGCCTCTGCTTCCTGGCGACGGTGATGCCGGACGGCTCGCCCCAGCTCACCGAGACCTGGGTGGACACCGACGGCACGCACATCCTCGTCAACACCGTGCTGGGTCACCAGAAGCAGCGCAACATCGAGCGTGACCCCCGGGTGGCGCTCAACGTCGCCGACCGCGAACAGCCGTCGCGCTACTACGCGATCCGCGGCCGGGTGCTGGAGATGACCGAAGACGGCGCCGTCGAGCACATCGAGAAGCTCGCGCAGCGTTACCTCGGCGGGCCGTACCCGTGGTGGGGCGGGCGCGACCAGACGCGGCTGCTGCTGACGATCAAGCCGGATCGGATCAACCCGACATGATCATCGTCTCCGGCTGGCTCGCCGTCGCTCCCGAAAGCCGCGATGCCTACCTCGACGACTGTCGCGAGGCTGTGCGGCTGGCGCGGGAAGCTCCCGGCTGCCTCGAATACTCGCTGGGCGCCGACCTGCTCGACCCCGGCCGGATCACGGTGTACGAGCGCTGGGAGACCGACGAGGACCTGGAGCGTTTCCGCGGGTCCGGGCCGTCGGACGAGCAGGCCGTGCAGATCCTCGACGCGTCCGTGGCGCGCTACCGGATCTCGGCGGTCGAAGCGCCGTGATCGGCCAGTAGCGCCACCAGTTCACCGGCCAGGCCGCGGCCGACCGGCTCCCGCGTCGCGAGGAGCCGGTACCAGAGCGTGCCGAACACGACGTCGATCACCGTGCCGGAGTTGACTCCGTCGGGCAGTTCGCCGCGCTCGCGGGCGCGGTCGACGATGACGCCGAATGCCTCGCGGCGACGGTTGAGGAAGTCTTCGCGGAACCGCTTGCCGAACGCCGGGTCGATCTGCGCCTGCGCCATCAGCGCGCGCAGCGTGTCCGCCACCTGGGCTTTCCCGCCCAGCTCGAACGTGCTGTCCAGGAAGCCGGCGAGGTCGGCGCGGAACGTCCCCTCGTCGGGGATCGGCACGGAGAGGTCCGCCTTCGTCGCGAGCGCGTCGAGAAGGACGTCGGCCTTCGACGGCCACCAGCGGTAGATCGTCTGCTTGCCGACGCCGGAGCGCGCGGCGATGCCCTCGACGGTCAGCGTGCCGTAGCCCGCTTCCGCGACCAGGTCGAGCGTGGCGGCGAGGATCGCCAGCCGGCTCTGTTCGCTGCGCTTGCGGCCGGGACGGGACTGGTCGGTCATGGGATCCGATGGTAGCGTGAATTTCGAAACGAGACGTACCGGTTCGAAATGGGGAACGAGCATGAGCATCGCACTTGTCGCCGGCGGCACCTCGGGCATCGGCCTGGCGACCGCGCGGCGGCTGAGCGAGCGGGGTTACGACGTCCACGTCACCGGGCGCGGCAAGGAGCGCCTCGACAACGTTGCGGCGAGCGACCCGCGGCTGACGGGACACCAGGCCGACGGCGGCGACGCCACCACGATGGCCGCGCTGGCGGAGTCGCTCGGGACGGTCGACGTGCTGGTGGTGAGCCTGTCCGGCGCCGAAGGGATGGGACCGATCGCGTCGCTGGATCTCGGGATGCTGCGGCGGGCGTTCGACGCGAAGTTCTGGGCGCACCTGACCACGATCCAGGCGGTGCTGCCGCACCTGGCCGCGGACGGGTCGATCACGCTGCTGGGCGCGATCAGCGCGCACGCGGCCATGCCGGGGACGGCGGGCATCGGCGCGCTCAACGCGGCGGTGGAGGCGCTGGTCAAGCCACTGGCGGTCGAACTGGCGCCGCGGCGGGTGAACGCGGTTTCGCCGGGCGTGGTGGACACGGCGTGGTGGAGCGGCTTCCCGGCGGAGATGCGGGAAGGGTTCTTCGCCCAGACCGCGGCTTCGATCCCGTCGCGCCGCGTGGCGACGGCGGATGACGTGGCCGAGGTGGTGGCGCTGGCGGCGACGAACCGCAACCTGAGCGGCACGGTCCTGGAGGCCGACGGCGGCGCCCGATTGGTGTCGGTGGGCTGAACCGCCCGGCACGCCGGCTGTGCCGCCGGCGTGCCGGCCGAGGCATCACGCGTGATTGGAGAGGCTTCTCGCGTGATCAGAGGGGCATGACGCGTGATCGGAGGGGCATCACGGTGATGCCTGCCGGATCACGGCTGATGCCCGCTGGATCACGAGAGATGCCCCGCCGATCACGGCTGATGCCCGCTGGATCACGAGAGATGCCCCGCCGATCACGGCTGATGCCCGCTGGATCACGTGAGATGCCTGCTCAATCACGGGTGATGGCCCGGTGATCACGGGTGATGCCTCGGCGGGCACGCGGGATGCGCCGGGCGCGGGTGGTCGTGCCAGGCGGTTAGCGGCGCAGGGGGACGAGGTCGTCGGCGTGGACTACCTCGCGGCGCTGCTCGGCCGGGAGTTCGTGGCTGGATCGGCCGACCAGCTCCGGGAGCTCCGTCGCGTCGAAGGCGACCACTCCGCGGGCCACCGGCCGGTCCTTGGTGTCGACCAGGTCGACCACGTCGCCGGCCTGGAACTCGCCTTCTACACCGGTGATTCCCGCCGCCAGCAGGGACCTGCGGCGGCGGACCACCGCCGTCACCGCGCCGTCGTCGAGGCGGAGCTTGCCCGTGGTGTCCGCCGCGTAGCCCAGCCAGAAGCGGCGGGCCGAGAGGCGGGTGTCGGCCGGGGCGAACGCCGTGCCCGGGGATGCCGCGGTCAGCGCGGCCGAGGCTTCCGATGCCGCCGCCAGCAGGACCGGGATGCCCGCGCCGGCCGCGGTGCGGGCGGCCGCGAGCTTCGAGACCATGCCGCCGGTGCCCAGGCCGGAGCTGGACATGCCGACCGAAATCCCGTCCACATCGGACTCCGACAGGACCTCGGTGAGCTTGCGGGTCGCGCCGTCGCGGGGGTCGCCGTCGTAGAGACCGTCCACATCGGACAGGAGGACCAGCGCGTCCGCGCCGATCAGGTGGGCGACCAGGGCGGCCAGGCGGTCGTTGTCGCCGAAGCGGATTTCCTCGGTGGCCACCGTGTCGTTCTCGTTGACCACCGGGACCGCGCCGAGTGCCAGGAGGCGCGAGAACGTCCGCTGCGCGTTGCGGTAGTGCGAACGGCGGACGACGTCGTCGGAGGTGAGCAGCACCTGGCCGACCGTCAGCGAATACCGCCCGAACGACTCGGCGTACGCGTGCGCCAGCGCCAGCTGGCCGACACTCGCCGCCGCCTGCTGGGTCGCGAGGTCCTTCGGGCGCTTGCCGAGCGACAGCGGGGCCAGGCCGGCCCCGATCGCGCCCGAGGAGACCAGCACGATCTGCGTGTCGGCCGCGACCCGCGCCGCGATCGCGTCGACCAGCGCGTCCAGGCGGACCGCGTCGAGGCCGCTGCCCGCGGTGGTCAGCGCCGACGAGCCGACCTTGACGACCAGGCGCCGCGCCGCGGCGATGGCTTCCCGGGTGCCGCTCACGCGTCCAGGTCCAGCTCGTCGCCTTCCGCCTCGTCCGGGCCGTCACGGCGGATCCGGCGGGCTTCCTTGCGCTCGGCCGCGCCGACCCGGTCGTGGTTCTCGAGGCGGACATCGGTGCCGCGGCCGGACAGGTGCATCGCGACGCTCGGCGTCGACGGCTCCCACTCGAACTGGACGTCGCCGATCGTCACCGGGCTGCCCGGCTTCGCGCCGAGCTTGGCCAGCTTGTCCTCGACGCCGAGGCGGTTGAGCCGGTCGGCCAGGTAACCGACGGCCTCGTCGTTGGCGAAGTTGGTCTGGCGGATCCACCGCTCCGGCCGGGAGCCGCGCACGATGAAGGCGCCCTCCTCCTCGGGGTCGAACTCGACCGTGAACCCGGAGTCGTCGACGGCGAGCGGCCGCAGCACGATCTTCTCGGGCTCCAGCACCGGCTGCATCTCGCGGTACTGCTCAACCACCTTGGCGAGGGCGAAAGTCAGCTCGCGCAAGCCCTTGCGCGACGCCGTGGAGACCTCGAACACCTGGAGGCCGCGGGCTTCGAACTCCGGCCGGACGAACTCGGCGAGCTCGGCGGCTTCCGGGACGTCGATCTTGTTGAGGACAACAACACGCGGCCGCTCTTCGAGCTTCCCGCCGAGACCCGGCGTGTACTTCGCCAGCTCCGATTCGAGAGCGTCCACATCGGACACCGGGTCGCGGTCCGGCTCCAGCGTGGCGCAGTCGACGACGTGCACCAGCACCGCGCACCGCTCGATGTGGCGCAGGAAGTCCAGCCCCAGGCCCTTGCCCTCGGACGCGCCGGGGATCAGGCCGGGCACGTCGGCCATGGTGAACACGGTCTCGCCGCCGGTGATCACCCCGAGGTTCGGCACCAGCGTGGTGAACGGGTAGTCGGCGATCTTCGGCTTGGCCGCGGACAGCACCGAGATCAGCGACGACTTGCCCGCGGACGGGAACCCCAGCAGGCCGACGTCGGCGACCGACCGCAGCTCCAGCACGAGGTTGCGGGCCTCACCCGGCTCACCGAGCAGCGCGAAGCCGGGCGCCTTGCGGGCCTTCGACGACAGCGCGTGGTTGCCGAGCCCGCCGCGGCCGCCCTGGGCGGCGACGAACGTGGTACCCGGGCCGATCAGGTCGGCGACCATCTCGCCGTCTTCGGTGAACACGACGGTGCCGGACGGCACCTTCATCACCAGGGTCTCCCCCGCCGCGCCGGCGCGGTTGCCGCCCTGGCCCATCTTGCCGCTGCCCGCCTTGGCGTGCGGGCGGAAGTGGAAGTCCAGCAGGGTGTGCACGTTGGGGTCGACGACCAGCAGGACGTCGCCGCCGTTGCCGCCGTTGCCGCCGTCCGGGCCGCCGAGCGGCTTGAACTTCTCGCGGTGCACCGAGGCGCAGCCGTTCCCACCGTCACCTGCGGTCAGGTGGATGACCGCGCGGTCCACGAACCGGGACGCCATGACTTGCCTCTTTCACCTGCGGAAGATCGGACACATAAAGAAGCGAGGGGTGGCACCGGATATTCCGGCCCCACCCCTCGCTCGGAGAAAGCTAATTCGAAGCCGAAACTCAGACTTCGGACGGCACGATGTTGACCGTCTTGCGGCCACGCTTCTCGCCGAACTGGACCGCACCGGTGGCCAGCGCGAACAGCGTGTCGTCGCCGCCACGGCCGACGTTCACGCCGGGGTGGAACTTGGTGCCACGCTGGCGGATCAGGATCTCGCCGGCGTTGACCTGCTGGCCGCCGAAGCGCTTGACGCCGAGGCGCTGCGCGTTCGAGTCACGACCGTTGCGGGAGCTGGACGCACCCTTCTTGTGAGCCATAGCTCAATCCTCTTTCAGTCTTACGAAGATCCGGAGAAGTTCTTTACAGCGAGATGGCGGTGACCTCGACGCGGGTCAGCTTCTGCCGGTGACCCTGACGCTTGTGGTAGCCCGTCTTGTTCTTGAACTTGTGGATCCGGATCTTCGGACCCTTGGTCTGCTCGACGACCTTGCCGGTGACCGAGACCTTCGCCAGCGCGTCGGCGTCCGTGGTGACATCGCCACCGTCGACGTACAAAACGGCGGGGAGAATGTGCTCGGTGCCCGGCTCGCCCTCGAGCTTCTCGACCTCGACCACGTCGCCGACGGCAACCTTGTACTGCTTGCCGCCGGTCTTGACGATCGCGTACGCCGACACGGAAGTCTCCTGCATTACTCGACAATGGGTGGGGGCCCGCACGATCGGCCCACCTCCGGGAAGGCGGTCCTGAACTCGCGCAGCGACCTGCTCTGGTGGCAGGCCGTACTACAGGTTACGTGGGGTGCCCCGGTGCGTTACCACCGGGGTCCCCTAGTTGTTCACTTGCTCTGATCCGAGGCGTGCACCGGCGGGCCCGCCGGCCGCGACGCGGCCCGGCGCGGACGGCGCCGGGTGGAGCGCACGGCCGGTTCGGGCACGCTGACCTCGGGTTCGGCGACCGGCTCGGCGGCCTCCGAAGACTCGTTGACCGGCTCTTCCACCGGCTCCGGCGCCGAGGAACGCTCGACGGACGGCTCTTCCTGCGGCACCGGCGTCTCGTCCGCTTCGGTGGTCACGGGGGTGCCCGCGACCTCCTTGGCGGGCTCCGGAGCCGGAGCGGCCGACTGCGGCACCTCGGTGGCCTGGCCGGCCTCCGCCGTGTCGGTCACCTCGGGGACGGGCCCGTTGCCGTTCAGGGCACCGTGCTCGTGCGGCTGCTCCTTGGCGGCCTTCGAAGCGTTCGCCATCGCCGCCACCGCGGACGCGACCGACGCGCGCTGCTCGGGCGGCGGGACGGCGTGGACCTCGGCCTTGGCGGCTTCGGCCTGCTCCTTGGCGGCCTCCTCGCCCTTGCCGCGGCCCCGCGACCGGCGGGAGCTCTTCTCCCCGCCGCCGCCGTTGCCGCCGCCGTTGCCACCACCGCCGTTGCCGTTCCCGCCGTGGGAGTGCGCGCCGCCACCGGTGCGCTGCACCTCGGTCGAGACGAGCACGCCCCGGCCCTTGCAGTGCTCGCACGGCGTCGAGAACGCCTCCAGCAGGCCGGTGCCGATCTTCTTGCGGGTCATCTGCACCAGGCCGAGCGAGGTGACCTCGGCGACCTGGTGGCGTGTGCGGTCGCGGCCGAGGCACTCGGTGAGGCGGCGCAGCACCAGCTCGCGGTTGGACTCGAGCACCATGTCGATGAAGTCGATCACGATGATGCCGCCGATGTCCCGCAGCCGGAGCTGGCGGACGATCTCCTCCGCCGACTCCAGGTTGTTGCGGGTCACCGTCTCCTCGAGGTTGCCACCCGAACCGGTGAACTTGCCGGTGTTGACGTCGATCACCGTCATCGCCTCGGTGCGGTCGATGACCAGGTAACCGCCCGACGGCAGCCAGACCTTGCGGTCGAGCGCCTTGGTGATCTGCTCGTCGATCCGGTGGTCGGCGAACGCGTCACCGGTGCCGGTGTAGCGCTTGAGCCGCTCGGCCAGCTCCGGCGCGACGTTGCTGACGTAGTCGTTGATGGTCTCCCACGACCGGTTGCCCTGGATCTCGAGCTTCGCGAAGTCCTCGGTGAACAGGTCACGCACGACCTTGACCAGCAGGTCCGGCTCTTCGTAGAGCATGGTCGGCGCGCCGCCCTTGCGGCCGGAGCCGGCGTCGGCCTTCTCCTTGATGACGTCCCACTGCGCCTTCAGGCGGTCGACGTCGCGGCCGAGCTCCTCTTCGCCGATGCCCTCGGAGGCGGTGCGGATGATGACACCCGCGTCCTCCGGGACGATCCGCTTGAGGATGTCCTTGAGCCGGCGGCGCTCGTTCTCCGGCAGCTTGCGGGAGATGCCGGTGGCGCCGCCCGCGGGCACGTACACCAGGAAGCGGCCGGGCAGCGAGATCTGCGTGGTCAGCCGGGCACCCTTGTGCCCGACCGGGTCCTTCGTGACCTGGACCAGCACGGAGTCGCCGGTGGACAGCGCCTGCTCGATCTTGCGGGCCTTGCCCTCCAGGCCGGCGGCGTCCCAGTCGACCTCACCGGCGTAGAGCACGGCGTTGCGGCCACGGCCGATGTCGATGAACGCGGCCTCCATGCTCGGCAGCACGTTCTGGACGCGGCCGAGGTAGACGTTGCCGACGATCGAGCCGGAGCCCGACTGCGTCACGAAGTGCTCGACCAGCACGCCGTCCTCGAGCACGGCGATCTGCGTCGCGTCGCCCTTCTCGAGGACGACCATCGTGCGCTCGACCGACTCCCGGCGGGCCAGGAACTCGGCCTCGGACAGGATCGGGGCGCGGCGGCGGCCCGCCTCACGGCCGTCGCGGCGGCGCTGGCGCTTGGCCTCCAGGCGCGTCGAGCCGCGGACGCTGCGCACCTCGTCGCGCGCCGGGCGCTCACGCTCGGCGCGTTCGGCCTGCTCGGCCTTGGCCTGGCGGACGTGGGTGACGGTGTTGGGCGGGTCGTCGGTGCCGGAGTCCCCGGCGTCGTCGCCGTCCGAGCCCTTGCGGCGACGGCGGCGGCGACGGCGCTTGCTGCCGCCTTCACCGTCGTTGTCACCGTCGTTTTCGGAGTCGTCGTTTTCCGGCTCTTCAGCGGCGTCCGATTCGTCCTTCGCGGGCTTTTCGTCGGCGTTGCCGTTGCGGGAGCGGCGCCGCGCGGGCTGCTGCTGCTCCTCTTCGGCCTGGGCGTCGTCACCCTCGTTCTCGTCGCTGCCGTCGGCGCCCTTGCCCCGGCCACGGCCGCGACGGCCACGGCGGCGGCGACGGCGGCTGTTGGCGTCGTCACCGTCGTCGTCACCGGAGTCGGTGGCCGGCGTGGTGTCTTCGGCCTCCTCTTCCTCGGCGACCTCGGGCTCGGGCTGCTGCTTCTTCACCGGGGCCGGCGGCTCCGCGAACGGGTCGGCCGGCTTGCGCGCCGGCTTGGTCGCGGCGGGCTCGGGCGGCAGGAAGACCGGCGACGGCGCGGCGAACACCGGCAGGTGCGCGCGGGTCTTCTGCCGCGGCCGCGGCTTCTCGGCCTCGGCGGCCGGGACCTCGGGCACCGCCGGAGCGGCGGAGCGCTGGGGCTCCGGCTCGGTCTTGGCCGGGGCTGCCTCGACGTCTCCGCCGGAGAAAGCTTCGGCGACCTTGAGTGCCACGTCCCTGGTCACGCTCGACTGCGCGCTGCGGACGCTTTCGCCCAGTTCGGCCAGCTTCGCGAGGACGTCCCGGCTGTGCGACTCGAGCAGCTTGGCCAGCGCGTGCACGCGGATCCGGGCGGGCAGGTCGGCCAGCGGGCCGGTCGGGGGTGTGGCGGGATTCCCGCCGGTGTGCTCGGCGGGTGTTTCCGCGTTCGACATGTGTCTCCTCCGCCCCCGGGCGCGTCTGCCGGTTGCACCGGCAGGGACGCGGCCGCGCAGGGGCCCCTTTCTGTTCGTTCCGCCGTGGTGGTCACCAGCGGCGGGAATCCTGGCCCGACGACCGGGCGCCGCACCACCGCATCCGGCGGCGCAACCCGGTCAAAGGTCTGCTCGGCGGCGTGCGTGGCCAGGCTCTCTCGACCCCCGGGCCACCCGCCACGTCGTCCAGCCGCCCGCTTCCAGGCGGCGACGCGTCGCGGGAGTTCACGCACATCACCGGGCCACAACACCGCAGGCAGCACCTCTCACGTGCGCCCCGCGGCCCGGTGGCCTCCCCGAGTATCCCACACCGGGTGACTCCTCCGTTGTACTCGGTACCTCCGCCCATGCCGCCGGGCGCGCCGCGGGACCCACCGGCCGGGGGATATTGGCCGGATCGCTTGTCCGCCGGGCACGGGGTGGCTACCGTGCGGCTCGGGGTGACCGGGATCTCGCGCGCCGGCACCCGCGGTTCCTGCATCCGGTGGGAGGTCCGGTGTCCCTGCTGGCGCGGCCGCTACGGGCGGCCGTGTGCACCGTCCTGGTGCTTTCGGGATGCGTCACCGCCGGTCCGGCGGTGGCCGACGAGCTCGGTTGCGCCCACGGCCGGAGCCTGCGCTACGTCGTCACCTTCGACCGCGGCACGACCGAGGCTGCCGCCCGGGCGCAGCTCACCGGCGCCTGCGGGGCCACCACCGTCTACTACCCGCAGATCGCCGTGGCGGTCGCCACCTCGGGCGACCCCGGGTTCGGCGACCGGATCGGGCTCGACCGGGCGTTCAGCGCCCAGGCCGGCCGGCTGGCCGCGCAGCGTGTCACCGAGGTCAAACCGCAGCCCGCGCGGGCAACGCTGGCCGTCACCGATCCCGCGAAGGTGCCCACCGCCGACCTGACCTCGAAGCAGTGGGACATGCGGATGATCAACGCGGGCCGCGGGTTCTCTGACGGCAGCCGTGACGTCGTCGTCGGCGTGCTCGACTCCGGCATCGACCCGGCCCACCCGGACCTGAGCGGCGCCCTCGACCCCGACGACTCCGCCGGCTGCCTGACCGGCGCCCCCGACCGGTCGCCGACGGCCTGGGCGCCGACGACGTCGGTGCACGGCACGCACGTCGCGGGCATCATCGCCGCGGCCGACGACGGGCACGGGGTGACGGGCGTGGCGCCCGGCGTGCGCGTCGCGTCGGTGAAGGTGATCGACGACCGTGGTTACGCCGACCCCGAAGCCGCGGTGTGCGGGCTGATGTGGGCGGCTTCCCGGCACATGCGGCTGACGAACAGCAGTTTCTTCGTGAACCCGTGGACGCTGTCGTGCATCCGCGGCAACGACCGCGGGGTGGTGCACGAGGCACTGGCGCGCGCGGTCGAGTACAGCACTTCGGCCGGCACGCTGAACGTCGCGGCGGCGACCAACGAAGCCGTCGACCTGACGCCGTCCGCGCGATCCGGCTCGCCGGGGGCGGGCACCGGCTGCGAAGCCCTGCCGGCCGCGCTGCGGGACGTCGTCGCGGTGTCCGCCGTCGGCTCGGACCGGGTGAAGGCGGGGTACAGCTCGTACGGGCTCGGCGTGATCGACGTCACCGCGCCGGGCGGGGAGGCGGGCGAGTGCGTGCTGTCGACGGTGCCCGGCGGGTACGCGCCGCTGTGCGGGACGTCGATGGCCGCGCCGCACGTGACCGGGGTGCTGGCGCTGCTGGCGTCCGCGTCGCGGGAGGCCGGGCCACGCCAGCTTCGCCGGAAGCTGGACGCGCAGGCGATGGCGATGGCCTGCCCGGCCGACTACGACCTCACCGGGGACGGGCTCCAGGACGCGTATTGCGCCGGGTACGAGGGGTTCAACGGGTTCTACGGGCACGGGATGGTGGACGCGCGGGCCGCGGTGGCACCGCTGGGACGGCCTGATCCGGCCAGGTGAGTGTCGTCGGCTTGTGATCGAAGCCGGATCCGGCGTGATCCGGGACGGAACTCGCGTGATCAGAGGCGGAACTCGCGTGACTGGGCGGACGACACGGGGCGGTCAGGTCAGGAGGAGCTTTGCGATCCGGCGGGTCGAGGCCCACATGCCCACTGCTCCCAGCACCAGCAGGTACGCCAGGTTGCCGAGCATCGACGGCGAGAGCAGGCCGGTCGCGAGGCCGCGCATCAGCTCGATCGCGTGGTACAGCGGGAGGCAGCGGACCACCCACTGCACCGGCTCCGAGTACACCGACAGCGGGAAGAACGTCGTCGCGAACAGGAACATCGGGGTCAGCACCAGCTGGATGTAGTCGAACTGGGCCGTCGAGCGCAGGAACGTCACCAGGGCCATGCCGATCGCCGAGAAGGCCAGCCCCACCAGCAGCGCCGCCGGGACCATCAGCAGTGCCCACCACGACGCCAGCAGCCCCATCGCCGCCGCGATCGCGAGGAACGCCACCGCGTAGAGGCCGCCGCGCATCATCGCCCAGCCGATCTCGCCGAGCGCCACGTCCAGCGGGCCGATCGGCGTGGCCAGCATCGCGTCGTACAGCTTCGCGTAGCGCAGCTTGAAGAACAGGTTGTACGTCGACTCGTACACCGCGCCGTTCATCGCCGACGTCGCCAGCAGCGCCGGCGCCACGAACGCGACGTAGCTCATCGGGCGGCCGTCCGGACCCGCGACCTCGGTGACCAGCTTGCCGAACCCCAGCTGGAAAGCCACCAGGTAGAGGAACGGCTCGGCCGCGCCGGAGACGAAGATCGCCCAGTTGTTGCGGCTCACGCGCACCGACCGCTCGACGAGCATGCGGGCGCGGCCCGCGTACAACCCGGGCGGCAGGATCCGCAGCAGCAGCCCGGCCCGCGCCGGGGGAGCTTGGACGCTCACCATCACTCCATCAGCCTCCGGTAGAAGGCCCGGTGCGCGACCGCCCACCCGGCCGCGAACAACGCCGCGAGCACCGCGAAGTGGCCGAGCATCGCCCAGCCGCCGACTCCCCCGACGCTCGCGCCGCGGGCCAGCTGCGTGCCGTGCCACAGCGGGGAAAGCCAGGCCAGCCAGCGGATGGCGCCCGGCAGCTGCGAGATCGGGAAGAACGTGCCGGAGAACAGCGTCATCGGCATGACGACGAAGCGGAAGATCAGCCCGAAGCGCTGGCCCTCGTCGAACGTCCGGGCCGCCAGTGCGGTGATCGGCGTGGCGCAGGCGAGCCCGGTGACCGTGCCGACGAGGATCACCAGCAGCACGCCGGGACCGGTCCAGGCGCCGAAGAACAGCGCGACGAACGCGTAGATCGCGCCGGCGAGCGTCAGCCGCAGGGTCGTCCAGATCAGGTGGCCACCGAGCACCTGGCCCGGCGACACCGGCGTGGCCGTGACAGCCAGGTAGTCCTTCTGCCACTTGAACCCGGACAGCACCGGGTAGCTCGACTCGCCGACCGCCTGCTGCGCGGCGCCGGCGGCCAGCAGCGCCGGCGCGATGTACTGCAGGTACGACAGCCCGCCGGTGACCGCGCCCGGTCGCACCTGCGAGCCGAAGCCGAGGCCCATCGCGGCGAGGAACAGCACCGGCTGCAGCCCGGTGGAGTACAAAGTGGACAGCCAGTGGCGCCGGTACCAGGTCCAATACCCTTCGACGCGCAGCCAGGCGCCGTGCCAGCTGCCGACGACGCGGCCGGTGGATTCGACGGTGGTCATGGTCGCCTCCCGGCCCCCGGGCGGGGTGCGGGGGCTGCGCTCCCGCCGGACACCCTGACGAGGGTCATCGGCGAGCGCTTTCCGCGAGCATGGTGCTTCCTCATCCCGAGTCAGTCCACCAAGGTCCGGCCGGTCAGGCGGAGGAACACGTCCTCCAGGGAACTGCGCCGCACCAGGCTCGACAACGGCCGCACCCCGCGCGAGTGCGCGTGCTCCAGGGTGTCCTCGCCGTCGTTGCTGTAGAGCAGCACGCGGTCCGGCAGCACCTCCACGCGCTCGGCGAGCCCCTCGACCTGCTGGGCCGCGGCCACCTGCTGCCCCACCGGGAACCGCAGTTCCACGACCTCCCGTGTCGAATACCGGCTGATCAGCTCCGAAGGCGACCCCTCCGCCGCGATCCGGCCGTGGTCCATCACGACCAGGCGGTCGCACAGCTGCTCCGCCTCGTCCATGTAGTGCGTGGTGACGATCAGCGTGGTGCCCTGCTCCTTGAGCCGGAACAGGCGGTCCCACAGCAGGTGGCGGGCCTGCGGGTCGAGCCCCGTCGTCGGCTCGTCGAGCAGCAGCAGTTCCGGGTCGTTGACCAGCGAACGTGCGATCGTCAGCCGGCGCTTCATGCCGCCCGACAGCGGGTCCACCTTGTCGGCCGCCCGGTCGCCGAGCTGCGCGAACTCCAGCAGCTCGTCCGCCTTGCGCCGGGCCGCCGCGCGCGACAGCCCGAAGTAGCGGCCGTAGATCAGCAGGTTCTCCCGGACGGTCAGCTCGACGTCCAGGTTGTCCAGCTGCGGCACCACACCGAGGCGCGCGCGGATCCGCGGCCCGGCGAGCTCCGGGTCCAGCCCCAGCACCCGCAGGTCACCGTCGGTGCGCGGCGACACGCACGCGATCATCCGCATCGTCGACGACTTCCCGGCGCCGTTCGGGCCGAGGAAGCCGAACGCCTCCCCGCGCCGCACCTCGACGTCGATCCCGCGCACCGCCTCGAACTCGCCGAAGCGCTTCACCAGGGCCTTGGCCTGCACGAGTGCCGGTTCCCGGTCCTCCGATTCGTCCACACCCCGACC
This sequence comes from Amycolatopsis sp. NPDC051758, assembly GCF_044453095.1. Classification (NCBI taxonomy): domain Bacteria; kingdom Bacillati; phylum Actinomycetota; class Actinomycetes; order Pseudonocardiales; family Pseudonocardiaceae; genus Amycolatopsis; species Amycolatopsis sp. NPDC051758. The sequence goes on along the minus strand of NZ_JBITCJ010000005.1, from coordinate 246,185 downwards.
ATAGGACCGGGCACCGACAAAAACCGAACGGTTTAGCCGCGCACGGTGACGACCAGCGTGCGTGTCACCCCGTTGACGGTGACCGACAGCCGCGCGACACCCGGCCGCAACGCCGTCAGCACGCCGGAAGCCGGGTCGAACGACGCGACGTCCCACGGCGCCGGCGGCCACGCGCCGGCGATGTGCGTGCCCCACGAGCCCGTCCAGTCCGCGCTCACCGGGTAGGACACCGGCACGTCCCGGGTGCTCTGCCGAACGGAAGCGCGGACCACTGCGCGTTCGCCGCGGGCCAGTGACGCGGGCCCGGAAACGGTCAGCGAATCGACGTTCGGCCGCGTCTCGAACCGCACCGGCTGCGCGCGGTCGGCCGGGTCGACGCGCACCAGCGTCCAACCGACGAACCCGCCGTCGCCGGGCGCGGCCGCGGGCGCCTTGCCCGAGTTGCCGTTGACCAGGTACGGCACCCCGTCGACACGGGAGAGCGAAAACACGCCGGCGTGCGAGGCGATCGCGGCGGCGGGCTTGCCCGAGGTCTGCTCGAAGCCGGTGAGCCACTGGGTCAGCAGCGCGGCCTCCTTGCGGTCGCCGAGCTGGGAGTTCCCGGTGGGGCTGGGATCCTGCACCGGGTGGTGCATGGCGACGACGACCCCGCGCACGGACCGGTCCCGCGCAGCCGAGTCGAGCGCCGAGCGCAGCATCCGGACCTGGTCGAACCCGCCGGCCCGCAGCGAACCGCGGGAGGAGTCCAGCAGCACCAGGCGGATGCCGTGCACGTCGACGACCCGGTGGGTGTCCCCGAAGACGGCCTGGAAGTTGGCGAGCCCGTTGCCCGCCTCGGCTTCGTGGTTGCCGGGCACGTAGTACCAGGGCACCTTGCCGTCGAGCTCGTCGGTGATCACCTGCTTGGCCAGGGCGAAGTCGGGCGCGGTGCCGCGGTCGACGAAGTCGCCGTTGAGCAGCACCAGGTCCGGCTTCGCCGCGACGGCTTCCCGCAGCGCCCGCCGGGCCTGCGCGACCAGCGGACCGGCCGGGTCGTCCGCGGTGAACTGCGCGTCGCTGACCACCGCGACCCGCAGGCCGCCGGCGAGGGTGCCGTCGGTGACCAGCGCCGGGTCGTGCGGCGCCGGATCCGCCGGCACCGCCGTGGTCGGCGCCACCTCGAAGGTCAGGTCGTCGAACACGAGGTGGCCTTCGTACTGCTGGTCCGGCACGTTCTCGACGGCGTAGAAGCGCGTCAAGCGCTGGCCGTCGGGCAGCCCGGCCGGCACGGCGGCGGTGACGTACCGCCAGCCCGTCCAGTCGACGCTCAGCGAAAGGTCCACGACGGACGGGACGTTCGCCGCGTCCCGCAGCTCCGCGCGCAACCACGCGCCCTTACCGTCGCCGTTGACCCAGAGCCCGATCTTCTGGGTGCCGGACGGCACCGGCAGCGCCGCGGCCGGCGTGACGTAGGCGGCGCGGGTGGCGTTGGTGCCGGTGAGCCGGTAGTCCAGCGCGAGGCCCTGGCCGCCGTCACGGCCCGGCGCCGCGGACAGCGCCGCGCCGACGACCGCCGGGAACACCGTCGCCGTCCAGCCCGCCGGACCGTCCAGCGGGGAGACGACCTGCGGCACGGTGCCCACCGAAGCGGCGAGGTGCGTGGTGAAGCCCGCCGCGGTCGCGGTGATCGCGGTGGCGCCGGACGCGGTCAGCGCCGTCACGGTGTACCCGTCCCCCGACGGCTCGACCCGCACCACCGAGTGGTCGTAGCCGAGCTTGACGTCGTCGGGCTCCAGCCAGGTGCCGTAACCGTCGTCGTCGTAGCCGTAGACCTTGAACGTGCTCCGGGCGCCGGCGCCCGACAGCGCGACCTGCTCGGTGCTCGTGCCGAGCCGGACCGGCTTGCCCAGCACAGAAAGCGTCGTCTTCCCCGAGGCGCGGCCGGACTTCGCGACGACGTCGACGCTGCCCTTGCCGTGGCCGGTGACGACTCCGTGCGTGACCGCGGCGCGCCGGGGATCGGAGGAGCTCCAGCGCGGGTCGGCGGCCACCGCCGCGCCGGTCTCGTCGTGGCCGTCGGCGACCAGGCGCCGGGTCAGGCCGGTCAGGACGCGGTTCGCGTCGGCGGTCGTGACCGCGGGGGCCGGGGCGAAGCCGGTGAGCTTGCCGCTGCCGGGCACGGTCGTGACGCCGATCCCGTTGGGCACCAGGCGTTCCCCACCGTCGGACGGCGAGTTCCGGACGCTCGGCGCGGATTCACCCTCGTTGCGCGCCAGCAGCGTCGACGAGCCGCCGCCGTCGAGGTTGATCGCGTCGTCGGCGCCGAGGCTCTTCATGTGGCGCGCCAGTTCGAGCTCGGTCATCCCGCGGCTGTCGGCCTGGCGACCGTCCACAGTGGCCAGCCACATCCGCCGGCCGTCGGCGGAGAACCCGACCGCGGTCCGCGGGTGCATGGCGACGTTGTCGACGGGCTGCACCACACCGTCGCGCAGCAGGACTTCGTTGCCGCCCACCGCGACCGCGATCTTTCCCGCGTCCGTGCGCGGCGCGTAGGTGACGCCGACCGCGTCACCCGGCTTCAGCGCGGCGAGCGCGTCCGCGCCGGCTTCGCGCGCCAGGAGCACCGTCGTCCCCGCCGCGATCGGGCCGTCCGCGGGCTGCGGGCGCACACCCGTGACCACGCCGTCGCGCAGCTCGACTTCGAGCACCCGGGACGCGCCCGCCACCGACGTCGCGCGGGCCGAGGCGCCCCACAACGGCGTGTAGACGCCGATCGCGTCGCGGCCGAGGACCGGGCTGTTGAAGTTAGTCGCCTGCACAGTGCCGCCGGGCAGCGTCACGGTGGCTTCGAGGAAGACCTCGGCGAGCCGGGCCTTGCCCTCGTCGGTGATCGACGCGGTGAGGTTGTGCCCGGCGGCGGGCGCGGTCTGCAGCTGCCCGTGGTCGATGCCGACGCCGATCGGCGCGCCGGTGGCGTTGATGTCGAAGAAGTCGCCGTTCACCCCGGCGACCGCGCCCGCCCGCGCGACCTGCTGCGAGAGCGGTGTGCGCGCGGAAACCGTGCCCGGGCTGAGATAGCTCGGCCTGAGCACCTTGCTGCCCAGGTCGATCGTGAGGGTGTCTCCGCGGATCCAGCCGGCCGGGTCGAAGCGGTCGAACTGGGTCAGGCCGAGCCCGGGCGCGACCTCGGTGGTCGCGCTGGCGGTGACGAGCCCGTCGTCGGGATCCGCGGTGGCGAAGGCGGCCGGGCCCTCGTGGGCCGACGACGCGGCGGGCGCGGCCTCGACCGGCGGGGTGCCGAGCGGCGCCGCGAGGGGATCGGCGTGGGCGGGGACGACGAGCGTCGTCGCGAACAGCGCGGCGAGCGCGCCCGGCAGCACAAAACGGGACTTCTTCACCAGGTACCCCAGTATCGAGTGAGCGCGTGAGCCGGACCAGCACAGCGCAGCGGCACGGCCGGGGGAAGGCTTCCCGGTGAACGCCGCCTGAATGGTCTAGAACAGCTACCGGGTCAGGGGGTGAGCGGGGCTGCGAGCAACGCGGTCGCCGCGGCACCCTCGGCGCGCGGCGCCGGGCCGGTGCGCTTCCACAGGCGCAGCAGGAGGTCCTGAGCGGGCCCCTCGACCGTCGCGCTTTCCGCGGCTGGGCCCAGCGCCGGCGGCTCCCCCGGGTGGACGGTCCAAACGTCGCCGGTGTCGGTGGCGTGCAAGGAAACCGGGCCGGGCAGCTGCGGCACGGGGTGCCAGCGCGTCACGCGCGGCAGGAGGGTGCCCAGGACCTCGTCGACGCCGTCGGCGGCCACGGCCGGATCGAGCGTGCAGCCCGTGCCGGCGGCGCCGTGTGCGTCGGCGAGGTGGACGGCGGTTTCGTGGACCTGGCGGCGGTACCAGAACGCCTTGGTCTTCTCCGCGCCGCCGAAGTGCCAGCAGCGGTCATCGGGGTTCGCGGCTTCCAGCGCGGTCAGGAGGTCGTGCGCGCTTTCGGCGTACCAGGAGGCCAGGTCGCCGCCGGGGCCGTCGGTGAAGCTCTGCCGTTGTGAGTCGCCGGTGACGACGACGGAAGTGGCCCAGCGGTGCACGTTCCCGAGGTGCGTGCCGAGGTCGGCGAGCGTCCAGGTGCCGCAGTCCCGCACCGGTGCGGACCCGTCGGTCGTGCGCAGCACCTCGGCGAACCGGCCGGTCAGCTCCCGCAGCGCGGGGAGGTAGCGGCGGGCCGGGAACGGCATCGTCGTCACGGATCCTCCGACAGCTTCAACGGGGTTTGGGCGGCGAAGCCCCGGATGTCACCGAAGGGAACCGGGGCCACGCGCGGGCGTGGCCCCGGGCGGTGCTCACAGGTCGGGGAACCAGAGCTTCAGCTCGCGCTCGGCCGACTCCGGCGAGTCCGAGCCGTGGACCAGGTTGTACTGGGTCTCCAGCGCGAAGTCGCCGCGGATGGTGCCCGGGGTGGCCTTCTCGACCGGGTCGGTGCCGCCGGCGAGCTGGCGGAACGCCGGGATGGCGCGCGGGCCCTCGACGGCGAGCGCGACCAGCGGGCCCGAGGTGATGAACTCCAGCAGCTCGCCGAAGAACGAACGCTCCTTGTGCTCGGCGTAGTGCTCCTCGGCGAGGGCCTGGGGCACGGTGCGCAGCTCGAGGGCGACGAGCTTGAGGCCCTTGCGCTCGATCCGCGAGACGACCTCGCCGACGAGGCCGCGCGCGACACCATCGGGCTTGACCAGGACCAGCGTGCGTTCAGTCACGACGGTTTTTCTCCTTGTTGCGGTGGTTTGTCGGTGCGCGGAGCCTAGCCGACCGCCTGAGCGTGCCCGGTGGTCGTGGTCACCAACCGGGCAGCGCGCGCGGTGAACCGAAAGCGTCCGGCGAAATGTCCGGTTGAACCACCTTCGGCGACACCATGCGCGGGTGAGCGCGTAACCCGCCGTTCGGCCATCAGTGTCTCGAATTCAAGATCCAGGCCCTACACTGGGTAATCCCACTACGGCAAGTAGCGGAGCGGGTCTAGGCCAGTGGGCCAAAAAGTGACGCGTGTCACCCGGTTGAGTATTGATCACACCCGTTGTGAGCAACCCGTCACCTTCTCTACAGTGGCCCGCGTGACTCCGGAGATCGAGTCACGCACTCCCCATTCGATATCGGTACACCACCGCCACTTTCTTCAAGGAGCAGGCCTTGCTTGGAAACGCCATGAGCAGGGGCCGGGTTCGCACTCGCCGCGCCGCGCTCGGGCTCGCCCTCACCGTCGCAGCCGCCACCGCCCTCACCGGCTGCAGCGCCCTCGGCTCGGACAGCTCGAACACCTCGTCGACGGGGGGCGCCCTGGAGAAGACGAAGATCAAGGTCGCGATCCTGCCCACCGTCGACACCGTTCCGCTGTGGCTCGCCCAGGAGGGCGGCTACTTCAAGGCCGAAGGCCTCGAGGTGGAGGCCGTCACGGCCGCGAGCGGCCAGGCGGCGATGACCAAGGCGATTTCCGGCGAAGCCGACATCGCGATCTCGAGCTACATGCCGTTCTTCGTCGCGAAGAGCACGGGCGCGGCCGACCTGCAGTTCGTCTCGGACGCGACCTCGGTCAGCTCCAAGTCCGTCGCGATCGTCACGGTGCCGAACTCGCCGGTGAAGACGATCAACGACCTCGACGGCAAGCGGATCTCGATGACCGCCAAGAACACGGCGAGCGACCTGCTGGCCAAGTCTCAGATGAAGGACCACGGGGTCAACATCGACAAGGTGAACTGGGTCCAGATGCCGTTCCCGAACGTCGCGGCCGCACTGGCGAGCGGTCAGGTCGACGCGGCCCTGCTGCCCGAGCCGTTCCTCTCGCAGGCCGCCAAGACCGCGGGCGCGATCCCGGTCGTCGACGTCAACACCGGCGCCACCCAGGACTTCCCGCTGTCGGGTTATGCCTCGACCAGGAAGTGGGTGCAGGCGAACCCGAAGACCCTCGCCGCCTTCCAGCGCGCGATGGCGAAGGCCAGCAGCGACACGACCAACGACCGGTCCAAGATCGAGCCGATCCTGGTCAAGTACGCCAAGATCGACGAAGGCACCGCGAAGCTGCTCAACCTGCCTGCCTTCGTCGCCAAGCTGGATGCCCGGCGCCTCCAGCGCGTGCCCGACCTGATGCTCCAGATGGGCGCGATCACGAGCCCCGTCGACGCCGCGTCGATGATCGCTCCGCAGACGACCAACTGAGGTAGCTCCACCGGAAAGGGCCGGCCCGGCCGACTTCCTCCCGCTCGGGAGGTCGTCGGCCGGGCCGGCCCTTTCGGTTTCCGGGTCAGTACAGCGACTTCTCCGCCGAGGTGACGCGGATGTGCACCAGGGTCGGGCGCGGGTCGGCCAACGCCGCCGTCAGGCCGGGGACCAGACCGGCCGGCTCCGTGATCGTCACACCCTGACAGCCCATGCTCGACGCCAGCGCGGCGAAGTTGATGCCGCCCAGCGCGGTGCCCGGCAGCTTCCCGCCGTCGATCGACTCACCGAAGATGCGGACCGCCGCGTACTCCGTGTTGTCCAGGATCAGGATCGTCACCGGGAGCTCCTGGCGCGCGGCCGTCCAGAGGGCCTGGATGCCGTACATGCTGGAGCCGTCGCCGATCACGCCGACCACCTTGCGGTCCGGCCGGGCGAGCGCCGAGCCGACCGCGCCCGGGACGCCGTACCCGAGCGTGCCGCTGGCGACGGTCAGGAAACCCGTGTCGGTCGAGGTGATCGGCAGGTGGTCGTGCAGGACGCCGCGGTGGCTGGGCGCCTCCTCGACGACGATCGCGTTGTCCGGCAACAGGTCCGCGAGCGTCGAGTAGACGAAGTCGCCGGTCAGCGCAGCACCGCTCGGCTTCGCGGGACGCTCCAGCGGCGCGGGCCCCGGCCGGCTCGTCTCGCCCACGGCGTCGGTGATCGCGCGGATGCCGAGCTTCGGCGTGGCGCGGATGCCGGTGCCTTCGAAGGCACGCGCGAGGATCTGCTCGTCGTCGCTGACGACGAACAGCGGCGGCAGCGGAGCTTCCCCGCGGCCGCGGTCGACGTGGTAGGTGAAGGCCGGCGCCCCCAGCACGACGACGAGGTCGTACGCGGCCAGCTTGTCCGAGATGGCGCCGCGTTCGGGCTCGAGGAAACCCTGGAACAGGCGGTGGTCCTCGGGGAACGAGCAGCGGGAGGACATCGGCGCGACCAGCACGCCGGCCTGGATGCGCTCGGCGAGGGCGACGGTCTCCGCGACCGCGCCGTCCTGGTCGACGGCGCTGCCGACGACGATGGCCGGCCGTTCGGCGGCTTCCAGCGCGGCGGCGAGCTCGGTGACGGCTTCGGGATCCGGTGCGTAGCCACGGATCCGCGGCCGGGAGACGATCGGGCGTTCGGTGGTGGCGGTCCAGTCGTCGGCCGGGACGGACACGAAGACCGGACCGGACGGCGCCTGCGTCGCGACGTGGTAGGCCCGCGCGAGCGCGGCCGGGACGTCCTCGGCGGAGGCGGGTTCGATCGCCCACTTCACGTACGGCTTGGGGAATTCGGCGGCGTCGATGGCGCCGAGGAAGGGATCGTGCGGCAGCAGGGCGCGGTTCTGCTGGCCGGCGACGACGATGAGCGGCGTCCGGTTGCGGTACGCGGTGACGAGACTGCCGAGCCCGTGCCCCACCCCGCCCGCGGAGTGCAGGTTGACGAGCACCGCCTGCCGCGTCGCCTGGGAGTAGGCATCGGCCATCGCCACGACGGCGGACTCCTGCAGTCCCAGGACGTAGTCGAAGTCGTCCGGCCAGTCGGTCAGGAACGGGACCTCGGTGGTGCCGGGGTTGCCGAACACCGTGGTGAGGCCGAGTTCGCGGAGGAGTTCACGGGTGGCGTCGAGGACCGTGCGCTTGATCATGCCCTACAGACTAACGCTTAGCCTTGCGAAGGAAAGCCTCCAAAGGGCCGCTCTCGTCCCCGGTGGCCGGGCGATCCACGCCGCCGGATCCGTGCGGATCCCGGGGGATTTCCCCCATGTCCGAGGGCGTCGCCGTCGGTAGCGTGGCGGTCACGACAAGGGGGTCAGATGAGTCCATTCAGGAAAACCTTGGCGGTGCTGACAGCGGCACTCACCGTCGCCACGCTCGGCGTCGGTGTTGCCGAGGCCGGACAGGACGGCGGCAAAGCCGTCCTCCGCTACACCGAACACGGCATCCCGCACATCGTCGCGAAGGACTTCGCCGGCCTCGGTTACGGCTACGGCTTCGCGGCGGCGACCGACAACGTCTGCGAGCTCGCGAACATCTACCTGACGGTGAGCGCGCAGCGGTCGAAGTACCTCGGCCCGGAGGGCGGCGGTTACCCGTCGCTGTCCGAAGCGGAGAGCAACCTGCACAGCGACCTGTTCTTCCAGCAGATCAACGACTCCCGGGTCGTCGACAAGCTGGTCGCGCAACCCGCGCCGCAAGGGCCGCGCCGAGAGGTCCGCGAGATCGTCTCCGGCTACGTCCACGGCTTCAACGCCTACCTCGCGCGCACCGGCCGGTCCGGGATCTCCGACCCCGCCTGCCGCGGTGCCGCCTGGGTCCGGCCGATCACCGAGCAGGACTTCTACCGGCACTACTACGCCATCGCGATCACCGGCGGGCAGGGCGTCGTCACCGAAAGCCTCTTCACGGCGCCGCCGTCCGGCGCAACACCGGCTCCGGGCACGGCCGGGCAGCTCTCGGCGAGTGTCCGGCAGGCGCTGGGCGGCAGCGGTCTCGGCAGCAACGGCATCGCGATCGGCGCGGACTCGACCAAGGCGGGCCAGGGCAGCGTGCTGCTCGGCAACCCGCACTACCCGTGGCAGGCCGGCCGCCGGTTCTGGCAGAGCCAGCTGACCATCCCCGGGAAGTTCGACGTCGCGGGCGCGAGCCTGCTCGGCATGCCGTTCGTCCAGATCGGGCACACCGCGGACGCGGCGTGGACGCACACGGTGTCCACCCCGGTCACGTTCGGCTTCTTCGAAGTGCCCCTGCAGGCGGGCGATCCGACGACCTACCTCGTCGACGGCAAGCCGGAGAAGATGGAGTCCCGCGACGTCACCGTTCAGGTCCGCCAGGCCGACGGCTCGGTGAAACCGGTGCGCCGGACGTTCTGGTCGACCCGCTACGGGCCGGTGATCGGTGACTTCCAGGGCATTCCGCTGCCGTGGTCGGCGAAGTCGGCGTACGCGGTGCGGGACGCCAACGCCACCAACCTGCGCGGGCTGAACACCTGGTTCGAGCTCGACCAGGCGCGCAGCACGGCCGACATCTCGCGGGCGCTCAGCCGCACCCAGGGGGTCCCGTGGGTGAACACGATCGCCACCGACCGGGCGGGCAACGCGCTCTACTCCGACGTCCAGGTCGTCCCGCACGTCACCGACGAGCTGGCGAAGACCTGCGGAACCCCCTTGGGGCAGCAGACGTTCCCCGACGTGGGACTGGCCATTTTGGACGGTGCGAAGTCGGCGTGCAACTGGGGTTCCGACCCCGGCGCGATCGAGCCGGGCATCTTCGCGCCGTCACGGCTGCCGCAGCAGCAAAGCCGTGACTACGAACTGAACACCAACGACAGCGCGTGGCTGGCGAACGCGAAGAACCCGATCACGGGCTACCCGCGGATCGTCGGCGACATCGGCACCGAACGCAACCCGCGGACCCGGGAAGCGCTGCTCACCGCGGAACAGGGCGGGTTCACGACGGACTCGATGAAGAAGACGCTCTTCGCCGACCACAGCCTGGTCGCCGACCTGATGGCGGCGGACCTGGCGAAGCTGTGCGCGTCGTTCCCCGGCGGGCAGGCGCCCTCGTCGTCCGGCCCGGAGCCGGTGGGGCCCGCGTGCGGCGCGCTGGCGAGCTGGGATCACACCTACTCGCTCGACAGCCGGGGTTCGCTGCTGTTCCACCGGTTCGGGGCCCGGCTCGGCGGGGTGCCGGCGCGCTTCGCGGTGCCGTTCGACCCGAAGGCGCCCGTCACCACGCCGAACACGCTCAACACGGCGGATCCCGGTGTGCGGCAGGCGTTCGGGGACGCCCTGGCCGACCTGCGCAAGGCGGGCCTGCCGGCGGATGCGCCGCTGCGTGACGGCCAGGCGGTCACCCGCAACGGTGAGCGCATCCCGATCCACGGCGGGCCGGGGCAGCTCGGCGTCCTCAACGTGATGACGCCGCTGTGGGACCCGTCGCGCGGGGTTGTCGACATCCAGCACGGGTCCAGCTACATCCAGGTGGTCGGCTTCCGCGGGCGGGCGTGCCCGGACTCCTCGACGTTGCTGACGTATTCGCAGTCGGCCAACCCGAAGTCGCCATACTTCAGCGACCAGACGAAGCTCTACAGCCGTGGTGAGTGGGTGAAGGAACGCTTCTGCGAAGCCGACATCCTGCGCTCCCCCGCGCTGCGGATCGTCGTCCTGCGCTGAGTTCCCGGCGGAGGCGGGCGCTCAGCCCGCCTCCGCCGCCAGGACCCGCAGGTCGTCGAAGGCTTCGGTCAGGTGCTCGGCCAGGCCGCGCTCGGAGTCTTCGAGCCACGCCACGACGGCGTGGTGGAAGGTCGCCCAGCCGGTCTGGGCGGCCAGCGCGGCGATCCGGTCGGTGACGCCACGCTCGCGCAACGCCCCCGCCAAGGCATCGGTCATCGCCGCGGCCTTGGCCAGATCGCGTTCCCGCAGCGCCGGGGTCGCCGCGATGACCGCGAGCCGCGGCTCGGCGAACAGCCGGTTGCCCTCGATGATCCGCGCGGCCTTCCGGAAGGCCCGCAGCAGGACTTCCAGCGGTGGGAGTCCGTCGAGCGCGTCGGCCACCGACCGGGTCAGGTCCGCGCGCAGGGTCGCTTCGCCGTCGAACAGCACTTCGCGCTTGTCCGGGAAGTGCCGGAAGAACGTGCGCTCGGTGACGCCGGCCCTGGCCGCGATCTCGGCCGTGGTGGTCCGGTCGAACCCGCGTTCGGCGTACAGCTCCAGCGCCGCCTGCTGAAGGCGGCGGCGCGCTTCTTCTCCGCTGCGTGGCACACCGTCAGCGTACCTCGTAGTGACAGCGACTGACACTACGAGGTACGGTTCGTAGCGTCAGTCACTGTCACTACATCGGGAGCACCTCCATGCACGTCTTCGTCACCGGCGGTTCGGGCCTCACCGGCCCCGCCGTCGTCACCGAACTGATCGAGGCCGGCCACACCGTCACCGGCCTGGCCCGCTCGGCCGCGGCCGCCGGCCGGCTGACCGCGCTGGGCGCCACCCCGCACCGCGGTTCCCTGGAAGACCTCGACAGCCTGCGTCGCGGCGCCGAAGCCGCCGACGGCGTCCTGCACATGGCCTTCGGCGGCGACTTCGCCGACCCGGACGACATGGAACGGCGCGACCGGACCGCGATCGAGGCGCTCGGCGCGGCGCTGGAGAACACGGGCAAGCCGTTCGTCAGCACCTCGGGCACGCTCGTCATGCCGGCCGGTCGCGAGAGCACCGAGAAGGACGAGCCGGACCCGGCCGGGCTCGCCGCCTTCCGGATCGCCGGCGAGCGCGCCTGCCTGGAGTTCGCGGCCCGGGGCGTGCGCGCGAACGTCGTCCGGCTCGCGCCGACGGTCCACGGTCCCGGGGACCACGGCTTCATCCCGATGCTCATCACCACCGCGCGCGAGACCGGGAAGTCGGCCTACGTCGGCGACGGCGCCAACCGGTGGCCCGCCGTGCACCGGCTCGACGCCGCGATCCTGTTCCGGCTGGCGCTGGAGGGTGCACCCGCGGGCAGTGTGCTGCACGGCGCGGCCGAGAACGTTCCCTTCAGGAACATCGCGGAGACGATCGCCGACGGCCTGGGCCTGCCCGCGGTCTCACTCACCCCGGAAGCGGCCTCGACGCACTTCGCGAGCCCGTTCTTCGCGCTGGCCTACGCTTTCGACGCGCCCGTCAGCAGCGGGTTCACCCGCGAGCTGCTCGGCTGGGCGCCGACCCGGCCGGGCCTGCTCGACGACGTCGCGACCGGCGACTACCTCTGACGGATCAGGGCTGGGGCTGCTGGCTCGCCAGGGTGCCGGCCGCCATCCGGCGGGCGACGTCCTTGCGCAGCCACAGCAGCCACAGCCAGACCACCAGGAAGATCACACCCAGCACGGTGATCGCGGGCAGCCAGAACACCAGCGCGATCAGCACCACCTGCAGCCCGAGGATGAGCGGCACCGCCCACGGCCGCTTGACGAAACCGCAGGTCAAGACCAGCAGCACGGCCACACCGATGACCGTCCAGCCGGTGCCGGTGCTGATCCCGCCGCCGAGCTTGTTCACCACCGGCAGCGCCAGGGCGACCGTGATCGCCTCCATGATCAGCGTTCCCGACATCACGCCGCGGAAGCCCTTCATCGGGTCCTTCGGCTTGGGAGTCGCTTCGGTCATGCCGGCTCCTTCCCGAACAGGGTGCGCGCCTCGCCCACGGTGACCACCGAGCCGGTGACGAGCACACCGCCACCCGCGAGCGGCTCCTCCGGGTCGTCGCTGGTCTCCACCAGCGCGATCGCGGTCTCGACCGCCGTCTCCAGATCGGTCTCGGCGACGACCCGGTCCTCGCCGAACACCGAAATCGCCAGCTGGTTCAGCTCCTCCAGCGGCATCGCACGGGGTGAGGAGTTCCGCGTCACGACGATGTCGGACACCACCGGCTCCAGCGCGTCGAGGATGCCGTGAGCGTCCTTCTCGGCCATCACGCCGACCACCGCGACCAGGCGGCGGAAGGCGAACTCTTCGGCGATGGTCGTGGCCAGCGCGCGAGCCCCGTGCGGGTTGTGCGCGGCGTCGAGCAGGACCGTGGGCGCCGAGCGGACGCGCTCGAGCCGTCCCGGCGTCTCGACCTCCGCGAACGCCTCGCGCACGGCCTCGAGGACCAGCTGCTTGTCCTTGCCCGCGCCGAAGAACGCCTCGACCGCGGCCAGCGCGAGCGCGGCGTTCGCGGCCTGGTGCGCGCCGTGCAGCGGCAGGAAGATCTGGTCGTACACCCCGCCGAGGCCCTGCAGCTTCAGCAGCTGCCCGCCGACGGCGATCTCGCGTTCGAGCACGCCGAACTCGCTGCCGGCGCGCGCGACCGCGGCGTCGACCTCGATGGCGCGTTCCACCAGGACCTTCTGGACCTCGGGGTCCTGCTCGGCGATGACGGCGACCGAGCCGGCCTTGATGATGCCCGCCTTTTCGCGCGCCGCGCCGAGGATGTCCGGGCCGAGGTACTCGACGTGGTCGATGCCGATCGGCGTGATGACCGCGACCTCGGCGTCCGCGACGTTCGTGGCGTCCCAGGCCCCGCCCAGGCCCGCCTCGACCACCGCGGCCTCCACGGGCGCGTCGGCGAACGCGGCGAACGCCATCCCGGTGAGGATCTCGAACTTGCTCATCGCGACGCCGTCCGCGGCCGCACCGTCCACCATGGACACGTACGGGGCGATGTCGTTCCACAGCTCGGCGTACCGCGCGGCGGAGATCGGCCGGCCGTCGAGCGCGATCCGCTCGGTGACCAGCTGCAGGTGCGGGCTGGTGTACCGGCCGACCCGCAGGCCCATCCGGGTCAGCAGCGCGTCGATCATCCGGGCCGTGGAGCCCTTGCCGTTCGTGCCGGCGATGTGCAGCACCGGGTAACCGCGGTTCGGCTCGCCCAGCAGCTGCGTCAGCGCCGAAATGCGGGTCAGCGACGGCTCGATCTTCGTCTCCGGCCAGCGCTGGTTCAGCTCGGCCTCGACGGCCATCAGCTCACGCCGCGCCTCGGGGCCGTCCGGGCTGCCGTACTCCTCGGGCGTGCCCTGGTCGTCGAGCTCGTGCAGCTCGGTGTCCTCGGGCCCGCTCAGGTCGGGCACCGGGCCGGTGGCGAGGTTGTCACCCAGCTGGCCGACCCCGCCGATGCCGCCGCGCGAGCCGCCGCCGGCGTCGAACGCGCTGTCGTGGGCGTCCAGCTCCGGGTCGTGGTCGTCGGACTCCTCGTACGCTTCGGCACCCAGCTCGTCGACACCCGCGAAGCTGTCCAGATCCGACAGGTCCGGCCTCCGACCTGTCTCATCCTGCGGCACTGATTCTCCTCCGGCCTGGGGTTTTCGGCTTGCCTTCCGAGTCTACGTGCGTGACTGGTGGCACTCTCGACGCATGCCGTTCAACCACAACGACCACTACCACCCGCTGCTGCTGGACCAGCTGCCGCCGGGGCCGGGGATCGCGCTGGACGTCGGGTGCGGCACGGGCCGGTTCGCGCGGCGGCTGGCCGCGACCGGCATGGCGGTGGAGGCGGTCGACGTCTCGGCGGCGATGGTCGAAGCGGCGACGGGCCTGGGGTCGCCGGGCCCGGGAAAGATCGTCTACCGGCAGGCCGACGTCACCACCGACCCCCTGCCCGAACAGCACTACGACTTCATCTCGTGCCTGGCGTCCCTGCACCACGTGCCGCTCGGCACGCTCACCAAGCTGCGCCGCGCGCTGGTGCCGGGCGGTGTGCTCGTCGTGCTCGCCCTGGCCCGGCCGAGCACACCGGTGGACTGGGTGCGAGCGGCCGCGGCGATCCCGGTGAACACACTGGCCCGGCTGGTCGTCTACGCCGGGGAACGGCTGAACGGCGGTGCGGAGGAGGGCCCGCGAGCCCCGGTCGTCGACGACTACCCGACGCTGGCCGAGCTGCGGCGCGAGTCGGCGCGGCTGCTGCCCGGGAGCACGGTCCGGCCGTTGCTGTTCTGGCGCACGCTGATCACTTACCGTGAACGTGAGGACGGTGACCCGACAGGCGGGTGAAGTCCGGCCCCGAAGCGCCCCGCGCTCGCTAGATCTGGAAGGAGTGTTTCCGGAACCAGAACGGGGTCTTCATGCGCAACACCCGGCTGCTCATCGCCGTCGTCTCGGCAGCCATGCTCCTCACCACCACGGCGACCGCCGCGTCGGCGGCGCCACGGATCCACCACTACGTCGCGCTCGGCGACTCCTACACCTCCGGGCCGTTCATCCCGGTCCAGCAGACCGACCCGCTCGGCTGCGGGCGGTCGACGGCGAACTACCCGTCCGTGCTGTCGGACGCGCTGAACGTCGGCGACTTCACCGACGTCAGCTGCGGCGGCGCCGACACCACGAACATGACCCGGCCGCAGCAGGTCCCGTTCAACGGCACCAACCCGCCGCAGCTGGGCGCCCTGCGGATCACCACCGACCTGGTCACCCTCGGGATCGGCGGCAACGACTTCGGCGTGTTCGGCAGCATCGTGTCGACCTGCCCCGGGCTGCGCGCGAGCGACCCGACCGGCAGCCCGTGCGAAGAGCACTTCACGACCAACGGCGTCGACACCATCCAGACGGCCCTGACCAAGACCGGCGAGCGGGTCGAGGCCGTGCTGGCCGCGATCCACGAGCGCTCGCCGGCCGCGCGGGTGCTGGTCGTCGGTTACCCGCGGATCGCGCCCGACAGCGGCTACTGCCCCGACGTCCTGCCGTTCGCGGACGGCGACTACGCGTGGCTGAACAACGTCGAACGCGAGCTGAACCAGGCCCTCGAGGACGCCGTCGACGCGGACGGCAACGCGACGTTCGTCGACACGTTCGGCCCCTCGCGCGGGCACGACGCCTGCGCGCGCGGCGGCTCGGCGTGGATCAACGGCAAGGACCAGAACGTGTTCGTCGCGGCCGCCTACCACCCCCTGAAGGCGGGGATGGCGGGCGTGGCCGCGGTGGTGCTCAAGTCCGTGCGCTGACGAACTCCAGCACGATCCGGGCGAACTCGTCCGGCAGCTCGGCCGGGGCGCCGTGCCCCGCGTCGATCTCGGCGGCGTGCGCGTCCGGGATCGCGGCGACCAGCTCCCGCTGCTGCGCCGCCGTGACCACCCGGTCGTGCGCGCTGCCGAGCACCAGCACCGGCGCGGTGATGGCGCCGAGCACGGGCCGCAGGTCGACGTCCCGGTCGGCCTCGATCTGCCGGTCCGCGCCGGGCTCGATCACCGTCTCGAGCGTCTTGACCAGCTGCTCGTTGCTCTCGGCGGTGGCCTGCTCCCAGTACCGCGGGCCGAAGGCCATCAGCGGGAGCATGCGGGCGAAGGTCCCGGTTCCGAGCAGGTCGAGCCAGTAGCGGAACTCGGCGTCCTGCCGGACGTCGGTGACCGGCCAGGCCGCGTGCAGCACGGCCGAGCGCACCCGGCCGGGGCAGGTGCCGGCCAGCTGCGCCGCCACCACCCCGCCGAGCGAGTGGCCGACGACGTGGGCCTGGCCGACGCCGGCGTGGTCGAGCACGGCCTTGGCTTCGGCCGCGAGGTCTTCGACGTCGACCGGGCCGCCGTGGTCGGTGGTCAGGCCGGAGCCGGAGAAGTCCGGGGCCAGGACGGTGAAGCCCTGGGCTTGCCCGATCAGCGGGCCCCACTGCTCGCGGGACGCGGCGGTGCCGTGCAGGAGCAGCAGGGCGGGACCGGCGCCGGTCCGGTCGTAGTGGACCACGGCGTCGCCGCCCTTGAGCGTGACGGGGACTTGCGGCATCGGAGGGCCCTCCTTCAGGCGGCGCGGCGGGTGGCGGCGGGGAGGACGCTGCGCAGCGCCGCGGTGAAGGCCCGCGGGGCCTCCTGGTGCGGGATGTGCCCGCAGCCGGCGATGACGTGCACCACGGCTCCCGGCGTCAGGGCCGCGCACTCGCGCGGGACGTCCAGGGGGATCTCGGTGTCCAGCTCGCCGTGCAGGTAGGCGATCGGGACGGTCAGCTGCGGCAGCCGCGGCCGCGGGTCGTACCGCGTGACCTCGGTGAACAGGTCGTCGAGGTAAACGCTGGAGTCGACGAGCTGCCGCACGGTCCAGTCGATGATCGCCGCCGAAGTGCCCGGGGCGAACCAGTGCGGCACCCAGCCAGCCACCGTCCCCGGGCGGTCGTCGGCCAGCTGTTCCCGCAGGCCGAGGATCTTTTCCTGCAGCGCGACCGCCGGCCAGTGCGCCGGCCCGTCCACCGCGACGACCCCACCGACGAGCTCGGGCCGCGCGAGGGCCAGCTCGGTCCCGAAGACCGCGCCGAACGACGAGCCGACGACCACCGGGGTGGTGAGCTCGAGCGCTTCGATCACCGCGGCGGCGTCGGCGGTGAGGCCGTCGATCGTGGTGCCCTCGGCCGGGTGGTCCGACCGGCCGCACCCGCGCCAGTCGAGCGTCACGACGCGGTGGTCGCGAACCAGGTCGGGCAGGCTCGACTGCCAGACGCGGCCGCTGGTGCCCCAGCCGTGCAGGAAGAGCAGGGCCGGGCCGGTGCCGGCGTCGTCGTAGTGGAGGCGGGTGTTGTCGACGTCCAAGTAAGGCATGCCCCGAGCCAATCGCTCGTGGTCGCGCTTTTCGAGGGGCAGTCCGCTCGTACACTCATCACGAACGCTGATGAATGGGGTCTGCGGTGGAGCTTCGCCAGCTGCGCTACTTCCTCGCCGTCGCCGAGGAGCTGCACTTCGGCCGGGCGGCGGAGCGGCTGCACATCGTCCAGCCGGCGGTGAGCCAGCAGGTGCGGCGGTTGGAGCGAGAGCTGGGTGTCGCGCTGTTCGGCCGGACGACGCGGAGTGTGTCGTTGACGGAGGCCGGGCAGCGGTTCCTGCCGCATGCCCGGGCGGTGCTCGCGGCAGCGGACCGGGCGGCGGATTCGGTGGCGGAGTTCCGCTCTTCCGGCTCGTTGGTCCGCCTGGGGACGAGCGAGGGTCTGGGTGATCGGCTGGACGCCCTGCTGGGTGCCTTCGCCCGTCTCGCGCCTTCGGCTTCTTTGGAGCTGGTCCACGCGCCGACGCTGCAGCGGCTGCAGCGAGTGCGTGACGGTTCTTTGGACGCGACCATCGTGCGGGGTTCATGGCCGTCCACGGGGCTCGACTTCACTCCCTTGTGGACGGACGAGGTGTGGGTGGCGCTGCCCGCTTCACATCCGCTGGCTGCCGCTTCCTCGGTTTCCTTCGTGTCTTTGGCTTCCCTTCCGGCGCGGTTGAGTTCGCCTTCGCGGAACCAGCCGCTCTACGATCTGGTCGTTTCTTCCTGCCGCGAGGCCGGGTTCGAGCCGGTGCTGGGCAAGGAGTTCACGACGGCGCAGGACACACTGGGGACACTGGGATTCGGTCGTCCACACTGGACGGTGTTCTACCGGGCGCACGCGAACCTGCTGCCGGTGCCGGGGGTGGTGTTCCGGCCGTTGGTCGACCCGTCGCCGGTGATGCCGACGTACCTGGCGACCCCGGCGGACCGCCGGTTGACACCGGAGCTGGTGGCGTTGATCGAAGCGGCGCGAGCCACCGAATGAGGAGCTACCCCCTGCCCCACCACCTGAGGAGCTTGGCGTGCGGATCAGCGATCAGCACGGTGACTTCCCCCGTGCCAGGAGCGGTGGCGAACTCGAAGGTCACGCTCTCCGAGGACTGACCTGGCCGGACCGAAAACGCCCGGCCTGGCTTCACGGAGCGCTCGTCCCCCTGGCCACCGAAAGTCTGAGAGTCGGTGTTCGACCCGGCGCCGCCGGCGATCCGCACCGTGACCGCTGTCCCGCTCGCGAGCCCGTCAGGCACTCCGACCCTGGCGTCGAAAAGCCCCGTGACCAGGCCGGGGGACGCAGAGCGCACTTCATGGTTGACGACACAAGTGACCTGCTGGAAGCCCTTGGCGCGGCGCAGGCCGACGCGATATCCGACCTCGTAGTGCAGGCCGTCCAGGTATCCGGGCGGGACTCGTACCGGCGGAGCGGTATTGCCCCAATCCCCGAGGGCCTCGCAACCGGCGCCCAATTCCAGCCGCGTAGCCGGCGGCGGCGAGGTTCCGCCGGACACCAGAAAAGCAGCGGCACTACTGACGCCGATCACCGCTCCGACCGTCACGAGAAGCCGACGCCACCGTCGCTCTTCGCGGTCCATCGACAGCAAAACGTCGGCGTCCGGCCGCACTCCGGATTCTTCTCCCGACTCCGCGGCATATCTCCGCCACTGGCGTTTCCAATACTTGAGCGCGCTCGAGCAGTCCGCGCCTTCGCAGGCGATCACATAAGCGCGCACATGCTCCCATGGCGGGATCTTCTTGCCGTTCGCCGCTGTCGACAGGACCGACGCGGAGAAGTGCACTCCGGGCCGCGCCGCCAGTTCCCGGTAAGTCGGGCAACCCGCGTTCTCCCGCAATTGACGCAGGGCAAAGCCGAACCGCGCCTCGGGACCGGACCCGGGATCAATACTCGACTCCGGGCGACCTGGCCTCGCCATCATCCGGTTCTCCCTCAGACCGGCGGGCGGACGCCACCGGAAAACCGCGAAGACGGGAACCCGCCCGCGGTCAGGAGCCCTGCTCCGGAACGGCGCCCGAGTAGGCTGTTGACGAGCACCACGGCGACGATCGCCACGCCGTTCGCGGCCGGCAACGCCACCAGGAACGCGACACCCTCACTCCGAATGACGCCGGTCAGCACGGTGATACTGGTGAACACGGTCAGATACAGCCACCGCACGGCGCGTACGGCGGGCAGCGGCGGACACGGTGCCGTCGCCGGCACCGTGGAATTGCTGGACATTGTCGGTTCTCTCCTGCTCGGCGTATCTGACGGTTCAGGGCGATCGCGCACAACCGCTCGTCACATCTGACGACCTGCGACAGACCGCATGCGCGGACGGTGTTCCGTTCACCCGGAGCAAGTATGTCCGGCGGGAAAGGGCGGGCTCCACTTATCAACACAGTCTCAAATCAACTCCGCTCCCGCGGCTTCGAGTTCGTTCAGCCCGAAGTGAAGCCATGTCGGCGACGTTCCGAAAGGACGGCGGAAACCGAAAAGCCCGGCACTCCCATGCGGGAGCACCGGGCTTCGTCAACAACCTCAGGCGCTGGGAAGCGCCGCCAAACGAGCCGTGATGCGGTCGATGTCCGACACCGCCGTTTCCTTGCGCACCTTGATCTTGTCGATCACCGGGGCCGGGGCCTTCGCGATGAATGCCTCGTTGCCCAGCTTGGCCTCGGTCTGCGACAGCTCCTTCTCCGCCGCCGCGAGGTCCTTCTGCAGGCGCTTGCGCTCGGCCGCGACGTCCACCGTGCCGGACAGGTCCAGCTCCACCGTCACCACGCCGTCGGCCAGGGCGACCTCCAG
Source organism: Amycolatopsis sp. NPDC051758 (assembly GCF_044453095.1). Taxonomy (NCBI): domain Bacteria; kingdom Bacillati; phylum Actinomycetota; class Actinomycetes; order Pseudonocardiales; family Pseudonocardiaceae; genus Amycolatopsis; species Amycolatopsis sp. NPDC051758. The sequence goes on along the minus strand of NZ_JBITCJ010000005.1, from coordinate 226,183 downwards.
GGACGCGCTCACCGCGAACTCGGGAGCGGGGTCGGTCAACCGAACCAGCGAGCGGACCGCCGACTCGTGACCGCCCGCGTAACCCGCCAGGCGGGCCGCCACCTTCTGGCCCGGCTTCAGGCCCTGGTCCGCGCGGAAGCGGCGGATCTCCGTGACCAGCTTCTGGACGTCCGCGATGCGCGCGTCCGCAACAGGATCGGCGTAGCCCTCGAACGGAACCGGCCAAGCGGCGACCACCAGCGACTCGCCGCCGGTCAACGCCGTCCAGAGCTTCTCCGTGATGAACGGGATGAACGGGTGCAGCAGCCGCAGCACCGTGTCGAGCACGTGCCCCAGCACCGCACGAGTAGCGGAGACGCGGGAGGAGTCCCCTTGGTACAGCTGGACCTTCGCCAGCTCCAGGTACCAGTCGCACAGCTCGTTCCACGTGAACTGGTAGAGCGCGCCCGCCACCTTCGCGAACTGGAAGTCCTCGAACAGGCCGTCCACTTCGGACACCAGCGCGCCGAGACGGCCGAGGATCCAGCGATCCGACTCCGTCAAGTCGGAAGCAGCAGGCAACGGCTCAGCGACCGAAGCGCCGTTCATCATCGCGAACTTCGTGGCGTTCCACAGCTTCGTGCAGAAGTTGCGGGAACCGGCCGCCCACTCGTCGGCCAGCGCCATGTCCGCGCCCGGGTTCGCGCCGCGGGCCAGGGTGAACCGGGTGGCGTCCGCGCCGTACGCGTCCATCCACTCCAGCGGGTCGATCACGTTGCCGCGCGACTTCGACATCTTCTTGCCCTGCGCGTCGCGGATGAGACCGTGCAGGTAGACGTGGTCGAACGGCTGCTTGCCGTCCATCTGATGCACGCCGAACATCATCATCCGGACGACCCAGAAGAACAGGATGTCGTAGCCCGTCGACAAGACACTGGTCGGATAGAACTTCGCCAAGTCCTCGGACGACGAAGGCCAGCCCAGCGTCGACATCGGCCACAGGCCCGAGGAGAACCAGGTGTCGAGGACGTCCGGGTCCTGCGTCCAGCCCTCGCCCGTCGGCGGCTGCTCGTCCGGGCCGACGCACACCACTTCGCCGTCCGGGCCGTAGAACACCGGGATCCGGTGGCCCCACCACAGCTGGCGCGAAATCGTCCAGTCGTGCATGTTGTCGACCCAGTCGAAGTAGCGCTTGCCCAGCTCCGGCGGGTGGATCTTCGTGCGGCCGTCGCGGACCGCGTCGCCGGCCAGCTTGGCCAGCTCCTCGACCTTGACCCACCACTGCAGCGACAGCCGCGGCTCGACGACCGTGTCGCACCGCGAGCAGTGCCCGACGGCGTGCACGTACGGCCGCTTCTCGGCGACGATCCGGCCGGCCTCCCGCAGCGCGGCGACCACCGCCGGGCGCGCCTCGAACCGGTCCAGGCCCTCGAACGGCCCGGGCGCGGTGATCTCGGCGCGCTCGTTCATGATCGTCAGCATCGGCAGGTCGTGCCGGCGGCCGATCTCGAAGTCGTTCGGGTCGTGCGCCGGGGTCACCTTGACCGCGCCGGTGCCGAACTCGGGGTCGACGTGCTTGTCCGCGACGATCGGGATGCGGCGGCCGGTCAGCGGCAGCTCGACCTCGGTGCCGACCAGGTGCGCGTACCGCTCGTCGTCCGGGTGGACGGCGACCGCGGTGTCGCCCAGCATCGTCTCGGCGCGGGTGGTGGCGACCACGATCGCGTCGTCGCCGTCGCCGTAGCGGATCGACACGAGCTCGCCGTCGTCGTCGTTGTGGTCGACCTCGATGTCCGAGAGCGCCGTCTGGCAGCGCGGGCACCAGTTGATGATCCGCTCGGCGCGGTAGATCAGGCCTTCGTCGAAGAAGTTCTTGAACACCGTCTGGACGGCCTTCGACAGGTTCTCGTCCATGGTGAACCGCTCGCGCGACCAGTCGACGCCGTCGCCGAGGCGCTTCATCTGGCCGAGGATCCGGCCGCCGTACTCGGCCTTCCACTCCCAGACGCGCTCGACGAACTTCTCGCGGCCCAGGTCGTGGCGCGAAAGGCCCTCCCCGGCGAGCTGGCGCTCGACGACGTTCTGCGTCGCGATGCCGGCGTGGTCCATGCCCGGCAGCCACAGCACCTCGTAGCCCTGCATGCGACGGCGGCGGCTCATCGCGTCCATCAGGGTGTGGTTGAGCGCGTGACCCATGTGCAGCGAACCGGTCACGTTCGGCGGCGGCAGTACGATCGAGAACGGCGGCTTCTCCGACGAGGCGTCGGCCGTGAAGTACCCGGCCGCTACCCAGCGGTCGTACATCGGTGCTTCTTCGGCGGCCGGGTCCCAGGCACCCGGAAGGTCGGTGGTCTGCTGCGGAGCGTTCTCGGTCACAATGGACAAGTCTACGAACCCGTCACGGCGGGTCACCCAGGGGGAAGGCACTCTCGGATGGCAGAGCCTCAGCAGCCGCAGGATCCGGACGACCGGCGCCTGGAAACGCACCCTGACCTGATCAACCCGGATTGGCAGAAGTACGCCGAGCGGGACGCCTGGCTGGGCGCGAAGAAGGAGCTCAAGAAGCGCCGCAAGCGCGAGAGCCGCACGGCCGCCGTCCAGCAGCCGGGGCAGAGCCGCTGGCCGGGCCTGCTCGCCCTGCTGCTCGTGGTCGGCCTGGTCGCGGCCGCGATCATCGTGCACCAGATCCAAGGCATCGGCGTCAACGAAGACCCGTTCGTCTTCTTCGGCGTGAACGCGTAACGCCCGTCCCCCGCCGTCGATGATCAGGCATCGACCTTGGGGGAAGCACGTGGACGACGACAACCTGCTCGACTCGCACCCGGACCTGATGGACCCGGAGTGGCGCAAGCACGCCCAGACCGACGCCTGGCTGGGCGCGAAGAAGGACCGCAAGCAGCGGCGGCCGCCGAAGCGGCGCAGCGGCCGTCAGTGGGGTCTCGCCGCCTTCGTCCTGATCCTCGCCGTGACCACCGCGGTGGTCGTCGCGCTCGGGCAGCGCTCCTCGGACGCCCACGGCGCCACCACCCCGGCGACACCCGCTCCCACCAGCGTCAACCCGACTTCGGTCGCCCAGTACGCGCCTGTGGACCTGAAACACGCGTACGCGCGGACTCCGGCGGACGTGTGGAAGAAGGGCGTCGGCGGGATCACCTCGCCGGCCCCGGCCGCCGTCGGCGCCTTCAAGGCGGACCAGGTCGCGGCGGCCTACGCCCAGGTCAAGCAGGTCATCACCGCCGCCCGGCTCGACCCCGCCGTGCTCGACCGGCACGACACGAAGGGCTTCCTCGCCCTCTTCGCGAAGGACGCCCAGGACTACGTCGGCCCGATCCTGGCCACCAAGCCGGCCGGAGACGGCAAGACACCCGACTTCTCGGGGTTCGTCACCGAGCTCGCCGGCGGTTACCACCTGCTCGACCAGGGCCCGCGCACGCTCGGCTCGATGAGCGCGCGCCCCGGCGAGAAGCCCGGCGAGCTGGCGATCGACGTCAAGTACGTCGTCGCGTACGCCTTCGACCACCCGCACCCCGAGGGGCTGCGGGGGCCGTCGGAAATCGTCAGCTTCGTTCGTGTGGACGAGTCGTACCTCGTCCGCCAGGGGAAGAACCTCGCGCCGAGCAGCCGCGGCCTGTGGCCCGACAGCGGCGGCGGCAGCTTCTTCGAGGCGATCGGCTGCGACGCGCTCGAGCAGGGCTTCCTCGCCCCGGCCTACAGCAACCCGGACGCCACCGGCGTGCCCGGCGGGGACCAGGAGCTGCCCGGCGCCTACGACCCGAACCGGCCCATGCCGCAGGAAGACACCTGCACGGCGAAGTGAGTCACATCCGGATGCACAGTCTGGGCTGTACAGTTAACCTGTGTGCATGGGCGAAGTACCTGCGCACGTGGCCGAGACCGCCGGCTGGCTCCGCGGGGTCGTCGCGCAGCTGCACCGGCGGCTGCGTCAGGTCGACAACGCGGGGATCCTGACACCGTCACAATCCGCCGTGCTCAATCGGTTGTACCGCGAAGGCCCGGCCACGCAGGGTGAGCTCGCCGCCGCCGAGCACGTCCGGCAGCAGTCGATGGCGGCCACCCTCGGCGTCCTCGACGAGCTGGGCTACCTCGCGCGCACCCCCGACCCGGGCGACCGGCGGCGGGTGGTCATCAGCTTGTCCGAGGCCGGCACCGACACCGTGCGCGGCATCCTCCAGCACCGCGACGAGTGGCTCGCGCAGGCGCTACTGGACGAGCTGTCCCCCGCCGAGCTCGAGGCCGTCACCCGCGCGCTGCCGCTGCTGCAGCGCGCCGCCCAGCACTGAAGGGAGTTCTCACGAGCACCGTCACCGCACCCGCCAAGTTCGGCGCCCGCCTGGTCACCCCGCTGGTGGCCGGCGCGGTGCTCAACCCGATCAACTCCACACTGATCGCCGTCGCGCTCGTGCCGATCGGGCGGAGCTTCGGCGCCGGCCCCGGCCAGACCGCGTGGCTGATCTCGGCGCTGTACCTGGCCACCGCGGTCGGGCAGCCGGTGGTCGGGCTGCTGGTGGACCGCTACGGCGCCCGCCGCATCCTGCTCGGCGGGGCGGTGCTGGTGATCATCGCGGGGATCTTGGGCATGATCCCGCTCTCGGTCGGCTGGCTGACCGGCGTGCGGGTCGTCCTGGGCCTCGGCACCTGCGCCGGGTTCCCGGCGGCGATGGCCGTGCTGCGCCACCACGCCGAGGCGAGCGGCCAAGGCGTGCCCGCGCGCGTGCTGTCGGTGCTGTCGATGTCCGCGCAGACGGTGATGGTGATCGGCCCGACGCTGGGCGGGCTGCTGATCGGCCTCTTCGGCTGGCCCGCGATCTTCGCGGTGAACATCCCGCTCGCCGCGCTCTCGCTGGTGCTGGCGCTGCTGTGGGTGCCGAAGGACGACCGCGGCGAGCGCACCGCAAAACCGATCGACGTGCTGGGCATCGCGCTGTTCTCCGCGACGCTGCTCGCGCTCCTGTTCTTCCTGATGGACCCGGGCGCCGAGTTCTGGCTGCTCGCCGTCGTCGCCGCGTTCGGGACCGCGTTCACGCTGGTCGAGCTGCGGCGCGCCGACCCGTTCCTCGACCTCCGGATGCTCGCGGCCAACCGCGCGATCCTGCACACCTACCTGCGCCAGGCGCTGAGCTTCATGGCGATCTACGCGATCATGTTCGGCTACGTTCAATGGCTCGAGACCACCCGGCAGCTGTCCGAGGAGGCGGCCGGGCTGATGCTGCTGCCGATGTCCGGCACCGCGGTCTGCGCCGCGGCGTTCTCCGGCCGCGCGTCCGGGATCAAGGCCCGGCTGGTCACCGTCGCCGTGGCGCTGGTCGGCGGCTCGGCGCTGCTGCTGCTCGTCCACGACGGCACGGGGGCCGGCGCGCTGCTCGCGCTGGCCGCGTTGTTCGGCCTGGCCCAGGGCCTGACCAGCGTCGCGAACCAGACGACGCTCTACCGCGAAGCGCCCGCCGAGCAGATGGGCACCGCGAGCGGGCTGTTCCGCACCGCCCAGTACCTCGGCGCGATCGTGGCCTCGACGCTCATCGCCCTCTGCTACGGCGCGCACGCGGACTCGGCCGGCCTGCACCGGCTCGCCATCGCGCTGGTCGTGGTCAGTGTGGTGCTGCTGGGGGTCACCGTCTTCGACCGCGGGCCGCGCGCCGCGAAGGTGTGACCCACCCCCTGTTCGCGGATCCGGCCATCGAGGCGCACGATGAACACATGACCCGTGAAGCGCCGGCGCAGGACGTGGACGAGGCCCAGCTCGAAGTGGGCAAGCCGAAGGGCTGGGCGGCCGGGATACCCGGCGTGGCCGTGTCGCTCGCGCGCAGCGTCGAGCAGATGGGCGCCGGCCGGACCGTCAAGGCGCTGCGGCTGCTGAACCAGCGTGAAGGCTTCGACTGCCCGGGCTGCGCGTGGCCGGAACCGCGTGAGGTCGACGGCGAGAAGCGGAAGCTGGCCGAATTCTGCGAGAACGGCGCCAAGGCCGTTGCCGAGGAAGCGACAAAACGGCGGGTGGGCCCGGAGTTCTTCGCCGCGCACCCCATCGAGGAGCTGCGCGGGAAGACCGACTACTGGCTGGGCCAGCAGGGCCGGATCACCGAGCCGTTCGTGCTGCGCGAAGGCGCAACGCACTACGAGCCGATTTCCTGGGACGACGCGTTCGAGCTCGTCGCCGGCGAACTGAAGGCGCTGACCGACCCGAACGAGGCGATCTTCTACACCTCGGGCCGCACCAGCAACGAAGCCGCGTTCCTCTACCAGCTGCTGGTGCGCTCCTTCGGCACCAACAACTTGCCGGACTGCTCCAACATGTGCCACGAGTCCTCGGGCGCGGCGTTGCAGGCGACCACCGGTATCGGCAAGGGCTCGGTGAGCCTCGCCGACATCCACAAGGCCGACCTGATCGTCGTCGTCGGCCAGAACCCGGGCACCAACCACCCGCGCATGCTCTCGGCGCTGGAAGAGGCCAAGGGCAACGGCGCGAAGATCATCGCCGTGAACCCGTTGCCCGAAGCCGGGTTGATGCGGTTCAAGAACCCGCAGAACGTCCGCGGTGTGGTCGGCAAGGGCACCCCGCTGGCCGACGAGTTCGCCCAGATCCGCCTCGGTGGTGACCTCGCGCTGTTCCAGGCCGTCGGGCACCTGCTGCTGGCCTGGGACGAGGAGGCGCCCGGCGCGATCATCGACCGCGACTTCGTCACGCGGTCCACCGAAGGCTTCGACGACTACGCGAAGCACCTGCAGGAGATCGACTGGGCCGACGTCGAGCGCGCCACCGGCCTGCCGCGCGAGCAGATCGAGCGCGTCGCGCGGATGATCGCGTCCTCGGAACGCACGATCTACTGCTGGGCGATGGGCCTGACGCAGCACAAGCACGCCGTGCCGACGATCTCGGAGATCGCGAACCTGGCGCTGGTGCGCGGCATGATCGGCAAGCCGGGCGCGGGCCTGTGCCCGGTGCGCGGGCACTCGAACGTCCAGGGCGACCGGACGATGGGCATCTGGGAAAAGATGCCGCAGTCGTTCATGGACGCGCTGGCCGGCGAGTTCGGCATCGAGGTGCCGCGCGAGCACGGCCTCGACACCGTCGACTCGATCCGCGCGATGCGCGACGGCCGCGGCAAGGTGTTCTTCGCCGTCGGCGGCAACTTCGCTTCGGCCACGCCGGACACGGAGACGACCGAGAAGGCGCTTCGGTCGTGCTCGCTCACCGTGCACGTCTCGACGAAGCTGAACCGCTCGCACGTCGTGCACGGCCGCACCGCGCTGGTCCTGCCGACGCTCGGCCGCACCGAGCGCGACGTCCAGGCGAGCGGCGAACAGTTCGTCACGGTCGAGGACTCGATGTCGCAGGTGCACGCTTCCCACGGCCGTCTCAAGCCGGCGAGCGAGCACCTGCTGTCCGAGGTCGCCATCATCTGCCGGCTGGCGGAGCAGCTGTTCGGCGCCGGGCACGCCGTGCCGTGGCGGACGTTCGAGGCCGACTACGACCTGATCCGCGACCGGATCGCGCGGGTCGTGACGGGCTGCGACGACTACAACCGCCGCGTCCGCGAGCCGGACGGGTTCGTGCTGCCGAACGCGCCGCGCGACTCCCGGGAGTTCACCGGCACCGCCAACGGCAAGGGCAACTTCACGGTCTCGGAGCTGGAGTACCCGCAGGTGCCCGAGGGCCGGCTGCTGCTGCAGACGATGCGCAGCCACGACCAGTACAACACCACGATCTACGGGCTTTCCGACCGCTACCGCGGCATCGAGAACGCCCGCCGCGTGGTGCTGGTCAACCCGGACGACCTGGCTTCCCTGGGGCTGGCCGACGGCACGATGGTCGACCTGGTCTCGGAGTGGCGCGACGGCGACCGCCGCGCGCCGGCATTCCGAGTGGTCTCCTACCCGACAGCACGCGGCTGCGCGGCGGCGTACTTCCCTGAGGCGAACGCGCTGGTGCCGCTGGACTCGGTGGCGGAGAAGTCGAACACCCCGGTGTCGAAGGCGATCGTGGTACGGCTCGAGCCTCAGGGCTGAGGACGGCCGGCGGCGGCGGGAAAGTCCCGGCCGGCCCGGATCGGGCCGGCGGCGAGGACGAGTGCCGCCGCCGTGAGCAGGCCCATCAGCGCCCACACCGCCGCGCGTGGTCCGGCCAAGGAGCCGAGTCCGCCGGCGAGCAGCGCGCCGCCCGCGCTCGAGCCGTTCGCCAGCAGGCTGCTGAAGGCGACCACCCGGCCGCGCACGGCCCGCGGCGGGTAGGTCTGCCGGAAGGTCGCGGCCAGGACATTCGCCGCCACGACGGCGGCGCCGACCGCGGCCCCGCCGACCGCGGGCAGGACCAGGCCGGGACCGGAAGTGGCCGCCGGGATGAGAAAGCCGAGCGGGGCCATGGTCAGCAGGACGACGAGCAGGCTCCGCGCACTGCCCCAGCGCCGTGCGAGCCGGCCGGCGACGGCCGCGCCGGCCACCCCGCCGGCTCCCGGCGCCGCCACCAGGAATCCCACGGCCGCCGGGGCGACACCCACCACGTGCACAAAAAAGACGACCTGGAGCGCCTGGTAGCCGGTGAGCGCGACGTTGGCGACCGCGCTGAACACCGCCAACGGGCGCAGGTACCGGTCGTGCGCGACCCACTGCAGCCCTTCGGCGATCTCGCGGCGCACCGTCGTCCGCCGCCGGACAACCGGCCTGGGCGGTTCCCGCGCGCTGATCGCTGACAGGCACACCGCGGACACCAGGAACGTCGCCGCGTCGACGACCAGGCCGAACACCACGCCCGCCCACTGGGCGATCACTCCCGCGAGACCACGCCCCGCGATCTGCGCGGCGGACTCGCTGCCCTGCAGCTTCGCGTTTCCTTCCGGCAGCTCGGCCGGCGGAACGAGCACCGGCAGGTACACCCGGTACGCGGTGGTGAACAGGACGCTGCACGCCCCGGTCAGCAACGCCACGACCACCAGGTGGGCCGTGGTCAGCCGGCCGAGCCAGGCCGCCACCGGAACGCTGACGAACAAGAGCGCGGAGACCACGTCGCAGAGCAGCATCACCGGCCGATGGGGCAGCCGGTCGATCCACGCTCCGGCCGGCAGGCCGAGCACCAGCCACGGCACCCAGGCCGCGGCGGCGATCAGGCTCACCGTGACCGTCCCGGCGTGCAGCACCAGCACCGCCACCAGCGGCAGTGCCACCGTGGTCACGTTGCTGCCCAGCCTGCTGGTCGTCTCCCCCGCCCACAGCAGGCGGAAGTCGCGGTGCCGCCACAGGCCACCCCGCTTGCGCTCGGTGCCGCCGGTCAACGGCCTTCCCCTCGACGCGTGTTCGCGCTGAAAGGGCAGGATGCCGCGGTTGATCACCGGCAGCAGCAGGTTTCGCGCTCCGCGGAACGGCTCGAGCCTCAGCCCTGAAAGTCGCGCTGCAGGGTGCCGGTCAGGTCCGTGAGCACGGCCTGGACGTTGTCGACCGTCGGGGGCGGGATCAGTGCCGCCTCGGTGCCGCCGTCGGCGATGGCCAGGCCGAGCACGACGTTGCCGGTGCGGACCGCGGCCCATTGCTCGGAGAACCCGGCTTCGTCGCCGACGCCGGTGGCGAGCCGGAGGCCCGAGTGGTCGCTGAGCGCGTCGGTCATCAGCTGGGTGGCCTTGACGGCTCCCTCGCTCGCGTCCGAGGTGGTGAACCGCACGACGGCGATGGTGACGAGCCGGTAGTCCTGCAGGTTGGGCTTGCCGCCGCCGAGGTCGCGCGCGAACAGGCGCTTGCAGCTGGTGAGGTCGCTGTCCTCGCTGGAGCGGTCCGCGGGCACGACCTTGCTGTCGGCGGTCTTGATCGAGCCGGCCGGGATCTCGACGGTCCCGGGCGCGAGCCGGGCGAGGGTGCCCGTCCCGGGCAACTGGCAGGCGTCGACGGCGCCGGGGTAGTGCGCCGAAGCGGACGAAGACTGGCAGCCGGTGCAGAAAAGGACCGAAACGAGCACCGGAAGGATCCACCACCCGCGGGCGACACTGTTGCGCATAGATTCCGGACTTTCCGTATTTCCTGAAATTGACTTTCCGGGTGGTCACCGATCCGGTGAACTTTTCCGGGCCGCCGGGCGGCGGGCCGCCGGACGGGTCCCCGCACACTGCCTCACCAGTGCGGCAACGTCAAGACCAGTGCCGCCATTGGTCCGCTGTGGTCCACTCGCGGAAAGTCCTCGCGGCGCGGAATTCTCGTGCCGTGTTTTTGCGGAATCGAACGGAAAGCGGAAAGTAATTAGCGGACGGTCAATTGACGCAGACGACCCCGCTCGAGGTGATCGGCTCGTCGCCCGCGGCCGGGGCGCCCCCGCCGCCGGTCGCGCCGGGCCCGGCGTACACCGTCCCGAGAACCACCTCGATGTGCCCCGGCGGCACCGCCGCGGACTCCTGCGTCGTCAGCCCGCCGAGCAGCTTCGCGACCTCGGCGCCCCGCTGGGCGAGGTCCGCGCCGAAGCGCACGAGGGACGTCCGCCGGGTGCCGGTGTTCCCGGTGTCGCCCTTGGTGAAGCCGTGCTCGCCGAGGTACCCGGCGACGCGGGCGGCGAGCCCGGCCTGCGGACCGGCGTTGGACACGTCGACGGTGACCGGCGCGTCCTGCTTTGCGGGCGGGGGTGCGGCCGACCCGATCAGGCCCGCCGCGAACGACTTCACCGCGGCCGGGTCGACCTGCACCGCCGTCGCCCGCAGGTCGTTCGGGTTGTACCGGTAGTCCGGGTTCACCACGGGGATCGTCTCGAACCGGATGCCACCGCCGCTGACCCCGCGCAGCTGTGCGACGAAGTCGAGCAGGTTCCACGAAGCGTCGAGCACCACCGACCGCTTGACGGCGTCGATCAGGTCGGACAGCTTGCCGGGGTCGGCCAGCGTGCCCGCCGAGAGCACCTGCCGCGCCAGCCCGGCCAGGAACACCTGCTGCCGCCGCACGCGGTCGAAGTCGCCGCCCTTGAGGTTGTCCCGCTGCCGGACGAAGGCCAGCGCGTCCGCGCCCGCGATCCGCTGCGGGCCGGCCGGGAAGTCCGCACCCGAGTTCTTGTCCTTGGTGGCCTGGTTGAGGCAGACGTCGACCCCGCCGACGGCCTTGCTGATCTCGGAGAAGCTGAGCAGGTTCACCTCGGCGAAGTGGTCGATCTTGACGCCGGTCAGGTCTTCGACCGCCTGCCGCGTCGCGCGCCGGGCGGCGGTCAGGGCGGACTGGTCGATCTTCGCCTTGTCGGTCTCCCCCGCCGTGCGCAGCCGCCGCGCCTCGCCCGCCTTCCCCCGTCCGAACGCGGCGTTGATCTTCCCCTTGCCGCCGGGCATCGAGACGTAGCTGTCGCGCGGGATGGAAAACGCTTTCACCTCGTGCGTCCCGTTCGGGATCCGCAGCACGATGAGCGTGTCGGTGAGGTCGTCACCGTTGGCGCCGACCCGCAGCTCCCGCAGGACGTCCGGCGGCAGCGGGTTGCCCTGCGGGTCGGTGCGGGCGTCCCGGCCGACGAGCAGGATGTCGAGCGAGCCGTCGGCCGGCTGCTCCCCCGGCTTCGCCTCGCCGTCCGCGTCGATCACGCTGTCCCGCGCGACGTCGTCGAGCGCGCGGAAGTTGGCGTAGCCGTACGCCGTGCCGCAGAAGACGACCAGGGCCAGCCCGGCGACGACGATCTTCCCCAGTGGATGCACGCCCTACCGACGCGCGCGGGCCGTCGCCCGCTGCACGCGTGAGGCAGGTCACATGCGCAGGTGGGAGGCGCCGTTGAGGTCGAGGATCGCGCCGGAGGCCCAGGTCGCCTCGGCCGAAGCCAGGTAGACGACGGCCGCGGCGATCTCCTCCGGCGTGCCGACCCGGCCGAACGGGCTCTGCGCGAGCAGCGTGTCGTCGATCCGGTCCGCCACGCGCTCGGTGGCGGTGAAGCCGGGCGCCACCGACGTCACGGAGATCCCGTGCGGCGCCAGGGAGATCGCGAGTGACTGGCCCAGCGCGTGCAACGCCGCCTTGCTCGCGCCGTACGCCGGGTGGTCGGGCTCACCGCGGAACGCCCCGCGCGACCCGATGTTGACGATCCGGCCCGGCGCCCCGCGGGTGATCAGGTGCCGGGCGACGCAGTAGCTCAGGTTCGCCGCGCCGAAGAGGTTGACGTCGAAGGTGCGCCGCCAGATCCGCTGCCAGTCCGCATAGGACACCGCGGCGACCGGGTGCGCGGTCTCGGCCGACGTCGCGACGGCGGCGTTGTTGACAAGCACGTCGACCCCGCCCAGCCCGGCTTCGGCCTCGTCGGCGATCCGCTGCGCCGCCTCGGGGTCGGCGAGATCCCCGCCGACCAGGACGTGCCCTTCGCCGGGCAACGCGGCGACGGTCTCTTCGGCGTCCGCGGCGCGGTGTCCGTAGTGGACGGCCACCCGGTCTCCCCGCGCCGCGAACGCCCGCGCCACGGCGCGCCCGATACCCCGGGACGCGCCGGTGACGAGGACGCCGCTCATCCGAACAACTGGACCAGCTTCAGGAACAGCTGGTAGACGCCGTAACCGAAGGGCAGCACGACCCACGCCCAGGCCAGCACGATCAACGGCACCCGGTTGGGCTTCGCCGAAGGCTCCGTCATCACGCCTCACTCCTCGCGGCCGCGCCGGCCGTGACCGGCTCGTGGAACTTCTCCTTCACCGGCCGCACCAGCTCGTTGGCGATGAAGCCGACCACGAGCAGGCCGATCATGATGTAGAACGACGTCGCGTACAGGTCCGGGCCGGACTTGCCCGCCGCCTTCTCGCTGTCGGCGATCCGGTTGACGATCAGCGGGCCGAGCACACCGGCGACCGACCACGCGGTGAGCAGCCGGCCGTGGATCGCGCCGACCTGGTAGGTGCCGAAGAGGTCCTTCAGGTAGGCCGGGATCGTCGCGAACCCGCCGCCGTAGAAGGACAGGATCACCATCGCGCACAGGATGAACACGAGCTTCGACGAGTTCTCCGTCAGCGCGATCACCAGGTACAGCGCCGCGCCGACACCGAGGTAGGTGCGGTAGATGTTCTTGCGGCCGACCAGGTCCGAAGTGGACGACCAGACGAACCGGCCGAGCATGTTGCACAGCGACAGCAGCGCGACGAAACCCGCCGCCGCGGCCGTGCCGACCGGGGTCGACGTGCTCTTGAAGAAGTCCACGATCATCGGGGACGCCTTCTCCAGGATGCCGATGCCTGCTGTGACGTTGAAGCACAGAACGACCCACAGGCACCAGAACTGCGGCGTCTTGATCGCGTTCGCGGCCGAGACGTTCGCGGTGCTGATCATCGCCTTGCCGTGGTCGGTCTTCGGCTCCCAGCCCGCCGGCTTCCAGTCGTCGGCCGGGACCCGCACGAGCAGCCAGCCCATCGACATGAACGCCGCGTAGACGATGCCGTGCACGAGGAACGCCGTCGCGATCGTGCCGGTGGTCGGCGAGGTGCCGAGCATCGACGACGACCACGGCGAGGCGATCAGCGCGCCGCCGCCGAAGCCCATGATCGCGATGCCGGTGGCCATGCCGGGCCGGTCCGGGAACCACTTGATGAGCGTCGAGACCGGCGAGATGTAGCCGATGCCGAGCCCGACCCCGCCGATCCCGCCGTAACCGAGCACGACCAGCCAGAACTGTCCGGTCGCGACGCCGAGGGCGGAGACGAGGAACCCGCTGGCGAAGCAGCACATCGAGACGAACATCGCCCAGCGCGGGCCGTTCTTCTCGACGAGCGTGCCGCCGAACGCCGCGGACAGGCCGAGCATGACGATGCCGAGCTGGAACGGCAGCGAGCTCTGCGTGCCGTTCAGGTCCATCGTCTTTTCGAGCGGGGTCTTGAACACGCTCCACGCGTAGGCCTGCCCGATCGACAGGTGTACCGAAAGGGCCGCCGGCGGCACCAACCAGCGCGTCCAGCCTGGGGGTGCCACGATCCGGGAACGGTCCAGGAAGCCGAGAGCCATCGGATCCCTCCGTAGAGTGGGGATGATGGAGGGAATGTATTACTAAATACCCGGCGTTGCACCATGCGAGTGTCAAACTTTCCGGGCGAGAAGGGTGTGGGTCATGGGCAGGGTGATCGTGCGCAGGCCGGTGCGGAAGATCTCCGCGGCCGGCGACCGCCGCCGCCCCGACGCGCTGGCCGCCGAAGAACCCCTGGAGCTGCGGGTCGGCGGCAAGGCGCTGGCGGTCACGATGCGCACCCCGGGGAACGACGTCGAGCTGGCCCACGGCTTCCTGCTGTCCGAAGGGGTCATCGGCGGCCGGGAGGACATCGCCGTCGCCCGCTACTGCGACGGCGTCGACGACCAGGGCCGCAACACCTACAACGTGCTGGACGTCGCACTGGCGCCCGGGGTGCCGCCGCCGGACACCGGCGTCGAGCGCAACTTCTACACGACGTCTTCGTGCGGGGTCTGCGGCAAGGCCGCGCTCGACGCGGTCAAGCTCAAGACCCGCTTTTCCCCGGCCGAAGCGACGTTCGCGGTCAAGAGCGAGACCCTGGCCGGCCTGCCGGACGCCCTGCGCGCCCGGCAGAAGGTGTTCGCCAGCACCGGCGGCCTGCACGCGGCCGCCCTGTTCACCCCGGACGGCGGGCTCGAGGTCGTCCGCGAGGACGTCGGCCGGCACAACGCGGTCGACAAGGTGCTCGGCTGGGCGGTGCTGGAGAACCGGATCCCCGCACCCGGCCTCGGCCTGCTGGTGTCCGGGCGCGCGTCGTTCGAGCTGGTGCAGAAGGCGGCGATGGCCGGGATCGGGCTGCTGGCCGCGGTGTCGGCGCCGTCGTCACTGGCCGCCGAGCTGGCCGAGGAGAACGGCATGACGCTGATCGGCTTCCTGCGCGGCGACTCGATGAACCTCTACACCGGTGACCACCGCATCCTGACCTAGCCCTGGGCGGACTCCACCCAGTTGCCGTGGAAACCGTTGGGCACGCGGTCCGGCAGGTGGATCGCCGCGACGGTCTCCAGCGTGCCCGCGTCGAGCAGGGTGAGGTCGCTGCGCTGCGTCGCCGGGTCGAAGACGAAGCCCATCAGGACGCCGTCGTCCTCGGCCGCGTCCTCGTGGCAGGGGACGAACACGAACTCGCCGGGCTGCCGGCCCGCGCCGAACGCGCGCTCCTGGCGCGAGCCGGTCCGGAAGTCGTGCTTGAACAGCGAGCCGGCCGGGTCCGCGCCGCCGTCGGCCGCCATCGAATAGCCGTAGCGGTGCCGGCGGCCGACGAGCCGCTCGTCGACCCGCGGGAACTCCTGGCCGCGGTCGTCGAGCCGCTCCTCCAGGACCTTGCCCGCGCTGAGGTCGACGGTCCAGCGGTCCAGCGTCGGGCCGCCTTCGTCCGGGCCGTGCAGCTCGCGGTCGAACATCTTCGGGTGACGGACGACGTCGAGCACGATGCTGTCGCCGTCGTCGTAGGCGTTGAGCGGGTGGAAGACGTAGCACGGCTCGACCTCGAACCAGCGGACGTCACGGTTGCCGCCCTCGCGCGGCATGACGCCGATCCGCGCCGGGTACTTCGGGTTCCAGCGGTACGGCAGGCCGCCGTTCGCGCCGATCTTGCCGGCCATCATCGCGGTCACCGGGTCGGGCACGCGAACCTTGCCGACCATGGCCGACAGCACCAGCTTCGCGGGGGTGCGCAGCGCGCCCGGCACGTTGGCGGCGACGGCCATGTCGGTGTTGAACGTCACCGGCAGGTCGTAGAACACGACGTGCTTCTCGGTCAGGGAGAAGTCGTGCATCATCGGCGACCCGGTGACCTCGACGTCGACCGTGCGGCGGACCTGCCCGCCGGCGTCGATCACCGAGTACTGGACCTTGTTGCCCATGCCGAAGAAGTACGACACGGCGTGCAGCTCGCCGGTTTGCGGGTCGCGCTTGGGGTGGGCGGTGTAACCGCCGGGGAGCGTGCCGTCGAAGTCGCAGCGGCCGACGGTGTCGAGCTCGTCGGTCAGCTCGTAGATCGGCGCGCCCGCCTCCACCAGCGCCAGCGTCTTGCCGGCGTGGCCGATGACGTTGGTGTTCGCGCCGAGCGCGTCCAGCCCGCAGAAGCGGCTGGCGTCCTCGCCGTTCAGCGTCGCCGCGACGGACGGGTTGCGCACCCACCGGTTGCGGTACCACTCGGCCTTGCCGTCGCGCAGGCGCACGCCGTGGACCATGCCGTCACCCATGAACCAGTGGTAGGCCGCCGGGTCCACCTCGGACAGCGGGTTGGGGCCGTTGCGCAGGTAGCGGCCGTCGAGGAAGTCGGGGATCCGCCCCGTGACGGCCAGTTCGGTGATCGTGTGCTCCCGGCTCACCGGGGCGAAGTTTCCTTCGAGGAACTTGTTGCCCATGCCCGACCTCTCCGAAGCAGTCATAACTTGGTTATGACTCAATTTATAACAGGGTTATGGGATACTGGCAAGCATGAGCCCCAAACCCCGTGCGAACGACGTCAAGGAGCGGCTCGTCGAGGCGGCCATCCGGCTGCTCGACGACGGCGGCCCCGAAACCCTGCAGGCCCGCAAGCTCGCGGCGGAGGTCGGCGTCTCGACGATGGCCGTCTACACCCACTTCGGGGGCATGGCCGCGCTGGTCGACGAGGTCGCGCGCACGGGGTTCCTGCGGCTCTCGGCCTGCCTGGCCGAGGTCGGCGAGACCGACGACCCGGTCGCGGACGTCTTCAGCCTGGCCCGGACCTACCGGCAGGCGGTCGCCGAGCAGCCGCAGCTGTTCGCGGTGACGTTCGGCCAGTCCGCGCCCGGCGGCAAGCGGGCGACGCTGTCGGACCTCACGACCGAGGAGGGCCGCGAAGCCGCCCAGGAGGGCCTGGAGGCGTTCGAACACATCGTCCGGGCGACCGAACGGGCGATCGAGGCCGGCCGGTTCCGCCCCGCCGACAAGTACCAGGCTGCGGCGCAATTGTGGAGCGCGCTGCACGGTTTTGTCACATTGGAGGCATCGGGCCACTTCGGGCCCGGCGAACAGGGTATAGACCACATCTTGATACCCCTGGGGATCACGCTGGCCGTGGGCCTCGGGGACACTGTGGAGCGGGCCGGACGCTCGACCGAGGCCGCGAAAGCGGCTTGGCGAGCGCGGACCGGAAACGCCGGGCAGGGTGAGAACGACTAACCCGGCGGACGGGACGCGAGGGGAACGCGGAGCGGGTGCGCGGCGTCCTAGGGAGCAGCAGGCGGGGACGGAGACAGGTGAACGAGGAAGACGGGGATCGCGACAGCGCCGAGCCGTCCGGGGACGAGCCCCAGACGGCGGCCGGCGCGGCGGTCCGGGACGCCCGGCGGTGGCTGAGCCGCCGCTCGGTGCTGATCGCGGGTGCGTCCGGGCTGGCCGTGACCGGCCTGGCGGTCGGCACGGCGACCGGGAAGCTGCCGTTCAGCCCGGCGCTGCAGCGCGCGCTGGGCGTGGCGTCGTCCAACCCGACGACCCAGCTGGGCAGCACGCGCGTCGAGCGCGTCTACTCCCAGGCCCGCGGCCGGATGGTCGACCTGGTGTTCGTGCTGCCGTCGAAGACCCCGCCGAAGGGGCTCCCGATGTCGCTCATGCTGCACGGCCTGCACGGCAACGCCCGCAGCGCGGCCCCGACCGGCACCCTCAAGCAGCTCTCCAGCGACGTCGCCCGCAAGGCGGTCCCGGCGTTCGGCTTCGTGGCCGTCGACGGCGGTGACAACTACTGGCACCAGGTGCACCCGAACGACGACCCGATGGCGATGCTGCTGGAAGAGGTCCCGCAGTGGCTGCGCGCCCGCGGCTTCGCCGGGGACACGGGCCTGCCGTTCGCCTGCACGGGGGTTTCGATGGGCGGGTTCGGCGCGCTGCTGTACACGCGCCGCCGGGTGGAGCGGCGCCAGCCGCCCGCCGCCGTCGCGACGCTGGCCCCTGCACTGATCCTGTCCTGGCAGGAGATGGCCAAGCGGCACATCTTCACCGGCATCCAGGACTGGACGGCCCTCGACCCGCTGCGCCACATCGACGAGACCAAGAGCGTGCCCAACGGCATCTGGTGCGGCACGGAGGACCCGTTCATCACCGGCGTCCGCCGCTACATCGACGCGGCCCACCCGGCGGTGGCGCACACGGCACACGGCAAGCACGGCGACCCGTTCAACCGCACGGTGGTGCCCAGCATGATCAGCTTCCTCGGCAAGCACGTCCCCCGCAAGGACTGACCCGCACGGTCGGCTCGCGTACCTGGACGGTCGGTTCGCGTACCTGGACGGTCGGTTCGTGAGCCGACCCTCCAGGTACGCCGGCCGACTCCCTGGGTACGCGAGCCGACCCTCCGGGTACCGCTTCAGCAGCGGAAGTGCACCCGGGTCGTGGTCCGGCCCGGCACCCAGTACGTGCGGACCAGGTCGGCCAGCCGGTTGACCAGCAGCAGCCCGCGGCCGCCCAGCGTGGCCGCCGGCGGCGGGACCCGGCCGGCCAGGGGTTCGACGATCGTGCCCGCGTCGGTCACCTCGCCGACCACCTGCCGCTCCTCGGCCCACAGCCGCAGCACGCCGGAGCCGCCGCCGTAGAGGACGCTGTTCGTGGTCAGCTCGGCGATCGCCAGCGCGAAGTCGTCCCGGCGCGGGCGGCGCAGGCCGTGCCGGGCGGCCCAGATCTCCGCGAAGCCGCGCAGCGACGCCAGCTGGCCGAGGTCGAACCGCCGCACGACCGCGGCCGCGGGCGGCACGAGCGGCCGGGTGAAGTCCGCGCGGGCCCCTTCGGGATCGAAGCGCGCGCTGACCGACCGGCCGACCGCGCCCCACAGCTCGGGATGGGTGCGCTCGACGTCGGCCAGGACCTCCGGCGGCAGCGCGGCGGTGTCGTAGGGGCAGAGCACGGCCACGTCCCGGCCCGCAAAAGCGTCGTTGACGACCACCTCGTGCAGCACGCACTCGGGGTACTCGACGGCCGTGCGGTCGGCCCACATCGGCTCCCCCACGATCCGCACCGGCCGGGTGTGTTCCCCGGCGAAGGCGAGCAGGACCGACGGCAGGATGGCCCCGGGGTTGCGGCCCGCCTGGCACATGTCGATCAGCCGGACGTCGGCCGCGCGCTCGCCGAGCGCGTCCTCGATGATCTTCAAGTTCCGTTCGGGCACGGCGACGGCGACGGGCTCACCCCGGTCGAGGCCTTCGAAGAGGAACGGAACGACACCGGCGAGATACTCAGTGTCACCGCGGTAGAGCAGCGCCGGATGCCGAAACGGTCCGGGAGCTTCTGCCACGGCAAATTCTTACCCAAATACGGGCGAACACAAACGGGTCGATCGGAGGAAAATTCACTCCACCCAGCGGCCGACGACCGAGATCAGCCAGAAGCCGACCATGGTCGCGAGCGCGAACAGCAACACCCAGTTGGACAGCTGACGCCGCTCGGTCACCCCACGTGCCTGCCACAGGCCGTACCCCGCGACGAGGAACAGCGGCACCGGGATCAGCGGCAACGGCGAAAGCCGCGCCACCACCCCGACGACGCACGTGCCGGTGAACACCGCCAGCACGCCCATCAGCACGCGGTTCAGCCACGGGTACCGGTCGAAGACCGACGCGATCACGCGTTCGCTCAGCTCACGGAAACCGGGAGCCGTCCCGGCCGGGGTGTCCCCGGCGGGTTCCGGGGCCGGCTCCGGTGAAGGCGGCGCCTGCACGCCTCCACCGGTGACCGTGCTCCCGGAACCCGGGAAAGAGTCAGCAGTCATTCAGCTTTCCTGTCGGGTCTCCGGGCCGGGGTGGCCCGGAGACGCCCGGGTCAGGCCGACTTCTCGCCGCGCTCGCTGCGCGCGCGCCGTGTCGGCTGCCGGGCGACGATCGTCGGGTTCACGTTCTCCCGGACGGTCTGCTCGGTGATCACGACCTTCGCCACGTCGTCGCGGCTCGGGATGTCGTACATCACCGGCTGGAGCACTTCTTCCATGATGGCGCGCAGCCCGCGGGCACCGGTCCCGCGCAGGACCGCCTGGTCGGCGATCGCTTCGAGCGCGGTCTTGGTGAACTCGAGCTCGACGTTGTCCATCTCGAAGAGCTTCTTGTACTGCTTCACCAGGGCGTTGCGCGGCTGGGTGAGGATGCTGACCAGCGATTCCTTGTCCAGGTGGCTGACCGTCGCGACGACCGGGAGCCGGCCGATGAACTCCGGGATCAGCCCGAACTTGATCAGGTCCTCGGGCATGGTGTCGGAGAAGACGTCGCTCTCCTCGATCTCGGACTTCGTGCGGATCTCCGCGCCGAAGCCGAGGCCGCGCTTGCCGACCCGCTCGTTGATGATCTTCTCCAGCCCGGCGAACGCGCCGGCCACGATGAACAGCACGTTCGTCGTGTCGATCTGGATGAACTCCTGGTGCGGGTGCTTCCGGCCGCCCTGCGGCGGCACCGAGGCGGTGGTGCCCTCGAGGATCTTCAGCAGCGCCTGCTGGACACCCTCACCCGAGACGTCCCGCGTGATCGACGGGTTTTCGCTCTTGCGGGCGATCTTGTCGACCTCGTCGATGTAGATGATCCCGGTCTCGGCCCGCTTGACGTCGTAGTCCGCCGCCTGGATGAGCTTGAGCAGGATGTTCTCGACGTCCTCGCCGACGTACCCGGCCTCGGTCAGCGCCGTGGCGTCCGCGATCGCGAACGGCACGTTCAGCAGCTTCGCCAGCGTCTGGGCGAGGTAGGTCTTGCCGCACCCGGTGGGGCCGAGCATCAGGATGTTCGACTTCGCCAGCTCGACCGACTCCTCCTTGGAGTCCTTCGGCCCGGCCTTGTCGTCCGCCTGGATCCGCTTGTAGTGGTTGTAGACCGCTACCGCGAGGGTCCGCTTGGCGTCGTTCTGCCCGATGATGTACTGCTCGAGGAACTCGTGGATGTCGGCGGGCTTGGGCAGCTCGTCGAGCTTGACGTCGCCGGCTTCGGCCAGCTCCTCCTCGATGATCTCGTTGCAGAGGTCGATGCACTCATCGCAGATGTAGACCCCGGGGCCGGCAATGAGCTTCTTCACCTGCTTCTGGCTCTTCCCGCAGAAAGAACACTTCAGCAGGTCTCCGCCGTCACCGATCCGTGCCATGGCCGTTGACCTCGTCCCCTCCGGCGCGGGTTTCCGCGCCTGACGTGTGTTGCGACGGTGCGACCCCCGGTCACGGACGACCGGACGGAGCCTCACACATTGCCACTGACGGTACCCGTCCGATGCCGTGGGCGGGAACACCCACAGGCGCCGGGAGCACGTCAGAGGACGACCCTAAACCAGGATGCCGGTGTGTGTCGTCTTCTCGACACACACCGGCCTGGCGGATCTACAGAGCCGACGCCTTCCGGTACGGAAGCACCTCGTCGATGATGCCGTACGACTTGGCCTCGTCGGCGGTCAGGATCTTGTCCCGCTCGATGTCCTTGCGGATCTGGTCCGCGTCCTTGCCGGTGTGGTGAGCCAGGATGACCTCCATCTGGCGCCGCACCCGCTGGATCTCGTTCGCCTGGATCTCCAGGTCGGAGACCTGGCCGTAGGTGCCCTCGGTGGCCGGCTGGTGGATCAGCACGCGCGAGTTCGGCAGCGCGTAGCGCTTGCCCGGCGTGCCGGCCGACAGCAGCACCGCGGCGGCCGAGGCGGCCTGGCCGAGGCAGTACGTCTGGATGTCCGGGCGGACGAACTGCATGGTGTCGTAGATCGCCATCAGCGAGGTGAACGAGCCACCCGGCGAGTTGATGTAGATCAGGATGTCGCGGTCCGGGTCCTCGTGCTCGAGGTGCAGCAGCTGGGCCATCACGTCGTTGGCCGACGCGTCGTCCACCTGCACGCCGAGGAAGATGACGCGCTCCTCGTACAGCTTGTTGTACGGGTTCGACTCCTTGACGCCGTAGCTGGTGCGCTCGACGTACGACGGGAGGATGTACCGCGACTGGGGTGTGGTCGGTGCCCGGAAGTCACCCGGGAGCCTGAAGTTGCTCATGGAACTCTCCTTGGTGCTTCGGCTCAGTTCGAGCCCGGACGGGCGATGTCGCGGGTGAGGACGTGGTCGACGAACCCGTAGTCCTTCGCCTCCTGCGCGGTGAACCAGCGGTCGCGGTCGCCGTCCGCGATGATCTGCTCGACCGTCTGCCCGGTCTGGTCCGCGGTGATCTGGGCCAGCTCGCGCTTCCACTTGTTGAACAGGTCCGCCTGGATCGCGATGTCCGACGCGGTACCGCCGACACCCGCCGACGGCTGGTGCATCAGGATCCGCGCGTGCGGCAGCGAGTAGCGCTTGCCGGGCGTGCCCGAGGAGAGCAGGAACTGCCCCATCGAGGCCGCCATGCCCATCGCGTAGGTCGCGACGTCCGGGCGGATCAGCTGCATGGTGTCGTAGATGGCGAACCCGGCCGTGACCGAGCCACCCGGCGAGTTGATGTAGAAGCGGATGTCGGACTCGGCGTCGTCGGCGTCGAGCAGCAACAGCTGCGCGGTGATCCGGTTGGCGATCTCGTCGTTCACCTCGGAACCGAGGACGACGATGCGCTCCTGGAGCAACCGCTCGAAAACCGAGTCGGTGAGGGTGAGCCCTGCGGTTCCGGTCCGCGCCTCGGGCGTGTGCTGCGTCACGTCTGCCTGCCTTTTCGCCGGCGGCGGCCCGGTGCTGACGGCCGCCGCTGTCGTTTCAGATGCTTGAGATCTTGTATCCGACCCTAACGAACTTGGGCGGCGCAGAATGCCTGACACCGCCCAAGTTCGCTCACAGCTTCACTCCGCCGGAGTCTTCGCCGCCTCGTCGGTGACCTGCGTCTCTTCGGTTGCCACGTCGGCGGCCGGCTCGTCGCTGCCGAACAGCTCCGTGAGGTCGACCTCGGCGCCCGAGCCGTCGGTCACGGTCGCCTTCCGGACCACGGAGGCGAGCGCCTTGCCGCGGCGGACGTCGGCGTAGATCGCGGTCAGCTGGCCGGACTGCTGGGCGCGCTGGACGTACTCGTCCGGGCTGATCCCGAAGCGCTGGGCCTGGTAGATGATCCGCTCGGTGAGCTCGCCGTCGTTGACCGAGACCTCTTCCTTGTCGGCGATGGTGTCCAGCAGCAGCTGCGTGCGGACGGCCTTCTCCGACTCGGTGCGGGTCTCCGCGTCGAACTCTTCGAGCGTGCGGCCTTCGGCCTCGAGCGCCTGGGCGAACTGCGCCTCGTCGTGGTCGAACGGGTGGATCGCGTCGTGCTTGCGGTTCTCGATCTCGCCGTCGAGGACCTTCTCCGGGATCGGCACCTCGGTGCGCTCCAGGAGCTCCTCGAGCACCTTGTCCCGCGCCTGGACGCCCTGCTGCATCTTCTTGACGCGGGCGAGCCGCTCGCGCAGGTCGGACTTCAGCTCGTCGATCGTGTCGAACTCGCTCGCCATCTGGGCGAACTCGTCGTCGGCCTCGGGCAGCTCGCGCTGCTTGACCGACTGGACGGTCACGGTCACCTCGGCGTCCTTGCCGGCGTGGTCGCCGGCGACGAGCTGGGTGGTGAACGTCTTGGTCTCGCCGGCGTTCGCGCCGAGGATCGCCTCGTCGATGCCGTCCACGAGCTGGCCGGAGCCGATCTCGTAGGACAGCCCGCTGGTGGCGGCCTCCTCGACGGCCTCGCCGTCGACGGTCGCGGCGAGGTCGATCGAAACGAAGTCGCCGGTCTCGGCCGGGCGCTCGACGCCGGTCAGCGTGCCGAAGCGGGCGCGCAGCTCGTCGAGCTGCTCGTCGACCTCCGCGTCGGTCAGCTCGACGTCGTCGACGGTGACCGCGAAGCCTTCGAGGTCGGGCAGCTCGATCTCCGGTCGCACGTCGACCTCGGCGGTGAACTCGAGGACGTCGCGGTCCTCGAGCTTCGTGACGTCGAACTCGGGGTTGCCGAGCGTGCGGACCTCGTTCTCGCGGACCGCTTCGATGTACTTCGCCGGGATGGCCTCGTTGACGACCTCGTCGAGCACCGGGCCTCGCCCGATCCGGCTTTCCAGGACGCGAGCGGGCGCCTTGCCGGGCCGGAAGCCCGGGATGCGCACCTGCTGGGCGATCTTGCGATAGGCGCGGTCGAAGTTGGGCTTCAACTCGTCGAACGGCACCTCGACATTGATCTTGACTCGCGTCGGGCTCAGCTGCTCGACGGTGCTCTTCAAGGTCTTCTCCTCGAGCGGTAACGATTGTGGTTGGACAATCCTGCGGAAATGGCCCCTGGTCCCTGCAGACCGGGACGTCCGAGTCTAGGCCAGTGGCCCGCGCCGCCCGGGCGGGGGCCACCTGCGGCGTCAGGCGCCGAGCATCCGGCCGATCACCCAGCGCATCTGGCCGCTCGCGTGCTCGGCCGACCCGCTGGGCTGCACCAGGTGGGAAAGCAGCAGCCGCATGAACGCTTCGACCGCGACCGCCCACTCCGACGGCGTCAGCCGGACCTCCGGGTAGGCGCCCGCGAAGACCGCCGCGACGGCGTCGACGGCCCGCCCGAGCACCGCCTCGGGCTGGGAGGTGAGCAGCGGGAGGAAGTCGTCGCGGCCGCCCTGCGCGCCGCCCAGCGCGATCTCCAGCAGCGGATTGGCGCGGGCGGCCTCGAGGGTGTGCCGGAACGCGGCGGTGACGCCGTCGACCGGCCGGCCGGGGTGCGCGGCGACGTCCGCGTCCACCCGCTCGACGAACCGGTCGGTCTCGCGCAGCATCAGCGCCTTGGCGAGCTCGGTCTTGGAGCCGAGTTCGTTGTAGACGGTCTGCCTGCTCACGCCGACCCGCGCGGCCAGCTTGCCCATCGTCACGGCGGCCCAGCCGTCCGCGTGGATGACCTCGGCCGCCGCGACCAGCAGCTTCTCCCGGGTGGGCGCCGGGGCCGGGTGGGTGACCGCCTTCACACGGCGAGCTTACCCGCCGGTTGCGTTCCGCTGGCCGACACCTTTTTTCGGAGCCTGCCGTAACGTTTACAAAGGACGATGAGTTGTCTACGGTGACTCCCGCCTGGTCAGGAGCTTCTCGACCGAGGAGACCGCTCGATGTCCGTCGTCGACACCCCGGCGCGCGGTTTGCTGGAACCCGCCCCCGCGCGGGTCCTCCCCCGCGCGGTCCCCGCCCCGCGCGTAGCCCTGCCCGCGGTCTCGGCGCCTGTCGTGCTGTTGTTCACCGGAGCCCTCGCGGTCTGGGGCGTGGCGACCTGGCTGCTGCTGGCCGGGCTCGTGCCGGCGGTGGTGACCGTCGTGCTGAACACCGCCGCCACCTTCGTGATGTACACCGTGGTGCACGAGTCGGCGCACCACTCGGCGGGCAAGCTGACCTGGGTCAACGAGGTGCTCGGCCGGCTGGCCGTCCCGTTCGTCGCGGCCTATGCGTCCTTCCCTTCGCTGCGGTTCGTGCACGGCGAGCACCACCGCCACACGAACGCTTCGTTCCGGACCGACCCGGACGCGTGGACGTCACGCGGCCCGGCCTGGCAGCTGCCGTTGCGGTGGCTGACCCTCGACTTCTCCTACGCGCGTTGCTACTTCGCGCGGCTGCGGGAACGGCCGCCGGAGGAGCTGGCGGAGACGCTGGTGGTGCTGGCCGCGGCGCTGGCCGCCGGGGTGGCGCTGGTCGCCGCCGGCCACGGTCCGGAGCTGCTGCTGGTCTACCTGCTGCCGCAGCGGCTCGGGCTGGGCCTGCTCGCCTGGTCGTTCGGCTGGCTGCCGCACCACGGGCTGCCCGCCGACGGGCCGCACGGCCGGTTCGGGACCACCCGTGTGCGCGTCGGCCTCGACCGGCTGCTGACCCCGGCGCTGCTGGCCCAGAACCTGCACCTGGTGCACCACCTGCACCCGGCCGTCCCGTTCCACCGGTACCGGCGGGTCTGGCTCGACAACCGCGAGGCCTACCTGGCCCGCGGCGTCCCGATCGGCACGGCCGGGGGCCGTGACCTGACGGCGGAGGAGTACCGGGTGGCCATGGGACTCGACTCCGCGCCCGACGTCGACGTGCCCGCGCCGGCCCCGCCGCCGCTCGGGCCGAGCCGGTTCCACCGCCTGCGGGTGCGGGAGGTCCGGCCGCTGACCGCGGACGCCGTCACGGTCACCTTCGAGGTCCCGCCGCACCTGGCGGCGGAGTACCGGTTCACGCCGGGCCAGCACGTGGCGGTCCGCGCGGTGGTCGACGGGCAGTCCGTGCGGCGGACGTACTCGATCTGCGCGCCTGCCGGAGCCGGTGAGCTGCGGATCGCGGTCAAGCGGCGGCCGGGCGGGGCGTTCTCCGGCTTCGCGACCACAACGCTGGCCGCGGGCGACTTCCTCGACGTGCTCCCGCCTTCGGGAGCGTTCACGCTCACACCCGATCCTTCGCGGACGGCGCACTATGTCGCGCTGGCCGCGGGCAGCGGCATCACGCCGGTGCTGTCGATCCTGGTC
Source organism: Amycolatopsis sp. NPDC051758 (assembly GCF_044453095.1). Taxonomy (NCBI): domain Bacteria; kingdom Bacillati; phylum Actinomycetota; class Actinomycetes; order Pseudonocardiales; family Pseudonocardiaceae; genus Amycolatopsis; species Amycolatopsis sp. NPDC051758. The sequence goes on along the minus strand of NZ_JBITCJ010000005.1, from coordinate 199,926 downwards.
AGTGCCCTGTCCGCCGAGCCGCACAGCCGCGCGACCCTGTTGTACGTCAACACTTCGGGCGCGACGACGCTGTTCGCGGCGGAGCTGAGCCGGCTCGCCGAGCGGTTCGGCGGCCGGCTGCACGTCGTCCACTACCGCACCGACGAGCGCGACCCGGACCTGCACGCGCACCGGCCCCGGCACTTCGACACGATCGGCGAGGCGCTGGCGATCTCGCACGAGCGCTACCAGCGCGGCCGCCTCGACGGCACCCGCCTGCGCGCGATGCTGCAGAACCGCCTCCACCCGGCGAAGGTCGACGAGTGGTTCCTCTGCGGGCCCCGCGGCCTGATGGAGCTGGCCCGCCGCACCCTGGCCGACGCGGACGTCCCGGAGGGGAGCGTCCACTTCGAACTGTTCCGCGGCGCGGCGCCCCTGCGCGACCCGGCGGGCCTGCCGGCCCGGGTGGCGGTGACGCTGGGCGGCACCACGACGTGCGTCACGGCCGAAGCCGGCGAGACGGTGCTGGACGCGGCCCTGCGGGCGGGGTTCGAGGTGCCGTACTCGTGCACCGGCGGCGCGTGCGGCACATGCCGCGCAACACTGCTGCACGGCCAGGTCGACATGGACGTCCGGTACGCGCTGACGGAGCACGACGTGGCGGCGTGCCGCATCTTGACGTGCCGCTCCCGCGCGACGACCCCGGAGGTCGCGGTCGACTACGACCGCCGCTGACCGCCGGGGCCACTAGCCGCGTCAGCCGGTCTGGGTGGGCGCGCCCGTAGGCGGTGTCCCCTGGCCCTGCGCGCCCGCCTCACCATCGGTCACCGACGTCGCCGTCGCCGTGTCGCCGGACTCCGTCGCCACCACCGTCACCGTGTCACCCGACGCGAGGCCCGTCGCCTGGTCCGACGTGATCGTGTACGTCTTCGAAAACCCGTCGTCGCTCTTGGCCGTCAAGGACGTCGCGCTCAGCGCCGTCACTTCGCCGGTCTGCATGATCTTCGTGACGTAGCCGCCGTTCCCGTCGGATGCGACGTACTCGCCGTGCAGTGCCGAGCCCAGGCCGGCGCCGCCCGGGCCGCCCGTCATGCCGCCGGGGCCGCCGTTCATGCCGCCCGGCCCGGCGGCGGTGGCGGTCTCCGTCGACGCGGACGACGACGCGGCCCAGACCGCCGCTCCGCCGCCGGCCACGATCACCGCCGCGACGGCGCCCGCCGTGATCTTCTTGCCGGTCGACCGGGCCGGCCGCGGGGGCGTGCCCGGCGCCGGCGCGGCGCCCCACGCCTGGTCCGAAGTGGACGGTGTCTGCTGCGGGGCCTGCGGTGCGGTCATGACGTTGCTCCTTAACAAAATCCTCTGGTGGGATCCACGGTGGAGCCGCTCGCTGTGTGCGGACTGTGCCGGGCGTCAGCCGTTCCTGTGACCGGAGGAATCGGGCACGGCGCACCGCACAGCCGCCTCACAGGCAGCACACAACCCGCACACACGGCGCGGACGGACGCTGGTTCCATGGCCGCGCGAACCGTCCCGCCGCACCCCCACCGGGGCCGGCTTTCGCTGCGCGCGAAACTGACCGGCTCGATGGTCGTGCTGCTCACCGTGGTGTGCCTGATCGTCGGCGTGGTCAGCGAGTTCGCGCTCGACGTGTTCCTCACCCGCCAGGTCGACCAGCAGCTGTCGGCCGCGGCGTCCCGCTCGCTGGTCTTCGCGAGCAACGCCGGCCCGCAGATCGGCGGCCCGCAGCCGGACGACCGGTCGGGCGAGCACCCGCTCGGCCAGAACGTCGGCACGGTGAGCGGCACCTTCTCCGGGCAGCGGCTCGTCCACGACGACAGCATTTCCGAGCACGGCGAACGGCTGCACCTCACCGCGGCCCAGCAGGCCGTGCTGCTCTCGGTGCCCACCGACGGCCAGCCGCACACGCTGTCCTTCGACGACCTCGGCGAGTACCGCCTGATGGCGCTGCCGGTCACCGGGACCTCCGACGTCGTCGTCACCGGCCTGCCGATGAAGCCGGTCACCGACACGCTGGTCACGGTCGGGCTGATCCTGTTCGGCGTCGCCGCCGCGGGGGTGCTCGGCGCGGCCTTCCTCGGCGCGTTCGCGGTCCGCCGCACGCTGCGGCCGCTCGAGCGCGTCGCGGCCACCGCCGGGCGCGTCACCGAGCTGCCGCTCGACCGCGGCCAGGTGGCGCTGTCCATCCGCGTCCCCGAGCCCGACACCGACCCGCGGACCGAGGTCGGCCAGGTCGGCTCGGCGCTGAACCTGATGCTCGGCCACGTCGCGCAGGCGCTGGAAGCGCGCCACGACAGCGAGCTGCGGGTCCGCCAGTTCGTCGCGGACGCCAGCCACGAGCTGCGGACGCCGCTGGCGGCGATCCGCGGGTACGCCGAGCTGGCCGCCCGCGGCAGCTCGCTGGTGCCCCCGGACGTCGCGCACTCGATGGGCCGGATCCAGTCCGAAGCCGTCCGGATGACGGCGCTCGTCGAGGACCTGCTGCTGCTCGCCCGTCTCGACGGCGGTCGCCCCCTCGACGTCCGCGACGTCGACCTCACCCGGCTGGTGGCGGACGCGGTCGGCGACGCCCAGGTAGCCGGCCGCGGGCACCGCTGGCTGCTGGAGCTGCCCCCGGACCCGGTCCTCGTCCTCGGCGACGTCCAGCGGCTGCACCAGGTGCTGGCGAACCTGCTGGCCAACGCCCGCACGCACACCCCGCCCGGCACCACGGTGGTGACGACGCTCGCGCGTTCGGCCGACGGCAGCGCGGTGCTCACGGTGACCGACAACGGGCCGGGCATCGCCCCGGACCTGCTGCCGGACGTCTTCGAGCGATTCGCCCGCGGTGACTCGTCCCGCTCGCGCAACGCGGGCAGCACGGGGCTCGGCATGGCGATCGCGTCCGCCGTGGTGCTCGCCCACCACGGCACCATCGAGGTGCACAGCCGTCCCGGCCGCACGGAGTTCGCGGTGCGGCTGCCGGTGGCCGTGCCCGCCCAGCGGGTGCACAGCGTCGGCGTGCGCCGACCCCAGCTGGAAACGGGCAGCTGAGCCCTTTCCGCACAGGGAGCGCACAGCCGGGGCACAAGGCGGCCCCAGCTCGGCCCCGGAAGCTGGGATCATGACCGCACTCGCGTCCCGCGAAACCGCCGCGCCGCCCCTGGCGCCCTCCAGTCCCACCTGGCACCGGCCCGCGCTCGCCGTCCTGCTGCTGGCGACCGCCGTGCTCTACCTGTGGGGTCTCGGCGCGTCGGGCTGGGCGAACGCCTTCTACTCCGCGGCCGCCCAGGCGGGTTCGGAGAGCTGGAAGGCGTTGTTCTTCGGCTCGAGCGACGCGGCGAACGCGATCACGGTCGACAAGACCCCGGCCGCGCTGTGGGTGATGAGCCTGTCGGCGCGGGTGTTCGGCGTCAACGCGTGGAGCATCCTGGTGCCGCAGGCGTTGATGGGCGTCGGCTCGGTCTGGCTGCTCCACGCGACGGTCCGCCGCACCTCCGGCCCGGCCGCCGGGCTGGTCGCGGGTCTGGTGCTGGCCCTGACGCCGGTCGCGGCGCTGATGTTCCGCTTCAACAACCCGGACGCGCTGCTGGTGCTGCTCCTGGTCGCGGGCGCGTACTGCGTGGTGCGGGCCATCGAGAAGGCGAGCCCCCGCTGGCTCGCACTGGCGGGCGTCGCGGTCGGCTTCGGGTTCCTGGCGAAGATGCTGCAGGCTTTCTTGGTCTTGCCGGCCTTCGCGCTGGCCTACCTGGTCGCCGCACCGACGTCACTCGGCCGCCGTCTGCTCCACTTGCTGGGCGCGCTCGTGGCCACCGTTGTGGCTGCGGGCTGGTACCTGGCGGTGGTGGCCCTGTGGCCGGCCGCCGACCGCCCGTTCATCGGCGGCTCCCAGACGAACTCATTGTGGGAGCTGATCTTCGGTTACAACGGTTTCGGCCGCATCACGGGCAACGAGGTCGGAAGCGTCGGCGGCGGCGCCGGACGTGGCTGGGGCTCGACGGGCCTGACTCGCCTTTTCGGCAGTGAGATGGCCGGCGGGATCGCGTGGCTGCTCCCTGCGGCGTTGCTCGCCCTCGTCGCGGGCCTGTGGTTCACCCGCCGCGCACCGCGCACCGACCGGTCCCGCGCGTCGCTGCTCCTGTGGGGCGGCTGGCTGGTAGTCACGGCGTTGGTCTTCAGTTACATGGGCGGCATCATCCACCCGTACTACACGGTGGCCCTGGCCCCGGCGGTAGCCGCCCTGGTCGGCACGGCAGCGGTCCAGCTGTGGAACTTGCGGTCCCGCCCGTCCGCTTCGGGCCTGCTCAGCGGCGGTGTGGCACTGACGGCGGTCACGTCGTACCTGTTGTTGTCGGGATCGACGTGGCAGCCATGGCTGGCCCCCACCGTGCTGATCGGCGGGCTCTTGGCAGCGGTAGGACTGTTCTTCGCGGCGCACCTGACCCGCTGGGCTGCTTCTTTGGTCACGGCGTTGGCCTTGGTCGTGCTCCTTTCCGGCTCGGGGGCGTACACGCTGGCAACCGCGGCGACGACGCACAGCGGCGCAATCCCGTCTGCCGGTCCTTCGTCAGGCTTCGGCGGAGGCGGTCCGGGCGGCTTCGGCGGCCCTGGTGGCCCGGGCGGAACTGGCGGCTTCGGCGGCGGCCGAGGCGGCGGCCCGGGGTCGTTACTGTCGACCACCCTCCCGGGCGCCGAGTTGACGGCGTTGCTTCAGCAGGACGCGTCTCGCTACACCTGGACGGCAGCCACAGTGCTCTCGAACGCGGCAGCGGGCTACCAGCTGGCCAGTGGCGCGCCGGTGATGGCTGTTGGTGGCTTCAACGGGACTGATCCCTACCCCACTCTGGAGCAGTTCCAGCAGTACGTGGCGAGCGGCCAGATCCATTATTTCCTCGGCGAGGGCATGACGATGCAGGGCACCACCGGCTCGGACGCGGCCCAGCAGATCGCCGACTGGGTCGCGTCGAACTACGAAGCAACCACGGTCGACGGGGTCACGGTGTACGACCTCACCACGGCTGCTTGAGGCGCTAACCGACGAAAGCAGGGTGAGGGCCTGATGACCTGGTCAACTCCCTGCTACCTCCTGCACACTGGAAGGACCCGGCGAACAGGAGCTTCTGCAGATGACCGAGCCCTACGTGCGGCCGGCCCGCTCAGCAGATCTGGTTTCGTTCGCCGCAGCCTTGGGCGACCCCGCATTCCTCAACGACCGGTTCGATCGCCAGCTGAACAACGACGGCGTGCTGTTCTTGGCCTGGCTGGACTGCCGTCCGGCAGGCGAGGTCTACCTGTGGCTCGAGAAGGCCGAAGAAGCGCTGATCAGGTGGCACTTGCCGCGCGTGCCCCTGATCACGCACCTGGAGGTCGCCCCCACCCTGCGCAACCGCGGAATCGGCCAGGCCCTGGTCGAGGCGGCGGAGCAATATCTCGTCGAAAACGGTCGCCGGAAAGTCGCCCTGGCGGTCCGCACGGACAATTTGCACGCCGCGCGGCTGTACGACCGGTTGGAATACCAGGACTGGGGTCACGGCGAGGTCACCTGCTACACGCAGACGACCTTGCCGGACGGCCGGGTCGTGAGAGAACCCGAGCGCTGCCACGTGCTGACCAAGGACCTGGTCCCGATCACGCCGTCGCCCCGGTCAGAGGCGCGGGCGATCGGTGCCGCTCAGCCGTGGTGAGCGGGATGCCGGAACCCGACTGAGCCAACAGCGGGATCCCCAGCGCCCGGACAGCGTGCTCGATCCCTGAGCCGTCGTGGTGGTCGCGCCGAAGGTCCGTGATCCGCTGCCGCCAGCGCACGCAGTCCTCTTGCCAGGCGCGGATGTACCGCACACACAACTGCGGGGTGATCAGTTCGCTGCGGCCGATCGCGGCTTTGAGCGCGTCGACCATCCGCGCCTTCTGGGCCGCCTCGATCGGCGAGTCGACCACGAGCTTGACGGTTTCCCGGATGATCCGCCGGCGGTCGGCCATGAACTCGCGCCAGTACGCCTCGTCGGCCTGCGCCAGGCCCAGGTGGCTGTCCAGGAGCCCGAACACCCCTTCGGCCAAGGTGTCGCCCAGTTCCTCCCCGCGAGCGCGACGAGCGTCGCGGTAGGGGTCGTACGGCTTCTGGATCGCCGTCCCGGTGACCGCCGACCGGCGCAGCTTCATGCCGTCCAGCAGGAAGAACCAGTCTTCGTTGTAGATGTTGGGGAAAAACGAGCTGAATGCCGCTTCCCCGACCGAAAGAGCGCCCCCGCCGATGAAGGTGTCCTGCTTCTGCCCGGCGTCGCGGATCGCGTGGCACACCACGGAGTTGTCCGGCATACCGGCGTTGGCGAGACCGACGACCGGGTACTCGTCAAGGAGCCCGGCCGCGGTGGTGAGGTCCGCGGGGTTCGGCAGCTCGATGTCGTCGTCGAGGAAAAGGATCCGCTTCCAGCCGGCCAGCACCGCGATCAGCAGGCCCAGATTGCGCTTGAAGCTCGTGTCGGTCTTCCGGTGGAACCGCGTGAAGCGAACGATCTCGTCGGTCGCGAACTCGGGAACCACCCTCGGGTTCACCAGGTCGATGTCGATGGCAAGCGCCCGGACTCCCGCGCGCTTCGCTTCCAGAGACGCGCTGGAGGCCGTCGACCGCAGGCTGCACAGCAGAAGCAGGAAGACATCGCGTTCCTTGGCCACAGCCATGGCCTGCCGCAGATATGCGGCCGGCCGGCCGGTGGGCACGATGATCGCGTCCATGGCCGCCCCGGGGGCATCGCTCTCTTCGAAGTGTGCCAGCAAGTCCTGGTGGGACTCGTGCTGCCGCGCGTTCATGCGGCGCCCTCGGGCCACTCGTGCAACCGGTTCTCCTCGATGGTCCAGTCCGGGGTCAGGCCCTGTCCTTGGACCACGGGCACCGGACTGATGATGCTGAACGACTCCGCGTCGCCGAACCGCTCGCGCAGATAGGCCGCGTTCCGGTCCCGGAACCGGACGTCCGTCAAGGCTCGAACCGCTCCGAGCGTGCCGCGACCGTACATACCATTGCATACGGTCACAGTGCGCTTTCGGTTGAACGGAGATACGCCTCGATAGAAATGGGCAACGTCTTCGAGCAGGCGACCCCGCTCGTCCAACTGCGGCACGAACAGCTGTTCACGGCCGTCCCGGTCCACCCGGAACCCGCCTTCCTCCACCTCGCCGAGCCGGTTGAACTGCTCGACCGGCAGGTCCACCCGTTCGATCACATCCCTGGTCACCGTGTTCCAGTCCACGCCCCCGAGCAGGACGAGGTGGCTCGTGTAGTGGTCGGCGGTCAGCTCGTCGGCGGTGTGGAAGTTGACCGTGTTGTCGGGGTTCCTCGAACGGATGTGACCGAACAGCTCGATCAGGGCATCGGGATCCGCGTAGGTGTAGAGCGAGACGAAGTCGGGACTTTCCGGGTCCGCGTAGCTGAGATGCTCGCGGTACTTTTCCGGCAACCGGGCGCAGACGATCGTGATGTCCTGGTCTTCGGGGAAGGCCCAAGGGTCAGCCTCCACGGCCGGCTCGACAGCCTCTCTGCCTTCCCGCAGCCAGAGCAGTTCCTCCAGCAACTGCTTGCGCTGGGCCCGCTCCTCGTCCGTCAGATCTTCGAGCGTAAGGACCCGGACGGCCTCACCATCCCAGGAGCGCCGCGTGGCGAACAGCGTCGCGTAGGCCTCGAGCCGCCTGACCGGCGGGCGGACCGGCTTCTCGGTGTTCTCCCAGGACGAGATCAGGGAGATGCTGACGCCGCCGAACGCCTCGGCGAGCTGCAGCTGGGTGAGCCCGGCGTCCGGCCACAGCTCTTCGCGCAGCGCCTTCAGGCGCCGGGCGAGCGCAGGCCGCGGCTGAGCTGGGGACACCACTCCGCCACCCTTCAGGAAATTTCAGTACAGCGGACGTGGGCCCAGATACTACTACTCACCACTCGCAGTTTGATCGGCGACCCGCCGAAGCGAGGACTGAAACGTTACGCCCCGCCGAACTCCCTCGCACCAAACGGATAACGGCGATTCATCCCAGTTGATCCAGGGTACTCCAGCTCCTACAGTGAACTTGACTGAACTTCAGTTCCAACCTGAAGGCAGGAGCCAGGCCATGGACACCTCAGCTGACATACCCCGGCACCGGGCCATCGTGGCGGTCGACATCGAGAACTCGACCAAGCAGACGAACTCGGTGCGCACCCAGCTTCGGACCGTCCTCTTCGAGCTGCTCGACGAAGCCCTCGCAGTCGGCGGGATCGGCCGGAAGCACCGTGACCCCTTCGTCGATCGGGGCGATGGGGCGCTCTGCCTGATCCGGCCCTTCGACCAGCTGCCCAAGACGCTCCTGCTCACGGCCGTCGTCCCGGCGCTCGCGAAGCTGCTCCTGAAGCATGCCGAGAGCCGTCCTGAGCTGGCCTTTCGGTTGCGGGTTGCCGTGCACGCCGGTGAGGTGCACCGCGACAGCCGCGCGTCATACGGCGAAGACGTCGACATCGCCTGCCGGCTGGTGGACGCGCCCGAGCTCAAGCGGCGGCTGCGCGACACCACCGAACCACTTGCGCTGGCCGTCTCGCAGGAGATCCACCGGGCCGTCGTGCGGCACGGCTACCCGGGCATCGACCGCACCGCCTTCACGCAAGCCGTTCACATCAAGCTCGGCGAAGAGCGGCTCCGGGGCTGGCTGTACACGCCCCGGGCCCGCGAGCCCGAGGAGGACCTGACCGCATAGGACCGGAGACGAGGTGGGGACGTGGAACCGACTGGATTCTGGGCCGACCTGACGCCGGCCGATCGGCGGGCGCTCGCCCGGTCCGCCACGCGGCGGTCCTACGGGCGCGGCGAGACGGTCTGCCGGGAAGGTGACCGCTCCAGCGTGGTGCTGTTGCTGCTGTCCGGGCACGTCCGGATCGTCAACACCACGCCGGACGGGCGCGAAGTGGTCGTCGGGGTCCGGGGTGCGGGAGACGTCGTCGGCGAGCTCGCGGCCATCGACGCGCGGCCGCGGTCGGCGACCATCGAGGCGCTCGACGACCTGGAAGTGCTGGAGGTGCCCGGCGGGCGGTTCGCCGCCCTGTGCCGGACGGAATCCCGGATCTCCTGGGCGTTGCTGCTCGTCCTCACCGCACGTCTGCGATCGGTTGGCCGGCAGTGGCTCGACCTCGGGACCGGCGCCGCGCCGCGACGGGTTGCCGCGCACCTGATGGAGCTGGCCGTGCAGCACGGCGTGCGCCGCGGAGAAGACATCGAGATCACCGTCCCCGCGACGCAGGCGGAGCTGGCGACGACCGCCGCGATCTCCCGCGAATCCTGGGCGCGCGCGACCCGCGACCTGCGTCGCCGAGGCGTCATCAGCACCGGCAGAAGACAAGTGACGATCCACCGCCTGGCTGAACTTCGACGCCTGGCGAGCTGAATCCCGCCGTGTGTGTCAGCTGACACACACGACGCGGCGACCCGGAGGTTTCCTGGATCCACGGCAGAGGAGGGCTTTCATGGACCCCTACACCACCGCACCGCGCAGCAGCCGCTGGCGCCGGGGCGTCTACGCGGCCGGGATCGTCATCCCCTTCACCGCTTCCCAGCTTTGGGCGCTGCTCGTGCTGATGCGCCTCGCGCCGCTCGACGGGCTCGTCGGGCAGGCCATCGTGCTGATCGGGCTGGGGTCCGTCGCCGCGATCTGGGCCGGGTGGCGGTGGACCTGGCAGCTCGGCCGGGACAAGGACCGGCAGCCCGCCCCCAAGACCCGGATTCCGACATGACTTCGGCGCCGGTGATCGTCGCGGCCCTCGTGGCCGGGATCGCCGCCGGCCGTCTCTCGCGCCACCTCGGCGGCCTTCTCCGCCGCCGATCGACCGGAAGGAGCTCGGAAATGACCAGCAAGCAGGCCTCGTCGTTCCCCGTCCGCCTCTACCACTGGCGGTGGGAGATCCTCTCCCTCACCCTCCTCCCCTACGGCGTCGTGGTGTTCGCGCTCTGGGCCGGCCCGGTGTGGGCGTCGGTGACGCTGGGCTCCGCGCTCGGCCTGGCCGTGCTGCGCCGCCGCAGTGTGCGGGCCCGCGTCCAGGCCGTCCGGCTGCAGCACCGGCTGCGCGCGACGTTCCCGCTGCTGCGCCTGCGCCCGGCGATCCTGTGGAGCCGTCCGCGTGGTGGTGACATCGTGGTGTCGCTGTTCGGCCGTGAGGCCTTCGAGCACTTGCACCGCAACCGGTCCGTCCTCGCAGCCGCGTGCGGCGTGCCCGAGGTGTACGTGGACCGCCACCCGCGCTACGCGAGCCTGGTGACGCTGACGATCAGCCCGACCGAGGCCCGGCGCGAGCCGAGCCGGGCGCTGCCGCCGAGCAACGTGGTGCCGCTGCGCGTCCACAGCTGACGCCGTCCGTGCGCTGTGCCCCGCGAACCGGGCACAGCGCACAGCAAGCGCACAGAGAGATCACACGGTCACCAAAGCGGGACCCGCGACCGTAAGGGGCATGACAGCCACCGCCCCCGCAGCACGGCCCGGGACCGTCCCGGTCGACCTGGCCGGCCCGCAGCCCGTCCTCGACGTCGTCATCCCGGTCTACAACGAAGAGACCGACCTCGAACCGTGCATCCGCCGGCTGCACGCGCACCTGGCCGAACACGTCTCCTACCCGTACCGGATCACCGTCGCCGACAACGCGAGCACCGACACGACGCTGCAGGTGGCCGAAAGACTCGCCCGCGAGTTCCCCGAGGTGGCCGTCCACCACCTCGACGAAAAGGGCCGCGGCCGCGCGCTCAACGCCGTCTGGCAGGCCTCCGACGCCGCCGTCCTCGCCTACATGGACGTAGACCTCTCCACTGATCTCGCCGCGCTCGGGCCGCTCGTCGCGCCGTTGCTGTCCGGGCACTCCGACCTCGCCATCGGCAGCAGGCTCGCCCGGGGGGCGCGAGTGGTGCGCGGCCCGAAGCGCGAGTTCATCTCCCGCTGTTACAACCTGATCCTCCGCTCGACGCTCGCCGCGAAGTTCAGTGACGCGCAATGCGGCTTCAAGGCCATCCGCGCGGACGTCGCGCGGGCGCTGCTGCCGCACGTCGAGGACACCGGCTGGTTCTTCGACACCGAGCTGCTCGTGCTGGCGCAGCGCGCCGGGCTGCGGATCCACGAGGTTCCGGTCGACTGGGTCGACGACCCGGACTCGTCGGTGAACATCGTCAAGACCGCCACCGCGGACCTCAAGGGCATCGCCCGCGTCACCAAGGCCACCTTCACCGGCGAGATCCCGGTCAGCAGGCTGCGTGAACAGCTCGGCCGTCAGCCGATCGGGGTCGAAGCGCCTGGGGTGCCGCCGAGGCTGGTGACGCAGCTGGTGCGGTTCGCCGCGATCGGGGTCAGCAGCACGCTCGCCTACCTCGTGCTGTTCCTGCTGCTGCGGACGGCCGTCGGCGCGCAGCCGGCGAACTTCACCGCGCTGCTGGTGACGGCGATCGCGAACACCGCGCTGAACCGCCGGCTGACGTTCGGCATCCGCGGCCGCACCGGCGCCGGGCGCCACCAGTTCGAGGGGCTGATCGTGTTCGGCCTCGGGCTGGCCCTCACCAGCGGTTCGCTCGCCCTGCTCAACGGATCCACCACCCCCGGCCTGGTCCTGGAGATCACCGTGCTCGTGCTGGCGAACCTCGCCGCCACGGTCCTCCGGTTCCTGCTCCTGCGCGGCTGGGTGTTCAACCCGCGCCGCCAGGCCGCCACCCAGAAGGAGTACTGATGACCGCCGTCCTGTCCGACCCCGTGACGCAGGAACCGCGTCACCGCAAGGAGTCCGTGGCGCACGCGCCGCCACGCTGGGTCCGCCCGGCCGTGTTCGGGCTGCTGGCCGCGACCGCGGTGCTGTACTTCTGGAACCTCACCGCGTCCGGCTACGGCAACTCGTTCTACGCGGCCGCCGTGCAGTCCGGGACGCAGAGCTGGAAGGCGTGGCTGTTCGGCTCGCTCGACTCGGGCAACGTGCTGACCGTCGACAAGCCGCCCGCCGCCCTGTGGGTCGGCACGCTCTTCGCGCGGATCTTCGGGTTCTCGAGCTTCACCGTGCTGGCCCCGCAGGCACTGATGGGTGTCGCGTCCGTCGGGATCCTTTACCTGACGGTGAAACGGACTTCGGGCTCGGTCGCCGGGCTGCTGGCCGGCGCCGTGCTGGCGGTGACGCCGGTCGCGGCGCTGATGTTCCGGTTCAACAACCCGGACGCGCTGCTCGTGCTCCTCATGGTCGCGGGTGCCTACTTCGTCGTGCGGGCCACGGAAAAGGCGAGCCCGGGCTGGCTGGCGCTGGCCGGCGCCGCGATCGGGTTCGGCTTCCTGACGAAGATGATGCAGGCGTTCCTGGTGCTGCCGGCGTTCGGGCTGGTTTACCTGATCGCCGCGCCGACGTCCCTGGGGAAACGGCTGCTGCACCTCGGCGGCGCGGTGGTGGCGCTGGTCGTTTCGGCCGGGTGGTTCATCGCGCTGGTCGAGCTGTGGCCGACGGCGTCGCGGCCCTACATCGGCGGGTCCGAAGGGGACAGTCTGCTCGAGCTCGCGTTGGGCTACAACGGGTTGTCGCGGATCTTCGGCGGCGGCGAGGGTGGCGGTGGTGGCGGAATGGGCGGCAACACCGGCTTCGGTGGTGCCTCCGGGTTGTTCCGGATGTTCGGCTCGAGCTTCGGCACGGAGATCTCGTGGCTGCTGCCGGCCGCGCTGATCGGGCTGGTCGCCGGGCTGTGGTTCACCCGGCGTGCGCCGCGCACCGACCGGACCCGCCTGGGGCTGGTGCTGTGGGGCGGCTGGCTGGTCGTGACGGCGCTGGTGTTCAGCTACATGAGCGGCATCGTCCACCCGTACTACTCGGTCGCGCTGGCACCGGCGATCGCCGCGCTGGTCGCGATTTCGGGCCGCGCGCTGTGGCAGGGCCGGGCGAACCTGGCGCCGCGGGCCGTACTGGCCGGGATGGTCGTGGTGACCGCGGTGTGGTCGTTCATCCTGCTCGACCGGACGCCGGACTGGTTCCCGGCGCTGCGGTGGATCGTCGCGGTGCTCGGGGTGCTGGTGGGCACGGTGCTGGTGATGGGCGTGCCGCCGGTGCGCCGGCTGGTCGCGGTCGTCGCGGCGGCGGTGGTGCTGACGCTGGGCGTGTCCACCGCGGCTTACGGAGTCGAGACGGCGTCGGTGGCCCACAGCGGTTCGATCCCGACGTCCGGTCCGACGTCCAGCACGATGGGCGGCGGCATGGGCGGTGAAGCGTCTTCTTCGAGCGCGATCGGCACACTGCTGGCCCGGACGACGACCAAGTGGGCGGCCGCGACGACGGGTTCCCAGAGCGCGGCGTCCCTGGAACTGGCCAGCGGCAAGGCGGTGATCGGCATCGGCGGCTGGAGCGGCTCGGACCCGGCGCCGACGCTGGACGAGTTCAAGGCGTACGTCGCAGCTGGTGAGATCAAGTACTACATCGAGGGTGGGCAAGGTGGCGGCCCGGGTGGTGGTTCTTCGGAGATCACGTCCTGGGTGACGGCGAACTACACCGCCACCACGGTGGACGGTCAGACGGTTTACGACCTGCAGAGCTGAACGGGCGCCCGGGCTTCTCCGGAAGCCCGGGCGTACAGAAAAAGTATAGAAACCCTCCGTACCGTGACGGCGAACGGCGACAGGGGGTCGCCGGCCAGGGGGTGTCACCATGCTCGATCGCAGGAACCTGCTCAAAGTGACCGCGGCGACCGTTGCCGGTTCGGTGCTGCTCGGGGGAACGGCGACGGCGACGGCAGCAACACCGGAAACCACCGGGAGCCTGCCGCCCGTGCCCGGCATGCTGGGTGACCGCCGGGCGAACGAACTCTGGTACCAGCTCGACGAAATCTCGCTGTACCACCCGTCCCAGGAGGTCCGGGACGCCTACGCCGTGCTCTTCCCGTTCATCCAGGAACACGCGCCGGAAGGCCTCTACGAGACCTGGCGCGCGCTGAGCCTGGAACCGGGCTATCCCCGGAACTACGCCGAGTTCGTCAAGCCCGTGGAAGCGCCGCTCAGAACACTCTCGAAGCTCCAGCTCGACAACTTCGACCGCTTCTACCGCCACGACGACGAAGGCCTCACGAGCGCTTTCGCCGCGTTCGGCCAGGGCATCCTCTTCGACCCGCGGCGGGCGCCGGACGAGTCGGAGGTGCACACCATGAACGGCAGCCCGCCGAACGGCTACCACTTCTGGCACAGCATCCAGCGCGCGCAGATGCTGCTCGACATCGACGGCCGCCGCTGGGCGCGGATCAATCCCCTGCTCGGCTTCGCCTGGGCGCTGCAGTCGATCGCGAAGCCGGACCACCGCCACGTCAACCCCGCGCTGCCCCGGGACCAGGTCCACGCCGCCGCGCGCTACTGGCTGCCGCGCTCGCCCGCGCAGCTCGACCGGGACTTCCGGTCGTCGCCCTACCCGGACAGCGCCCGCTGATACGCCGCCCGCAGCGCCGGGCCCGGCGCGATCCCGAGCCGCTCGTCGAGGAGGCGCCGGCCCCGGTGGTAGACGGCGATCGCGTCCGCCGGGCGGCCGCTCGCACACAACGCAGCCATGAGCAACGCCCTCGCGCGCTCTCGCAGCGGATGTTCGTGGACGAGGCCGGTGGCGCCGGACACCGCCCGCAGGTGGTCGCCCGTGGCCACTTCGGCCTCGATCCGGCCTTCGACAACCGCCAGCCGGAGCTCCTCGAACCGCGCCGACTCGCCCGCCCGGAGCGGTTCGGCGACGTCGGCGAGCACCGGGCCGCGCCAGAGGTCCAGCGCGGTGCGGAACAGCGCCGCCGCCCGGGCCGCCCGGCCCGCGCGCAGCTCGTCGTGGCCGATCGAGGCCAGCCGTTCGAACTCGTCGGCGTCGACCGGGCCGCTGCCCGGCTCCAGCAGGTAACCACCACCCGACCGGACGAACCGCGCGGGCCGCCCGAGGCCCTTCCGCAAGCGGGAAACGTACGTGCACAGCTGCGCATCGACGGTCGACGGCCGTTCGCCGTCCCACAGCAGCGAAACCAGCCGCTCGTCGGGCACGACCCGCCCGCGCGCGAGCACCAGCGCCGCCAGCAGCGTGCGCGGCTTCCGCCCGCCGAGCACCGCCACGCCGCCGTCGGCGCGTGACACCGCCAGCGGCCCGAGTATCCGGAACTCCATGCCCCACCCCGTTCCCAACGTACGCGAACCAGGCACCGGAAAGTCTCAGACGGCCCACAGGTAACCGGCGGATCATGGAGGACAGAGGGGACGAGGAGGCCGCGATGATCACGACACGACCGGAGTACCCGCGCTGGCACACCGCGAGCGCCCAGGGACCCCGTGAACTCAACGCCGACGCCGTCGGCGCGTACGCCGCGGCCGGTGGGCCGGGCATCGTCTTCGCGCTCGCCGACGGGGTCGGGGACGAGCCCGCCGCCGCCCGTGCCGCGCGCACCGCGGCCGCGGCCGCCGCCCGCACGCCGGTCCACAAAGGACCGGTCGAGGCCGTTCTCGCGGCGCAGCGGGCGGTCCGCGGGCAGACGCTCGGGGACGCGGTGCTCGTTGTCGCCATGCCGGCCGAGCACGGCGGGTACCGCATCGCCTGGGTCGGCGACACCCGCGCCTACGCCTGGGACGGCACCACGCTGAGCCGCCTGACCACCGACCACACGCTCGCCGAGTACTTCCGCGCCCACCACCAGCCGGTGACCCCGCGGATGGAGCACGTCGTCACCACCAGCGTCCGCACGACCAAGCCGGAAGAGATCGGCACGGCGGAGACCACGAGCGCCGGGCTGCTGCTGACCAGTGACGGGGTGCACAAGCCGCTCACCGGCACCGGGATCCGCGCGGTGCTCGCCCAGCCGGGCACCGGCGCGGCCGAACTCGTCGCCGCCGCGCTCGCCCGGGGCGGCTCGGACAACGCGACCGCCCTCTACGTCGAACCCCTGGAGGTCGACAGCACGACGGTGCGATTTCCCGTGGCCGCCTAGGCCGGAAGGACCTGACAAAACTGGGCCAAACGGGGAATCCTCGTAGCCGAACAGTCACGGTGTGTTTATCCTGGTAACCCGACGTGTTCGTGGTCCACCTGGGGGAGTACACACCGATGGTCGAAGCGGATCATTCCGGTTCCGTTCTGCTGACCCGCCGCCTGCTCTGGAACGGCGTCACCGGCAAGCCGCCGCGGCCTCAGCCGGTGGTCCTCCTGCTGGGCCCGGTCGGCGCCGGCAAGTCGCACGCGCTCGCGGAGATCACCGACCACCTCGGCTGGGGTGTCGTGCACGCGCGGTTCGACTTCGCCGCCGACGACCCCAGCCCCGTCGACGTCCTGATCAGGCTCGCCTACAACCTCTCCCGCAAGTGGCGCAACCGCGCGCAGCCGCGCTTCCTCCGCTTCACCGTCGCGCTGATCGCCGTCGGCGCGGAGCTCACCACCACCGACCGCGTGCGGGACAAGGAAACGCTGCGCCGGCTGCTGGTGGACTTCAAGCGCAGCCGGTGGCCCGGGCGCCTCGACCCCTTGGTGCGCCTGCTCCTGAAGAGCACCGTCCCGGCGCCGTTCGGGGACGCCTTCGCCGCCGAGGTCCCGGCGCTGATCCAGACCGTCCGGCCGCGGCTGGGCCACATCCTGCGCTCGCTGACCGAGTTCGACCGGTTCAAGACCGGGGACGCCCTCGACGCGCTGGTCGACCTCAACTGGCTGGCCCGCGGGCGCGAGCCCGACCCCGACGGCGTCACCGCGTGGCTGACCGAGGCCTTCCTCGCCGACGTCCGGGAGAACCACCGCCGGATGTCCGCGCCGGAGCGGCGCAGCCCGTGCGACTGCGTCAACCCCGAGAAGCAGTCCCACGTGCACAACTGGGTGGTGCTGCTCGACGACGTCGACCACCCCGGCGGGCTCGCGTTCCTCAAGGCGCTGACGGCGGCCCGCGAGACTTACCGCCGCAAGCACGGCGACCGCGGCACCGGTGACCCGCTGCTGGTCGTGGCGACCAGCGGGAAGTGGGACGGCGAGTGGGAACGGGAGCTCGCCCGCGCCTGGCGGCCGCCGTGGCAGCCGGACGGGACGGCCGCCCGGGTCGTGCCGAGCTGCCGCGACGCCTCCTACGACGACTGGGCCGAGCACCCGGAGACCGCCCGCCCGTCCGGCTACTACCCCGTGCTGCTCGAACCCCTGGAGGTCCAGGAGGTCGCGGACCTCCTGGGTGAGGACGTCCCCCGCGCGACGGCGGCGTTCGTCCACCGGGCCAGCGGCGGCCTGCCGAAAGCGGCGAAGCAGCTGGCCCAGACGCTGGGCGACGCCCCGGTCCGCGAAGGAGCCCGCGACGTGCTCGGCACGTCGGGCCCGGACCCGTGGCGCACCTGGCTGGCCGACCTCCGCTTGTCCACTGTGGACACCGAGGCGCTGGTCACCGCCGCGCCGTTCGCCACCGCGCCGTGGCTGGTGCCGCTGCCCGAACACGGCCTGGTCGGCCAGCCGCACGTCGGACCGATCCTCACCGAGCTCCGCGCGTCGTTGTGGGTGAACGCGCCGGGCAGCGGCGGCGGCACGCCCGACCATGTCACGCTGCACCCCTGGCTCGCCGGCAACCTGGTGTCCGCGCTGGCGCGGCGCAACGGCGGCGCGGGCCCGACCTACGCCGCCCAGTTCGCCGCGCTGCGCGGCGCCCCGGGCGCCGACGACGTCCGCCGCGCGTACTGCCTGCTCGCCCTCGGGGACTTCCCCGCCGTGGTGGACCTGTTCGAACGGGACTTCCCGGAGCTCCCGCACCGGGAGTGGGTCGACCGGCTCACCGTCGTGGTGCACGCCCCGGACGCCCAGCCGCTCGACGAGGACTACGAGCGGCTCTACGGCAAGCTCGTCAACACCGACGTCGAGCGGAAACCCGGCGAGCGCACCGAGATCCGCAACAACCTCGCCCGCCTGCTCGCCGCGAGCTGGCTCAGCGCGAACCCGTTCGCGGTGCGCGGCCCCGACCAGAACCACGACATCGGGACCGCCCTGACCGCCCTGTCCTCGAAGTCGCAGCGCTCGGACACCAAGGCGCTCGACGACACCGCCAAACTCGCCTTCCGCGGCCTCTGGCCGTGACGCGCCGGAACGGAACGCCGATGCCTCGCACCGCGCTGCTCGACCGCCTCGCCCCGGGAAACCGGCCCGCCGGACCGCCCGTCCGGCCGCGAAGCCTGCTCCACCGGCACTGGATCGTCGTCACCGTCATCGGCGTGCTGGTGCTGGCCGCGGTGATCGTGCCGCTCCGGCCGTGGGAGCAGTGCGGCGCCGGGCTGACGGCGGAGGGCGACGTCTGCGTCGGCCTGTCCCTCGACTCCGGGCTGTTGCGCGACGACGATCCCCTCGCCGACCTCGAGGCCGTGATCGCCGAACGGAACGCGCAGGCGGGCGCCGCCTACAAGACCGTGGTGGTGCTCGAGAACCTGACCCCGGACCCGGACGTCGACAGCACGCCGATCAACTTCATCCGGCACGAGGTCCAGGGCGCGATCGCCGCGGCGTGGCCGCGTCCGGACACCACCGGCGTCAAGCTGCTGCTGGCGAACTTCGGCTCCAACGCCGAACACTGGCGCGCGGCGGTCGACCAGATCGTCGCTTCCGCCGAGAGCGAGCGCATCGCCGCCGTCACCGGGATCGGCATCAGCCTGCAGAACACCCGGGACGCGATCGCCGAGCTGTCCAGCCACGGCA
Source organism: Amycolatopsis sp. NPDC051758 (assembly GCF_044453095.1). Taxonomy (NCBI): domain Bacteria; kingdom Bacillati; phylum Actinomycetota; class Actinomycetes; order Pseudonocardiales; family Pseudonocardiaceae; genus Amycolatopsis; species Amycolatopsis sp. NPDC051758. Next base: position 181,295 of record NZ_JBITCJ010000005.1, on the reverse strand, counting down.
TCGTCACGATCGGCGCGACGGTGACCGCCGACGACCTGAACGTCGACGCCGCCGGCAAGCGGGTCAAGAACTTCTTCCGCGTCGGCCCGACGAACAGCGACGAGGCGCACGCCGCCGTCAACTACATCGCGAAGCTCCCGAAGCGGCGCACGATGCTCGTCGCGGACGTCAACGAAGCCGACACCTACGCGGGCACCCTGGCCAAGGCGTTCGCCGACCAGCAGCTGGTGCCGATCCAGTTCTCGAAGAAGTACGATTCCCTGGAGGGGCAGCTCACCGGCACGAGCCGCGACGAGTACCTTCAGAAGCTGTTCCGCGGCATGCATTCCGACATCTGCAACGCCCAGCCGGACGTCATCTACTTCGCCGGCCGCGGCGTCGACCTGCGGTCGTTCGTCTACGCGCTGTCGAACGACGGCGCGTGCCAGCAGCTCCGCTCGGTCACGGTCATCTCCGGCGACGACGCGGCGACGCTCGTCGGCACGAAGCTCCCGCTGACCGGGGACATCGCCGTGACGCCGCTGTACACGGCGCTGGCCTACCCGGACCAGTGGAAGATGTTCACCGGCAACGACGCCGCGCTGACCTACCAGCAGAACTACACGGACTTCCTCAACAGTTTCACCGGCACGCACGAGTTCGAGGCCGGCCACCTCTCCGACGGCGCGGCGATGATCGAGCACGACGCCGTCGCGACGGCGGTCGACGCGGCCGAGAAGGACCCGTCGTCGGGCTCGCGGTCGGTGGCGAACTTCGTCGCGGAAATCGACTGCAACTCCGCCGTGCCCGGCGCCACCGGCTTCATCGCGTTCCGGCAGGACAGCGGCAACCAGATCGACAAGGTGCTGCCGATCCTGCGCATCCAGGCCGACGGCTCGGCCGGCCCGGTCGACCTCGTGTGGTCGCAGGGACGGCCGCTCGATACGTCGCCGTCATGCACTTCGTGACCGCTTGAGCTGCCGGTACTCACGCAGCACGAGGACGATGATGATCACGTCGAGCGCGGCGAAGAACGGCAGCGCGATCGAGTGGGTGTGGATCGCCCGGATGATCTCGTAGACGACGAACGCGGCCAGGATGACCGCGGCGACCGGGTAGGCGCGCACGATCTTGCGGGCGAGCGCCCAGACCAGGCCGAGCTTGATCAGCCCGTGGGCGAGCAGGTAGGCGACGGCGAAGGTCTTGGTGTCGCCGTGCAGGAAGTTCTCCGTCGCCGACTCGAGGTGGCGCGCGAGGGTGCCGGAGGGGTCGCCCAGCAGGTCCCGGGTGATCACCGCGTGGGTGAACCCGCTGACGGTCGACGCCGGGATGAACGCCAGGATCAGCGCCCCGACGACCTGCAGGGCGCCGTCGAGCCCCTTGATCGCGATCGCGACCCGGAAGAACCGCTCGGTCGCCGTCGTCTTCGTCTCGGCCATGCCCCCAGCTCAGCACGAACGGCGGATCAGCGCACGTGGAGGCACTTTTCGCACCGTTCGTGCCGCACTGTCCGGCCGGCCGGGTCGGTGCCGTAGAACGGGAAGCACGCGGCGCCGCAGAGGGCCAGGAAGATCGGCCCGCACCGGAGGGGGTGCGGGCCGACCTGGTGGGCGACGGCCAGTGCGCGCCGCCGTGCGCCCGCTTCGGGGAGCCAGCCGTGGTCCGGGAGGGTGGCCCGGACCCTGGCGTCCAGTTCGTCGGCGCGGGTGACGAGGTCCGCGCCCAGATCGGTGAGCCGCTCCCCCAGGTCACGGAGGATGTCGGGCCGCGGCGCCTCGTCGTCGAGCGTTCTCGAGAGCCACGCGAGGTCGAGCGCCAGCGAGCCGTGGAGGTCACGGATCCGCTCGAGCAGCCGGTGGTCCCGGTCGGCGTCGGTCAGCACCGCGCCAGCCACGCCGACGAGCAGGCGGCGCAGGTGGGGTCGAACCAGTTCCCGCCGAGCTGCGGAACGTCGCACACCGCGACGGTCACCTCTTCCCCGCACAAAGTCACGAACCTTTCTTCCGGGCGCGGCGGGAAAGGCCCGTCGAGCGCGTGGCGTTTTCCCTCCGCCTGCTGCCACCTCAACATGACACCAGTCAATCTGTCCTGTCCGGTTGACACCAACACGCTGAGCGGGTGACGGATCGCCGTTCGTACTATCGGCGCCATGAAAGCGACTTCTTCGACACCGCGCGCCCGCGCACTGTCCGCAGGACTCCGCGAAGTACGCGAAGCACACGGAGTGGGGTTGCGCCAGCTGGCGCGCATACTCGGCTTCGCGCCGCAAGTGCTGTCGTTGTGGGAGAAGGGGTTGAGGCTGCCGTCCGTGGCGGACGTCGCGCTCATCCTCGGTTTCTTCCAGGTGCGCGGCGAAAAGCAGAAATATCTGCTGGAATTGGCGGGGTCGGCGCGCGAGCCTGATTGGGTGACCGCAAGCCTGCAAAGCCTCAATCACTGCGAACGAGGAGCGAACAAGCTGACCAACTGGGAGACGGGAATCATTCCCGGACTCCTGCAGACCCCCGATTACGCCCGGGCGATATTCGAAAGCTCGAACCTCACCGCCGACCAGGCCGATGCGCGGGTGGTCGCCCGCATGAATCGCCAGAAGATGCTCACCGGCCCCGGCCCCGTGGAGCTGCACGCAATTCTCGACGAGCGAATCCTCGAGAGCACGGTCGGCGACGAGGACATCATGTCCGACCAGATGGATCGCCTGCTGGATGCCTCCCGCCTCCCCCATGTTTCGGTGCGGATCCTCGGCGCCGACACCGGCTACCACGCGGGCCGGGTGGGGTCGTTCATGGTGATGGAGTACGAGGCCGAACCGCCCATCGTGTTGCTGGAACACCACCGCTGCAGCGTGTTCCTCTCCGCCGCCGACAAGGTCGCCACCTTTCGCAAGCTCGCTAAGATGCTCACCGAGGCGGCGATGAGCGAAGAGGGCTCACGCGAGCGAATCGCGGAGGCCGCGCGCTAGGAGGAGCCGATGGCCACCGCTGAATGGCGCAAGTCCACCCACAGTGGCGACGACACCAACTGTGTCGAGGTGGCGATCGAGCGCACCGTCGGCGTGCGGGACAGCAAGGCCCCCGCCGCCGGTCAGCTCACCCTCTCGCGTCAGGCCTGGTCAGCGGCCCTTCGCCGGCTTCGCTGAGGTCTCCGCCTTCACCACGTCCTCGGCGAAGGCGACCGCCGTCTCCGCTCCTTCTTCGCCGAAGATCGGCCCGTTCGTGTACAGGCCGTCGATGATGAACATGATCCGGTCGGCCAGCCGGCCGGGGTCGGGCGCCGCCGTCTCGGCCGCCAGCTCGCGTAGCTGCTTCCGCACCCGCACGAAGTGGTCCATCGACACTCGATGGGCCGGGTGCTCGCGCTCCGGGAACTCGGCGAAGGTGGTGCGCAGCGGGCATCCGCGCGTACCGGGCACGTTGACCCGCACCCCCACCTCGCGCACCAGCTCCACCAACTGCCGCTCCGGACCGTCCGCGGCCGCCTTCACCCCGGCGACGATGGTGTCCCAGTCGCCGCTGCAGCGCGTCAGGTACGCCACGACCAGGTCGTCCTTGCCGGCGAACTGGCTGTAGAGCAGGTTCTTGCCGCACCCGCACTCGTCGATGATCTGCTGCATCCCGACGGCGTGCACCCCGTGGCGGTTGAACAGCCGGGTGGCGGTCTCGAGGATGCGCTCACGGGCGTCCGGCGTCGGCTTGCGCGGCATGCCGGCCATCGTACCGGACCAAACGGTCCACATCATGGAATCCGTGGTTGACAACGGGTCCGAGTTCTCGCCATGATTCGGACCGTTCGGTCCCGGACCGATCGGTCCGTCTGCTTTGGGGGTTCCTTTGACCGTCTCTGCCACCACTTTCGCGGTCCACGACCGCCTCACCCCGCGCGCCCGCGGCCTGCTCCTCGTGCTGTGCGGCGCGATGTTCCTCGACGCGCTCGACGTCTCGATGAAGGGCGTCGCGCTGCCGTCGATCGGCGCCGACCTGGGCCTGTCCACCGGCTCCCTGCAGTGGGTGGTCAGCGGGTACGTCCTCGGCTTCGGCGGGTTCCTGCTGCTCGGCGGCCGGGCCGCCGACCTGCTCGGCCGCCGCCGGATGCTGATCGGCGCGCTGGCCGTGTTCGCCGTCGCGACCGCGCTCGGCGGCTTCGCCACCAGCGGCCCGCTGCTCGTCGCCGCCCGGTTCGTCACCGGGATCAGCGCCGCGTTCAGCGCGCCCGCCGGGTTCTCGATCATCACCACGAGCTTCACCGAGGGCCCGGTCCGCAACAAGGCGCTCTCGATCTACACCGCGACGGGCGCGACCGGGTTCTCGCTCGGGCTCGTCGCGGGCGGGCTGCTCACCGAGGTCAGCTGGCGGTGGGTGTTCCACGCGCCGGTGCTCGTCGCGGTCGCCACGCTGGCCGGCGCGCTCGCCGTCGTCCCGCGGTCACCCGCGGCGCGGGGCCGGGGCTTCGACGTCGCCGGTTCCGCGACGGTCACCGCGGCGATGCTGCTGCTGGTGTTCACGCTGGTCGAGGCGCCGGACGCGGGCTGGGCGTCGGTGCGGACGCTGGGTTCGCTGGCGGCCGTCGCGGTGCTGCTGACGGCGTTCGTCGTGGTTGAACGCCGGGTGGCGAGCCCGCTGGTGCGCCTGGGCGTCCTGCGGTCCGGCGCGCTGGTGCGGGCGAACGTCGGGGCGATGTCGCTGCTCGGCGGCTGGGTCGGCGCGCTGTTCGTCATCACGCTGTACCTGCAGGACGTCCGCGGCTGGTCGGCGTTGGAAACGGGACTCGCGGTGGCGCCCAGCGGCCTGGTCGTCGCGATCCTGGCGCCGCGGATCGCTGCGCCGCTGGTCGGCCGGTTCGGATCGGGGCGCGTCGCGCTGGCGGGCCTCACCTTGTCGGTGGCGGCCTACGCGCTGCTGCTGTTCCTGGACGCCTCCAGTGGTTACGTGACGCTCATGCTGCCCGCGTTCCTGTTGGTGGGACTGGCGTTCACGCTCACCTACGGCCCGCTGACGATGGCGGCCGCCGACAGCGTCCCGGCCGCGGACCAGGGGCTGGCCGGCGGGCTGGTGAACACGGCGTTCCAGGTCGGCCCGGCGCTGACGCTGGGGGTGGTGTCGGCGGTCGTCGCCACCGGCAGCCTCCAGGCCGCCCTGGTGGTCCCGCTGATCGTGGCTCTGCTGGGGGTAGCCGCGATGCTCCCCTCCCTGCGCCGCGCCTGAACGCCGTGAAGGGCACCCTCATGGCGTTTAAAGCCAGGAGGGTGCCCTTCACGGACTTGGACTACATCGCGGGCGGGGCGGAATTCGTGCCCCACGCCGTGGGAGTGTCACTCAAGGTGAACCGGATCTTGCCTGCGCGGAGCAGGTCCGCGTGGGAGATCCAGCTGCGGTCGTAACCGCGCTGTCCGATCCGGACGTCCTTTGTGTACTGCAGTTTCGACGCGCTCGCGCCGGGCGCCTCGATCTCGACCTTGCGGCCGTGGTCCGGATTGATCTCGACCTTCTCGAACATCGGCGTGCTGAGCAGGTACGTCCCGGAGCCGGGCTGGGCCTCGAAGATGCCCGTCATGCCGAAGACGAGCCACGACGAGATGGTGCCGAGGTCGTCGTTGCCCGGCATGCCGTACGGCGTGTCGGTGAAGAGCGTCCGCGCCGCGCGCAGCACCGCCGACGTCTTCCAGGGCGCGCCCGTCCAGCTGTACATCCAGGGCGCGTGCAGGTCGGGCTCGTTGTTCGGGTTGAAGGCGAAGTTGTTGTGGTAGTCGTACGCGCCGTGGACCCAGGAATCCTTGGCGGCCTTCGCCGGGTCGGTGAGCAGCAGCGGCATGTCGAAGAAGGTGTCGAGCCGCTGCTCCGCCTTCGCCGGGCCGCCCATCAGGCCGAACAGCTTCGCGGTGTCCTGCTGGGCGAGCCACTGGTACTGCCACGGCGTGCCCTCGTGGAAGCCGGTCGACTTCGCCGGGTCGGGGTCGCCGACGCCGGTGCCGTCCGCGGCCTTCGTGCGCGGGAAGCCGGTGAAGCCGTGGGATTCGACGCTGGTGTCCCACAGTTTCGAGAAGTTGCCACAACTCGCCTGGAGCGTCTCGGCCTTGTCCTGGTACCCGAGTCCTTGCGCCATGGTGGACAGCGCGCAGTCGGCGAGGGCGTATTCGAGGGTCGCCGAACCGGCCTGGCGGGTATCGCCGTAGGTGTAGCCCGGCAGGTCCTGGTAGCCGATCCAGCCGTTCTCGACGTAGGACGGGTTGCCGTCGCGGCCACGGAAGATCGACTGGTCCGCAGGCACTTCGTTGGCGTTGCGCCACAACGCGTCGAACAGCTGGCGCGCGGTCCGGTCGTCGAGCAGGCCACGGCGGTAGTTGTCGACGACCCACGGCGTGACGGGGTCGCCGCTCATCACGTTCGTCTCGCCGCCGGCGAGCGCCCAGCGGGGCACCCAGCCGCCGTCCTGGTAGATCTTGAGGACGGACTTGGTCATGTCCGCGGCCTTGTCCGGGTGCAGGAGCGCGACCAGCTGGTTCTGTGAGCGATAGGTGTCCCACAGCGAGAACATCTGGTAATACGTGTCGCGACTTCGGTGTATCTTATCGTCGAAGCCTCGGTAGGAACCGTCCACATCGGACCCGACGGACGGGTGCAGCAGCGACCGGTAGAGCGCGCTGTAGTAGGTGCGCTGGTCGGCGGTCGTCCCACCGGCGACGCGCAGGCGGTTCAGCTCGTCTTTCCAGGTGTCGTGGGATTGTTGCCGGGCCTCGTCGAACGACTTGGACTGCTCGGTCTTGCGGTTCAGCCGAGCGCCGTCGATCGAGGTGTAGGAGAGGCCGACGGAGGCGCCGACCTGGTTCTTCTCGGTGCCGAAGCTGAGCCAGGCGCCGGTGCGCTGGCTGCCGAGGCTCGAGTCGCGCTGGTTCGGCGTGAGCTTGTTGTCGGTCCAAGTGCCGAAACTGGTGAACTTGCGGTCGAACTTGGCCGAGAAGAAGACTTTGTAACGCTCCTTCTGCGTCTCCCAGCAGAAGTTGCCGCCTTGCAGCCAGCCCTCGACGGTGTCGTCCCCGACGACGTGGACGTCGCCGGCGTAGGTGTAGCCGTTGCTCTCACCGACCTCGATGAGGACGTTTTGACTCGCCTTGTCGGGGAAGGTGTAGCGGTGCTGGCCGGTGCGCTGAGTGGCGGACAGCTCGGCGTTGATGCCGTTGTCGAGCTTGACGCCGTAGTACCCGGGTTGGCGGGTTTCGTTGGCGTGGCTGAACTTCGCGCCGTACTGGGCGGGATCACTGCTGGTGACGGCGCCGGTGGTGGGCATGAACCGGAAGTTGCCCATGGTCTGGCAGCCGACACCGGAGAGGTGGGTGTGGCTGAAGCCGAGGGTGGTGTCCTGCGCGTAGTCGTAGGACGCGTACTTCTTGAGCTGGGTGTCCGGGCTGAGCTGGACCATCCCGAAGGGAGTGGTGGCGCCCGGGAAGGTGGTGCCGTCCCCGTTGTTGCCGATCGAGGTGTCCACGAGGGTGGTGGGATCGTCGGTGAATCTGCTGCTCACGGCTTCGGCGGGGGTCGCGAGGGCCACTACGGTGGCGCCCGTGAGCAGGGTGGCAAGGACGCGCGTCCGCGTTCTCATCCGTTTCCTCCTGACAACGTTGTCAACTGCACGGGTGGATCTTTTCCGGTGTCCACCGGACAAATCAACCCCCGAAGGTGGTGACTCCCGGTGGCCTGGGCCTCGCCGCGGCTGCCGTATAGGCCGCGCGAAGCTCCTTGAGGACTGCCTCCGGTTCCGTTCGCAGACGGCTGGGAGGCGTCTGAAGGAACCCGATGCCGGCCGCGGCGTGGCGCGCGTTCCGCGTGAGCGTCTTCAGGAAGTGATCCCCTTCGCCGTGGTAGGTCACGGAGTCGATCTCCCAGGCGAACGCGACCTCGTCGCACCAGGCGTCCGGCTTGGTGACGTAGGTGCCGTCGCGGTCGAACACCTTGACGTTCCAGGCGGCCGGCGGGAGCCCGCTGCGTTTCCAGATTTCCCACGCATCGGCCTCCGCCACCGACTCCGTGGTGCGCCCGATGACCACGAACCGGGTGCTGGTCGTCTTCCGGCCGTGCGGCACCAGGACGTGGACCCCCGCCGGGCCGGGATCTGCCGAAGCCCCGGTCTGCGCAATGCCCACAATCCCGTCACCGCAGCGTTCTCACCGACCAGAAGGAGCGCGGCTCGCACCCGTTCCTCGTCGGTGGGTGCCGCGGGATGGACCAGGACCACCCCCGGTAGCAGCAGCCCGAAGAACGGCACCACCTTGATGGGCGGCCGGCAGTCGCTTGTCCCCAGTTTCCGCGTCTCACTCGACCAGCCTGACGCGACGGACCGACAAAAACCGGCCGGACGGCACGAACGGTCCGTTCGCAACGGATCCCACGAGCGCCATGTCAGACCTGATGAGTCACATGCCCACCCAGCACCGTTGCCATCACCGGGAGCGTCCTCAGGTCTGACGGCGACAGGCCGGACGGGTCCGCCGCCGTCACCATCAAGTCCGCGACGTCCCCCACCGCGACTCCCCGGCGCCCGCCCGAAGCCGCGGCCAGGGCGTCCGCAAGGCCGATCGCCTGCTCCGGGTGCCAAGCCGGACGGTCGTCGTCGGTCCGGGACACCGCCGACGCGATTCCGTCCCACGGGTCCAGCGGCGCCACCGGTGCATCCGACCCGAACTCCAAGCGAGCGCCCGATTCCAGCAACGACCGATACGGAAATGCCCGCGAAGTACGCCCGTGCCAGTGCCGATCAGCGACGTCACGATCGTCCGGCTGGTGCGCCGGCTGGACCGCCGCCACCACACCCAGCGTGGCGAACCGGGGCACGTCGGAAAGGGACAGCAGCTGCGCGTGCTCGATGCGTCCGGGACAGCCGACCTGCTCGAACGCGTCGAGCGCGATCGTGTTGGCCTGGTCGCCGATCGCGTGGACCGCGGGCACCAGCCCGTGCGAGAAAGCCCGCTCCATCAAGGGAACCAACGCAGACGGAGGGAGTTCCAGCAGCCCTGGGGAATCCCCACCTGGGTACGGATCGTGGCAATAAGCCGTACGGGTGTTCAGGGAGCCGTCCACGAAGAGCTTGAACGGGCCCACCGTCAGCAGCCCACCGGAATCCGGGAGGACGTCGCCGGTCCGGTGGCCTCGCTCGATCGCCTGGTCCAGCAGGTGCCGGGCGATCACGCACGAAATCCGGGTCGACGGCGCGCCGCGGCGAGTCCAGTCCGCCACCGTGTCCGCGTACTCGTAGTCGACGATCTCCGTCACGCCGCGCGCGGCCGCCGCGCTGATCGCTTCCGCCACCCACTGGTCCTGGACCTCGATCGCGGCCGTCGGCAGCTGGGCCGTTGCGCTCATGCAGTCGTTCTCGAGCAGGACCCCCGTCGGGTGCTCGCGGCCGATCAGCTTCAGCGCCGCCGGGCTGAGCCAGAGCGTGTGCAGGTCCGCGCTGAACAACGCGACCGCCCGGCCCGGCAACGCCCGCTGCAGCAGGTCCTTGTGCGGCTTGTCCGGCCAGAGCCCGTCGCGGAAACCCGCGCCCACGACCAGTTCCGTCTGCTGCGCCGGCGTCGCCAGCAGGTGCGCCAGCAGCAGCTCGACCGCCTCCGTCGCCGACCGCGCCGCGTCCAGCGGGATCCGGCGCCGGGACGTCGCCCACTGCACGACGTGGACGTGCGCGTCGACCAGACCCGGCAGCAACGTCCCGCCGTGCCCGTCGACCACCCGCGCCGCGAAGCCGGCCGAGCCCGGCTCGGTGATCGCCGTGACCCGGCCGTCGGTGACGCGGACGTCCGCGAGCTCGCCGCCGAGCCCCGGCCGCACGCGGCGCAGCAGTAGATCATCCATGCGGACAACCTTGCCAGGCCCGCCCCGTCCGGGTGAAGCACGGAGTGAGATGGGAATGAGATGGGTATTAGCTACCGTTGTACGAGATGGCAGCCGTCGCCCGCCGAAGGGTCAGGGCCGGTCCATGGGCGCCGCCCTCATAAGCCGCGCAGGGTTCGACTCCCTCGGTTGCCGCCGAAGATCCGTGAAGGGCACAGTGAGGGACGCTGTGCCCTTCACGGATTCAGCCCACCGGCATGTCCCGCCGCCGGAGCGCCAGCAGGCCACCGGAGACGGCGGCAGCGGCGATCACCACCAACCAGACCACCGGCGCCACCGAGAACGTGCCGCCCGGCAGCCGGGCCAGGTGCTGGAACGGCGAGATCCCCAGCACCGCCTCATTCCACTGCAACGCCGTCCCCACCAGCGACAGCAGCAGGAACGCGCCGAGCAGTCCCCACGCCGCCGCCGCGAAGCGCGGGACGAAGCCGATCAGCAACGCCGACAGCCCGGCCAGCACCCACACCGCCGGCAACTGGGCCAGCGCCGCCGGAACCAGCGAAGCGCCGTACGCCGCGCCGGTCGCGAGACCGGTCACCGCCAGCAAGAACGCCGAACCCAGCAGCGCGAACACCAGGTGCGCGCCCGCCCAGCCGACCCGGCCGACCGCCGTCGCCAGCACCGGCTCCGCCCGGCCGGCCGCCTCTTCGGCACGCAGCTTCAGCGTCGCCTGCACCGCGTACCCCGCCGCCGCGAGCCCGAACAACGTCATCGTCCCGGCCAGGTACGCGTCCATCACCGCGCCGCCACCGCCGAGCCGGGCGAACACGTCCGCGACGGCCTTGTTGTCCCGCGCCATCTCTTCGACGTTCTTCGCCACACCGCCCATCAACAGCCCGATGAGCGCGAGGCAGACGGTCCAGACCACCAGCGTCCCCCGCTGCAGCCGCCACGCCAGCGCCAGCGGCGAGCGCAGCGACGCCTTCGCCGCCGGCCGCCCCAGCCGGGCCGGGAGGAGCGCCGCACCGAGATCCCGGCGAGCCGACAACACGACGGCCAGGACCGCGAGCAGGCCGGTGAAGACGAGCGCCAGTGCCAGCACCCACCACTGCTCACCGGCGAACGGCCGGAGCCGGTGCGCCCAGCCGATCGGCGACAGCCACGCGAGCCAGCCCGCCGAAGTGCTGCTGTCCCCCGCCGCGCGCAGCAGGAACGCCAGCACCAGCACGCCGATCCCGATGCCGCGCGCGCCGCTCGCACCCCAGGTGAGCTGCGCGGCGACCGCGCCGACGCCGGCGAACGCCCAGCCCGCGACGGTGAACCCGAGGCCCAGCGCCAGCGCGCCGGCTAACGGGGCACCTTGCGCGGCTAGCCCGAACCCGACCAGCAGGCCGTACACCAGGCATGCGCCGCAGGCGGCGATCACCGCGGCCGCCAGTCCGGCGTGCCGCCCGACGACGGTCGCGCCGGTCAGCTCTCGGCGGCCCGCCTCCTCCTCGGTCCGGGTGTGCCGGACGACGGTGAGCAACGCGATCAGCCCGACGACCACCGGCACGAACCCGCACTGCCACGCCAAGAGGTTGCCGACCGAAGAGCCGTACAGCGGGCCGTTGCGCACGACGAACGTCGCGCTCGTCGCGTTGAGGTCGTAGAAGTGCTGCCGCGCCGCCGCGTCCGGGTACGCCGCTTCGATCGACGAGAGGTACCCCATCGGCGCGACCGCCAGGCAGACGATCCACAGCGGCATGAGCAGCCGGTCGCGGCGCAGCACCAGCCGCAGCAGCGCCCAGGTCCCGGTCATCGCGCCGCTCCGACCGGCTCGTCCTGCTGGTAGTGCCGGAGGAACAGCTCCTCGAGCGTCGGCGGCCGGCTCACCAGGTTCCGCAGCCCGGCTCCGGCGAGGTGCCGCATCACGTCGTCGAGCGAAGACTGGTCGACGGACAGGTGGACGTGCGAGCCGTACGACGTCAGGTCGTGCACTCCCGGCAGCGACGCCAGGTCCGCCGGCACCCGCGCGAGCGAGGCGTCGATGGTGATCCGGCCGAGGTGGCGCAGCTCGTCCAGGGTGCCCGTCTCGACGGTGCGGCCGGCCCGGATGATCGTGACGCGGTCGCACAGCGCCTCGACCTCCGACAGGATGTGCGAGGACAACAGCACGGTCCGGTCGCCGCGCTCCCGCTCCTCCTCGACGACCCGCCGGAACACCTCTTCCATCAGCGGGTCGAGCCCGGACGTCGGCTCGTCGAGCACCAGCAGCTCCACATCGGACGCCAGCGCCGCGACCAGCGCGACCTTCTGCCGATTGCCCTTCGAGTACGTCCGACCCTTCTTGCGCGGGTCGAGGTCGAAGCGTTCGACGAGCTCGGCGCGGCGCGCGGGGTCGAGGCCGCCGCGCAGCCGGCCGAGCAGGTCGATGACCTCGCCGCCGGTGAGGTTGGGCCAGAGCGTGACGTCGCCCGGGACGTACGCGAGGCGCTTGTGCAGCTCGGTGGCGTCGGTCCACGGGTTGCCGCCGAGCAGGGTGGCGCGGCCGCCGTCGGCCCGCATCAGCCCCAGCAGGACGCGGATCGTGGTGGTCTTGCCGGCGCCGTTGGGTCCGAGGAACCCGTGCACCTCGCCGGTGTGGACGGTCAGGTCGAGCCCGTCGAGGGCCCGCGTCCTGCCGAACGCCTTGGTGAGGCCGTCGGCGGTGATCGCTTCGGCCATCGTCATTCCTTCCGTTGGTAGGCGGCCAGCGCTTCGCGGGCCTTGTCGAGGACCTCGGCGTCGCCGAGGGGGTTGAGGAACAGGTGGCCGGCGGCCAGCGACATCCGCAGCATCGCCTCGCTGGTGCCCGGCTCCTCGCCGAGGGCGCGGGCGACGTGGTCCTGCAGGATCATCAGCCCGCCGGTCATCGCGGCGAGCGCGGCGGCGACCCCGCGCGGGTCGGGCATGTCCATACCCGACTCGCGGAAGTAGCGCTCGGTGCCGTCGACGATGTCGACGAACTGCGCGGCGGCGGCTTCGGAGCCGTCGAGCATCGCTCGGCCCATGTAGCGGCGGAAGAGGAGCTGGCGGGCATCGAACGTCGGGACGAAGGCCGGGTCAGCCTGGCCCTTGGCCAGCGCCTCCTCCTTGAACTTCAGCAGCTCGTCGAACACGTACGCGTCGCAGGCCTCGCGCAGGCCGTCCTTGGAGCCGAAGTGGTGGCGGATGAGCCCGCCCGACACGCCGGCCTCCTTCGCGATGTCCAGGATCGACGTCTTTTCCATGCCGCGTTCGGTGAACAGGCGGATGGCGGCGTCGCGGATCCGGGCCCGCGCGGTGAGGTCTTCGGTGCTCATGACTGTCCTATACGTTCATGTAGTCGACTACACGTCAATGTAGCCCCCTATACGCACGTATAGCAAGAGTGGACGGTTGACCTCCGGAAGTCACATCCGGTTGCCTCCCAACCGGTCAGCCCGTTAGGCCGTTCGGCTCGCAACCAATTGCGGGTAATGGGCTAACTGTCTTATTGCTGACGAAGACCTCACGTTGTCTACTTCTCGGACGTCTACTTGTCGGACGCATCTCTTCACGAAGGGTCGTTTCAGTGACACAGCTCAGATCGCGCTGGAGACGGCGGGCCGGGATCACCGTCCTCGCCACCGCACTCGGCGCATCCGTCCTCGGCGTGGCCGTCCCCGTGGCCTCCGCCCAGCAGGCCCCGCCGACCGCGGGCGCGGCCGACGGCAAGACCCTCGACGAGCACGACCGCGCGCTCGTCGCCGAAGCCGAGAAGGCCGGCAAACCCGACGTGACCCTGCTGGTCGCGGCCGAAAAGGGCCAGACCGGCACCGCGGTGAACGAGCTCAAGGCGCTCGGCGGTGTCGTCCAGTCCACCGACACCAAGCTCGACTACGTCAAGGTCAGCGTCCCGACGGACAAGGCCGAGAAGGCCGCGAAGCTCAAGTCGGTGAACGCCGTCGACGTCGACGGCCTCGTGTACCGCGACGACCCGAAGCCCGACGGCGCGCAGGACCCGGCGCCGCAGCCCGCACCGGGCAAGAACACCCCGCGCGTGAACCCGTACCTGCCGACCGGTGACACCTACGCGGCGCAGTTCGGCCAGGTCCTGCCCAACTGGGACGGCAAGGACACGACGGTCGCCGTGCTCGACTCGGGCGTCGACCTCGACTCCCCCGCGCTGGCGACCACCAGCCACGGCGACCGCAAGATCGTCGACTGGTACAACGCCAACGCCACCAACTCCGGTGACGGCACCTGGGTCGCGCAGTCGACCGCGACCTACACCGGCACGTTCACCGCGAACGGCAAGAGCTGGACGGCCCCGGCGACCGGCGGCCCGTACACGTTCGGCACCTTCAGCGAGACCGCGGGCGACCTGGGCGGCGCGGACAGCGAGACCGGCGGTGACGTCAACCGCGACGGCGACCGCGCCGACTCCTGGGGTGTGCTGGAGGACAGCGTCACCAAGGAGGTCCGCGTCGACCTCAACGGCAACGGCGACTTCACCGACGAGAAGCCGATGACCGACTACGCCAAGAAGTACGACGTCGGCTACTTCGGCACCGACAACCCGGCGACCGACATCGCCGAGCGGATGGCCTTCGTCGTCCAGACCGACAAGCCGGGCTTCGTCGGCATCGGCATCGCCGGCGCCGAGCACGGCTCGCACGTCGCGGGCATCGCGGCGGGCAACGACCTGTTCGGCGGCAAGATGGACGGCGCGGCCCCGGGCGCGAAGGTCCTGGCCGTCAAGGTCTGTCTCACCGGCACCGCCTGCACCTCGAGCGGCCTGATCGACGGTGTCGTCTACGCGGCCAGCCACGGCGCCGACGTCATCAACATCTCGATCGGCGGCCTGCCGGCGCTCAACGACGGCAACAACGCCCGTGCGGAGCTCTACAACCGCACGATCGCCGAGTACAACGTCCAGATCTTCATCTCGGCCGGCAACAGCGGCGCCGGGGCGAACACCGTCGGCGACCCGTCGGTGGCCACGGACGCGATCTCGGTCGGCTCGTACATCACCAAGGAGACCTGGCTTTCGAACTACGGCTCGAAGACCGCGTCCCCCGAGTCGCTGCACCCGTTCTCCTCGCGCGGCCCGCGGGAAGACGGCGGCTTCAAGCCGGACATCATCGCGCCCGGCGCGGCGATCTCCACCATCCCGCGCTGGGAGGCGGGCGGCCCGGTCGCCGGCACCTACTCCCTGCCGGCCGGCTACGCCATGCTGCAGGGCACGTCGATGGCGTCGCCGCAGGCGACCGGTGCGGCGGCACTGCTGGTGAGCGCGTACAAGGCGACGCACCAGGGCCAGCGGCCGCCGGTCGCGCAGCTGCGCGCGGCGATCAAGTCGACCGCGCGGTTCGTGCCGGGCATCGGCGCGTACGCCCAGGGTTCGGGCCTGTTCAACGTCCCGGCCGCGTTCGTCGCGCTGTCGCTCAACCCGAAGCCGGACGCCGTTTCGACGTCGGTCGAGGTGCACACCGCGCTGTCGGGCCTGCTGGCGACGCCGAACACGGGCGTGGGCATCCACGACCGCGAAGGCGTGACCACGGGCCAGGCCTACACCCGCACGTACACGATCACCCGCACCACGGGGTCGGCGAAGCCGGTGCCGTACTTCGCGCGGTGGGTCGGGGACGACGGCACGTTCTCGTCGAAGTCCACGGTGGTCCTGCCGCTGAACACACCGGTGAAGTTCGACGTCAAGGTGAACCCGAAGAACGCGGGTGTGCACTCGGCGCTGCTGTACCTGGACAACCCGCTGACCATCGGCGTCGACGTGCAGACCCTCAACACGGTCTTCGCGCCGCAGGAGTTCACCGCCGCCAAGGGGTACCAGGTCGACGTCTCCGGCAAGATCGCCCGCAACCAGGCGACCAGCTACTTCGTGCGGGTGCCGCAGGGCGCCAGCGCGCTGAAGGTGGACCTGGACGCGGGGGCCGGCGCCCCGGGCAAGGGCCAGGTGCGGTTCCTGCGCTACGACCCGACCGGCGTCCCGGCCGAGGCGAGCACCTCGACGACGTTCTGCTACCTCCCTGACGCGGGCGCGGGCTGCCCCGGCGGCACGCCGACCAGCCGGACCATCGCCAACCCGCTGCCGGGTGTGTGGGAGATCGTCGTCGAAGCGCGCCGGACGTCCGATGTGGACAACGCGGCGTACAAGCTGTCGGCTTCGGTGCTGGGCACGGCGATCACGCCGAACCCGGACACCATCGCCTCGGCCACGGTGAACACGCCGATCGCGCGGTCCTACACCGTGACGAACACGCTCGGCGCGTTCACCGGCAAGCTGAACGGCGCCACGCTGGGCAGCGCGAAGGTCGCGCGCCCGACGATCGCCGACGGCGCGCAGCAGCAGTACCAGATCGCGGTGACGCCGGGCTCGACGTCGCTGACGGCCACCATCGGGAAGACGTCCGACGTGGGCGCCGACCTGGACCTGGTGCTGTACAACTGCACCACCGGCAGCTGCGTGCAGGCGGCAGTCAGCGCGGACGGTGACTCCGAGGAGTCGGTGACCGTGGCCAACCCGGCCGCGGGCACCTGGGTCGCGCTGGTCGACGGGTACGCCGTGCCGAGCGGCACCACCGAGTACGACTACCTCGACGTGTTCACGAACCCGTCGTTCGGCTCGGTCGCGGTGACCGACACGAACGCGGCGCACGCGTCGGGCAGCTCGTGGACGGTGCCGGCGACGGTGACGGCCAAGGCCGTCCCGGCGGCGGGCCGCATCCTGCGCGGTCAGCTGACCGTGCAGACCGACACCGGTGTCACGGTCGGCAGCTCGCTGGTGCTGATCAACGCGGTGAGCTAGTCCCGCTCAACGGGAGCCGCCCCGGGTTCGCCCGGGGCGGCTTTCGTGTTTCCTGGTGGCTTTCCGACGCAAGTTTGCGTATGTGCGGGAAAGTCTTGCTTCGGCCGGCTTTTCGTCCGTATCGTCTGGACCACTCCCAGCCCGCGAAGCGCGACGAGGGGCTCCCCATGCGACGGTTCACGACGATCTTCGCCGCCCTTTTCCTCCTGGTGGCCACCCTGACCGCGCCGGCCGCGCAGGCCGCCGCCGCAGCGGCGCTCTCCAGCCGGACCCACCTGTTCTACTACCCGTGGTACGGCAACGATTCCGGCGGCTACCGGCACTGGCAGCAGGGTGGGCACACCCCGCCGGACGACGTCGGCGCGAACTTCTACCCGGTCCTCGGGCCGTACGACTCCGGCGACCTCACCGGCGCCGTCGAGCAGCACATGCGGTGGATCGAGCAGTCCGGCGCCGGGGTGCTCGTCTACAGCTGGTGGGGCCAGGGGTCCTATGAGGACGGTCTGGCGGCCGGGGTGCTCGAAGCCGCCGCGCGGCACGGGATCCGCGTCGCCTGGCATCTTGAGCCGTACAGCGGGCGCACGGCGTCCTCGACGGTGTCGGACATCAACTACCTTCTCTCGCGGTACGGTTCGAGCCCCGCGTTCTACCGCGAGGGCGGCCGCGGCGCGTTCTACGTCTTCGAAAGCCTGCGCATCACCGACTGGACGGCACTGGACCAGGTGAGCTCGTCGGCGATCGTGCTGGCGCAGACGACGGACACGAGCAAGGTCGCGCACTTCGGCGGGATG
The DNA here is from genome assembly GCF_044453095.1 of Amycolatopsis sp. NPDC051758. NCBI lineage: Bacteria > Bacillati > Actinomycetota > Actinomycetes > Pseudonocardiales > Pseudonocardiaceae > Amycolatopsis > Amycolatopsis sp. NPDC051758. The sequence continues at coordinate 163,899 of NZ_JBITCJ010000005.1, read as the reverse complement.
TACACCTACGACGCGATCGCCGGGGCGACGGCGCCGGGCTGGCGTGAAGCGGGCGCGTTCTGCGAGGCGAACGGCTTGGTGTGGGCGCCTTCGGTCGGGCCGGGGTACAACGACGACCGGGCGGTGCCGGGTAACACAACACCGACCCTTTCCCGGGACAACGGGGCCACTTACGACCGCGAATGGCAGAACGCGCTTTCCACGCAGGCGGACTGGGTTTCGGTGACGTCGTTCAACGAATGGCACGAGGGCTCGATCATCGAACCGGCGCGGTCCTCGCCGCCGCCGTTCGGGTACGAGACGTTCGCGGGTGCTTACGGGACTTCCGGCGCGGCTTCGGAGACCGCATATCTGGACCGGACGCGCTACTGGGCTTCGCAGCTCGGTTTGCCGTCGGTGAATCTGGCGCTGGGCAAGACGGCGTCCGCGAGCGGCTCGCAGGGTGGGTTCCCGCCGGGGAACGCTGTCGACGGGAACGCGTCGAGCTACTGGGAGAGCGCGAACAACGCGTTCCCGCAGACGTTGACGGTGGACGTCGGCCCGGCGGCCGCGGTGGGCCGGCTGGTGCTGAAGCTGCCACCCGGATGGGGCCGCCGGACGCAGACGATCGCGGTGGGCGGCAGCGCTCCGGCGGGGTACGTGTTCGACCCGGCGACCGGCAACAGCGTGACGATCACGGTCCCGGCGCAGCGGACGGTCTCGCTGACGTTCACCGGCAACACAGGCTGGCCCGCGGGACAGCTGTCCGAAGTGGAGGCCTACGCCTCTTGAGCGCGCGTCAGGAACGGCGCCGGATCGGCCAGCACCCGGTGCACCACCCGGCCCGCCGCGCCCAGCGTTGCCGCGTCGCCGCCCAGCCGTGATGCCGACAGCACCGGTGGCGCGCCCCGGAGGCCGCCGAGGCGGGCGGCCAGGACCTCCGACACCGGGCCGGACAGCCACGGGTACAGCTGGGTGAACACCCCGCCGAGCACGATGCGGTCCAGGTCGAGGAGGTTCACCGCCGACGTCAGCGCGATGCCGAGGGCTTGCCCGGCCGCCGCGCACGCCGCCAAAGCCGCGGTGTCGTCGCGCGCGAGAGCCGCCAGCAACGCCGGCAGCGACGGCGCGTTTCCCGCCGTCAGCAACGCTTCTTGCCCGGCGTAGGTCTCCAGGCAACCACTCCCGCCGCACCGGCACAGGAGACCGCCCGGCGACACCACGACGTGGCCCAGTTCGCCGGCCAGCCCGCGCGCGCCCGAAAACAGCGTTCCGTCGACGACCAGGCCCGCGCCGATGCCGACTTCTCCGGACACGTACAGGAAGTCGCGCTCGCCGTCGCCGTACCAAAGCTCGCCGAGGGCCGCGAGGTTCGCTTCGTTGTCCAGCTCCACCGGGACCGGCAGGTGCAGCAGGTCGGCCGGCCGGACGTCCTGCCAGCCGAGGTTGGGGGCGCTGAACAGCACACCGTCGCCGACCGGGCCGGACACCGCGAGCACCGCGCCCGCCACCTCCAGCCCGAGGCGGTGCGCCTCGGTGAGCGCCTCCGACGCCAGGGTCTGCAGCTCGGCGAGGACCTTCTTCGGCCGCGACGCGCGGTTGTCGCGCTCGCGCCGCGCGGCGAAGCGGACCACTCCGGTGAGGTCGAGCACGCGCACCGCGAGGTAGTCGACGTTGATCTCCAGCCCCAGCGACGCCACGCGTGCCCCGCTGAGCACGACCTCCACCCCCGGCCGGCCGCGTTCGCCCGCCCGCGCGGGGCCGGTCTCGGCCAGCAGGCCCGCGTCCACCAGGTCGCCGACGAGCTTGCTCACCGTGGACTTGGTCAACCCGGTGAGCTCGGCGAGCGCCGCGCGGGTCAGCGGGCCGCCGCGGCTGACCGCCCCCAGCACGACCTCGAGGTTGCGGGCGCGCATCGAATCGTGCCGCACGGCCTGGGTCATCACGTCCCTCCTGCGAAGCACTCTAACCGGCCTCTTGACGCCCGGGACCGCCGCGGCGCATATTTAGTCTACAACGTGAACTAAATGAAGGGACAGTCATGAGCGACTACGCTCCCCAGCCGGCCGACAAGTTCACCTTCGGCCTGTGGACCGTGGGCTGGCCGGCGAACGACCCGTTCGGGGTCGCGACGCGGCCGCCGCTGGACCCGGTGGAGAGCGTGCACCGGCTGGCGGAGCTGGGCGCCTACGGCGTGACCTTCCACGACGACGACCTCCTGGCCACCGAGCCCGACCGCGACAAGGCGATCGAGCGGTTCCGCAAGGCGCTCGCGGAGACCGGCCTCAAGGTGCCGATGGCCACGACCAACCTGTTCACCCACCCGGTGTTCAAGGACGGCGGCCTGACCAGCAACGACCGCGACGTCCGGCGCTACGCGCTGCGGAAGGTGCGCCGCAACGTCGACCTCGCGGCCGAACTGGGCGCGGAGACCTACGTCGTCTGGGGTGGTCGCGAGGGCGCCGAGTCCGACGCCGCGAAGGACGTCCGCGCGGCGCTGGCCCGCTACAAGGAGGGCCTCGACCTGCTCGCGGACTACGTCGTCGAGAAGGGTTACTCGCTGCGGTTCGCGCTGGAGCCCAAGCCGAACGAGCCGCGCGGCGACATCCTGCTGCCGACGATCGGACACGCGCTGGGCTTCATCTCCCAGCTCGAGCGGTCCGAGATGTTCGGGCTGAACCCGGAGGTCGGGCACGAGCAGATGGCCGGGCTCAACTTCGTGCACGGCATTTCGCAGGCGCTGTGGCAGGGCAAGCTGTTCCACATCGACCTCAACGGCCAGCACGGTCCCAAGTACGACCAGGACCTGATCTTCGGCCACGGCGACACGAAGAGCGCGTTCTTCCTGGTCGACCTGCTCGAGAACGGCGGTTACGAGGGCCCGCGGCACTTCGACTACAAGCCGCTGCGGACCGAAGACCCGGCGGACGTCTGGGTGTCCGCCGCGGCGAACATGCGGACTTACCTGATCTTCAAGGAGAAGGCGGCCAAGTTCCGCGCCGACCCCGAGGTGATCGAAGCCCTGGCGGCGTCCCGGGTCCCGGACCTGGCGACCCCCACCCTCGCCCCGGACGAATCGTTCGACGACCTCTTGAACGACGACTTCGACCTCGACGCGGCGGCAACCCGCGGTTACCACTTCACGCGGTTGAACCAGCTGGCCCTGGAGCACCTCCTCGGCGTCCGCTGACCTGTGCCGTCAAGGCCACCTTACGGGCGTCTGACGCCCGTAAGGTGGCCTTGACGGCACTTCTCAGGACACGGTCAGCGTGTCGATGTCGAACAGGGAACCCGCGCCGCCCCGGAAGACCAGGTGGAGCGGGCCGGAACCCGGCGACACCGTGGTGGTGACCGTCCGGAACGTCTCCCAGCTGCCCGTGTTCGGCACCGCGACCGTGCCCAGCAGGGCGCCGGTTGCCGAGCCGTCACGGATCTCGATCGTGCCGCCCGCGCCCGCGGACGAGACGACCGCGCTGAACCGCGTGATCCCCGCCGTGCTCACCGACGCGAACCCGGCCCAGTCGCCGTCCTCGATGTAGCCGAGCGTCTGGCCGCCGCTCGCCGGCGCGTGTGCCGCGATCTGCACGCCCGAGCCCGACGTGAACGCCTCACCCTCCACAGTGGATCCCGATGAGACACCGCAGTCCGCAGTAACAGCGCCTGCGACGTAACGGATCCCGCCGAGCAGCTCGGTGCGGAAAGCGCTGTCCGAATAGGACTCGATCGTGTGGCCGAGACCGGTGTAGAACGCCCGGCCGCTGCCCTGCGGGTGGCACCAGGTGATCGGGTGGTCGGCGCCCATCTCGCCGCCGGTGTAGCTGGACTCGTCCAGCGTCTGCAGCACGTGCACGCTGCCCCGCGGGTTGGTCCGGTAGTTGTACAGCTCGTCCGTGCGGTTCCACACGGCCGGCAGGTGCGCAGTCGCCGGGTGGGTGTTGTCCTCGGTGACGAAGTTGGCCGCCTGGATCGCCGGGTGGCTCTGGAACCACGCGCCGACCAGCTGTCCGTACCACGGCCAGTCGTACTCGGTGTCGGCCGCGGCGTGGATGCCGAGGTACCCGCCGCCACCGTTCACATAGGACTCGAACGCCGCCTGCTGAGTGGCGTCCAGGACATCGCCGGTGGTCGAAAGGAACACCACCGCCTGGTACTTCGCCAGTTCGGTGGCCGTGAACACCGAAGCGTCCTCGGTCGCCGTGACGCCGAAGCCGTTCGCGGTGCCCAGCTCCCGGATCGCCTGGATCCCGGCCGGGATCGAGTCGTGCCGGAAGCCGGCCGTCTTGGAGAACACCAGCACGTCGTACGCGGGATCCACCTGGGTCGGCATGGTGCTCAGGCTAAACGTGTCGATGTCGAACAGGGAACCGGAACCGCCCCGGAACACCAGGAACAACGGCCCGGAGCCGCTCGACACCGACGTCGTGACGTTCTGGAAGACCTCCCAGTCACCGGTCGGCGGCACCGAAACCGTGCCCAGCAGTGTGCCGGTGGCCGAGCCGGACCGGATCTCGATCGTGCCGCCGGCGCCGGCCGACGACACCCGGGCGGTGAACGACCGAGCGCCGGAGGTGCTCACCGACGCGTACCCGGCCCAGTCACCGTCTTCGATGTAGCCCAAGGTGTTGCCGCCGCTCGCCGCCGCGTGCGGGGCGATCTGGACGCCCGATCCCGACGTGAACGACTCGCCTTCGACCGCCCCCGCCTGGGTCGCGGTGGTGAAGGTGAAGGCGTCGAGGTCGAACAGGTTGCCCTGCCCGGTGACCCCCTTGAACACGAGGTACAGCGTGGTGGTGCCGGCCGGCCGGTTCGCCAGGGTGGTCGTCACGTTCTGGAACGTGTCCCAGTCACCGGTGTTCGCCACCGCCACCGACCCGAGCAGGGTGCCGGTCGGCGAGCCCGCCCGGACCTCCAGGGTGCCACCGGGACCGCCCGAAGACACCCGCGCGCTGATCGAAGTCGCGTTGCTCAGCGCGTACGGCGTGAAGGAGATCCAGTCGTCGTTGTCGGTGTACCCGACCGTCCGGCCACCCTCGGCCGAGCCGTGGTCGGCGAGCTGGATGCCCGACTGCGCCCCGAAGTGCTCGGCCTGCCGGTGCCGCGGCTGCAGCTTCCGGACGCTGTGCGACGTCAGCCCGCCGTTGTCGGTGTACTGCGCGTCGAAGACGCCGTAGATGTTCGCCGCGGCGTCGTGCTCACCGTCGACCGGGACGGCGATCGAACCACTGCACCCGGTCGCCTGGGTGATCTGGTGCTCGTGACTGTCGTGACCGAGCAGGTACGTGACCTTGACCTTCGAGCAGTCCAGCGGCCCGTCCTCGGGGTCGCTGCCGGTCACCTGGAACGGCACCGTGTCCCCGAAGGAGAACAGCTGTCCGTCGGCCGGGGTGCCGAGTGAGATCGTCGGCGCGGTGTTCCCGACCGTGACGACCAGGCTTGCGGTGCCGGTCAGGCCCTCCGGATCGGACACCGTGAGGCTTGGCGAGTAAGTGCCGTTGGTGGTGTAGGTGTGCGCCGGGTTCGCCGAAGTCGACGTCGCGCCGTCACCGAAGTCCCAGCGGTAGCTCAACGCCCCGCCTTCGGGGTCGCTGCTGCCCGCGGACGAGAAGTTCACGGTCAGCGGGTTGGGCCCGGACGTCTTGTCGGCCGCCGCCTTCGCGACCGGGCTGCGGTTGGACCCGGCCAGGTACTCGACGCGGTAGAGCGCCTGGTTGTCACTGCCGGTGCCGTAGTCGAGGACGTACAGCGCGCCGTCGGGGCCGAACGCCATGTCCATGACCTGCGTGCCGGTCCAGGGGAAGTCCTCGATGGTGCCGCGGCTGCCGTCGGCGTTGACGGTGACCGCCTTGATCCACTTGCGACCGTATTCCCCGGCGAAGTACTTGCCGTCCAAGGACTGCGGGAACTTGACGGTGGACGTCGAGGCGGCGTCGTAGCGGTAGACGGGTCCGCCCATCGGCGACTCCGAGCCGCTGCCGAACTCCGGCGGCGAACCTTCGTCACCCGCGTACTTGATCCACGCCGCCTTCGGCACCGGCAGCTTGGCGAGCCCGGTGTTGCGGAACGAGGAGTTCGTCGGCCCGCCCGCGCAGTCGTACTTCGCGCCCGACGGCCCGCTCGGGAACGTGAAGTGGTTGTACGTCTCGGTCGTGGTGTTCGAGCCGGTGCAGTACGGCCAGCCGAAGTTGCCCGCGCTGGTGATCCGGTCGAACTCGACCTGCCCCTGCGGCCCGCGGTTGGCGTCGGTGACACCGGCGTCCGGGCCGTAGTCGCCGAGGTAGACGACTCCGGTCGGCTTGTCGACACTCATCCGGAACGGGTTGCGGAAGCCCATCGCGTAGATCTCCGGCCGGGTGCTCGCAGTGCCCGGCGCGAACAGGTTGCCCGACGGGATCGTGTATGTCCCGTCCGCCTGCGGGTGGATCCGTAGGAGCTTGCCGCGCAGGTCGTTCGTGTTGCCGGACGAGCGTTGCGCGTCGAACTGCGGGTTGCGGTTGGTCCGTTCGTCGATCGGCGAGTAGCTGTCGGAGGAGAACGGGTTGGTGTCGTCACCGGTGGTGAGGTAGAGGTTGCCGGCGGCGTCGAAGTCGATGTCACCCCCGACGTGACAGCACTGGCCACGGTCGTTCGCGACCTTGAGGACGACCTTCTCGCTGGCCAGATCGAGGGTGTTGTCGGTGTTCAACACAAATCTCGACAGGTGCAGCTCACCCTTGAACGGCGCGAAGTCGGCCTCGGTGCCCTCGGTCGGCGCGTCACCGTCCGGTGTGGACAGCCGCGGCGAGTAGTACAGCCAGACGTAGCGGTTGGTGGCGAAGCCGGGGTCGGCGGCGACCCCCTGGAGGCCTTCCTCGTCGTGGGTGTAGACGTTCAGCTTGGCCGCAACGGAGGTCGCACCGGCTGCGGTGGTGACGCGGACGGTGCCGTCGCGCGAGGTGTGCACGACCGAGCGGTCCGGGAGCACGGCGAGCGACATCGCCTCGCCGAGCTCGGCCGCGCCGGTGGCCAGGGCGACCTGTTGGTAGTCCCCCGGCGGGATGTCCGCGCGAGCCGGGGTGTCGACGGTGAGCAGGAGGCCGGCGCTCAAGAGTGCGGCGCCGAACAGCCTCGCCCACTTCGGTGGGGACGGAGACATGCTGGGTCCTTCCTGAATTTGAGCGTGCTTCGCCCCGGAGTGGGCCGAAGCCGTTTCGTTCACCTTCCGACGGGGCTGGCGGTCACCCGTACACAGAAGTTCCAGGCGCGTGCCGCGATGGACGACAAACGCATTCGGCGGGTCGGCCGGCGTACCTGGACGGTCGGCCGGCGTCCCCGGAGGGTCGGTTCGCGTACCTGGAGGGTCGGTTCGCGTACCTGGAGGGTCGGTTCGCGTACCTGGGTGGACGACTCACGTGCCTGGACGGACGACACGCGTGCCGCGGTCGGGTTCGCGGAGTGGCGGCGGGTCGTGCCGCCACTCCCGGGTCCTTACTGCTTCGAGGAGAAAGCGGCGTCGAACGCCGCCGTGGGTGGGGTGAAGTTGAGCTTGCGGACGAACTCCAGCGCCTCGGGCGCGCCGATGAGCCGGTCCATGCCCGCGTCCTCCCACTCGATCGAAATCGGGCCGTCGTAGCCGATGGCGTTGAGCATCCGGAAGACGTCCTCCCACGGGACGTCGCCGTGGCCGGTGGAGACGAAGTCCCAGCCGCGCCGCGGGTCCGCCCAGGGCAGGTGGGAGCCGAGCCGGCCGTTGCGGCCGTTGAGCTGCTTGCGGGCCTCCTTGCAGTCGACGTGGTAGATGCGGTCCTTGAAGTCCCACAGGAACCCGACCGGGTCGAGGTCCTGCCAGACGAAGTGCGACGGGTCGAAGTTCAGCCCGAACGCCTCGCGGTGGCCGATCGCCTCCAGTGTCCGGACGGTGCTCCAGTAGTCGTAGGCGATCTCGCTCGGGTGCACCTCGTGGGCAAAGCGGACGCCGACCTCGTCGAACACGTCGAGGATCGGGTTCCACCGCGTGGCGAAGTCCGCGTACCCGCGCTCGATCATCGACGGCGGCACCGGCGGGAACATCGCCACCGTGTGCCAGATCGACGAGCCGGTGAACCCGACCACAGTGGACACCCCGAGCTTCGCCGCGGCGCGGGCGGTGGTCTTCATCTCCTCCGCCGCCCGCTGCCGGACGCCCTCGGGCTCGCCGTCGCCCCAGATCCGCGCCGGGAGGATGGCCTCGTGCCGCTCGTCGATCGGGTGATCGCAGACCGCCTGGCCGAGCAGGTGGTTCGAGATCGCCCACACCTTGAGGTCGTACTTGGCCAGCGTCTCCAGCTTCGCCTTGACGTAGCCGTCTTCCGCCACCGCGCGATCCACTTCGAAGTGGTCACCCCAGCAGGCGATCTCGAGGCCTTCGTAGCCCCAGCCGCTCGCCAGCTCGCACACCTCCTCGAACGGCAGATCGGCCCACTGCCCGGTGAACAGGGTCAACGGTCGTGCCATGTCCTGACCTCCTGGTGAGTACTACTCGGTTCGGATGGCCGCCAGCAGCAAGTCCTTGACTTCGGTGGCGTGGATCTTTTCGCGCGCGAGCGCCGGGTCCGAGCACAGCAGCACCGGCCCGTCCTCGGGCGAGTCGGGCAGCCGCCCGTGGCTGCCGCGCACCGGCGCCGGGTCGAGCGGGACGACCTGCATCGAGTACCGCAGGCCGAGCTTCTTGCGGGCCAGCGCGGACGCCGCCTTCAGCTTCACCACCGGGTCGTTCGGGTCGAAGAACAGCTCGGCCGGGTCGTAGCCGGGCTTGCGGTGGATCTCGACGGTCTTCGCGAAGTCCGGCGCGCGGTCGTCGCTCAGCCAGTAGTAGTACGTGAACCACGCGTCCGGCTCGGCGATCGCGACCAGCTCGCCCGCGCGTTCGTGGTTGATCCCGATGCTCGCTTGCTCCGGACGATCGAGCACGACGTCCACTCCGGACAGTCCGGCGACGATGTCCCGCACCCTCGGGATGTCGGCCGGGTCGGCGACGTAGACGTGCGCAACCTGGTGGTCGGCCACCGCGAACGCCCGTGACGTCCACGGGTCCAGGTACTCCATGCCCGCCTGGACGTACACGTTAAGCAGGCCTTCACGGCGCAGCGCGCGGTTGATGTCGACCGGCCGGTTCGCGTTCGTGATGCCGTACTCCGACAGCGCGACGACGGTGTGCCCGCCCGCGGCCGCGAAGTCCAGCAGCGGCTTCAACGCGGTGTCGATCTCCCGAGCGGCCGCCGCGGCCTGCGGGGCGTCCGGGCCGAAGCGCTGCAGGTCGTAGTCCAGGTGCGGGATGTAGACCAGCGTGGTGTCCGGCTTGTCCTCGGTCATGATCTTCTGCGCCGCGGCGATGATCCACTTCGACGACGTGATCGCGGCCGTCGGGCCCCAGTACGTGAACAGCGGGAACTCGCCGAGGTCGCCGACCAGGCGGTCGTGCAGCTGCGGCGGGTGGGTGTAGGCGTCCGGGGACTTCTTGCCGTCGGCGTGGTAGATCGGCCGCGGGGTCACCGTCAGGTCGACGTCCATGCCCATCGCGTACCACCAGCAGACGTTCGCCACGCGATGTCCGCTCTGCGCGCGGCGGGCGGCGTCCCAGAACTTGTCCCCCTGCACCAGCTTGTTGTGCTGACGCCAGAGGAAGATCTCGCCGAGGTCGCGGAAGTACCAGCCGTTGCCGACGATCCCGTGCTCGGCCGGCTGCAGCCCGGTCAGGAAGGTGGACTGCACCGAGCAGGTGACCGCCGGGAACACCGTGTCGAGTTGTGCGGTGAAGCCGGGTTCGGCCATCTTGCGCAGGTTCGGCATGTGCGGGAGCAGCCGCGGCGTCAGGCCGACGACGTCGATGACCAGCAAGCTCATTCGGAAACCTCTTCCAAGCCTAGTTCAACAAGGGAACGCCGGGTCCAGTCCAGCTCGGCGGTGATGCCCGCGACGAGCCCGGCGTCGTCGGCAGGTGCGTCCGGGAGCACCTGCCAGGTGTAGGTCTCGACCTCGACGTGGTCGGTGCGCGCGGTCGCGCCGCCGAACAGCTCGGCCAGGGTCCCGGCCAGCACCGGCCGGGTGGACGTCAGCGGTGGTGCCGGGTCGGCGTGCAGCGGCACGTGGAAGTGCACGCGCCACGGCGCATCCCCGGGCAGTCCCCCGGCCAACGCGAGATCGAGGTCGTCGGCGCCCGGCGGGGCGCCTTCGTTGCTCTGGTGCAGGAACCTCGGTTCCACAAAGGACTCCAAGGCGCGCCGGGTCGCCGGGTCGGCCGGGTTCGCGGCCTCCAGAGCGGCGGACGCCTGGAGCTTGACAACGTCGAGCCCAGCCGCCTCGAGCCGGCCCAGCGCGGCCGCCGGGTCCTCGAAGCCGACCGCGAGGTGACACGTGTCGAGGCAGACACCGAGCCAGTCCTTGTCCACTTCGGACAGCAGCGACGCCGCCTGCGTGGTCGTCTCGATGACGCAGCCGGGCTCCGGCTCGAACGCCACGCGCACCGGACGGTCCTGCTTCGCCAGCCCCTTGGCCAGCAGTTCGAGCTGGCCGGCGTCGTCCCGCCATTCCGTGCGCCAGCCGAGCGGCGACGTCGAGACGCTGCCGCGCACGGCGTCGTCCGGCATCAGCTCGGCCAGCAGCCGCGCGAGGTCGAGGGTGTACTGCATCCGCTCGGGGGTCGACCAGTCCGGCCGGTACACCTTGTGCTTGACCACCGGGTCGTGGAAACCCTGGTACGGGAACCCGTTGAAGGTGACCACTTCGAGTCCGCGCGCGGCCAGCTCACTGCGCAGCCGGGCCACCGCGGCCGGGTTGTCGACCAGCTCGGTCGCCACCGGCCGGGCCAGCCAGAGGCCGAGCCCGAGCCGGTCCACGCCGAGACGCTCCCGCACCGGCTCGCCGAAGCGGGCCAGCTGGGCGAGCACACCGTCGAGGTCCTCGGCCTGGTGCACGTTGGTGCAGTAGGCGAGGTGGACAAGCGTGCCGTCGGGGTGCCGGAACCTCACTTGCGGGCACCTCGCAGGATCGAGTTGCCCGCGAACTCGGCTTCCGTCGCTTCGCCTTCGAGCGAAAGGCGGCCGCTCTGGCCGTAGAACTCGACCGGGTTGCGCCACAGCACCTGGTCGACGTCGTCCTCGGTGAACCCGGCGGCCAGCATCGCGTCGCCGGTCTTGCGGGTCTTGAGCGGGTCGCTCTTGCCCCAGTCCGCCGCGGAGTTGACCAGCACCTTTTCGGTGCCGAACTCGCGCAGGATGGCGACCATCCGCTCTTCGTCCATCTTGGTGTCCGGGTAGATCGAGAACCCCATCCAGGACCCGGACTCCTTGACCATCGCGACGGTCACCTCGTTGAGGTGGTCCAGCACCACGCGCTCGGGCGCGATCCCCGACTCGCGGACGACGGCGATGCTGCGTTCGGTCCCGGCCGCCTTGTCGCGGTGCGGGGTGTGCACCATCGCGGGCAGGCCGTGGTCGATCGCCAGCGCGAGCTGCGCGGCGAACGCCTTGTCCTCCTCGGCGGTCATCGAGTCGTAGCCGATCTCGCCGACCGCGACCACGCCGTCCTTCTCCAGGTACCGCGGCAGCAGGTCGAGCACCGGCGCGCACCGCGGATCGTTGGCCTCCTTGGGGTTCAGCGCGATCGTGCAGTGGTGGGCGATGCCGTACTGGCTCGCCCGGAACGGCTCCCAGCCGACGAGCGCGTCGAAGTAGTCGGTGAAGCTGCCGACGTTCGTGCGGGGCTGGCCCAGCCAGAACGCCGGCTCGACGAGCGCACGCACCCCCGCGGCGTGCATGGCCGCGTAGTCGTCGGTGGTCCGGGAGCTCATGTGGATGTGCGGGTCGAAGATGCGCATCAGGCGTCCTGTTCGTTCAGCAGCGGGAGGAGGTCGGCGGGCACGTCCCGGCCCGCGGCGGTGCGCTCGGCGGCGAACGACCGCATCATGCGCAGCAGCTCCTCGTCGGTCCGGCGGTCCAGCCCGGCGATGTCCGCCAGCGGGATGCCCATGAAGACGCACTTGAGCACACCGTGGCGGTAGGCGGAGTCGTCCAGGTGCGTGGCGGCGTACTCCCCCATCGCGGCCGTCACCAGGCGGGTGTCGTTGGTGCGCAGGGCGTCCGCGACCAGGTCCGGCCCGGCGGCCCCGATGTCCACAACGGACAGTCCACGGAGGACGGCCCGCTTCTCGGCGGCGTCGCCGTAGCGGTAGAGGTCGGGCATTTCCGCGGCCGCACCGGGCGCGGCTTCCAGCAGCCGGACCCGGGCGACGTCGTCGACCGTCCAGCCCGGCGTGTCCGACGGGCCCCGGCCGACCCGGCGGCCGACCCCGGGGAACAGCGTCCGCAACGCCGTCGCGTCGGTGGCGACCTTGGTCAGTGCGTCGTCGAGCCAGGCGTTCACGCGGCCACCGCCTTCCGCAGGAATTCCAGCGACTCCCGCGCGATCCGCGGCGCCGCGTGGCTGTCACGCGGCAGTTCCACCGCGACGAGCCCGGTGTACGGCGCCAGCGCTGCCAGCACCGGCGGGAAGTCGATCTCACCCCGGCCGAACTCCAGGTGCTCGTGGGTGCCCCGGCGCATGTCGTCGATCTGGACGTTCACCAGCCGCGGCAGGGCCCGCCGCACGCAGTCGGGCACGGACGCCGTCTCGTTGCACCGGCAGTGCCCGATGTCCAGCGTCAGCCCGAACCGCTCCGGGTCACCGAGCCGCCGCGAGAGTTCGAAGTACCCGGTCAGGTCCTCGACGAGCATGCCCGGCTCGGGCTCGAAGCCGAGCTTGACGTTGTGCTCGTCCGCGGCTTTCAGCACGTCCGAGCAGCCGGCGACCAGGTGCTCCCAGGCGTCCGAAGTGGACAGCCCGGCCGGCTTGTTCCCGCTCCAGAACGACACGGCCTCGGCACCGAGGTCCGCGGCGATCTCGACGGCCTGGGTCAGGAAGTCGATGCGCAGCGCCCGGTCCGGGTCGAGGAACGTCGGCGAGTGCTTGCGCCACGGGTCCAGCAGGAACCGGGCGCCCGTCTCGATCACCACGGCCAGCCCGAGCCGGTCCAGCTCGGTGGCCAGCGAAGCGACCCGGCGGGCGAGGTCCGGCCCGAACGGGTCGAGGTGCTGGTGGTCGAGGGTGAGCGCAACCCCGTCGTACCCGAGGTCCGAGAGCACACGCAGCGCGTCACCGAGGCGGTGGTTGGCAAAACCGTTGGTGCCGTACCCGAACCTCATGTCGGTGACACCTTCCGGCTCAGCGCCCGGGCGATCGGGAACGCGGCGGCGACGGCCAGCGCCGAGCGCCACGCCCCGGTCCGGGCGATCAGCCCGGCCTGCAGCGGGATCATGCCGTGGATCCCGGCGCCGACCGCGCGGCGGATCTTCGGCGCGACCGGGTCGCGGACGGCGTCGTACTGCGCCCGCCCGGTCGTCACCGCGTACGTCCCGAGCAACGCCGAGGCGAGCGGCCCGACCCGGCCGGCGGCGACCCGCACCCCGGCCGTCGCGGCGAGGGTGGCCGCCGGGAGGGCGGGCCGGGCGCCGTGGACTTCGGACCTCGACAACGCCGTCACCGCCAGGGTGTGCGCCCCGACGGTCAGCGCCGCGGGCAGGGCCGCACGAGCGCCACCCGCCCCGAGCAGGACGTCGAGGACGCGGGTGGCGGCCATCGCGACGGGGCCGAACACGGTCTCCTTGAGCACGAAGTCGTACGCCCACACGGTCGCGGCCAGCGGCAGCGCGACCCGCAGGGCGTTCTTGCCCCCGGCGGCCGCGGCGATGCCCAGCCCGCCCGCGGTCAGGCCGGTCGCGACACCGAGCGCGGCGCCGGGCTTGATCCGGCCCGACGGGATCGGCCGCTCGGGCCGTTCCATGGCGTCGAGGTGGCGGTCGGCGTAGTCGTTGAGCGCCATGCCCGCCCAGTAGAGGCAGACGGACGCGCCGGTCAGGCCCAGGGTGCGGCGGCCGAACGGCCAGCCCGCGGCGGCCGCCCCGGCGACGGCGTCCCCGGGCACGGTCAGCGCGGCGGGCGCGCGGACGAGTTCGATGTACGCCTTCACCGGTGCGCCCACTCACGGAGGGCCGCGTACTGCGTGGCCAGGTCGTGCGCGCCGGCGCCGACGGGGTCCTTGAAGAAGAACCCGAACTCGGCGACCGGGCCCGCCACACCGTCACGGCACGCCTTGCCGGTGAGCCGGGCGAGGTCGAGCACCAGCGGCGCGGCCAGCGCGGAGTCGCAGCCCTGCCAGGTGAGCTGCAACGTCATGCGCGCGCCGAGGAAACCCTCGAACAGCACGTGGTCCCAGGCGGTCTTCCAGTCGCCGAGCGCCGGGACGTAGTCGATGTGCACCTCACCGTCGACCTCCCGGCCGAGGTTCTGCGAGAGCACCTGCTGCTTCGACGCGTTCTTGCTCGACGCCGCACCGGGGTCGGCCAGCGTGGCGCCGTCCCCGCCACCGAGCAGGTTCGTGCCCGACCACGCCAGGACGTTCAGCCCGCGCTGGGCGAACATCGGCGCGAGCACCGACCGCAGGAGCGTCTCGCCGGTCTTGCCGTCGCGGCCCGCGTACGGCAGCCCCGCGGTGCGGGCCAGCTCGTCGAGCGCGGGCAGCCGCGCGCCGGTGGACGGGGTGAAGTCGACAAAACCACAACCCGCGCGGAACGCGGCGTAGGCGTACTGCGCGCTGGGCGGCAGGACGTCCTCACCCGCGTCCAGCGCCGCTTCCAGCGCGGCGAGGGACGCGTGCGCCGGGTGCGGCGTGCACGGCGGTTCGGTGGAGGAGACGTTGACCACGACGACGTGGTCCAGCCCCTCGCCGAACTCCGTCAGGTCCGCGACGATCCGGTCGATCGTGGCCCGGCCCTTCCCCGGCGGCGCCGGCCGCAGCCGGGCGTCGGCCGCTTCCAGCTCGGCGCTCACCGGGCCGGGCAGCGTGGCCGGCAGCACACCCGACACCACCAGCTCCTCGGCCCGCTTGACCAGCGGCGTGTCGACGACGTCGTGACCTCCGAAGACCAGGTCCCCCAGGCCGGGCAGCTCCGCCCCGGCGAAGTCCGGCAGCTCGGTCACGCACCCCGTGCGCGCGGCGAGTCCCGCGCGCATCGCGGCCGCTCCGGCGACGGCCGTGGTGGCCACCGATCCGCGAGCACCGATCAGCCAGACACCGATCTTCCCCATGGTTTCCTCCCTGTCCGGCAGGTCAGTCCGCACCCGCCGCTCGTTCGCCGGGCGTGCGACTGCCCACCAGATCTACATCGCCGCATTCGATCAAGTGTTTCCACCCGATCAGGTCCACGAGCATCATCCGCTGTCCCTCTCCGCGCGCACCGGCACCAGTGCCGGATCGTCGAACACCGCCTGCAGCGCGACGTGCGCGCCGCCGCGCGCCGCCGCGGAGAACCCGAGCCAGGACAGCTCGACGCGGCAGCCCCCGATGCGGGGCGCGATCACCCGGGCCTCGAGCTCGGCCATCATCGGGCCCAGCAGGTACGGGCCCAGCTGCGCGAAGTAGCCGCCCAGCAGCACCACACGCGGGTTGAAGACGTTGATCAGCACGGCCGCCCCGACCCCGAGACCGGTGCCGACCTGCGCAAGCGCGTCGAGGGTCCGCTTGTCCTTCAGCTGCGCGCGGCGGCGGATCATGTCGAGCCGCTGTTCGAGGTCGAGTGACGGGTCGTGCACCGGGTCGCTCGGGGACGCGGCGAGCCGCAGCATCCCGGCCAGCCCCACCAGCGTCTCCCAGCAGCCACGGCGCCCGCAGCCGCACAGCCGGCCGGCCGGGTCGAGCTGGATGTGCCCGACCTCACCGGAGAAGCCTTCCGCGCCGCCGAGCAGCCGGCCCCCGGAGATCACCCCGGCGCCGACGCCGATTTCGCCGGTCAGGTAGAGCAGGTCGGCGGTCCCGGCGACGCTGCCCATCGCGTACTCGCCGAGCGCGCCGAGGTTCGCGTCGTTGGCCGTGCGGATCGGGAACGCCGGCGGGCCGAGCCGGCGGGTGAGCCGTTCGGTGATGCCGCGGACGACCGGGACGTCGGTCCAGTGCAGGTTCGGCGCGAAGGCGACGGTGCCGCTCGTGACGTCGACCAGCGCCGGGATCCCGACGGTCACGCCGGCGGGCATCACGCCGAGGCGCCGGCATTCCCGCAGCGCGCGGGCGGTCAGCTCGGCGCCGGCGTCGAGCACCTTCTCGACGCGAAGCGCTTGCACGTCGAGCGCGACACGTTGTTCGAAGAGCACGGCGCCGGTGAGGTCGAGGGCGAGCGCGGTCAGGTAGTCGACGTTGATCTCGACGCCGATCCCGCCGACCTCCCGGCCGTCCAGCTCGACGATGGTCCCCGGCCGCCCGACCGCGCCGGCGCGTTCCCGCTCGCCTTCACGCGCCAGCCCTCGTTCGACGAGCTCGGCGACCAGGCTCGAGACGGTCCCCTTGTTCAGCCCGGTGTCCGCGGCGATCCCCGCGCGCGACCGGGATCCCCCGTCACGCAGGTGCCGCAGCACCAGCGCCAGGTTGCTCCGGCGGACGGCGGTCTGATCGGCCGGGCGCACCGGTTTGAGGGAGAAGGAGGAGTCCACGCCGACACCACCCCAAGTTCGTCTGGTGGTTCAACAAATTAGGTGCGGCGAAATGATCGGGTCAACGAGGGCACCCGGCGCCTTTCGTGGACAAAAGCCACAGAAATCGTTCTGACCAGCGAAACTATCGATCGCGGGCAGCAAAAGGGTCCCACGGATGGAGCACGGGTTCGGGTGCCCGGCCGCCGTAATCCCACGGCCGAACGAGACCCGCCGTTCGTCGTGTCCCGGTGGCCGGAACACCTCCCGGCCGGGCCCGCATCCTGCACCGTTTCGGCAGGACCAGTCCGAAAGTGTCGCCGCCGCACCGAAACTTTCCGCAAGCCGGCGCCCGCCCCAAGCGCCCCAATGTGGCCTTCGTTGCGTCTCACGCACCCAAGGCGGCCTTGGGGCGCTGGGGTCAGCTGGTGAAGGTGAGGGTGCCGAGGGCGGCGACCAGCGGCGCCAGCTCCGGCAGCGCCTCGGCTTCCGCCAGCGCCTCCGCCAGAGCCGTGTCGTGGGTCGGGCGGGCCGCCGTCAGCAGGGCCTGGCCCGCCGGCGTCACCTCGGTGTAGATGCCGCGGCGGTCGTCCGCGCAGAGGTAGCGGGCCAGCAGGCCGCGGTCCTCCAGCCGGGTGACCAGCCGCGTGGTCGCCGACTGGCTGAGGACCACCGCGTTGGCCAGCTGGTTCATCCGCAGGTGGAAGCCGTCCTGGCGGGCGAGCACGTCGAGCACGGTGTACTCGCTCACCGACAGCTCGTGGTCGCGGCCGAGCGCGCGCTGCAGCCTGTCCTCGATCCGCGCGTGGAGCGCGGCCAGCGTGCGCCAGCCCTGCGCGCGCGCTTCGACGGCGTCGTCGTCCAGTGACACGGTTCACCTCTCCCGGGCTTGCCGCATACGTTTGCGCGCGGCACTATCAAGCCTGTGCAATATACGGCGTCTGCAACTATCTCGGACGCTTGTAGTTGCTCACGCTCACAAGCCTACTCCGGAAGAAGGAAGTCCATGCCCGCCGCTCTGCTCGCCCTCGCGATCAGCGCTTTCGGGATCGGCACCACCGAGTTCGTGATCATGGGCCTACTGCCCGAGGTCGCGGCCGACTTCGGCGTCTCGATCCCGTCCGCAGGCCTGCTCATCTCGGGTTACGCGCTCGGTGTCGTCGTCGGCGCGCCCGTGCTCACCGCCCTCGCGTCGCGGGTCCCGCGCAAGACCGTGCTGGTCGCCCTGATGGGCCTGTTCATCGCGGGCAACGTGCTCTCGGCGCTGGCCCCGAGCTACGGCCTGCTGATGACCGGCCGGGTCGTCGCGGCCCTCTCGCACGGCGCGTTCTTCGGCGTCGGCTCGGTGGTCGCCGCGTCGCTCGTCGCCCCGGCCAAGCAGGCCAGTGCGATCGCGCTGATGTTCACCGGGCTGACCGTGGCGAACGTGCTCGGGGTGCCCGCCGGCACCGCGCTCGGCCAGGCCTTCGGCTGGCGCTCGACGTTCTGGGTGGTCAGCGCCCTGGGTGTGGCCGGCGCGATCGGCATCCTCGCGCTCGTGCCGCACCAGAAGCCGGACCCGAACGCGGGGTTGCGCGGCGAGCTCGCCGTGTTCCGCCGCCCGCAGGTGTGGCTCGCGCTGGCCATGACGGCGCTCGGCTTCGCCGGCGTGTTCGCGTCCTTCACTTACATCGCGCCGATGATGACCGAGGTCGCCGGGTTCTCCAGCGGCGCGGTCACCTGGCTGCTCGTGCTCTTCGGCGCCGGGCTGTTCGCCGGCAACCTGCTCGGCGGCCGGGCCGCGGACCGCAAGCTGATGCCCAGCCTCTACGTCATCCTCGCCGCGCTGGCGCTCGTGCTGGTGGCGTTCGTCTTCACCGCGCACGCCCAGGTGCCGGCCGCGATCACGATCGTGTTGTTCGGCGCGGCGGGCTTCGCGACCGTGCCGCCGCTGCAGGCCCGCGTGATGGCCAAGGCCGAAGGCGCCCCGGCGCTGGCCTCGGCGGCCAACATCGCCGCGTTCAACCTCGGCAACGCCGGCGGCGCGTGGCTGGGCGGCCTGGCCATCGAAGGCGGCCTCGGCTACACCGCCCCCAACTGGATCGGGGCCGTGCTCGCGGCGGCGGGTCTCGCCGTCGCGGTCGTCTCCGGTCTGCTCGACCGCAGGGCCCCGGCCCGTTTCGCCGCCGCGGAACGGGTACCCGCCCGATGAACCACCCACCGAAAGGAACCCTCGTGACCAGCGTGCCCGTGATCGAACTCAACAACGGCGTCCGGATGCCGCAACTCGGCTACGGCGTGTTCCAGGTCCCGGACGACGAGACCACCGCCGCCGTGAAGGCCGCCCTCGAAGCGGGCTACCGCAGCATCGACACCGCCGCCGTCTACGGCAACGAAAAGGGTGTCGGCCGGGCTCTCGCCGAGGCCGGCGTCGCCCGCGACGAGCTCTTCGTCACCACCAAGCTGTGGAACTCCGCCCAGGGCTACGACTCGACGCTCAAGGCGTTCGACGAGAGCATGAAGAAGCTCGGCCTGGAGCAGCTGGACCTCTACCTGATCCACTGGCCCACGCCCGAGCGGGACAAGTACCTCGACACCTGGAAGGCGTTCGAGAAGCTGCACGCCGACGGCCGCGTCCGCGCGATCGGCGTGTCCAACTTCCAGCCGGCGCACCTCGAGCGCCTGCTCGACGCGGCCGACGTCGCCCCGGCGGTCAACCAGATCGAACTGCACCCCTACCTGCAGCAGCAGGAGGTCCGCGAGTTCGACGCGAAGCACGGCATCGCGACCGAGGCGTGGAGCCCGCTCGCCAAGGGCGGCTCGCTGCTGGGCGACCCGGTGATCGCGGACCTCGCGGTGAAGTACAGCCGCACACCCGCGCAGATCGTCCTGCGGTGGCACCTGCAGCTGGGCAACGTCGTGATCCCGAAGTCCGTGACGCCGTCGCGGATCGAGGAGAACTTCGACCTGTTCGGGTTCACCCTCGCGGAGGAGGAGCTGGAGCTGCTGACCCCTCTGGACCGCGGCGAGCGCACCGGCCCCGACCCGGACACCTTCAACGCCGCCTGACCCGTCGTGAGTGGTTAGGGCGGTTCTAACCGCCCTAACCACTCACGAGGGCCGCGGCAGAGGTCACTGCTTGCGGGCGACTCCGCCCAGCGTCAGGAAGTTCAGCTCGCTCAGCGGGTGGATGCGGGGGCCGTCCGGCCACCATTCGTGCAGGTAGACCAGCCCCGGCCGCACCAGCTCCGTGCCTTCGAAGAACTCCGTGATCTGCTCGCGGGTGCGGTGGACGCTGCCCAGCCCGGTGCCCTGGAAGCTGGTCTCCAGCAGCCGCGCCAGCTCCTGGCGCGGCGAGTCCTCTTCCGGGTCGAAATGGTGCGTGAGCAGCAGGTACGACCCCGGCGCGAGCGCGTCGACGTACTCCGCGACGATCGACTTCGCCCGGTCGAAGTCGTCGATGTGGTGGACGATCGACGTCAGCATCAGCGCGACCGGCCGCGAGAAGTCCAGGTACTCCTTGACGACCTCGTCGGCCAGCGTCTCGGCCGGCTTCGTCAGGTCGGCGCCGGTGACGTGGGTCAGGTAGTTCTCCTCGAGCAACGCGCGCCCGTGCACCTGCACCACCGGGTCGTTGTCGACGTACACCACCTGCGCGTCCGGGTTGTACCGCTGCGCCACCTGGTGGGTGTTCTCCGCGGTCGGCATGCCGGAGCCCAGGTCGAGGAACTGGTCGAGCCCGCGCTTGCCGGCGAGGAACCGCACCACGCGCACCAGCCAGTCGCGGTGCTCCTTCGCCATCACCCGCGCGCCGGGTGCGATCGCCAGCAGCCGTCGCATCGCTTCGCGGTCGACCTCGTAGTGGTCGTGGCCACCGAGCAGCGCGTCGGACAACCGGGCCAGGCTCGCCTTGCTGAAATCGAGGGAGGCGGCGCCCCCCTCGGTTCCGGACCGCAGGTCGCCAGGCGTCATCGGCTGCTCTCCCACTCGTCGTGGCGGACGGGCTCCTGCCCGGGCTTCGCCCACCTATGTCCGGCAACGGACAGTGCTCAGACTACGACATGCCGTTCATCAAGTGAACCGGGCCGAAGGGCCTTACCTGCCAGGGACAACTACCCGATTCGCACCTCCCGCCAGATGTGTCCGCCGTCCGTGGTCCGATACACCGCGGAGCCACCGTCGGCGTCCGGCTGACCGTCGACGACCACCCCGACACCACCGCCGGGGAAGTCCAGATCGGCCAGTGCGAGCCCGCGTTCGGACAGAACTGTCGTTGTCCACGTGCGACCGCCGTCGGCCGTGCTGTGCAGGAACCCGGTGCCGCCGCCCATCGCCGCGACCGTCGCGGACGTCGGCGAAGCCGCGCCGAAGGCCTGGGTGATCCCGGCGACCGGCGCCTCGTCACTCCCGCTGAACACCCCGCCGAGCGCCGGCGCGTGCCGCAGCCGCCGCTCGGTCGAGCCCGGCTGCGGTGAGCCGGGACTGCCGCTGCACAACGCCACGACCTGCCGGTCCCGGACGCCGGCGAGCGACGCGACCGATCCGGCCGGGCACGGCGGATCGGCCCGGGTGAAGCGGACGCCGTCACGCGAGGTCCAGTACTCCTCGGTGGCGTAGTCCGCGCCGAGCGCGACCTGCAGGCCACCGCCGACGGCCAGGTCGCCGTAGGTGAGGCTGCCGGTGACCCCGAACCCGGGCACCGGGACCAGCACCGGCGAGCCGGCCGTCGCCGAATACAACCGCGTCGAGCCGCGGCCCTCGCCGTAGGTGGTGAGCACGGCGAAGACGCGGCCCCCGGTTTCGGTGATCTTCGAGAGGTAGAACGGCTCCCGCGCGCCGACCAGGCCGACCGGGTGCCAGCTCGCGCCGCCGTCGCGGGTCGTCCGCACGTGGACACCGTCGCTGACGTACGCGACGCGGTCGCTGACGAACGTGAGCGCGACGTGGTTGTGGTTGTCCGGCAACAGCATCGGCGGCGCGCCGAGCCGTCGCCAGTGCCGGCCGCCGTCGGTGGTGCCCACCAGCGCGGGGCACCACGACCGGGCGCACGGCGCGTACCCCAGGACGTAGCCGGTGCCGGGCCCGGTCCAGCTCGTCGACGCGGGCCGGAACCCCTTCGGGACCACGGTTTCCGCCGTTGCGGGTGCGGCGAACGCGGTCAGGAGGGCGAGGACGGACACCAGCAGCGCCAAGCGCCGGGGAGGGGTCATGATCACCTGGACGTCCCGTGCGGGGTGGGGTTGCCCGCTCCGCACGAGGTTCCGCCGCGCGGCTCAGCGTGGCGCGGCCAGCCGGGTGTCGAGCTCGGCGAGGTCGGCCACGAACCAGACGTCCTTGCCGCGGTTCGACTCGCGCACGACGTCCCGGAAGACGCTGCTCGCTTCGACGTGCCGCCGGACGTCGCCGAGCAGCACCAGCCGGAAGCCGTACTGGACGATCTTCGAGAAGAAGTGCCCGATCAGCTTCGTGTGCATGTCGAAGAACCGCTCGGGGAACCGTTCCACCGGCACCGCGAGCACGGTCGCGCCGGATCCGAAAGTCGACCCGATCAGGTCGACGGCGTCCTGCTCGGTGGTCAGCTCCGGCCCCTCCGCCGGCACGAGCCACACGCCGACACCGTGGCGCACGTCGATCACGACCGGCCTCCCAGGAACTCGGCGACGGCCGCGGCCCAGCCGGGCAGGAAGTGCCCGGCGTCCTCGGCCAGCCGCACGTCCGCGTCCGGGAGGGCCTGCCGCAGCTTCGCGGCCGCGTCACGCTGGTCGAGGAGCACGTCGCGGGCGCCGAAGTGGGCCTGCACCGGCATCACCAGCTCGTGCAGCCGCTCGACCGGGAACTCCGGGACCGCCTCCAGCCGTGGTTTGAAGTGCTCGAACGTCGCGAGGGTGAACTCGCCGACCTCACGCTGCTCCGGGCCGGCGGGACTGCCGTTCGCGACCATGGCCAGCGACCGGCGCCGTCCCCAGCCGCCGAAGAGGCGGTAGCCGGCGAACTTGAGCAGCGGCGCGACCCGGCGGCGGCCGATCCCGGCCGGGTTGACCAGGGCCAGCGCCGCGACCCGCTCGGGACGGCGGAGCGCGTGGTCCAGCGCCCACCAGCCACCCAGCGACGTGCCGAGGAAGGCCGCCCGCGGCAGTTCCAGCGCGTCGAGGACGTCGTCGAGCCACTCGGCGTAGGCCGCCGAACCGAGCGGCGGCCGCGCTTCGACGGTCCGGCCCGGCTCGCCCGGCGCGTCGACGGCGTACACCCGCAGGCTTCCGGCGAGCGTGGCGATGTCCGGCAGCCAGTGCGCGGCCGTGCCGCCGGATCCCTGCAGGGCCACGACCGGCGGCGCGTCCACCGGGCCGGACACCACGGCGAACGTGTCACCGAGCTGGGTGCTCAGGGTGCGTGGCTCGTGGGGCACGGGCCAGCGGTCGAGGAGGGCGTCGTACCGCTGCCGGACGGCGCGACCGCCCTCTTCGGTGCGGTAGATCGTGCTCATGTCAGGTTCTCGGCGAACCCGGCGAGCAGCCGCAAGAGGTCGGCGCCGGCGGCGAGGTCGCCGAGCACGATGATCTTCATGGTGGAGCGCTCCCGGTCGTAGATGGTTTCGACGCGCAGGGGCCGCTCACCCCCGTCCCGCGGTCCGTTCACCGAAGCGATGACCGTGGTCGCCAGCCGGTCGGCGTTCGCCCGGTCGATGCCGCCGATTTCGACGACGCTCGACAGGTCGGTGGTGCGGGCCGGCCGCGGGTCCGTCACCGGCAGCCCGGTGAAGGCCTCGAGGTCGTCCGCGGCGATCCGGTACTGCTTGCCGATCCGGACCGCCTTCAGCCGCCCGTCCCGCACGTAGTTCCGGACCGTCCGGACGTGCAGGCCGAGCCGCTCGGCGACCTGGTCGACGGAGAAGACCTCCTGCGCCATGACCCTCCTCATGTTCCGCAAACAACCCTATCATGTCAACTGATAAGGAAGTTTGGGGAAGGTGCGGTTCGCTCACCCGGGTGACGGGTATTTCTCCGGCGCCACCGTACGCCCAGGTCCGTCCACATCGGACTCCTCGAAAGGACCGACGACGATGCCGTACCCCCCGCCCCCGGAGCAGCCCTACGATCCGCGGTACGAGCCCGCCGCGACCGAAGAAGTCGTGGAGCGCACGCCCGCGCGCCTCCGGATCGTCCGCACGGTCAACGCGCTGATCCACCTCGTGTGCGCGGTGTTCGCACTCGTGCTCGCCGTGCACATCGTGCTGGTGTTCGGCGAGGCGAACGCGGCGAACGGCTTCGCGCACCTCATCTCCGAGTGGTCGGCCGGCGTCTCGCTCGGCCTGCGCGACCTCTTCACCCCGGACTCCGAGAAGTTCCGGGTGTTCTGCAACGACGGCCTGGCCGCGGTCATCTGGCTGGTCATCGGCGCCGTGCTGACCGACGTCATCACGCGCATCGGCGCGCCCGGCCCCCGCCGGGTCTGGTACCGCCGCCGCAGCTACCGCTGACCCGCACAAACCGGCACACGAAGAAGGCGCCTCCCCGGCCGGGGAGGCGCCTTCTTCGTCGTCCGGTCAGCGCGGAGGCTGGTCGGGACCGGGTTTGACCGGCTCCGGACCGGGCTCCGGCCGGGTCTGGTCGACGGTCTGGCCGCCCCGGGGTGCCGGAACGCCCTCGGCGGCGACCACGTCGAAGTGTTCCCGGCACCAGCGGCCGTAGCGGCGTGCCTGCACTGTCATAGCGTCCACCTCCTCTCCTCGGGCGATCCTGGTCACACCCTCAGCGTCCTCCGCCGGGACGCCGAAAGCCAACAAATTTAAGCGGGACTTAAGGACACGGACGGGTGACTGTCCACAGAGGACGTCCGTCAGCCGGCGAACTCGCGCACGACCGTGCGGCAGAACGCCGGCAGGTCGTCCGGGTTGCGGCTGGAGACCAGGCCGTTGTCCACGACAACCTCTTCGTCGACCACGGTGCCGCCGGCGTTACGGATGTCGGTCCGGATGCTCGGGTACGACGTCAACGTGCGGCCGCGTACGACATCCGCTTCGACGAGCGTCCACGGACCGTGGCAGATCACCCCGACCGGCTTGCCCGCCCGGACGAAGTCGGCGACGAACCGCACCGCGTCCGGATCCGTCCGCAGGTTGTCCGGGTTCATCGTGCCGCCGGGCAGCAGCAGCGCGTCGAAGTCACCGATTCCGACGTCGGCCACCTTCCGGTCGACGGGGAACCGGTCACCCTTGTCGATGTCGCCGTTCATCGCCTGGATCTCCCCGGTGTCCAGGGACACCAGCTCGACCGTCGCGCCCTCGTCGAGGACGGCCTGGCGCGGCTGCTCCAGCTCGACCTGTTCAACACCGTCCGCAGCCAGGATCGCGACGCGGCGGCCCTGCAGTGCGTTCGCCATGAAAACCTCCGTCCGGGAGAATGCGCGTGCACCCGGGAATTACCCCCTCGGACGCCGGCCAAACCCAGTCCATTGAGGACGGACGCTCAGTCTTCGCACTCCACTGCGAGCACGGCGATGTCGTCGTGGGCCGAGCTGCCGAGCCAGTCGCGCACCGCCTGGCGCAGCCGCCGCACCACCTCGCGGGCGGGCTGGCCCGCCGCCGCCGTCAGCACCGCGCGCAGGCGGTCGTCGCCGAACAGCTCCGCCTGGTCGTGCCGGTTGCGGGCCTCGGTGATGCCGTCGGTGTAGAGCAGGCAGATGTCGCCGTGCTCCAGCCGCACCTTCGCTTCGGCGAACCGGGCCTGCGGCGAGATCCCGACCAGCGTGCCCGGCACGGTGACCTCTTCGACAAAACCCGCGCGGCGGACGATCAGCGGCGCCGGGTGCCCGCCGGAAGCCAGCGTCAGGTCGACACCGCCGTCCACCGGCTTGGCCGTGCCCAGCACGAGCGTGGCGAACCGGCTGCTGCCGCCGGCGATGAGCAGTTCGTTCAGCAGCCGCAGCAGCGTGCGGCCGTCGCGCTCGACCATGGCGAGCGCGGTCAGCGCGTGCCGGACCCGGCCGGTCAGCGCCGCCGCCTCCGGACCCTTGCCGCAGATGTCGCCGAGCACCAGGAACGCGCTGCCGTCGTCGTGCGCGAGGACGTCGAAGAAGTCCCCGCCGACCGCGAGCACCCCGCCGGCCGGCTCGTACCAGGTCTCGAACCGGGCGCCGGCCAGCTCGGGCGGGTCGACCGGGCGCAACGTCGTCTCGAGGCCGCGGGTCGCCTCCTCCTGGCGGGCGTAACGCTGGGCGTTGGCCAGCGCCGTCCCGGCCGCCATCGCGAACTCGGCCTCGGCGCGGGCCTGCTCGGCGCCGAACTCCGGGTCGGCGCGGCGGCCCAGTAGCAGGGCGCCGGTGACCCCGGCGCTCACGCTCGGGCCCAGCGAAACCACGGTCACCTCGGCGTGCCCGGCGAACCGGTCGGCGACGATCGAGGGCAGGGTGGCGACCTCGAGCGCGGGGACCGGGGCCGGCTGCGGGTGCCCGGTGGCCCCGAACGTCGCCGTCAGCACCGGCGCGACCTGGGCCGGGACCCGCCGGATCCGGCCGTGACCCTGCGCGGACGGGCGCTCGCAGCTCCACCACTCCCAGCGGCCGCGGGTGGTCGGCAGCAGCACGAAGACGGTTTCGGCCAGCGCGGACGCGGCCAGCTCGGCGATCACCCTGGCGGTGCCGTGGCGCCCGCGCGCGGCGGCCAGCCGGGGGCCGGCCTCGGCCAGGAAGTCACCGACGTGCCGCTGGGGAACGTCTTCCGAAGGGACGGTCCAGGCGTGCCAGCCGCCGGGCAGCGCGCGGACCCGCGCCGGGCGGCGCCGGCCGGTCACTTCGACGTGGCCGGAAGTCTCGGCGACCGGGTGCAGGCGCGGTTCGGCGCCTCCGGTCAGCGTCTGCGCGGCGGGATTCGCCCAGCGCAGCACGCCGTCGGCGTCCTGCAGGAACACCGCGTCGCGCACGTCTTCGAGGACCGCCCGCCCGAAGGCGTCGAAGCCCGGCGGCGCGTCATCGGCCGTCATCGGTGGCAGGGCCGCCGACGCCGGGGCCGGACGTGACACCATGCACGGACCTCCTGCCTCCGGACTGCTATCGCACGGCTACCGCGTGAGCGGGCGGACTGGCTCGAAGTGTAGGGCGAATCATGGCACGCTGGGTCGACGACCATGGCTGGCGCATGCGTGGTGGAGAGGGTCGGCACACATGACAACGGAATCCCAGAGCGAAGCGGCGGCGCTGGAACGGCTGCTCGTCGCGGTGCGGGATCTCGGGGACGGCAACTTCCGCCGGCGGCTCGTGCCGCACGGCGACGGCATCTCGGCCCAGCTCGCGGTTGCGTTCAACGACATCGCCGAACGCAACCAGCGACTGGTCAGCGAACTGCTGCGGGTCCGCGCGGCGGTCGGGCAGGACGGCAGACTCAGCGAGCGGCTCGAGACCGAGGTCGGCCCCGGCGGCTGGACCACCGCCGTGGACAGTGTCAACGGTCTCGTCGAGGACCTCACCCGGCCGACGATCGAGCTGGACCGGGTGCTCGGCGCCGTCGCCGAGGGCGACCTGTCGCAGCCGATGACCCTGACCCTCGACGGCCGCCCGCTGCAGGGCGCGTACGCCACGCTGGCGAAGACGGTCAACGGCCTCATCGCGCAGCTGTCCCGCTTCGCCGCCGAAGTGACGAGGCTCTCCCGCGAAATCGCGGGTGAGGGACGTCTCGGCGGCCAGGCGGTCGTCCCGGGCGTGTCCGGCACCTGGCGCGACCTGACCGACTCGGTCAACTTCATGGCCGACAACCTCACCGAGCAGGTCCGCAACATCGCCCAGGTCACCACCGCCGTCGCCCGCGGCGACCTGACCCAGAAGATCAACGTCGACGCCCGCGGCGAGATCCTCGAGCTCAAGAACACCATCAACACCATGGTGGACCAGCTTTCGTCGTTCGCCGACGAGGTCACCCGTGTCTCCCGCGAGGTCGGCTCGGACGGCAAGCTCGGCGGCCAGGCCCAGGTGGCCGGCGTCGCCGGGACGTGGCGCGACCTCACCGACTCGGTCAACCAGATGGCCGACAACCTGACCGACCAGGTCCGCGGGATCTCGCAGGTGGCGACGGCGGTGGCGACCGGCGACCTGACGAAGAAGATCGAGGTCGACGCCCGCGGCGAGATCCTGCAGCTGAAGAACACCCTCAACACCATGGTCGACCAGCTCTCGGCGTTCGCCGGCGAAGTCACCCGCGTCGCCCGCGAGGTCGGCAGCGAGGGCAAGCTGGGCGGGCAGGCCGAGGTCGCCGGCGCGGCCGGGACGTGGCGCAGCCTCACCGACTCGGTCAACCAGATGGCCGACAACCTCACCGACCAGGTCCGCAACATCTCGCACGTGACCACAGCCGTGGCGAAGGGCGACCTGACGCAGAAGATCACCGTCGACGCCCGGGGTGAGATCCTCGAGCTCAAGACGACCATGAACACGATGGTGGACCAACTGTCGGCGTTCGCGGACGAAGTCACCCGCGTGGCCCGCGAGGTGGGCACCGAGGGCCAGCTGGGCGGCCAGGCGCAGGTTCCCGGCGTCGCCGGCACCTGGCGCGACCTCACCGGCTCGGTGAACTTCATGGCGAACAACCTGACCACCCAGGTCCGCAACATCGCCCAGGTCGCCACCGCCGTCGCGCGCGGCGACCTGACGCAGAAGATCGCGGTCGACGCGCGGGGCGAGATCCTCGAGCTGAAGACGACGCTGAACACGATGGTGGACCAGTTGTCGGCGTTCGCGGACGAAGTCACCCGCGTCGCCCGCGAAGTCGGCACCGAAGGCAAGCTCGGCGGCCAGGCCACCGTGCCAGGAGTGGCCGGGACCTGGAAGGACCTCACCGACAACGTCAACTTCATGGCGAACAACCTGACCGAGCAGGTCCGGAACATCGCCACGGTGACGTCGGCGGTCGCGAAGGGCGACCTGACCCAGAAGATCTCGGTGGACGCCCGCGGCGAGATCCTCGAGCTCAAGACCACGCTGAACACGATGGTCGACCAGCTGTCCGCGTTCGCCGACGAAGTCACCCGCGTCGCCCGCGAAGTCGGCACCGAAGGCAAGCTCGGCGGCCAGGCCACCGTCCGCGGTGTCGCGGGCACGTGGAAGGACCTCACCGACAACGTCAACGTCATGGCCGACAACCTGACCGACCAGGTGCGCAGCATCGCCACGGTGGCGACCGGCGTGGCCAACGGCGACCTGTCGAAGAAGATCTCGATCGACGCCCAGGGTGAGGTCGCGGCGCTGGCGGACACGCTCAACGGCATGGTCGAGACGCTGCGCGCGTTCGCCGACGAGGTCACCCGCGTCTCCCGCGAGGTCGGCACCGAAGGCATCCTCGGCGGCCAGGCGCGGGTCCCCGGCGTGGCCGGGACCTGGAAGGACCTGACCGAGAACGTCAACTTCATGGCGCACAACCTGACCAGCCAGGTGCGCAACATCTCGCAGGTCACCACCGCCGTCGCGCGCGGTGACCTGACGAAGAAGATCGACGTCGACGCCCGCGGCGAGATCCTCGAGCTCAAGACCACGATGAACACGATGGTCGACCAGCTCTCGGCGTTCGCCTCCGAGGTCACGCGGGTGGCGCGCGAGGTCGGCACCGAGGGCAAGCTGGGCGGCCAGGCCGAGGTCGACGGTGTGTCCGGCACCTGGCAGCGGCTCACCGAGAGCGTGAACCAGCTGGCCGGGAACCTGACCACGCAGGTCCGCGCGATCGCGCAGGTGGCGACCGCGGTGACCGCGGGCGACCTGACCCGGCACATCACCGTCGACGCGTCCGGCGAGGTCTCCGACCTCAAGGACAACATCAACCAGATGATCGCGAACCTCAAGGAGACGACGAGGACCAACCGCGAGCAGGACTGGCTGAAGACGAACCTCGCGCAGCTGTCCGGCCGGATGCAGGGGCACCGCGACCTCGCCTCGGTCGCGGCGCTCATCCTGTCCGAGCTCGCGCCGCTGGTCCGGGCGCAGCAGGGCGCGTTCTTCCTGGCCCGCGACGACGACCGCGACGGCACGGTGCTCGAATGCATCGCCGCCTACGGCCTCGCGCAGTCCCGCGCCGGCCTGCGGTTCACGATCGGCGAGTCGCTGATCGGGCAGGCCGCCGTCGACCAGCGCACCATCCTCGTGCACAACGCCCCGCCGGAGTACGCGCTGATCTCGTCCGGGCTCGGCTCGGCCTCGCCGGTGAACCTCATCGTGCTGCCGGTGCTGTTCCAGGGCGAGGTGCTCGGCGTGCTGGAGCTGGCCTCGGTCAACGAGTTCAGCACCGTGCACCAGGACCTGCTGGAGCAGCTGCGGCACACGATCGGCGTCAACGTCAACACGATCCTGTCGAACTCGCGGACCGAAGCGCTGCTGACCGAGTCGCAGCGGCTGGCGCAGGAGCTGCGGGCCCGGTCCGAGCAGCTGCAGGCCCAGCAGGGCGAGCTGCGGCGGTCCAACACCGAGCTCGCCGAGAAGGCCGCGCTGCTCGCCCAGCAGAACCGCGACATCGAGGTCAAGAACAGCGAGATCGAGCAGGCGCGCCAGGAGCTGGAGGAACGCGCCGGGCAGCTGACGGTCGCGTCGCAGTACAAGACCGAGTTCATGGCGAACATGTCGCACGAGCTGCGGACGCCGCTGAACAGCGCGTTGATCCTGGCGAAGCTGCTGTCGGAGAACCCGGAGGGCAACCTCACCGAGAAGCAGATCCAGTTCGCCAGGACGATCTACGCGGCGGGCTCGGACCTGCAGCAGCTGATCAACGACATCCTCGACCTGGCCAAGGTCGAAGCGGGCCGGCTCGACATGCAGATGACCGACATCACGCTGCCCGAGCTGGTGGACTACGTCGAATCACTGTGCCGGCCGCTGACCGCGGACAAGGGCCTCGAGTTCGCCGTCCACATCGACCCGCCGGTGCCCGGCAGTGTCCACACCGACGAGCACCGCCTGCAGCAGATCCTGCGCAACCTGCTCTCGAACGCGGCGAAGTTCACCGACGAAGGCCGCGTCCGCCTGCACATCCGCGCGGCCGACCCGGCCGAGGTGGAGCAGGAGAGCCTCAAGGGCGCGCCGGGCATCATCGCCTTCGCCGTCGAGGACACCGGGATCGGCATTCCGGAGGAGAAGCTCGCGGTGATCTTCGAGGCGTTCCGCCAGGCGGACGGCACCACGAGCCGCAAGTACGGCGGCACCGGCCTCGGGCTGAACATCAGCCAGCAGCTCACCGAGCTCCTGGGCGGCGAGCTGCGGGTGGTCAGCGAGCCGGGCAAGGGCAGCACGTTCACGCTCTACCTCCCGGTGGCGGCGGCCAACCTGGTCGACCCGGCGGTGACGGCGCTGTCGTCCCCCCGCCTGCCCCCGGTCCCGAGCACGGTCCTGGTGGCGGCGCCCGACGTCGCCCCGAAGCGCTTCCACGGCGAGAAGGTCCTGATCGTCGACGACGACCTCCGGAACGTGTTCGCCCTGGCGGCGGTGCTGGAGCAGGCGGGCCTGGAGGTGGTCTACGCGGAAACGGGCGTCGACGGCATCCGCGCCCTGGAGCGCCACGAGGACACCGCGCTGGTCCTGATGGACGTGATGATGCCGGAGCTCGACGGCAACGCGACGATCGCGGCCATCCGCGCCGAGGCGGCCAACGCCGACCTCCCGGTGATCGCGGTGACGGCCAAGGCCACGGCCGAGGACCGGGCCCGCACGCTGGCCAGCGGCGCCGACGACTACATCACCAAGCCGGTGGACACGGAGAAGCTGCTGGACGTGATCGCGGCCAAGCTGGAGGCCGACGCAGCGTCGGCACGCTCCTTCGACCCCTTCGAATCTGGAGCGGGTGACGGGAATCGAACCCGCGTAGCTAGTTTGGAAGACTAGGGCTCTACCATTGAGCTACACCCGCGTGCCCCCGGAGGGACCCGGGTGCGAAGCCAGCTTAGCGTGACCCGCTAGGCTGATCGCACACCCCCCTGGGGGTGTCACGGGATGTGGCGCAGCTTGGTAGCGCATCCGCTTTGGGAGCGGAGGGTCGCAGGTTCAAATCCTGTCATCCCGACCAAATAGGTCTCTTTCACACCACGTCCGACGAGCAAACGCTCGCCGGGCGTGTTTGTGTATGTACATTCTGTAACCGCCGCGTACTCGCCGAACGTGACCCTAGGACCATCCGTGCGACCGGACGCCATGCCATCCCCGGCCGAGAGATCCGGTGCGTCTCCGGCCATCTGGGACGCCGTGTGCGGGCCGCCCAGCGCGGCGGGTAGTCCAATCGCCTCCCCCGCCTCGAAGAGCGCGGCGAACGGCTCTGTCAGGTCGGCACGCCCGACCGGGCCGTCCTCGTCGATGTAGAGCTTGTCGAAGAAGCCTTGGTTGATCTGACGCCGGATGCCGTTGTCGGTCGTCGTAAGGTAGGCGGCCTCGCAACGCTCCGTCCGCCACTCCAACCTTGGCCGCCTTTATCTCCCCGTTAGCCTCCGCCAGTTCTCGCGTCAGCCGCTTCATCTCAGCCGTCAGCAGATCTTGTGGGAAGTCGCCGGCGTAATGCAGCTGAAGGAGCTTCTGTCACTCCCCTTCGACGCGCCGCTTGGTTCGCTGCGCGCGCTCCAGACTGCGCGCCGCTTCGGCCTGCTGGCTGGCCAACTCTTCCCTCACAGCCTCTCGGATGAGCTCGGCATGCTCAGGACGCACACGGAAGGTTCCATAGAGGGCCGCAATGCCCCGTTCGATCTGCTCAACGCGAACCGCGCGACGCTGACAGTTGTTCGTCTTGGTCTTGCGCTTCACACAGTGGAAGTACGCGTAGACGCCGCCGTTACCCTTGTGCTCGGAGTAGACCTCGCGACCACCGCACTCCGAACAGTAGATAGTGGAGCGAAGGTAGTGGTTGTGAGTCCGATCCTTCTCGCCGGTGTGATTGTGTGCCGCATGAATATCTTGGACCCTTAGCCACACATCGGGCTCAACGAGAACCGGGTGCTTACCTTCATAGTGAATCCCCTGGTAGCTGACCACGCCCATGTAGTACGGGTTCGCCAAGATGTGATAGATACCGGTAAGTCCGACTGGCTGAGCCGGACGCCTGCGATTGGGGCGAAGGCGGGTGTGAACCTGCCGATAGGACAGGTTGCAGGCTGCTACCAGCTCATCGACGGTGTGGCCAGCTGTGTACGCGGCGACGAGTTCAGCGTCGTCCGGGTCGGTCGGGGATGTTGGCTGCAGCATGGTGATGAGTGATTAGTCCCTGTCGAGGTGGTGGAGGCCGTCAAGAACGCGCTGCATGAGCTCGGTCTCCGGCCGTGCCAGTGGTGTGCGGGGATTCGGCGTCAGCTGGTCGACATACGGGCGGGTTCGCTTCGGCAAGACCGGTGGCAGCCGTTCGGTGGACTCGTCGGCCGGGGCCGGCTGAATCCGGGGCAGGACTTCTGTGGGTGCGTCGGCGGCGTCGGCTCTAGCTCGTTCGCCCTGCACGCGCTGGCGGATACCGACCACGGTCCGCTCTGGCCTGGCCCGGATTCGGCGGTTGTGCCGCCAGTCGCCGACGAGGAGCACCATGACCCAGACCAGCGGAACGGCCATAACGACGAACACCGCCAGCGCACCGCCATTCATGGTCCTGGCGACTCAGGCACCTCGGGCAAGTCCGCGGCGGCCGGCGAGGCGAGCAGCTTGCTGCCATACAGGTCCAGCACCTCGGCCGTTGTTCTGAGCAGGCGGCTGACCTCTTGGAGATCAGCGCTTTCGAGGGCCCCGGCCTCCAGCTGAGTGGCGGCCCGCAGCAGGTCCCGGCCGGTGGCGGCGATCCGGTCACCCAAGGTCACGGGTGTCTTTGGCTCTTTGTCCTCCGCGTGCGTAATCAGCAGCTGGGCTAGGCCCTCGAGCAAACCGGCGAACGCGCGCTGTCGCTCGGCGGACAGCTCTTCAGCCAGCAGTTCGGTAATCACGCGAGGCGTATGCCGGGTGACGGCTGACAGTGCCCGGGCGGGCTCTGCGGTTTGTCGCTTCACGATTCGCTCGCCGTCTCGAACCAGTCCGGCCGCTCGCAGCGAACGGCTTCTACCTCGGCGCGGGCAGCCGGCAGCATGGCCGCAAGCGCCGTCAGGTACGCCTCACGTTCGGCGCAGCCGTAGTCAGTGAGACGAGCCCAGCCCTCTTGGCCGCGGCCGCGCCGGGTTTCGACGTAGCCGTGGGAGCACAGGACGAAGAAGTGCCGCTTCAGGCGGTCTTGCGGGATGCCCACCGCCTCGCACAAGAAGCAGAACCGCCGCCACTCATATACGTCGAGCAGGCACAGCAGCTGGAGCCGCAGCGGGTTCGGGAGTACTGGCGGGTCGGTCGCGAGCAGGGCGGTCATGAGGGCGTCGCCGCCAACTCCTCCGCCAGCACCCGCAAGTCCACCCCGGTACGCCGGATGACGCACCCCAGCCGGATGGCTTCTTCGGGCCGCCGGGCCAGCTGAGGTGTCTCCAGCGCCAGCGCCAGCGCCGCTTGAGGCAGGGCCAGCACGTCCAAGAAGCCGGTGAAGCCGGGGCGGCGGAGCTGACATGACCCCACACCGACGTCCCGGAACACCACACCGAGCTGCCAGCCGCAGGCCGCACTCCAGCTCGTGAGCAGATCGGCGCAGGTATCCGCGTAGCTCGGCTCTAGTTCCGGCGTGCGGACGTAGCCGTACGCGAGCAGTGGTTCTGCCGCCGGCGCGACCACCCGCGGTTGAGCCTTGAGGCGGTCGGCCAGCTCCTGCAGCTGAGGGAAGACACTCATGCCAGCGCCTCCCCGGTCCGTCGCCCGGCGGCGTGGACCCGGGCGCCTGCCTGCACTGCGAGTCGCTCGCGCATGGCTGCCTGCAGGAGCTCGTTCCGGGCCAAATGCTTCAGGCTCGGGACCACAACGTGGCGCGCGTCCGCCCGGATCAGTTCGGTGATGAGCTCGTCGAAGCCTTCGCGAGAGCCACAGTGGAGTTCAAAGAAGAAGCTGACGAAGTACAGCCCCTTGCTTTCAGCGAACCGGGCGACCGCTCCCTCGACCCGCCGCACCCGGTGATCCGGCACGTCGGCCGGGACACGCATGTAGCCGTAGGCCAACGGCCCGGTGACGAGGACTTGGGGCTCGTCGGCCGGATGCAGCGGCGCTGCGACAGGTTGAGCAGTCAGCATCATGTGAGGTCACGTCCCGGTCGTTGGGTCAGGTGGACGGCACCCCAGCGGCCAGGACGGGTGACCACGGACAGCGATACGTTGCGGGAGTTCGCCCGTGGTCCGTGAGCGACGAACCGGTCTACCGGCCGCCGGGGTGCCAGAGGTGACCTTCACCCGGCCGATTCCGGCAAACCAGAGCGGGAAAAGCGCGAAAAAGACGCGTGGGTGATGCGCGCGGCCGCCTGACCTGCGGTAACGTGGCGATCTCGCGCCGTAACCGAGGGGACGAATCATGGCCGCCAAGCGGATACGCCTGGCCCGCGCACGCAAGACGGCCGGGTACACGCAGGAAGCCTTGGCTGAGGCGCTCGACACCGACCGCAGCACCATCGTCCGGTGGGAGGCAGGCGAGACTGAGCCCCTGCCTCACAAACGGCCCAAACTGGCCAAGGTCCTTGGACTCACTGCCGCCGGCCTCGAAGACCTACTGGCCGAAAGCCTCACCCCTCCGGCTACGTCTGAGCGAGAGGGCACGCTCACCGAGGCGGAGGTAACGTCCGATCCTATGAAGCGACGGACGCTGATGAAGTGGGGCGTAGCTGCAACCGCCGCCACGGGTGTCGGTATCGAGGTCTTTGGCAGCATTGATATGGCCGACGTGCGACGACTGCAGCGGACCACCGATCGGCTGTGCAACCTCGACCACCGCCATGGCGGCGAGACTCTGTGGCAGGCCGGAGCGGCTACCGTGCGTGAAGCCCATCTCATGCTTGAAGAGGGCCGCTACAGCACAAGCGTCGGACAAGCGTTGCTTGAAACCACGGGAAATCTGCAGATCCGGACCGGCTGGTTGGCGTGCGATGCTGGCCAGCATGAGGTGGCGCGCTCCAGCTTCACCGACGCCTTGACCGTCGCCCGCCAAGCCGGCGACGCCGAGATTGAGACCCGCGCCCTGGCCGGTCTCGGCTTTCAGAGCAACCTGGTCGGACGCCCGCGCGAGGGCTTGCGCTTCTCCCGCGCGGCCGAAGACACCGCGCGCAGTCTCGGGCCGTCGTCGCGGATGACCGCCGTGCCGCTCTTGCACCTGGCGGTGGCCAACGCGCGTAGTGACGACTTCAGCGACGCCCAAGCCGCCATTACCCGCGCCCGGAAAGCCCTGGATGCGGACCGGGGCGACAATGAGGCCGCCAGCTGGGCGGCGTTTATGAGCCCGATGGAGATTGACGCCGTTGAGGCCACCTGCGCGGTTGAAGTCGGCAAGACCGAACGCGCCGAGAAGCTCTTGGAGCAGGCCATTGCGGGGTACGGCGATGGCTTCGCCCGCAACGTCGCCCTCTACCGGGTGCGGCTCGCGTCAGCGCGCGCGGGCTCCGGCGCTGTCGATGGGGCGGTTGAAGCGGCTGATGAGGTGCTCGACGCCATCGCCGAGGGGCTCGACAGTTGGCGCATCACCATGGAGCTGAGCCGGGTCATGCGCGTCATCTCGTCCTACCAGGCTCCCGGCGTTGACCAGCTCACCGAGCGTTACGCCGAGCTGGTCTCGTGACGACTCCGACGCCCCCGCTGGTTCTCCACGACCACGACGCGCCCGGCATGCACGAGCTGCGTCCCCTGCTGCTGACGGTGTACACCGGGGTCTATGCCGACCTGCTCGGTGATCCGTTCTTCGCCCCAGATCGGTTCTGGGAACGCCTCAAGGCCTACGCCAAGTGGCCTGGCTTCGAGCTGGTCACGGGTTGGATCCACGACGAGCTGATTGGTTACACGCTGGGCTACACCTTGCCGCCTCGCTCCAACTGGTGGCGCGGCTTCCGCGGCGACGTGGCCCCTCTGGTGCTCGAAGAAGATGGGGAGCGCACCTTTGCCGTGACTCAACTGATGGTGCTCCCAGCCTGGCAGCGACGCGGCTACGCCCGCCAACTGCACGATGCCCTGCTCGCTGGCCGTCCCGAAGAACGCGCCACTTTGCTCGTCAAGCCGGACAACGTCCCGGCTCGCACCGCGTACTTGTCCTGGGGCTGGCAGCTCTTTGGGCAGTTGCAGCCGTTTGATGACGCGCCGGTGTATGACTCGTTGATGTACGAGCTGCAGCAACAGGCAGACATTGAATCTGTCGAGTAGAGTTAAATAGAAAGAGGCTAACTACGGTGAGATTCACACTTACCTACACTGGACGGCTACCCAGTAGCAGCGATAAGAAGGTAAAGCACGAGATCCGCCTGAAGCTTCATCCTCAGTTACAGGAGCTATGGCGTACTCATCCCGCGCTTGCTGTAAAGCAGCAGTGGGTTGACCGCAACGCTAGCGAGTCTGACGCGGGCGTATTCCTGACGGAGGTTGCTGACACAGACTTTGCAACACTCGTTCACCCCCACCACAAGCTGTACGCAGAACTCGACATACTGGTGCTGAGGCCGGAAGCGCCCGGCGCGATCGTCTCACACTTCGGTGATATCGATAACCAGCTCAAGACTCTTTTTGACGCACTGCGCCGGCCGACCGACAGCTCAGAGGTTCCCACTTCCTGGAGTGCTTCGGCAGACGAGCAACCGTTGCACTGTCTGCTCGATGACGAC
Organism: Amycolatopsis sp. NPDC051758; assembly: GCF_044453095.1. Classification (NCBI taxonomy): domain Bacteria; kingdom Bacillati; phylum Actinomycetota; class Actinomycetes; order Pseudonocardiales; family Pseudonocardiaceae; genus Amycolatopsis; species Amycolatopsis sp. NPDC051758. The sequence continues at coordinate 126,755 of NZ_JBITCJ010000005.1, read as the reverse complement.
AAGCTGATCACGCGAGTCAATGTTGAGACAGATCGCCTCTTAAAACCTGGCGTAGATACTAAGCACGTTGAACTGACCATCCGGGTCACGGTCAAGGCTTTTGCCGCCACGTGGGGAAACCTTGGCCTCACGGGTTGAGGTGTAGCCTACGCGTCCAGGTACTTACCTAGATCAGTGAGGCTGGACAAGATGACAGTGTTGAACTCCCGGTCAAGGTGAGCGCGAGTCGTAGCGGTATCGCAGGCCTTATTGTCGGCTACCACGATGTCACAGTAAGGAATCGCGATCGATAGGGCGTCGATGTCGCGCAGATCGTTGATCTTCCAGTCGCGGCTAACATCCTTGAGGTAGTGAAATTGCATCATTGAAACTACGCGACGGGATGGCAGTGACATTAGAAAGTCGGCCATCTCTTGTTTGCCATGGAATGGCTGGCGATGCTTCGTGAACCCCGCACTATCGATCGCTCGCGTGAAGTTGTCAAAGAAGTCAAAGAGATACTGTCGGGCGCAGATCGCATCCAGCGGTCGCGAAGCTACATCCCCGCCAGCGCGCAACGAGTTCAACATAACATTGAAACTTGCCAACTGGTCGTCCGCGACCTTCCTGGCCGCATACGGGTTGTAGTTCGGGATCTGATCCCAGACATGCTTTGGCGGACCAGCAAGCAGGTAGTACTCAGCAAAAGCGTTGACCTCATCCTCCCACTCAGCAATGGACTTGCCGAGTCTTGCCTCAAATTTTCTCCGACCGACATCCGTTCCACCTTTCAGCCTAAGTCGCGTGGAGTGGCCGAACGCGAAGCCGACACCTTTGCCGAGCTTGCTTACCTTGATCGGAAACGCCGGCCGCCCGAATCTACGGTTGAGTTCAAGCGCGAGCTCCTCGTCGAGAATTTTTGAGATGGGAGCCATGGTAGTGAACCGCGATAGTAAGGCCATTGCGCTCGCTGCTTCGTCCCGCATGTGATCGCGCGGGTTCTCAGCTAGTTCCATGTAGTGCACCGATGAGAGCGGAAAGACGAGCTCGCCAGCCTCGACGCGCCTCGTGAGCTCGGTAAGCACGACCACGTGTTGCGGATCATCAGGGTGACCAGCGAGCGCAGCGCCAAGCGAGTACCAATGGTTCAGGTCTAAATATATAGTGCGGGCAGGTAAGGTTTCCACCTTGACCATGGTAGCACCGGGTTAGCGCTGAATCTGACGATTACCATTTTCCGACAAGAGTCGAAGTTCGCTATGCGACACGGGTCAAGTTGTTAGCCCTCTCACGATTGTCGGCGGACGCCGGTGACAAACCAACAACCCAGCGAATTAGTCCACACTTTCGAGTGAACTTAACGCTGACTCGGCGGGTCCGTACGGCCCCCAAAGCCTGATTGCAAGTGTCGATGCAGGGAAAGCACTGACGAGATGGCTTGACGATGGTAAAATGCAGATGATTGATACTGAAGGGGCTGCTCTATCGTGGCGTACCGCAACAAGCTTTACATCGCCTTCGATGGCGATAACGACATGAACTATTATTTGACGCTTAAGATGTGGCGAGCCAATCCGGGCATTGACTTCGAGTTCCATAACGCGCACGATCTGGGAAGCTCGCGTGACACCAGCCTCTCAGAGTCAATCAAGGCGTCACTCCGAATGAGGATGCAGAATTCAAAGGCCATGTTGCTCCTTGTTGGCGAGAACACTAGGTTCCTGCGAAAGTTTGTTCCCTTTGAGATCCAGCTCGCCCGCAGACTCGACATTCCGATCATTGTTGCAAACCTTAATGGTGAGCGAATCTACGATCCATCGCGGTGTCCCGCAGCGGTTGAAGACGATACGAATACCGTCCATATCTCTTTCGAGCAGAAGATCATAAGACATGCCCTAGCGAACTATCCAGACTGGTACCACTCCAATAAGCACTCTACAAAGAACCATGGATTGAGTTATCCGGCTTCGGTATACCGAGACCTAGGCTTATGACCCGACCGCTTGGCGTACCGCCTGAAACATACATCAGCTATCGAGAAAATTGAGACAGCATGGCGTATCGAAACAAAACCTATGTCGCGTTTGCCAGTGAGGATATCACGAGCTACTGGTTTATGACTGGCTGGAAGGAGAACAAGAATATAGATTTCAATTTTCACGATGCCCATGACCTCAACACGGCATTGGATACTAGTCAGCCGGAGACCATCAGGCGACGTCTGGGCGAGCGCTTGGCCAACACCAAACAGTGCGTAGTGCTCATTAGCGACACGACGAGGTCAAAAGCGGCTAAGTCAGACACCTTCCTGTACTACGAGGTTGAGGCCATCAAGCGTCGCGGTCTGCCGGTGGTATTCGTCAATCTCAATAAAGTGCGCGGTTCGCAGAACAGCAAGCTGCCTACCGCGCTGAGTGAGCCATATTCCATGAGTGTTCCGTATGGGCCAACCATCATCAAGTACGCCCTCGACAACTTTCCTCAGGCGTACGCCGACAACTTGAAGGCGACTACACCGAAGACCGGTCCGTACCATTACAAGCAATCGGTCTACGACCGGCTTGGCCTGAAGTAGTCCTTGGTGCAGTCCGGTCTTAACCTTGCGTGGAGCTCTCTATGAACGGGCGTAGCTTTGCCGCGATGTGGTCCGTCTCGTCAAGGGATACTTCGTCAACCTCGTCCCATTCGGTCCCGCCTTGCGGAAGAGTGCCAGCTACGTGAAAGTGGACATGCGGGATGGTCTGATGTGCCGCGATGCCGTTGTTCTGCCAGACGGCAACTCCCTCTGGTCGGTATGCGTCAGTGATCGCCCTGGCGGCCACCATTACTGACGCCATCAAGGCTGAAGCCTCTGCACTATCGAGATCGAGCAACGTCGGGCGATGGGCGACGGGTACTACAAGCAGATGACCAACTCCGCGTTGCTCGCGCGTGACGAGAGTAGCTGTGAGCTCGTCTCGACTCAGAATGGTAAAAGGTCGGGCACCGCTAAGATAATCGCAGAACGCACAGGACTTAACTTCGGGTATCTCAATTGATGTTGTCATGATGGCCTCAAAGACTTTAAGAATGCTTGGAGTTCGAGCATATCGAGGTCGCGGGCAACTTCGGGCCTTACCACGATGTTGAGGCGGCTGGTCACCCGCTCTTCGCGAGAGGCAAACATGAACGACATGGCAGTGAGACGTACGGCATCCTGGGGCGGCAGGTGCTGCGAGATACGAGCTTGACCGCCGCCGATGACGCCCATCGAAACCGGTTCGCCGTTGCTGCGGGCTCGCACCTCATCCCATAGGCTATTGAGGCACCGCCAAATGCCATCAACGGTGGCTCGGGCCTCGTTGCGCTTGTTCATTTTAGTATAGGCGACACAGAAGTAGAGCTTGCGAATGGCCGGTTCGAGGACAGCCACAGTGCCAAGTTGGTAGCGGTTTTGTTTACCAGGCTTGGAGTCGGCTGGCTGAAATGCTCCAGCGCTCGGCTTCCCTTCGAGAGCCTTGTTTAGATCGTCATCAAGGCGTTGAGTGTCTCCGAGGTATGCTCGCTTAAGCAGTTGTGCCTGCACGCTGTTCTGATCGATTATGTGCGGTATAGCAGTATCAAACGTGTCAGTCATGCCGATGACAACATGGCCGTCCTGGCCAAACAAGTCCCCCTCGGTAATGTAGATTTCCGTACTTGGCGAACTGTAGGACTGCTGTACCGGCCTCGGCCACGCGCGAATCAGTCCATAGATCACGGAGGCAATCGCGACTGCGATCAGCAGAAACCCACCAACAGGAGCAAGCGAGCCGGGGATCAACGCGTCAGTTACACCGGCTCCCGCTGAGAGTAAACCAAACGCTGCAAAAGTCTGAGTTGAGAGCTTGGCCCAGAAACGCCTCTTCTTGAGATCTCTCGTGATCCTCACTGAGGCGCATCCTCGGGTGCATGCGTTTGGTAGCCGACTATCATGCGACTAAGTATAGTCTATGATAGTCGATCTCAGTAGTCCGCGGCCGTTTGAGCGCCAAGCTGCACCCATCGCGTGGCTCGCAGACGTGTCAGATGTCTATCATGGATTCTTTTTTTGACGCCTCCTGAGCGTCTGCTCTGAGTTCGTGACTACGGCCCGTCGCTCCAGTTTATTGCCGGTAGACCATCCTGTTCACGCACGCGATCTGTCACCTCGCGGTACTCGCGACCAAGCTCGTTCAAAACCTCTCCCCAAGGTGGAGGGTCAAATACTTCTCTGATGCATATTACGGCTTCAAGCAGATTAGTGGCAGCGAAGGGCACTTGCCACACTGCGTCGCGCGACTGTGGGAGTGGCCCACCGTTCGGGATATTCACGTAGCAGATAGCCGATTGGTAGCCAGGGTGAACTCGTGAGCACTCGGCCAGGTAGCCGGGCAGTGTATGCACGTCACCAAACTTGGTCATGCGCTGGGCGAAGTGCAGGAGATGGTCACCGCTCTTGTCTCGACTGTCCAGGTCAATACCGGCAATGACAGCGGCAATCTCCAAGGGGTCCACTGAGGTCCAGCCGGCGCCGGTTACGGCGTCCTTGCGTCGTTCGGCGTCACGGGCATGGCCGCGCATGAGGGTGTCGTTGATGTGGTCCCTTTCGGCCGCAAGCCACTTGAGAGCAACGACGTGCTCGATAATCGACCGCCTGATCCCGGAGGCTTCTTCGGCATACCCGGCGTCATCGAGGAGCAGGATTGCTTCGACGCCACGATGACAGCGCATGTACCAACCATGCGCAATGTGAGCGACTTTCCGATAACCAGGACGAATCGTGTCCCTCGCGCTTCTGGATATGTAAGCCGGATAGAGGGTAAGCAGTCGTTCAAGTATCGGAGCGTAGGCCGCTCGCGCGTCAGTCATAGGGATTAGTATGCGCCGACGGCAAGCTCGCTGCTAGCTCGAAACATCAAGCGTGTTCTTGAGGTTTCAAGTTAAGCGCCGAGATTCGCTGTCGGCGGCGCGCCTTCGCCGTCAGATTTGGTCGAGGCTCGCAAGTTGCGGCCGCGCCGCCCGTACCGCTCCGCCTTCGGAACACCTGCTTCATGCAGCCGGTCCCGCACCGTGCTTTGGCTGACGCCGAACTTGTCCGCGATACGGGCGTAGGTCCAGCCGGCTTCGTAGAGCTCAAGAGCAGCAGGCACGTCGTCAGGATGAAGTCCTGGGCTCGCCGTGACGACGCCACGGGCGCGGAGATGCTTGCCGACGGTGCCGCGATGAACACCGAACCGCTCAGCAAGTCGCGCCACCGACTCCCCTGTCGCGTGAGCTGCGACGAGAGCGTCCACCTCGGCAGAGCTCAGCTGGCGCGCAGTCCGACTACAGGCAGTCTTGAAAAGACTACTGGTAGTACCAGTCGGCCACTCTTCAGCCATCCTGACCAGGCGTTTTACCTGATGGGACGGCCTTGAAAAGGCCTCAATCACCCCGACTCAAGGGGCTGGACCTGCGGGTCCAGCCCCTTCTTGCGCCGGTCGCCGGCCGCCTCGGGAGCCGGCACGGCCGGATCACCACGCACTCCGGCCTGTTTTCATCCATAAGATGTTCGCCGAGTGCACGGGCAAACGCGAGGAGTGAAGATTCCGCCCAGGGTGGAATGTGGTGAGCTTTTACCCTTAACTCCACGCACCGAAAAGGCTACCGCCCGCGAGCAGCGACACCGGACTGCAATATCAACAATCATGCCATGGTTCCGCCTTCATCACGATCAGGCCAATCACAACGAGCGATGAAGTGACCACAGAATTTGCCGTAACCGGAGCATCACCCCTGGTCAGGACTGTCCACTGCGGATCATGAGATTTCAGTGGACGAAATTTTCCAACTCTGTCCTAAGTGGAAAGAAAACACATTTGTGAGCCGAACTGATTCGGTCACGTATCGGGCCGAGAGCACGATGAAAGAAGACAACCCATCGGCGGTGATAAAGGGTGTAGCCCAATGACCCAATCGGGGGAACTGGGAACCGAGGTAGAACATGCGAAGATTTGCTGTGCTCGTCGTGACGGTATTATTGACGACCGTCTCGATCTTTGTACCGCCGGCGGCTTCCGCCGCCAAGACGACCATCCGGCCGGTGCAGACCTGCGCCGAGCTGGTGCGGACCTACGCCCTGCCGGACGCGGTCACCCACGTCACCGCGGCGACCGTGGTGCCCGCGACGGCGACCGAATCCGAAACCTGCAACGTCAGCGGCTACGTCGAACCGGCCGTGAACTTCCAGCTGAAGCTGCCGACGAAGACGTACGCGGGCCGGTACCTGCAGTACGGCTGTGGTGGCTTCTGCGGTTACATCGCCATCCCGGCGATGGCCGGGTGCGACCTGCCGCACGGCGGAGACGTCGCGGTCGCGGCCACCGACGGTGGCCACGTCGGCACCACCCCGTTCGCCTTCGACGACGGCAAATGGGCCGCGAACAGCCAAGCCGCCCGCGACGACTTCGCGTTCCGGGGGGCACACGTGGTGTCCCGTGCTTCCAAGCAGCTGATCACCACCTTCTACGGCGCCCCGCCGTCGAAGTCCTACTTCAGCGGCTGCGGGCGTGAAGCTCTTCTGCTGGCTCAGCGCTACCCGCACGACTTCAACGGCATCGTCACCGGCGCCCAGGCCGGCTACTGGGGTCCGCTCTTCGGCGTCTACCAGACCTGGCTGGCCCAGGCGAACACCGGCGCCGACGGCCAGCCCATCCTGACCAGGGACAAGCTCCCCGCACTGCACACCGCCGCGGTGTCCTCGTGCGACGGAGCCGACGGGCTCGTCGACGGCGCCATCGACGACCCCCGGATCTGCACCTTCGACCCCGCGACGCTCACCTGCCCGCCGGGAACCGACAACGCCGGCTGCCTCACCGCGGCCCAGGTCGCGGCGACCAAGAAGCTCTACGCCCCGCCGACCGACGAAACCGGCCGCAAGCTGTACCCGGGCGGCCAGACCGTCGGCTCCGAACTCGCCTGGGCCTGGGGCGACTGGGTCCTGCCCTCGCCGGAAACCGGCGGCGTCGCCTTCGCACGCTTGCTGGCCGACAGCTACCTGAAGTACATGGCCTACCCGCTCGGGACACCGCATTCGTCGGTCGACCAGTTCACCTTCACGGCCGCCGAATTCAACCGCCTCACCGCGGAAGGTGTCCGCTCCAACGCGATGTCGACCGACCTGAGCGAGTTCCGCCGCTCCGGCGGGAAGCTGATCCTCTGGCACGGCTGGGCGGACCAGGCGATCCCGACGGCCGGCACCCTCGACTACTACCAGCGGCTCACCCGCTCCTCCGGTGGCCCCGCCGCCACCCAGAGCTGGGCCCGGCTGTTCGTGGTCCCCGGCCTCTACCACTGCGGCAACAACGGCAACAAGCTCACCGAGTACAACCCGCTGCCCGGGTTGTTCAACTGGGTCGAACGCGGCGCCGCGCCGGACCGCACCATCGCCGTCGGCCGCGACGCCGCCGGCAACGTGGCCCGCACCCGTCCCGTGTTCCCGTACCCGGTGGTGGCCAAGTACGACGGGAGCGGAAGCATCGAAGACGCCGCGAACTTCGTCCCCGCGCCGCCGTCACGGCCCGTCGACGACATCGTGAGCTGGGCCGGGAACGACCTCTACGGCAGGCCCGGACCGATCGCGCCGTGAGGTAGCCGTGTCATGAAAAGGGGCTTTCCGGACGAACCTCGTCCGGAAAGCCCCTTCATTCCCCGGTTCTGCTTAGGATGAACTATGGCTATCGCGAAACCACCCATCGTGTCGGCAGCCGAATGGGCCGAGGCGCAGAAGTCCCTGACCCAGCAGGAGGAGTCCGTCGCGGCGGCGCTGGAGACCTTGATCGCCGCCCGCAAACGCATGCCGATGGTGCGCGTCGAGCAAAACTATTCGTTCGAGGGTCCGGACGGGAAGCTTTCCCTGGCCGACCTTTTCGAGGGTCGCAAGCAATTGATCTTGTACCGGTTCTTCTTCGAAGAGGGGGTGGACGGCTGGCCCGACGCCGGCTGCAGCGGCTGTTCCTCCTGGGTCGACGGTGTCGCCGACCTGAACCTCCTGCACGCCCGGGACATCACCTTCGCGATGGCGTCGCCGGCGCCGCTGGGCAACTTGCAGGCCTACGCCGAGCGGATGGGCTGGACGGACATTCCCTGGTACACGATTCGCTCCGAGTCGTTCACCGAAGACTTCGACGCGACGGAATGGTTCGCCCTGAACATGTTCCTGCGCGACGGGGACGACATCTACCGCACCTATTGCCTGAAGCACGGGCCCATGGTCAGCCAGATCGGCAGTGTGGCGAGCCTGTTCTCGTTGACACCGTACGGAGGCCAGGTAGAAGGCGAAGAGGTCCCCGACGGGTGGCCGCAGGAGGAATTCTCTTACTGGCTCCGGCCGCATGACGAGTTCGACGGGCCCGCGCCGGTAGCGCGCGAACAATAGGGGTAGACCGGCAATTTCACAAGTCGACGAGGTGCCGCCGATCCGGTGCGAAATCCATCGGATCGGCGGTTGACGCTTCCTAGGCGACGCAGAACTCGTTGCCCTCGGGATCCTGCATCATCACGTAGTCGAGGTTCTCCCCCGCGTGCGCCTCGCGGACCACCGTCGCCCCCGCGGCCACCAGCTCGGGCACCTTCGCACCGATCAGGCGGCCTCGCTCGGCCACGTCCCACGGACCCCGGCCCGCGACGCGGATGTCCAGGTGCAGGCGGTTCTTCACCGTCTTGCCCGCCGCCACCTTCACGAACCCGATCGTCGGGCCGACCCCCGCCGGGTCGACGATCGACGCGTTGTCGGGCTTGTCGAACCCCGGCTCCGGCACGTAACCCAGGGCCAGCGCCCAGAAATCGGCCGCTCGCGCAGGGTCTTCCGCGTCGCACACCAGCGTCCAGTAGGCAGCCATGACCTCACGTTACGGGACTTCGCGGCGGCAAAATTCTTCCGGAGTGGCATACCCTGACGCGATGGGTGGCCTCCAGGACCGGAGCGCTCGCGGACGACGTGGACCGGGGTGAAGGCCGCGCTCCTCGTGCTCGCCGCCGCCGGGCTCGGGGTGCTGATCCGGCTCGCGCCACGGTGGCTGCTCGACTGGGACCTCGCCGGCGCCACGACCGCCGATCGGGCGAAACCCGGCTGTACCAAGCGGATCTGCGGGACGCCGTGCTGGCCGAGGGCGCCGACCTCCGCGGGGCCGACCTGAGCCGGGCCGATCTCACCGGCGCACGGCTCGCCCGGGCCCGGTTGACGTACGCCGACCTGCGCGGGGCCGATCTCAGCGGAGCCGACCTGACCGGCGAGGGCGCCTACGCCGACGCCTGCACAGCCTGGCCGGCCGGCGTCACGAGCGGGCCGGACCTGCCGCCGATCCGTCCCCGTGACCACGACGAGGCGACGCGGCCCGCCGGCTAAGCGGATCTTGTTGTATTTCCGGGCCTTCTCCCGACTCATGTCACGGAGAGGTGGTGTCCGATGAACAGAGTGATCCCCTCGGTCGTCCTCGTGCTGGTGGCCGCCGCCTGTGGGCGTGCGCCCGAGCCCGGCTCGGCGCCGCTTTCCAGCACTTCCGTGGCCGCCGCGACCACCGCGACCAGCGCGGACGCCCTCACCGCCGGTCCCACGCCGACCTCGGTGAGCACGGCGTTGAGCACCACCGCCGTGAAGCCGACGCGCACCACCGCTCCGGCCACGACAACCGCGCGGCCACCGGCGGTCACGTCGAAACCGCCGCCGCCGCCGAAACCGCCGGACCGGTGGGTGCTCGGCGCCGCCGACCGGCGCAGCCTCGAGCAGCAGACCGGTCAGCCGTTCCCCGACTTCCAGGTGGACGACTTCTACCGCCGGATCTGCCCGGCGCACGACGTCTGCCTCAAGAACGCGTTCCAGGTCGACCCCGGCATCGGCCGGCAGGACGAGGACTGCGTCGTGGGCGATCACCTCATCCCGGACCCGCTGTTCGAAGGAGGCACCGTCACTTGGGTGGTCAACAACCCGTGCGACCCCGCCTGACCGCACGTCGCCTGGCCGGGCGGCCCACGCCGGGGGAAAACGAGGCGGCGCCGTCGCGGGCGCTCAAGGTGTTCAGCTCCATTCTGGCGCCGACCACCGTCCTGACGGCGCTCCTCTTCTACTTCGGGACGCAGCACGCCAACGCCTTCTACAAGTGGTTCGGGGTGCACTACTCGGTGCTCGGCTTTTCGGTCGCGGACTACCTGATCCGCGCCACCGACGGGATGCAGGTGCCGGTCACCGCGGTCGCCGCCACCGGGCTCGCCGTCCTCTGGGCGCACCGGCTGCTCGAGGCACGGCTGTCGCCGAGGGCGTGGCAGACGCTGCTGCGCCGGGCCGTGCCGGTGCTCGCGGTGGCCGGGGTCGGGCTGGTCGGGCTCGGCCTGACCGGCCTGGCCGCGCCCGCCCTGCTCTACCGGTTCCCCGGCCTGCCCGGGCTGTGCATCGCCGTCGGGTTCGTCTTCTTCCCGCTGGCCGACCGGATGCACCAGGCCCGCACCGGCCGCCGCGGCTCGGCGACGGCGGCCGTCGTGCAGTGGACGTTCACCTTCGTGCTGGTCACCGTCGGCTCGTTCTGGGCGGTCACGGACTACTCCGCCGCCCTCGGGGAACTGCGTGCCTACCAGTACGAGGTCGCCCTGCCGACGATGGCGGAAACCGTCGTGTTCAGCGGCAAGGACCTCGGCGTGCGGACGCGCGGGGTGCGGCTCACCCCGTGCGCGCCCGACGCCCAGTACCGCTTCCGCTACGACGGGCTCGTGCTGGTCCAGCAGGCCGGCGGGACGTCGCTGCTGCTGCCGCGCGAGTGGAACCGCACGGACGGCACGGCGATCGTGCTGCCGTCATCGGCCGACGTCCGCCTCGAGTTCGCGCCGGACGGCAGCACCCGCGACCACGTCTGCTAACCAGCGGGCCAGCGTCTTCGCGATCAGCTCCGGCTGGTCCTCCGGGGTGTGGTGGCCCGCCACCACCGGGTGGTGCACCACCTCCAGCGCCGCGAACTCCCGGGCACACCGGTCGATCATCGACGGGGTCAGCATCGTGCCGAAGCCCGGCTCGAAGGTGATCAGCAGTTTCGGCACCGCCGGGGTCGACGCCAGCCAGCGGCCGAACGCCTCGATCCGGGCGACCACCGGCGCCGGCTCGCCGCCCAGGGGCAACGAACGCGCCCACCGCAGCAGCGGGGCGTACGAATCCTCCGAGGTGTACGGCTCGCGGTACTCCGCCGGGAGCCCGCCGAAGAAGTCCGCGATCATCGCCTCACCGACCCCAGGGGTCTTGATCGCGCGGAACACCGCTGCCCCCTCGGGCGGGAACTCCTCCCACGTCATCGGCTTCAGGACGGCTTCGGTGAACGCCAGGCCGCGGACGCGCCCGGGGTGCCGTGACGCCCAGTCCGCCGCCAGCGCGCCGCCCCAGTCGTGGCCGACCAGGACCACGTCGTCCAGCTCCAGCGCGTCGAACCAGGCGTCCAGGTGACGCGCGTGGTCGTCGAAGGAGTACTCGATCGCCGGCTTGGGTGAGTCCCCCATCCCGATCAGGTCCGGGGCCAGCCGCCGGCCCGGCAGCGACGGCATCACGTTGCGCCACAAGCGGGACGACGTCGGGTTGCCGTGCAGGAACACCAGCGGCGAACCGGCGCCGTGCTCGCGATGGGCCAGGAGGTTCACTTGAACGCCCCCGCGAACCGCGACGCCCAGTCGGCGAACGGCCGCGGCGGGCGGCCCAGCACCTTTTCGACGTCGGGACTCACCCGCTGCTCCGCCGCCGTCGGCGCGCCGAGGATGTCCAGCGTTGCGTCCGCCACCTCGGGCGGCATGAAGCCGAGCATGACGGCGCGGGCTTCTTCACGTGTCTGCGAAACGAAATCGACCGGCTCTCCGAGTGCCTCGCCGATCGCCGCCGCCTGCTCGCGCGGGGTCACCGGCGCCGGGCCGGTCAGCTCGTACGTGTGACCCGCGTGGGAGGGGTCCAGCAGGGCCGCGGCCGCCACCGCCGCGATGTCCGCCGGGTCGAGCACCGGCAGCGCCACGTCGCCGAACGGCGCCGCGATCGTGCGCCGGGTCCGCACGCTTTCCGCCCACTGGAAGGCGTTCGACGCGAACCCGCCCGGCCGCAGCACCGTCCACTGCGGACTCCGACCGCGCACCGCCTCCTCGAACACCGCCGGATGCCGTCCCGTTCCGACCCCTTGGGAAGACAACAGCACCACCCGGGCGTCCCCGGCCAGCGCCAGCACCGGTTCCAGCGCACCCCGGAAGTCTCCCGGCACCAGCAGGAAGACCGCCGACGCTCCTTCGAACGCCGGACGCAGCGTTTCCGGCTCACTCAGATCCCCTTGCCGGGCAATCACTCCCGGCGACTCATCCACGATCCGGCGGGACACCGCCGTCACCTTTTCCCCGGCCGAAGCCAAAAGCCGCACCAGCGGTTGCCCGACGTTTCCCGTCGCTCCAGTCACTACGATCATGCGAGTGACGCTACCTTCCTCGGTATAGTAGATACCTAGAGGAAAGTATTGGACGGAGGCACCAAAAGTGACCAGGACCACTCCCTCGCCCGAGCTGGCCTGCCCGATCGCCCCGGTGGTCGACATCGTCTTCAGCCGGTGGACCACCCCGATCCTGTGGACGCTCAACGAGTACGGGCGGCAGCGGTTCGTGGAGCTGGAACGCCGCATCGCGACGATCAGCCCGAAGGTGCTCACCCAGCGGCTGCGGCAGCTGGAGCGTGACGGCCTCGTCGTGCGCACCTACCACGCCGAGGTCCCGCCGCGCGTGGAGTACGAGATCAGCGAGCTGGGCCGCAGCCTCGGCCCGCTCTTCGCGAGCCTCGCCGAGTGGTCACCCAACCTCGACCGGGTCGAAGCGGCCCGGCAGGCCTACGACACCCGCGGTTCATCGCGGTAGCCCGCTACCGCGAGAGGTCCAGATAGTCGAGGTTCGCCGGGCCGTCGGCGGTCGTCGCGGTGACGCGGATCGTGTGCGCTCCCGCGGCCAGGCTCACCGCCCTGGTGACCGTGCTCCACGTCGTCCACGCGCCCGTCGGCGGGAACGGCACCCCCGCGGCGACCACCGTGCCGTCGACCGACACGTCCACCGGGCGCGCGGCCGCCGTGCCGTTCGCGTAGCCGAACGTCAGCGCCGTCGCCGGTCCGGTCACCTGCCATTCGACGGAGCTGCCGACGGCGTTGGCGCCGTTCGCGAAGCCCGTCCCCGAATAACCCGCGTGGTTCGAGTCGACCGTGCCGCCCGCCGAGAGTGTCGCGGATTCGGCTTCGTAGCGCGTGCCGCCACTGGAGGAAACGCGGTAAAGCACCGTCGCGTGCGAAGGCACCGACGCGCTGATCGTGCCCGTGGTGGTCCGGGTTCCCTTGCTCCACAAGTCTTTCAGCGTGTACGACGGCGCAGCGCCGATCCCGGTCGCCGACGCGGTGGTGCTGATCGTCGCCGTCGACGCGGTTTCGTTGGACAGCGCCACTGCGCGGTCCCCGTTGGCCAAGACCTTGCTGTAGACGACCAGCCCGGCGTTCGCGCTCAGCACGGTCGCCTGCTTGCCCAGCGGATCCTGGTCGAGCGCGATCACGTCGGTGTTCTTCAGGATCGCGAAGTCGTCCTCGGAGACCTTCCGCAGGTCGCTGCCGATCAACAGCGGCGCCGCCATCATCGCCCAGAGGCCGAAGTGCGTGCGGTACTCCGCCGTGGTCATCCCGCCGTTGCCGACCTCCAGCATGTCCGGGTCGTTCCAGTGGCCGGGGCCGGCGTACTGCGCGAGGCCGCGGTTGGCCTGCGCCTTGCCGATCATGCTCGACCACTTGTCGGAGATGTCGCCGGTGGTGCGCCACAGGTTCCCGACCGGCGCGGCCCAGGTCCACGGCTGGTTCTGGCCCCACTCGCAGATCGAGTACGCGATCGGGCGGCCGGACTTCGCGAGGGCGTCCCGCATCGCCTTGTACCGCTGCTGCGCGTCGACCCCCTGGTTGTTGCAGTTGTCGTACTTCAGGTAGTCGACACCCCAGGAGGCGAACAGGTTGGCGTCCTGTTGCTCGTGGCCCAGCCCGCCGGGGAAGCCGGCCTTGTTGCAGGTCTTCGTACCCGCGCTGGTGTAGATGCCGAACTTCAGGCCCTTGCCGTGGACGTAGTCCGCGAGGGACTTGATGCCGTGCGGGAAGCGCGCCGGATCGGGCACCAGGTCACCCGCCGAGTTGCGCGACGGGAGCGCCCAGCAGTCGTCGATGTTGACGTAGGTGTATCCGACGTCTTTGAGCCCCTTGCTCACGAAGAGGTCGGCGATGCCCTTGATCATCCCCTCGGTGAAGTCAGCCTTGCACTGGGTGGAGTTCCAGTTGTTGAAGCCCATCGGCGGGACGCGCAACAACCCGTTTTCCAGGGCGAGCGCTGCGGGTGAGGATAGGACGAGACCGCTGGCCGCGAGTGCGAGGGCGGCCAGCGCGCTCGCGAATCGCCGAGACAAGGACATGCGTACTCCCGGTGGAGACATCGGAGGTCTACCCCGGTTAGTAAAGAGTCCTGTCTAACGGCGAGTCAAGGGATCGCGTATCAGATATGAAATCCGGTTTCCGCTGGCCGGGACCGTCACTCCCCTTCGACCTGGCGCGCCGTGGCCATCGCGCGTTCGGTCTCCCAGTACGCCCGCATCGACCGGATCAGCCCGTCCTCACCGACGCGGTAGACGAACACGCCGTCGGTGTCGACGCGGTGGCCGCCCGGCAGGTAGGTCGTGATCGTCCCGACGTTCGCCACCTCGTCACCCGCGGCGTGCGAGTCGCGGATGATGAACTCGAAGCGCTCGACGTTGCCGATCGTCATGTCCCAGAACGCGCTGATCCCCTCGGGGCCGTGGTGTCCCTTGCCCTCGGCGTCGAACATCGACGGCCCGACGGGATCTTCGACAACGGCGTCCGGCGCGAACAGCGCCAGCCAGGCGTCCTTGTCCCCCGCCGTCACCGCGGTCATCGAAGCGAACGCCGCGCGCCGCGCCGGCGGCTGCTCCTTCTCGGTGTCCCAGCTGACCTGCACACCCATGCCCGTCACTCCTCGAACTTGGTGATGATCTCGGCCCCGAACTTGTGGATCGCTTCGAGCTTCGGCTCGACCGGCGCGTCGAACCCGACCCCGTCGAACACCCACGGCATGGTGATGATGTCGGTGACACCGGCCTCGGCCTGCTCGCGATAACCGTCGAGGCCGAACTTGTCGATGCAGACGGCCTGGTACTCGAAGGGGTCGTCGGCGCGGCCGCGTTCGGCGAGCAGTTCCTTCAGGCGGGTGATCGTGTCGCGCAGTTCGTCGAGCTTCATCATCGCCGACGACCAGCCGTCGGCGACGCGGGCGGCGCGGCGCAGCGCGACGTCGGTGTGGCCGCCGATGTAGAACGGCACCCGCTTCGGCGGCGCCGGGCTCATCTGGATCTTGTCGAAGTCGTAGAACTCGCCGTGGTACTCGACCATGCCGCCGTCGAGGATCAGCCGGAGGACGTCGATGGCCTCGTCGACACGCTTGCCGCGCCGCTCGAACGGCACTCCGCAGTACTCGAACTCCTGCGGCAGCCAGCCGACACCGAGCCCGAGGCCGAAGCGACCGCCGGTGAGCACCGACGCGGAGCCGACCTGGCGCGCCAGCAGCACCGGGTTGCGCGAGCCGAGCTTCAGCACCGACGTGTAGAACTCGATGCGGCTGGTGACCGCGCCCATGGCCGCGGTCGCGACCAGCGGGTCCACCCAGGGGGTGTCCGCGGTCCAGAACCGGCTGCCGTCGGGGGTGTACGGGTAGTCCGTGTCCACCGTCTCGGCGTAGAAGAGCGAGTCCGGCAGGGCGATGGAGGCGAAACCGGCCTCTTCGGCGGCCCGGGCGAGCTCGCCCAGCTGATCGAGGGGGTTCATCGCGATCGACAGGGTGAACTTCATAGCACTGAACTATAACGTGTTCTAGTTTCTTCGGCCAGGTGGCACGGTGTGCCGGATCACTTACCGGGAACCCTCCGCGTAACGTCCGCGTTGTCCGAATCAAAGGTGGCTTCCCGCCACCGAGTCCCGAACATCTGGGAGTGGTCCATGGGCACCGCGATCTTCCTGATCGTGCTCGTCGTCGTGATCGTCGCCGGCGGTCTCTACTTCTCGCGGCAGCGCGCCGCGGCCAGGCAACGCGAGCTCGACGACGCCAAGGCCGACGCCCGGCGCCTGGTCGAGCGGCTCGGCGGGCAGGTCCTGAACCTCAACGGCAACGACACCGCGTCGATGCAGGCGATGGCCGACGCGAGCGAGCGCTACAACGCGGCCGGTTCGCAGATGGAACAGGCGACCACCATCGAGCAGGCCCGGCTGGTCAAGGACACCGCCGTCGAAGGCCTCTACTACGTCCGCGCCGCGCGGGTCGCGATGGGCATGGACCCCGGACCGCAGCTGCCGGAGGAGGCCGAGCGCGAGCGCGCCGGCAAGGTCACCGAGCGCCGCGACGTGGACGTCGAGGGCCAGCACTACGCCGCGTCCCCGGACGCCGGCCAGGACACGCCGTACTACTACCCCGGCGGCCGTGTGGCCGGGCGGCCGGTGCCGCAGGGCTGGTACAGCGAGCCGTGGTGGAAGCCCGCGCTCGTCGCGGGCGCCTGGGGCCTCGGGTCGATGTTCCTGTTCAGCGCGATGTTCTCCGGCATGGGCGGCATCGCCAGCGCCGGCGCCTGGGAGTCCGGCTACGACGCGGGCCAACAGGACGCCCTCGAGTCCGGCGACGCGGGCGGCGGCGACGGTGGTGGTGACGGCGGCGGCGACATGGGCGGCGGCGACGGTGGCGGCGACTGGGGCGGCGGCGGGTTCGACGGCGGCGGCTTCGACGGTGGAGGTTTCGACGGCGGCGGCTTCGACTTCTGAGGCCCGCTTCAAACGCCCCAATGTGGCGTTGGGTGCATCTGACGCACCGAACGCCACATTGGGTGCGCTGGACGCAACCAACGCCACATTGGGGCGCTCGGGGTCAGGCCGGCTGGCAGGTGGGGCACCAGTAGAGGTTGCGGCCCACCAGCTCCGAGTTCGCCACCGGCGTCCCGCACACCAGGCACGGGTCGCCGGCGCGGCGGTAGACATACACCTCGCCGCCGTGGCGGTCGACACGCGCGGCGCGGCCCATCGCCTCCGGCAGGTGCTCGGGGCGGACCGTGTCGATGCGGCCGACACGCACGCCGTCGCGCATCAACGTCACCAGGTCGGCCCACATGTCGTCCCACAGCGCCCGGTCCAGCGCGCGCCCCGGGGTGAGCGGGGCGACGCCGTGGCGGAACAGCACCTCGGCGCGGTAGACGTTGCCGACACCCGCCAGCACCGCCTGGTCCATCAGCAGCGCGGCGATCGAGACCTTCGAGCGTGAGACGCGCGCCCAGGCCAGCTCGGGTTTTGCGTCGCGGCGCAGCGGATCCGGTCCCAGCCGGGCTTTGATCGCGTCGGCCTGCGCGACGTCGAGCAGCTCGCAGCGGGTGGGCCCGCGCAGGTCCGTCCAATGTGTCCGGCCGGCCAGCCGCAGCCGGACCTGGCCCACCGGCTCCGGCGCGGGCAGCGGCGCCTCGGCGAAGGTGCCGTAGAGACCCAGGTGGATGTGCACGATCCCGGGCGGGCCGTAGTCGTGGAACAGGTGCTTGCCGTACGCCTCCGCGCCGGCGAGCACCTGACCGTCCAAACGGGACGCTTCGGCGGCGAACCGGCCCTGCGGGCTGCTCACCGCGACCGGGGCGCCGGCGAACCGGCGTTTGTGCAGCCGCGCGAGCCGGTGGAGGGTGTGCCCCTCGGGCATCAGGCCTCCGGCAGCGGCGGCGGGGTCCCGGTGCGCTCGTAGTCCAGCAGCTGCTGGACGCGGCGGGCGTGCCGATCCTCCGGCGAAACCTCGGTCGCCAGGAACGCCTCGACGATCTCGGTGGCCTGCTCGACGGTGTGCATCCGGGCGCCGACGCCGATCAGCTGGGCGTGGTTGTGCTCACGGCACAGCTGGGCGGTCTCGACGCTCCAGGCCAGGCCGGCCCGCGCGCCGGGCACCTTGTTCGCGGCGATCTGCTCGCCGTTGCCCGAGCCGCCGACGACGATGCCACGGCTGCCTTCGTCGGCCACCACGCGCAACGCCGTCTCGACGCAGAAGGCCGGGTAGTCGTCGGCCGCGTCGTAGACCTGCGGACCGATGTCGGTGACGTCGTGGCCCTGCTTCTCCAGGTGAGCCACCAGGTGGTTCTTCAGCTCGAAACCGGCATGGTCGGATCCCAAGTAGACACGCACGGCTGGG
This sequence comes from Amycolatopsis sp. NPDC051758, assembly GCF_044453095.1. NCBI lineage: Bacteria > Bacillati > Actinomycetota > Actinomycetes > Pseudonocardiales > Pseudonocardiaceae > Amycolatopsis > Amycolatopsis sp. NPDC051758. Next base: position 108,515 of record NZ_JBITCJ010000005.1, on the reverse strand, counting down.
AGTCTGCCACCACGGCCCATTTCGGGCATGCTCCGGGGGTGGGGATCTGGGAGCAGTCGGGGTACGACGTCCGGCTCGACTGGGGTGGCGAAGGTGTCGCCGCGCTCGGCCGGGAGTGCGCCGTGCTGGTGGTCGTCGACGTGCTTTCCTTCAGCACCACCACCGATCTCGTGGTCGGCCGCGGCGGCCGCGTGCTGCCGGTGCGGTGGCGCGACGAGCGCGGCGTGGCGCAGGCGCGGGCGGCCGGCGCGGTGATCGCGGGTGAAGGCGCGTTCACCCTCAGGCCGTCGTCTGTGACGGAAATCCCGCCGGGGACGCTGCTGGCGCTCCCCTCGCCCAACGGCGCGACGCTGTGCGAAGCCGCCGCGGCGACCGGCGCCCGGGTCCTCGCCGGCTGCCTGCGCAACGCCTCCGCCGTCGCCGCGAAGGCCCGCGAACTGGGCGGCCCGGTTGGGCTGATCGCCGCCGGGGAACGCTGGGGCGTGAACATCTTCGGCCACGGTGACACGTTCGGGCCGCTGCGGCCGTGTGTCGAGGACCAGGTGGGCGCCGGTGCGCTCGCCGCGGCACTCGCCGAGCACGGCTTGACGCTGTCCCCCGAAGCCGCGCTCGCCGCCCGATCGGTCGACGTCACGGCCCTGGCGAGCTGCGTGTCCGGGCGCGAGCTGACCGAATCGGGTCACGGCGGGGACGTGACGCTGGCCGCGCAGCTCGACGTGAGCGATGCTGCTCCCGTACTGAGCGAAGGAGTACTGGCATGAGCGGGCGCTGGATCGAAGTCGCCGACGGTGTGCACGCACGCCGCTACGCGGAGCTGGACCTGACCGTCGGCCTGGTGGTGGGCGCCGACCGCTGCCTGGTCGTCGACACGCGCGGCGACCTCGAGCAGGGCGCCGAGCTGGCGGCGGCGGTCCGCGAGCTGACCCCGCTGCCCTGGTCGGTCGTGTACACGCACGCGCACTTCGACCACACCTGGGGCACCGAGCGGTTCGGGCCCTGCCCGGTCTGGGCGCACGAGGGCTGCCGCGCCGAGCTGACCGAGGACCCGGAAGGCGCGCGCGCCACCTGGATCGCCCACTACCGCAAACAGGGCAAGACGGAGACTGCCGACGCCATCGCGCGCACCACGTTCGTCGTGCCCGACCACCTGTTCACCGACCGGACCGAGCTCGACCTCGGCGGCCGGACGGCCGTCCTGCTGCACCCCGGCCGGGCGCACACCGACCACGACGTGATCGTGCACGTGCCCGACGCGGGCGTGGTCTTCGCGGGGGACATCGTCGAGAACGCCGAGCACGGCTTCAGCGAGTTCTCGTTCAGCTCCGAGTCGGACCTGACCGCCTGGCCGGACACGTTCGACACGATCCTCGCGCTCGAGCCCCGGGTGATCGTGCCCGGCCACGGCGAGCCCGTCGACGCCGACTTCGTCCGCTACCACCGCCACGGCCTGCACGAGCTGATCGCGCTCAAGGCCGGGGTCGGGCGCGGCGAGACGACCGAGGAGGCCGCCGTGGCAGCTTCGCGCTACCCCGGCGACGTCACCTTGGCCGCCCTCGCGACGCCTTGAAGGAGACTCAGTCGAAGTTGAGCTCGCCCGACCGGGTGCGCTTGAGCTCGAAGAAGTCCGGGTAGCTCGACAGCGCGACCGCGCCGTCGAACACCTTCAGCGCGTCCTCGCCCCGCGGGATCGAGCTGAGCACCGGGCCGAAGAACGCCACGCCGTCGATGTGGATCGTCGGGGTGCCGACGTCCATGCCGACCGGGTCCATGCCCTCGTGGTGGCTCTTCTTCAGCGCCTCGTCGAACTCGGTCTTGTCCGCGGCCTCGTAGAGCTCGGCCGGCGCGCCGATCGCGGCCAGGGACTCCTTGATCACCGCGTCGCGGTCCTTGTTGCCCTCGTTGTGGTAGCGCGTGCCGAACTCGGTGTAGTAGTCCCGCAGCGCCTTTTCGCCGTTGAGCTGGGCGAGCGCGACGGCCACGCGGACCGGGCCCCAGCCCTGGGCCAGCAGCTCCTTGTACTGCTCGGGCAGCTCGTCGCGGCCCTCGTTCAGCACCGAAAGGCTCATGATCCGGAAGTTGAGGTCGAGGTTGCGGTGCTTCTCCACCTCGAGGATCCAGCGCGAGGTGATCCAGGCGAACGGGCAGATCGGGTCGAAGTAGAAATCGACCTTGGTGGGCTGCTCGGCAGCGGTCATCGAGTACTCCTGTGCGAAATCTGGTCCGGTCCGGGAGCGGGCACACCCCCACACAGCGGGCCAACACCCGGGGACGCAGGCTTGTTCCCTTGTCGCCCGCCACCCCGTGCCCATGATTGGATGCGGGGAGTTGAAAACCGATACCACGACCCAGAGGTGCCTGTGCCCGCCCCCAACCTGACCCGCGACCAAGCCAAGCTGCGCGCGGATCTGCTCGAAGTCACGCACTACGACATCGAGCTCGATCTGACCGACGGCCACGGCGGACCCGGGGAGAAGACCTTCGCGTCGACGACGACCGTCCGGTTCGCGAGCGCCAAGGCCGGCGAACAGACCTGGGTCGACCTCGTCGCCGACCGCGTGCACTCCGCCACGCTGAACGGCGCGGACGTCGACATCAGTGCCTACGTCGAAGACAAGGGCATCGCGCTGGCGGACCTGGCCGAGACGAACGAGCTCACGGTCACCGCCGACTGCCGCTACATGAACACCGGCGAGGGCCTGCACCGGTTCGTCGACCCGGTCGACGACAGCGTCTACCTGTACACCCAGTTCGAAACCGCGGACGCGAAGCGGATGTTCGCCTGCTTCGACCAGCCCGACCTGAAGTCGGTCTACCGGCTCACCGTGATCGCGCCGCGGGACTGGAAGGTCATCGCGAACACCGTGGCGGAGTCCGCCGAGGAGACGCCCGAAGGCGCCGTCCGCACGGTGTTCAAGGAGTCCGAGCGGCTCTCGACCTACCTGGTCGCGCTGATCGCCGGGCCGTACGCCGAGTGGCGTGACGAGTACACCGACGAGCACAAGACGATCCCGCTGGGCCTCTACTGCCGCGCTTCGCTGGCCGAGCACATGGACGCCGAGCGGCTGTTCACCGAGACCAAGCAGGGTTTCGGCTTCTACCACGAGAAGTTCGGCACGCCCTACCCGTTCTCCAAGTACGACCAGCTGTTCGTGCCGGAGTTCAACGCGGGCGCGATGGAGAACGCCGGCGCCGTCACCTTCCTCGAGGACTACGTCTTCCGCAGCCGCGTCACCCGCTACGCCTACGAGCGGCGCGCCGAGACGCTGCTGCACGAGATGGCGCACATGTGGTTCGGCGACCTGGTCACCATGCGCTGGTGGGACGACCTGTGGCTGAACGAGTCGTTCGCGACCTTCGCGAGCGTGCTGGCCCAGGCCGAGGCGACCGAGTACAAGAACGCGTGGACCAGCTTCGCGAACATCGAGAAGTCGTGGGCCTACCGGCAGGACCAGCTGCCCTCGACACACCCGATCGCCGCGGACATCGTCGACCTGCACGCGGTCGAGGTGAACTTCGACGGCATCACCTACGCCAAGGGCGCGAGCGTGCTCAAGCAGCTCGTCGCCTACGTCGGGCTGGAGCACTTCCTCGACGGCCTGAAGGTGTACTTCGGCAAGCACGCCTGGGGCAACGCGACGCTGGCCGACCTGCTGGGCGCGCTGGAGGAGGCGTCCGGGCGTGACCTGTCGTGGTGGAGCGCGCAGTGGCTCGAGACCACCGGGCTGAACTCGCTGAGCCCGCGCTACGAGGTCGGCGCGGACGGCAAGTTCACGTCGTTCGCCGTGGTGCAGTCCGGCGCCAAGCCGGGCGCCGGTGAGCTGCGGACGCACCGCGTCGCCGTCGGCATCTACGACGAGGACGGCAGCGGCAAGATCGTCCGGACCCACCGCGTCGAGCTGGACGTCGACGGCGAGCGCACCGAGGTGCCGGACCTGGTCGGCCGGGCGGCGGGCAAGCTCGTGCTGGTCAACGACGACGACCTGACCTACTGCACGATGCGGCTCGACCCGGCGTCGCTGACCACGCTGATCGACCGTGTCGCCGACATCACCGAATCGCTGCCGCGGACGCTGTGCTGGTCGGCGGCGTGGGAGATGACCCGCGAAGCCGAGCTGAAGGCCCGCGACTTCGTCACGCTGGTGCAGCGCGGCATCCACACCGAGAGCGAGGTCGGTGTTGTCCAGCGGCTGCTGCTGCAGGCGCAGACCGCGCTGAACTCCTACGCCGAGCAGGAGTGGGCGGCGTCGACCGGCTGGCCCGCGTTCACCGCACGGCTGCTGGAGCTGGCCCGCGGCGCCGAGCCGGGCTCGGACCACCAGCTGGCGTTCGTGAACTCGCTGTCCGGTTCGGTGCTGGACCAGGCCACGGTGGCCGTGCTCAGCGGCTGGCTGGACGGCTCCGCGCCGCTCGAGGGCCTGACGGTCGACACCGACCTGCGCTGGCGGCTGCTGCACGCCCTGGTCGCGCACGGCCAGGCGGACGGCGAGCAGATCGACGCCGAGCTGGCCCGCGACAACACCGCCACCGGCCGCCGCCAGGCGGAGCGCGCCCGCGCCCTGCGCCCGACGGAGGAGGCCAAGGCGGACGCGTGGCAGCGCGCGGTGCACGACGACGAGCTGCCCAACGCGGTCAGCGACTCGCTCATCTCGGGCTTCTCGCACCCGGGTCAGAAGGCGCTGCTCGGCTCGTACGTGGCCAAGTACTTCGAGGTCATCGACGAGGTGTGGCAGCGGCGCTCCAGCGAGCGCGCGCAGCCGATGGCGATCGGGCTGTACCCGTCGTGGGCGGTGGCCCCGGACACGGTGACGGCGTCCGACGAGTGGCTGGCGGGCGAGCACCCGCAAGCCCTGCGGCGGCTGGTGTCGGAGGGCCGGGCGGGGATCGTCCGCGCCCTCGCGGCCCGGGACTTCGACGCCCAGGCCTGACGCGGTTCCGCCCCGGCGGCGGCTCGTGCTCCGGCACGGGCCGCCGCCGGTTCGCTAAGGTGGGTGCCGGCGGGTGCAGCGTCGGAACGCCCGTCCGATCCGGTCCGTGGCGCACTCCTCGAGGAGTCGCCATGATCACGTTCGCCGGGATGAGCCTGCCGGTCGCCAGCCTCGACCGCTCGGTCCCCTTCTACGTCTCGCTCGGGTTCACCGTCGAGGTCCGCACCGACCGCTTCGTCCTCCTGCGCCTGGGCGCCGGCACTCTTGGGCTGCTGGAGCTGGGCCCGGTCGTCAGCCAGGAGGACGAGCGAGTGCGGCGGCTGCGCACGTTCGTACAGGTCGAGCTGCTGGCCGACGACCTCGACGAGCTGTACGCCGAGTTCGTGGCCCGCGGTGTCGAGGTGGCCGGGCCGCCGCGCGACCGCGGTTTCGAGCGGCAGCTGCAGCTGCGCGACCCGGACGGCTTCACCGTCGAGTTCGCCGACCACAGCCCCCGCTGAAGCACCCCAATGTGGCGTTGGGTGCATCCAACGCACCCAATGTGGCGTTCGGTGCGTCCAACGCACCCAACGCCACATTGGGGCGTTCGAGACCGGCGCCGGACGTGAAAGAGCCCCGCACCTGCTCGAGGTGCGGGGCTCTTCGAGTCTGCGTCAGCGGGGCGCGGGGCCCGCCTGATCGGACAGCATGCGCAGCGCGTTCGCCAGGCCGTTGACCAGCCCGCGGACCAGGTCGCCTTCCTTGAAGGACGCCACCATGCTCGCCACCGCCAGCTTGGCGCCGCGGTCGGGCAGGCGCTGGTAGGCCAGCTTGCCCGTGACGATCTCGATCTTGCGCTCGCCGGGCGAGACCGCGATCAGGACCGCGTTCGCCGGGTCCGCCGTTGTCGCGTGCAGCTTCTCCGCCGTCGACCGGCTGTCCTCGCCGAGCTCGCCGAGGTACAGGCTGAAGTCCAGCCCGGTCTCGCGGCTCGCGAAGGTCAGGGCCTCGTCGAGGCGGGCCAGCTGGCGGGTGGTGAAGGGGCCTGCCGGCGCGACGGGCTCGTACATCTTCGCCGCGGAACGGCGGCCGCTGCCGGTGATCACCTCGCCGTAGGCCAGCTCGGACTCGTCGACGCGCTTGGTCAGCTCACCAGTTGCCACGAGCGCCTCCGGCCGCGGTCGGGGCGCCCTCGGGCGCGCTGTTCTCGGCACCGGCGTGCCGGTGCCCCTCGCCGACCCCTTCGGGGTTGGCGCTCCACCACATGGCCGGGTAGTCCCAGGCCTGGCCGGACCGGTGCCGCGGGGCACCGCCGGACCTGCGCCGGAGCGTCAGCAGCCCGGCGAGGCCGTAAATGGCCAGCGGGATCACGGCGAAGACCACGATCGTCTCGACAACGTTCACGGCGCTGAGCGTATCGGATGACCTCCACGACCACCGCGCGCGCCGCACTCGACCGTTCGTCGTAAGCCGGGTGCCGTCCGCCGCTTGCCTCGCGGCCACTGGAACGTTGGGGCGAAGACCGTCGGGCCGAAAGGTTGCAACTCAACGTACAGGCGGCCGCACCCGCCGCTGTCGTCTTGTTGTTGCCTTGAAATCCTCGTAGCTTTTTCACCTGTACGGGCCTTGCGCCCCGCTCCCCAGCCCCAGCAGGTAACGCACCGGTCCCAGGAGGCCTTGCCATGAACAGCGTCGACACCCCCGCACAGGCGATCACCGAGACCATCTCGTCACCCAGCGACATCGAATTCGTGCCCGGAACGCGTGTGACGGCGGGCACAAGGGTTACCCGCGGTACACGCGTCACTCGCGGTACACGGGTCACGGCGGGAACGCGCGTCACCATGGGCACCCGGGTGACGAACGGGACGCGGGTCACGCGAGGCACCCGGGTCACCCGTGGCACGCGGGTCACGATGGGCACGCGAGTGACGGCCGGCACGCGCGTCACCGGTGGCACCCGCGTCACGCGAGGCACCCGGGTCACCCGCGGCACGCGCGTCACCATGGGCACCCGCGTCACCTGCCAGAGCGACTACGCGCTGGCCGCCTGACCCGGCACTCCAGGCTCACCTGCGTTACCTGAGCGCACCGCGCGCACACCCGGCTCGCCCCGGCCGCCGCAAGGCAGCCGGGGCGCCGGCATGTCCGGGCCCCGCTCGTCCGGCAGACCTCAGGCGGCGGAGCCGAGATACGGCCGCCAGAGCGGGTCGGCCTCCTTGGAGTGTGCGAGCAGCCGCCAGTGCGGGCCGTGGGGCGCCCGCGGGACGACGCGCAGCCGCCAGTTGATCTCCGAGAGCAGCCGGTCCGCCTTGCGGTGGTTGCACTTGGCGCAGCAGGCGACGCAGTTCGTCCAGCTGTGCGGTCCGCCACGGCTGCGCGGGATGACGTGGTCGATCGTCTCGGCCCGCCCTCCGCAGTACGCGCAGCGGTACCGGTCGCGGTGCATCAGCCCGGCGCGGGTCAGCGGCACCTGGGCCCGGTACGGCACCCGCACGTACGTGCTGAGCCGGATCACCGAGGGCACGGGCAGCGACACCGTCGCCGCGTGCAACTCGATGCCACCGGGATCACCGTGCACCACTTCGGCCTTGCCGCACATCACCAGCACCACGGCCCGCCGCAGCGGCAGCGCGGTCAGCGGCTCGAACGTGGCATTGAGCAGGAGCACCCGGCGTCGGCCCCACGAGGGGGCGGCCGGATCCCGGCCTCTACTACGCTGTCCGGGCGGGCGGGTAACTCCCCCTGGGCGGTTCCCCGGCCCGGCCGGAACGGCTCCGCCGGATGCGGAACCCCCCGGATAGGCGCGCAGAACCACCTCTGGCGTCTCTTCGGCCATGGCTTGGCCGGAGACACCGCGGGGGCTGGGTTGTCGGTCTGGCACTCGACCACCTCCAGGGGCGTAGGCATAGTCGACCACAGAACTGGCCCCCAGCGCACGTGTGTTACAAGACGTGTCACATCCGCGCGACCCAACATCCACTCGAAGTTGGGATGACCGACCTGATCGGAAGGATGATCGAACTCCCGTGTCCCCTTTGTTCACCGCCGCGACGCCTTGCATCACCGACGCCAGCACGTGGTGTTACCAGGTGTTCCGGGCCACGAACAACGAGTGGCTGGCCGGCTCGGCGAACTGGCTGCTGACCAAGCCGCTGAAGATCCTGATGATCATCGTGATCGCGTTCGCCGTGCGACTGCTGATCAGACGGATGATCAACCGCATCACGACGCTCCCGAAGTCGAACGGGAAGCTCCCCGCGCTGCTGCGCCCCCTGCGTGAGCGCGCCCCCGAGGTGCTGGGCTCCGCCGTGATCGAACGGCGCCGCCAGCGCGCGCAGACCATCGGCTCGGTGCTCAAGTCGATGGCGACGTTCCTCGTCTACGGCCTCGCGTTCATCCTCGTGCTGGGCGAGCTGGGGCTGAACCTGGGCCCGATCATCGCGTCGGCCGGCATCATCGGCGTCGCGATCGGGTTCGGCGCGCAGAACCTGGTGAAGGACTTCCTGTCCGGCATCTTCATGATGGTCGAGGACCAGTACGGCGTCGGCGACGTCGTGGACGTCGGCGAGGCGACCGGCACCGTCGAGGCGGTCGGCCTGCGGATCACCACGCTGCGCGACATGAAGGGCACCGTCTGGTACGTCCGCAACGGCGAGGTGCTGCGCGTCGGCAACTCGAGCCAGGGCTTCGCGGTCGCGCTCGTCGACGTCCCGCTCGGGTACACCGCCGACGTCGAGCGCGCGTCCACCGTGCTCATGGAGGCCGCGTCCATCGCCACCGAGAGCGAGGCGCTCCGGGCCAACGTGCTGGAGCCGCCCGAGATGCTGGGTGTGGAAAGTGTCACACCGGAAGGCATCCAGCTGCGCCTGACCGTGAAGGTGCGCCCGGGCAAGCAGTGGGCGGTCCAGCGCGCGCTGCGGGGCCAGCTGCTGGCGGCCCTGGAAGAGGCCGGCTTCGAGCCGCCGCTCGGCCGCTTGTTCCCGAGCGCGACCCCAGCGATCGAAAAGTAGCGGCCGGGGTCGCGGGTGCCGAGCGCACTCGCGACCCGGGCCGGGGCCGGCCCCGCCGTTACGCTGGGAAACGGGTTCGCGACCATCCGCCGACGGGTGGGACCGGCGTCGGGAACCCCGCACCCGAAGGGCAAAATGGAAGGCGTGTCTGCAGTGAGCGAACCGGCGAACCTCTACGAAGCGGTGGGCGGCGAACCCACGTTCCGCCGGATCGTCGGGCGGTTCTACGAGGAGGTCGCGCGGGACGAGATCCTGCGCCCGCTCTACCCCGAGGAGGACCTCGGCCCGGCCGAGGAGCGCTTCCGGCTGTTCCTGATGCAGTACTGGGGCGGCCCGCACACCTACTCCGACCAGCGCGGGCACCCGCGGCTGCGGATGCGGCACGCGCCGTTCAAGATCGGGCCGATCGAGCGGGACGCCTGGCTGCGCTGCATCCGGATCGCGGTCGACGAGGAGAACCTCGACGAGCCGTACCGGCAGCAGCTGTGGGCCTACCTGGAGATGGCCGCCCACAGCATGATGAACAGCTTCGTCTGATGAGACCGGAGCCGGGAGAACCCGCCTGGTGGCGGGACGCGGTGTTCTACCAGGTTTACGTGCGTTCGTTCGCCGATTCGGACGGCGACGGCGTCGGAGACCTGGAAGGCATCCACTCCCGGCTCGGTTACCTGGAGCTGCTGGGCGTCGACGCGCTGTGGCTGACGCCGTTCTACCGCTCCCCGATGGCCGACCACGGGTACGACATCGCCGACCCGCGCGACGTCGACCCGATGTTCGGCACCCTCGGTGACTTCGACGTGCTGCTGACCGAGGCGCACAAGCGCAACATCAAGGTCACCGTCGACGTCGTGCCCAACCACACCAGCAACCAGCACGCCTGGTTCAAGTCGGCGATGGCGGCCGAGCCGGGCAGCCCGGAGCGCGAGCGCTACATCTTCCGCGACGGCGTCGGCCCGCGCGGCGAGGACCCGCCGAACAACTGGGTCAGCGCGTTCGGCGGCCCGGCCTGGACCCGGGTGCCGGACGGCCAGTGGTACCTGCACCTGTTCGCGCCGCAGCAGCCGGACCTGAACTGGGCCAACCCCGAGGTCGCCGCCGACCTCGAGCGCACCCTGCGGTTCTGGCTCGAACGCGGGGTCGACGGCTTCCGCATCGACGTCGCGCACGGCATGGCCAAGCCGCCCGGGCTGCCGGACATGGACCCGCGCGCCGACGCGCTGGGGCCGAGCCACTACTACGACCCGCGGTGGGACTACGACGGCGTCCACGAGATCCACCAGATGATCCGCAAGGTGCTCGACGAGTTCCCCGAGGCGATGGCCGTCGGCGAGATCTGGGTGACCGACGAGGAGCGCCTCTCCCGGTACCTGCGCCCCGACGAGCTGCACCTGGCGTTCAACTTCCGCCTGGTGCTGACCCACTTCGACGCCGACGCGATGCGCACGGCGATCCAGCGCTCCCTGACCGTGCCGGCGAAGGTCGGCGCGCCGGCGACCTGGACGCTGAGCAACCACGACGTCTGGCGGCAGGTCAGCCGCTACGGCGGCGGCGCGGCCGGGGTGCGGCGGGCCCGGGCGATGGCGCTGGTCGAGCTGGCCCTGCCCGGCGCGGTCTACCTGTACAACGGCGAAGAGCTGGGCCTGGCGAACGTGGACCTGCCGGTCGACGCGATGGCCGACCCTCGTGCGAAGACGAGCGGCGCCGAGTTCGGCCGCGACGTCTCCCGGGTGCCGCTGCCGTGGGAGGGCGACCTGCCGCCGTTCGGCTTCTCCCGCAACCCGCGCACGTGGCTGCCGATGCCGGCCGGGTGGGCCGGGCTGACGGTCGAGAAGCAGATCGAGGACGCGGACTCGACACTTTCGCTGTACCGCCAAGCGATCGAGCTGCGGAAGACGCATTCGGCGTTCGGCGGCGACGAGCTGGAGTGGTACGGCGCGCCCGCGGGGTGCTTCGCGTTCCGCCGCAAGGGCGGCGGGCTCGTGTGCGCGTTGAACACCTCGGCGAGCCCGATCGCGCTGCCGCCGGGTGAGCTGCTGCTGTCCAGCAGCCCGCTGGTGGACGGGAAGCTCCCGGCCGACGCCGCGGCCTGGCTGGTCTAGCCGGACTGGTCGCCCGAGCCCGGCCCGTCGTCGAAAGCGCCGCTCGCCAGCCACGCCACCAGCGCCGCGGCCTGGAGGTAGGGCGCCGCTTGGGCGGCCGCCCGGCCCGCCGCTCGCGTGCGGCCCCACCTCTCAGGTCTTCCGGCGCGCTCCGGCGCCTCTTCCCCCACCGGACGGTCGCGCCGCCACGGCGTCTCCTCGGCACAAACACCGTCGAGGAAGTCCGCGGTCGGGTCTTCGTCCGGGGTCATGGCTCCAGCGTGCCACCGCGGACGCGGGAAAGTGACCGGCGAAAGGAATCCGTAAGCCTTCAGCCGACCCAGCGGCGGTACGCGTCGCCGTCGACGTTGCCGCCGCACACGATGGTGACCACGTGCCGCCCGGCGAAACGCTCCCGGTCTTCGAGGATCGCCGCGATGCCGAGCGCGGCCGACGGTTCGACAACGAGCCCCGCGTGGTCGAACAGCATGCGCAGGCCGGTGCTGATCGACGGCTCCTCGACCAGCACGGCGTCGTCGGCGACCAGCAGCAGGTCGGCCAGGACCTCCGGGATGGGCCGTCGCCCGGCGACACCGTCGGCGATCGTGTCGGTCGGGCCGGTGGTGACGACCCGCCGTTCGTGGAAGGAGCGCGTCATCGCCGGAGCGCCCCGCGGCTGGACGCAGATCACCTCGACGCCGGGCGCCAGCGCCTTCAGCACGTGTCCCACCCCGGTGGCCATCGCCCCGCCGCCGAGCGCGATGAGGACGGTGTCGAACGCGGTGTCCACCAGCTCCAGGCCGATCGTCGCCGCGCCCTCGCAGGTCTCCAGGTCCAAGCTGTCTTCGACCAGCCGGATGCCGTCGTGGCGGGCGATGGCCACCGCCCGCTCGCGGGCCAGCTCGAAGTCGCCGTCCACCAGCTCCAGCTCCGCGCCCAGTGCCCGGATGCGCTCGAGCTTGGCCTCCGGCGCGAAGCGGGACGCCACAACCTTGACGTCGAGCCCCCGGCCGCGGGCCGACCAGGCGAGAGCCTGGCCGAGGTTGCCCGCGCTGGCGCACACCGCCGGACCGGTGAGCGCGCTCGCGACCAGCTCGGTGCCGCGGCCCTTGAAGCTGCGGACCGGGTTCGCCGTTTCGAGCTTGACGCTGACCGCGCACCCGAGGGCCGATTCCAGCGCGTCGCACCGGTACAACGGCGAGTCGAGGAAGACCGGGTTGATCACCCGGCGAGCCGCGCGAATGCGAGCCAGGTCGAGGCGCGTTTCCGGCACGGTGCTCAGAACAGCAGCGGCAGCAGCGCGTGCCGGCGCCGGACGATCGCGCCGTAGCGGGCGTCCAGGCGCAGCCACGAGTCCGTGGCCGTCACGCGGACGACGTCACCCTCGACGTCCGAATCCACAAAACCCATGCCGGACATCGCGAACAGGCAGCGCATCTGGACCTTGACCTCGAGCGAGCCGCCGCTGACGGTGAGCACCGCCTGGTCCATCAGCGACGCCGGCGGGTTGCCGTGCGGGCCGGCGTTGTCCCGGGCCAGCGTGACGCCGCGGTCGGCGAGGTCCGCGACGACCCGCGCCGGGAGCTCGTCGACCAGCTGCCAGCGCCCCGACGGCGGCAGTTCGCCGTGCCACAGCAGGTCCCGGGCCGGGCCCGGGTCCATCCGCGGCGCACCCGCGACCGTCAGCGCGGCGAGCAGTTCGTTGCCGGACACCGTGACGTCGCCGGGGGTGACGTCACCGGCCACCGCGCGGGTGGCCAGGCACTCGAACGGCGTCGCCGTCCAGGCCTCGACCACACCGTCACCGCGCTGGCGCAGCCGCACGGCCGTCTGGCCGTCCAACCGGACCGCGCGGGCGACAAACGCACCGAGGGTCTCCCGGTCCGCCGCGTCCGGCACGAGCAACTCAGGCATCCGCGAACCCCTGCTTCAGAAACTCCGACTCGGGCGGGGTGAGCCTACGCGGCCGCAGCGCGACCGTGTCGTACGGCGCCAGCACCGTCTCCGCGGTCACCGCCACCGGGTCGGACTCGGCCGGCCCGGTGCGGACGCGGTAGCCCAGCGTGAAGGTCGCCGCCTTCAGCTCGGTCAGGTCGATGTCGACCCGCAGCTGCTGCCCGGACACCACGATCGGCGCCTTGTAGGCCACTTCGAGCCGGACCACGACGATGCCCTTCGGCAACTGTTCGAGCCCGGCCTCGACGGCGCCCTTGAACAGCAGCGGGATCCGCGCCTCTTCGAGCAGCGTCACCATCTTCGCGTGGTTGATGTGGCCGTAGACGTCCATGTCCGTCCAGCGCGGGCGGACCAGCGAAACGTAGGTCACCGCACCGTGCTCCGGATCTGGCGGGCCGCCACCGAAAGCGTCGCCAGGTCGAGCCGGCCGGACTTGTGGATCTCGTCCAGCGCGACGCGCGCCCGCTGCAGCCGCGAGGCGTTCGTCTTCTCCCACTGCGCGATCTTGGCGTCCCCGGACGACCCGGGATCGCTGTGCTTCAGTGCGTCCAGCGTGATCGCCCGCAGCGAGCCGTAGACGTCGTCGCGCAGCGAAAGCCGGGCGAGCGCGTGCCAGCGGTTGCCGCGTTCGAGCTTGCTGATCTCGGTGAGCATCTTGTCGACGTCCAGGTGGTCCGAAAGCGCGTAGTACAGCTCCGCCGTCTCCGGCGGGCTGTGCGGGGCGTCCACGCCGATCTGCTGCTCGGCGAGCTCGGCGACCTCGGTGACGTCGAGCAGGCCGAAGGTGTGCAGCAGCAGCGAGACGCGGCGGGCGAGCCCGGGCGGCACGTTCGCGGCGATCAGCTCGTCCGCGTGCGTCTGCACCGACTCGGCCTCGCGGCCGCGGAGCAGGTCGCCGATCTTCGGGACCAGCTCGCCGAGGACGCGGCCGAAGCGGTTGATCTCCGACAGGAGCGCCAACGGCTGCGGCCGGTTCGTGAGGAACCAGCGTGCGGCGCGGTCGAGCAGCCGCCGCGTCTCCAGCACCATCTCGTCGGCGACGTCGGTGTGCACGACGTTGTCGAGCGCGTCGATCTCCGCCCACAGGGACGGCAGGTCGAACACCCGCGTCACCACGGCGTACGCGCGCACCGCGTCGGTCGCGGTCGCGTTCATCTCCTCCATCAGCCGGTAGACGAACGAGATGCCGCCGCCGTCGACAACCTCGTTGGCGACCAGCGTGGTGATGATCTGGCGCTTCAGCGGGTGCTCGCCGATGGCCGGGGCGAACCGTTCGCGCAGCGGCTTCGGGAAGTACTCCGGGAGCCGATCCGCGAACACCTTCGAGTCGGGGAGTTCACTGGCCAGCAACTGGTCTTTGAGGTCCAGCTTGACGTGGGCCAGCAGGGTCGCCAGCTCCGGCGAGGTGAGGCCCTTGCCGGCCTTCTCCAGCTCGCGGAACTCCGAGTTGCTCGGCAGTGCTTCGAGCTTCCGGTCGAAGGCGCCCGCGGAGACCAGGGCCTGGACCTGCCGCGCGTGCACCGACAGCATCGGCGCGGCGTGCGCCCGGCTGACCCCGAGCACGGCGTTCTGCCGGTAGTTGTCGGCCAGCACCAGCGCGCCGACCTCGTCGGTCATCTCCACCAGCAGCTCGTTGCGCTGGGCCTCCTCGAGCTTCCCGGTCTGCACCAGGTGGTCGAGCAGGATCTTGATGTTGACCTCGTGGTCGGAGCAGTCGACGCCGGCCGAGTTGTCCAGCGCGTCGGTGTTGATCTTGCCGCCGTTGCGCGCGAACTCGATCCGGCCCAGCTGGGTGAGGCCGAGGTTGCCGCCTTCGCCGAACACCTTGACGCGCAACTGCTTCCCGTCGACGCGGATGGCGTCGTTGGCCTTGTCACCCGCGGCGGCGTGGGTTTCGGGCTCCGCCTTGACGTAGGTGCCGATGCCGCCGTTCCACAGCAGCTCGACCGGCGCCAGCAGGATCGCCTGGATGAGGTCCATCGGCGCCAGCGCGGTGACGCCCTCGTCGAGCCCCAGCGCCGCGTGGACCTGCGGGCTGATCGGGATCGACTTCGCCGAGCGCGGGTAGATCCCGCCGCCCTCACTGATCAGCGACCGGTCGTAGTCGTCCCACGAGCTGCGCGGCAGGTCGAACAGCCGGCGGCGCTCGGCGAACGTCGAGGCGGCGTCGGGGTTCGGGTCGAGGAAGACGTGCATGTGGTTGAAGGCC
Organism: Amycolatopsis sp. NPDC051758; assembly: GCF_044453095.1. Taxonomy (NCBI): domain Bacteria; kingdom Bacillati; phylum Actinomycetota; class Actinomycetes; order Pseudonocardiales; family Pseudonocardiaceae; genus Amycolatopsis; species Amycolatopsis sp. NPDC051758. The sequence goes on along the minus strand of NZ_JBITCJ010000005.1, from coordinate 93,355 downwards.
GCGACCAGCCGGATGTGCTCCGACAGCAGCATGCCGTTGCCGAAGACGTCCCCCATCATGTCGCCGATGCCGACGACGGTGAAGTCCTCGGTCTGGGTGTCCTTGCCCAGCTCGCGGAAGTGCCGCTTGACGCTCTCCCAGGCGCCCTTCGCCGTGATGCCCATGGCCTTGTGGTCGTAGCCGACCGAGCCACCGGAGGCGAACGCGTCGCCCAGCCAGAAGCCGTACTGCGCGGACATCTCGTTGGCGATGTCGGAGAACTTCGCGGTGCCCTTGTCCGCCGCGACGACCAGGTACGAGTCGTCCGCGTCGTGCCGGACGACACCCGGCGCGGGCACCGTCTTGCCCTCGATCCGGTTGTCGGTCAGGTCGAGCAGGCCGGAGATGAACATGCGGTAGCAGGCGATGCCTTCGTTCAGCTGGGCGTCGCGGTCGATGCTCGCGTCGCCGGTCTGGGCCGGCGGCATCTTCACGACGAAGCCGCCCTTCGCGCCGACCGGCACGATCACCGCGTTCTTCACCGCCTGCGCCTTGACCAGGCCGAGGATCTCGGTGCGGAAGTCCTCGCGGCGGTCCGACCAGCGCAGACCACCGCGTGCGACCTCGCCGAAGCGCAGGTGCACACCCTCGACGCGCGGCGAGTAGACGAAGATCTCGAACCGCGGGCGCGGCTCGGGCAGGTCGGGCACGCCGGCCGGGTCGAGCTTGATGGCCAGGTACGGCCGGGTCTTCCCGTCGGCGTCGGTGACGTGGTAGTTCGTCCGCAGCGTGGCCCGGATGACGGCCATCAGCCGGCGCAGGATCCGGTCTTCGTCGAGGCTGGTGACCTCGTCGATCATCGCGCTCAGCTCGCCGGCCAGCGCTTCCGTCGCGGCTTCGCGGTCGGCGTCGCCCAGCTGCGGGTCGAAGCGGGCCTCGAACAGCCGTAGCAGCTTCGTCGCGACCTGGGTGTGGTTCAGCAGCGTGTTCTGGATGTAGTCCTGGGAGAACGCGCTGCCGGCCTGGCGGAGGTACCGCGAGTACGCGCGCAGCACGGCGGCCTGGCGCCAGGTGAGCCCGGCGCGCAGGACAAGACCGTTGAGGCCGTCGACCTCGGCGTCACCCCGCCACGCGGCTTCGAAGGCGTCCTGGAACCGGCCGCGCAGCTGCTCGACCGCGTGGTCGTCCCCCTCGTCGAGCATCTTCTGGGCGACCCGCAGGCCGAAGTCGTAGATCCAGCAGGCGCCGCCGTCTTCGCGGTGCAGCTCGTACGGGCGCTCGTCGACCACCTCGACGCCCATGGCCTGCAGCACCGGCAGCACCTTCGAGAGGGTGACGCCTTCGCCGCGCAGGTACAGCTTGAAGCGCCGCTCACCCGGCTCGGCATCAAGCGGCCGGTAGAACGACAGCGCGAGGTCACCTTCGTCGGTCAGCGAGTCGAGGGAGCGGAGGTCGGCCAGCGCCTCTTCGGCGGAGAAGTCCTCCTTGTAGCCCTCGGGGAAGATGCTCGCGTAACGCTGGCCCTGCTCGGTCGCGGACTCCTCGCCGAGGACACCCACGGCCACGCCGCCGTCCGAACGCTCACGGCGTTCGTCGAGGACCGCCTCGACCATCCGGTCGTCCCAGCTGCGGACGGCGCTGTTCAGCCGCTCCTGGATCCGCTGCGTGTCCGGCTCGAACCGGCGCGCGGGATCGGTGTGGACCATGAAGTGCACCTGCGCCAGCACGGTTTCGCCGATGCGGGCGCTGTACTCGAGCTGGGTGCCTTCGAGCTCCTCGAGCAGGACTTCCTGCATCGCCAGCCGCGAGCGCGTCGTGTAGCGGTCCTGCGGGAGGTAGACGAGGCAGGAGTAGAAGCGGCCGTACGGGTCGCGGCGCAGGAACAGCCGCAGCCGGCGGCGGTCCGACAGCGTGATCGCGCCGGTTGTCGTCGAGTACAGCGAATCGGTGTCGGCGGAGAACAGGTCGGCGCGCGGCCAGTTCTGCAGCACCTCGAGCATCCGCTGGCCGGAGAAGGACTCCATCGGGAATCCCGCGCGGTGGATGACCTCGCGGACCCGCTTGCACACCACCGGGATGTCGAGCACGTTCTCGTGCAGCGCGGTGGTGGTGAACATGCCGAGGAAGCGGTGCTCGCCGGTGACGGTGCCATCGGCGTCGAAGGTCTTCACGCCGACGTAGTACGGGTAGACGGGGCGGTGCACGGTCGAGGGCGCGCTCGCCTGGGTCAGCACCAGCAGCGACGGCGCGAGCGCGGACGCGGCGGTGTCGGGGCCCGCGGTGAGGCCGCGGGCGGCGAGGCTGTCCTGGCGCAGCACGCCGAGCCCGGAGGCCAGCACCGCGCGCAGCGCCGGGTCGTCGGCGTCCGGGTGCGGGTTGTCGACCAGCTCGTAGCGGCGGTAACCGAGGAAGGTGAAGTGGCCGTCGGCCAGCCAGCGCAGCAGCCGGGCGCCCTCGGCGACCTCGGCCTGCGGCAGCTGCGGCGGGTTCGTCTCCAGCTCTTCGGCGAGCTGGCAGGCGGTCTGGGCCATCTTTTCGGCGTCTTCGACGACCTCGCGGACGTCACCCAGCACGCTGGAGAGCCGGTTGTCGAGCTCGCGGGCGCGGTTCGGGTCGGTGACGAAGTCGATCTCGATGTACATCCACGACTCGGCGGCCGAGTTCGCTGGCGGCTCGCCCGGGTCGGCGTCCGGGTGGACGTCCTGCAGCTCACCGGTGAGGTCGCGGGTGACCACGACGATCGGGTGGACGATCCGCTGCACCTGCACGCCGTCGCGGGCGAACTCCGCGGCGATCGAGTCGACCAGGTAGGGCATGTCGTCGGTGACGACCTGCACGACGGTGGCTTCGCGCGCCCAGCCGTCTTCGGCGACGGTGGGGTTCAGCAGCCGCACGGCCGGGCGGCCGGGGATCCGGTGCTTGGCGAGCTGCAGGTGCGAGCGGACCGCGCCGACCAGGTTGACGGGCTCGTCGCCGACGATCTCCTCGGCCGGGATGTGCCGGTAGTAGAGCCGGATGAGCTCGCCGATCTCCGGCGCCAGCCCCGCGGCGGCGTCGATCAGGTCGTCCCTGATCTGCTCCGGGCTGACGGTGGAACGCGGGCCGCCGAACTCGGGTTCGGTGGCGGCTCCGGTTCCGGGTGGGGACGAGACTCCGGTCGAGCTCATTTGAGGCAACTCTCCAGTATGCGTGAGGTGGCACCGTGCCGGCTCTTCGTTGAACCGGACCCACCCCACACTAATCCGACGGGCCGCGGCTCCACACGAAGACCCGGAGGTTGTCTCACGCGAGAAAACCCTTTCCGGCCAGCGGATTTGCGGGATCGGTCAAGCTACTGACGGGTTGTGTCCGGCGGCGGCCCGCGGCGCTGACCAGCCGCGCTCAGGGGCCGCCACCGGCCACGGAGCCAACATGATCGGTTCAGCTGTGCTGCCGCGGCACCGTTCGGCGAGCGCCGTCGGCCGGTCGGCGACCTCCGGACTGCGACCGATCCCACTGCGTCGGGGTGGGGTCAGTTCGGCGACGGGTAGGGGTGTCTCGCCGACGGGCCGGGGAGTGGTCCGGGCGAAGCCGGCAATTCGGGGTTGTGGTTTCGGGGTGTGGTGGCGCGAGTTCGAGACTTCCGTGCCGGGTTGGGGCGTTCGGGCGCGGGGTTCGGGACCTCCGCGCCGAGTCGGTCGCTCAGGTGCGAGTTCAAGAGCTCCGCGCCGGGTCAGTCCCGGGCCGTGGCGGCGCGGGTCTCCCGCGCCGGGTCAGTCGCGCAAACCATCGCGGCGCGAATCGGAGGCCGCCACGGTTCGAGGTCAGGCGCCGCGAGCCGTGGGCGCGGCCCAGGAGACTCCACTCCGGGCGAGTCGCCCGAGGCACGGCAGAGCGAGCCCTGGACCTTCATGCCGAGTCAGTCCCCGGCCGCTAGACGCTGCGGATCCCGGGTCAGTCGCCCGAGCCGTGGCGGCGCGAATCGGAGACCTCCGCGCCGTGGCCGTTGCGGCCGTGGCCGTTGCGGTGGCCGGAGTCCTGCGAGCCCAGCTTCTTGACAAGCGCGGCCGCGCTGGCGGTGCCGGCCTGGTGCTCGGCGAGCGCGCGGGCGAGGAGGTCGGCCAGGCCGGCGTCCGGCGGTGGCTCGTCCTCCGCGATGGCCCTCGCGTAGCTCTCGGGGAACGGCGCCGTCGCCGGTGTCCAGTGGCCGAAGTCCTCCATCGGCTCCAGCGACGGTGGCATCCGCAGCCGCGGCAGCCAGGGCTCGGTTTCGTCGCGGTAGTCCGGCGCCGACGGCGGTTCGTCCTCGGGCCGCGGCGGCGGAGCGAGCTCCGGCTCGGGCCGCGGCGGCTCTTCGGCGCGGGTCTCGGCGTCTTCCGCCCGGCGGCGGCCACCACCGGCCCCGCCGCCCGACGAGGAGATGCCCAGCCGGTCGAGCACCGACCGGGCGGCCTCGGAGCCGTGTTCGGAGTCGTGGCGCGTCGACGGCAGCGGCTCGCGGCGCGAACGTTCACCCGGCTCCCACGGCTCCCGCTCGGCCGCGGGTTCGGGTGCGAGCGGCAACGCGGGGGTGACCCGCGTGGGCGCCGACTCACGTTCGGCCGCAGTCTCCTTCAGCCGCGCTTCGGCGACGGCGGCCCAAGAGAACTTGGTCTTCCCGCTCTCGGCAGGCTTCGGCGCACTCGCTTCCGGCTCCGGCGACCGCTCCTCGGCGGCCGCCGCGCGCCGCGGGAGTTCCGTGGACCGGATTTCGATCGGCTCGGGCCGGTGCCCCGGCTCGGCTCGACGGTCCGACCGCACCTCGATCGGCTCCAGTCCCGCCGAACGCTCTTCGACCGACTCGGACCGATGACCGGACTCCGCACGCCGTCCCGCTCGCCCTTCGGCCGGCTCCACGGACCGTTCCGATCCCGCAGACCGCCCCTCGATCGACTCCGACCGATGGCCGGGCTCGCCACGCCGGTCCGACCGACCATCGATCAGCTCCGCCGACCGCGCATCAATCGACTCCGACCGATAACCAGCCTCGCCACGCCGGCCCGACCGACCGTCAATCAGCTCCGCCGACCGCGCATCAATCGACTCCGACCGATAACCAGCCTCGCCACGCCGGCCCGACCGACCATCAATCAGCTCAGCCGACCGTTCCGATTCCGCCTCGATCGGCTCAGGCCGATATCCGGGCTCCGATCGCGCCTCGGTCGACTCCCCCGACCGTTCCGGTCCTGCCGATCGCACCTCAATCGGCTCCGACCGATAACCAGATTCCGCACGCCGTCCGGCCCGCCCTTCGGCCACAGGCCGGTCCGATCCCGCCGACCGCACCTCGATCGGCTCCGCCGAACGTTCCGGTCCCGCCGATCGCCCTTCGACCGACTCCGACCGATAACCGGACTCCGCACGCCGTCCCGCCCGCCCTTCAGCAGGCTCGACCGGCTCCGACCGGTGACCCGCCTCCGCACGCCGCCGTTCGACCTGCTCCGCCGACCGTGCCCACGGCGGCAAACCCGGCTCCGCCCGCCGCTCCGGCGTGGACCGCACCTCGATCGGCTCCGGCCGGGCCGACGGCCGCTCCGGGCGTCGCTCGACCACCACCGGCTCCGGGCGCACACGAGGCTCCGGGCGCACACGAGGCTCCGGGCGCGCGGGTTCGTCGCGCACCGCGGGCATCAACGTCGTCTCGGCCGCGTCCGCCGTCACCTTGGGCCGTTCGAACGACCACGCCGGCTGCCGCGTCGCGGGGTTTTCCTCGCGGCCGAACGACCACGCCGGCGTCCGCGGTTCGGCCGCAGGCTGCTGGGCCGACGGAGCCGGCGGGGCGACCGGCGCCGGCTCGGCCGCGACGACCGGGACCGGCCGCGACGGCACCGCCTTCAGCACCTCGTCGAGGTCGACCGAGGCCGGTTCGCCGGACCCGAACTCGCCGGCCAGCACGTTGCACGCCTGCCGCCGGGCGCGCGCGTGGAGCTGCTCGGCCGCCCGCGAGCGGTACAGGCACGCGATCGCTTCTTCGGCTTGGCCGAACCGCTCCTGCAGCTGCGCCAGCTCCAGCCACAACCGTGCGGTGACCGCGGACATGCCGTGCCGGTCGGTGCTCGCCACGGCTTCGCGGACGAGTTCGATCGCCGCCTCGCCGGAGCCCGCCGGCAGGTGGATGCGCGTCGCGACGGCCAGCCGCAGCCAGCCCGCCGGGGCGATGCCCGCCGCGCGGACGGGCTCGGCCAGCACCGGCTCGGCGATCTCGTACGCCATGTCGGTGTCACCGCGGTCGAGCAGCGTGCCGACCAGCAGCAGCACCAGCCGGATGCGGACGAGGCCGCCGTCGTCGGCCGGGTTGTGGAGCTTCTCCAGGAAGCCGAGGCCGGTCCGGGCCGCGTCGGCCGCCGCCGTCAAGTCACCGTGGCGGCGCCGGTGCGCGGCCGTGCCGACCCGCAGCAGCGCCCGCACCAGCAGCTGGGTGTCGGCGCCGAGCGACTCGTCGCCGAGGACGAGCTTGTCCGCCTCGACGAGCACGCGGTCCAGCTCGGCTTTCCGGCCCAGCAAACCGAGGCAGCCGACCAGGTGGCACAACGCGGCGGCGCGGTGCACCGGCGAAACGACGGGGTCGGTGAGCACCGGCCGCAGCGCGGCGAGCCCGGTCAGCGGCACGCCCAGGCTGCGGGCGCAGACGGCGAGGTCGATGCGCAGCCGGGCGGCGATGTCGCCGTACCCGGCGTGCTCGGCCGCGCGCAGCGCCGCGACCGCCCGCCCGACCGTGCCCGGCCGGTCGCCGAGCCGGACGCGCGCGGACACGACCAGGCTCTCGGCTCGGATCCACTGCTCGTCGGCGCCGGCGGCTTCGGACAACGCGGCCGCGCGCTCACCCAGAACCAGTGCGAGTTCGGGCGCGCGCAGGTGCAGCGCGTCCGCCCGTTCGATGAGCCGCCCGACTGCGGAGAGGGTTCCCCCGGCATTGGCGGAGCGCCCGCTCTCTCCACGTGAGAGCGGGCCCGTCCGGTGCTGCTTGCTGGCTTCCACGGGGAAACCCGCCCCCTCAGTCGCGGGTCAGCTTGCGGTGGGTGACACGGTGCGGGCGGGCCGCCTCGGCGCCCATCCGCTCCACCTTGTTCTTCTCGTACCCTTCGAAGTTGCCCTCGAACCAGAACCACTGCGCGGGGTTCTCTTCGGTGCCTTCCCAGGCCAGGATGTGCGTCGCGACCCGGTCGAGGAACCACCGGTCGTGGGAGATCACGACGGCGCAGCCGGGGAACTGCTCCAGCGCGTTCTCCAGCGAGCCCAGCGTCTCGACGTCCAGGTCGTTCGTCGGCTCGTCGAGCAGGATCAGGTTCCCGCCCTGCTTGAGCGTCAGCGCCAGGTTGAGCCGGTTGCGCTCACCACCGGAGAGCACGCCCGCCGGCTTCTGCTGGTCCGGGCCCTTGAAGCCGAACGCGCTGACGTACGCGCGCGACGGCATTTCGGTCTGGCCGACGTGGATGTAGTCCAGCTCGTCGGAGACGACCTGCCAGACGGTCTTCTTCGGGTCGATCCCGCCACGGTTCTGGTCCACATAGGACAGTGAGACCGTCTCGCCGATCTTGACGATGCCGTCGTCCGGCTCCTCGAGCCCGACGATCGTCTTGAACAGCGTGGTCTTGCCGACGCCGTTCGGGCCGATGACGCCGACGATGCCGTTGCGCGGCAGGTCGAACGACAGGCCGTCGATGAGGACGCGGTCGTCGAAGCCCTTCTTGAGCTTGTCGACCTCGACCACGACGCTGCCGAGCCGCGGGCCCGGCGGGATCTGGATCTCTTCGAAGTCGAGCTTGCGGTGCTTGTCCGCCTCCGCCGCCATCTCCTCGTAGCGGTCGAGCCGCGAACGGGACTTCGTCTGGCGGGCCTTGGCGTTGGAGCGCACCCACTCGAGCTCGGTCTTCAGGCGCTTCGCGAGCTTCGCGTCCTTCTTGCCCTGGATCGCGAGCCGCTCGCCCTTCTTCTCCAGGTACGTGGAGTAGTTGCCCTCGTAGCCGACGACGCGGCCGCGGTCGAGCTCCATGATCCACTGGGCCACGTTGTCCAGGAAGTACCGGTCGTGGGTGACGGCGAGGACGGCGCCGGCGTAGCGGGAGAGGAACTGCTCCAGCCACAGGACACTCTCGGCGTCCAAATGGTTGGTGGGCTCGTCGAGCAGCAGCAGGTCCGGCGCGGACAGCAGCAGCTTGCACAGCGCGACACGGCGGCGCTCACCACCGGACAGGTGCGTGACGGCCTCCTCGGGCGGCGGGCAGCGCAGCGCGTCCATGGCCTGCTCGACGGTCGAGTCGAGCTCCCAGGCGTCGGCGTGGTCCAGCTCCTCCTGGAGCTGGCCCATCTCCTCCATCAGCTCTTCGCTGTACTCGGTCTCCATCAGCTGGAGGACCTCGTTGTAGCGGTCGAGCTTGACCTTGATCTCGCCGAGGCCCTCTTCGACGTTCCCGCGGACCGTCTTCTCCTCGTTGAGCTCCGGCTCCTGCATCAGGATGCCGACGGTCGCCCCCGGCTGGATGAACGCCTCGCCGTTGCTGGCCGTCTCGATCCCCGCCATGATCTTGAGAACGGTGGACTTACCGGCACCGTTCGGCCCCACCACGCCGATCTTGGCGCCGGGGTAGAACGCGGTGCTGACGTCGTCGAGGATGACCTTGTCCCCGACGGTCTTGCGCACCTTCTTCATGGTGTAGATGAACTCGGCCATACCCACGATCGTAGAGCGCACGTGATCGCGACCTGACGCCGGTCACCGTCGGACTACCGAAAGTCAGCCCGAGATCACCGCGGGAACACCGAAACCGCCGTTTTCCCGCCATCCGGACGCGGCCTCAAGCTCAACCAGAAGTCGAGACTCAGTCGGCCCGTTTGCCCTCGGCGAGGTTCTTCAGCATCGCGTTGTAGGCGTTCAGCTCTTCGTCGCCGGTCGCCGCTTCGCGCCGGTCTCGCCGCTTCGCCTCGCGCTCGTCCTGGCGTGACCACTGCACCAGCAGCGCGATCAGCACCAGCAGCACCGGGAGCTCGCCGGACGCCCACGCGATGCCGCCGCCGAGCCGCTGGTCGGTGAGCAGGTCGGACACCCACGGCAGGTGCAGCTGGCTGTAGAACGCCTGCCCGATGACGGTCTGCCTGCTCATCAGGATGACGCCGAAGAACGCGTGGAACGGCATCGCGGCGAACATCATCCCGAGCCGGCCGAGGTACGGGATCCGCCGCGGCGCCGGGTCGACGCCGATCACCGGCCAGTAGAAGACGTAGCCCGCGAGCAGGAAGTGGGCGTTCATCGCCAGGTGCGCCCAGTGGTAGTTCAGCGCGTTGTCGAACAGGCCGGAGAAGTACAGCGCGTAGAACGAGCCGACGAACAGCAGCAGCGCGACGACCGGGTGGGTGAGGAACCGCGACACCGGGGAATGGACGAACGCGACGAGCCACTCGCGCGGCCCGGGCGGGGTGTCCTTGCCCGCGGCCGGCAGGGCGCGCAGCGCGAGCGTCACCGGGCCGCCGAGCACGAACAGCACCGGCGCCACCATCGACAGCAGCATGTGGCTGCCCATGTGCACGCTGAACATCGCGGGTGAGTAGCGGCCGATGCCCGACGACGTCGCCATCAGCAGCACGACACAGCCGACGATCCAGGCGACCGTGCGGCCCACCGGCCAGGTGTCGCCGCGGCGCAGCAGCCGCCGGACGCCGGCCAGGTACAGGCCGCCGAGGACCAGCGCGAGCGTGCCGTAGACCAGGTCGAACCGGGTGTCGAAGAGCAGCCGCCCCACCGTCGGCGCGCCGTCGAGGTTGTAGCCGATCAGCAGCTCGGTGGTGGACGGCTGGGTGACCGCGTCCGCCGGCGGGGGCGTCCGGGCGAGCCCGCTCGCGATGCCGATCGTGACGAACATGATCAGGATCTCGACCGACGCCAGGCGCAGCAGCTGCCGGCCGCCCTTGCCGTCGACGAGGTCCGCGACGCCCTTCTGCCGCTGCTGGTGGCCGAAGACTCCGAGCAGCAGCAGCGCGACCGTCTTGGCGACGACCAGGAGGCCGTAATCGGTGGTGAACAGGTCGTTCAGGCCGATCCGGACCAGCGCGTTGACCGCGCCGGAGATCGCCATCACGATCCAGCAGACCAGCGCCAGCCGCGAGAACCGCTGCGCGGCCAGGCTCAGGTGGTTGCCGCGCCGGTAGCCGAGCGCGAGCAGTGCGACCAGCCCGCCCACCCACAGCGCCGCGGCGACCAGGTGGAACAGCAGGCTGTTGGTGGCGACGTCGTGCGAGCCGCCGCTGGCCGAGTGGCCGGTGACCGCGACCGGGACGAGGCCGCCGACGGCGAAGAAGAACAACACCGCCGTCCAGCCCCAGGTCAGCGCGAGCCGGCAGCCGAGCGCGACGAGGATGGCGATCAGCGCGGTCCACAGCCAGGCCTTCGGCTGCTCGATGGCGCCGACCAGGTCGAGCAGCGTCTGCGGGTCGAGGATCTCGCCGAACGGCTTCCCGGCGGTGTCGGCGGCGGTGAAGGCGACCGAGAGCAGCGCCGCGCCGAACCACACCCAGGCGGCGATCCCGGCCGCGCGCAGGGCGCCGTAACCCTCGGGGCCGAGCGTGCCGGACTTCTGCGGCGGCACCAGGAACGCGGCCAGCAGCAGCGACCCGACGCAGATCACCGACGCGGCTTCGGAGAGCACACGCATGACGGTGATGCCGTACTTGGTGACCAGCCCCGGATCCGGCAGGCCGGCGATGACGTACCCGGCGCCGCCGGTGAGCGCGATCAGCCCGATCGCGACGACGGCGGCCAGCAGGACACCGACCGAGAGCAGGGGCAGCACGCTGGCCCGGCGCTGCACGGGGACGTCGGATTTCGTCACGGGCTCGCTGGACACGTCCCAGAGGGTATGCCCAGCCCCGGTCAGGCCCGTGTGACGGGCAGGATGGAGGCGTGAAGATGATCCTGCTGCGGCACGCCGAGTCGCTCGGCAACGTCGACGAGCTCGCCTACACGCGGATCCCCGACCACGCGCTGCCGCTGACCGACGCGGGCCGGGAGCAGGCCGCCGCGGTGGCGCCGGAGATCGTCCGGCTGCTCGACGGCGCGCGGCCCGCCGTGTACGTCAGCCCCTACCTGCGCACCCGGGAAACGTTGCGGCTGCTGGACATCGAGGCCGCGTGCGAGCGGCGGGTGCAGGAGCCGCGGCTGCGCGAACAGGACTGGGGCAACCTCCAGGACCCGGCCGACCAGGAGATCCAGAAGGCGCGGCGCAACGAGTTCGGGCACTTCTTCTACCGGCTGCCCTTCGGCGAGTCGGGCGCGGACGTCGACGACCGCGTCGCGGGGTTCCTGTCGGACCTGCGCCAGCGCGACGAAAGTCACCCGGACACGGTCCTGATCGTCTCGCACGGGCTCACGCTGCGGCTGCTGTGCCGCCGGCTCTTCGGCTGGAGCGTCGAGCTGTTCGAGTCTCTGTCCAACCCCGGGACGTGCGAACACCGCGTCCTCGAGGAACACGACGGCAAGTGGACGCTGGACCGCCCGTTCGCCCAGTGGCGGGACTCACCCGACGGGGAAACGCAGCTCTAACGGCGCCGTCAGCACGACGCGGGTGCCCTGGCCGGGCGCCGAGTCGATCCGGGCGGCGCCGCCGATTTCGGCCATCCGCGCGTGGATCGAGTTCTCGATGCCGAACCCGCCGCGGTGCGTGCCGACGTCGAAGCCGGTCCCGTGGTCGCGCACGGACACCGTCACGACGCCTTCGCGGGCTTCGAGGCATACGACGGCTGTGTAGGTCTTCGCGTGCTTCAAGGTGTTTCGCAGTGCTTCGCGGGTCGCGTCGTGCAACGAGTTCACGATGCTTTCGGGCACGTCGGACGGCTTCGCGAGCACAACGAGGTCGACGCGCAGGCCGTCCGCCGTCATCTCGACCGCCAGCGCGCCCAGGCGGTGTTCGAGCCCGCCCGGCTCCGCGGGCGCGTCGCCGTCCAGGCTCAGCCGCAGGCGCAGGGCGTGCGCACGGGCGGTGCGGCGGACGTGGTCGAGGCTGCCGACCGGGTCCAGCGCGTCCCGGGGCGCGGGCAGGGCGAGGGACTCCATCACCTGCAGCACGGTGTCGTGCACGTCCCGGCGGTGCCGCTCCCGTTCGGCGGCCCGGCCGCGCTGCTCGCCCAGGCCGAGCGCGAACCGCATCGACCCGGCGACCAGCAGCACGATCGCCAGCGCCGTCAGGGCCGCCGCGACCAGGGCGAGCAGGATCCACGTCGCGGGCGCCGCCGTCCCGGACAGCGCGGCCATGCCGTACCGCAGGAGCACCGCGCCCACGATCGCGACCGCACCGGCCGGCGCGCCGCGCAGCAGGGTCCACACCATGACCGTGCCCATGATGTTGGGCCAGGTCAGGGTGAGCAGGTCGGCCGAATGCGCCGCGAACGCCGCCGCGGCGAGGCTCGTGACGAGCGTGTACGCCGTGTCGGCGGCCAGCAGCTGCTTGATGCCGGCGGCCCGGAGGAAGACCCAGGCCACCTCGGCGAGGTTCGGCACCAGGTACAGCACGACCGCAACCCAGAGCACCGGCGCGCTCAGCGGGCCACCGGCCCAGACCGCCTGCAGGAACAACGCGAGCCGGAACGCCACCGGCACCAGCACCAGCCGTGGCACGGCGCCCTGCACCAGCGAAAATCCCGACCCGCCGGCGAGCGCCCCCGCTCCGCCGAGCAGCACAACCCTCACGACGTCCTCCCCGGATCAAGGCCCCTACCCTGACCAGCCCACCTGAAATCGTAACGTCGGTGTATTCATTTCAGCTGACGATGCGATCAGCTTGCCCCGCACGCTTCCGCGCTGTCAACGGGGGTTGGGCCTAGGGGGCCGTACAGGAAGAGACGCAGCCCGGGAACACCCGGATCCCCGCGTTTTGTCACGAATCGACCGTCAACGCGGCGTCCTCCCGCCGCCGGGCCCGGCGGGCGCCGAGGGCGGCGGGCAGGATCAGCGCCGCGACGAGCGCGACGAACACGAACGCCACCCCGAGGTTGGTCACCTGCGCGAGGCCGCCGACGATCGGGGGGCCGCCGAGGAACCCGGTGTAGGCGATGGCCGTGACGAAGCCGATCTCGCGCTCACCACCGGTGCCGTCACCACGTTTGCCGGCGTCCCCGGCGAGGCTGAGCGCGAGCGGGAACGACGCGGCGAGACCCGCGCCGGCCAGCGCGAACCCCAGGTAGCCGGCGGCGGCGACCGGGATCGTGGCCGCGGCGAGCAACCCGGCGGCGGCCACCGTCGCGCCCGCGGCGAGGCAGCGCGTCGGGCCGAACCGCCGCTGGGTCCACGGGCCCGCCAGCCGGACCAGCGCCATGACCAGCTGCAACCCGGCGAACGCCAGCGCCGCCGCACCCTGGCCGACACCACGTTCGGCCGTCATCAGCAGCGCGGACCAGTCGGAAGCCGCGCCTTCGGCGATGGCCGAGCACAACGCGACCGCGGCGAGCAGCCACAGCACCGGACGGCGGATCGGCGCCCGGCGGCCGGTGTCGGCGGCGGGTGTTTCGCTGTGCTCGGGGTGGATGCCGGGCACGGCGCGGACCACGAGCAGCAGCACCGCGACGGCAACCACGGCGGCCACGGCGAGGTGGCGTGCCGGGGACCAGCCGTGGCCGGCGGCGAGGCCCGCGGCCAGCGAACCGGCGAGCGCGCCGAAGCTGAACCCCGCGTGGAACACCGCCATGATCGGCTTGCGGGCGCGCCGCTCGACGGCGACCGCGGCGACGTTCATCGCGACGTCGAGCATCCCGACGCTCACGCCGATCACGAGCAGTGCGCCGGCCAGCAGCGGCACGTTCGGCGCGAAGCCGATCAGCACCAGCGAAACGGCCGCCAGCGCGGTGCTGCCGGCGACGACCGCGCGGGCGCCCGCCCGCTCGATCAGCCGTCCGGAGACCGAAGCGGCGGCGAGCATCCCGGCGCTGGCGCCGAGCAGGGCCAGGCCGAAAACGCCCGGTGAGGCGTGCACCTGCGCGGCCAGGGCGGGTGTGCGCGACGCCCACGAGCCCAGCGCGAGCCCGTTGAGGGCGAACACGGTGAACACCGCGACCCGGTCCCGCATCACGTCCCCTTCCGTTGTCCCAGCTTGACTGAAGCGCTTCAGAAAGTCCACCGCGTTCCGGCTAGACTGCGCGGATGACCCGGCGCCGCCGTCCCACGCTCGACGACGTCGCCGAAGCCGTCGGCGTCTCGCGGGCCACCGTTTCGAACGCCTACAACCGGCCCGACCAGCTGTCCGCCCGGCTCCGGGAACAGGTGCTGCGGGCGGCCGGGGAGCTCGGTTACGCCGGCCCGGACCCGACCGCGCGCAGCCTCGCCACCAGCCGCACCGGCGCGATCGCGGTCCTGCTGGACACCTCGCTGTCGACGGCGTTCTCCGACCCGGCGCTTTCGGTGACGCTGGACGCCCTGGCGCGCGTGGCCGACCCGCACGGGCACGCGTTGCTCCTGCTGCCGGGCGGCGGCGACGGCGGGCCGCCCGCCGACCGGGTGCTGGCCGCGCAGGCCGACATCGCGGTCGCGTATTCGCTGGCCGACGGCACCCCGGCGCTGGATTCGGTGCGCGCGCGGAACCTGCCGCTGGTGGTGATCGACCAGCCACTGCTGCCCGGCACGGCGCGGATCGGCTGCCAGGACCGGCAGGGGGCGGCGCTGGCCGCGCGGCACCTCGTGGCGCTGGGGCACCGGCGGTTCGGGATCTTCGCCGCCTACAGCCGCGTCACACCGGCCGGCGGCTCGCTCAGCCGGGAGGAGGCCGCGGGTGCGGCGTTCCGCGACACGCGGGAGCGGGTGGCCGGGTACCTGGACGAGCTTTCCGATCTTTCCGATGCTGACGTCGTCATCCAGGAGGCGGCCGGGCTCAGCGCGGAGAGCGCGATGGCGGGGGCGTTCGCGCTGCTCGGGCGGGAGCCGCGGCCGACCGCGCTGCTGTGCATGTCCGACCAGCTGGCGCTGGCCGCGATCGCGGTGGCGGGGCAGCTGGGAGTGCGGGTGCCGGACGAGCTGTCGGTGGTCGGTTTTGACGACAGCGCGCCGGCCGGGTGGTCTTCGCCGCCCCTGACGACCGTCCGGCAGGACCTCGCGGCCAAGGGCCGGATCGCCGGGGAGCTGGTGCTGCGGCTGCTGGCCGGCGGCGGGGTCCCGGCGCCGGCGTCGGCCGAAGTGCCGGTTTCCCTGGTGGTGCGCGGGAGTACTGCGTCCGCCTAGCATCGCCGCCGGATCTTTGCAAGACCTTCCGCGGATTTGTGGACAACCATTCCCCTTCCGGGTGGCCGCCGCCCAGTTGTCCACAGAATCGAAATTGCGGGCTGACAAATCCCCCGCCGCCCGTCAATCTGGAATCACCAGTTCACCGCGGCCCCGAGAGCCGCGACTCCAGAGGGGAATCCACCATGTCTTCACGCCGCCTTCGTGCCCGGCTCCCGCACCTGCTGCTCCTGGCCGCGATCGGCCTGCTGACCAGTGCCGGAGCTGCTCAGGCCGCACCCGTTCCGCCGGATCCCGGCTGTCAGAAGGGCGAGTTCTGCCTGTGGTCGGTGAACGCGTACGGCGGGGAGATCGAGCGTTTCGACCTGCGCACCGCGAATCCCGGGGAATGCATTCCGCTGCCGACAGGATTCGCCGGATCGTCGTTCGCGAATCTGCTGAGCCGGGACGTCACGGTGTACCAGAGCGAGGAATGCTCGACCGAGGGCGATTTCACGACGTACCCCGGCGGCGGCACGTACGTGCCGGACGCGCCGTTCGTGGTCCGCGGGATCCAGATCTGGGAGTGACCGCCAGACCCGGGCCCGAGCCCGCCGCCCGCTCCAAGGGGGAGCCGGCTCGCGGCGGCGGCCGGGCCCGACCGGGGCCGCTCCCCCGAAAGCGGCCCCACCCCGTGGGCGCGCCTCTGCGGCGGGGCGCGCCCACGGGCCCCAGCGCGGCTACGGCGGGGTTCCGGCTCTCCGCGCGGGACCCGCTGCGGGGGCGCACTCCGCAAGCTCCCTGGGCGCACGCCCAGGGCCCGTCGGCGGGGTCGGGCGGCTCGCACGGCTTCACTGCGCCAGGCGAGCCACCAACTCGCTCAGCCCCACCCCACGCCCTTCGGCAGGGTCGGCCGGCTTCACCGCGGCAGGCAAGGCACCAACTCGCTCGGCTCAACCCACACCCCGTCGGCGAGGTCGGCCAGCTTCCACCGCACCAGGCGAGTCACCAGCTCGCTCAGCCCAACCCCACGGCCCGTCGGCGAGGTCGACCAACTTGCACAGCTTCACCGCGCCAGGCGAGCCATCAGCTCGCTCGGCTCAACCCGCGCCCCGTCGGCGGGGTCGGGCGGCTTGCACAGCTCCACGCGAGCCACCAGCTCGCACGACTCAACCCCCGCCCGTAGGCGAGGCCGGCTCGCCCAGCTTCACCGCACCAGGCGAGCCGCCAACTTGCACGCCTCGATCCGCGGCCCACCAGGTCGCTCACCTGCTACAGCTCGGCCGTCAGCGCCGGACCCGATGTCGACTGCGCCGTCATCCCGGCGCGCAGGCACCTCGGCCCGGTCACCATCCATCAACCAGTCGCGGAAAGCCCATGCCCTCCACCTCGTCACCCGCTGCCCACGTCCGCCGGCTTCACCCGACCGGGCGTCACCCGCCCACCCCGCCCGAGTGGCTTCGGACCGGACAACCACCGCCGGTGGTCCGGTGCCGGCGCCCGCCGGCCTCGGTGGTGCGCCTCCGCGCGACATCGTCGCCGCCGTGCCCCGAAATTACGTCGAACGAGACCTGAAACGATTCGCCGGTGTCGAACGATCGAGAGAGTGGCGACGACTAAGCTGCGGGATGCCGGGCGACCGGCGAGGGCGGCACATGTCGTCGGCGCAGGCCCTCGTAGCTCAGCTGGACAGAGCAAGAGCCTTCTAATCTCTAGGTCGCAGGTTCGAGTCCTGCCGGGGGCGCCACCAGGGAAGACGTCGTGCGCGGGCTGCGCACGACGCACTCCTTGGCCACGTGACCGGCCCCACACGGGCCTCTTTCCCCGCCTTCTTGCCCCCACTGTGGACGGTCGCCGCCCGGATTCTCCCGCTGTGCGTCCACGTCCGGACGACGCACCGTGCAAGCGGCCAGGTGGCCCAACGATCCCGGGCCGAGTTCCAGTCGAGACAACCTTGTTATCCGTGCGGTGATCACCCGGTCGCGCTCCCCCGCAACCGGACGATCACACCGAGCAATGACCGTCGAGGAGGCGGAGACACCACCGTGGACCACAACAAAACCGGCGGACGGCACCGGCGCCGCCGCGACAACAGCGTCGCGCGCGCCACCCTGGACGAAGCCCGGCGCGCGGGCCTCGTCCAGCGGCACCTGACGAAGCTGCGGCACCTCAAGGCCCGGTCGGCCACCCCGCAACCGCTCACCGCCCTCGGGACCATCGGTCCGTCCACACCGGAGCCACCACCCCACACCACGGAATCCGCTCATCAACGACCGTCCAATTCGGAAACGGCGGCCTGAAGCCTCGGCAGCCCTTGCTCAGGCCGCCCGGTCCGAGGGGGCCGTCGCCGGGATGATCTCCGCCAGGGTGCGCAGCACCGTTTCGCGGTGCTGGCGGAAATAGAAGTGGTCACCGGGGAAGTAGCGGAGGCCGATTTCGCCGCTCGCGTGCCGTTGCCACGCGCGCAGCGCGTCGGGGCCGAACGCGTCTTCGGTGCCGCCGAACACGGTCAGCGGCACCGGCAACGGGGCTTCGGCCTGCCACTCGTACGTTTCCAGGATCTGGTAGTCGGCCCGGAGGTAACGAGCGACCCTGGCCTTCCGCTCGGGGTCGGCCAGGACCTCACCGGACAGGCCGCCGTGGCGCCTGGCCACCTCGTCGAGGAGGGCGTCGTCGGGAAGGTGGTGCAGGGGCGGCTCGGTGCGGGGCGTCGAGGGGGCCGGGAAGCCGGAGACGACCAGGTGCTCCGGCAGCCGGCGCCCGGCTCGGCGCAGTTCGCGGGTGACCTCGTAGGCCACCAGTGCGCCGAAGCTGTGCCCGAACATCGCGTACGGCGCGCCGGTCGGGATGATGCCGACGACCTCGGCGACCAGGTCGTCCATGCGCGTCAGCACGGGTTCGGACAAGCGGGAACCACGGCCGGGCAGCTGGACGGCGCTGATCTCGAAGCTCCGGAGCAGGCGCGCCCAGCGGACGAATTCCGCGGCGGCCCCGCCCCCGTGCGGAAAGCAGAACAGCTTCGGCCGGCCGGGCCGGGCCGGGCCGCGGATGAGCCAAGGGCCGGCCGGATCGTTCGCTTGCTGCGCCACCGGATCGATTTCCCTTCCGTGTCCGCCCTCTCGCCCGTCGGCCAGCATGATCGGTGCGGGGAACGCCCGGCAACTTCCGGTTTGCTGCCCCGTACTGAGCACTGCAGGAGACGGCAAACGCTGCTGCCACGGTGTTTCGCGTCGCGGCGCGAGCAAGGCGTCCGAAACCGCACGTGACGAGACGTGCTCCCGGCGGCGGCTGGGGGATCGTCGGGGCCGCATCCAGGTGAGTCGGAGCCCGGAGCCCGGGCGAGGCGCCCATGAAACATCGGGAGTGATCTGCGTGACCCAGTACTCGATCGACGCGCGCGGGGACGCGCGGCCGGCGCTGACGAGCCTGCGCCTCTTCGGCGCCTTGCTCGTCTTCATCACCCATGCCGCTTACCTGGCGCCGTTCGCGAACGCCCAGCTCGCGCACGACTTCACGTTCATCGGCATCAACGGCGGGCACTTCGGTGTGTCGCTCTTCTTCGTGCTCAGCGGTTTTGTCCTCACCTGGTCGACCGGGGCCGGGTACCGGCTGCGCGACTTCTACCGCCGGCGCTTCCTGCGGATCCTCCCGAACCACCTCGTGACGTTCCTCCCGGCGCTCGGCGTGACGCTCCTGATCGGCGCCACGATCGGGCTCGGCCCGCTCCTGGTGAACTACCTGTTCCTGCTGCAGGGCTGGGTCACGGACCAGACGTTCGGGGCGCCGTCGCCGAACCCCGTGACGTGGACGCTGGGCGTCGAGATCCTCTTCTACGCGCTGTTCCCGCTGTTCTTCCTGCTGGTGCGGCGGATCCGCCGGGACCGGGTGTGGCACTGGTGGGTGGCCACCGGGCTGCTCGTCCTCGCCACCACCGTCGTGATCGGCGCGATCCTCCCGAGCGGCCCGCCCAGCCCGCTGTTCCCCTCCGGCACCTGGGCCCAGCACAAGGCGCTCCTGTTCTTCCCGGTCACGCGGCTGCCCGACTTCTTCATCGGCATGCTCACCGCGCGCCTGGTGCAGGAGAAGCGGTTCCCGAAGATCAAGGTCGGCTGGGCCGCTGCCATCGCCATCGCCGTCTACGCCTTCACGACCGCGTTCCTGCCGCCCTACTACGGCTTCTCGGGGGTCTTCGCGTTCCCGGCGGCCCTGCTGGTCGGCGGCGCGGCGACCCGCGACCGGAGCCGCCCCGGGTTCCTGGAGAGCCGTCCGGCCCTCTGGCTCGGGGAAACCACCTACGCGTTCTACCTGGTGCACCTGCCGTTGCTGTCGCTCGGGCTCTTCGTGGCCGCGAAGGTGCTGCCGGGCGGCGCGAAGATGGGTGTGGTCCCCGGGATCCTCTTCATGCTGGTCATGATGGGCGTGGCCCTGGTCGTCGCCCGGCTGCTGTACATCACCGTCGAGCGGCCCGCGATGCGGCGCTGGGGGCGCTCGCGCCGCACCGCCCGCCCGCAGCCCATCACCGGGGGCGGCGCGGACACCACGCCGGGCACCACCTCGGACGCCGGTGACGACCCCGGCCGGCCGGGGCGTGCCGCGGCCTGACCGGCGGTGCCCGCAACCGAAGAGACGCCTGCCGGGGTGCTCGAGCAGCACCCTGGCAGGCGAGCACCGAGCCACCACGACCCGTTCTCCACCCGGAGGTTCCGTCACCATGACCAACAACGACTCCCTCAGCGCCGCTGAGCTCGACGAGCTGGACCGCCGGCACCTCGTCCGGTCCATGCAGCGGGGCTACATCAAGGATCGCGTGATCATCACCCGTGGCCGGGGCTCCACGGTGTGGGACGCCGAGGGCAACGAGTACCTCGACGCCGCCGGCGGCGGGGTCTGGCACTCGCCGATCGGTCACGGACGCCCGGAGCTCGCCGAGGTCGCCGCCGAGCAGATCAAGCGGATCGAGTTCTTCACCAGCCTGCTGGAGTTCTCCAACGACAAGGCGATCCGGCTCGCCACCCGGATCGCCGGGCTGGCCCCGGAAGGTCTGGACCGCGTGTTCTTCACGAACGGCGGCTCCGAAGCGGTCGAGACGGCGATCAAGGCCGCCCGGCTGTTCCACTTCCGCAACGGTGAGCCCGACCGGACCTGGATCCTCTCCCGCCACTACTCGTTCCACGGCGCCACCTACGGCAGCGGCACGGCCACCGGCCTCCCGCAGATGCAGCACGGCGTCGGCCCGAACCTGCCGAACTTCGAGAAGCTGACCCCGCCCTACCCGTACCGGGCGGAGATGTACGGCGGCGCCGAGACGACCGACTTCTGCGTCGCGGAGCTCGAGGCGACCATCGAGCGGATCGGCGCGGGCAACATCGCCGCCATGATCGGCGAGCCGGTCATGGCCGGCGGTGGTGTGGTCGCGCCGCCGGCGGACTACTGGCCGCGGATCCAGGAAGTCCTCGACCGGCACGGCATCCTGCTCGTGGCGGACGAGGTCGTGACCGCGTTCGGCCGGCTCGGCTCCTGGTTCGACGCGCCGAACCGCGGGATGCGCCCGCACATGATCACCCTGGCCAAGGGCATCGCGGGCGGGTACGCCGCGCTCGGCGCCGTCGTGCTGACCGACAAGATCGCCGACACGATCATCGGCGAGGAGGGGTTCTTCCACGGCTACACGTTCCAGGGGCACCCGGTCGCGTGCGCGCTCGGGCTGGAGACGATCGAGATCATCGAGCGCGAGGGCCTGATCGGGCGCGCCCACGAGATCGAGGCCGAGCTGAAGGCCGGCCTGGCCGGGCTCAAGGACCTCCCCACGGTCGGCGACGTCCGGGTCGAGGGCACCCTGGCCGCGATCGAGCTCGTGTCGAACCGCGAGCACAAGATCCCGGTGGAGTGGCACGTCGGCGACGCCGTCGCGTTCGAGATCCGCGCCCGGCACAACGTGATCGCCCGGCCGTACGCCCACAACCTGGTCCTCGCCCCGCCGCTGGTGACCACCACCGAGGAGATCGCGCGGGCCTGCCACGCGGTGGCCGAAGTGGTCGGGCGGCTCAGCCCGGCCGGCGACATCGCCCCGTGACCGGCGTCCCCCGAACCGCGGAAGGAAGTTGAGATGTACGACTACATCGTCGTCGGAGCCGGATCGGCGGGCACCGTCGTCGCGTCCCGCCTGAGCGAAGACCCCGACGCACGCGTGTTGCTGCTCGAAGCCGGTGGCCAGGACACGTTGGACACGATCCACATCCCGGCCCTGTTCGGGGACCTGTTCCGCACCAGTGTGGACTGGGACTACGACTCGCACTTCGAGCCGGGCCTCGACCGGCGCCGGATCTTCATCCCGCGGGGCAAGGTCCTGGGCGGCACGAGCTCGATCAACGCCATGCTCTACATCCGGGCCAACCCGCTGGACTACAACAGCTGGAACCAGCCCGGGTGGAGCTACGACGAGCTGCTGCCGCTGTTCCGCCGCGCCGAGGACAACGAACGCGGCGAGTCCCGCTACCACGGCGTCGGCGGGCCGCTGCGGGTCTCGGAAGGCCGTTCGAACAACATCACCATGACGGCGCTCATCGAGGCCGCCCTCGAGGCGGGCCACCCGGCGAACGACGACTTCAACGGCGAGTCGCAGGACGGCTTCGGCCGGTTCCAGCTCACCCAGCGCGACGGCCGCCGGTGGAGCGTCGCGGACGCGTACCTGCGGCCCGCGCTGGACCGGCCCAACCTGACGGTGGTCACGAACTTCCACGCACTGCGCCTGACCCTCGACGGCACGCGCGTGACGGGCGTGACCGGCGAGCGGTTCGGCGAGGAGCTGACGTTCCAGGCCGAGGCCGAGGTCATCGTCTCCGGCGGCGCCTACAACACCCCGACCCTGCTGATGTACTCGGGGATCGGGCCCGCCGGGGTGCTGGAGGGCGCGGGTGTCGACGTCGCCGTCGACCACCCGGAGGTCGGCCGCAACCTGCAGGACCACCTGTTCGTCCCGCTGATCTACGCCCACGACGAGCCGGTGAGCACGATCGCGGCGGGTGACGCCGAGATGGCCGAGTTCTTCGAGCACGGCACCGGGCCGTTCACCTCGAACGGGCCGGAGGGCGGCGGCTTCATCCGCACCAAGCCGGGCCTGCCCGCGCCGGACGTCTCGTTCTACTGCGGGCCGATGATGTTCCCGGACAGCGGGCTTTCGGTGCCGACCGAGCACGCGGTCACCTTCGGCCCGGTCATGCTGACCCCGGAAAGCCGCGGCCAGGTGTCGATCATCGGGGCGGACCCGACGACGAAGCCGAAGATCGAGCACAACTACCTGACCACGGAGGACGACCGCGTGGTGGCCGTCGAGGGTGTCCGGGCGGCGCTGGAGATCGCGAGCCAGCCGGCCCTGACCCGCTACACCACGCGCCCGTACCAGGTGCCGGCTTCGGACAAGGCGGACGACGTCCTCGCCTTCATCCGCAGCATCGCCCACCCGATCTGGCACGCGGGCGGCAGTGCGGCGATGGGCAAGGTCGTCGACGCGGAACTGCGTGTCCAGGGCCTGGAAGGCCTGCGCATCGCCGACACGTCGGTGATGCCCACGATCGGCCGGGGCGCGACGAACGCGTCCGCGATCGTCATCGGCGAGCGCGCCGCCGATCTGATCGCCGGCGCCCGAACGGCACGCAAGGCGGCCTGACCCGCGGCTCGCCGCGAGCACCAGGTCAGACCACGGGCAGGCTCCGATCCGGCGTCGGCGGATCGGAGCCTGTCCCATCAGACAACCGCGAGATCACGCACTCCTAGTCCGGGGGTTCATACCCATGCACGTCGCCATCGTCGTCCAGCCCGCCCACGGGCACGTCAACCCGATGCTCCCGCTGGTCCCCGAGCTGCTCTCCCGCGGCCACCGCGTCACCTACGCGACCGGCCCGGAGTGCGTGCCCGCGGTCGCGGCCACCGGCGCGAAGGTCCTCGAGATCCCGGCCAAGGTGCCCCCCATGTTCTGGCCGGAAGGGGCGACCGACGAACGTGTCGACGCGATGCTGTCCGCGATGTCGGGCAGCGTCCGGGACAGCCTCCCGATCCTGCTGCGCGAGTTCACCGCCGACCCGCCCGACGTGCTGTGCTACGACCTGACCACCGAGGCGGGGCGCATCCTCGGCAAGATCCTCGACGTGCCGTCGGCGTCCCTGGTGCCGCACTTCGCGTTCAACGAAGCCCTCGGCATGCGTGACGCCATCGCCGTCGCCGACGACTGGACCGCTCAGGACCCCGGGTGGCCCTGGCACAACTACTTCGCGGCGATGAAGGAGACGGCGGCGACCTACGGCGTCGAGTGGCAGGACGACGCCCTCGAGGGAACCTCGCCGGACGACCTGAACCTCGTGCTGATCCCCAAGGAGTTCCAGTACGGCCCGGAAACGTTCGACGAGCGGTTCCAGTTCATCGGGCCGCTGGACAACAGCGGGCTGCAGGCCGGGACCTGGGCGCCGGCTGACCCCACGAAGAAGACGCTGTTCATTTCCTTCGGCACGCTGTTCAACAACAACCCGCAGTTCTACAAGATGTGCTTCGAAGCCTTCGGTGACCTCGACTGGAACATCGCGCTGGCCGCACACAAGCTGGACGTCGGCGAACTCGGCCCCATTCCGGCGAACTTCGACGTCCGCCCGCACTTCCCGCAGCTCGACGTGCTCAAGCACGCCTCGGCCGTCGTGTCGCACACGGGGATCAAGACCCTCTTCGACGCGACGACGCTCGGCGTCCCCATGGTGATCGTGCCGCCGGTGCCGATGTGCCAGCTGATCGCGACGCGTGCCGAGCAGGAGAGCCTGTCGCGGGTCCTCGACCCCGCCACGCTGGACGCCGCGACGCTGCGGAGCGCGGTCGAACAGATCACGCACGACGAGGAGATCCTGGCCGGCGTGAAGCGGTACCAGCAGATCATCGAGAACTGCGGCGGAGCGAAAGCGGGAGCGGACGCACTCGAAGCCTACGCACGCTGAACCGCGCCCGGAGGCCACGAACCTCGGGAGTTGTTGGTGAGAAACGCGCTTGCGCCGTTCTCCGCAATTCCGAGGTGGTCCGCCCGGGTGCTTTCGGGACACCGTGGTGTCGGACGCGTTCAGATCGAGGCAACGTCTAAGGAGTTCCAAATGCGCGTAGCATTCGTCATCTGGCCGGCATCGGCACATCTGTATCCCCTGGTTCCGCTCGCGTGGGCGCTCAAGGCGGCGGGCCACGAGGTCGTCGTGACGTCCCACCCGGCGATCGCGGACGAGGTCGCGGCGATGGGCCTGACCCCGGTGTCGATCTGCGAGGCCGACAGCACCCCGCTCCTGGGGCCGGCGTCGCCCTACGTCGACGAGCGCGTGGACCTCAAGAAGATCACCGAAGCCCTGGCGTTCACCAAGGACGACCCGGACCGTGAGCACTGGAACGTGCTGACCCAGTACTACGTGCCGTCGATGTGGGACTTCCTGCCCTACCGCGGTGACCCGGCCGAGCCGATGCCCGCGATGGACGGCCTGGTGAGCTTCTTCCGCACCTGGCAGCCCGACCTCGTGCTGTGGGACCCCTGCATGCCGGGTGGCGCGGTGGCCGGGAAGGCCGTCGGCGCCGCGCAGGCGCGCTGGTGGACCTGCCCGGACGTGTTCTGCGCCAGCATCGACCGCGTCAACCGGGTCCAGGCGGCCGGGGTCGAGGTCGACAACCCGCTCGCCGAGACCGTCCGCGGGATGGCCGACCGCTACGGCGTCGAGGTGAACCAGGAGCTGCTGGTCGGGCAGTTCACGGTGAACCCGCAGCCGCCGGCGGTGGGGCCGTTCGTCTCCGCGGAGCCGCTGTCGCTGCGCTGGATCCCGCACGCCAAGCAGCAGGTCATGCCCGACTGGATCTACCCGAAGCCGGAGCGTCCCCGCGTCGCCATCTCCCTCGGCCTGTCCGAGCGGTCGTTCATGGCCGAGGGCTGGGCCCACATCCCGGCGCTGCTGGAAGCGGTGTCGGTGCTGGACATCGAGGTCGTCGCGACGCTCAACGAGAAGCAGCTGTCGCAGGTCGACAAGATCCCGGACAACGTGCGGGTGGTGGACTTCGTCCCGCTCAACCAGCTGATCCAGACGTGTGACCTGCTCATCCACCACGGCGGCATGGGCACGGTGACACCCGCGATCGCCAACGGCGTGCGGCAGATCGTCGTCGACTTCGTCGGCCACGACATCCACGTGACGCCGGGCTCGGGCGACCGGCTGGGCCGCTCGCGGTACAGCCTGGGGCCGGCACTGGCCCGGTACGTCACGGACTCGGGCGCGGGCCTCGTCATGAACGTCGCCAACCCCGATCCGCTGGAGATGCGGGAGCAGATCCTGCGGGTGCTGAACGAGCAGCACTTCCAGGACCAGGCGGACCGGCTGCGCAACGACTGGCTGGCCCAGCCCAGCCCGAGCGAGTTCGTCCCGACCCTGGAGCGGCTGGCCGAGCAGCACAAGACCCGGTAGCAGTGGCGGGAGCCGGTGGCGGCAGCATCACCGGCTCCCGCCAGGTTTTGTTTCCGGTCGACAAAAGAATGATCGAAACATCTGCACCTTCTCCGCCCGTGCCGAACTGCTGGCCAGGCCCGACGACGACTGAGAAAATGGAATCATGCCTACAGACGGGGAATACTCGCCGAGTCCGGTCGAGTACATCAGCCAATACGTCGAGAAGTACGAAGTCTCGAACGGTACCGACGGTTACCTGTACAACGACCGGCCGGTCGTCCTGCTCACCAGCACCGGGGCGAAAACGGGCCGGACGCGCAAGGTCCCGGTCATGCGGATCGAGCACGAGGGGCAGTACGCCCTCGTGGCCTCGTCGGCCGGCTCCGACAAGCACCCGGGCTGGTACTACAACATCACCCGCGAACCGCGCGTCCAGATCCAGGACGGTGCGGACAAGGGTGAGTTCGTCGCGCGGGAGATTTCGGGTGACGAGCGCGACGCGTGGTGGTCCCGGGCCGTCGAAACCTGGCCCGAGTTCGAGGACTACACCCGGATGACCACCCGGTCGATCCCCCTTTTCGTGCTGACCCCGGTCGAGCAAGGCGCCGAATCAGCCGCGTGAGAGAACACCGAGTAGATCACCAGTAAACCGCCGTGGCCGGCGACCGGCTTGACCACGGAAACCTAAGGAGAAGGTCTTGAGTCTCGCTGGAAAAACTGCGCTCGTGACCGGCGCCGGCCGGGGGATCGGAAAGGCGATCGCGCTGCGGCTCGCCAAGGACGGGGCGAACATCGCGGTCAACGACCTCAACCCCGACACGGCCAAGGCGACCGCCGAGGAAATCAACGACCTGGGCCGGAAGACCGTGGTCGTGCCCGGTGACGTGTCCGACCGGGACAAGATCTTCTCGATCGTCGACGAAGCCTTCACCGAACTGGGCTCGCTCGACATCATGGTGAACAACGCGGGCATCTGCCAGACGAAGGAGCTGCTCGAGGTCACCCCTCAGGACCTCGAGGACCTCTTCCGCGTCAACGTCTTCGGTGTCCTGTACGGCATCCAGGCGGCCGCCGAGACCATGAAGAAGAACGGTGGCGGCAAGATCATCAACGCCGCTTCGGGCGCCGGCCACACCGGCGTTCCGCAGTTCTCGGCCTACTCGGCCACGAAGTTCGGCGTGGTGAGCTTCACCCAGAGCGCGGCCATGGAACTGGCGGAGCACAAGATCACCGTCAACTCCTACTGCCCCGGCATCGTCGACACCGACATGTGGGCGGAGCTCGACAAGGTGCTCGGCCCCAAGCTGGGCAACGAGCCGCGCGAGACGATGACCACCTTCGCGCAGGGTGCCGTCCTGCGCCGGGTGGAGGTGCCGGAGGACGTCGCGAACTTCGTGTCCTACCTGGCCGGGCCGGACTCGGACTTCATGACCGGTCAGTCCGTCGTCATCGACGGCGGCATGGTGATGCGGTAGCCGGCGCGCCCCACCGGCTGCCACCCCACGGACGCCGGCGATGTCACTCGTACTGACATCGCCGGCGTCCGTTCTTTTGTGCCACCGGTCAGCCGGCGCCGGTCACAGCTCCTCGACCAGCCCGATGATGACACCCTCGGGCCCGCGGACGTTGCAGTAGAGGCAGTAGCTCCCGAACTGCGCCGTCTCGCCCACGAACTCGGTGCCGATGGCGCGCATGCGCTCCAGGGTCTCCTTGAGGTCGTCGACGACGAACGTGATGCGGGGGATGCCCGGGACGTTCAGCGGCGCCTTCGGCGCAGAGTCCTCGGCCACCGGATGGCGGAAGACCGACAGCTCGATCCGGCCGCTGCCGTCCGGGGTCTTCACGAACGCGACGTCCGACACGACGCCCTCCAGCCCGATGAGCTGGTCGGTCGCCTTGCCCTCGACCGTCGTTTCGCCTTCCAGCTCCATGCCGAGTTCGACGAAGAACGCGACCGCGGCCTTGAGATCTTCGACCACAATGCCCACGTGGTCCATTCGTTGAATTGCCATGTCCACAGTATAGGGGCCGACGTTACTTTCCGCCGCGCGGCCCCGCAATTTCGGAGGTCCTTCCCGGCCGGCCCGCCACAACACGCGAGATGGCGACCGGGAATGGGCCCGCAGGGCCCGTCCCGATCGCCATCGGAGGTTTATTCGCGAAAAATCCGGTTTACTCGTCGGTGTATTCGTCGTGTCGGCGGATCCCCTTCACCGGACCGGAGTAACGGTCCTCCGGCTTCTCCCACGGCTCCTGGCGGCCCAGCGCCGTCAGGTCGAGCGCGTGGAACGTCGAGTCGAACACCTCGGTCCCCCGCGCGTAGGTCGAATACGTGTGGAAGATCCGCTCGCCGTCCCGCAGGAAGACGCTGATGCCCGGCACCTCCATGCCGGGGAACTCGGTCAGGCCCCGCGCTTCGAGGGCCGCGCGGTCCTCGAAGTTGTGGTTCGGCGGCGCCACCTTGTCGTCCAGGGTCACGTGGAAGTCGTAGTTGAAGTCGCTGCCGCCGGAGGAGTACCAGTCGAAGTTCCACCCCATGCGTTCCCGGTAGGCGAGCAGCTTCGCCAGCGGTCCCCGCGACACGACCGCGATCGTCGTGTCGCGCTGGTTCAGGTGGGACCAGTTGCCGAAGTGGTCGACGAGGAACGAGCAGGCCGGGCAGCCCTCGTCCCAGTCGGGGTGGAACATGAAGTGGTAGACGATCAGCTGACGGCGTCCCTGGAAAAGATCACCCAGGCGAAGCTTGCCCGCCGGGCCGTCGAAGACGTAATCCTTCTCGATCTCGGTCATCGGCAGTTCACGGCGCGCCGCGCTCAGCGCGTCCTTCGCCCGGGTGAACTCCTTTTCCTTGACGAGGAATTCCTTGTGCGTGGTGTACCACTCGTCCTGGGAAACGATTTTCGGCAGGCTCATGAGCCGCCCCTTCCCTCTCTGGCGACGCGGAAAACAGCATCGGCAGCCTACTCGGCCGGCTAGTCCTTTTGCTGGCGATTCTGGGACGGGGCGGCGGCCCGGCGCAACTCCTATCGTGCGGTCTCGCGGATCAGCTCCGCCGCGCGCTCGGCGATCGCGATCACCGCGGCGTTGGGGTTGCCGCGCACGCCGGTGGGCATCACCGAGGCGTCGGCGACGCGCAGGCCGTCGACACCCTGCACCCGCAGCTGCGGGTCGACCACCGCGCCGAGCGCGCAGGTGCCGGCCGGGTGGTACGTCGAGTGCGCGTACGCCCGGATGTAGGCGTGCAGGTCCGCGTCCGAGTCCGACGCCGGCACCCGGTACGGCGTCGTCGTGTACGGCGCCAGCGCGGGCTGGTGGGCGATCTCCAGCGCGACCCGCAGCGCCTCGGCCGCGGCGGCCAGGTCCTCGGGCTCGGCGAAGTAGTTGTGCACGATCTTCGGCTTCGCCGTCGGGTGCGGCGAAGCGAGCGACACGCTGCCGCGGCTGAGCGGGGTCAGCATGCTCGGGCCGAACGAGACCGCGTGCCCGGTCGGCGTGCCGAGGCCGCCGTCGGAGAACATCACCGGCGCGGCCAGGAACTCCGCGTCCGGGGCGGCCAGCGACGAGCTCGTCCGGATGAACCCGCCGGCTTCGGGGCCGTTCGACGTGAGCGGCCCGCTCGCCGATTCCATGTACTTCGCGATGTTCTCCGGCGCGCCGGCCGCGAGCAGGCTGATCGGGTGCTCGTGGGTGTAGACGAGCGGGATCAGCGCGTGGTCCTGGAGGTTGGCGCCGACCGCGGGCAGGTCCGCGACCACCGGCACGCCGAGCGCGCCGAGCAGCCCGGCCGGCCCGATCCCGGACAGCTGCAGCAGCTGCGGGGAGTTGTAGGCCCCGGCGGAGACGATCACCTCGCGCTCGGCGCGGACGGTGACCTCCTCGCCGTGGCGCTCGCCGGTGACACCGGTCGCGCGGCCGTTCTCGACCAGCACCCGGTGTACCCGCAGGTTGGTCTCGACCGTGAGGTTCGGCCGGTCCGCGGCGGGGTGCAGGTACGCGGTCGCGGTGCTCTCGCGGCGGCCGTCGCGCTGGGTGACCTGGAACTCGCCGAAACCGTCCTGCTCGGCGCCGTTGAAGTCCTCGGTGCGCTTGAACCCGGCCTG
Source organism: Amycolatopsis sp. NPDC051758 (assembly GCF_044453095.1). NCBI lineage: Bacteria > Bacillati > Actinomycetota > Actinomycetes > Pseudonocardiales > Pseudonocardiaceae > Amycolatopsis > Amycolatopsis sp. NPDC051758. The sequence goes on along the minus strand of NZ_JBITCJ010000005.1, from coordinate 63,638 downwards.
CGCGGCCGCGTCGACGAACGCGGCCGACATCGGGTTCTTCGAGCGGCCGTCGGAAACCCGCAGCGGGCCGCCGGTGGCGTGGAACTCCGACTCGCCGCGCTCGTTGTCCTCGGCACGCAGGAAGCAGGGCAGCAGGTCGGCGTAGCTCCAGCCCGGCTGTCCCCAGCCGTCGAAGTCGAGCCGGTTGCCGCGGACGTAGATCATGTTGTTGGTGGCGCTGGACCCGCCGAGGACCCGGCCGTGCCCGAGGTAGACGCGCCGGCGCTGCAGGTGCTCCTCCTCGTGCGTGTCGTGGTCCCAGTCGAGGTCGGTGCGGAACAGCTTGGCGAAGCCGACCGGGACGTGGATGTCCTGGACCGCGTCCGGGCCGCCGGCCTCGACCAGGCAGACGCGGACGTCGGGGTCCTCAGTCAACCGGGCCGCGAGCACGGCCCCCGCCGAACCGGCGCCCACGATGACGTAGTCGTACATGCTTGTGCTCCTCAAGGGGAATGGGCGGTCAGGCGGCGAGGTCGTCCTGCTCCGGCCGGACGAGCCGGACCGGTCCGTCGGCGGGGGCGCCGGCGCCGTCCGGGTCGCGTTCCGCGCCGGCGGCCAGCGTGGTGTACCGCTCGGGCCGGCGCGCCTTCAGCCAGGTGGCGTAGCCGGCGCCGAAGACGGCCGCGACGAGCAGCACCCACGGCAGCTGCGCCACGATCGGGTTGGTGCTCCCGGTCAGCAGCGAGAAGTTGCCGACCAGCAGCACGGCCGACACCGCGAGGCCGGCGAAGCCCAGCCCGGGCGCGAGAAACGTCCGCCACCAGTGCCGCCCCGAACGCCGGGCGAAGAACCCGATCACCGACACCGCGGCCGCGGCCTGGATGACGATGATGCCGAGCGTGCCGAGGCCGATCATGGTGGTGGAGAGGCCGAGGTACGGGTCGGCGCCGGCGAGCGCGAAGATCGCGACGACCAGCACGCAGAAGGCGGTCTGCGTCAGGCTCGCCTTGTGCGGCGAACCCGACTTCGTCCGGGCCGCGCCGAGGAACCGGGGCAGCACGCGCTCACGGCCGAGCACGAACAGGTAGCGGTTCGCCGCGCCGTGCATGGCGAGCATGCCGGCGAACAGGCTGGTGACGAGCAGCAGCTGCATGATCCCGGTGATGGCGGTGCCGAGGTAGTCGTCGCTCAGGTTGAAGAACAGCATGCCCTGCTGCTCCCCGGCGGCGGCCTGCAGCCGGTCCGGGCCGACCGCGCCGACGCCGACCCAGCTGCTCAGCGCGTAGAACACCGAGACGAGCACAACGGAGATGTAGGTCGCCCGCGGCACGCTCTTCTTGGGGTTGCGGGCTTCCTCGCCGTACAGCGCCGCGGATTCGAAGCCGATGTAGGAGATGAAGGCGAACATCAGCGAAACACCCACGGCCGTGCCGAAGACCGCGCCCGGGGAGAAGGAGACACCGGGGAACGAGGCGAAGCCGTGACGCGCGATGACGGCGCCGTCGAGCAGCACGAGGATGCCGACCTCGGCGAGCATCAGCACGGCGAGGACGCGGACACTCAGGTCGATCGCGCGGTAGCCCAGCAGCCCCATGGCGAGCAGCCCCACCCCGGCCCACACCGGCCACGGCAGGTCGAGCCCGAACGCCTGCCCGGCGAGCTGCGCGAAGTAGGCGAACGCGCCGGCCAGCCCCACCGTGGCGGCGTTGTACGCGATCACCGCGACCAGGCCGCCACCGACGGCCGCGCGCTTGCCGAGCCCCGCGCCGATGTAGGTGTAGAAGCCCCCCGTGTCGACGATCCGGCGGCTCATCGCGGCGTAGCCGACGGAGAAGCACAGCAGGGTCAGGCCGGCGAACACGAACATGGCGGGGAAACCGGCACCGTTGCCGATGGCGAAGGCCAGCGGCACCGTCCCGACCATCGACGCCATCGGCGCCGCCGCGGCGACGACGAGGAAGACGATCTTCGGGGTGCTCAAGGTGCCGCGCAGCCGGGTTTCCGGGGACGAAGGAGACTGATTCATGGCTACCTGCAGCTCTCGTTGCTCTTTGCGGAAGTGCTGTCCAGGGTGGCGCACCGCCCTGCCCGACGACGTCTTCGTTGCTGCGACGAAACAACTTTCCGCTCACCAGGAATCATGTGCAAAACCACCGGAGCAGCATATGAGAAACGCATACCGGACGTATGCAAAATGGGTTCTGCTAACATCGGGCGCATGCGAAAAATCATCGTTCAGCAATGGGCCACTGTGGACAACATCGTCGCCGAGGAGGACGGCGGCCTGAGCTTCGTGTCCGGCGAGCCGTTCGACGACAACACCACGAGCCCGTTCCAGGACAGCGTGATGGCGTTCATCGACTCGGTCGACACGATGATCCTCGGCGCCAACACCTACAACATGTCCGTCGGGTACTGGCCGACCGCCGAAGACCAGGGTGTCTACGGCAAGAAGGTCAACGCCCTCACCAAGTTCGTCGCTTCGACGACGCTCGAAGAGGCCCCGTGGGGCGAGGACTGGCCGGCCGCCACGGTGACCGCCGACCCGGTCGCCACGATCAAGGACCTCAAGAAGAAGAAGGGCAAGGACATCTGGGTGTGGGGCAGCCTCACCCTGGTGCGCTCGCTCTTCGAGGCGGGTGTCGTCGACGAGGTCCAGATGCGGGTCTGCCCGGCCACCCGTGGCAAGGGAACGCGCTTCTTCGAAAGCAGCGAGAACCTCGAGGTGCTCGAAGCCACTTCGTTCGAAACCGGCGTGGTCCTGTTGCGCTATGCGGTCAAGAAGTAAGCAAAAAGCCCGAACCACCAAAAGAACGGACGCCGGTGCCGCCGAGAGAGGCAGCACCGACGTCCGTTTCCTTTTGGCTAGCGGCCACCCAGCGAGGCGACGAACGTCCGCAGGTCGCCGACGTACAGCTCCGGCTGCTCCAGCGCGGCGAAGTGCCCGCCCTGGTCGAACTCCGACCAGTGGGTGATGGTGGCGTAGTCGCGGTCGGCGAACTTCCGGATCGGCAGCCCCGGGTCCTGCCCGAAGACCCCGACGCCGATCGGGACGGTGACCGGCGCCGGCGCCACCCCCGGGGTGAAGATCGCGCCGAGGTGCGCCGCGGACTCGTAGTAGAACTGCGCCGACGACGTCGCGGTCCCGGTCAGCCAGTAGAGGGTGGCGTTGGTCAGCAGGCGGTCCCGGCCGACCTCCTCCTCCGGCGTCTTGACGGCCTTGTTCCAGTCGTGGAACTTCTCGACGATCCAGGCGAGCTGCCCCACCGGCGAGTCCGTGAGGCCGTACCCGACGGTGAGCGGCCGAGTGGTCTGGACCTTCATGTAGCCGGACAGCTCCGCGTCGAACCGGCCCAGCTCGGCCAGCCGGCCGAAGTCCGACTCGTCCAGCTGCCCCATCTCGGCCGGGTCACCCGACGGCACGGTCAGCAGCATCGACACGTACGCACCCTGCACGTGCTCGGGCGCGATGTGGGCGAGCTCGAGGGAGATGATCGAACCCCAGTCGCCGCCCGCGGTGACGTAGGTGTCGTAGTCGAGCTGCCGCATCAGCTCCGCCCACGCCGCGGCGACGCGCTTGACGTCCCAGCCGGGCTCGGTGACCGGACCGGAGAAGCCGTGCCCGGGGATGGACGGGATGACCAGGTGGAACGCCTGGGCGGGGTCGAGGCCGTGCGCGCGGGGGTCGGTGAGCGGGCCGATGACGTCGAGGAACTCGACGATCGAACCGGGCCAGCCGTGGGTGAGCAGCAGCGGCGTCGCGCCCGGCTCCGCCGAGGTGACGTGCAGGAAGTGGACGTCGGTGCCGTCGATCTCCGTGATGAACTGCGGGTACTGGTTCAGCTCCCGCTCCGCCGCCCGCCAGTCGTAGGTGGACTGCCAGTACGTGGCGAGCTCACGGAGGTAGTCGGCGGGGACACCGCGCTCCCAGCCCGGGACCGACACCGCGGTCGGCCACCGGGTCGAGGCGATTCGCGCGCGGAGGTCCGCGAGCTCGGAATCGGGGATTTCGATCCGATAGGGACGCATCGAGGTCAACCTTTCCTCGGCCGGGGGTGGGCAGGGGTCCGCGCGTGGCCCGGAACCCCAGGCACATCGTGGTCACGGCCGGGGCGCACCCGCGTCTTCACGGTTGCTCGGCTTCCGGCGCCGCGAACCGCGGCGCAAGGAAAGAGACGATCGAGCCCGGTGCTTCCAGGATCGTCGAGGCCGACGCGCGTGAGTCACGCTGCGACTGATTGGAGGGCGTCGTGTCAGGAAACGCCATTGTGTCGGCGGACGAGCTCCGGAAGCGGGCCGAAGACCTGGTGCCGCTGATCGAGTCGAAAGCCCCGTTGTCGGAGCAGAACCGCTCCTTGGACGGCGAGGTGGTCGAGGCGCTCGCCGAGGCCGGCCTGTTCGACATGCGCCGGCCGGAACGGTACGGCGGCCACGAGGTGAGTGCGCGCGAGATGGGCGAGATCCTGTCGGTCATCTCGTCGGCCGACGCCTCGGCGGGGTGGAACACCGCCGTGTGGGCGATCGGTGACTGGATGGCCGCGGCGTTCCCCGACCACGTGCAGGACGAGGTGTTCGCCACGCCCGCCGCCCGGATCTGCGTGGCGCTGAGCCCGACCGCGGTCGCGACCGAGGCCGAGGGCGGCCTGGTCGTCAACGGGCGCTGGCACTTCGTCAGCGGCGCGCGGCACAGCCACTGGCAGGCCATCATGGCGATGGCCCCGGCCCCGGACGGCAGCCAGTGGCCGGTGGCCGCGCTGGTGCCGATGTCGGACCTGAAGATCGACGACGACTGGAACACCTCGGGCTTCGCCGGCACCGGCAGTGTCAACACGGTGGCCGAGAACCTGTTCGTCCCGCTCGAGCGCACCCTGCCGATGGCGCTGGTGCTCCAGGAGCAGTTCGCGTCCGAGCTCAACGCCGCCTCCCCGGTGTTCCGCACCCCGATGATCCCGACCGGCGCGGCGGGGTTCATCGGCGTGGCGATCGGGATGGGCCGCGCGGCGCTGGCCGAGTTCCGCCAGAGCCTGCCGGGCCGGCCGATCGCATTCACCGACTACACCCTCCAGAGCGCGGCTCCGGTCACGCACTTCGAGATCGCCGAGGCGGCCTTGAAGCTCGAGGAAGCGGAGTACTACGCCTGGAAGATGGCCACCGTCCTCGACGAGAAGGGCACCGCGGGCGAAGCCTGGACGCTCGAGGAGCGGATGCACAACCGCGGCCGGCTCGGCCGCCTCGTGCGGCTGGTCGCGGAGGCCGTCGACGTGCTGGCGTCCGCGAGCGGGGGCTCGTCGATCAAGCTGTCCAAGCCGATCCAGCGGATCCGGCGCGACATGCAGGCGTTCAGCCTGCACGGCCTGATGCACCCGAACACCAACTTCGAGCTGTACGGCCGTTCTCTGTGCGGGCTCGAGCCGAACACGCAGTACATCTGAGTGCGAGCCCGAACGGAGGCACCCATGACCGAGCTGCCCGACGACGCCGTCTACCGCCACCTCGTCAAGACCGTGAGCGTGCTGGCGACGTCGGCGGGTGACTCCGCCGGCCGGGTGGTCCCCGCCTGCCCGGGGTGGACCGTCCGCGACCTCCTGGCCCACCTGGTGGAGATCGCCGCGCTCGTCACGCGTCGCAAGGGGGCCGAACCGGACGCCGCCGCGGAGGCGGCCGCCGTGGCGGGTCCGCTGGATGTGGTGCTCGACTCGTGGTCGGTGCTCGGTGAGCAGGTGGCGTCCCTCATCGGGGCGGGCGGCGGCCGGCTCATGATCATGGACGCGCTCAGCCACGAGCTCGACCTGCACCGGGCCCTCGGCACCGCGCCCGAGCCGGGGCACCCGGCGTTCCTGCGCTCGCTCGACGTGGTCGTGCGCGGGATGGGCGGGTACCTCGGCGAGCACGGCGCCCCGGCGCTCGAGGTGGTCGCCGCAGGACAGCGGTGGACGCTGGGGGACGGCGCGCCGGCCGCGGTGGTGACCGGCGCCGACTACGACGTCCTGCGCTCGTTCACCGGCCGCCGCACGACCGGCCAGATCCGGGCGCTGGAGTGGAGTGCCGACCCCGGGCCGTGGCTCCCGGCGTTCACCTGGGCAGCCTTCACCCCGCCGGCGACGGCGGCCGAGCCGATGGTCGCCGACGGTGGCCTGCGGTGGGCGTGGCGGTAGCGCAAGATCCGCACGAAGCCGGCGACGGAGCGATCCGTCGCCGGCTTTTTGTGGTCCGGGCGAGCCGGCGGAAACGACCGTCAGGCCGCTTTTCCCGGCGCTGTGAGCGCTTCGCCGTCCCCCTTGCGGGGGAACGTGCTGTGGCCGCTGTGGACGGCCACGTACCGCACGGCGCCGTCCAGGAGCACCTCGACGTCCGTCGGCTCACCCTCGGCGAACGGCCCGCCACAGGCGGCGCAGGTCCGCTGCCGTTCGGCGGCGCTCACGGCTCCTCCGTCCCGGCCGCTCGCCGGACAGGATTTCGCGCGGGGTCAGGACGTTCGGTCATCGCACACCTCGGAGGCTTCGCGCTGCTGGGGTTTTCCTTACTGTCAAGCTCACCGCACGAAGTGGCCGTGCCGCTTCTCGTGCCCTGCGCCGGGTGCGGGCCGGCCGCGTTGGGCAAGTTCGGAGATGCCCGGCGGTGCCGCCGCCCAGCAGACTTGAGGTCAGATCGTTCGGGGGGAGACTTCGGCCTCCGACCGTCCATCGGCGGGCCGTCGCGCGCACGTCCGGACCCGCTCCCCCGCTCTTCGGTGTGCGCCTGTTGGGAGGCCAGCGGATGGCTATGCGCCTCCAGCTCGTCGCGGGACTCGAGGTGCTGGAACAGTGGTCGGCCACGGCCACCCAGGCCGAGCGGAACATCGTCTACGAGGCGATGTTCGCGATCGGCGACGGTTCGGCATTCCTCATTTACGACGTATTCGGCGATCCCGAGAACATCCAGAATTTCACGATTCTGGTGAAAGCCGATCTCACGGTCAAGGTCTGCATCAACCGCGGTGAGTCGTTCGAACTCCTCTACGTCGGCACGCTCGACGACGAGGCGGCCCACCCGGATGTGTCGGCACTCTCCGTCGAGGTCGAAGCCGACGTCGACGAGCTCTGAGCCGTTTGCGCGCGGGCGATGACCCGTTCGCGCGCGAACGCGCGCCGGATGTCGTAATAATTTGCGCAACAGTTCGTCCGTCTGGGTCAAACGCCCGACGCGATCATGTGTTAGTCATCTTGCGTCGCCTCTCCCGCTCTGGAATCCTCAGCCTAGTTGGCTGAACACTGGGGATCCCGGGGGAAAAACGAGGAGGCCACGCAAATGTCATCACCGGAATTCGCCGGGCTGGATGTATCCGGCCGCGTGCGCGCGAAAGACATCCAAATGGCGGGCGTCGCCGACGTCCGGCGGAGGGTGCTGATGATTTCCGGCGCCATCGACACCACCGACCACGACGTTTCGGTGACGGTGAACCTGCCGGAGCCGGGGCGCTGGCAGATCATCAAGTCCGAGACGAACCTGACCGACCAGACCTGGGTCGCGATGCAGGTCGTGATGGACGACGAGTCGACCTTCGTGAACGACCCGGAAACCCTGGTGATGTCACGGCAGTTCACCAAGTCGTTCATGACCCCGGACCAGCGCCGCCTGACCTTCTACGGTGGTGAGGTGCGGCCCGGCGAGGCGGTCCTCAAGGTGTACGAAATGGAGACGAGCGCGCGGAAGCCCGCCTACTCGTACTCGCGCTACAGCCCCGTCGCCACCGACACCCTCGAGCAGTCCGAGCAGACGCTCGAAGAGCTCGTGACGAACGGCATGGCCCGGCGGCCGATGGTGGAGATCGTCGTCCCCGTCACCGTGATCGGATGACCTCCGCGCCCGCCGGCGCCCCGGGGACCTTGACGAGCACGTCGTTCGTCCCGGAGCCGCACCTGCTCGATTCACCCCGCGGCCGGGACTGGCCGCGGTTGCCGGCCACCCCCGTGCCCCTGCGGGACGAGCTGCCGGCCCGCGCCGACGTCGTCGTCGTGGGAGCGGGCCCCGCCGGGCTCGCGGTCACGTCGGCGCTGTGGCACCACGGGGTGCGCGACGTCGTCGTCCTGGACCGGGGCGGGCGGGCGTGCGGGCGGTTCTTCGGCCGGATCGACCTGCTCGGCCAGCGGGTGCTGCGGTCGCCGTACGAACACCACCCCGGGGTGGAGGGGTACCGCGACTGCGAGCTGCTGGACTTCGCGCGGCTGCACTGGGGGCGGCTGACGCCGACCGAACGGCGCGAAGTGCGGATGTCGCAGGCCGGCCACCGCTCGGTTGTGCCGGTGGACGTCTTCGAGGCCTACTGCGAGCACCTCGTCGCCACGCACGGAGTCGCGGAGAAGACCTGGCGGGCCACCGCCGGGCAGGTGCGCCCGGGGGCCGACGAGGTCGTCGTGCACACCGACCGGGGCAGTGTCACCGCCCGCCACGTCGTGCTGTGCCCCGGCGAGGAACGCCGGGAGGCGCCGGAATCCTGGTGGGGCGGCGGCGCCGCGCCACCCGGGGTGACGTACTGGGACGAGCGGCTGCCGGCGGGCATCGGCGGCCGCCAGGTGGTCGTCGGCGCCGGGCTGAGCTCGGCCCACCTCATCACCGCGGCGCTCGAGGCCGGGCGTGAAGTGCACTGGGTGGTCCGCGCGACCGGCGAGCACTACCAGTGCGCCGACGTGAACTCGAAGTTCTTCCGGCCGGAGGGCCGCGCCCGGATCGGCGGGGTCCGGTGGGCCGACCGGCTCCGGCTCTTCGCCGAGTACCGGCGGGCGTCGGTCATGTTCGAGTTCCGGCCGGCGCTGCAGCGGGCCGAGGCCGAAGGACGCCTGGTCGTGCACCGCGGCGAGACGATCACCGGGCTTTCGGCCGGGATGGGCGGGACGGCGGTGCTGCGGCTCGCCGGCGGCCGCCGGGTGAGCGGTGACCACGCCGTGCTCGCGCTGGGCACCACACCGGAGACCGGCCGCGGGCTGCTGCCGGCGTTCGCCGTCGGCGAGCGCGACGGCTGGCCCGACCTGGACGAGCGCACTCTCGCCTACACGCACGCCCCGCGGGTGTCGGTGGTCGGCGCGGCGGCCGGGATGGTCCTCGGACCCGCGGCCCGCAACATCGACGGCCACCGGGTCGCCACGGCACGGGTAGCCGACGCGGTCGCCCGCAGCCTGCGCCACGACGGCGCGGCGGTGGACGCGCGGCACCTGAACAAGGTGGGCGCCGGTGTCTGACCCACACCTCGCCCGTTTCACCCGCTCGGCAGCAGGGCTGGGGCAGGGACCGGACAACCACTCCGGCCTGCCTGGGCTCGCCTCCGGCCGACCGGAGGCGCCGATGCCCGGCCTTGCCTCGCCCGGCCCCGAGCGCCCCAAGGCGGCCTTGGTTGCGTCAGACGCACCGAAGGCCGCCTTGGGTGCGTCTCACGCACCGAAGGCCACATTGGGGCGCTCGGGCCGGGACCCCGTAGCGACCTCGCGGAGGTGACGACCGATGCCTGACTCGCGCTTCGACCTGCCCGACCTCGACTCCTCGGCCGAGGAGGAAGCCGGCGTCATCCTGCTCGGCCTGGACCCGGACCGGCTGCTCGCCGGTCTGGGGTTTGCCGGGCTGGCCGATGATCCGGCCCTGGTCACCCAGGCGGTCGACCGGGCGCGCCACGGCGTGTTCAGCACCGGGCACGCCGAGCTGGTCACCAGTGGGGCGAAGCAGTGGCGGCGGCTGCGGCCGGCCGTCGAAGCCGTGCCCGGGAAGACGCCCTCCGGCGGGATGCGCCGGGAGTGGCGGGACACCGCCGACCGGGTCGCCCTGGCCGTCTCCGGTGCGGGTCCGGCGTTGCGGAGCTACCTGACCGCCTGCTGGATCCGTCGTGACGAAATCGAGCGGCTCTGCGATCGAGAGGAACTCCACGATGTCGTACCTGAAGTCCCTGCCGGCTGAAACGACGCTGCTGCAGGTCTTCCGGGCCCACCCCGAGCCGGCCAAGCACCTCTTGGCCTTCCACGAGACGCTGTTGCGCGGGGATTCGCCGTTCACCACCGGGGAACGCGAAATGATCGCCGCCTACGTCTCGGGGCTGAACAGCTGCGACTACTGCCACGGCATCCACACGGTGACCGCGGAGGCCTTCGGGGTGCCGGCCGGGCTGCTCGAGGCGGCGGTCGCCGACCTGGACAACGCTCCGGTGTCCGACAAGCTCAAGCCGGTGCTGGCCTACGTCGGCAAGCTGACCCGGACGCCGTCGCGGATGACCGAAGCCGATGCCGAGGCCGTGTTCGCGGCGGGCTGGGACGAGAACGCGCTGCACGACGCCGTGCTCGTCTGCGCGCTGTTCAACTTCATGAACCGGATGGTCGAAGGCATCGGCATCAAGGCGGACGCCGCCTACGCCACGGAGTCCGGCGAGCGGCTCGCGGAGGTCGGTTACGCCGGTCTGGCGAAGTTCCTCGACGAATAACCCACAGTCCTTTGTGGACACGTAGCCGCACGCGCCAAGAAACCCGCCGGCACCGCGCCGGCGGGTTTCCGGCCGGCGTCAGCCCTTGATCGGGCTGCTCTGGTGCGAGATCAGGCTCAGCTCACCGGTCGCCCGGCGAGCGATCACCCAGACCGCGCGGATCTGGTTCTCCGGAGCGGATTCCGACTCCCCCGGGCGGATGATCCCGCCCTCGGTCACGACGATCGCGACGTCCGGGGTCAGGAACTTGACCTCCAGCGGCCAGCCGCGGACGTGCGCGCCCTTGAGCACGCCCACGAAGGACGCCCGCAGGTAACCCCGGATCTCCTCCCGGCTGACCAGCTGGTTGTCCTGCAGCAGGAGGCTGCCGTTCTCCGCGAAGACGTCCGCGAAGGCGTCCGCGTCGTTTTGCAGCCAGGCGTCCTGGATGCGCTGCGGCACGGTCAGTGCGGCCTTCTCGTCGTCGCTGACGAACTCGCGGTAGAACGACGTGTCCTCTTCGACGCCGTGCGCCGCGAGGATTTCCGTGGCATTGCCCCACGAATTGTCCGACACAGTGATCTCCTGTCTGGTCACCAGCGCAAGGTCGCGCCGGCGCCGCGGGGGCTGTTCTGGTAGACGGCGAGCTGCCATTCGTTGTCCCGCTTGACGACGACCCAGGTCGAGCGGACGGCCAGCTCCTCGTCGATCTCCGTCTCGCCCGGCGCGAGGATGCCGCCGTGCGTGCGCAGCAGCGCCACGGTGTCGGAGACGAACCGGACGTCGACCGGGCGGCCGGTGACACCGGTACCCTTGAACGGACCGGCGTACGCGGCGGTCATGAACGAGCCGACCGCGTCGCGGCCCTTCTTCAGCACGTCACCGGGCAGGATCAGGATCCCGTCCTCGGTGAAGCACTTGGCCACGCCGTAACCGTCGTTCTTCGTCCACGCCGCGATCAGCCGCAGCGGAACGTCGAGAGCTTCCTTTTCCCGTTCCGAGGTGAACCCACCGTAGTAGGCGTCCAACTTGGCCTGCTCCTCGGCGGAAGTGGTTCCGGACACTGTGCATCTCCTTCGCTAAGTCGGCCGACCACGGGTGTCATACGATCAGCGCATACGCGAAAATGGTCGCAGGAACGGCGCGCCGGGAACGTCTTCTCCGTTGCCGACGGCGCATTTCCGGGCCGGGCCCCGCGCAGTCGAGGAGACGCTGCGGTACCCCCGTTCGCGGCATCCTGACACGGACAGCGGGAGTCCGTAGCGGCACCCGGAAGCCAGCCCCGGAGAGTCAGTCAGGAGAGCCGGATGTCCGAGAAGGCATCGTCCCTCGTCGCGGGGGCCAAGCAGTGGGCCACGTACTACGGGAAGTTCACCCAGGGTGACGAGAGCGTGGCCTTGACCGCGCCCCTGCGCGCCCGCGCCGCGTGGGACGCCAACGACGCCGACGCGTTCGCTGACACGTTCACCGAGAACGGCAGCATCCTCGTCGACGACGAGCAGATCAACGGCCGCGAAGCCATCCGCGAGTACTTCGCCCGCGCGTTCGGCGAAGGCGGCCCGCTGGCCGGCACGCGGCTGCACACCGAGCCGATCGAGATCAAGCTGCTGGAGCCGGGTGTGGCCGTGGTGCTCACCGACGGCGGTGTCCTGTACGGCGCCGAGACGGCCGTGCCCGAGGAGCAGGTCGTCCGCGGCAGCTGGGTCACCACCCGGGTCGGCGAGGAATGGCTGCTCGTTTCGCAGCAGACGAGCCCGGTCAAGGGCTGAGCGGAGGCGAGATGACGACGACCGAACGCGCGGGGGTCACGACCTTCCGCGGACACCCGGTGACCCTGGTGGGCCCGGAGATCGCCGTGGGCGACCAGGCGCCGGACTTCACCGTGCTGGCCGGCGACATGTCGCCGGTGCAGTTCTCCACCTTGACGGGCACGCGGGTGATCTCGGTCGTGCCGTCGCTCGAGACGCCGGTCTGCGACACGCAGACGCGCCGCTTCAACGAGGCCGTCACCGAGCTCGGCGAGACCTCGGTGCTGACGATCTCGGTCGACCTGCCGTTCACGCAGGCCCGCTGGTGCGGCGCGGCCGGCGTCACCGGGGTCCGCGTGCTGTCGGACTACCGCGACGTCGCGTTCGGCCAGGCGTTCGGCGTGCTCATCAAGGAGTTCCGCCTGCTGGCCCGCGCGGTCTTCGTGGTGGACGCGAACGGCGCGGTGGTCCACGCCGAGTACGTCCCGGCGATCGAGCAGGAGCCCGACTACGACGCGGCCGTCGCGGCCGCCAAGGAGGCGGAACGGGCGCGCTCGGATCGCGCTGCCTGAACCGCGGGAACAGGGGCCGCCGCCCGGCGTGATCCGCCGGCGGCGGCCCTTCTGCTGCCCCGGCGGGCTTCCGCTCGCAAAGCCCTGAAGGGCGCCCTGATGGACTCAAAAGCCATGAGGGCGCCCTTCGTGGCAAACAAAAGAGGCCGTGAACGAGTCGTTCACGGCCTCTTCGGTGTGCCGGGAGTCAGGGCAGGCCTGAACGCCGCCAGGCCGCCGGCGCCCCGGCCCAGCCGTGCGGACGGCCCCACGACGACCGGCGGGGTTCCGCCGCGGGGCGGCGGGTGCGCAGGGCGGCGTGCACGATGATCAGCGCGGCCAGCTCGAAGTCGTCCGGGTCACCGCGCACCACCCTCAGCTCGTCCATCGCACTTCTCCTAGATGGGCTGGTTCCCGTGCTTGCGCGCCGGGCCCGGCTTCCGCTTGTCCGCCAGCATGGCCAGGCCCCTGGCGAGCGCCGCGCGGGTCTCGGCCGGGTCGATGATGTCGTCGACCAGCCCGCGTTCGGCGGCGTAGCTCGGGTTCAGGTACTCGCGGGTGTAGTCGTCGGTGAGCTTCGCGCGGAGGGCCTCCGGGTCGTCGGCCGCCGCCAGCTCCCGCCGGTGCAGGATGTTCACCGCGCCTTCCGCGCCCAGCACGGCGATCTGGTTCGTCGGCCAGGCCAGCGACAGGTCGCAGCCGATCGATCGCGAGTCCATCACGATGTACGCGCCGCCGTAGGCCTTGCGCACGATCACCTGGATCCGCGGCACGGTCGCCTCGCAGTAGGCGTGCAGCAGCTGCGCGCCCTGCCGGATGATCCCGCCGCGCTCCTGCTCGACCCCCGGCAGGAAGCCGGGCACGTCGACGAAGCTGACCAGCGGAATGCTGAAGGCGTCGCAGAAGCGCACGAACCGCGCGGCCTTCTGCGACGCGGGACCGTCGAGGACACCGGCGAACACCGCCGGCTGGTTGCCGACGAAGCCGACGACCCGCCCGTCGATCCGGGCGAGCGCGCACAGCACGTTGCGGGCCCAGCCTTCGTGCAGCTCGAAGAACTCCCCGTCGTCGGCGACCTCGGTGAACACCTCGCGCATGTCGTAGGGCTGGTTGTGCTGGACCGGGACGATCTCGGCCAGCCGCGGCCGGTAGTCGTCGGTCGCCCCGGTTTCCGCGACGCCCGGCGGGACGTCGAGGTAGTTCGACGGCAGCAGCGAGACGAGGTACCGGACGTCGGCCAGGCAGCTCTCCTCGTCGTCGTGCACCACCGTGGCCACACCGGACATCGAGCCGTGCACGTCCGCGCCGCCGAGCTCGTCGTGGGTCACCCGGCGGCCGGTCACCGACTCGACGACGTCCGGCCCGGTCAGGTACATCCGCGCGGTGTCCCGCACCATGAACACGAAGTCCGCCAGTGCCGGGGAATACGCGGCGCCGCCGGCGCACGGCCCGAGGATCACGCTGATCTGCGGGATGACCCCGGAGGCGTCGACCTGCCGGCGGAAGATCCCGCCGTAACCGTCGAGCGCGAGCACACCCTCCTGGATGCGCGCGCCCCCGCTGTCGTTGAGCCCGATCACCGGGGCGCCGTTCGCGACCGCGAGGTCGAGCACCTTGTGGATCTTCTTCGCGTGCGCTTCCCCGAGCGAACCGCCGAAGACGGTGAAGTCCTGGGCGTAGACGAACACCCGGCGGCCGTCGATCGTGCCCGAGCCCGCGACGACACCGTCGGTGTAGGGCCGGTTGCCGGTGAGCCCCGGGCCGCTCGCCCGGTGCCGGCGGTACGGCTCGACCTCGACGAACGAGTCCTCGTCCAGCAACAGGTCGAGCCGTTCGCGGGCGGTCAGCTTGCCCAGCGAGTGCTGGCGCCGGACCGCCTCGAGCTTGCCCTCGACGATGTGGGCGCGCAGCTCTTCGCGCTGCTGGCGCAGGAGCGGCATCTCCGCCGGCTCCGGCGCCACCGGCTCGGCCGTCCTGGCCAGGGCGATCACCTGGGCGTCGCCGTCGTCCACGCGGGCGAACCGGCGACGGCCCGGGTGCAGCGCTTCCGGAACCGGCACCACTTCGGTGTCGTCGGCGCGTTGCGCCCCGGACTCGTGCCGACCGCTCACGCGGCGTCTCGCATCCGGGATCCGGCGCCGGCGGCGTTGTCCCGCTCGATCTCGGCGACGATGTCCGACCACACGATGCCGCGGCCGAGCCGGGGCATCGGCCGGACCGGCCATTCGGCGGGTGCGTCCAGCGCCGCGGCGGCGGGTGCCGGTGCGGCGGCGATGCGGGTGGGTTCGGTGGCGTCGCTGGCGGTCATGACAGGGCCTCCTCGATCTCTGCGGCCCCGGGCGCGCCGGGACCGGCGTCCGAATTGGACGCAGTGAACGCAGTGGCCGGCCCGGCCGCGATGCCGGCCTGCCGGTCGGTCAGCCGCCCGGTCGTGTGCAACCAGGCCACCGTGTCGTGCACCGTTTCGAGCGCCGGGCGCGCCGGGACGTCCGCGCGCGGCGCGGCGTCGTCGACGGGCACGGCGGTGGCGCAGACGTAGATCGCGCCGTATTCGGCCGGGATGTGCCACGGCCAGACGTGCTGCAGGAGGTCCGCGCCCCGGCCGACCGGGTACATCGACCGCGGCGGCAGGAACACCGCGGGCAGCCGCCGCCCGGTCGCGGCGCGGACCGTCGCGAGGTATTCGCGGGTGGCCAGGAAGTGTCCCGGCCCGAAGTAGGCGCCGCCGGCCGGCTCCGGCGTCCCGCCGAGCAGCCGCGCGTGCAGGTCCGCCGAGTCGCGGACGTCGCCGATCGGCAGCCCGCGGGACGGCCAGATCGGCATCAGCCCGCGCAGCAGGTCCCGCAGTCGCGCGTTCTGGTCGCCCAGGTGCGGGTCGTGCGGGCCGAGCAGCGCCGGCGGGTAGGTGATGGTGACCGGCGCGCCGGCGTCGCGGTGCCCGCGGGCGATCCGCTCGGCGGCGGCCTTCGACGCGAGGTAGGCCTCCCGCGGTTCGCCGACCGGGCTGGCCGGGCCGATCGACGGCTCCCGCGTCGGGTAGAGCGCCCCGACGGTGGAGACGTGCACGATCCGCCCGGTGCCCGCCCGGCGCGCGGCGTCGAGGACGACCTCGGTGCCGTGGACGTTCACCCGCGCCAGCTCGGCGCGGCGGCGGCTGTCGAAGGTGTAGACGCCCGCCGCGTGCAGCAGCGCGTCCGCCCCGGCGACCAGCCGCCCGGCCGCCTCGGGCGCCGTGACGTCCCCGGCGACGACGTCCACAGTGGACGGATCGGCACCGAGCGGCGCGAGCGCATTGGCCACGCGGGCCGGGTCACGGGCGAGCAGGCGCACCCGGTGGCCCTGCCGCAGCAGCGCCACGACGGTGTGCGCACCGAGGAACCCGGTGCCGCCCGTGACCGCGATCAGCATGACCTTTCCCTTCTCAAGCCGCGCGGGCGCGCCCGTCGACTTCGTGGTACTTGCCGCCGTAGAAGACCAGCGCGTCCTCGCCGCTGCCCCGGCTGGTGGCGACCACCCGGCCCAGGAAGATCGAGTGGTCACCGCCGTCGAGCACCTGGGCCAGCTCGCATTCCAGCCAGGCCAGCGTGCCGTCCAGCAACGGCGCCCCGGTCTTGGCGCCCGCCGACCAGCCCACCGCGTCGAACTGGGCCATCCCGTCGGGCCGGCGCCAGTCGGCGAAGTACTTGGACAGGTCCTGCTGCTCGGCGGAGAGGATGTTCACCGCGAACGAGTCCGCGGACACGATGGACGTGTGCATCCGCGCCGCCTTCGCCACGCAGCAGAGCACCAGCGGCGGCTCCAGCGAGACCGAGGAAAACGCGTTCGCGGTCATCCCGTGCGCGTCGTCCCCGCCCGCCGTCAGCACCGTGACGCCGGTCGCGAACTGGGACATCACCTGGCGCAGGCCGGGCTGGGCCGAGAGCCCGCGCCGCGCCGCCGAGGTCGGCAGCCGCTTGAGCACCCCCCGCTCCGGTGGCCGGTCCGGATCGATCGACACGATCAGACCCCCTTGCCGTTGACCGAGCCCGCCGCGTGGTACGGCGCCAGCGCCTCGCGGAGCTGTTCCGGCACCCGCGACGGCACGGTCGCCGTGTTGGGGCCGCGCATGCAGGCGATGCGCTGGCGGCCGCGGGCGACCAGCCGCTCGCCGTCCGGGTGCAGGTGGACGTAGTCGAAGGTGAACTGGATCTGGGTCTGCGTCAGCTCTTCCAGGCGCAGCCGGATGGACAGCTCGTCGAACGCGGTGATCTCGGCGAAGAACTCGCAGTCCACCTTGAGGGTGAACAGCTTGAGGTCGTGCCGGACCTCCTCGAGCACGGCCGGGGCCTTCTCCTTGAGGAACATCTCGCGGCACCGGCCCTGCCAGCGCACGTAGTTCACGTAGTAGACGTTGCCCACCAGGTTGGTCTCTTCGAAGCCGACCGTGTGGCGGATCTCGAAATAGTCGGTCATCTTCAGTTCCCCTCTGAGTGGAGCACCGCGAACACGATCGGGTCGGTCCGGTCGTTGACGGTGGTCGACCAGGTCGCGATCCGCGCCGCACCGTTGGCGAGCAGCGCCCACCCGTCGGCGTCGACCTGGCGCACGGTGAGGGACTGGGTCATCGAGCCGCTCTTGCGGACGCACTCGATCGCGCTCCAGACCCGCGTGTTGGCCACGCTGATCGGTTCCCCGGTGTCGGCGGCCAGCAGCCGGCCGAGGGCGAGGAGCTCTTCGCCGAGCAACCCGGCCCAGTCTTCTTCGGTGCGTTCGATCGCCGTCTCGATGTCGACGGTGACCTGGTCGGGACCGGTGGCCACGAGCGTCAGCTGCGAGGTGTGCGACGCCGTGACGTTCACGTTGTCGCACTCCGGCTTGCCGTCGGGGCGGTACCGGACCTCGATCGGCGTGTCGAGCGCCCGGCCCGCGGCGAGCGCGGTCTGCGCCCTCCGCTCGGCGATGCCCTCGGCCGGGCGGCCGGCGGGGTCGGGCTCCAGCACGACCGACCGCGTCCCGCCGAGCAGGCGCTCACACGCACGCTCCACATAGGACCCGAGCATCGACGGGACCCACGGCCCCGCGCCGTCGCGCTTGCGCACCGCGCGCAGCTTCAGCCCTTCCCAGCGCTCGACCAGCGTCCCGTCCGGGTTGCGTACGTCGAGGTCGTAGACGTAGCTGTCGCCGTCCTGGAAGCGTTCCTTCGCGTCCAGCAGGACGTACTCGTCGTGCTGGACACCCGGCTCGGCCAGGTACAGCTTCTCGATGCCCTGCGGCAGCAGCGTCGCGTCCGGGACGCAGCACTGGATCGCGTGCATCATCGCGTCCCGCGTGCCCGGGTCGGCCAGGAGCCGGTCCTGCGGCAGGAAGGGCGCGAACCAGGCGTGGTCCGCGGTGGTCGCGATCTCGGCGACCGCGTGCCGGGCGCTCGCCCGCCGGTAGCCGAGAACCCGCTGGAACCGCTTGCCCTGGAACAGGACCGAGCCGTACAGCTCGCTGATCGGCTCCACCGGGACCGGCGGCAGCGCGATGTCGCGCGGCACCCGTTCGCCGAGCTCCGCCGGCCGCGCGAAGCTCAGCCGCGCCCGGAAGTGGTCGGCGCTGAAGCCGGTCTCGTCGCTGCGGATCACGACGTCGACGGTGTCGGCGTCGCGGGCCAGCGTGGCCAGCCGGATCGTGGTCGACCCGCCCGGTGCGACGATGATCGGCCGGAGGAACTCGACGTCGGAGAGCACCGGCGCGCCGGTGCGGTCCAGCGTCGCGGCCGCGGCCTGCGTCATCGCCTCCATGCCGAGCACCGCCGGGAACAGCAGCTGCCCGTCGAGCAGGTGGTCGGTCAGGTACGGGTCGCTGCCGTCGGACAGGTCCGCCTCGGTGATCAGCTCGACACCCGGGTAGTGCACGACCGCCCGGTCGACGAACCGGGTGAGCGGCAGCTCGCGCTTCTGGATCGGCAGGGTGGCCAGGCCCGAAGTGCGGCCGCACACCACCAGCACCGGCGGCGCGGCCGGGTCGGCCAGCACCTGGCGGAGGATGGTGATGCCCTCGTCCAGCGGGATCGGCGTGATGCCGTCGCGCATCAGCGCGCTGACGACACCGAGCTTCTCGCCCATGCCGGCGCCGGACCAGACCGACCACTCCAGCGCGATCGCCCGCGCCTGCGGGTGTTCCTGGCCGAAGCGCAGGGTCAGCTCGGTCATCCAGTCGTTCGCCGTGGCGTAGTGCGCTTCCCCGCGCAGGCCCGCCCGGCCGATGATGCTGCCGAAGGTGACCAGGAGCTTGATCCGGTCCTGGTCGACCGCCGAGAGCACCGCGTTGAGCCCGCCGATCTTCGGGGCGAGGGTCTTGCGGAAGCTGTCCTCGGTGAGGCTGAAGAGCGCGGCCGGTTCGTTGCGGCCGGCGCCGTGCAGCACCGCGGTGACCGTGCCGAGCTCGGCCTGGATCCGGGCGACCGCCTCGCCGACCTGCGTCGCGCTGGTGACGTCGGCCCGCTCGTACCGGTAGCGGATGCCCGCGGCCTCCATCCGGTCGAGGTTCTCCGCCAGCTCGGTGTCGGTCTCCGGGTCACTGCGCCCGAGCAGGGCCAGCTTGGCCCCGGAGTCCTTGGCCAGCGCCAGCGCGCTCTCCGCCGTGATGCCCTTGCCACCACCGGTGACGAGCAGGACGTCGGTCTGGTCCAGCGATTCGCGGATCGGCCCGGTCGGGGCGGCCGGCAGTGCGGACAGCCGCGGCACCGTGCGTCCGCCGTCGGCGCCGTACCGGGCTTCGGTGAAGTCCGTGGTCGCGGCGACCTCGGCCGTCACGGCCCGCACGGCCGCGGTGATCTCGTCGGCACCCGACGGCGTCGGGTCGGCGAGGTCGACGATCGTGGTCTTCGCCGAGGGGTCCTCGAGCCGCAAGGTCCGGGCCAGGCCGGCCGCGCCGTAACCGTGGTGCACGACCACGAAGCGCGTGCCGGTGGGGGCGGCCATGACCGCGCGGCCGGCGTCGAGGAACAGGCCGACGTGGCTGGAGTCGCAGTCCGCCGGCAGGCAGAGCAGCACACCGTCCCCGGCGCCCGCCGAGGCGAGCGCCGCCTTCAGCGGCTCGGCCAGCGGGTGCCGCGGCGTCGAGAAGACCTGCCACTGGGCGTTGCCGATGCCCGGCGTGAGGTCCGCGGTGGGCCGCGGCGCGGGCACGTACTCGACCGCGAACGGCCGGACCCACGGCCCGACACCCGCGGCCTCGTTCGGGCCGGCGTCGGCGGGCTTCGCCGTCTGCGCCAGCTCGTCGATCATCTCGGCGAGCTCCCCGAGGCACACCGTCGCGAAGTTCGGCATGCCCTCCAGGGCGGGCCGGCCCAGCGCCCGGGTGACGTCGTTGACCAGCTGCCCGACCGTGATCGACGACAGGTGCAGGTCGTCGAGCGGGTGGGTGTCGGCGGTGACGGTCTCCAGCGGCAGCTCGACGCGCTCGGCGGCGAGCTTGCGCAGCAGGTCCAGGGTCGAGCTGCCGGAGTTGTCGGCGCCGGCGTCGGCCTCGGCGGCCTCCGCCTTCTCCGCCGCCAGCTCGGCGGCCAGCTCGCTGTCGATCGCCGGAGCCGCTTCACACGGGCTGGCGAGGAACGAGAACTTGCCGTCGATCGGCAGCGGCCGGACGACCCGACCCTCGAACAGCGTGTCCAGCGAGAGCTGCGCGCCGAGCGCGAAGGCCGCGCCGACGACTCGCAGCAGACCGGCCAGCGACGCGTTGTCCGAGTCGATCGCCAGCACCGGGGTGTCCGGCGCGATCTCCTCGAACAACCCGGTCAGCACCCGGCCGGGGCCGACCTCGACCACCAGGTCGCTGCGCTCGGCCACCTTGGTGGCGGCCTCGCGGAAGCGCACCGGCAGCACGATCTGCTCGCGCAGCAGCTCCGGCAGGTTCTCGGCCGCGTGCAGCACGTCGCCGCTGACGGTCGAGACCACCGGCCGCTCGAGCCGCGAGAAGCTGAACTCGCCCAGCCGGCCGGTCATCGCGGCCGCGGCCGGCTCGACCAGCGGCGAGTGGAACGCGTGCGAGACCTTGATCCGGGTGGCGCTGACGCCCTGGGCCTTGGCCCGGGCGACGATCCGGTCGATCGACTCGGCCGGCCCGGAGAGCACGGTCTGCTCGGGGGCGTTGTACCCGGCGATGACGACGTCGGACCCGAGGCCGAGCTCTTCGACCCGGCTCGGC
Source organism: Amycolatopsis sp. NPDC051758 (assembly GCF_044453095.1). Classification (NCBI taxonomy): domain Bacteria; kingdom Bacillati; phylum Actinomycetota; class Actinomycetes; order Pseudonocardiales; family Pseudonocardiaceae; genus Amycolatopsis; species Amycolatopsis sp. NPDC051758. The sequence continues at coordinate 42,771 of NZ_JBITCJ010000005.1, read as the reverse complement.
GAAGCGGCGATGCCGGCCATCGCGCCGGTGCCCTCACCACTCGTCGTGGCCATCACCTTGCCGCGGACCTTCGCCAGGTCGAGCAGCGCCCGCTCGTCGAGCGCGCCGCCCCAGTGCAGGGCGGTCAGCTCGCCGAGGCTGTGCCCGGTCGCGGTGACCGCCTCGACACCGAAGGAACGCAGCACGCGCAGCGCGGCCAGCGAACCGGTGACGATGCGCGGCTGGGCCACCTCGGTGGCGACCTGGTCACCGCTCACCGGCAGCCCGGCGGCGCGGTGGATCTCCTCGGCGGCGGTGAACCGGCGACGCAGCGCGCTGTCGCCACCACGGCCGGATCCCTGGCCGGGGAACAGGTAGCCGATCTTCGGCTCCGAAGTCCGGCTGCTCACGAAGACGCCGTCGGCGGCGTCGAACACCGAGTCGCTCTCTTCGAGCTTCTCGATCAGCTTCGTCAGCTTCCGCTCGGCCTGCTCCGGGTTGCCCGCGACGACCGCGGCGCGCACCGGACGGCCCGCCAGGTCCCCGGCGAGCGAGGCCGCGAGGTCGGTCAGCTCGGCGAACGACAGCTTCGGCACGACCTCCAGCGCCGCGGCGACGTTCCCGCGCAGCGTGGCGACGTCGTCGGCGTCGAACAGCAGCAGCTCGGCGTCCTGGCGCCCGGCGACGAGCTCGCGGGCCCGTTCGTCGAGCTCCCGGCGGCGGGGCGCGGTCGGCGCCTCGGTGACCGTGATGTGCGAGTTGATGCCACCGAAGCCCATCGCCGAGACACCGGCGCGGACCGGCTGGTCCGCCGGCCAGAGCGAGGCGTCACGCGGGACATACATCCGCGCTGACGAGCCGGTCAGCGACTCGTGCGGCTCGTAGTGCCCGGTGGCCGGCGGGATGACCTGGTGGTACACCGCCAGCGTCGCCTTGATCAGGCCGGCGACACCCGCCGCGGCCTTGGTGTGGCCGATGTTGCCCTTGATCGTCGACAGCGCGGCCTGCTTGGCCAGCGGGTCGGCGTCGCGGCGGGCGGTGGACAGCGCCTCGATCTCGGTGGCGTCGCCCAGCGCGGTGCCGGTGCCGTGCCCCTCGAAGTAGGACACCGTCTCCACGCCGTAGCCGGCGCGGTCGTAGGCGCGCTGCAGCGCCAGCCGGTGCCCGGCAGCCTCGGGCCGCGTGATGCCGCCCTTGCCGTCGGAGGAGACGCCCCAGCCGCCGATCGAGGCGTAGATCCGCTTGCCCTGCTCGAGCGCGTCACTCTCGCGCATCAGGACCAGCATGCCCGAGCCCTCGCCGGGCCAGAAGCCGTTGGAGTCGGCGTCGTAGACCTTCATCTCGCGCTTGGCCAGCGCGCCGGTCTTGGCGAAGCCGATGACCTCGAACGGGTCGATGGAAAGGTCGACACCGCCGGCGATGGCGAGGTCCAGGTCGCCCTGGACGAGCGCGTTCGCCGCGGTCACCACGGACAGCAGCGACGACGAGCAGGCGCCGTCGACGGTGTACCCGCCGCCGGCGAAGTCGAAGTGGTTGCAGACGCGGCCGGCGATGGTGTTCGCCAGGCCACCGGCGAGGCTGTCCTCGTTGATCTCCGGGAACGGCTCCTTGTACTGGACCTCGAGGTCCCGCAGGAAGGTCGCGGTCTCCTCGTCGTCCCAGCCGCGGGCGGTCAGCGCGGCCGCCACCGTGCGGCGCACGTACGGCCAGCGCAGCCGCATGATGTTGGCCCGCGAGAACTCACCGGTCAGGCTGTTGCCGATGACCACGCCGGTGCTCGTCCGCGGAGCGCCTTCACCCGCGGCGAACCCGGCGTCCGCCAGCGCTTGCGCGGCGACGTCGAGGGCCAGCCAGTGTGTGGTGTCGGTGGCCCGGAACGTGCTGCCGGCCACCTTGTTCGCGACGCGGTCGAACTCGTAGTCCCGCAGCACCGCCGCCTTCTGCGAGTAGAAGCGGTCCGGCGCCTTGGGATCGGGCGAGTAGTAGTCCGCCTGGTTCATCCGCTCGTCGGGGAGCCTGCGGAACGCCCGGCGCCCGGCCAGCACGTTTTCCCAGAGCTCCTCCGGAGAACTCGCGTCGGGGTATCGGAGGCCGATACCGACGATCGAAATCCGCTCAACGCTCATGCCACCGCACTCCCACTGGCTCTCGAGCCCAGTCTCACCGGGTCCGTCAGGTCCCGCTGTCGTCCGCACCCGGGATCGCGGTCCCGGGTGCGGCCTGCCCGTCCGTCCGGCCGCGGCACCGCCGCGGCCTCCGCGTCTCGGTCCCGCCCGTCCGTCCGGGTCCAGCATCTCCCGGACGGCAGGGACCGTCGTCTTCCTTCCTGCCCGTGGCCTGCACTTCAGCACGCTCGGACAAGGACGCTAACCGTCCACAAAGGATTTTCTAGTCGGTGAACTGCCCCGGCCGCCGGCCTTCGCCCGCCGGGCCCCGGTAGGCCTGGGCGATGTCCAGCCACTGGTCGGCCAGCGTGCCCTTGGCCCGCACGTCCAGGTCGTAGCGGTGCCGCCGCCGGGTCACCAGCAGGCAGAAGTCCTCGGCGCTGCCGGTGATCCGCTGCGTCGCGTCCGCCGGCCCGAACGTCCAGAGCGCGCCCGACGGCGCGGTCAGCTCGAACCGGAACTCCTCGGCCGGCGGCGTCAGGTTGCGCGCCTCGTAACCGAAGTCCCGGACCCGCACCGCGAACCCGACCAGGTGCTTGATGCGGTCGGTGCGCTCGCGGCGCACGCCGAGCGCGTCGGCGACGTCCTGGCCGTGGCCGAACAGCTCCATCATCCCGGCGCACGCCAGCACGTACGGCGGCAGCGGGTTGACCAGCCACGGCACGAGCTGGTCGCCCGGCACGGCCGCGAGCGCCTTGATGCCCGCGTCCCGCTCCGCCCGCCAGCGCGTCAGCAGCACCTCGGCCGGGTCGTGGATGTACTCCTCCAGCGCGGCGTTCACCGCCGCTTCCAGGCCACCGGAAAGGGAGCTCGTCAGCTGGACGAACGCCGCCGGCTGCGCGGCCGAGAGGCCGGCCAGCCGGAAGATGAACGCCAGGTGCCCGATCTGGTGCCGGACGGCCCACCCGGGGGCCGGCGTGGGGGTGTCCCACCCGCTTTCGTGGAGACCGGCGACGAGCGCGTCGACTTCGGCGCCCTCGGCGGTCAGGTCGGCGATCACGCCCGTGGTGTCAGTCACCTGTTTTCCTCTCACCGCTATGACTTGGTGGTCGTGCGCCGGCGGCCGCCCCGGCAGTGGCTGGGAGCCACCGTCGCAGCGGCCGCCGGACGCCGGATCCGCTGCCGCGCGAAGCGGCTGCGCGAACCGGGCCGGGGGCTTCGGTGTGTCCCGGTGCTGCGCGCTCCGGCGGTCGATCCGACCCCTCGATCATCACCTGCCGGGCCGGTCAGGGTCTTCTCTTCACGCGCGCAGCGGCAAGCGGTCACCGAACTCCACGGCCGCGGCGAGACTTGCCCACGAGACCAGCTCGACCAGGCCACGATCGCCCGGCACCCAGTCGGCCACGTCGGCCGCGTCGACCTGGTACGGCGCCTTGGCCACCAGGAGCGCGACACGTCCGACGAGCCGCTCCTCCGGCGGCAGCTCCGCGACGACCGGGGTGACCCACGCGCGGCTCAGCCCGGGCGGTTCCCCGTCCCACGCCTTGAGCTCACGGCGGACGAGGTCCCGCACCCGCGTCGGCATCGACCGCTCCCCGGCCGCCTCGATGGCCGCCGCGGCCCGCGCGAAGGCGTCCGACAGCGTCCCGCCCGGAGGTGCCCAGTCGGGGCCGCTCACGGACGCCGCGGGCAGCAGGTCCAGCGCCCGGCCCGGCGGGGGCGGCGCGCCCGGCTTGAGCAGGAAGCCCAGCACCGCCTTGGCTTTCGCCCGGGCCGCCGGCGGCACCGCCTCCGGCAGCGGGGACGGCCCGAGGAAGACGCTCACCACCCGGTTGAGGTAGTGGAACGCCACGGCCACCCCGACGAACTCCGCCGCGGTGCCGGCCGGGACGCCCGCGGGCAACCCGCCGGCGCCCCGCGCCCAGGCCGCGAGGGCGCGGGTGTCGTGGTCGGGGATCGTCGCGGCGGCGCCGGATTGGATGGCCGCCGCGGCGACCGGGTCGCCCAGCGAGCCGAGGGCCATCCCGTGCACCTCGACGCAGTACGGGCACGAGTTCGCCGCCGAAACCGCGGCCGCGACGACCTCCTTGTCCGCCCGGCTCGCCGTGCCGCCCGCGACCAGCGACTCCCGCAGCATCAACCACGCCGCGGCGAGCACGTCCGGCGCCGGCGAGTGCAGCGCCATCGGCGGGGCGAGCATCCCGAAGTCCCGTTCCACCTGGCGGTAGACGTCGCGGACGAGCCCGCGCGCGTGGCGCGGCCGCACCGCCTCGACGTACTTCACGTCCCGCAGCGTGCGCCGCAGCGCGAGCCGCACCAGCACCGGAGCCATGTCTCCTCCTCGAAAACGGCTGAGCTCGCGCCGCCGGGGAGCCGGCGGCGCGAGCTCGGATCCGTGCATCAGTTGCCGGCCACGAGGTCCAGTTTGGACACTGCGCGGCGGCCGGTGATCGAGCCGTCGGGGGCCGGCGCGCCGTACTTGACGTCGACACCGCGCGCCTGCAGCTCCCGGACGATGCCCGGGATCGACCGCTCGGCGAGCGCGGCGACGGTCATCGCCGGGTTCACCGTGAGCGCCCCCGGCACCGACGCGCTGTCGGTGACGAAGATGCCCGGGTGGTTGCGCAGCTCGTGGTTCGGGTGCAGCGCGGACGTCGCCGCGTCGTCCCCGATCCGGCACGACGCCAGCGGGTGCACGGTGTACGCGCCGACGACGTCGTTGGTCCACGGCGCGACCTTCGCCAGGCCGTCCTTCTCGATGATCGCCTTGCAGTCGGCGTCCGCGAGCGCCCAGCCGTGCTTGGTGTTCTCGGTCGGGTCGTAGCGCAGCGGGCCGCGGCCGAGCATCTGCTGCGAGATGCGGTAGGCGTTGCCGGTCGGCGGCGGGGTGCCGAAGACACCCTCGTTGTCGTCCTCGGTCATCAGGAAGATCGTGAGCCAGTTCGCCCACTGCTTCAGGATTTCCTTCTTCTCCGCCCCGTACCAGCGCGGCTCCTCGCCGCCGGGCACCTGGGCGAGGATGGTGCCCAGGCCCGGCGGGAAGTACAGCTGCTCCAGCGAGTACCGCTCGTACTCCGGCAGCGACCCGTCGAGCTTGTCCCAGTTCGCGACGGTCGGGCCCTTGCCGATGTGGTTGGCGGAGTACACCGGACCGTCCTCACGGGACAGTCCGAGCACCTCGCGGACGCGGTCCTCGTCGATGATGGCGGTGTTGAGCCGTTCGCCGTTGCCGGAGAAGTACCTGCCGACACCGTGCGGCATCTCGCCGAGCGCGGCCTCCGAGCGCTGCAGGATCACCGGGGTCGCGCCGGCGCCCGCGGCGATGATGACGACCTTCGCCTCGATCACGCCGGTGCCGGTGTGGATCCGGTAGTCCTCTTCGTCCACGATGTCGAAGTAGACGCGGTATCCGCCGTCCTCCGTGCGCTCCAGGCGCTGGACCTCGTGCAGTGGACGGATCTGCGCGCCGTGGGAGAGCGCGGCCGGCAGGTAGTTCGTCAGCATCGAGCGCTTCGCGTCGAACTTGCAGCCCGCCATCATGAAGTTGCAGTTGACGCAGGTGTTGTTGTCCACTGCGACCGGCGCCGGGTTGGCGGTGCGCCCGGAGTGGTTGCACGCCGCCGCCCACAGCCCGCCGGCGTAGGAGACGTCGTTCCAGTCCTGCTGGGACACCGGGAGCGACTCGTCGACGCGGTCGTACCACGGCTCGAGCGAGTCGCGGGAGATGACCGACGGCCACATCCGGCGGCCGATGCTGCCGTGGCGTTCGAACACGAACCGCGGCGCGCGCGGCATCGCGGCGAAGTACACCACGCTGCCGCCGCCGACGCAGTTGCCGCCCAGCACGCTCATCCCGTCGCCGACGACGAAGTCGAACGCGCGGGTGTAGGACGAGCCGAGCAGGTAGTCGTGCTCGAAGTCGTCGGCGGCCAGCCACGGACCGCGCTCGAGCACGGTGACCTTGGCCCCGCCCGCGGCGAGGTGGTAGGCCGGGATGGACCCGCCGAAGCCGCTGCCGACGATGACGACGTCGGTCTTGTCGATCGCGCTCATGCCGGGCTCCCGGAAGGTGTCGTGTCGGGGTGGATCTCGGCCAGCTTGCGGCCGTAGCCGTACTTCGGGAACCGCCAGAACCCGTCGGCGTCCGGCGGGGTGTACCCCAGCGCCAGCAGGCCCGGGTGCCCGTCGCGGATGGCGTCCGCGGTGTGCAGGTGCGGCGCGCTGTCGTAGGCCATGTTGCAGAACAGCGCCAGGCTGACCCAGCCGTCCTTCTCCGGGTGCCCGGGCGTGGTGAGCCGGTGCACCAGCTCGCGGCGGTGCTCGTACGGCAGCGCCACGAACGGCGGGACGTCGTCGTCGAGCGCCAGCTCGACCTCACCCGCGTAGGACTTCGCGTGGTCGTTGAGCGACTGCGCGAGGTAGGGCAGGCCGGCCGTGACGCCGGTCGCGTCGAAGTTCAGCAGCTCGAGCGCACCCGCCGCCACCGACCCGGGGCCGGGTGACACCCCGGCGATCGCCCGGTCCTCCGGGAACCGCTTCTCCCCCGGCACGATCGTGTCCGCGTAGGCCTCGAGGGTCTGGTTCATGACGCGTTCTTCTTCGGTGGCCTCGGGTTGCACCGGCCTACCTCCTCATCGAATGGTCACTCCTGGACGGACGGGCTCAAGCGGCTTCGGCCCGCCGGCCCCGCTCCCGGCGGTGCACGGTCATCGGCAGCCCGCCCTTGACCCGCAGCGAGAGCATCGCCTCGGGCTCGACGACCTTGCCCGGCACCTTGCGCAGCTGCAGGTCCCGCGAAGCCATCGCCAGCACGAAGACCGCCTCCATCACCCCGAGGCTGTTGCCGATGCAGAACCGCGGCCCGGCGCCGAAGGGGACGTAGGCGTAGCGCGGCGGCCGCCCGGCCGGGTTGGCCGGGTCGAACCGGCCCGGGTCGAAGCGTTCCGCGTCGGTCCAGAACTCCGGGTGCCGGTGCAGCGTGTAGGGCACCACGACGACGTCGGACCCGGCCGGCACGTGGTACCCGCCGATTTCGTCGTCGGCCTGGGCGATCCGCGGCAGCAGCCACACCGGCGGGTAGAGCCGCATGACCTCTTCGACGACGGCGACGGTGTAGGTCAGCCGCCGCAGGTCCTCGTGCTCGGGCAGCCGGTCGCCGAGCACCTCGACGGCCTCGGTGTGCAGCCGATCGGCCACCTCCGGGTGCTCGTCGATCAGGTGGAACGCCCAGCCGAGCGTGCTCGCCGTCGTCTCGTGCCCGGCCAGCAGCAGGGTGATCAGCTCGTCGCGCATGCGATCGCGCGACGCGCCGGTCGTGGCTTCTTCGCCACCCGACGCGATCAGCCGCGACAGCACGTCTTCGCCGCCCTTGACCGGGTTCGCCAGGCGCTGGTCCACCAGCTCCTCGGCGATCCGCCGCAGCTCGTCGCGCGCGGTCCGGAACTCCACCTGCTTCTTCAGCGGCACCCACTGCGGCACCATGCTCAGCGTGACCGCCTCGAACATGGCCTGGTCCTGCACGGCCTCGAACGAGTGGCCCAGCATCTCGTACCCGCCGAGCTCGGCGTCGAGCAGCGTCTTCCCGAGCACGCCCAGGGTGAGCCCGGTCATCTCGTGCAGGATCTCGACCGGGCCGTCGTGCGCGGCCAGCCGCTGCACGAGAGCGTCCACTTCGGACGCGACCACGGCGGCCTGGCGCGAGATCCGCTTGGGCTGGAACACCGGCTGGATGGTCCGGCGCTGCTTCTTCCAGGTGTCGCCGTCGCTGGTGAGCAGGCCGTCGCCGAGGGCCCGGCGGGCCTCCTGCAGGCCGATGCCCTTGTGGTAGTTCGCGGCGTTGTCCGCGAGAACGTGCTTGGCGAGGTCGGGGTGGTTGACGAGGTACATCGCCTTCGGTCCGATGGCGATGCGGACGACGTCGCCGTAGGTCTCGGCGTTGTCGCCCATGAGCGCGAGCCGGTCGGTGAAGAGCTGCTTCAGCAACCGGAGCGTCGCCCGCCGCGGCGGCCCGGGCGGCGCGGTGTGCGCCGCCCGGGCTTCGTGCTGCGGTGCGGTCATGCCGCGATCGCTCCCGGCTTGTCACCGTCGCCGGAGGACTCGGCCGGCGGGGCGAGCTCGAGCTTCGCCTTCTGCGCGGCCTGGTCCGCCTCGAACTTGATCCGCGCCTTGTTCGAGAAGTGCAGGCCCCACAGGAAGGCCCCGCGGATCAGGCAGACGGTCGCGGTGGCCAGGAACAGCCCGTACGCGACGTGCACGGCGGTGAAGAAGCCGTACGCGAGCGCCACGCCCGCGCCGAAGGCGAACTGCGAGCCCCGCTTCGACGGCGACGTGCCCGGGTCGGTCACCATGTAGTTCGTGTAGAGCACGAACGCGATCCCGGTGCCCATCGCCAGCGCGCCGGGGATGGAGGTGCCGAAGAGCCAGCCACGGACGAACGCCTGGACCACGAAGAAGCTCAGCCAGCCCGCGATCAGCCACATCCGGCCGGTCAGCAGCGCGTTGAGCACCGTGCCCGAGATCAGGATGATCGCCACGATCAGCCAGCCGCCCCAGGTCGCGATCTGCTCGCTGAAGTGGTAAGGCGGGGCGATGCTGGCCCAGGGGAACAGCAGCAGGATGATCGTGATGCCGAAGTTCGACGGGTTCATGTAGTGCCGCATGCGGCCGTACACCGGCGCCTGCAGGACCCACTTCGCGCCGACCGCCACGACGACCCCGAAGATCATCACGAGGATCCGGTCGTTGACGTAGGTCAGCATGTTGAGCGCCAGGCCGGTGATGTGCGCCGGCAGCAGGAACTCCACGAGCCCCTTGAACCCGTTGCCCTTGAACCGGACCTCGCGGTCGGTCACCCGGGCGTTGATGATCTCGAGGACGATCTCCGTGGTGTACGCGGTCGCCAGCGCGACGAACGGGTACAGCCACGGCTGCTCGAAGCCGAGGATCGTGTAGCCGATGATGTTGAAGATGGTGATCGAGATCGCGAACCGGCGCAGCGCGGTGACGACCTTGTTCGTCCGCTTCGGTGGCGCGGCGTCCACTTTGGTCAGAGTCGGGGTGGTCATGCCGTCACATCTCTTCCTTCGCCTGGGAACCGAGCTGGTACATGTGGCAGCCGGGTTCGAGCTTCAGGTTCTGCGTCCGCAGCTGCCCGGTCCGGTCCCGCCACTGCAGGTGCACGTCGAGCGGGCCCTTGACGTCGTGGCCGAGGCCGATCTGGACGTCGAAGCTGCGCCGGCCGGCCTCCCCGCTGCTGCCGTCGACCCGGCCGAGGTACTTCTTGCCGTCCGAGGTCGTCACGGTGACCTGGGCGCCGATCGCCGGCGAGCCGGCCGCGGGCAGCGCGCCCGGGGCCACCGGAGCGTCGGTGGTCAGCTTCAGCTGCAGGTACTTGCCCGGGTTGGGGCTGTTGTTGTGGTAGAAGATCGGCGCTTCCCACTGCCGCGCGACCGCGAACTCGGGCAGGCCGTCACCGTCGGTGTCGCCGACCCCGATGCCGCGGGTGGGCACCGGAACCGCCAGGCCCAGCTGCGGGCCGAGGTCGGTGTAGCGGCCGTCCGGGCTCTTCACGAAGAAGTGGAACGTCTGGTCACCACCGATGTCGTCACCGGCGCGGGCGTTCGGCCACCAGAACGGGTTGGACAGCAGGCCGTCGTTGGCCGTGGCCAGCTCCTGCAGGTTCGGCCAGCGGTTGACCTGGCCCTTGACGAACCCGGTCGCCTGGGCGATCTGGTTCTCGCCGCTGTTGTTGAAGTCCTGGATCTTGACGTCCCAGCCCCAGCCGGACCAGGCCGTGCCCTCCGAACCGCTCGTGTCTTCGAACGGCGCGACGCCGTTCTTGAACTGCGCGGTGAGGTCCTGGTTGTTCTTCGACTTGTTCATGAACTGGAAGTTCGACTCTTCGATGCCCCACGACGTCGTGATGTTGCTGACGAACAGGTCGTAGCGGCCGTCGTGGTTCAGGTCGCCGAAGTCGACGCCCATGCCCTTGAAGGAGTCGTGGCCCAGCACCTTCGACTTGGGGTCGGTGATCCCGCGGACCCCGGTGACCTCACCGAACTCGATGTGGCCCGGCGTCGACTTGTTGTACAGGAAGTGGTCGTGCCCGAAGTCGTTGGCGATGTAGAGCTCGGGCAGGCTGTCCCCGTCGACGTCGGTCGCGCTGGAGGCCAGCGTCCAGCCGAGGCGCGCGCTCTCCGGGATGCCCTGGGAGGCGTCCACGAACTGCGCACTCGGGTTGGCGCCGGAAGTAGCGCCGGTCCAGCGGAAGACGTACTTGGCGCCCGAGTTCGTCGCGTGCGACATCGACTGGTTCAGCGTGATGCCGCCGTCGGCGTTCGGGTCCAGGACCCGGCTGTCCGGGAAGTAGTTCCCGACGAAGACGTCGACGTGCCCGTCCCCGTCGAAGTCGCCGATGGTGACGGAGTCGGTGTTCCACAGCGGGCCGTTGTACTTGCCGTCCGCACCGCGGTGGTTGCCCGGCACCAGCTCGGTCGGCTGGAAGGCCGAGGCGTCGAACTTCGTGGCGCCGGCCTTCTGCAGGAACACGACCGGGGTCCGGCCCCAGTAGTAGGCCAGGATGTCGGTCCGGCCGTCCTCGTTGTAGTCACCGGGGACGCAGCCCATCGGCGCCATGTAGTCCCACGTCGCCAGCGTCGGCGAGGGGTCCAGCTCGAAGGGTGCGTACCGCGGGCCGGAGTCCGGCGTCGGCGTGATGACGACCTGGTCGCTGCGCGGGTCGACCAGGCAGATGTCGTTGGCCTTGCCGCTGCCGCTGATGTCGTTGATCGCGATCGCGGCGCCGACCGAGGAGATCCACGCGGCGATGTGCTCGTACTCCTTGTTCACCGTCCGGATCGACTGCGCCTTCTTCGCCGGCGGCAGCGCGATCGTCATCGGGGTGAACGAGAACTTGCTCGCCATCTGGTTCTGTTCGGCGGCCGAGACGCGGGGCAGCTGGGCGACCGTGAAGAGGCCGAGGATCAGCACCAGCGCCACGATGCCCGCCAGCTGCTTGCGCAGCCAGCCCAAGGTCGCGGTCATTTCGTCTTCCCTCCGTGCTTGAGGACTTCTTCGGCGATCCGCTGCCGCCAGGTCTCGAACGCCGGCACGTCGTCACCGTCGACGACGACGGCCGGGCGGACCTCCTGGGTGATCTCCGCGGCGCGTTCGGCGGACACCCCGCAGATCGCCTGGGCCGCCATCTCGGTCTCGGGGATCATCAGGCCCGAGCGCACCCGGCACTCGGCCGCGAAAGCACTGCCCTGGGCCAGTTGCCCGTGGTGGATGCCGGCCCGGTCGACCAGCTCTCCCAGCTCCTCGGCCGTGACACCGCAGGCGTAGGTCGAAGCCAGTCCCACCCCGGCGTACAGGTCGCCGTGGCGCGACTCGGGGAACGCCTCGATCGCCTTGGCCACCAGGGAAACGTCCGTGCCGTTGATGAACCACAGCGCCCGGCCGATGCCCTGGTCGATGGCGCGCAGGGCATAACCCTCGTAACGCCGGTCCGGCCAGGAGAAGTTCTGGTCCTGGTGCTGGCCGCCGATGTACTTGTCCGTCTTGAAGTACGCCTGGTGGAAGCCGTAACCGTCCAGCACCAGCCAGCGCAGCAGCGGGTCGAACGCCGAAGCCTTCGGCCACGCGAACCGCGGCAGCCGGCACATCGCCCAGCCGACCCCGACGTAGATGATGTAGTCGTGCTTCTCACCGGGGCCGGCCAGGAACTCGGCGATGTTCGTGCTCTTGCCGAACGGCAGCCCGTCGAGGACGCCGTACCCCATTCCCGCGCCCTCGTAGGCGAAACCGCGGAACTGCGTGGGGATGCGCTCGAGCCATTCCTCGGCCTGCTCGACCGAACGTGCTTCGACCGCGTGCGCGTATCCGAGGAGGAACTTCTCCCCGACCGTCTCGAGTCGTTCTTGAGCGGCTGGGCTCTTGCGGTGGAAGCCCCGCTTCTCCAGCGAGGTCTCCGAGACGTCCGGTGTCAGGATGCGTCGCCTGAGCGCGCGCCAACCATTGCCCAACGCACTCTCCCCCTTACGGGTCGAATTGGATGAGGTGCAGCTCGTTACCGTTCTACGGTCACAGATTCGCTGGTCAGCGGTCTACTCCACGGTTGCGTGCGATCACCGGGCTCAGCCGGCGAGACGCTGCGCACCACTTGCGAACTCCGCGCGGATCCGGGCGCGCCACAGCTCGTAGGGCGGCTCCGGCCCGTCGTCGCCGTCCGCCCGCTCGGTGCGGTCGCCGACGTTCTGCGCGGCCTGCACGGAAAGATCGAGCAGCACCCCGGCGGCGAGGTGGGTGTGGGCCGGCACGTACGAGGAGTACGTCCGCGCCTTGACCGCGAACACCACGCCGAGCGCGAGCTCGTCGTAGAACTCACCGGAAAGCCGGCGCAGCTCGGCCAGGCCGCTCTGGTCCGCGCCGCCGGCGAACGTCGCGGCGAGCCCGACGCCGCTCCACAGGTCCGCCTGGCGGGCTTCGGCGAACCGCCCGACCGCTTCGGCCACCGCACCCGGGTTGCCGCCGTTGATGAACCACAGCGCCCGGCCGACCCCCTGGTCGAACGCCCGGCCGAAGTACTCCGGGCGCCCCGCCCACGGGTAGGGCTCCGGGTCGGCCTGCTCGTCGACCCACTTCTTCGTGTCGAAGTAGGCGCGGTCGAAGCCGTACCCGTCGACGGCGAGCCAGCTCATCACCGGGTGGTAGGCCACCCCGGACAGCTCGGGCAGGATGTTCTTCCACAGTGGACGCGGCAGCCGCGCCATCGCGAAGCCGATCCCGATGTAGGTCAGGAAGATGTGCGGCTGGCCCGGGCCTTCCAGCAGCTCGCGTGTCTTGTTCCGGCCACCGCCGGGCATGGCGTCGAGGATGGAGTAGCCCATCGTCGCGCCCTCGTAGGCGAACCCGCGCTGTTCGGGCTCGATCAGCGCCAGGCGCCGTTCGATCTCCCACAGCGAAGCGCCTTCGATGGCCCATTCGAACCCGCACACCACCGCCTGCGGCACCGCCTCCAGCCGGGCCGTCGCGTCGGTGGGGGTGACCGGGAAGCCGCGGTCGGCGAACCCGACCGAAGCGAGCGAAGGAGCCAGGAAGCGCTTGCGCAGCACTCCGATGAAAGTAGACATCGTCCGTCCTTGGTTCGTCGGGGAGGATCAGGCGACCGAACGCAGGTGCGACCGCTGGGCCGCGACGAGCATCCGCTGGTCGGCGGTCGACTGCCGCGAGGCGAGCGTGATGGCGATCGGCGGGTCGGTCAGGGACGGCGGCCGCAGCCGCAACGTCACCTCACCCGGCTCGAACCCCGTCACGGTCGCCAGTTCGCTGCCGATGGTGAACGCCGGGCCCGCCGGGGTGCCCCGCACCGCGCCGTGGTCGGCGACCGCGATCACCGTCCAGGTGCCCTCGGGCACCCCGTCGATCGTCAGCTCGGAGGAGTGCACGTCCGCCAGCCCGCCGAAGGCGACCGGTCCGCTCTGCGGCACCGCGTCGGCGAACACGCCGACGAGCACGTTGGCCGGCATCGCGTCCGCCGGCATCTTCAGCTGCACGGTCAGCCGGCCCGAGCCGGGCTTCAGCGCCGCGCAGGAGCTGCCGGCCTCCCGCAGCGAACGCAGGGACGGGAGCCGCTGGAAGTGCGCCGAGTGCGCCACCAGCAGTTCGCCGACCTCGGGTTCGCGGTACTCGGTCGGGGTCATCCCGACCGTGCGGAGGAACCGGCTCGTGAACGTGCCCACGCTGCTGTACCCGACGCTGCAGACGATGTCCGACACCGTCAGCGAAGTGGTCAGCAGCAGCCGCTTCGCTTCGAACAGCCGCACGGCCGTGAGGAACCGCCCCGGCGTCACGCCGGTCGCCTTGGCGAAGATGCGTGAGAAGTGGAACGGGCTCACGTACACCTCGGCCGCCAGGGCCGACAGGGTGATCGGCTCGAAGTAGCGGTCCAGTATCATCTTGATCGCGCGCAGAACGGCAGGCTGGACAACCCTTTCCGGGTTCTGGTCCTGCTCCCACCCGACTCGTTCCACACCGGCCGACGGCTCGGTCTCGTCGGCGCCCCCGGACGCAACCGATCGCAAGATCATGAGTCCAACCTCGAATTCCTTACCGACGTCAATTCCCTCCTCGTCAGGTAAGACGCCGGACCTTGCAGGCCGTTGGACGTCCGATGGAGGCCCGAAGGAAGGGACCGCAGTCCCGGAGCGGTGCCAGTGCGGGCGTCCCGGTCCCGGTATGAGAAACGCACGGGGTCACCGTGCGAAGTGCACCGGACCGTTCTGAAATCCGCTCGGGCACGGCGAGTGACAGGGCGGTATTTCTCCCTCCGTCGCCCTGCCGGGAAGATCAGGCCTGCCGGGTTCGCCCGGCCCGACCTGGCAGCCGACCATGGCCGGCGTCCGGCCGAGATGTGCCGGACGCACGGGACCACCGGGTGAAACGCATCTCGGCTCTGGTGGACGGCTCACTGGATACCGCCCCCCGCCTCTGTCACATTCGAAGTTGGACAGCCACGGGCCGCAGTTTCGGCCCGGCAGGGCTTCACTGGGGAGCTCGAGTCATCGCAGCGGGAACACTGGAGGCGCCCGGCATGTACTCCGCCAAAAAGGTAACGGACGGACTGGTCGGTGTGACCGAGCGGCCGGCGGAAACACCCGGAAGTGCGATCGGCTTCACGGTGCTCGGCCCGCTCGGTGTGCACCGCGACGGGGTCGACTACGCCCCCACGACACCGAAGCTGCTGCAGCTGCTGGCGTTGCTGGTGCTGCGGCCCGGGAAGATGGTGCAGGTGGACGCGATCGCCCAGGAGCTCTGGGCCAGCAAGCCACCCCGCACGATGCGAACCACCTTGCACACCTACGTATACCACTTGCGCCGGTGCATCGAGGAGAACGGCCTGACCGGTGGCACCGAGACGATGCTGGTCACCAAGGCGCCCGGCTACGTCTTCCAGATCGACCCGGCCCAGGTGGACGTCTTCCGCTTCGGCCGGCTCCAGCAGGAAGGCCAGGAGCTGCTGCGGGCGGGCGACCACCCCACCGCGGTGAAGCGGTTCCGCGAGGCGCTCGACCTGTGGACCGGGCCGCCGCTGGCGAACGTCCCCTGTGGACCGGTGCTCGTCCCGTACACGATGGAACTGCTGGAGCAGCGCCGCACCACGCTGCACTCGCTGATCGAGGCCGAGATCCACAGCGGGCACCACCGCGAGCTGATCGGCGAGCTGCGCTCGCTGTCGGCGGGCAACCCGCTCGACGAAGCGTTGCACGGCCAGCTGATGCGGGCACTGGGCCGCAGCGGCCGCCGGTCCGACGCGATGGCCGTCTACCGCAGCCTGCGCAAGCGCCTGAGCGAAGAGCTGGGTGTCGAGCCGTGCGACGAGCTGCAGCTGCTCCACCGCGACCTGATTTCCGAAGGCGATCACTACTGAACACCCACCACCGCACGAAGTGAGGAACGATGACCGCACAAACCCGCACCTATGGTCAGTTCTGCGGCGTGGCCCGCGCGCTCGAGCTCGTCGGCGAACGCTGGGCGCTGCTCGTCGTGCGTGACCTGGTGTTCGGCCCGAAGCGCTACACCGAGCTGCAGGCCGGGCTGCCGAAGATCCCGCCGAGCATCCTTTCCGCGCGGCTCAACGAGATGGAGTCGGCCGGCGTGATCCGCCGCCGCGTCCGCGCCGACCTCGACGCCGGCCTGGTGTACGAGCTCACCGAGTACGGCGCCGAGCTGGACCACATCCTGCTCGACCTCGGCCTTTGGGGCGCGCGCTCGCTGAGCCACCCCGGCCCGGACGACGTCTTCACCCTGGACGCGGCGATCCTCTCGCTGTACACGACGTTCCAGAGCGAAGCCGCGGGCGGCGTCCAGGTGACCTTCGAGATCCAGTACCACGACACGATGATCGTCCACGCGATGATCGACGACGGCGCGCTCAAGGTCTCCGAAGGCCGGCACGCGGCGGCCGACCTGGTCATCCGCGCCGGCCAGGGCCCGGCGCTGCTGGACCTCATCGGCGGCCAGATCGCCCCGGCGGAAGCGGTCGCCACGGGCCTGGTCTCGATCGAGGGCGACGTGCGCGACCTCGAGCTGTTCACCCGCCTGTTCACCCTGACGGCGGCCCCGACCCCCCAGGAGGGTGTCGTCCTGCACTGAGCACGGAACGCGCGACCCGTCCGGCACTCTGCCCCGGACGGGTCGTCCGCGTGCCGTCCATCCAGGCACGCGAGCCGACCGTCTGAGTACGCAAGCCGACCGTCCAGGTACGCGAGCCGTCCATCTGAGTACGCGGGCCGACCGTCCAGGTACGCGACCCGCGTGCTTGAACGGACGACACGCGTGCCCCGATGGACGACACGGCGGCTCAGCCGAGGCGGTCCGCGCGCTCCTCGAGATAACGCTGCTCCGGCACGCTTTCCGTCCGCTCGGCCGCGCGGCGGTAGTGCTCCCGGGCGGCGTCGTGGTCCCCCGACTGCTCCAGCAGGTGCGCCCGGACCGCGTCGAACCGGTGGCCCTGCTTCATCCGGCTGTCCCCGGCGATCGTGTCCAGCAGCGCCAATCCCCGGGCCGGGCCGTCGACCATCGCCACTGCGATCGCCTGGTTGAGCGTCACCACCGGGCTGGGTGTGAGCTCCTGCAGCACTTCGTACAGCTGCGCGATCTGCACCCAGTCGGTCGTCTCCGCGCTGGGCGCCTCGTCGTGCAGGGCCGCGATCGCGGCCTGGACCTGGTACGCGCCGACCGGGCCGCGCCCCAGCGTCGCGCCGATCAGCGTCGCGCCCTCCGCGATCATCACCCGGTCCCACGCCTCGCGGTCCTGCTCGGCCAGCGGGACCAGCGTGCCGCCGGGGCCGGTGCGGGCCGCTCGGCGGGCGTCGGTGAGCAGCATGAGCGCGAGCAGCCCCGCCACCTCGCCGTCGCCGGGACGCAGCGTGTGCACCGCCCGGGTCAGCCGGATCGCCTCCCGCGCGAGCCCCGGCACCTGCAGCTCGGTGCCGGACGTCGCGGTGTACCCCTCGTTGAAGATCAGGTACAGCACCTGCAGCACGACCCGCAGCCGCTCGGCATACTCCGCTGCCGCGGGCTCGCCGAACACCGACCCCGCGGCCGCGATGCTCTCCTTGGCACGCGTGATGCGCCGGGTCATCGTCGCTTCCGGGACCAGGAACGCCTTCGCGATCTGCGCGGTTGTGAGGCCACCCACCGCGCGCAGTGTCAGCGCCACTTGTGACGGCGCGGAAACCGCGGGGTGGCAGCACAGGAACAGCAGCGTCAGCGTGTCGTCCTCGTCGGGCGCCCGCTCCTCGTCCGGGCCCGCCACCACGGCCGCGGGTTCCCGCAGCGCGACCGTCTCTTCCCGACGCCGGCGCGCGCTTTCGCTGCGCCAGTGGTCGGTCAGCCGCCGCGCGGCGACGGTGACGAGCCAGCTGTGCGGGTTCTCCGGCACCCCGTCGGCCGGCCACTGCTCGGACGCGGCGATGAGCGCCTCCTGCACCGCGTCCTCGCACGCGTCGAACTGGCCGTAACGGCGCACGAGCGCGCCGAGCACCCGCGGCACGAGCGGCCGGAGCAGCGCGCCGACGTCGGCCGGGCCGGTCACCCGCCGGTGTACTCGGATTCGGCCTCCGCGTCGGCGAAGAACACCACCGGCCGGACCTCGATGCCGAGTCCCTCGATCTTCGCGTCCGGGATCATCGCGGCCACCTCGTACGCCCGCTCCCGGCTGACGCACTCGACGAGGTAGTAGCCGGCCAGGAACTCCTTCGACTCGGCGAACGGACCGTCGGTGACCGCCGGGACGCCATCGCTCACCCGGACGACCGCGCTCTGCTCCGGCCCGCCCAGCGCCTGCGTGCTGACCAGCTCGCCGGACTCCCGGATCCGGCGGATGAACTCGCCGTGCCCGGTCATCACCTCGTTCTTGTCCGCCTCCGGCAGCCCGTCCCAGATGTCGGGGTTCATGTGCATCACCAGCAGGAACTTCATCGTCTTCGTCTCCCCGCGCTCGCGTACCGCTGGGGGCGAACATAGCTGATCAGGCAAGGCAATCCACGAGTGGTCGCCGGTCGGTCACCAGGAGCAGCATCGCCCCATGCAAGACGTGTTCACCGACCTCGCCGCCGACGCGGACGCCCTCGTCGACCTCATCCGCCGTCACGAAGGGAAATTGATGCTGCCCGTCGGCCGGGCGATCACCGGGCACCTCGCCGAACTGACGGTCGTGGCCCGCCGCGTCGTGCTGAGCGTCGAGGGGGACGCGAGCGCGCCCGCGCCGCGCATCACCGACTCCGGGATGCTCGCCGACGCCGTGGTCGGCTGGCGATCGGAGCACCGGAAGGCCACCGAGCTGCTGGCCGCCGCGACGACCGACGTCGGCTGGCCGGGCGGGGCGCTGCGGCCGTCCCTGCTCGCGGCCGCCCTGCTGACCGCGTTGTTCGCCCGCGGCCAGGACATCGCCGACGCCCTCGGCGTCCGGCCGGCCCGCGAGGACAGTGTCGGGCACGTTTCCTACTACGGCGTCCGCACCCGCGACGACGCCTACGCCGGACAGGACACCCCGCCGCCCGGGCCGTTCCGGTTCGAGCTCACCGCGCCGTCGGGCGCCCGCTGGGACTTCGGCCCGGAGGACGCGGCCGACCGGATCACCGGCCCCGCCGAGGACTTCTGCCTGCTGTTCACCGGCCGCCGCCCGCTCGGCGAGCTGGCCGTCACCGCCGAGGGTGAAGCCGTCCGCTGGACGGAACTGCTGCGGCCGCCGCGGAATCCACTTTGGACGTCCGAAGTGGATTGAGACTCAGGCGAAGCGGTCCGGGTCGCCCGCCCCGCGGCGGACGATCTCGGGCTCGCCCGAGGAGAAGTCCACCACCGTGGTCGGTTCGACCCCGCACTCACCGGAGTCCACCACCGCGTCGACGACGTGGTCGAGCTCTTCCTTGATCTCCCAGCCCTGGGTGAGCGGTTCGGGCACGTCCGGCAGCAGCAGCGTGCTCGACACCAGCGGCTCGCCGAGCTCCGCGAGCAGCGCCTGGGTGACGACGTGGTCCGGGATGCGCACGCCCACGGTCTTCTTCTTCTCGTGCATCAACCGCCGCGGCACCTCCTTGGTGGCCGGCAGGATGAACGTGTAACTGCCCGGGGTGGCCGCCTTGATCGCGCGGAACACCGAGTTGTCCACGATGACGAACTGACCCAGCTGCGCGAAGTCCTGGCAGACCAGCGTGAAGTGGTGCCGCCGGTCGAGCTTGCGGATCACCCGGATCCGGTCGAGCCCCTCCGGGTTGTCGAGCCGGCAGCCCAGCGCGTAACACGAGTCGGTCGGGTACGCGATCAGGCCGTCCCGGCGCACCAGGTCGGCGATCTGGCCGATGGCGCGGCGCTGGGGGTTGTCCGGGTGCACGTCGAAGTACCTGGCCATGGCGCGAGCCTAAGCCCCGTGCGGCCGGCCCGCCCGGTCGGGCCCGGCGTCTTCCACCTTGCTCAGAAACCGCTCAACGGGTGACCCCGGACGGCGGCGGGCCGCACAATTCGACGGTAACGCGTGCTGTCACCCCCGGGGAGACGATCATGACGGAACTGGTGCTGCCTGAATCCACCGGCCCGCTGCCGCCGCGGCCCCGTGCCGTGCCGGCCGAGGAGTACCAGTTCGTCGGGCCGGCCGGCGAGCTGGGCCTGACCGACCTGTTCGACGGGCACCGCCGGCTCGCCGTGCACCACATGATGCCGGACCGCAGCCGCCCCGGCGCCGCGGTGGCGGCCGACGAGCTCACCGCCGTGCTGCACGCCGCGGACACCCGGCTGGTGCTCGCTTCGCACGTGCCGTACGCGAAACTCGAACAATACGGCCGCCACTTCGGTTTCGACCTGCCCGCCTACTCCGCCGCCGGCACCCGGTTCGGCTCGGACTTCCCGGCGACCCGCTACCTCGACGGCACCGGCTGCGAGGAACGCGACGACGCACCCGGCTTGAGTTTTTTCCACCTGGACGGTCGTTTTGTGTTCTACCTCGGATCGGTCGCCGTACCGTATTTGGACTTCCTCGGCCTCATCGGCGTCACGCGCGACCCGCCCCCCGGCGGGTGCGAACTGGCCCGCTGAGCGGAACCCCCGCGGCTCCGCCGCTCCTCGACGCACCCGCTCCGGGCGCAGCGATGAGATAACATCGCCCGGTCAGCAAGTAGACACGGCTCAGCCCGGACTCCCCGGACCTGTGCGTCGCCGACCCGCCGGAGGACCGCTGCAGATGTCACCGGGAGCCGCACTCGACCCCCCGGCCGCGCTCTCCCCGACGGCCGAGCCGCGGGGTACCACGGGAGCCGACCGCCGACCGCGGATCGCGACGTTCCTGTCTGCCAGCATCATAGTCATGGTCGTCACCGGCTTCGGTGTGGTCGGCGTGGCGAACCTGGTGCCCAACTCCGTCGACCCGCTCCACGCGGTCTACGGCGTCCTCGGCATCATCGGCCTGCTGGCGATCCAGCTGCTCTGGTTCTGCCGGCCCAGCGCCAAGCTGGACTCGCCGACCAGCCGGGTCCTGCTCGTGGTCGTGATCCTGCTGGCGTACCTGCCGATCCCCGCGTTCGGCCTGCTCTGGGCCGACATGCCGGACTTCGTCGGCGGCGCCGTCCTGCTGATGCTGCCGTCCCGGTACGCCTGGCCCGCGTTCGCGGTCGTCTGCGCCACCATCGCCTGGACCTACGCGGCCTACGACGGCGATCCGCTGAACACGATCTACAGCACGTTCGCCTCGATCTTCTACTGCCTGGTCTTCTACCAGCTCGCCCGCCTGTCGCGGATGGTGAACGACCTGCACCAGGCCCGCACCGAACTGGCGCAGCGGGCGGTCGCCGAACAGCGGCTGGCCTTCGCCCGCGACCTGCACGACCTGCTCGGCCTGAGCCTGTCCGAGATCGCGCTCAAGGGCGAGCTCGTGCACCACCTGATGCGCAAGTCCGCGGACCTGGCCAAGACCGAGCTGGCGGCGATGACCGCAACCGCGCAGCGCACCCTCTCCGACGTCCGAGCCGTCTCCCACGGCTACCGCGAACTGTCGCTGGAGAAGGAGTCCAGGACCGCCGAGTCGCTCCTGGCCGCCTCCGAGATCGCCGTCCAGGTCCACCTCGACTCGGGCGTCCTGCCCGTGCAGGCGCGCACGATGCTGGCGAAGGTGCTGCGCGAGGGCGTGACGAACGTGCTCCGCTACAGCGAGGTCGAGCACTGCGACATCGACGTCCGGCAGCTCGACGACAAGGTCGTCCTGGAGATCGTCAACGACGGCGTGGCGGCCGACGAGGCGGCGCTCGAGCCGGGCAGCCGGCTGACCAAGCTGCCCGCCGAGGTGGCGGCTCTCGGGGGCACCGCGACCGCCGAGGCGGACGCGAACGGCCGGTTCCGGCTGCGCGTCGAGCTGCCCGTGCCCACCTGCCTGGAGGGGCCGTCGGCCGGCCAGGACCACGCGGACCAGCCCGAGTCGACGCTGATCCGCTGGCTGATGCCGGTGACGATGTCCGTGATGGGGGTCGGCGCGACGGTGCACGTGCTGCAGCTGACCACCGAGGCCTGGCAGGTCGCGCTGGTGGTCGGCACGGTCGTGGCCCTGCTGGCCCTGCAGTTCTCCTACTTCAACCGGCCGACGACACCCCTGCGGTCGGCCCAGACCTACGGGATGCTGCTGGTCCAGGCCTGCCTGATCTACCTGCCGCTGCTGCCGCTGAAACAGAACTGGGTCAGCGTGCCCGGCCTGCTGATCGGCACCGCCCTGCTGATCCTGCCGCCGTTCGCCGGTTGGCCGTTCTTCGCCCTCAACGTCGCCGTCTACGCGTGGATCCAGCACGCCGCCGGCGCGAGCAACTACTCGCTGATCTTCTACACCGCCGCGACGGTGATGACCGGGCTGACGGTGTTCGGCCTGCTGTGGCTGGTCCGGCTGCTGACGGAGCTGGACCACACGCGGCGGCGGCTGGCCCAGATGGCCATCGCAGAGGAGCGCCTGCGCTTCGCCCGCGACCTGCACGACCTGCTCGGCATGAGCCTCTCGGCGATCGCCCTGAAGAGCGAGCTGACCTCCCGGATGCTTTCGGTCGACCGCGACCGCGCGGCCGTGGAGCTGGCCGAGATCCTCGGCCTGACCCGCCAGGCGCTGTCGGACGTGCGCTCGGTGGCCAGCGGTTACCGCGAGCTGTCCCTGGACAGCGAGTCGCGCACGGTGCGGTCCGTGCTGGCGGCCGCCGACGTCCGGGTGCGGATGGAGACGCTGTCGGAGGAGCTCCCCAGCCCGGTGCTCACGGTGCTCGCGGTGGTGCTGCGCGAAGGCGTCACGAACGTCCTGCGGCACAGCAACGTGGAGAGCTGCGAGATCGCGATGCGCCGTGTCGACGGCGGGGTCAGCCTGGAGATCGTCAACGACGGCGTGAACGGCAACGGCCGCACCGGGACGTCGGTCGCGGCCCCGCAGGGCAACGGCTCGAAGTCGTCACGGCTGTCGCCGGGCAGCGGGATCGGCAACCTCTCGCACCGGGTGGCGGACCTGGGCGGCGAGCTCACGGCCGGGGTCGAGCCCGACGGCCGCTTCCGGCTGCGCGCGATCGTCCCCGCCTGAGGCCCGCACCGGGCGCCCGGGAGGCGGGTGGCCGGGTTCGGGGCCGCAGATCCGCACCGCGCTCCCCGGTGGTCCCGCCTGGCTGGGCACCGCGGTGCCCAGCCACCAGCTGCAGGATCGCCGCCTCGGAGCATGAGTACTGCACACTGGGCCGGGTCGGCGTCCTGAGCCGCCTCAGAGCCAGCCGGAGTCCTGTGCGATGCGGATCGCGTCCACCCGGTTGCGGGCGTTGAGCTTCGCGACGATCGTCGTCAGGTAGTTCCGCACGGTGCCCGCGGACAGGTAGAGCCGGGCCGCGATCTCGACGGTCCCGTAACCCTGCGACGTCATCCGGAGCACGTCCAGCTCGCGGCCGGTCAGCGGGCAGTCCGCGCTGTCCCAGGCGGCCAGCGCGAGGTCGCCGTCGACCATCCGCCGGCCGGCGACCACCCCCCGGACCGCGTTGGCCAGCTGGTCCGGTGGGGCGTCCTTGAGCAGGAACCCGCCCACCTTGGCGTCCAGGGCTCTGCGAAGGGTGCCTGGGCGGCCCAGGCTGGTGAGGATCAGGGTCCGGCACGCGGGCAGCTGCTCGTGCAGCTCGCCGGCGGCGGTCAACCCGTCCTTGCCCGGCAGGTCGATGTCGATGACCGCGACGTCCGCGGCCGCCTCGCGGGCCACCGGAAGGATCTCCAGCCCCGAGGCCACCTCGGCGACGACATCGATGTCGGACTCCAAGTTCAGCAGCGCCACCAGTGCGCCCCTGACGATGTGCATGTCTTCCGCTACGAGCACTCTGATCATGGGTGCCTCCGCGTTCAACTCCCCAGAAGCACAGTTAAACATTCCAGGTGGCGAATCGGTTGCACCATTCGGTGATGACCCGTGGCCCGCCCGCGCTTATGCGGACGGGCCACGGGCTCACGAAGATCAATATGCCTGTTGGCGACCGGACAACTACGCGAAGTAGTACACTGTGTACCCCGCGCGGCGTCGAATGTGCCAGCTCAGGCGGCTTCGAGCACGTCCACGCGGCAGATGGTGCCGCGCATCGGCACGACCGTGCCCGCGGTGTCGCCCCACAGTTCGAAGCGGTCGATCACGAGCCCCGCCTCGACGGCCGCGGCATTCTCGAATTCGATGCCGTGGTCACCGAAAAGCGCGCGGACATCGGCAGAAATGTGTGCACTCATTTTGCACTCCCCAGTGGCGGTGATGAACTTTTCTCTGCCATAAATATGCGCCCAGGGGGCTTCACGATCCAGTGTCCGCATCACCGGGCCGCCATGCTTTATGCCTACTCCATACAGCGCCGTTCGGGCGTTCGAATGGCCTATCAAGGCCGCTGACCGGGGGCGCGACGACGAAAATCGGTCACTCTGTGCTGTCGTCGAGCACTCTGCGCGACATCTTCGTGCCGATCTCACCCACCGGCGTGCCCGCTCGGGCAGGATTCACACGTCGCCGGGAAGCGCATGTGCAAAACGCATGTCCTCGCACTGTGAAATACATTCGGAACGGTGCAGTGAGCACTTAAGAAGTAGACGTCTCCGGTTCTACAGTTCTGGCATACCAACATTTGCCATCGCTGATCGCGATCACTGGGGTTCGCGCCCGGCAGGCACCGGCGAGCGGAGGGACGGCCACCATGGATGAAATCGCGCGGCAGGCCGTGGCACGCGCCATCATGACCATGCGGGACAACCTGGGCGAACGCCTCACGATCGACGACCTCGCCCGGGCCGCCATGTTCAGCAAGTTCCACTTCACCCGGGTCTTCCTGCGGGTGACCGGGCTGTCGCCGGGGAGGTTCCTCTCCGCGTTGCGGCTGGCCGAAGCCAAGCGGCTGCTGGCGACCACGGGAACCTCCGTGGCGGACATCAGCCACCAGGTGGGTTACAACAGCGTGGGGACGTTCAGCGCCCGCTTCAGCGGCAGCGTCGGGCACTCCCCGCGGGGCTACCGGCAGCTTCGGGGCCGGCAGCCGGAAATTCCCGCCCGCGACGGCGGGCCCGCCTCCGGCGGGACGGTGCGAGGGCACCTCTGGCACCCGCCCGCCGTGCAGACGGGTCCGGTGTTCGTCGGGTTGTTCGCGGCCAAGATCGCCGAAGGCGCGCCGGCCGCGTACACGATCCTCATGGGGGCGGGCCAGTACACGCTGACCGACGTGCCCGTGGGCTCGTGGTACGTCATCGCGCACGCCTACGGCTCGTGCCCGCAGGACGAGGTCGGCCCGCGGCCGATGACCGGGCTGTCCGGGCCGGTGACCGTGCACCGCGACGTCGCCGCGAGCCTGGTCGACGTCCGGCTGCGGCCGCGGCACGGGTTCGACCCGCCGGTCCTGCTGGCGCTGCCCGACCTGCGCCACGCCCCGGCCCGTCGCGCGGTCGCCGTCTAGCCGCTGTCCGCGGGCGCTGTCGGCGCAGGCGCGGCGACGCACCACAAACGACACTCCGGGACGGCGGAAATGCCGTCCCGGAGCGGTGGGTTCACTGCTCTCACCCGTGCGGGGCGAACGGCGAAACCTCCGAAGAGATCGTGTGGTGGCGTACAATTCCCGACGGGAATCGATTCGGCTGGGGGATGCGAGGAACGACGTGATCAAGGTTCTGCTTGCCGAAGACATGGACATGGTCCGCGGTGCCCTCGTTGCCTTGCTGAGCCTGGAGTCCGACATCGAGGTCGTCGCCGAGGTGGATTCGGGGGACGAAATCCTGCCCGCCGCCAAGTCGACCCGGCCCGACGTCGCCGTCATCGACATCGACCTCCCCGGCAAGGACGGCCTGACCGCGGCCACCGAGCTCCACGAGCACCTGCCGGAAGTGCACACCCTCATCCTCACCAGCCTGGGCCGCCCGGGCACGGTCCGCCGCGCGCTCGACGCGAAGGTGAACGGCTTCCTGCTCAAGGACGCGCCGTCGGACAAGCTCGCCAACGCGGTGCGCTCGGTCGCGATCGGCCGGCGGGTCATCGACAGCGAGCTCGCGCTGTCCGCGTGGGAAGCCGACGACTGCCCGCTCACCCCGCGGGAGCTGGAGATCCTCGCGCTCGCCGCCCGCGGGCGCAACGTCGCCGACATCGCCGCGGACCTCTTCCTGTCCCCCGGGACGGTCCGCAACTACCTGGCCGCCTCGGTCACGAAGCTCAACGCCCGCAACCGCGTCCACGCGATCCGGATCGCCACCGACGCAGAATGGCTTTGAGCGGCCCCGAAACCAGGTGACCCCGCCGGTGCCGCACGAACGGCTCCAGCGGCACGGAAGCACGCAGGACGTACCGGCCGCCGGGCTGCGCCCCGGCCGTGAGCTCGCCCCCGAGGAGGCTCACGCGGTTCGCCAGGTTCCGCAGCCCCGCACCGTGTTCGCCTTCGTCGTCCCCGGTTTCCCCTGGCCGCACACCGTCGTTCGCGACGCTTAGCCACGCTTCGCCCTTCGTCACCCCGACGGTGACCTCGCACCAGGTCGCTTTGCTGTGCCGCACCACGTTGGTAGCGCTTTCTCGCAGGATCGTGGCGAACGTCGTGGCGACCGGCTCGGGGAGGTGCTCGGGCAGCTTCTGCCCGGGGCACACACCGACGCCGGCCGTCTCCAGCACGGCCGCCGCCGCGCGGACCTCGTCCGCCAGGCAGAGCTCGCGCTTCCCGGCCGCCACCGACCGCACGTCCGCGAGGGCCTTGCGGGACATGGTGACCAGCTCGGTGAGCTCGTGCTGCGCCTGCTCCGGCCGGGTTTCGACCAGCCGGCGGACCAGCTCGACCTTGAGGGTGATCGCGGACAGGCTCAGCCCGAGCAGGTCGTGGGTGTCCTGGGCGAACCGCAGCCGCTCTTCGGCGACCACCCGGGCGGTCAGCTCACGGCGGCTGATCTCGCGTTCGGCGGCCAGCAGGGCGAACCAGGAGAGGCCGAACACCGCCACCGCGGCCGCGGCCGTGAACGCCACCGCGTGCAGGCCCTCGGCCACGGACACGTGCGCGGTTCCCACGCCGGCGGAAAGCACCCCGACCCCGCCCGGGACCAGCACGAGCAACGGCACGGAGACGAGCGGCTTGGCCACCAGCAGGACACTGCCCAGGAAGAAGCAGCTGAGCGCGCTCCAGGTGACGCCGAGGTGCAGCACCGGCACCAGGCCCAAGGCCGCCTGCAGCACCAGCGAGAGGCCGCGGAACCGGCCGTGCCCGTGGCGGAACCAGGCCAGGTGCACCAGGACCAGGGCCAGGGCGTAGCCGCACGCCGCGAGCGCCGCCGGCCACGACCGGGTCTCCCGCAGCGGGCCCAGCAGGCCGAGCACGCCGATCCCCACGCAGACACCGGCGTGCACGGCGTCGACGAGCCAGGCCGGGAAGTCGTCGTCCGGCAGCCGGTCCGCGGCCGGCCGCGAGCGGGCGGCCGTCGCCCCCTTCGGGGGCCCCGTGGCCGGCGAGCGGAGCCTTGCCTCGTGCAGTCGCGCAGTCGTTGTCACGCAGCGCCTCCCCAGAACGCGCCGAGCTACCCAGTACTGCAATCTAACAGCCGGACGGGGACGTTTCGGATCGCCGTTATGGGGTATTTCCGGCACCGGCGGCGATCAACCGGGGAAGTCGAGCACACATTCGCCCACGCTGACCTCGGCCGGCCACTCCAGCTTGAGCGCCCGGTCGACGCGATCACCGGCGTCCACCGGCACCGCGTGCGCGGCCAGTCCCATCGCCTTCGCGGCCAGGTAGAACACCTGCTGCAGCGCGCCGAGGTGCAGCAACGTCGTCGCGTAGGCGGCGCCGCCGAGCACCCAGGCGATCCTCGACATCCGCGCGGTCATCGTCAGCAGCGCCGACGGGCGGCGGTGGCTGCCCGCCGCGATCATGGCCATGTCCAGCAGGCCGTCGAGCACGGCGGCGTCGTCGTTGATCAGCGTGAGCGTGTGCCACTGCGGGTCGTAGTGGTAGATGCCGCGGGCGAGGTCGGCACAGCGGTTGACCCCGACGTAGACCTCCAGCTCGTACAGGCACGCCACGCTGAAGTAGGGCCGCTGGGACGCTTCGTGCGAGGGCCCTCCGGGCAGGTGGGCGGGGCCGGTGGACTGCACCCGCGCGGAGCGGAACAGGAACTCGCCGATCTGCCGCGCCGAGAGGGTCCGTTCGCTGAAGTCCGGGCAGCTGTGGTCGCTTTCCAGCAGGGACGTCAGCGTCGGGTCCGCCGCCGCCAGCGCGGCCGGGTCCGGCCGGTGCAGCGGGAACGTGGGACCGCCGGTCCCGGGCTTGACCACCGGCGGCTGCGCCCCGGCCCGGCCGCCGCCGGGCTCCTGCGGCGAGGACTTCTGCCAGGTCCGGCTGCGCGAGTGGAACATCAGGTCCGGGTGCGACCAGGTCGTCGTCTCCGGGTCGCCGAACTCGGTGAACCGGCCGTGCGCGTCGGCGAGCAGCACCACCCCGGCGGCGACCAGGAACCCCACCACGCCGGCCACCACCGGCTCGGCCAGCCCGGTGGTCTCGACCAGCTGCTCGACCGTCTTCGGGGTGGCGAGCGACGAGGCGATCAGCACCGCGGACGGGCGCAGCAGCGCCACCTTGTACGGCGCTCCCGGCGACTCGGCCAGCAGCGCGCCGTCCTCGGCCCGCAGCGCGGTGAACCGCGACAGCCGGACCTGCCGCCCGGCCGGCAGCGGCCCGTCCGGGAACACCGGGGACTGCGTCACCGGGATCGCCGAGAGCAACGGCCCACGGCCGTCGTTGAGCGCCAGCGAGTGCACCACCGAGCCGGACAGCCGGGCGAGCACCTTGCGCAGCGACAGCCGCCACCCGTCCTCACCGGCCCGGCCCGAGACCATCAGGTTGGCCATCGACACCGGGCCGAGCGCCAGCCGGGCGAGCGATTCGCGCACACCGTCGGCCGTGCCGGGGAACTCGAACTCACCCCACCACGTGATGGCGACGAGGGCACCCTCGTCACCGGCCTCGACCAACGTGTCCTCGGTCAACGACCACAACCGGACCGTTTCGGCGTGCCCTCCCGGGCTCTCGGCAGCCAACGCGAACTCCTGCGACGGAAACGTCGTTCCTGGCACACAGCGCACCTGAGAAACTAGAGGAACACAGTGTGCTAAAGGAACATGGGAAACGGATTGAGGCCCTCGAAGGGCGTCGGCCGGGCCAGCCGGCCCAGGCGCACCGGGACCTCGAACAGCCGGCCGGGCGCGAACCGCGCCCAGAACGGCCGCAGCCCGGGGGCCAGCACCTTGACCACGGGGACGGCGACGTCGGGCCGGGTCTGGTCGAGAACCAGCAGCTCACTGCCCGCGGCGGCCAGCGTGCCGGCCAGCGACCGGACGTCGTCCCGGACGTCCGGGCGGTGGACGTAGCCGAAGTCGGCCATCGTCCGCGTCCGCTCGCCGGCCGCGGGACGCAGGTACGGCTGGTTGGCGACGGTCGCGTACTCGAGCCAGCGGGCCGCGTCGGGGTCGCCGATGCCGTGTCCCTGCCGGAGGAGGTCCGGGAGCATCTGGTTCAGCTCGGACACCGCCCGCCGCAGCGCGATCCGCGGGTCGAGGTGGGCGCCGAAGCCGAACATGATGTGCTCGTGCGGCCCGTCGGTGCGGCGGGTGAGCGCGACGAACGTCGGCACCCCGAGGTCGGAGGTGACGTCGAGGGCCCACAGCTGCCGACCGAGACCGCCGTAGTGGCCGATCATCTCCTCGAGCCAGCCGTCTTCGAAGGAGCCGAGGTCCACCCCCGGCACCGGCGTGCGGTTGTACCACCACAGCGCGACGGCGTCCCGCTCGACGAGCTCGAGCGTGCCCTGGAGGACGGCGTCCTCGAGGCTGCTGCCGGCCGCGGCGCCGTTGGAGTCCGCGTGCACCCCCCGGACGCCGCATTCGGCGGGCGTCCCGTAGTACAGGTACGCCGTCGGCAGGAGCCGCCGCTGCCCGGTCAGCGACCAGACCGGTGTCCAGTCGACCGCGGCCGTCGGGTCGAACGGGACGGGCACCCGCTGGAACGGCCCGTGCGCGGCGTTCCAGACGGCCCGCTCGCGATACTGGCGCTCGGCGAACAGCATGCAGTCGTTGGGGTGCACCGCCTCGGCGCCGAGCTCGTCGAACGACGCCCGGATCCGCAGCTCGTCACCCTGATAGTTGCCGGAGAACCGCTCCGCGGCTTCGCAGAGGGCGCCCACTTCGGCGTCGATCGGGGTGACGCCCTTGCCGCCGTTCTCGCCACGGAGCCCGGCCTGCATCCCGGCCATGCCGGTGACACCGCGGGCGACGTTCTGCCCGGAGCGGTAGGCGTTGACGAACGGCGGGGCCGCCGGGTCGCGCCGGACCTCCTTGACGATCCCGGTGACCGGGCTGACCAGGTGCCCGAAGCGCTCCAGGGTCTGCGCCGGGGTCGCGGTGCGGTGCCCGCCGCCGGTCGAGGTGGTCTTGCGGGCCGGTTCGAGCCGGACCGGCCGGGCGGCCTGCGCGGCCATGAGCGTCGTGTCGCCGCAGCCGGGGCACTGCGGCCGGCGGCGCAGCTCGTGCAGCTTGCCCTGCAGGTCGAGGGTGTCGAGCACCCACACGCACTGCTGGCCGTGGTGGCGGTAGCCGGCCAGCCACTTGCTGGCCTCGAGCACGATCAGGTGCGCCGCGGCGGCGGTCAGCGAGGGCAGCGCGGCGGCGGGCCGGCGCGCCGGGCCTTCGTGGCCGAGCAGCTCCTGGGCGCAGGCCTCGGCGTGCCGGTGGCCCCACAGCCGGTTGGTCAGGCAGTGCCAGCACGCGGACTCGCCGGGCCGCAGCACCGGCCCGATCCACACCTGCGCGCCGAACGGCCGGGCCAGCAGCCACGGCTTGCCGGTCCGCCGGTGCTCGGCGTCGAGCTCGCCCAGCCGCGGGTCGAGGTAGTCGGTGCACAGGACGATGCTCAGGTCCGCTTCGTCGGGCGCGGTCCCGGGCGGCGCGACCTCCAAGGCGGCGTCGGCCAGCGCCCGCTCGATCGGCCCGGTGTCGACCTCTTCGCCGACGGAGATCAGCCGGACGCCGGGCCGCGTGGCGCGCGAGGTGACCGAGGCGGCGTCGATGCCGCAGGCGTCCCAGTAGGCCAGCTCCCGCTCGTCGACGGCCGGCTCGGGCGCCGGGCGGACGGAGACCAGGCCCGCGTTCAGCAGCTGGGCCACCAGCGCGGCGACCTCTTCGGGCGCCATGCCGTCGGGCCGGGCCCGCAGCACCTCGCCCAGCTCACGGGTGCCGTCCAGCAGCGGCGCGAGCGACTCGATGCGGGCGCCCCGCATCGCGATGACCCCTTGTTCGGAGAACAGGTATGCCCCTTTTCCGGCGGAGACCTCGGCGCGGAGGTGCCGCTTGAACGCGAGCACCGGGGTTCCGGCGGGCGGCGGCGCCTCGGCTCGCGCCGGGAGCGGGGCGGGCTGGACGGCTGATCCGCTCATCTGCACTCCAGTTTCCGGTGCGCGCGATCCGAGAACCCGGATTCTGCTCCGGCACGCCGACCTGCGGCCAGTGCGCGGCGCACCGAACCGGATGTGCAAAACACATGATTTTTCGTGGGAAACACACGTTTGACGGGGGTGTCCCGCACTGGTCGGCGTCGCCGGTGGTTCGTCACTCTGGATCGCGAAGGGGCATCGCGCGGGTTCCCACCCCGGCCCGGCCAACCGAGACCCACAGTGAGGACCGAGTATGACGACCACTCGCACCTATGGACAGTTCTGCGGCCTGGCGCGTGCGCTCGAGATCGTCGGAGAGCGCTGGTCCATGCTCGTCATCCGCGACCTGATGCTCGGCCCCAAACGGTACACCGACCTGCAGCTCGGTCTCCCCCGGATCCCGGCGAGCATCCTGTCCTCGCGGCTCAACGAGCTCGAGCAGGCCGGCGTGGTCCGCCGCCGGGTGCTGCCGCAGCTCGACGCCGGCCTGGTCTACGAGCTCACCGAGTACGGCAGCGAGCTCGACCACATCATGCTGGACCTCGGCCTGTGGGGCGCGCGCTCGCTCGGCTACCCGAAGGACGGCGACGTCTTCACCAACGACGCCGCGATCCTCGCGCTCTACGCGACCTTCCAGGAGGAGGCCGCGCGGGGTGTGCACGTGACCTACGTGCTGCGCCACAGCGACTCGCTGATCATCCACGCGATGATCGACGACGGCACGCTGAAGGTGAGCGGCGGTGACCACCCGGCCGCAGACCTGGTCATCGAGCCGCAGGGGCCGGAGCTGATCGACCTGACCACCGGCAACCTGACCGCGGCCGAGGCGATGGCGACCGGCCGGGTGCGGATCGAGGGCCCGTTCGAGCACCTCGAGCTGTTCACCAAGCTGTTCCACATCCCGCCGAAGCCGGAGATCGAAGACGGCCTGGCCCTGCACTGACCCCGGCCACCACGGAAACGGTCGCCGCCCGCCCCGGGTGACGACCGGTTCCGCGGAGTTGGGCAATCTGGAGTAACCGGTTCCGGATCCCGGCCCCCTATCTTCGATGGAGCCGACTTTTCGGTCCTTCGTGAAGGAGAAGCACATGTCGACCTCCGAGCTCGTTCGGCCGGCCGGCTTCCTGGGGACGTTGAACGGGAAGTACCACAACCGGGCGCTCACGGTGTTCATGGTGATCGTGATCGGGCACTGGGCGGAGCACATCGTCCAGGCGTTCCAGATCTACGTGCTCGGCTGGAAGACGCCGGACGCCCGCGGTGTCCTCGGGATGCCGTTCCCGTGGCTGATCTCGCAGGAATGGCTGCACTACGGCTACGCGCTGGTGATGCTGGTGTTCCTGTGGGTGCTGCGGCACGGCTTCGCGGGCCGCTCGCGGCAGTGGTGGAACCTGGCGCTGGGCATCCAGTTCTGGCACCACATCGAGCACCTGCTGCTGTTCATCCAGGCCCAGTCGGGCTGGCGGCTGGCCGGGCAGAAGGTGCCCACCAGCATCATCCAGCTGCTGATCCCGCGGGTGGAGCTGCACCTGTTCTACAACACGATCGTCACCATCCCGATGATCGTCGCGATGGTGCTGCACCGGCGTGCCTCGGTCGCCGAGCACGAGCTGACCGGCTGCACCTGCGGCCTGCCGAAGCACCCGGCGCTCGCCGCGTCGTGAAGCGCGCGCTGGCCCTGCTGGCCTTCCTCGTCGGCTGGCTGGTGCTCGGCGCGACCCCGGCTTCGGCCCACGTCGAGATCATCTCGTCGACCCCTGGGGACGGCGCCCGCCTGAGCGCGGCGCCGGCCCAGGTGTCGGTCACCCTGTCGGAGAACGTCGGGATCCAGCCCGGGTCGATCAAGGTGGTCGACCTCACCGGCCGCGAAGTCGTCGCGGGACCGGTGTTCCAGCCCGGCGACGTCGCCGAGCAGGTCGCGGTGAAGCTGCAGCCGAACCTCCCGGACGGCAGTTACCTCGTCGAATTCGCCTTCGTCTCGGCCGACTCCCACCCGGTGCGCGGCACGTTCGCCTTTGTCGTCGGCACCGGTCCGCTGGTGACGTCGGCGGGCGCGGTGTCCGCCGCCACCGGCACCGACGCGGGGGTCAACGCCGTGTCCACGGTGGTCCGCTGGCTGTCCTACCTCGGCGTCGTGCTGCTCGGCGGCCTGGCGTTCGTGGTGCTGTGCCGCCCGGCGGCCCGC
This sequence comes from Amycolatopsis sp. NPDC051758, assembly GCF_044453095.1. Taxonomy (NCBI): domain Bacteria; kingdom Bacillati; phylum Actinomycetota; class Actinomycetes; order Pseudonocardiales; family Pseudonocardiaceae; genus Amycolatopsis; species Amycolatopsis sp. NPDC051758. The sequence goes on along the minus strand of NZ_JBITCJ010000005.1, from coordinate 9,546 downwards.
ACCGACCGCCGCGCCCGGCGGCTGCTGCACTGGGGCGCCGGCCTCGTCGTGGTGCCCACCGCGGCGGCGTTCCTGCTGCAAGGGCCGTACGCGGCCGGGCGGGGCCTCGGCGCCCTGACCGACCCCGGGCTGCTGGCCGACACCCTGCGCGTGGCCTACGGGAAGCTGCTGTTGCTCCGGCTGGCCGCGGTGGCGGCGCTGGCCGTGCTGCTGCCCCGGCTGCTGCGGCCCGGCCTGCCGGACCGCCTGCGCTCCCGCTACGAGAACCTGGCCATGGTGACCGGCTTCCTCGTGCTGCTGACGTTCTCGGCCACCGGCCACCCGGTCACCGACCCGATCATGTTCGTCTCGGTCACGGCGGACCTCGTCCACTTCGGCGCGATCGCCGTCTGGGCGGGCGGGCTGGTCCAGCTCGCGCTCTGCCTGTTCCGCCCGGGCCCGGACGAGGACCCGGCCCCGGTGGCCGCCCGCTTCTCCCGCCTCGCGGCCGGCTCGGTGACGGCCATCGCGATCAGCGGCGCGGTGCTGGCGCTGCGCATCATGCCGTCGTTGTCCACCCTCTGGACCAGCACTTTCGGTCTCTTGGTGCTGCTGAAGATCGCCGGGTTCGCGCTGCTGCTGGCGGTGGCGAGCCGGTCGCGGCGGGTGGTGCGCCGCGGGATGACCGCGCCGGAAGAGGGAGCTACGAAGACGGTGACCAACAACCTGCGCAAGCTGCGGCAGGCGGTGGCCGTGGAGGTGGTGCTCAGCGTGGTGGTGCTGGCGCTGGCGGCGCTGCTGACGGTGACCCCACCGGGCGGCTGAGGCCCGGCCCGCGTCCCGCTGGAACGCCATGAACGACCCTTTCACGTCGTCTGACGCCGTGAAAGGGTCGTTCACTGCGTTCGGAGGCGGCCGAACTCAGTCGCCCGGCACCGGCGGCGGCGCGAACGGCCCCCAGCTGAAGGCGGGCAGCCATCGCCCCGGCGCCGCACTCCACTCGAGCGCCGCCAGCTGACCGAGCGAACGCCGTCCGGCCAGCGCGCGGTAGAGATCATGAGCCGGCGCGGTCACCGTCGCGGCCGGGCGACCGTCGCCCGCCGTCCACGCCTCGCCGGCCGCCGACCGGAGCCGCAGCGCCGGGAGCCCGCGGGCGGTGATCGAGCCGGACAGGCCGCGGACCAGCACTGCGAAGCTCGGCGCGGCCGCGGAGTGCTCCGCCGGCGGCGCGACGCCGAGCGCGGCGCGCAGGTCCAGCTCGTGGGTGTAGGCGTCCATCACCATGACCTCGCCACTGCGTCCACCGGCATCGGCGAGCAGCCGGTCCAGCTGCGCGCCGACGTGGTCCCAGCGATCGAGCAGGGCGGGCACCCCGAGCGGGCCGGCCGGCGCCGGCGCCACACCGCCGTGGCGCTCGAGCACCCGTTCGGCGATCAGGGCGAGGTGGCCGAGCAGGTCGGTGACCGTCCATTCGGGACACGCCGGCACCGGGCGGCGGTGCGTGCCGGGCCGCCCGTCGAGCAGGCCGCGGACACCGCGGCGCACTTCCGGGTAAGCCACGAAGTCCGGCGTCACGCGTCCCACCCCACCCTGGCACGATCGGTCCTGTCGGACCAGTATGCCCAGGTGGCGGCCCTGGCGGTTCTCCCCGCGTGCCCGCCGCCGGTGAACTCCAGGGAGGATGACCTTGCCCACACTGTGGTCCACGTCGGCGCAGTGGGAGCTGCTGCCGCCGGTCCTGCTCGCGCTGGTGCTGAGCGTCGCGATCGGGCTCGAACGCGAGGCCGGCATGAAGGCCGCCGGGCTGCGGACGCACAGCCTGGTGGGCGTCGGCTCGGCCGTGTTCATGCTGGTGTCGAAGTACGGCTTCGCCGATCTGCTCGGCCTCGACCACGTCTCGCTCGACCCGTCGCGGATCGCCGCGCAGATCGTGTCCGGCATCGGCTTCATCGGCGGCGGGCTGATCTTCGTCCGGCGTGACGCCGTGCGCGGCCTCACGACGGCGGCGACGATCTGGCTCACCGCCGCGGTCGGCACCGCGTGCGGCGCCGGGCTGCCGGTGCTCGCGGTCGGCACGACGATCGGCCATTTTGTGGTGACCCGCGGCCTTCCGCCGCTGCAGCGGTTCGTCGCCCGGCACCGCCGCGAGCCGCCGGTGGTGCGGCTGAGTTACACCGACGGCCAAGGCGTCCTGCGCGCGGCGCTGGCCGCGTGCACCGGACGCGGCTGGTCGGTGCACCACGTCGAGGTCGACCACGAGTCGGTTTCCGAAGAGGGGCAACGGATCGCGGTCGTCACCCTGCGCCTCGACGGCCGCGGTGATCTTTACGACCTCGCCGCCGAACTCGCCGAACTGCCCGGCGTCCGGAGCACGTCCACCGGTCCCGGGGAACCGCTCGACGAATGATCACCCGCCCGGGCGGCGCGCGGGGCCGGGTTTGCGGCACACTGGGGTGCACACGGAAATCCCCGGCACCACAAGGAAAACGTGCGGCCGAGGAGAAACCATCCAATTCGGAGGTGAGACATGACCCCCGGCGGTGGCGAGGACGTGGCGCGCACGGAGCCCGGATTCGACCTTGCGTGGCGCGGTTTCCACCGCGCGCAGGTCGCCGAGTACGTGGCGTGGGCCGAGGCCGAGATCAGCAGACTCACCGCCGAACGCGACTCGGCGCGGCGGCGTGCGGAGTCGCTCGCCGAGGGGAACCGTGAGCTCCGGGTGAAGATCGACCGGATCAGCCGGACCCCGATCGAGCCGGACGCGCTGCAGGAGCGCTCGCGCCGGATGATCGAGCTCACCCGCGAGGAAGCGACCGAAATCACCGCGCGGGCAACGGAAACCGCCGAACGGATCAAGCGTGAGGCGGAGCTCGAGGCCGTCCGGCTCACCGAGAAGGAACGTGAAGTCCTCGCCCTGGCCGAAGCCGAACGCGAGCGGCAGCGGGCCGAGCACGAGGAATTCGTGCGTGCGGCCGAGCAGCGCCGTCGTGAGCTCGACGAGGCGGCCGCACACCGCCGGGCCCGGCAGGAAGAGGATCACACCCGCGCGATGACCTTGCGCCGCGCCGCGGCGATGCGCGAACTGGCCGAGCAGGAAGCGGCCGCCCGGGCGAAGGCCGATCAGCTGGTCACAGACGCGGCTCAACGCGGCGAAGCGCTGGTCGGCGCCGCGGAACGCGAGGTCACGGCGCTCACCGAAGTCCGCGACAAGCTGCACGCGAGCCTGACCGGCTGCCGCGAATTGCTGGCCCAAGCGGCCGTTGCCCTCGACGACCGGCCCGCGTCGTTCGACCCCGAAGCCACCCTGCCGATGTCGAAGAGAGTGCCGGTCCAGCGGCGATCACCGGCGGACGATCTTTCGGACGCCGTCGGTTAGCCCTTGTCCCCGGGCCGGGCAACCCGCAAGATCGGGAGATCGCCCGGCCGAGGTGAGGGGACGCCCATGCGCACGACGATCACCCGGTCCGCGCTGGCCGCGGCCCTGGTCGCGGGCACGCTCAGCGCGTGCGGCGGCAGTTCCGGCGTCACGATCAACCTGTACGTCTCGCCGGAGAACAACCTCCAGCACGTGGTCGAAGCCTGCACCGCGGCCGCCGGCGGGCGGTACCGGATCGAGTACCACAAGCTCCCGCGCAGCGCGGACGGCCAGCGTGAGCAGATGGTGCGCCGGCTGGCCGCGGAAGATCCGTCGCTGGACGTCCTCGGCCTGGACGTCACCTGGGTGCCGGAGTTCGCCGAGGCCGGCTGGGTGGTGCCGTGGACCGGCGCGGCCGAAGCCGAAGCGACGCGGGACGTGCTGCCCGGGCCGCTGTCGACCGCACGCTGGAACGGCAAGCTGTACGCGGCGACGAAGCACACGAACGTCCAGCTGCTCTGGTACGACGACCGGCTGACGCCGTCGCCGCCGAAGACGTTCGACGAGATGATGACGCAGGCCAAGGCCCTGAAGGCGGCCGGGAAGCCGGCGAACATCCTCTTCACCGGCGCCCAGTACGAGGGGCTGGTGGTCTTCTACAACACGCTGGTCGCGTCCGCGGGCGGGCACATCCTGGCCGACGACGGCAAGTCCGTGCTGATGGACGACGGCGCGGTCCGCGCTCTGGAGCTGCTGAAGACGCTCACCACGGCCGGGATCACCGACCCGTCGCTGGGCAACGCCAAGGAGGACGAGGTCCGCCAGGCGTTCCAGCGCGGGCAGGGCGCGCTGGAGCTGAACTGGCCGTACGTCTACGCGTCCTACGCGAAGGAAAAGCCACAGGACCTGCCGCACGTTCGCTGGGCCCGCTACCCGTCGGTGGTCCCGGGGCGGGCGAGCCGCGTCACGATCGGCGGTTTCAACCTGGCGGTCAGCACATATTCGCCGCACAAGGCCGAGGCGTTCGAGGCCGCGTTGTGCCTGCGCAGCCCGGCGAGCCAGAAGTACCAGGCGATCGAAGACGGCCTCGCGCCGACCACCCGGCCGGTCTACGACGACCCGGCGCCGCTCGACCCGGCCGACCCCGGCTCGACGATGGCGGCGAAGTTCCCGATGAAGCCGGACATCCTCGCCGCGCTGTCCGACGCCGCGGTCCGGCCGCTGACCCCGGCGTACCAGAACCTGTCGACGGTGATCTCGAAGGTGCTGTCGCCGCCGTCGGCGATCGACCCCGCGGCCACGGCGGCGGAGCTGCGTGAACGGCTGACCGACGCGCTGAACTCGCGGGACATCATCCCTTGATCCCGCTCCGCCGCGTGCTCGCCCTGGTGGCGGCGGTCGTGGTGCTGGCCGCGTCGACCACACTGGCCAACCGCGTGCTCCCCGGGTGGGCGTACCCGGTCTGCGGGCTGGTCGCCGCGCTGGTGCTGGTCACGCTGGGCCGGGCGGCGGGATGCTCGTGGTCCGACCTGGGGCTCCGCACGTTCCGGCGCCCTGCCCTGGTGGGCTTGGCCGGCGCCGGGCTGATGGCGATGGTGTTCGGGATCGCGCTGGCGGTGCCGGCCCTGCGCACGGTGTACCAGGACGGCCGGGTCGGCGACCCGGACATCGGGCAGCTGCTGTGGCTGACCTGCGGCCGGATCCTGTTCGGCACGGTCCTCATCGAGGAGATCGCGTTCCGCGGAGTCCTCCCGGGCCTGTTCGGCGCAACGGACGACCGCTGGCGCTGGCCCCCGATCCTCTGCTCGGCGGCGCTGTTCGGACTGTGGCACGCCCTCCCGGCCCTGGCCATCGGCCGCAACGCGGCGGTGCACGCCGTCTTCGGCTCGACGCCGGTGGTGGTGCTGCAGGTGCTGGCCATGGCCGCGGCGGGGGTGGCCGGGATCTTCCTGCACTGGTGGCGGCACGTCGGGAGGGGCGTGCTCGCGTCGGTGATCGTGCATTTTGTGACGAATGCGGGCGGGCTGACGCTGGCGGTGCTGGTCCGGTGACCACAAAAGAGGCCCGCTTGCGGCGGCCTCAGCCAGTCGGCTGGCGTTCAGTGGCTACGCGTTGACCAGCCGGGCGATCGCGGGCGGCCTGACGCTGGCAGTGCTGGTCCGGTGACCACAAAAGAGGCCCGCTTGCGGCGGCCTCAGCCAGTCGGCCGGCGTTCAGTGGCTACGCGCTGACCAGCCGGGCGATCGCGGGCGGCCTGACGCTGGCAGTGCTAGTCCGGTGACCACGAAAGACGGCCCCTTGCGGCGGCCTCAGCCAGGCGGCTCGCGTTCAGTGGCTACGCGCTGACCAGCCGGGCGATCGCGGACGCTGACCGGGCCGGGCCAGGCCGGTGACCTGCGAGCCGGGCAATCTCGCCGCCTCGCACCGCCGACCTGCGGCGATCTCACGGCGTCCGCACCGGTCCGGGCCGGGCAGTCGTGCCTCGCGCCGCCCCGGTCTTCGCGGACCTACGAGCGGACCAGCCGGGCGATCGCGTCCGATGCTTCCCGCACCTTCAGATCCGCCTCTTCGCCACCCGCCGCAGCCGCCTGGACCACGCAGGTCGCCAAGTGCTCGTCCAGCAGCTCCAGCGAGAACGACTGCAGTGCCTTCGTCGCCGCCGAGACCTGGGTCAGGATGTCGATGCAGTACTTGTCCTGCTCGACCATGCGCTGCAACCCGCGGATCTGCCCCTCGATCCGGCGCAGGCGCTTGAGATAGGCCTCCCGCTCGGTGCCGTAACCCGTCATCGCCCACCTGTCCCCGTCGTCGGCATCCCTCATCGCCAGTATACCCACCCCACGTATCGGCGGGGCGTCAGCGGAACCGGCGCAGCCGGAGGCTGTTGCTCACCACGAACGCCGACGAGCACGCCATCGCCGCGCCCGCGATCATCGGGTTGAGCAGGCCGAGCGCCGCCAGTGGCAGCGCCGCGACGTTGTAGGCGAACGCCCAGAACAGGTTTCCCTTGATCGTGGCGAGGGTGCGGCGGGCCAGCCGGATCGCGTCACCCGCGGCGCGCAGGTCGCCGCGGACCAGCGTGAGGTCGCCGGCTTCGATGGCCGCGTCGGCGCCGGTGCCCATGGCCAGGCCCAGGTCGGCCTGGGCGAGCGCGGCCGCGTCGTTGACGCCGTCGCCGACCATCGCCACCACGCGGCCCTCGGCCTGCAGCCGCTTGACGACGGCGACCTTCTCCTCCGGCAGCACCTCGGCGACGACCTCGTCGATCCCGGCTTCGGCGGCGATCGCCCGGGCCACCCCCGCGTTGTCCCCGGTCAGCAGCACCGGCGTCAGGCCGAGTTGCCGCAGTTCGGCGACGGCCTGGGCGGACGTCGGCTTGATCGTGTCGGCGACGGCCAGCGTGCCGCGGACCTCGCCGTCCCAGGTCACGCCGACCGTGGTCACGGTGCCCTCGGCCCGCCCGATACGCACGGTGCGTCCCTCGACCACACCTTCAACGCCGACACCCGGGGTGCTGCGGAAGTCGGTCACGGCGGGCAGCACGCCGAACCGCTCACGAGCGGCGTCGGTGATCGCGCGGCCGATCGGGTGTTCGGAAGCGGCTTCGACGGCGCCCGCGAGCCGCAGCACCTCGCCGTCCCCCTCGACCAGCGTCATCCGGCCGGTGGTGACGGTGCCGGTCTTGTCGAGCACCACGGTGTCGACGCGCCGGGTCGACTCGAGGACCTCGGGACCCTTGATGAGGATGCCGAGCTGCGCGCCGCGGCCGGTGCCGACCAGCAACGCCGTCGGTGTGGCCAGGCCGAGCGCACAGGGGCAGGCGATGATCAGCACGGCGACGGCCGCGGTGAACGCGGCTTCCTCCGCGCCGCCCGTCGCGAGCCACACGACCAGAGTCGCCAGCGCCGCGAAGACGACAGCCGGGACGAACACCGCCGAAACCCGGTCGGCCAGCCGCTGAACCTCGGCCTTGCCGTTCTGCGCCGCCTCGACGAGCCGGGCCATCTGCGCCAGCCGGGTGTCCCCGCCGACGCGAGTGGCGCGCACGAGCAGCCGGCCGCCGACGTTGACGGTGGCGCCGGTGACCGCGTCACCCGGGCCGACCTCGACGGGCACGGACTCGCCGGTGAGCATGCTGGAGTCGACCGCGGAGCCGCCTTCGGTGACCACGCCGTCGGTGGCGATCTTCTCGCCGGGCCGGGCCACGAAGATTTCGCCGACTTCGAGTTCGGCGACCGGGATCCGCAGCTCGCGGCCGTCGCGCAGCACCGCGACGTCCTTCGCGCCGAGGTCCATCAGCGCGCGCAGGGCAGCGCCGGCGCGGCGCTTGGAGCGGGCTTCGAAGTAGCGGCCGGCCAGGATGAACGTGGTGACGGCGGCCGCCACCTCGAGGTACAGGCTGTCGCCAGCCGTCCCGGAGCCGATCAGCTCGAAGTCGTGGCGCATGCCGATCTCGCCGGCCATACCGAAGAAGAGCGCGTACAGCGACCAGACCACCGAAGCGACGACGCCGAGCGAGATCAGCGTGTCCATGGTGGCGGTGAGGTGGCGCAGGTTGACGGCGGCGGCGCGGTGGAACGGCCAGGCACCCCAGGTCACGACCGGGGCGGCGAGAACGAGCGAGACCCACTGCCAGTAGTCGAACTGCCAGGCCGGGACCATCGCGAGGGCCACCAGCGGGACGGTGAGCACCGCGGAGAGGAGCAAACGTTTGCGCAGGGTGGGTGTCTCATCGGGCGCTTCGGGCTCGGGGAGCCGCGCGGAGTACCCGGCGGCTTCGACCACACCCACGAGGTCGCCGACCGACAGCTCGCTCGGGTAGCTGACCTGCGCCTTTTCGGTGGCGTAGTTGACCGTCGCGGTCACGCCGCCGACCTTGTTGAGCTTGCGCTCGACGCGGGCGGCGCAGGACGCGCACGTCATCCCGCCGATGGCGAGCTCGACGCGGGCCGCGGTGGTCACCTCGGCCGGACTCACGCGACCAGGCGGTAGCCGGCCTCGGTCACGGCCGCGGCGACGGCATCACCCGCCAACGGGGAATCACTGGTCACGGTCACGCGCCCGGTCTCGACGTCGACGTCCACCTGCCGGACGCCGGCGAGCTCGGAGACTTCTTCGCGGACCGAGCTGGCGCAGTGCCCGCAGGTCATGCCCTCGACGGAGTAGGTCGTCTCGGTCATCGGCAACTCCCTTCGTGCTCTTTCCTTTATACCCATCGGGGGTAGGGGTTCTCCAGCGACCCCGTCGTGGCGCTGGTCGCACCGCCGGGCAGACTCGCGGAATGCGGAAGCTCTACGCGATCGGGATCGGCGCCGGCGACCCCGAGCACCTCACCGTGCAGGCGATCGACCGGCTCAACCGCGTCGACGTCTTCTTCGTGCTCGACAAGGGTTCCGAGAAGGCCGACCTGGTGCGGCTGCGGCAGGAGATCCTCGACCGGTTCGTCACGCGGCCGGGGTACCGCGTGGTGCTGGCGGAGGACCCGCCGCGCGACCGCACCCCGGCCGACTACCGGGCCGCGGTCGCCGACTGGCACGCGGCGCGGGCCTCGGTGTACGAGGAGCTGATCCGCACGGAGCTGGGGCCGGCCGAGGCCGGCGCCTTCCTGGTGTGGGGTGACCCGTCGCTGTACGACAGCACGATCGCGCTGATCGAGGCGGTGCTGGCGCGGGGGAACGTCGAGTTCGAGTACGAGGTCATCCCGGGGATCAGCAGCATCTCGGCGCTGGTGGCCCGCCACCGGACGACGATGAACCAGATCGGCCGCGCGGTCCAGCTGACGACGGGCCGGCGGCTGGCGTCGGGCTGGCCCGAGGGGGTCGACGACGTCTTCGTCCTGCTGGACGCCCACACGACGTTCGACCAGTTTGTTTCCGAGGGCTTGGAGATCTTCTGGGGCGCCTACGTGGGCACGCCCGACGAGATCCTGATCTCCGGCACGCTGGATTCGGCCTTGGCGGCCCGGATCCGGGAGACGCGTGCCGAGGCGCGCGAACGCCACGGCTGGATCATGGACACGTACCTCTTGCGCCGCCCGGCCGGCTAGCCGGTTTCCGGACATGCAGAAAGACCCCGGGAGAACCATTTCTGGTTCTCTACCGGGGTCTTTCTTCTAGTTAAGTTCGGCGGTGTCCTACTCTCCCACAACCCTTCGGTTGCAGTACCATCGGCGCTATCAGGCTTAGCTTCCGGGTTCGGAATGGGACCGGGCG